>NZ_VFNO01000010.1:0-201887 GCF_006715575.1 Brevibacillus sp. AG162
GTATCGTTCGATGCGGCGACCTTTGAGATTTGGGGCAGCTTGCTGAATGGGGCACAGCTGGTGCTGATGCCGCCTGATCTGCCTTCCCTGGAAGAGCTGGGACAAGCCATTCAGACGCACAAGGTTACGACGCTTTGGCTGACGGCGGGACTGTTCACCCTGATGGTGGATCATCACAAAGAGTACCTGACAGGAGTTCGGCAACTACTCGTTGGTGGAGATGTCGTCTCGGTTCCTCACGTAAGAAAAGCCTTGGAAATCGAAGGGGTCACGATTATCAACGGATACGGTCCAACGGAGAATACGACATTCACTTGCTGCTATCCAGTCACGGAGTTGCCTGAGTCGATCAGTTCTTTCCCGATTGGCCGTCCCATCAAGAATACGACTGTGTACGTACTTGATAGCAACATGCAGCCCGTCCCGATTGGTGTAACAGGTGAGCTGTACATCGGCGGAGATGGTTTGGCGAAAGGATATTTGAATCGTCCTGATTTGACGGAAGAGCGCTTTGTATCAAACCCGTTCTCAACCGATTCGCAGGCACGACTCTATCGGACTGGTGACTTGGTTCGTTACCTGCCAGATGGTCTGATCGAATTCATCGGCCGAATCGACAATCAGGTAAAAATCCGCGGATTCCGCATCGAGCTAAGTGAAGTAGAGTCCGTTTTAGCCAAACACCACGCTCTTGCCGCCTCCGTCGTCATTGTCCGCGAAGATGAGCCGGGCAAGAAACAGCTCGTCGCTTATGCGGTCAAGAAAGCGGAGCAAGAGGTTGACACAGCCGAACTGCGCCAACACTTCAAAGCACATGTTCCAGATTATATGGTGCCATCTGCTTTCGTCATGCTGGATGAATTGCCGCTTACGCCAAACGGAAAAGTAGACAGAAAAGCACTTCCAGTCCCTGTCTATGAACGCAGCCAAGATGTTGATTCGTTTACAGAGGCTACCAACCTCATCGAACAAAGACTGACGGAAATCTGGTGCGCCGTTCTGCGAATGGATCGTATCGGCATTCACGATAACTTTTTTGAGCTTGGGGGCGACTCCATCCTCAGCATTCAGATCGTCGCGCGTGCAAACAAAGCTGGCATCCATCTCACTCCGAAGAATCTTTTTGACCATCAAACGATCGCAGAGTTGGCAAAGGTTGCAGGCCAAAGCACGAAAATGGAAGCAGAGCAAGGAATGGTAACAGGTGAAGCTCCACTATTGCCGATCCAAAAATGGTTCTTCGAGCAAGAGCAACCAACACCACATCACTGGAACCAATCGATGCTCCTGCAAGTGAACGAACAATTGGACGAAGAGCATCTGGGAGAAGCCATTACCGACCTGATCGCTCACCACGACGCACTCCGCCTGCGTTATGCCTACACAAATGGACAGTGGAAGCAGACACACGTAGAAGTCGATTCGGAAGTACCGCTCATCGTGGAGGATCTTAGCATCATCTCGCCAGCTCAGCACATGAGAAAAATCGAGAAACTTTCACACCAAGCACAAGCGAGCCTGAATTTGGAAAACGGACCACTCATGAAGATCGTGTACTTCGATCTCGGGTATGATCGACCGGGCCGTTTGCTGATTGTCATCCACCATTTGGTGGTAGACGGCGTATCGTGGCGAGTGCTGATCGAAGACTTGCAAACGGCATATAGGCAGGCTGCGGAGGGAGCAGAGATTCAATTGCCAGCAAAGACAACCTCCTACAAAGCATGGGCAGAAAAAATGAATGAGTACGCATCTTCTGAACATATTGTCGCTGAAAGGGAGTACTGGATAGCTGCAGCAGACGAGATGGTGTCCTTTACACCGCCAATCCATGACGGTGAGTTGAACACAGAAGGAAACTGCCGGACGATTACGATTTCTATGGAGGAAGAAGAGACAGAAAC
This sequence comes from Brevibacillus sp. AG162, assembly GCF_006715575.1. Classification (NCBI taxonomy): domain Bacteria; kingdom Bacillati; phylum Bacillota; class Bacilli; order Caryophanales; family Paenibacillaceae; genus Brevibacillus; species Brevibacillus sp. AG162. Next base: position 1,905 of record NZ_VFNO01000010.1, read on the forward strand.
CCTGCTGCAGAAAGTACCGTCCCGTTACCGCGCGCAAATTAATGATGTCCTATTGACCGCGTTAGCATTGGCACATGCCAAATGGACGGGAGAACAATCCCTGCTAGTCAACCTTGAAGGTCACGGTCGTGAAGAATTGTTCTCGGAGGTCGATCTATCCCGTACAGTCGGCTGGTTTACGTCCATGTATCCACTCCTGATTCGACTGGATCAGAACATGTCTCAGGAAAATGCGCTGGTAATAGTCAAAGAGAAGCTACAACAAATTCCGAACAAAGGCCTTGGATATGGCATCCTGCGCTACCTGACGAAAGATAACGAGGTGTCCGAAAAGCTAGCGGCTATTCCGCAACCACCGATTAGCTTCAACTATCTGGGACAATTCAATCAGGCGGGAGAAGGAGATTCCCTGTTTGGATTTGCGGCAGGAGAAAGAGGCTCCAACATCAGTCCGGACAACAGACGGGCGCATCTGATTGATGTGGTAGGAGTAGTCACAGAAGGCAAGCTGAACCTTAGCTTCCTCTACAGCGAGACATTGCATAGCGAAGCGAGCGTAGAGACTTTCGCCCATCATTTCACGGAAATCCTGCGTTCACTGATACAAGCGGAAAAGCAAAGCTATAAAGCCGAAGACTTCGAGGATGCAGACCTGAGTCAAACTGCGTTAAACAAGGTTCTCTCCAAGCTGAAGAAAAGAAAGGGGAATTAATCCAATGGGGGATTTTACCGATCTATACACCTTATCCCCGCTGCAAGAAGGGATGTTGTTCCATTCGCTGTACTCTGAGGGTTCAGCCTATATGGTGCAGAACATTGCCATTCTTACAGGCGAGCTTGACATCGTCAACTTTGAAAAAGCCTGGAATAAAGTGGTTCAAAGACATTCCATTTTGCGTACTGGATTCCTTTGGGAAGAGGTAGAGAAGCCGCTTCAGGTGGTCTTCGAAAGTGTTCCTTTTTCCATACACCAGGAAGACTGGTCACATCACACCGATGAAAAGCAGGAAACCATGCTGACATCGTTTTTGCAAAAAGAAAAAGAGGCGGGCTTCGACTTGAGCGAAGCCCCACTCATGCGAGTGACGGTCATCAAAAAGGCCAAAGATGTGCACCAGTTCATCTGGACCTTTCACCATTTGCTCTTGGATGGATGGAGCAGCCCCATTCTTTTTCAGGAAGTCCTCGATTTCTATGAGGCGTACTGCCAAGGCAAAGACTTGAGACTTCCACAGCCAAAGCCATTCAAAGATTATATCTCCTGGCTTCGCCGTCAGGACAAGACGAAGTCTGAAAAGTTCTGGCGCGATTTCCTAGCGTCCGTCGAGAGTCCCACACCTCTTCCCTTTGAATCTTATCCATTGAGAGATTCAGAGCAGGAAAAAGGGATTCATGAATCGACGCGAACCTTGACTGATGAAGTCACGAAAGCTCTCTTAAAGTTAGCTCGAACTTATAAAGTTACGATCAACACCATCGTGCAAGGGGCATGGGCCATTCTCCTCAGCCGTTTGAGCGGAGAAGAAAGCGTGGTTTACGGCGTAACCGGTTCCGGGCGCCCGAGCGATCTGCCAGGAGTAGAGCAGATGGTTGGAATGTTTATCAACACGTTGCCGATGAAAACGAAAGTCGAGCCTGAGCAAACGCTGGATCAGTGGTTCAAGGAGTTACAGGATCAGCAATCTAGAGTCCGACAATATGAATACTCTCCATTGGTGGATATCCAGGGCTGGACGGATGTACCGCGTGGACTACCACTGTTTGAAAGTATTTTCGTATTTGAGAACTATCCGCTGGGAGAAGGAGAAGAGAAGGAATTCGGTTTTTCCATCTCCCATGTACAGCACTTCCAAGAAGTCGATAATCCACTCACGATTGTCGGGATTCCGGGCGAGCAGTTTCGCATCAAAATGATGTACAGGACAGACCGCTTTGAGCAGGCGGCGATCGAACGGACACTTGACCAAATGGCATCCATTCTAGTAGCAATTGTCGAGAATCCGAAACAACGCCTGTCCTCAATCTCTTTTCTCAGTCAAGAAGAAAGACAGCATCTACTGGTCGGGCTTAACGATACAACGAGCGACTACCCGCGGGATAAAACCGTTCCACAACTGTTTGCCGAAACAGCGGCCCAATACCCAGATCGTATCGCCGTCGTTGCGGGGGAAGAACAGTTGACCTACGCCGAGTTGGAGGCAAAAGCCAATCAGCTTGCCAACTACTTGCAAAAGCAAGGAGTGAAAACGGGTACTTTTGTCGGACTTTGCGTAGAGCGTTCGTCAGATATGCTCGTCGGTATGCTCGGGATTCTCAAAGCAGGTGGAGCGTATGTGCCACTCGACCCTGCGTATCCCCAAGAACGTCTTGCTTTCATGCTGGCAGATGCCCAGATTTCCATTTTATTGACACAAGAGCATTTGTCAGACATGTGGCATGAACGAGAGCTAACCATTCTCTATCTCGACCAAGCTGGGGAAAAATGGGCAGAAGAAAGCACAATTGCTCCTCAAGTAGATATGAGCGCGGACAGTCTCGCCTACGTGATTTACACATCGGGTTCAACAGGTACACCAAAAGGAGTGCTGGTTGTCCATCGCGGGATTGTTCGCCTGATCAAAAACACGAACTACGTGACTATTACGGAAGAGGACGTGTTCCTGCAAGCCTCTACTGTATCATTTGATGCTGCTACCTTTGAAATTTGGGGTGCGTTGTTAAATGGTGCGAAGCTGGTGTTGATGCCGCCACATCAGCCTTCACTCGATGAACTGGGAGAGACGATTCAGAATCACAAGGTGACGACACTATGGCTGACGGCTGGTCTGTTCACGGTCATGGTTGACCACAAGGTGGAGTACTTGCGCGGCGTGCGCCAACTCCTTGTCGGTGGGGATGTTGTTTCCGCATCCCATGTACGCAAGGTCCTTTCACTTGGCGATATCACGGTGATTAACGGATATGGCCCGACGGAAAACACGACGTTTACTTGCTGCAATCCCGTCACGGAGCTTCCGGAAGGCGTCAGCTCCTTCCCAATCGGCCGACCGATCAGCAATACCACGGTGTACGTATTGGACAAACATCAACAACCTGTCCCTCTGGGGGCAGCAGGCGAATTATATATCGGCGGAGATGGTCTCGCTCTCGGTTATTTGAACAATCCGGAGTTAACAGCAGAGCGTTTTGTGGAGAATCCGTTTGACCCACAAGGAGGTTCTCGCCTGTACCGTACCGGTGACTTGGTTCGTTATTTGCCTGATGGCACGATTGAGTTTATCGGACGTATCGACAATCAGGTAAAAATCCGCGGCTTCCGCATCGAATTAGGTGAGGTGGAAGCAGCACTCAGCTTGCATCCGGCTGTGAATGAAGTAGTGGTCATGGTCCGTGAGAGTAAGCCGGGCGAGAAGCATGTAACTGCGTATCTTACCGTTTCAGGAGACAATACGCTCGAAACTTCTGATCTGCGTGCATGGACAAAAACGAAGTTGCCAGAATTCATGAGGCCATCATTTTATATTTTCCTTGATGCGATGCCTTTGACGGCAAATGGTAAAATCGACCGCAAACAACTGCCGGAACCGGAATGGACAAATCCAGCTTCCGACAAAGGCTATATGGAGCCGCGCAATCAGGTAGAAGAGCTGATTGCCAACATATGGTCGCAGGTGCTTGGAGTCGAAAAAGTGGGGATTCACGATAACTTTTTCGAGCTTGGTGGGCATTCACTATTGGCGACACGAGCCATTTCACGCCTACGAGAGGCTTTTGGAATAGAGCAGACGGTGCGCTCCATTTTTGAAAATCCGACCATTGCAGCATGGAGTGAACAGGGAGCAGCACTTCATTTGGGGGAGAAAGAAGCGATTGGTGGATCGATTCAGCCTGTGTCAAGACAAAGCAATCTGCCGTTGTCTTTTGCCCAACAGCGATTGTGGTTCTTTGATCGATTCATGCCAGAAAGTCCAATGTACAACATCCCATCTGCCCTTCGCTTGCAAGGCGAACTCGACGTAGTGGCATGGGAGAAGAGTTTACAGGCGATCATTTTGCGTCACGAAAGCTTGCGTACCACGTTCCACGAAATAGACGGACAATCCGTACAAGTCATTCATCCGCATATGGACTGGGAAATGGACATTCTGGACTTACGCGACCTATCCGCTGAAAAGAAAGAACAAAAGATAGAGCAATTGGCCGAAGCCGATGCTGCCCGAGCATTTGCCCTTGGAAAAGGACCGCTGATACGCGCGACAATGATCCAAACAGATGATCACGCGTATGTCTTCTTGATCAACATGCACCACATCATCTCTGATGGTTGGTCGATGGGCATCTTCTATCGCGAATTGCTTGCCAATTACGAAGCCTTCAGCAAACAAGAAACACCAGAGCTAGCAGAGCTACCGATTCAATATGCGGATTTTGCCACATGGCAGCGTGAGTGGCTGGATGGCGAAATCTTGGAGCAGCAGGTTACTTATTGGAAAGAAAAACTGAGTGGAGCAGAGCCGCTTCTAGCACTGCCGACAGACCGTTCGCGCCCTGCTGTGCAATCCTATAAAGGTGCCATTTACACCAAGACCTTTTCTGCGGACTTGCTCGCCAAATTGAAAGGACTTAGCCAGGAGTCCAATTCTACCTTGTTTATGACGTTGCTGGCTGCATTCCAAACCCTTCTATACCGCTATAGTGGTCAAGAAGACATCGTTGTGGGAAGTCCGGTAGCTGGACGCAATCGTCAAGAAACCGAGAATTTGATTGGATTCTTCGTCAACACTTTGGCTCTCCGAACCAACGTAACAGGAGATGTAACATTTACAGAATTACTGGCACGCGTTCGCGAAACAGCGTTGGAGGCATATGCACATCAAGATTTGCCTTTTGAAAAATTGGTCGATGAGCTACAGCTGGAGCGTAGCCTCAGCCACTCGCAGTTGTTCCAGGTCATGTTTGTGCTGCAAAACTTCCCGCTGGAGGAAGCAGTAACGTCCGGCATTCAGCTCACACCATTGGATTCTGAGCGGCATTTGACGACCTCCAAGTTTGATCTCACATTGACAATGAGAGAGCAGGCAGACGGACTTGTGGCTTCCTTTGAGTACAGCACAGATTTGTTCGACAGATCGACGATAGAGCGAATGACTGGTCATTTGCAAAATCTGCTTGAGGCTATCATCGCCCAACCAGAGGAGTCGATTGAAAAACTTGATCTTCTAAGGGAGAGCGAACGAAATCAACAGGTGGTAGAGCTTAACAACACAGCGAGCGACTACCCGCGGGATAAAACCGTTCCACAACTGTTTGCTGAAACAGCGGCCCAATACCCAGATCGTATCGCCGTCGTTGCGGGGGAAGAACAGTTGACCTACGCCGAGCTGGAGGCAAAAGCCAATCAGCTTGCCAACTACTTGCAAAAGCAAGGAGTAAAAACGGGTACTTTTGTCGGACTTTGCGTAGAGCGTTCGTCAGATATGCTCGTCGGTATGCTCGGGATTCTCAAAGCAGGTGGAGCGTATGTGCCACTCGATCCGGCGTATCCCCAAGAACGTCTGGCTTTCATGCTGGCAGATGCTAAGATTTCGATTTTATTAACACAGGAGCATTTGGCTGACAAGTGGCAAGGACAAGAGCTTGCCATTCTCAATCTCGACCTTGTTGGGGAAAAATGGACAGATGAAAGCACCGTTGCCCCTCAAGTAGATATGAGCGCGGACAGTCTCGCCTACGTCATTTACACATCGGGTTCAACAGGGACACCAAAAGGAGTGCTGGTCGTCCATCGTGGGATTGTTCGCCTGATCAAAAACACGAACTACGTGACTATTACGGAAGAGGACGTGTTCCTGCAAGCCTCTACCGTATCATTTGATGCTGCTACCTTTGAAATTTGGGGTGCGTTGTTAAATGGTGCGAAGCTGGTGTTGATGCCTCCGCATCAGCCTTCACTCGATGAACTGGGAGAGACGATTGAGAATCACAAGGTGACGACACTTTGGCTGACGTCTGGTCTGTTCACGGTCATGGTTGACCACAAGGTGGAGTACTTGCGTGGCGTGCGCCAACTACTTGTGGGTGGGGATGTTGTTTCCGCGTCACATGTACGCAAGGTGCTTTCACTTGGCGGTATCACGGTAATAAACGGCTATGGCCCGACGGAAAACACGACGTTTACTTGCTGCAATCCCGTCACGGAGCTTCCGGAAGGCGTCACTTCCTTCCCGATCGGCCGACCGATCAGCAATACGACGGTGTACGTATTGGACAAACATCAACAACCTGTCCCTCTGGGTGCAGCAGGCGAATTATATATCGGCGGAGATGGTCTCGCTCTCGGTTATTTGAACAACCCGGAGTTAACCGCAGAGCGTTTTGTGGAGAATCCGCTTGACCCACAAGGAGGTTCTCGCCTGTACCGTACTGGTGACTTGGTTCGTTATTTGCCTGATGGCACGATTGAGTTTATCGGGCGTATCGACAACCAAGTAAAAATCCGCGGCTTCCGCATTGAACTGGGCGAAATCGAGACGGTGTTGCAGAGCCACCCGGCTGTAAAAGAAACAGTACTCATGGTGAGAGAGGAAACTCCTGGAGACAAGCGCCTAGCCGCCTACCTCGTTTTTGCAGAAGAAACAGAGGTTACTCACAGCGAGATGCGATCCTATCTCAAGGATAAGCTGCCAGAGTACATGATCCCATCCGCCTTCGTGAAGTTGGACAGCTTCCCGCTGACACCAAACGGAAAAGTGGATCGCCGGGCGCTACCAATTCCTGACTATTCCCGAAATGAGGCGGACAGCGGTTATGTAGCACCTGCAACGGATCTGGAAATGAAATTGGCGGAAATCTGGAAAAGTGTGCTGGGCGTTGCGAACATCGGCATCTACGACAACTTTTTCGAATTGGGCGGCGACTCCATTCTTAGTATCCAGATCGTCGCAAGAGCCAATCATGCCGGAATTCATTTCACACCCAAGCAACTTTTTGAAAATCAAACCATTGCAGAATTGCTGCGCGTTGTTACTGATTTAAGCCAAGCAACAGATGCAAAATGGAAAAATGAACAGGGCGCCGTTACTGGAAATGTACCGCTCACTCCCATCCAAAATTGGTTCTTTGAATCCAATCAACCGTCGCTGCACCACTGGAATCAGTCGGTACTTCTGACTGTTCAGCAACCAGTAGACCTTGTTGTACTGGAGCAAACAATCGAGAGCCTTTTGGCCCATCATGATGCGTTGCGCATGCGCTTTTCACACCAGAACGGCATGTGGACACAAATGATGGAAGGTCTTGAAGAGAACGTTTCATTCCGTAGCGTGGATCTTTCTAATCTCCCTAAACAGGAACAGGAGTCCAGGCTGGAGGAAATCTCCCAAGAAGTACAAGCGAGCCTAAATATCACAGAGGGTCCCGTCGTACAAGCCGTGTACTGCAACATGGGCGAAGAGCAGGCTGGCCGACTGTTGCTCGTCATTCACCACTTAGTTGTTGACGGTGTATCGTGGCGTATTTTGCTGGAGGATCTGCAACATACCTATGATCAAATAGCGAACGGTCAAGACGTACAAATGCCAGCAAAGACGACTTCGTTCAAGATGTGGGCTGAGCAATTAGTCGCGTATGCCAATTCAGACGCCATCCTGCAAGAAAAAGAGTACTGGCTCAAACAAGATCATGAGGCGAGTCCAATCCCGATTGATCACCTTTATGAATCAAGTCAGAACACGGAAGCGACAACCAAACAAGTAACATTCTCGTTAAACGCAGGAGAAACCCGTGCCCTGTTGCAGGAAACACTTTCTCCTTACCGATTGAAAATAAACGATGTATTACTCGCTGCCTTAACAAAAGCGATGCACCGTTGGACAGGGAAACAGACGTTATCTTTCCATCTCGAGGGGCATGGACGCGAGGAAATTTTGGAAGGAGCAGATTTATCCCGCACGGTTGGCTGGTTTACGAGTATGTATCCTGTACAACTTACACTCGACCAGACGAAACCGTGGAGCGAACTGCTGAAAGCGGTCAAAGAACAGCTTCGAGCCATTCCGCAAAATGGAGTTGGCTATGGTATCCTGCACTACTTAAGTCAGGATGACGAGTTGAAAGAGCAGTTGAAGTCTCGCATGAAGCCAGAGATCAGCTTCAACTACCTCGGCCAGTTTGATCAGGTAGTTACGTCTAACGCTAAGTTCGGTATGGCTGCTGAATCGAGAGGCTCGAATCTTGCATCTGATTCCATTCGGGCGCATTTAATCGATGTAAACAGCGTCATTTCCGGAGAACAACTGCATGTCACTTGGTTTTACAACGAAAACATCCACGAGAAAAGTACGGTGGAAGCAGTTGCTCGTGATTATATGGACGCCTTGCGTGAGATTATGGCACATTGCCGCTCCGAAGAAGCAGGAGGCTATACTCCTTCCGACTTCCCGTTGTCTCGTCTGGATCAGCGTGCAATCGACACCTATGTGGGTAGAGATCACTCTATCGAGAACATCTATCCACTGACGCCGTTGCAGGAAGGAATGCTTTTCCATTCCCTGTACGAACAAGAGGGCGGAGACTATGTGGTTCAATTCTCCATGACGATCCATCATTTGCAGGTCGATGCTTTCCAGCAAGCATGGCAAAAAGTCATCGATCGTCATTCTATTCTGCGTACCTCCTTTATCTGGGATGGAGTAGTCAATCCGCATCAAATTGTCCGCAAGCAAGTATGGGTGACAGTTGATGAAAGAGATCTGCGACATTTGCCGACGGATAGGCAGAAGGCAGCGTTAGACGCATTTTTGGAAGAGGATCGCAAGCGGAACTTCTCCATTACAGAACCACCTCTCATGCGTTTGACTTTGTTCAGGATTAGCAACGAAGCGTATCGCTTTATCTGGAGCTTCCACCACGTATTACTGGACGGTTGGAGCTTGCCGCTTGTCCTGAAAGACTGGTTTGCCGCTTATCTAGCGCTGGCAGATGGAAGAGACATTCAGCTTGGGGCTGTACAGCCATTTTCCCAGTATGTTGCGTGGATCCAGCGTCAAGACTTGCAAGCTGCGGAACGCTTCTGGCGCAACCATTTGAAAGGGATATACGGACCGACACAAATCAATCTCGGACAAGCTCTCCAATCCATCGGAGAACCAAAAACCTACGACGAGCGCTTTATCCGATTCTCAACCGAGTTTACAGAACATCTGCAATCATTTGCCCGTCAGCATCAGGTAACGCTGAATACATTAATACAAAGTGCGTGGGGAATGATCCTCGGAGCTTACAGTGGTGAAGCAGATGTCGTATTCGGGGCCACTGGTTCAGGACGTCCAGCCGATTTGCATGGCGTAGAAAATATGGTTGGTCTGTTCATCAATACGCTTCCGGTTCGAATCACACTCGATCCAAGCAAAACCGTTCGGGTATGGCTGCGGGAATTGCAAGAAATGCAATTGGAGATTCGCCAATATGAGTACACGCCGCTGGTTGACATCCAAAGTTGGAGTGAATTCGAGCGCAACACATCTCTGTTCGAAAGTATTTTTATCTTTGAGAACTACCCGATCGACGAGTCTGTAAAAGAAATGGACAGCAGTATTCAGATTTCTGATGTAGACTCTGCGGAGCAAACAAACTATCCACTTACCGTAGTATGTGGCCCTGGCAAAGAATTTGTCCTCAAAATCGTTTTTGATCAAAACCGATTCGATCATGAACGTATCGAACGTGTCCTAGAGCAAATGACACTTCTGCTTCAATCGATGACAGCAAATCCTGATCAATCTCTGGCTGATGTGCGCATGATCAGCGGAAGCGAACAAGAGCAGGTTTTGGTCGAGTGGAACGAAACGAAGACGGATTATCCAACCGGGCTTTGCATTCATCAAGCATTTGAACACCAAGTAAAAAAGGCGCCAGATGCGATCGGACTCATGTACAAAGAGATGGAAATGACGTATGCCGAACTGAACCAGCGAGCGAACCAATTGGCGCATCATCTCCTTGCCCAAGGCGTGAAACCAGATACGCTCGTCGGGATTTGCATCGAGCGCTCTCCTGAGATGATCGTTGGGATTCTCGGTGTGATGAAAGCAGGTGCCGCCTATGTTCCAATCGACCCGGCACATCCGCTAGAGCGTATTGCCTACATGATCGAGGATTCGCAGGCAAACATCGTGTTGACCCAGCAATCTCTGGCAAACCATTTGGGTACAACAAAGGCTCAGGTCATTTGCCTTGACAGTAATGCTCTGGACAATGAACCTGTTTACGATGTGGCAAGTGGGATTACAGAACAAAATCTTGCTTATGTCATTTACACATCTGGTTCCACTGGCTTGCCCAAAGGCGTAATGGTCGAACACCATAGTGCGATGAATATGGCTTATTACCTGATCGATTTGTTCCAAGTCCAACCGTCTAGCCGCGTCTTGCAGTTATGTTCGTTCAGCTTTGACGTATCTGTTGCTGAGATCGTCATGGCTTTGATTTCGGGTGCGACCTTAGTCATTGAGGATCGGGAAATGCTCTTGCCAGGCCCTGAACTCATCTCTGTCTTGCAAGAAAAACAAATCACAACTGTGATGACGGTGCCCGCTGTACTGGCAGCATTACCTGACGCCGACCTGCCTGATCTGAAAACATTAGTGATCGGTGGCGAAGCACCAAGCAATGAGCTCATCACTCGCTATGCAAAGCATCGTCAATTTTTCAATTGCTACGGACCAACGGAGGCAACCGTTTGCACTACACTGATGCTTTTGGATGCGAATCTGACGAGCACGCCAATTGGCCGCCCAATCGCCAATGCGACCATCTACGTATTAGATGCCAATCTGAAGCCTGTCCCTATAGGCGTACCAGGTGAGCTGTACATTGGTGGAAAAGGCTTGGCACGCGGTTACTGGAATCGTCCAGAGCTTACAGCGGAACGCTTTATCACTCATCCGTTTGGAGCGGAAGGTGAACGTCTGTATCGCACGGGGGATCAGGTGCGCTATTTGCAAGACGGTAACCTCGAATTCCTCGGACGTATCGATAATCAGGTGAAAATTCGCGGCTTCCGCATCGAATTAGGCGAAATCGAAAACGCATTGAGAAAGCACTCTGCGATTCGGGAAGCTGTCATTACCGTACGAGACAATCGTTTGGCTGCTTATCTGGTTGCAATGGGTGAAGAGAAGCCAGCTACAGAGGAGCTCGCTCTCTATCTGAAAGAGACATTGCCAGATTACATGATTCCAGCAGGCATAGTCTGGATCGAGGCTATTCCGCTTACGGTCAACGGAAAAGTAGACCACCGAGCACTGCCTACACCGGATTGGGGACTTTTGACCACACACCAAGAGTATGTCGCACCTCGCACACCAGCAGAAGAAATAGTGGGGAACATTTGGACACAGGTGCTTTCCGTTGAGCAAGTCGGGATTCACGACAATTTCTTTGAACGAGGGGGACATTCCCTCCTGGCTACCCAAGCGATTTCCCGTATGCGTCAAGCTTTTGGCGTAGCCATGCCGCTTCGTACGCTGTTTGATTATCCGACAACGGCTGCGATCAGTGAAAAAATTACGACATTGTTACAAGGGGAAGCGGGTCTTACTGACATCCCGCTCGTGCCAGTGTCGCGTGACGAACACTTGCCGCTCTCGTTTGCACAGCAACGTTTGTGGTATTTGGACAAGCTGTTGCCAGACAGTTCCGTATACAACATCCCATCTGCTGTTCGTCTGATCGGTGAGCTAGACGTCGATGCGTGGGAGCGCAGTCTCAAGCTGATCATCCAACGTCATGAGAGCTTGCGTACAACTTTCTCCGATATCAATGGAGAAGCCGTTCAAGTTATTTACCCGAATATTGAGTGGAACCTGGAACGAATCGACTTACGAGACTGGAACGAAGAGGAGCGAGAAGTAGAAGCATTGCGTCTCGCCATAGAAGATGCAGAACAATCGTTTCATCTGAATCAAGGGCCGTTATTGCGGGCAAAACTGATTTGCATGGATGAACAAGCGTATGTATTTTTGCTCAATTTACACCACATCATTGCGGATGGATGGTCCATGAGTGTATTCATGGGTGAGTTAGTCTCCATCTACGAAGCGTTATCTGCTGGAGAAACACCACAGCTTGCCGAAATGCCGCTGCAATATGCAGACTATGCGGCATGGCAACGCAATTGGTTGCAAGGAGAAGTATTGGAGCAACAATTGGCGTACTGGAAAAAACAAATAGGCGATGCAGAACCACTTCTGAGATTGCCGACAGATCGTCCACGCCCTGCCGTTCAGAGCCATAAAGGGGCGATGCATACGATTAGGCTCTCAGAAAAACTGCTTGCCGATCTAAAAGCGCTTAGCCGTGAAGAAGGATCAACCTTATTCATGACTTTGCTAGCTGCCTTTCAGACACTGCTCTATCGCTACAGTGGTCAAAATGACATCCTCGTCGGAAGTCCGGTCGCAGGACGAAATCGACAGGAAATGGAGTCACTTATTGGTTTCTTCATTAACACCTTGGTCATGCGTACGGACATGTCTGGGGAGCCAACCTTCCGAGACTTGCTTGCAAAAGTACGAGAGACCGCACTGGAAGCTTATGCGCATCAAGACCTGCCGTTTGAAAAACTGGTAGATGAACTGGAGCTGGAACGAAGCCTGAGCTACTCACCGTTGTTCCAAGTGATGTTCGTACTGCAAAACATCCCGATGGAAGTACAAGAATTGTCCCAGATTCGCATCGAGCCTTTCCACAGAGGTCAGGAAGGCGTAAGCGCCAAGTTTGACATCACCTTGACCACCGTAGAAGCACCTGATGGACTTATCGCCACATTCGAGTACAACACCGATCTTTTTGATCCAGCAACGATCGAGCGCATGGGGAACCATTTCTCCAACCTGCTGGAGGCGATTTCGATCAATCCGATGCAACCGGTCACAGCCATACCTCTCTTGAGCGATATGGAACAGGAGCAGCTTCTCCTTCAATGGAATGATACAAATGTACCTTATGAACGTGAAACATGCGTACATGAAAGGGTTGCACGGATTGCACAAGAGTTGCCAAATCAATTAGCAGTTGTTTCCGAAGAAGGGCAGATCACCTATGCAGAACTGGATGCCAAAGCGAATCAGGTAGCGAACTACCTGCAAAAACAGGGAGTATCCTCCGAAACACTTGTCGGCATCTGCGTAGAACGTTCCATCGATATGCTTATCGGTCAGCTAGGAATACTCAAAGCTGGCGGTGCTTATGTCCCAATGGACACGGCGTATCCACAAGAGCGCCTTGCTTTCATGATGAAAGATGCCAATATGCCAGTTGTATTAACCCAAGAACGACTGTTAGGGCGATTGCCGGAAGGAACTGCATCATTCATCTGCTTGGACCGTGATTGGACTATCATTTCGGAAGAGAGCAGCGAGGCACCGAACATGGCAATGACAACAGAGAATCTGGCGTATGTCATCTATACGTCTGGCTCTACTGGAACGCCAAAAGGGGTAGAAATCGAACATGCCGCCTTGTTAAATCTCATTTTCTGGCACCAACGGTCGTACAGCGTAGATTCAAATGATCGAGCTTCACAAATCGCAGGGACAGCCTTTGATGCATCTGTTTGGGAAATCTGGCCGTACCTGACAAAGGGAGCAACGCTTTATCTCCCATCTGAAGAAATTCGTCTTGTACCGGAGGAACTCAGAGATTGGCTTGTTGCATCGGGTATCACGATTAGCTTTTTGCCAACGCCATTGGCGGAAAGGTTGCTTACCTTGGAATGGCCTAGCGACACGAAGCTGCGCTATATGCTCACAGGTGGCGACAAGCTACACGATTACCCACCAGCAACAATGCCGTTTACTCTTGTGAACCAATACGGACCAACCGAAAACGCGGTTGTCGCCACAGCAGGTGCCGTTCCGCCAGAAGCTACTCATGTTTTCGCACCATCAATCGGACGTCCAATAGATAATGTGCAGGTATACGTCCTTGATGAAAAGCGAAAACCTGTGCCGATTGGTGTAGCCGGTGAGCTCTATATCGCAGGAGACAGCTTGGCACGGGGCTATCTGAAGCGCCCTGATCTAACCAAAGAGAGGTTCGTAGCCAATCCATACTCACAAAAACCGGGAGCGCGCATGTACCGAACTGGTGACCTGGTTCGTTACCTGCCAGATGGAAACATAGATTTCATTGGTCGCGCTGACGATCAGGTGAGCATTCGAGGATTCCGGGTCGAACTGGGTGAAATTGAAACGGCTCTGTACACTCATCCAGCGGTAAAAGAAACCATCGTCCTCGTACGTGAGGATATTCCGGGCGTAAAACGACTCGCTGCCTACGTCGTACTTGGAGAAAAACAAGAAATTCAAGCAAGTGACTTCCGCAGCTATCTAAAGGAAAAGCTGCCTGAGTACATGGTGCCAGCTGCATTTGTCATCATGGGTAACCTGCCGCTGACTCCAAACGGTAAGGTAGATCGACAAGCATTGCCTGTACCTGATTTCTTACACAATGAAGCAGAAGGCAGTTTTGCAGCTCCGACAACTGCTATTGAGGCTACGCTTGCAGATATATGGAAAAATGTTCTAGGTATTGACAACGCTGGCATTTATGACAACTTTTTCGAGTTGGGTGGAGACTCAATCTTGAGTATCCAAATTGTTTCTCGAGCCAATCAGGCTGGAATTCGTTTGACACCGAAACAGCTCTTGAGAAATCAAACCATCGCGGAACTGGCAAGAGTCGTAACAGAGACTGGCGGCATACAAGCAGTAAAAATCGAAGCAGAACAAGGCATCTTGACGGGAGAGGTGCCGCTCACGCCAATTCAATCGTGGTTCTTCACGACTGAACAGCCGTCGATCCATCATTGGAACCAATCCTTGCTTTTGACGGTTCGACAACCCGTTGACCTGAATGTTCTAGAGCGTGTCATCGAGAGTCTGCTCACTCATCATGACGCATTACGTATGCGATATAACCATACCGAGCAAGGCTGGACCCAACATTTGGAAGGACGTCCTGATACCATTCCATTCCGTAGTGTGGATCTGTCCACTTTCTTAGCAGAAGAACAAGCTGGTCGTCTGGAGCAAATCGCAAACGAGGTGCAATCAAGTCTACATGTAAGTGAGGGACCCGTTTTCCAAGCCGTTTACTTCCATCTTGGAGCGGACCTACCTGGTCGTCTGCTGATTGTTGCCCACCATTTGGTGATAGACGGTGTTTCCTGGCGCATTTTGCTAGAGGATCTGCAAACAGCTTACGGGCAACTTGTAAACGATCAACCGGTACAATTCCCAGCGAAAACGACTTCATTCAAGTCATGGGCAGAGCAATTGCAATCCTATGCGAATTCCGAAGCGTTCGAGCCGGAAAAAGCGTTCTGGCTGGGCCAAAGTGATGAAGTGAATCCACTTCCAATTGACCGTGCTTTCGAACCAAGTCAAAACACAGATGCAACCTCCAAGCAAGTAAGTCTTGCGCTTACTATTGAAGAAACTCGCGCGTTGTTGCAGGAGACGCTTTCGCCTTACCGCCTGCAAATCAATGATGTATTGCTTACCGCTTTAACCAAAGCAATGAATCGTTGGACAGGTGAAAAAATAGTAGCCGTTCATCTGGAAGGGCACGGACGTGAGGAAATGATCGAAGGAGCGGACTTATCCCGAACGGTTGGCTGGTTTACGAGCATGTACCCGGTACAGCTTTCAATTGACCCGTCGAAACCGTGGGGTGACGCTTTGAAAGCGGTCAAGGAACAGCTTCGTCGCATTCCAAAGAAAGGTGTCGGCTACGGCATTTTCCGATACCTCAGTCAGGATGAGGAGTTGAAAAAACTCCTAGGTGAAAAGCCGCAGCCAGAAATCAGCTTCAACTACCTTGGGCAGTTTGATCAGATCGTTCAAGTCGAATCGAGATTTGGCATGGCACAAGAATCAAGAGGCTCCAATCTGGGGAAAGACACAATACGCCAGCACCTGATTGATGTAAACAGTGTCATCACCGGAGAACAACTCCATGTCACATGGATATATAGCGAAAATATTCACGAGGAAAGCACGATTCAAGAGCTTGCGTGCAACTATCTGGAAGCTTTGCGCGAGATCATTGCGCACTGCCAGTCCGAAGAAGCAGGCGGCTATACGCCATCTGACTTCCCACTAGCGCGAATGGATCAACGTGCTATCGACAAGCATCTGGGACAGGATCGCCTGATCGAAAACGTCTATCCACTCAGTCCATTGCAAGGTGGCATGCTGTTCCACTCCCTGTACGAGCAAGAGGGGGGAGACTATATTGTTCACTTTGCCATGACGATGGAGGGCTTGCACGTCGATGCGTTTGAACAGGCGTGGCAAAAGGTAGTGGATCGACATCCGATTCTACGTACCTACTTTATTTGGGAAGGTTTAGAGGCTCATCAGATTGTACGCAAACAAGTAAAAGCATCTGTAGAAAAAATCGACCTTCGTCATTTGACGACGGAGCAGCAAAAAGCGGAACTGGCTCACTATCTAGAAGCTGACCGTAGACGCAATTTCGAGATTGCTTCCCCGCCACTTATGCGTTGGACGTTGTTCCACTTACGTGAGGGAATTTATCGCTTCACGTGGAGCTTCCATCATGTATTGCTAGATGGTTGGAGCGTCCCGATTGTACTAAAAGACTGGTTTAGTGCTTATGTGGCCATAGCGGAAGATCGAGAGGTTTCGTACAGCTTCGTCCAACCATTCTCTGCGTACATCGATTGGGTACAGCGCCAAGACTTGCGTGCTGCCGAACATTTTTGGCGCGAACAGCTTAAAAACTTCCAAGAGTCTACACCATTAGCGATGAGTAACCACTCAGGCGGCCAGGAAAATATGCCGAAAGTGTACGAAGAGAAAGAAATTCGCTTATCGGCGGAAATGACTTCACGTTTGCAAGCCTTTGTCCGTACCCATCAGTTGACATTGAATACGCTTGTCCAAGGAGCATGGGCTCTCATCCTGAGCCGATACGCCGCAACGGATGATGTCGTCTTCGGTGCAACCGTTTCCGGTCGACCGGCTGATCTCCCTACCGTAGAGGGCATGGTTGGTCTCTTCATTAACACTCTGCCGATTCGTGTTTTGATAGATGCGAACAAATCGGTGCGGGAATGGCTACGCGAGATTCAAGAACATCAAGTGGAGCTGCGCCAGTTTGAGTACACGCCGTTGGTTGACATCCAAGGCTGGAGTGAAATGGCGCGTAATGCTGCCCTGTTCGAGAGCATCTTCATTTTTGAGAATTACCCGATCGGTGAATCGGTAAAAGATGAACATTATGAACTGCAATTATCGGACGTGGAGACGATGGAACAAACGAATTATCCAATCACCGTTGTCTGCGGTCCGGGTATAGAGTTCATCCTTAAGATCAAATACGACCAAAGCCGATTCGCGTCTGAAAATATCGAACGTGTACTGCACCAGATGTCTTACTTGCTCGAATCCATGATGGCAAAACCTGAACAGTGCCTTGCAGAGGTGTCGATGATCAGTGAAACCGAGCGCCAACAGGTATTAGTCGAATGGAATGACACGAGCGTGGATTATCCGACCCAGCTTTGCGTCCACCAGGCATTCGAGAAACAAGTGGAAAAGACACCTGATGCGATTGCACTCGTCTACAAGAAGACGGAGTTGACCTATGCCGAGCTAAACAAACGTGCAAACCAGCTGGCACACAGACTGATTGCAATGGGTGTGCAACCGGATAAGCTAGTTGGCATTTGCGTCGAGCGCTCTTTCGAGATGATCATTGCTTTCCTCGGTGTGATGAAAGCAGGGGCTGCTTATGTGCCTATTGATCCGGCGCATCCGCAAGATCGCATTGCCTACATGATCGAAGATTCGCAAGCGAACATTTTGTTGACGCAAGTATCGCTGAAAGACATGCTGCCAGTCCCTTCTAACCAGATCATTTGCCTTGATAGCGATGAACTGGCAGAGGAGCCTACCACAAACGTGGATAGCAGCGTCAACGAGCATCATCTCGCCTACGTCATCTATACTTCTGGATCAACTGGATTGCCCAAAGGGGTGATGGTCGAGCACCACTCCGTGATCAATTTGACACATGCCCTGATCCATTCGTTCCAAATCGATGAGACGAGCCGGGTTTTGCAATTCACATCCTTTAGCTTTGATGTTTCTGTCTCCGAGATCGCTATGACCCTGCTCGCTGGCGCCACGCTAGTCATTGAGGATCGCGAATTACTTTTACCTGGTCCGGAGTTGATCCAAGTCCTGCAGGAACAACGCATCACGATCGTGACAATGGCTGCCTCCGTAGTATCTGCCTTGCCACAAGCGGATTTGCCAGACCTGAAGACTCTGATTGTCGGCGGAGAAGCGTTAAGCCGTGAGCTTGTCGCCCGTCACGCGAAGGATCTCGAGTTCTTTAACTGCTACGGACCAACAGAAACAACCGTCACCGCTACTCTCATACGTTGTGAGAATAACGGAAAAAATCCGTCAATCGGCCGACCCATTGCTAATGTGGAAGTGTATGTACTGGATGCAAACCGGCAACCTGTGGCAATCGGCGTACCAGGCGAGCTGTACATCGGCGGAAAAGGAATAGCCAGAGGGTACTGGAATCGTCCTGAGCTTACGAAAGAACGCTTTATCACTCATCCGTTCGGCAAGGAAGGAGAACGCCTCTACCGGACTGGGGACCTGGTTCGCTATTTGGAAGACGGACAGCTCGAATTCCTCGGACGAATCGACGACCAAGTCAAAATTCGCGGATATCGAATCGAGCTGGGCGAAATCGAGAATAGACTCAGACAGCATCCAGCCGTTCAGAATGTCGTCGTTATCGCGCGTGAGGATCGGGAAGGCGACAAGCGTTTGGCAGCTTATCTCGTTGCAGCGAACGAACAACAACCGGGTGAAGCTGAGCTTATACACTACCTGAAAGAGACCCTGCCAGAATACATGGTTCCAGCAGGTTACGTATGGATGGCAGAGATTCCGCTCACAGTCAACGGGAAAGTAAATCGCCGCGCCCTTCCAGCACCGGATTGGGGACAAGGGGGGACAGAGAAAGAATATGTGGCACCGCGAACACCAACAGAGGAAATCGTTGCCCATATTTGGTCGCAGGTTCTTTCCGTTGAGGGAATTGGAATCCACGATGACTTCTTTGATCTGGGTGGACATTCACTCTTGGCTACCCAAACCGTTTCCCGCCTGAAAGAAACATTTGGTGTGGAAGTACCACTCCGTGCCTTGTTCGAAAATCCGAACGTGGCACAAATGAGCGAAAAGGTAACCGGACTACTGGAAGCCAAATCGAATGTTGCCAGCATTCCACTTGCACCCGTTTCTCGCGACCAGCATCTACCGCTCTCATTTGCACAGCAACGCTTGTGGTTCTTGGATCGCTTAATGCCGAACAGCGCCTTGTACAACATCCCGTCTGCCATGCGGATGCAAGGACACCTCAACATCCATGCATGGGAACGCAGTCTGCAGATGATCATCGAGCGACACGAGAGCTTGCGAACAACTTTCACTGACATCAACGGCGAAGCGATACAAGTCATTCACCCAGAAATCGCGTGGAGTCTGAGCAAGATTGATTTGCGTGATCTACCAGAAGAAGAGCGTGACACCGAGGTACATCGCCTGGAGAGAGAAGAGGCTACCAAGCCATTTGACCTAAGTACAGGACCTTTACTGCGGGCCACGATCATCCAGATCGGCGAAGAGAATTTCGTCTTCCTGCTTAACATGCACCATATCGTATCTGACGGCTGGTCGATGAACATTTTCATCCGAGAGCTGGTTGTGATTTATGAAGCGCTTCGCAAGGAAGAAACGCCGCAACTCACCGACATGCCACTACAATATGCAGACTTTGCAGCTTGGCAGCGTGAATGGCTACAAGGTGAGGCGCTGGAGCAACAACTCGCATACTGGAAGGCAAAACTGAGTGGCAGTGAGCCGCTATTGGCCTTACCGACAGATCGTCCGCGTCCACCTGTACAGACATATAATGGAGCCTTATACACGACGAGTTTCCCAACGGAGCTTGTGGAAAAATTACACGCGCTCAGCCGACAAGAAGGCGCCACGCTCTTTATGACCTTGCTCGCTGCATTCCAAATCCTGCTTCATCGCTACAGCGGTCAAGACGACATTATCGTCGGAAGTCCGGTTGCTGGACGCAATAGACAAGAAACGGAGTCATTAATTGGCTTCTTCATCAACACGCTGGCGATGAGAACCGATATGTCTGGCGCTCCAACCTTCCGTGAACTACTTGCAAGAGTGCGCGAGTCTGCACTGGAGGCATATACCCATCAAGACCTGCCCTTTGAAAAGTTAATAGATGAGCTGGAGTTGGAACGTAGCCTAAGCTATTCGCCGCTCTACCAAGTCATGTTCGCTCTGCAAAACTTCCAAATGCAGACTCATGAGCTTGAGGGCATTCGGATTGCTCCGTTTGAAAGCAAGAGCCAAGAAGTGATGTCCAAATACGACATCAGCTTGACGATGGGAGAAACGCCAAACGGCCTGATCGCTACGTTTGATTACAATACAGATTTGTTCGACCAAACAACGATGGAGCGAATGGTGAATCATTTCCATTATTTACTGGAGGGAATTGTCGCCCAACCAGATCGTTCGATCATGGCGTTACCACTGCTTCGTCCGGATGAACGTGAACAGCTTATACTCGCGTGGAACAACACAGCTGCAAATTACACGTATGAGAAGACAGTACACGAGCTAGTCACCGAAATGACAAGGAAAATGCCGAATCAACTGGCAGTTGTCTCCGAGGAAGGCTCGCTCACCTACGCAGAGCTGGATTCGAAAGCGAATCAACTGGCGAACTACTTGCAACAACAGGGGGTTACGACAGAGACTCTCGTTGGTATTTGCGTCGAACGCTCCGTCGAGATGCTGATCGGCCAATTAGGGATTCTCAAAGCAGGCGGCGCGTTTGTTCCGATGGACCCATCTTATCCAAAGGAACGTCTTGCCTTCATGATGGATGACACGAACATGCCGATCGTATTGACCCAAGAACGCTTGCTTGAAGCATTGCCAACAGGTGATGCAGCGTTTATTTGTCTCGACATCGATTGGGATTTGATTGCCAATGAGTGCACGGAATCACCCGAAATCACGACGACAACGAACAATCTCGCCTATGTCATTTACACCTCCGGTTCTACCGGAAAACCAAAAGGAGTGGAAATCGAGCAACGCGCTCTATTGAATCTCATCTATTGGCACCAGCACGCTTACAACGTCACGCCAGAGGATAAAGCATCACAAATCGCCGGAACAGCATTCGACGCCGCTGTCTGGGAAATCTGGCCGTATCTGACGGCTGGAGCCACGCTGTATCTGCCACAAGAAGAGATTCGTCTCGTACCGGAAAAACTGCGTGATTGGCTCGTCGGCTCAGGAATCACGATCAGCTTCCTGCCAACGCCATTAGCAGAGAGCTTGATGTCTGTTGAATGGCCGACCGATTCAGATTTGCGCTACATGCTGACGGGCGGTGACAAGCTGCATCACTATCCATCGGCTCATCTGCCATTTACATTGGTAAATCAGTATGGGCCAACGGAAAATGCCGTCGTCGCTACAGCAGGCATCGTTCCTGTACAAGCTGGTCAGATAGCTGCACCAACAATCGGACGCCCAATCGACAATGTGCAAGTATACGTTCTTGATGCAAAGCTGCAACCCGTGCCGATCGGCGTTGCAGGTGAACTGTACATCGCAGGGAACAGCTTGGGTCGCGGGTATCTAAATCGTCCTGATCTGACACAAGAACGCTTCGTCGAAAACCCGTTCGCTCACATTCGAGGGGCAAAAATGTACCGCACAGGAGACCTTGTACGCTACCTGCCGGACGGCAACATCGAGTTTATCGGTCGTGCCGACGATCAGGTGAGTATCCGGGGGTTCCGCGTCGAGCTGGGCGAGATTGAAACCGCCTTGTACACTCACCCTTCTGTCAAAGAAACGATCGTCCTTGCCCGGGAAGACATGCCAGGTGTGAAACGACTGGCCGCGTATGTCGTGCTTGAAGAAGAGGGAGAGGATCAAGCTGGCAACTTCGACAGCTACCTCAAAGAAAAACTGCCGGAGTACATGGTACCAGCCGCATTCGTGATCATGGATACTCTGCCACTCACTCCAAATGGCAAAGTAGACCGTCGTGCATTACCTGTACCGGAGTACACCGTGAGTAATGGAGAATTCGTTGCACCAGAGACGTTTGTCGAGAGAGTATTGGCCGAAATATGGAAAAAGGTTCTAGGATTAGAGCAAGTCGGCATTCACGATAACTTCTTCGAACTCGGTGGTGATTCGATTCTAAGCATTCAGATCGTGGCCCGTGCAGCCCAATCTGGAATTCGCTTGTCACCGAAGCTCTTGTTCGAAAATCAGACGATTGCCGAGTTGACACATGCGATCGGGGAGTCGGTTAACATTTTCGCCGAGCAAGGCATCGTCACAGGGGAAGTGCCACTCCTGCCGATTCAGCGCTGGTTCTTCGAGCAAAAATTGGCAGATCGCAACCACTGGAACCAATCTGTCCTTTTAACGGTCAAACCGATCGATCCAGAGATTTTGAGACAAGCATTCTATCACTTGCTCGGACATCATGATGCCCTCCGCCTCCGCTTCTACCATCAGGATGGAAAATGGAAGCAAATCAACGATGATTGGACAGATATCATTCCATTTACCGTAGAGGAATTGGGTCATTTGCCGTATGAAGAGCAAGTAAAGCGCATCGGGGAAATCTCTGAGGAAGCTCAGGCAAGCTTGCATCTCTCGGAAGGTCCGTTGCTCCGTGCCGTCTATTTCGATTTGGGCAGTGAACAGGAAGGCCGCTTGCTAATCGTCATTCACCACTTGGCAGTCGATGGTGTGTCTTGGCGCATCATCACGGAAGACTTGAATAAGGCCAGCTCCCAACTGCTACAAGGCAAGCAGGTGCAACTGCCGCCAAAGACCAGCTCCTACAAGTATTGGGCTGAAAAATTGACGGAGTACGCTCAATCGGACAGCCTGCGAGAGGAAGCGGATTATTGGCTAAGCAGCTTCGATACAGAAGTAAACGCTCTGCCAAAAGATGATGAGAACGGAAAGAACCGAGAGCTTACTGCCAAGATGGTTTCTGTTGCACTTACGCAGGAAGAAACCAAAGTGCTCATACAGGAATTGCCTTCGATTTACCAAACTCAGATCAATGACGTCTTGCTCACTGCATTGGCAGAAGCGATCTTCGTCTGGACTGGCAATCAAACCTCGCTCGTCCATTTGGAAGGACACGGACGTGAAGAGCTCTTCGACGATGTCGATCTGTCCCGTACCTTGGGGTGGTTCACGAGCATGTATACCATCCTCTTGGATACGAGGGGAACTACCTCTCTCAAAGAAGCGCTGCAAACGACCAAAGAACAGCTGCGTAGCATTCCGAACAAGGGGATCGGCTATGGAATTCTCCGTTACCTGAACGAGGAGATGACTGAAAAGTTCAAGTCTTTGCCAAAAGCAGAGATTAGCTTCAACTACCTCGGTCAGCTTGATCAGGCAGTCGATGAGACAGAATCCTTGTTTGGCTTTGCAAACGAGGCAAGAGGCGACAACTTCAACCGCAATTCAGAACGTCAGCACCTGCTGGATTTCGGTAGCTCTGTCGTTGGGGGACAATTGATTGTCACGATCGCCTTCAGTGAAGAGATTTATCGCAAAGAAACGGTCAAAGATTTGGCGGATTACTATGTAAATGCGCTACGACAATTGATCGAGCTAGGTCAGACGGAGACGGCCGCAACACCAACGACAAGTGATCTGTCCGAATTCGGTTGGGATGATGAAGAGATTGCCGACTTACTTGATCTCATCCAAGACAAGTAATGAATACGAACTGCATAGAGGCGTCAAGCACGGCGCCTCTATGGCAAATTTTTTATGGGAGTGGGCAGGAGAAGATGAATAACATTGAAACGTATTATCCCGTTACTCCTTTGCAGCAGGGTCTCATTTTCCACAGCTTGTTGGAACCAGAGTCCGGAGCCTATATCGTACAGATGGGGTTGAAGCTGCAAGGTCCCTTGAACATTCCGTTATTCGAACAGGCATGGCAATGCCTCGTAGACAGACACGCTATTTTTCGCACCAGATTTATTGGCGGGAAAGTAAAAGAATACGTCCAGGTTGTTTTGAAAGAGCTGAAGGTTTCCCTGGTGGAACATGACATTATTCATCTTTCCTCCTCCGAACAAGAAGCGTTTCTACAAACCTTTACCAAAGATGATCGCAAACGTGGTTTCAATATCGAAGAAGCGCCATTGATGAGATTAAATCTGTTCCGTTTGAGTAGTAATACCTTTCATTTTTCGTGGACATTGCACCACGTGCTGATAGACGGATGGAGTATGCCGCTAGTTTTCGGGGAAGTGTTTGCGGCGTACAACATGCTATGCAAAGGGCAGCCTGTACAACTTCCTCCGGTTAAATCTTACCGTGACTACATCGTCTGGCTGAAAAAGCAGGACTTGAAGCAAGCGGAGGCGTTTTGGCGCACGTATCTACAAGGCTTTACGGAAACCACGCCACTTTCCTTCGGTCGCGCTTACAAAAATCCGTACCTTGATCAGAAAAATTATCGGGAGCTAGATCTGACCGTTTCCGAAGCAATCTCCAAATCATTACAGACATTGGCTCGTCAACATCGCCTGACGGTCAACACGATTGTGCAAGGCGCATGGGCACTGCTGTTGAATCGCTACAGCGGACAGGACGACATTATTTTCGGCGCCACTGTATCCGGACGTCCTGCCGATTTGCCTGGAGTCGAGACGATGATTGGTCTGTTTATTAATACACTCCCTGTCCGCGTGCAGGTAAAAGGGGAGGAGAGCGTAATCAATTGGCTCAAATCTCTGCAACAACAGCAAGCCGACTTCCGCCAGTATGAATATACCCCACTCGTGGAAATCCAAGGCTGGAGCGACTTGCCGCGTGGACAATCTCTGTTTGAAAGCATTCTCGTCTTTGAAAATACTCCTGTCGGTAATGCTAGCGGCGGTAGTGGAGAGAGTGAGCTTTCGATCGTGGATGTACATTCCGAGGAGCAAACCAATTATCCATTTACGCTGGTTGCGGCGTCAGGCAAAACAATCGACATCAAAGTCAAATTTGATGAAAGTCAATTTGAGCTTCCATCAATTGAGCGAGTTCTTGATCAGCTTCATTCACTACTGATCTCTATCGCCAAAAACGCCAAGCAACGGATTGCCGACCTTTCTATGATCAGCGAAAACGAACGTGAACAGGTACTCGTTCAGTGGAACCAGACGGCGGAGGAATATCAGAGCGGCCTGTGCGTTCATCAAGCGTTTGAACAACAAGTGGAGAAATCACCAGATGCGATTGCCATTACCTATAAGAACACAGAGCTAACCTACAAGGAACTAAACGAGCGAGCAAACCAACTGGCCCATCAGCTCGTAAGTAAAGGCGTAAAACCGGATACACTCGTCGGCATATGCGTGCATCGTTCCCCTGAGATGATCATTGGTATTCTCGGCGTTTTAAAATCGGGAGCTGCCTACGTACCGATTGACCCGGCTTACCCGCAAGAACGCATCGCCTATATGATCGAGGATTCGCAAACAAATGTTTTGCTGACCCAGCAGTCTCTCATGGACAGCTTGCCAACAACACAGGCAAACGTCATTTGTTTAGACAGCAATCCTGTAACGAATGAACCTATCACCAACGTTTCTTGCAAGGTCACAGAACATAATCTTGCCTACGTAATCTATACGTCAGGTTCAACCGGACAGCCAAAAGGGGTAATGGTAGAGCACCACAGTGTGATAAACATGGCTCATGCCTTGATCCATGCTTTTGATATTCAGCCAACCAGTCGTGTTCTGCAATTTACCTCGTTTAGCTTCGACGTATCGGTGTCCGAGATTGTGATGGCCTTACTCGCTGGTGCGACGCTAGTCATCGAGGATCGAGAGTCCCTTTTGCCAGGCCCTGAGCTGATCCAAGTTTTGCAAGAACAACGCATTACCACCGTATCCATGGTTTCTTCCGTACTGGCAGCACTGCCTGAAGCTGACCTGCCTGACTTAAGCACCTTGATTGTAGGCGGAGAAGCTCCGAGCCGTGAACTTGTGGCACGCTATGCGGCGAATCGCCAGTTCTTCAACTGCTACGGTCCAACGGAAGCAACTGTCTGCTCCACTATGATGCGTTGCGAGGCTGGAATGAGCAATCCGCCTATCGGTCGGCCAATTGCCAACGCGACGATGTACGTGCTGGATGCAAATAGGCAGCCCGTACCTATCGGCGTACCAGGTGAACTGTATATCGGAGGAAAAGGCTTGGCTCGCGGCTACTGGAATCGTAAAGAACAAACAGAAGAGCGCTTTATCACTCATCCGTTCGGCAAAGAAGGAGAGCTACTCTATCGGACGGGCGACCTTGTTCGCTATCTAGAAGACGGCAACCTCGAATTCCTTGGACGTATGGATGATCAAGTCAAAATTCGCGGTTACCGCATTGAATTGGGTGAAATTGAGAATTCGCTCAGACAGCATCCTGCCGTACATGAAGCTGTGGTCATCGTCCGTGAAGAAAAAGCGGGAGGCAAACGCTTGGCCGCCTATCTGGTAGCAACGGGAGACAAGCCAACCGCCGAGGAGCTCGCTCTGTTCCTGAAAGAATCGTTGCCTGAATACATGATCCCAGCAGGCTTTGTATGGCTAGAGACTATTCCGCTCACGGTTAATGGAAAAGTAGACCGAAGAGCACTACCAGTACCAGATTGGGGACAATTTTCCACGCAGCGCAATTATGTTGCCCCCCGTACGCCTACAGAGGAGCTGGTAGCCAACATCTGGTCGCAGGTTCTCTCGGTAGAACGAGTTGGTAGCTACGACGATTTCTTTGAGCTGGGAGGCCATTCTCTTTTGGCTACGCAAACCATCTCCCGCTTAAAAGAAGCGTTTCGCGTAGATTTACCGCTCCGTGCCTTATTCGAATATTCGACAGTCAACAGACTCAGCGAACTGATTGTATCCATGAACGAGGACAAATCTGGACTCTCCAGCATTCCGCTCGTACCCGTTTCACGTGATCGACATTTACCGCTTTCCTTTGCACAACAGCGCTTATGGTTCTTTGACCGCTTGATGCCAAACAGTGCGCTCTACAACATTCCAACTGCCGTTCGGTTGCAAGGAGAGCTAAACATTGAAGCGCTGGAGCAAAGTTTGCAGATGATTATCTGCCGTCACGAGAGCTTGCGTACAACGTTCTCCGACATCAACGGGGAAGCCGTTCAGGTGATTCATCCAGAGGTTGATTGGAAACTAAGCCGAATGGATATACGAGAGCTGCCAGATGATAGACGAGACGAAGAAGGACAACGCTTGACCAAAGAACATGCGAACAAGCCATTTGACCTCGTCACAGGCCCGCTCATGCGTTCGATGATTATTCAAACAGGAGAGCAGGATTTCATCTTCCTCCTGAACGTACACCATATCATCGCCGATGGTTGGTCAGCGGGTGTTTTACTCAGTGAATTGTTTACCTGCTATCAGGCACTCAGCAAATCAGAAGTACCGCAACTTACCAACCTGCCTATCCAATACGCAGATTATGCGGCATGGCAACGCGAATGGCTTACAGGAGACGTATTGGAAAAACAACTGTCCTACTGGCGTGCAAAGCTGGGTGGAGCAGAACCGTTACTCGCCTTGCCAACAGATCGTCCCCGTCCAGCTGTTCAGTCCTATGAAGGAAACAGCATCACACTGATGTATGACAAAGAATTGATGACGAATCTGCTTTCCTTGAGCAAGCGTGAAGGTACGACATTGTTTATGACGTTGCTCGCCGCCTTCCAAGTATTTCTGTATCGATATACAGGACAAGACGACATCCTCGTTGGTACTCCTGTAGCAGGACGCAGTCACCAAGAGACAGAAGGATTAATTGGATTTTTCATCAACACATTGGCGATGCGAACAGATTTGTCAGGCGACCCTAGCTTCAGAGAGGTACTTAGCCGTGTGCGGGAAACAGCCTTGGGAGCCTATTCCCATCAAGATCTACCCTTTGAAAAGCTCGTAGACGAGCTGCAATTAGAGCGCAGTCTCAGCTACTCGCCATTGTTCCAAGTGATGTTCGCTCTGCAAAATATTCCGGTTCAGGTAGAAGCACTTGACGGGATTCGCATTTTGCCACCAAAAGGGAGTCAACAGGTAGAGACAACCAAGTTTGATCTCACCTTGACGATGGCAGAGACGGCAGACGGTCTGTCCGCTACATTCGAGTACAACACATCTCTGTTTCATCAGAACACAGTAGAACGAATGATCGAACACTTTTCCCAGCTACTCAAAGCCGTTTCTGCCAACGCCAATCAAGCCATCACCGCTCTAAAACTGATGGGAGAAACGGAGCAGCAGCAGGTCGTATCTGAATGGAACAACACCAGAATTGCCTACTCCAAGGATCATTGCGTGCATGAACTGGTGGAGCAGGTCGCTCATGAAATGCCCAACCAGCCGGCTGTTTTCACGCGTGACCAATTCATTACCTATGCGGAATTGAATGCCAAAGCGAATCAACTGGCGCATTATCTGCAAAAACAGGGAATCGGTCAGGAAAATCTCGTAGGGATCTGCGTTGAGCGCTCAATCGAGATGTTGATCGGTCAACTGGCTATCATGAAAGCTGGCGGTGCTTACGTACCAATGGACCCAGCGTATCCCAAGGATCGTCTCGCCTTCATGATGCAGGATGCAGGTATGTCGATTGTCCTTACACAAGCCAGACTCGCTGAAAAACTCCCTGCGGGTACGAGCCAATTGATTTGCCTGGACGCAGACTGGGAGTCGATCGCCCAAGAAAGTACGACAACTCCAACGAACTTGACTACGACGAACCAGCTTGCTTACGTCATCTACACATCTGGTTCGACAGGTACGCCAAAAGGGGTTGAGATCGAGCACGCCGCGCTTCTCAATCTAATTTCTTGGCATCAGCGCGTATATGATGTTACGTCCGCAGATCGAGCATCGCAGATCTCCGGGACGGCATTTGACGCATCTGTATGGGAAATTTGGCCTTATTTAACAAAAGGAGCCACACTTTATTTGCCAGAAGAGGAAATCCGTCTCGTCCCGGAAAAACTCCGTGATTGGCTCATCCATTCTGAGATCACGATCAGCTTTTTGCCGACGCCTTTAACAGAGAGCTTGCTGGCTCTGGATTGGCCGAGCCATACCAAGCTTCGTTACATGCTGACAGGAGGAGACAAGCTCCATCACTATCCTAGTGCGCATCTGCCGTTTACCCTGGTGAACCAATACGGTCCAACTGAAAACGCAGTCGTTGCAACAGCTGGTATCGTTCCGATAGGGGCAGGACAAAGCTTTGCACCATCCATTGGACGTCCTATTGACAACGTGCAAGTCTATATTCTCGACGAGCGTATGCAGCCTGTCCCCGTAGGAGTCACTGGTGAGCTATACATTGGTGGTAGTTCCTTGGCGCGCGGCTACCTGAACCGTCCCGAACTGACACAAGAGCGCTTTGTCACTCATCCTTTTAGTGAAATAGATGGAGCACGTCTCTACCGTACAGGGGACTTGGTGCGCTATCTGGCGGACAGCAACATTGAGTTCATCGGTCGTGCAGATGATCAGACGAGTATTCGCGGATTCCGCGTCGAACTGGGGGAAGTAGAAACAGCCATTCTCGCTCACCCTGCGGTAAAAGAAGCAGTGGTCACTGTCTGCACGGATCATCAAGGAACGAAGCGTCTTGCTTCCTACCTGGTTTTAGAAGAGGACACGGAGATTGCCACAAGTGACATTCGCAAAGCATTAAAGGAAATACTGCCTGATTATATGGTTCCTGCATTTTTCATCGTGTTAGATTATCTGCCGCTAACACCAAACGGAAAGGTAGATCGTAAAAATTTGCCTGCACCTGATTTCAATCGTCCTGAGTTGGAAGGAAAATTTGTCTCACCAACTACGGAGAAGGAGCAACACCTTGCCGCGATATGGAAAGAAGTTCTCGGTATTGACCAAATTGGCATACACGATAATTTCTTCGAGCTGGGCGGTGATTCGATTCTCAGTATCCAGATTGTGTCACGCGCCAATCAATCAGGTCTAAGGCTCACTCCGAAGCAATTATTCGAGTACCAAACCATCGCTGAATTAGCAGAGGTCGTAGAGGAAAAAGAAGCGATCCTTGCTGAACAAGGTCCGATTATCGGCGAATTGCCACTCTTGCCGATTCAGAAGTGGTTCTTCCAGCTTCCGCTGAAGAACAGACATCACTGGAATCAATCCGTGCTGCTCTCCATCCAGGCAGGCATTGATCAGGAAGCACTGAAACAAGCGGTAGGGCACTTACTCCTGCAGCACGATGCATTACGCATGCGCTATACACAGACAGAGCTTGGCTGGAAGCAAGAGATGGATGCGCCAAGTGATACAATTCCATTCCGGATTGAAAATCTGTCCCACCTTACGCCAGATGAACAATTCAAGGCCATCGAAAAGATTGCAGATGAGACGCAGTCAGGTCTGAATTTGTTTGAAGGGCATGTGGTTCAGTCCATTTATTTCGATCTGGGTCAAGAGCAACCCAATCGTCTGTTAATCGTAGCCCATCACTTAGTCATAGACGGGGTATCGTGGCGCATCATTCTCGAGGACTTGCAAAACGCCTACCAACAAATTGCCGCAGGGCAAGACGTGAAACTACCAGCGAAAACGACATCCTACAAAGAATGGGCGGATGAACTGGAGCGCTACGCGAATTCAGATGCTTTGGAAAACGAAAAAAGATACTGGATGACCAAATCCTCCGTCGAATCAGCACAATTGCCTGTGGACGTGACAAATGATGGGGAGAATACAGAAGCAACGACAAAGTCCGTCAGCTTTGCATTGACCAGCGAAGAAACCAAAGCATTACTGCAAAACGTACCGCAGGCATACCGCACGCAGATCAATGACGTCCTGCTAACCGCTTTGGCGAAGTCACTTACTCGGTGGACGGGTAATCGATCTGTGTTCGTAAACGTAGAAGGGCATGGCCGTGAAGAATTGTCAGAGAGAATCGATCTGTCCCGTACCATCGGCTGGTTCACCAGCATGTATCCGGTGCACCTTCAATGGGACGAAACATTCTCCGTAGGGAAAGCACTTTTGACGACCAAAGAAGAATTGCGTGCGATCCCAAACAAAGGGCTTGGTTACGGCGTTCTTCGTTACCTCCATGCGGATCAGCATATTGTCGATGAAATTTCCCGCATTCAAGCACAAGTGCTGTTCAACTACATGGGCAAAATCGATCAGATTGTCGATGGCGATTCCTTATTTGGCTGGGCACCAGAGTCCAGCGGTTCCAACCTTAGCCCGGACGCGGGGCGACACCACCTGATCGACGTAAATAGTGTCGTTGCAGGGGAACAACTGCATGTGACTTGGCGATACAGTGAGAAGATGCATCTAGAGAGCACGATTGCAGCAGTCGCGAATGACTTTATGGATGCGCTTCGTGAGATTATTGCCCATTGTGCGACAGAGGAAGCTGGCGGTTACTCACCATCCGATTTTCCTCTGGCTGTATTGGATCAGAAGAGCATCGACAAACACATCGGTTCTGACCGAAATATCGAGGATATCTATACACTTTCTCCGCTCCAACAGGGGATGCTGTTCCACTCCTTATATGCACAAGACAGCGGGGATTACGTCGTCCAATTTGCCATTCATTTCAAGAACCTGAATGTGCCGGTATTCGAGCAAGCATGGCAAAAAGTAATGGATCGCCATTCCATTCTAAGAACGTACTTCGTCTGGGAAGGTTTGGAGCAAGCACACCAAATTGTCCGCAAAGAGGTAAACGTATCTCTCCGTCAGGAAGATTGGCGGCATCTGCATTCGGATGTACAGGATGAGATGTTTACCGCTTTTCTAGAGGAAGACCGTAGACGAAGCTTCGATATTACACATGCACCTTTGTCACGATGGGTTGTCTTCCGAACAGAAGAAGAAAGCTATCGCTTCGTTTGGAGCTTCCATCACGTTTTACTTGATGGTTGGAGCGTTCCTTTGGTACTGAATGAACTGTTTGCCTATTATGCCTCGATCAGCGAAGGGCAAGAAGTTAAGCTTGGGCATCCTCAGCCGTTTTCCCAGTACATTGCTTGGTTGAAACGTCAGGATATGCAGGAAGCCAATCGATTCTGGGTAAACCAACTAAAAGGCTTCCACGAACCAACCACCTTGGGAATGAGCAAAACAGTAGTCACCGCGGGACCGAAGCAATACGAAGAGAAGAGCATCCTCCTATCAGACGAAACAAGCGAGCACTTGCAAAAATTCGTACGCGAACACCAGTTAACACTGAATACCTTGGTACAAGCGGCGTGGGGCTGGATACTGGGAAGCTACAGCGGGGAAGAGGAAGTCATTTTTGGTGCGACAGGCTCAGGTCGTCCGGCAGACCTCTCCCATGTTGAGACGATCGTAGGCTCCTTCATCAATACCTTACCTGTTCGGATATCATTACAGACGAACGCGACCGTGCTAGATTGGCTGAGAGACTTGCAGCACCGACAGTTAGAGATACGCCAATATGAATACACACCGTTGTTCGACATCCAAGGATGGAGCGAACTGCCGCGTGGATCTGCCCTGTTTGAATCAATACTCGTATTTGAGAACTATCCGGCTGTACAAGCAGCAGGGCAAGAAACAGACGAGTCCAATTCAGCCTCGTCCAGTGTTTCTTTGGAAATTCACGACGTAGCCGCTGTCGAACAAACGAATTATCCACTTACCTTGGTGGCAGCACCAGGCAAGCAAGTGGCAATCAAACTCAAGTATGAACAAAACCGTTTTGATGACGAGATGATCGACCGGGTCTTGAACCAAATTACCCAACTCATGGTCACTATGAGCAAGTCTCCGGAGATGCATATGAGTGACGTGACGTTGATAGACGATATCGAGCGCGAGCAGGTACTCATCGATTGGAATCGCACGGAGAAGGAGTATCCACGCGATCTTTGCATCCATCAGGCATTTGAACAACAAGTCGCGAAAACTCCTGAAAATATTGCACTTGAGTATAAACAACAAGCCTTGACTTATGCGGAGCTGAACCAAAGAGCCAACCAATTAGCGCATCTGCTTCTCGCTCAAGGCGTGCAGCCTGATACGACTGTTGCCATCTGCGTGGAGCGCTCCATGGAAATGATTATTGGCATTCTTGGTGTGCTAAAAGCGGGAGCAGCCTATGTACCGGTTGATCCAGCTCATCCCGAAGAAAGAATGGCTTTCATGCTGGAAGATTCACAAGCAGCTGTCGTACTGACGCAAGCGAGACTTGCAAAGCCATTCACAAAAACGAAAGCTACGGTCATCTGCCTGGATGAAGAATTGTTCTACGAGCAGATGTCCGCAGAAAACGCACAAGCCGATGTAGTATCAACCAATCTCGCCTATGTCATCTACACATCCGGTACCACTGGATTGCCGAAAGGGGTAGCTGTTGAGCATCGCAGTGTGATGAATATGGTGCAGGCTTACATGAATTACTTCGAAATAAACGAATCCAGCCGTATCCTGCAATTTACGTCATTTGGCTTCGACGTTTCCATTTCTGAGATTCTGCAGGCTCTGCTCTCTGGTGGAACGTTAGTCATCGAAGATCGTGAGTCTCTGTTACCGGGCCCAGACCTCGTTCGCACCCTTCGTGAACGTCGCATCACCAAGGTATCCATGGCATCTTCGGTACTCGCGTCATTACCTGTTGAAGAGTACCCGGATCTGGTCTGCCTTGAGGTGGGAGGAGATGCATGCAGCCGTGAACTGGTTGCCCACTATGCAAAAGGACGAAAATTTTATAACTGCTACGGACCGACGGAAGCAACAGTTGGTACGGTCATCGCACTTTTAACGGATGCTGACAATGCCCCGACTATTGGTCGTCCATTCCCGAATACCAAGCTGTACGTGTTAGATCGAAATCTTCAGCCGGTTCCTATCGGTGTTCCGGGAGAGCTGTACATTGGTGGCGAGAGTCTGTCGCGTGGTTATTGGAATCGTCCAGAGCTTACAGCAGAGCGTTTTATCTCGAATCCATTCGGTCAACCGGGAGAACGACTCTATCGAACAGGCGACCTCGTTCGTTATCTGCCAGATGGCAACGTGGACTACATCGGTCGTGTCGACGATCAGGTGAAAATCCGTGGATTCCGTATCGAGTTAGGCGAAATTGCAGAGGCATTGAGACAACATGAAGCAATCAAAGAAGCAGTCGTTATTGCGCGAGAAGCTAGACCTGGTGACAAACGATTGGTAGCGTATCTGACCAATGCGATGGAGCAGGAGACGTCTATAGACGAAATCAAGCTCTGGCTCAAAGAGAAACTTCCAGAGTACATGATCCCGTCGCATTTCATGTGGCTACCGGAAATTCGACTGACGGTTAACGGAAAAATTGACAGAAAAGCATTACCTACGCCAGATTGGGGACAGCTTTCAGCTGTATATGTCGCTCCACGTACCCCCGTGGAAGAAATGGTCGCCAACGTCTTTACCGAAATCCTCTCCACAGAGAAAGTGGGCGTACATGACAACTTTTTCGAATTAGGCGGACACTCCCTGCTCGCAACGCAGACAGTTTCTCGCCTGCGGGAAATCTTTGGGGTAGAGCTGCAAATTCGTACGTTGTTTGAATACCCAACAGTCGAAGGGCTTAGTGAACAGCTGGTTATGCTCACCAAGCAAACATCCATCAAGATGGCTCCACCGATTGTGAAAGTATCTCGCAAAGAACCGCTCCCATTGTCATTTACCCAGCAGCGTTTGTGGTTCCTGGAGCAGTTCACGCAAGGAAGCTCAGTCAACAATATTCCATCCTTCCTACGTATCCAAGGAGACCTCAACATATTCGCGTGGGAAGAAAGCTTGAAAGCCATCATACAGCGTCACGAGAGCTTGCGTACTCGCTTTGAGGTTCGTGACGGACTACCTGTTCAAGTGATTCACCCAGAGGACGATTGGGTAATGAACCAAACCGATCTGCGGGCTATGGACCCTGCTGAACGGGAAGCAGAAGTCAAACGCCTTGCCGAGCAGGCCACACTCGAGCCATTTGACCTGACCAAAGGTCCATTGCTCCGTGCAAATCTGGTTCAGCTCGACGAAAATGACTTTGTGTTCCTGTTCGTGATGCACCACATTGCTGCAGACGGTTGGTCGATGGGAATATTGATGAGCGAATTAATGACCAATTACAAAGCGTTTAGTCAAGGAGTGGCATCGCCACTTACGGAATTGCCGATCCAATATGCAGATTTTGCCGTCTGGCAGCGTGAATGGTTAAGTGGAGAGATTCTTGAGGGACAGCTCGAGTACTGGAGAGAAAAACTCAAGGGCAGCGAACCATTACTGCAACTGCCAACAGATCGACCGCGCCCACCTGTACAGACATATGAAGGAGAGAAGCTCTCCATTCAGTTTGGAGCCGACCTCTTGGAAGGATTGCGTAATCTGAGTGGAAAAGAAACGACTACACTCTTCATGACATTGATTGCGGCCTTCCAAACTCTGTTGTACCGCTATACGAATCAAGAAGATATTCTTGTCGGAACTCCGATTGCGGGACGCAATAAACAAGAGACGGAGCAGTTGATCGGTTACTTCATCAATACACTCGTTTTACGAACAGATATGTCAGGTCAACCAAGCTTCCGCGAATTGCTTGCACGCGTTCGTGAAACAGCGCTGGGAGCTTATGCACACCAAGACGTTCCGTTTGAAAAATTGTTAGATGAACTGCAGCTGGAGCGTAGCATGAGCTACTCGCCACTATTCCAGGTGATGTTTATTCTGCAAAACATCCCGATGCAGGTAGATCCTGTTGATGATATTCAGATCAGCAGCTTTGACGTCGGCGCGGAAACCGTCACCTCGAAGTTCGATTTGACGGTGACGATGTTGGAGACATCTGAAGGTCTCATGGCTACCTTGGAGTACAACAAGGCGTTGTTTGATCACAGCACGATCGTTCGAATGGTTGATCATTTCCACAAGCTTCTGGAAGAAATCATTGCCAACCCAGATCAGTCAATCACTTTGCTACCGCTCATGCGTGAGGAAGAGGAACAACGGCTCATTACCGAATGGAATCGTACTGAAGCGCCATACCCGAAAGAAAAATGCGTTTATGAAATGATTGAGGACATGGTGGCGAAAGCCCCGGATAACATCGCTCTAATTGTAGGAGAGCAAACGACTACCTACAGTGAGTTGAACAGACAAGCGAACCAGCTGGCTCATTATTTACGCAAGCAAGGAGTAGGACCCGAAGTGCTCGTCGGAGTATGCGCCCAGCGGACAACCGAGATGATGATTGGACTTTTGGCCATTATGAAAGCGGGCGGGGCCTATGTGCCAATCGACCCAAGCTATCCGGCAGACCGCATTGCCTACATCATCGAGCACTCACAGGTTCCAGTCCTATTAACGCAAGAAAATCTGCTGCCAACTCTGCCTGAGCACCACGCCAAAGTGATCTGCCTAGATCGTGATTGGGAAGCAGTTGCCGACGAAAGCGAGGAAAACCCGACCAAGCTTGGGACTTCCGACAATTTGATCTATGTCATCTACACGTCAGGTTCTACAGGCAATCCAAAAGGTGTAGCACTCGAACATCGCAGTGTCAGCTACTTCCTATCGTGGGCACACGACACATTCACACCAGAGGAGATGAGCGGAGTACTGTTCTCCACGTCAATCTGCTTTGACTTGTCTGTCTACGAAATGTTCGCAACACTGACCATGGGTGGCAAAGTGATCATGGCGGAAAATGCGCTACAATTGCCAGCCTTGCCAGCAGCCAATCAGGTGACACTGATCAATACCGTCCCGTCAGCAGCGATGGAGCTTGTGCGTATGAAAGGGATTCCAGCGTCGGTGCGCGTCATGAACCTATGCGGTGAACCACT
Organism: Brevibacillus sp. AG162; assembly: GCF_006715575.1. Taxonomy (NCBI): domain Bacteria; kingdom Bacillati; phylum Bacillota; class Bacilli; order Caryophanales; family Paenibacillaceae; genus Brevibacillus; species Brevibacillus sp. AG162. The sequence continues at coordinate 38,991 of NZ_VFNO01000010.1, forward strand.
TTCCAACAAGCTTGCGCAGGAATTGTATACCTTTGAAAACGTAGAAAAAGTCTTTAATCTCTACGGACCGACAGAGGATACCGTTTACTCGACTCACTCCATCGTGAAAAAAGGAGCCATCAGCGAACCACTGATCGGACGACCGCAGTTCAATACGCAAGTATTTGTATTAGATAGTCATCGAAAACCAGTTCCAGTAGGGGTGCCGGGAGAATTGTACCTCAGTGGATCAGGCTTAGCGCGTGGCTATCTCCACCGCCCCGATCTGACTATGGAACGCTTTGTGCAAAATCCGTTCCGTGGGCCAGGGGAGAGAATGTACCGGACTGGAGATCTCGTACGCTACTTGCCAGATGGGAATCTTCAGTTTATGGGACGTGTTGATTACCAGGTCAAAATCCGCGGCTATCGCATCGAATTGGGCGAAATCGAATCTGTCCTGAGACGCCACCCTGATGTCAAGGAAGTCGTGCTGATCGCTCGTGAAGACAGAGAAGGAGACAAACGTCTGGTAGCGTACATCGTGTTCGAAGAGAATCACGCAAGTACATCTTATGACCTGAACCACTTCCTGACTGACAAGCTTCCAGCCTATATGATCCCGCAACACTTTATGATCTTGGAGAGCTTGCCGAAGACGCCAAACGGTAAACTGGATCGCAAAGCGCTACCGAAACCGGAATACGATCGCTCGGAATCAGGCGTCGAATATCAGGCGCCGCAAACGCCAGTCGAGATCATGTTGCATACGCACTGGGCCGCCGTACTGGAAATGGACAAAATCGGAGTGCACGACAACTTCTTTGAGATTGGCGGTCACTCATTGCTCGCTACCCAGCTTATTTTCAAGATTCGCGAAGAGCTACAGCTTGAGGTACCGCTGCGAATCCTGTTCGAGACCCCGACTATTGCGGGTATGGCCAAGACCATCGAGGAAATTCTCAAACACGGTCTTTCTGCTGTTTCCCATGACATCGACGCCAAGGATCTCAAGGATGAAGTCGTACTCGATCCAGCGATTCAGCCTGAACATCCGTACGTGGGCGATCCAAGCCAGTTCCAAGCGGCATTGTTGACAGGAGCCACTGGTTTCCTTGGTGCTTTCTTGTTGCGGGACCTTCTACAGATGACAGACGCTGACATTTACTGCCTCGTTCGAGCTTCTGACGAAGAGGAAGGAATGGCACGCTTACGCAAAACATTAGAGCTGTACGAGTTATGGAATGAGGAAGAGGCGCATCGGATCATTCCTGTCATCGGTGATTTGGCACAGCCACGACTCAATCTGTCCGACGATCAGTTTTCCGAGCTGGCTGAAAAAGTGGATGTGGTCTACCACAACGGTGCTCTCGTTAACTTTGTCTATCCGTACGCAGCTCTGAAGAAAGCAAACGTAAAAGGGACTGAGGAAATCCTCCGCCTTGCTGTAGCCAAAAAGACCAAGCCAGTGCATTTCGTCTCAACGATTTTCACGTTTGCCTCCGAAGAAACGGAAGAATCCATGGCCTTCCGCGAAGAGGATATGCCAGAGAACAGTCGCGTCCTTACTTCCGGTTATACACAGAGCAAGTGGGTAGCCGAGCATCTCGTCAATCTCGCACGCGAACGCGGCATTCCAGCGGCGATATACCGTTGCGGACGGATGACTGGGGACAGCGAAACAGGAGCATGCCAGAAGGACGACCTGATGTGGAGAATTGCGGCAGGGATTATAGATCTGGGCAAAGCTCCTGACATGAGCGGCGATCTGGACATGATGCCAGTTGATTTTGCAAGTAAAGGAATCGTTCATCTCTCCATGACCGAACAGAGCTTGAGCGAAAACTTCCACTTGCTCAACCCGAACGCAACCGATTACGAAGACCTGATTTCGGCGATTGAAAACAGAGGATTTGTTTTGGATCGAGTCACCATGGATGAGTGGATTGAAGCGGTGCAAGAAGATGCGAAAGAAAAAGGCAACGAGGCCAATTCTGCCGCTCCACTCGGCAACCTATTCACAGACGGCCACACTAGCAGAGGAAGTGTCGTCTATGTAGGCAATAAAACGACTCGTTTGCTGCGCCAAAACGACATTGAATGCGCGGAAATCGACGAAGAAGTTTTTGGTAAAGTCCTTGATTACTTTATCAGAAGCGGCCAACTAAAATTACCGGAACAAGCTTTACAATAAAAAAATAAAAGCCCATCCGTCACCTCATTTCATGGCGGCGGGTGGGAAAATTATCAAAATAATGATAAACTTTAAAATAACTATAAAAATTGGAGGTTTTATCCATGCCAATCGATATTCAGCTTCTTGCACCTATCATTGCTATTCAATTGATACTAGCTGTTATTGCTTTAATTGATTTGGCTAGACGCGAAGCGTACCGAGTTGCAGGTGGAAAAAAATGGCCGTGGGCTCTCGGCATTATCTTTATAAACACCTTGGGTCCGATCGTGTATTTCTTTGTAGGCAGAAAAGACTAGCTCTAGAGAACCGAGGAAAGGGTTGACATTCTTTGCGAGTTATTGAATGTGAAGGCCTCACGAAGGAATATAAAGACCATAAAGCGTTAAAGAACGTAACCTTTTCCGTCGACGGCATCGGTTGTGTCGGTTTTCTTGGGGGGAATGGTGCCGGGAAAACGACGACGATCCGCATCCTAACCGGGTTGGCTGCACCGACCGGAGGAAAAGTGAGAGTAGTAGGCTACGACGTCGTGACCGATCGCAATAAAGTCACAAGTGAAGTAGGGTATTGCCCACAAATCCCAGCCTTTTACAACTATATGACAGCGACAGAGTGGATGCATTGGGTGGGGAGACTTTATGGATTGGACAAGCACACAATCGCACAGCGGACAGATGAACTCTTGGAGTTATGCGGAATCAATGAGGCGAGGAACCGCCCCATAAGCGGTTACAGCGGAGGGATGAAACAGCGTCTGGGGATTGCCCAGGCGCTCATCCACAACCCCAAGCTGCTCGTCTTGGACGAGCCAGTTTCCGCGCTCGACCCCATGGGCAGATATGACGTCTTATTGCTAATAGAAAAGCTGAAGCAACATATGACTGTCTTCATGTCGACCCACATTTTGGATGACATCGAAAGAATCGCCGACCATATCGTCATCATCAAGGACGGTACGGTGGTGCTGTCTTCCAGTTTGGATCAGCTGCGAGCAAACCATGTGGAGCCAATGATTGAGTTCAAGCTTGATCAACAGGACATAGATTTAACCGTTGTATTGAATGGGCTAACCTGGATCAGGGAATGGAGCCTAGACGGCGGTGTTTACAAAATTCTTACCAATGACATGGAAAAAGCCAAGGCACTCCTGCCTCACGTTCTTCTGGAATCTGGCGGGACACTGGCGTATTATCGCTTGTCCGCATCGACCCTCGAAGATATTTTCTTAAAGGTTGTGAATAACTGATGACTTCCCACCCGATGATCAGAAAAGAATTCAATGAATTGGTCAGAACCTACAAGATTCTCATTGTCCCGATTGTGTTTATTGCTTTAATGATTACACAGCCGATCACGATGAAAATGCTCCCTGATATTTTGGCCAATTCCACTGGACTGCCGGAAGGGGCAGTCATCAAAATTCCAACCCCGTCTGCTCCGGAAGTACTCTCGACGGCGATTAGCAAATTCAGCTCACTCGGCACGTTTGTGCTAATCCTTATCGTTATGGGATCCATTGCAGGAGAGAAAGCCTCTGGGGTAGCATCCATGGTATTCGTCAAGCCCATCAGTCGAGCCAAATACTATCTCGCCAAAGCCATTACCTACTACGCATTGACAATTGCAAGCATGCTGATCGGGATGGGGATAACCGCCTACTATACAGAGATCCTTTTCGGAAAACTAGATTGGACCCATGTATGGATAGGTACGTTGATGTACATACCGAATCTATTCCTTGTCGTCACAACAACACTGTGCGCCTCCAGCTTTTTTAGCAATGCTGTTGGAGCCGGTGGAGCCTCACTGGTATTCAATATCCTGATCTTCACGGTTCCACAATTTCTCGGTAAATTTTTGGATATGGTATCTCCTGGTGGATTGTCAAATGCGGCGATGATGATTATTCAAGAAAACTCAACTCTGTCGCAAGCCTTCATCACAGGTTTACCTGGCCTCGCAGGTGTCTTTACACTCAACATCGTGTTTTTCTTTATGGGCTGGTACTTTTTAGAACGATCAGAAATCTAAAATGGAGGCGTAGAAATGGAACATTTTTGGCTGATCTGGTTGGTTAGTGTACTGTGCGCTCTATGCGCTATACCGATTCAATCCAACACGATTCGCCAACAAGTACAGCTGCAAGCCGCCTTCTATCCTAATAAGAAAATCCCGCCAATTTCCGTCATGGTTGCGATTATGATCATTCAGAGTTGTGTATTTCTGGCTCTGGCAACCGCTATAGGCTTATGGCTCATACCTTCCACTGGACTTCGACTCTGGATTCTCGATCACTGGCGGTCCGGAGCGGAGCTGCCTTTTTCCATCTGGTCGTTTTGGGCCGTATCTATTGGTTCAGGTATCGCGGTAGGCCTCTTAGTAAAATGGGTGGACCGTTCTTTCTTTCAACGACACATGACCACAATAATGGGTAAAGAACCGATTTCATCACGGTTCTTCGGCTTTCTCTCGTCTTTTTACGGAGGGGTTTGCGAAGAAGTGCTCATGCGTCTAGGGGTTATGACTGTTGTCGTATTTTTGGCACAGAAGATTGGATGGATGGGAATTTCCTACTGGCTGGGCATCTGTGTCGCCGCCATTGTTTTTGCTGTATCCCATCTCCCAACCAACTACATGACGTACGGAAAAAGCAACGTGGTCACTGTATGGACGTTGTTGCTAAACGGTATCTTGGGCATCTTGTTTGGGTTCCTATATTGGCGATACGGTTTAGAAGCCGCGATCATTAGTCATTTTAGCGCTGACATCGTTCTACATGTGATCTTCAAAAATAAAACGATAGAAAGTAGGAGAAGCAAATGATCGTCGTAACAACAGAAAACATTCCAGGATATCGTGTCGTTGAAGTGAAAGGAACGACATTCGGCTTAATCGTTCGAGCACGCGGAATTGGGGGAGACATCATGGCAGGTCTCCGTTCAGTAGTTGGCGGAGAAATCAAGGAATACACAGTGCTCCTGGAGGACGCGCGCAAACAGGCGCTTGACCGCATGATTAAAAACGCAACGGCCATGGGAGCTAACGCTGTGGTCATGTGTCGTTACGACTCGGGAAATATGGGAAATATGGGTGAAGTTGTCGCATACGGTACAGCAGTGGTCGTTGAAAAGGTGTAATGAATGATTTATGTCCTTTATTACATTGTGTTTCAGATCTTGCTTTTCATCACCTTGCTAGTCATTTCTAAATTCAAGGACAAACGGCTTCACGCAGACCACGGAGAAATCGTCCCGCCCGGATTTGAGGCGACGAATGAAGTGACGATCGATCCGGTAACGCAGGAAAAGCGTCGTGTATACTTCAATCCGAAGACCGGGGATCGCTATTACAAAGTTGAAAAATAAGCGATCAGGATGACTGTCCAACTCGTAGGGCATGCCGGTACTATCATTTGGTAGAAAATTTGTAACTAGTAGATTTCTAGTAGAAACGAGCCAAATCTTGTTAGATGACAAGATTTGGCTTTTGTTGTGCACCCAGCCATGAAGTTGCATTATCCGGGCATGTTGCCTGATTAGAAAGTGGCGTCCTCTACGACCTTTGGCTATGCTGCCCATATTGTGATGACCCCAAAGTCATGATAACATTCTAAAAAATATCTTTTGGAGAGATAGAGGACGAGAGGTCATTAGCATGGCGAAAACGATACTGATTGTGGAAGACCAGCAGGTTTTGCGAGAGATTATGAAGGAATACTTGATGGACGAAGGATACGAAGTGCTGGAAGCGGGGGACGGGAGTCAAGCGCTGACGTTATTTCAAGAGCATGAAGTGCATTTGATCATTCTGGACATTATGCTTCCGGAATTGGACGGGTGGTCAGTATGCAGACGCATTCGCAAAGTTTCCAACGTCCCCATTCTGATGTTAACAGCTCGTTCGGATGAGGATGACACGTTGCTTGGATTCGAGCTCGGGGCGGACGATTATGTGGTGAAACCGTGCAGTCCTCCCATCCTGCTGGCACGCGCCAAACGGTTGCTGGAAAACCGGCAAATGCACGAACCGGGGGATATGTTGTCCGGCGGCGGGATTACGATTCACTTGCCGTCCCGAACCGTTTCAATTGAGGGGAACAACTATAGCCTGACGCACACGGAATTCGAAATTTTGGCTTACTTGATGAAAAACAAAGGCATCATCCTCACCAGAGAACAGCTCATTACAAAAATCTGGGGATACGACTTTGTCGGCGAGGATCGAACGCTCAGCAGCCATATTCGTAATTTGCGTTCCAAGCTGGGAGAGCATGCGAAGCATATCGTCACAGTTGTTCGTTCCGGTTATAAATTCGAGGACCGACCATGAGAACAAGCATTGTACTCAAGCTGTTTTTACTTACGACGGGATTATGCTTGTTTGTGATCGCAAGCATTTTTATCGGACAAACCGTATTTTTCGAGCAGTATTATGTGCATCAAAAGGTAGAAAAGGTGAAGGAAGCCCTTCAATCCTATCGGCAAAACGAGTTGACTCATGCCGGGGCTTCCCAGGATGAAGTCAGGAAGGAACAGGAGTTTTATCAAAAGACGAATGCCTGGTTTGCTCGATTGGATGATAGAGGCCATTTGAAATACTCGGACGATTTCGAGATGGAGGTCCGTCTGGAGTACTCGGAAGACACCCCTGCTCTTTCTGGTAAATCGATTGTCGTTCCGCTGTACACGGTCATGGATGTGGGGGATGTAACCGCTGATAACCCCTTCCTCGATACTTATGTTAAAGTGGGACAACAGATTGCCATGGAAGGGATCATGATCGATAATCAATGGTTTGCGCAGCGGATCGGGAGGAGTGTCTCCAATCTCAGAGAGGAAGATCAGCTGGAGAATCAGCAACTCGTCAAAAAAGAGTATGAGGTCGTCCCGAGATTCAAGAGTGGCACCGAATACCATGAGCGTTATCCCAGCGTTTTGATAAGCGGAACCATCACACAGGTCCGAACACCGCAAGGCGCGGATGTATCCCGCTATACGAACCGCTTATTTCTTGAACGGGTGAAAGCTTTTCAAGCGGATCTTCTATACGGAGATGTTGTGGAGCAAACAAGCACCATAACGGACTACAAAGAGAACGATATGGAGTACAAAATATTCGTAGAGCGCGTGACCGATCAAACAGGGAAGCCCGCCTATCTGTTCGCCATGACATCCCTACAGCCCGTAAACGAAGCGGCGGAGGTCATGAAAAGTTATTACGGCTACATCATTGCGGGTACCTTGCTGCTCGTTCTGCTCGCCTCCTTCTATTATTCCCGCAGAATAGCAGCTCCTTTGCTCCGCATGGACGACATGACACAAAAAATGGCCAAGCTGGACTTCTCTGAAAAAATTCCGATCAAGACAGAGGATGAGATCGGCAGCCTGTCACGGAATATTAATCGGCTTTCGGATATGCTGCATGCCCATATTGTCCAGCTGGAGCAGGATATTGAGAAAGAAAAGCGGCTGGAGCAAACGCGTAAAGAATTTATCGCTGGCGTGTCGCATGAGCTGAGAACTCCGCTCAGCGTCATGGAAAGCTGCCTTTACATTCTGAAGGATAAGGCGGACAGCCCGAAGCGGGACTATTATTTTGCTGCGATGGAAGATGAAGTGAAGAAGATGAACCTGCTGGTTACGGATATGCTGGAATTGGCAAAATATGAATCCGGTACGTATAGAATGCAGATGGATTCGTTCCGGATTGATGTGCTACTGGAGCAAATCTGCGTAAAGTTGGCACCGGACCTCGCCAGCAAGCAGTTGCAGTTGCACTACCGTTTAGCCCCAGTCGAAGTCATCGCCAATCAGCATCGAATCGAGCAGGTGATCGTGAATTTCCTGACAAACGCCATACGCTACACGCCGGAACAAGAGGATATTGTCATCTCGACGGTTGAAGGGGAGGATACCGTCAAGATTTGCATCGAAAACAAAGGCGTCCAAATTGCGGCCGAGCAGTTGGAGAAGATATGGGATCGTTTCTACCGCGGTGAGCACTCCCGCAACCGTTCGACCGGAGGAACCGGATTGGGCCTTGCGATCTCCAAGCAGATACTAGAACTGCATGGGACGTTCTATGGAGCAATGAATACGGAGGAAGGCGTCTTATTCTATTTTGAATTGAAGAAAAAGAAAGTGTAGAACCTCGGTTCTGCACTTTTTTATTGCATTTCTACTCAATCTGCAACTGATCTGCATCTAATCTTGATCTCCGACGATTACTCTTTACCTTGTTCAAGAAGAAAGGGGAAAGATGAAAGTGCAAAAGAAAATAATGGGTATTACACTGTTCGCCATGGTCGCCTTATCGGTTGCGGCATGTGGCATCATCGGACAACCAACTGCTTCCGAGATTACCAGGCAGGCCAGGGACATCTCCACTCCGCAGCAAACCTCATATTCATCACTGTATCAAACAAGTGTTTTTCTCGGAGATTCGATTACGGAGGGATTGTCTTACCATGATGTGCTGAAAGAGGAGAACGTGCTCGCAGGTGCAGGGAAAACGGCCGAATTCGCGCTGGAAGATGTGGACGAATTAGTCAAGCGAAAGCCTGAGCATATTTTTATCCAGCTGGGTTCAGACGACATTTTATGGCCGACCGACCATCCCAAGGAATATTCGTTGTCATACTACGCCCAATTGATCGATCGCATCAAAGAAAGGCTTCCAGAGGCGTCCATCACGATCTTATCCGTTACCCCGGTTACGGCAAAGGCAGAAAAAGCGGAGCCCCGCTATCAAAATATCGGCGACTACAATCAGGGACTGAAGGAGCTGGCAAGCAAGGTACAAGTCGGATACATCGATGTGTCGTCAACTGTGGCCGATCATCCTGACATGTACGATGCGGACGGCATTCATTTCCAAGCCCAGTTTTATCCGGTCCTGCTCGATTACATAAAAGATGAGCTGGATCGTAAGAAGAGCGCAAAATAACGGCGCGGGAGGAAACGAACGTTGGTATTCAGCAGTCTGATTTTCCTGTTTCAATTTTTGCCCGCCGTGCTGCTCGTTTATTATGTGTCGCCCAAGAAGCTGAGAAATGCTGTTCTGTTCGCAGCGAGCCTTATCTTTTATGCATGGGGCGAACCGGTATATATCATCCTCATGATTTTTACAACCGTATTTGATTATATCAACGGGCTCGTGATCGACAAGTACAGTCACTGCAAACCGATCGCCAGAGCAGTGCTGTTCGGCTCCATCTGCGGCAGTCTGGCGATTCTTTGTTTCTTCAAATATGCGGGGTTTGTCGTCTCGAATGTGAATGATCTATTCGGTTTGCAAATACAGGTAGCTGATTTGCCACTACCCGTCGGTATTTCCTTTTATACGTTCCAAACGATGTCCTATGTAGTGGATGTATACCTCGGTAGAGTGCCGGCACAACGAAATTTCGTCGCTTTCGGCACTTACGTCACGATGTTTCCTCAACTGGTCGCAGGTCCGATCGTCAAATATGGAGATATCGCCGAGCAACTGGTCTTACGTAAAGTGACGCTGGAGCGGTTCGGAGAAGGAGCGGAATGGTTCATCCGGGGATTGGCCAAAAAAGTGCTGCTAGCCAACAATATTGGACTGCTATGGACCAACGTGAAGTCGACGCCGATGGAGGACTTGACTGTCCTTTCCGCGTGGCTCGGCATTCTGGCGTTTACGTTACAAATCTATTTCGATTTCAGCGGATATTCGGATATGGCGCGCGGGCTCGGCAAAATGTTCGGTTTCGAATTCCCGGAAAACTTCAAGCATCCGTATATTTCACGAAGCGTTACAGAATTTTGGCGAAGATGGCATATTTCCCTCGGTTCCTGGTTCCGGGAGTATGTCTATATTCCGCTCGGCGGCAACCGGATGGGCTTGGGCAAGCAGTTCCGTAACCTCTTGATCGTATGGTTCTTAACCGGTCTGTGGCATGGGGCGAGCTGGAACTTTATCGTCTGGGGCTTGTTTTTCGGCTGTTTCGTTGCAGTTGAGAAGCTATTTTTGCTGAAATGGCTGAAGCGTTGGCCGAACTGGGCAGGACATCTCTACACGCTGCTGATTGTCGTTGTCGGGTGGGTTCTTTTTGAATTCGAACATTTGCCTTCCGCCTGGATGTTCGTCAGTACGATGTTTGGTTTCGGGACGCACGAATGGGTGGATCGCCAGGCGCTCTACGAACTGACGACGTATGGGGGATTGCTCGTTCTGTTGGCCTTGTGCGCGACACCGCTGCCCCGGAAAGGATTGGAGCAGATGAAAGCGCGATGGAATTCGGTAGGCATGATCGCTGTATTGGCACTTTTTATCATCAGTTTAGTTTTGTCGTCAGCTTATTTGGTCTTTGAGGATTACAATCCATTCTTATATTTTCGGTTTTGAGGGGAGGGAGCGGACTTGACCAGATATGACAAACGGACACGAGCCGTGACGGGCTTGTTGTTCTTGCTATTTATCGTCATGGTGGCCGTTTTGAACATACTGACCCCTGATCAGACATTCTCGGAATCGGAAAACAGGGTGCTCGAGAGGAGACCGCCTTTTTCACTGCGATCACTGCTGGCGGGGAAGTTCACTTCTGATTACGAGACCTATATCACCGATCAATTTGCTTTCCGGGACGTTTGGATCGGGCTAAAAACGGATGCGGATCGTGTTATGGGTAAAAAGGACAGCAACGGTGTTTATCTGGGCAAAGATGGGTACCTGATTCAACATTTCTCATCGCCGCTGGAAACAGAGGTGAATGACAGAGTTCAGGCCATCCAGTCGATTCACCAGACAACGCCCGACCTTCGCAAGTACATCATGCTGGTACCGACCGCCGCCGCGTTGCTTCGGGATAAACTGCCAGCCTACGCACCAATGGGCGACGAACATGCTGCGCTGAATCTAGTTCGGCAATCGCTCCCGTCTGGTATTCGCTTCGTTGATGTCTATCCCGCGCTGTATGCCGGACGCGAAGAAGCCATTTTTTATAAAACGGATCATCATTGGACGAGCAAAGGCGCTTATTATGCTTATCGGGTGTTGTGCAAGCAGATGGAGATTGTTCCAAAAGACGAAGCTGCGTTCAACATCCGGCAGGTGACGGATGCCTTCTACGGATCACTCTATTCGAAAAGCGGCTTCCGTCATCTGCAGCCTGATCGTATCGATCTTTATCTGCCAAAAGAGGAAAGCAAAAAGAAGCTGGAGTACGTGGACGAAGGCCGTACCACGAATTCCTTGTACCAGATGGACAATTTGGCCAAAAAGGATAAGTATGCGGTATTCCTGAACGGCAACCATGCACTGGTCCGAATCACAACGGACCATCCGGACGGGAAGAAGCTGCTGGTAGTGAAAGATTCGTACGCCAATAGCCTGATTCCCTTTTTTTCCGAACACTTCGCAGAGATTGATGTCGTTGACCTTCGCTATTATGAGGAATCCGTAACAAAACTCATACAAGATCGGCAGTTTCATGAGATGCTATTCCTTTACAACGTCAAAACGTTTTTTGAAGACACCTCTATTCTGAACATCATGGAGTGATTGGAATGAAGCGATTTTTGTCTGTACTGCTTATGGTTGCTATCGGAATGGGAATGTTGGCCGGATGCTCCAGTGACGTCGGGACTTCCGAAGAACTTTCGGCCGCAGAAGTGGGAGAAAAAATTCAACAAACGGTAAGTTTTCAGGATATGAAGCAAGGGGATCTGGAGAAGCTGCAAAAGTTGTATCAGATTGAGGCAGGAAAAGTGGAGGATTTCATCCTGTACACGGCTTCATCCAACGTGAAAGCGGAAGAACTGGCTGTTATCAAAGTCAAAGATGCGAGCGACACCGAAAATGTAATACAGAACATACAACAACGGATCGAGGCACAAACAATCAAATTGAAAGACTATCGCCCAGAGGAGTATTTTCTCATCGAAAAGCATGTTTTGAAGACGAAAGGGCAGTTTGTTTTATTCGCGGTGTCGAAAGAGGTTGATCAAATAGAATCTGTGTTTGACGAAGCTATGAAGTAAAACACGAATGGAAGCCCTTGATAATCCAGCGTACAAACAAAAAGAAAACGGTAACCCTATTCGCTACCGTTTTCATACGAACTCATTTACCTTACTCGGATAAACACCAAAACATTATCTCTTGATAACACACGTTGGAACCCGTTATTCAAAAGACAACGTGCAGCAGGACCCACACGTCTACCAATCATTAATAATTGGTTGCATGGTGCGGCACTTCCAATGATGCTAACGTCGCGAATAATTCGCCTCCGTACGCCATTCACTCTGATACGTCTGAATAGGATTACTACTACGTCAGTCATAGTGATCACCTCGCTTCTCTCTGCATGGTATAGAGCATGCAAATGGGGGAAGCTTGGCAACTGATACGAGCCTGCAGTGAATGAAAATGTGCGAATGGATACGGCTAGTTACAAGAAAGCGTTAGACAACTATTCTTCTTCTCCATTCTTATGTTTTAATGAAAAAAGAAATGGCAGTCGAGTAGCTATGGAAGAGGGATAACATGAAGCGTCTTACGATCGGCTTGTTTGCCCATGTGGATGCGGGTAAAACTACTTTCGCCGAACAGTTGCTATACCATACGAACAGCATCCGGTCGCGGGGCCGGGTGGATCATCAAGATGCCTTTTTGGACAGCCACGATATCGAGAGGAAAAGAGGCATTACCGTATTCGCCGATCAGGCGGTTATGCACCATAAGGGCGATGTTTATTATTTGATCGACACCCCTGGACACGTCGATTTTTCTTCCGAGATGGAGCGGGCGATCGGAGTAATGGATTACGCTATCGTGATTGTCAGTGCGGTAGAAGGTGTTCAGGGTCATACCGAAACAGTCTGGCAGTTGTTGCGCAAACATCGGATACCGACATTTTTCTTCATCAATAAAACAGATCGGATAGGTGCGGATACCAGCAGGACGGAAGAGGAGATACGCAGTCAGTTGACTGGGGATGTCTGTTGCATCAGGGACAATTTCGCCAACGGTATTGTCAGCGAAGGACTACGAGAAATGATGACAGAGCGGAACGACTCACTGCTGGAAGCATTTTTAGAGGAAAGGGACGATCAAGAATTCTGGCTGGGTGCCTTGCGGGAGATGATACGAGATGGGCGTCTTTTCCCCTGCGCCTGCGGCTCGGCACTACAGGATGATGGCGTGGCAGAATTCCTGAATCAACTGTCTTTGTTGACGACTGCGTCTTATGACGAGACGGCTCCGTTCGGGGGGCGCATTTATAAAATTCGACACGCAGCAAACGGGTTGAGGCTTACGTTCGTCAAAGCACTGAGCGGCAAGCTGAAGGTACGGGAGCTGCTTAGCTATGAGAGCGGCGGACTTCGAAACGAAGAGAAGATTACACAAATCTTACTGTTTAATGGTAGAAAATCACACGCGGTTGAACAAGTAGCTGCCGGCGATTTGTTCGCGGTCGTCGGCTTGTCCGAGGCCGAAGCTGGACAAGGGGTGGGGCTCTACTCAGACAAGTTTGCTTATGAGACTGAGCCGACACTACAGTCCAAAGTACAGTTTGACGGTTCGCTTCACGTGCAGCAAGTGCTCGGTGCGTTTCGCATTCTGAATGCGGAGGACCCGTCTCTGAATGTGGTTTGGGAAGAGAGTTTGCAAGAGATTCACATTCGTGTCATGGGTCTGATCCAATTAGAAGTGCTGGAGCTGGTTGTGAAGGAACGCTTCGGTTTCGTTGTCTCTTTTGGCCAACCGGAAATCTTGTATAAAGAAACGATACAGTTTGCTGTGACGGGGTATGGGCACTTCGAGCCGCTCAGGCATTACGCGGAAGTGCACCTCCTGCTTGAACCGGGAGAGCGAGGCAGCGGAATCCACTTTACTAGCGTATGTCATCCTGATGAACTGAGTTTTAACTACCAGAATCTGGTTCGGTCTCATCTCTACGAACGGGAGCATCATGGGCTATTGACGGGCATGCCAGTCACTGACATGAAAATTACGCTCCTAAGAGGCCGTGCGCATAACGAACATACTGCTGGGGGCGACTTTCGTGAGGCCACCTTCCGCGCGCTGCGGCAGGGGCTGGAGAAAGCGGAGAATATGCTGTTAGAACCCTATTATGACTTCAAAATAAAGGTAGGAATGAACGAGATGGGGAGGGTACTTTCGGATATTCAGCGAGCCTCAGGTTCGTTCGAGCCACCGCAGCTGTCGGATACGCATGCGTTCATTACGGGAAGGGTGCCCGTGGCAACATTCATGAATTACAGCACCGAATTCGCTTCCTTCACGCATGGACGAGGCAGCATCCGCTGTGTATTTGGCGGATACGATCGCTGCCATAACGCGGAGGAAGTGATGGAAAGGAAACGCTATGAAAAGGATGCAGATCCGCTTTATACATCCTCCTCGATCTTTTGCGCCAAGGGGGCAGGCTACTCGGTGCCGTGGGACGAGGCAGAAGCCAAGATGCATCTGCTCTGAGCAGGATCGAACAGGGCTGTAGCAAGAGTTTCAAAGGTTATTTTCAATGCAGAGGGGCGAGCCTGATTAGGCTTCGCCCTATTTACATTGGATGCGAGAATAAATCCCACGCAATCCCTCTACATCCACAACTCGAATGGCACTACGCTCAGATAGCTCTATCAAGCCTTGCTGTCGCCATTTCTGCAAAGTCTTGTTCACCGTAATGCGAGACGTATCAATATAGCGCGCAAAAGACAACTGATCGATAGGGATATGATTATTTCCGTACACAGCTATCAGTTTAAGCAGATAATTAGCCATCGCAAGCTCAATTGGACTATCAGTAAACGCGATGATTTCAGCCAGGAGACGGAGTTTATAGATTTGTGAATTGGTGAAGATCACTGCCGACTGTGGGTGGTCTTGGCATACGCGCGATAAGACCTCGTCGGAGAAAAAGTAAATGACAGAAGGAGCAGTAGTTATGGCTGACGTCAGGTATGTGCCGTTATAGGCGCCGTGCTCCCCGAACAACCCACCTGTGGGAATGTAATCGATAGACCGCTCATGCCCGTTCTCAGATAAGAGAGTGATCTTTACGCTCCCTTTGTCTAGATAATAAAATCCAGTTCCCACATCGCCTTGATGGTAGATCGTTGTATGTTTTCCCATTTCGATCTTCTTGCCATACATCAGGTACGGGGTCCACTGATAGCGGAGACAGGCCATTTTGACCACCTTTCACATGGATAGACTTACACTGTGCGAGCAGTGTGTGCCGTGAGTTGTGGGGGCTTCAGCATATCTGGGCGTTTGACGACAAAGGATCGGTTTTTGATTTCAATGATGCCATGTTCCTTCCATGCCTTCAGGATCTTGTAGACAGTGATACGGGTGAGGCCAGCACATTCCGCAAGCTCTTGTTGCGTGAGGGGAACCTCGTGGTTTTTGAAGTCTTCGCAAATGTTGAGCAGGAGGCGAGCGATTTGCTCTTCTGAAGTCAATGCCTTCATGTTGATGGCGGTTAGAAGAATCCGCATTTTTTGATTGATTGTTTGGGTGAAAAGAGACAAGAGTTCAGGGCGTGCTTTCAGCATTTCGAGGAATTGCAAACAGGAGAAATGGTAGACGACTGCATTCTTTACAGCAATAGCCGTGGTGAAATGAGGTTGTTGATCCATCGTTTGAAGTCCCATGATTTGACCAGGGACTACGATGTTCACCAGGCGATCTTTCCCCTTGAAGGTAGAGGTCACAATCTTGACTAATCCCTTATGAAGGTAATAAAAACCTTCTCCCATCGTCTCTTGCTTATAGATTGCTGTTTTTCCTTTCACAAATTGACGGGTGCCGTATTCTAAAAGGGTTTCCCATTTCAAATCCGTTTCAAAAGGGGATACCATCATCACCGCTCCTTTCCTCATCAATGATCTTGCCTCTTCCAATCGTCTACTCCAGATTAAATCTTAATTTTCTGAACTTACTACTTTTGATTATATGAAAACAAAGAGCTCCTTACCAATATTTCAACGTGAAAATGACGTGCATTCGAAAGATAAACAGAAATGATGTTAATTCGTTTACATATCCTCAGTTGCCCATGAAAGGTGGGAGCGGCATTTTATATTTTTCAGCCGTGATGTTAAGTGGGTTACACTTTTCAGAAAAGACAGACACTATAATGCGGTTTAAGAACAAAAACGGCGCAATCAACAAAAAACAACAGGGAGGTATTGTGGTGGGAATCCGTACAGGTGACCAATACATTCGGGGCTTGATATCACGGCAACCGGAGATTTGGCTGCAAGGCAGAAAGGTGACAAACGTATGTGAGGAAGCTGTTTTTCGACAGCCGATTCATGAAATAGCCAAACTGTATGACATGCAGCATGACGAGAAGTACCAGGAAAAGATTACCCATATTTGTCAGGAGACTGGCGAACGTGTGAACAACGCCTTTCTCGTTGCAAAAACCCCTGAGGAATTGCAGGCGAAACGAGCCTTGTACGAAGCTTACGCGAAAGCCACTTTTGGCTTGATGGGAAGAACGCCGGATTTTCTCAATGTCGTCTTGACGTCGCTATACAGCAATGCGTCTTTCTTGGAAAGGTACAATCCGCAGTGGGCGGAAAACGTGAAAAATTATTACAAGTATGTTCGCGACCAAGACCTATTTTTGACGCATGCGATTATCAATCCGCAAAATGACCGAAGCAAGTCCTCGCACGAACAAAACGATGTGTACACCCATTTGGGGGCAGTAGAGGAGACACCGGAAGGCCTGATTGTCAAAGGAGCGAAAATGCTCGCAACACTGGCGCCAATCACGGATGAAGTCTTCATTTATTCGTTCCCTGGGTTCAAGCCAGGAGATGAGCGTTACGCCTTGGCTTTTGCCATTCCGATTAACACGCCGGGCTTGCGCATCATTTGTAGAGAGCCCATGCAGGATGGAATTCGTTCGGTTTATGACCATCCTTTAGCATCGCGCTTCGAAGAAATGGATGCGGTTCTTGTCTTTAAAGACGTACTTGTACCTTGGGAGCGCTTATTCCTGTACAACAATGTAGAAGCGGCCAACCTGCTTTATCCAAAGACAGGCATCGGACAGCAGCCGGCTCACCAGACAGGGGTGAGAGGACTGTTGAAGCTCCAATTTGCCACGGAGGTTGCCATGCGGCTGGCAGACTCCATCGGGGTAGACATCTATCCGAATGTCCAAAACATTCTCGGGGAGCTAGCGCAATCGCTGGAATCGGTCAGAGCGCTCCTGAGGACCGCTGAGCAGGAATACGAGA
Source organism: Brevibacillus sp. AG162 (assembly GCF_006715575.1). NCBI lineage: Bacteria > Bacillati > Bacillota > Bacilli > Caryophanales > Paenibacillaceae > Brevibacillus > Brevibacillus sp. AG162. The sequence continues at coordinate 56,418 of NZ_VFNO01000010.1, forward strand.
CGTTGCCGTCGGGCGAGCTCATGCCGGGTTACGTACAGCTCGAAACCATTCGCGGACTGCTTCCGAAGCTGTACCCGCGGGCGATCGAAGTTATACAAATTATTGGAGCAGGCGGATTACTCATGTCCCCGACTGACAGTGATATGGAGCATCCCGAGTTGGTGGAGGATATGGAAAAGTTTTATGCCGGACGGGAGGGTATCTCCGGTACAGATCGGGTTCGCCTGTTTAAGCTCGCTTGGGACCTGTGCGGGGAAGCCTTCGGACAGCGTTTGCTGCAATACGAGCGGTACTATACCGGTGATCCGGTGCGCAAATTAGCGATTTTTTACAACAATTACAAGAAGTCTCATGCATGCACGATGGTGGATGACGCGCTCAGCGTTTTTGCTGCCAAATCGGCATCGCAGACGGAGCAGGTTCTTTAAACAAGGAGGGAATCGAGCATGCGTACATTGGCACCTATCCATTTGTGGAAGTTTATCGAGGATCACATCGATCAGCTCAAGCCACCGGTGAATAACAAGGTGATTTGGAAAGATGCAGAACTAATGGTCATGGTAGTGGGAGGGCCGAATAAGCGGCGGGATTTTCACATTGATCCATCCGAGGAAGTCTTTTACCAGCTCAAGGGTGATTGCTTCGTAGAGATCATGAATCAGGATGGGAAGCGTGAGATCATTACGGTCAGAGAAGGCGAAATGTTCCTTCTTCCTGCGAATGTCCCGCATTCCCCACACCGGATCGCCGATACGATCGGACTCGTGATTGAGCGCAACAGAGATGAGGGAGAACTGGAGGACTTTGCTTGGTTCTGCGAAAACTGCGACCATGAAATGCATCGCGTACGGATTCAACTGACCAACATAGAGGTGCAGGTAAAAGACGCGATCGAAGGATTCAACAGCAATCTGGAGCTGCGGACATGCCAAAAATGCGGATACGTCATGTCTCCGGAAGCGAGTGAGTGGAAATGCGAGTAGACTTCCATACCCACATGATTCCAGAGGATATTCCGAACCTTGCTGAACGGTTTCATGGAGAGCGCTGGCCAGTTCTCCACCGCACTTGCACATGCGGGGCGACTATCATCGTCGGGGGAAAAGTATTTCGCGAAGTGACCGATCAGGTGTGGGATCCCCAAAAACGGATTCATGACATGCAGCGGGAAGGCGTGGATATGCAGGTGTTGTCACCCATTCCGGTCACGTTTTCCTACTGGGCCCCGGCTGCCGAAGCAGAAGTGATGGCACGGATTCAAAACGATTTTATCGCAGAGACGGTTAACCAACATCCCAATCATTTCATCGGATTGGGTACAGTTCCATTGCAAGACACCGAGGTAGCCATTCGGGAAATGGATCGCTGCATGCATGAGCTCGGCCTGAGAGGGATCGAAATCGGTACCAACGTAAATGGCAACAATCTGGACGACCCGGGACTGATTCCTTTTTTTGATATGTGTCAGACTTGGGATGTTCCACTCTTCGTACATCCATGGGAGACACTGGGCAGAGAACGGATGCCGCGGCACAACCTGATGTACACCGTCGGGATGCCAAGCGAGACAGCGCTTGCCGCAGCAAGTCTTATCTTGGGAGGCGTGATCGAGAAGTTTCCGCGCCTGAAAATCTGCTTTGCCCACGGCGGCGGCTCTTTTCCTTATATTCTCCCCAGGCTGGACCAAGGCTGGAAGGTATGGCCGCATCTGCGTATGACCGAACAACCGCCTAGTGTATACGCGAAACAATTCTACTTTGATTCCTTGACGTACGACCCACTGAACATCCAATACATGATGAAGCGCTTTGGCGAAGAGAGAATCATGATGGGATCGGATTATCCCTTCCTGCTTCGTGAGACACCTCCCGGGGAAGTCATCGATCATACTTTGGAGCTGACTGACGGACAGAAGAGGGCGTTGCTGGGTGAAAACGCGCTTCGCTTCCTGAACATAAAGGAGAGGAACGGACTGTGAAGCATCAGACTGAAACGCCGGAACAACGTCTACAGGCAATGGGCCTAGACCTGCCAGAACCGAGACAGCCGGCCGGCAATTATGTTGGTTGTGTCCAAGCGGGCAATCTCCTCTTTCTGGCAGGCCAAGGGACAAACGAATATCGAGGAAAGCTGGGACAGGATGTCACGATAGAGGAGGGCTACCTGGCTGCCAGGCAGTGCATGCTCAATCTGCTGGCTGTTGCCAAACATGAGCTAGGGGAACTGGGGAGAGTCAAACGAGTGGTCAAAATACTCGGATTCGTTAACAGCGATCCAGCTTTCATAGATCAGCCTACAGTCATGAATGGAGCATCCGATTTGTTGGTGGAGCTATTCGGCGAGAAAGGCAGGCATGGGCGGTCCGCTGTAGGGATGGCCCAGCTCCCGCTAAATAACGCCGTAGAAGTAGAGATGATCTTGGAAATCGAGAATTAGGAGGATTCCGATGAGTCAGACTTCCAAGGAAAACCAGGTACGAAAAGACGCCAAGCTATTCATAGACGGAGATTACGTGAACGCTGTTTCCGGTGAAACCTTCGATACGATCAACCCAGCGACAAATCTCAAGCTGGCTTCTGTGGCCAATGCAAGTGAGCAGGATGTAAAAAGGGCGATCGACGTGGCGCAGCGTACATTTGAGTCAGGTGTTTGGAGCGAGATGTCCGTAGATGAGCGCGCCAAGATTCTCTGCAAAATGGCTGACCTGGTGATGGAGCGTGTGGACGAACTCGCTTTGGTAGAAACACTCGATGTCGGCAAGCCGATCAAAGAAAGCCGGGGCTTCGATATTCCGAGAGCGGCAGCCAATTTGCGCTTCTTTGCCGAAATGGCCAAATACATGGTCCATGAGCATTATGAAATGCACCATTTTATGTCCTACGCCAAATATGCTCCGGCAGGTGTGACAAGTCTGATCATTCCATGGAATTTGCCCTTCATGCAGATGACCTGGAAAGCATCGGCGGCTTTAGCAGCGGGAAATACCGTCGTTGTAAAGCCTGCCTCGTACACGCCTCTCTCGGCGGTGATGCTCGGAGAGATTGCCAATGAAGCAGGTCTGCCTCCTGGCGTGCTCAACATCATCACTGGTCCGGGAGGGACTGTCGGGACGGCGCTGACAACCCATCCCCATGTGCGTCGGATATCTTTTGTGGGAGAATCTAACACCGGCAAGACCGTCATGCAGAATGCCGCTTCGCATCTGATTCCGGTATCGCTTGAATTGGGAGGCAAATCAGCCAATATCGTGTTTGAAGATGCCGATCTTGATGAAGCGGTAAAAGGGTCGATCGAGGCGATTTTCCGCAACCAGGGCGAAATTTGTCTGGCAGGATCGCGTTTGTTGGTGCAAGAAAGCGTATACGATCAGTTTCTGGACAAATTTGTGGCGGCTGTTCAAAGGATCAAGGTGGGAAATCCTCTGGAGCCAGAAACGGATATGGGAGCGTTGGTGTCCCGCAGTCACTTGGAGACGGTGGAGCACTACATCCAGATCGGACTGGAAGAAGGAGCCAAGCTCGGTTACGGCGGAAAACGGATCAGCGGACTGGCTGACGGCAATTTCCTTGAGCCAACCGTTCTCTATGATGTAGACAACAAAATGACGGTGGCGCAGGAAGAGATTTTCGGTCCGGTCGTCGTGATCATTCCATTTCGTACAGAAGAAGACGCTATTCGAATCGCCAATGATTCGGTTTACGGCTTGGCAGGAGTGGTTTGGACCAACAACCTGCGGCGCGCGCATCGCGTAGCTGATCGAGTGAAGTCAGGTCTTTTATGGATCAATTGCTGGTATGTGCGTGACTTGCGAACTCCGTTTGGCGGTGCCAAGGACAGCGGGATTGGCCGCGAAGGCGGGCGTCACAGCTTCGAATTCTACTCCGAGGTCAAGACAGTCACAATGAAATTATAGCGAGAAGGACAGCAAATCAGGGAGGGAGCCGTGTGGACGTAGAAAAAATCACACGATTCGCCGATCATTTAGCGGCGGCGAGTCGTGAAGGGGCGGGAGTAGCGCCACTCACTTTACTGGACCCGCAAATCAGCGAGATAGAGGCATACCACGTTCAATTGAAGACGATTGAGCGAAAAGTGAAAAAAGGCGCGAGAATTACAGGGAAGAAAATCGGCCTGACCTCTCGTGCCATGCAGACACTGCTTGGCGTGGAACAGCCAGACTATGGACATCTATTGGACAATATGGTCGTGGAAAACAACGGAGAACTGCCTTTCGAGTATGTCCTTTCGCCAAAGGTAGAAGCAGAAATTGCCTTCCTGCTGAAGCGCGATCTGGAAGGTCCACGTGTAACAACCTATGACGTCTTGATGGCAACGGAATATGTAGTGCCTGCTTTGGAAATCGTGGACAGCCGTATAGCCAACTGGCAAATCAAGCTAGAAGACACCGTTGCGGACAATGCATCCTCGGGCTTCTATGTGCTGGGTGGACATCCCGTGAAACCGCAAGATCTGGATCTTCCTCTGGTAGGAATGGCGTTTTATAAAAATCAGGAGCTGGTCAATACCGGTGTTGGTGCCGCCGCATTGGGCAATCCCGCATCCTGTGTGGCGTGGTTAGCGAACAAGCTGTACGAATTAGGGATTACACTCAAAGCAGGAGAAATCATCTTGTCTGGTGCGTTATCGGCAGCGGTTGAAGCTAAGCCTGGCGATGTATTTCTCACACGGATTGCTGGACTTGGTTCAGTAGGAGTCAGGTTTGGCAAGTAAAAAACATGAAAGGAGTGCATGTATGAAGAAAGTAAAAGTAGCAATACTGGGCTCGGGGAACATCGGGACAGACCTGATGACCAAGCTTGGAAGGTCGCCGGTTCTTGAACTGACATCCGTGATTGGAATCGATCCTGATTCGGATGGTCTGCATAGAGCAAAGGCAGCTGGATACTACGTATTTGACGGCGGATTACAATCATTTTTGGAAAGCGGTGCGGATCTTGCGGATATCATCTTTGACGCTACTTCAGCCCAAGCACATATTCGGCATGCCACGGCGCTCAGAGAGGCTGGAAAGTTCGCCATCGATCTGACGCCTGCTGCTGTGGGGCCCTATGTAGTACCATCTGTAAATCTCGGTGCTCATTTGAATGAAAAGAACATCAATCTCATCACATGCGGCGGCCAGGCTACTATTCCGATCGTTCATGCAATAGGGAGTGTAAGTCCGGTCAGATACGCAGAGATCGTGGCCACTATTTCCAGTAAAAGCGCGGGTCCTGGCACACGTTCCAACATCGACGAATTTACAGAGACGACCGCACATGGTATCGAAGCGATCGGCGGAGCGAAGAAAGGCAAGGCGATCATCATCCTGAATCCGGCGGAGCCGCCGATCCTGATGAGAGATACGGTCTATGCGATAGTGGAAGAAGGTGCGGACCAACAGGCGATCGTGAAGGCTATCCAACAAACCGTTGCCTATATTCAATCATACGTTCCTGGTTACCGCCTGCGCACAGAACCGATCTTTGATGAAAACAAAATCACCGTTTTTTTGGAAGTGGAAGGCGCGGGCGACTACCTCCCTACATATTCAGGCAATCTGGATATCATGACAGCGACAGCGGTGAAGGTAGCAGAGGCATATGCCAAGCATGCTGTCGGCATCGGCACGGGTATATAGCCGAGAATGAAAGGAGGAACCGCATATGACTCGTGATATTGTGATCACAGAGGTAGCGCTTCGAGATGGGAGCCATGCAATCAATCACCAATTTACTGTGGAACAAGTAGTCGAGGTGGCACGCGCATTAGATGAAGCGAACGTACCGTATATCGAAGTCTCCCATGGAGATGGATTGACCGGATCGTCCCTGCAGTATGGGCTGTCCAGGACCCCTGAACTGGAGCTGATCGAGGCGGCCGTTTCCGTTTGTAAACAAGCGAAAGTTGGCGTGCTCTTGCTGCCGGGAATCGGCACGATCAAAGATTTGAAGACGGCTGCAAGGCTAGGGGTAGGCATGGCACGAATCGCCACACATGCGACCGAAGCGGACGTCTCCGCTCAGCATATTTATCAGGCTAAAGAGCTTGGCTTGACGACAGTTGGCTTTTTGATGATGTCGCATATGGCTGCTCCGGAAAAATTGGCGGAACAAGCTGGACTCATGCAAAGCTATGGAGCCGATGTCGTGTATATCGTCGATTCTGCTGGCGCTCTGCTGCCTGATCAAGCAGGGGAACGAGTCCGGGCGTTGAAGCAATGTCTGCATATTCCTGTTGGCTTCCATGCACACAACAATTTGTCTTTAGCCATGGCCAATACGCTCGTCGCCATTCAAGAGGGTGCCACCTGGATTGACGGCAGCGTTAGATGCTTGGGTGCAGGTGCCGGAAATACACAAACCGAGGTTCTCCTTGCTGTACTGGATCGAATGGGCATTCAGACGGGCGTCGATCTGTACAAAATGATGGACCTGGCAGAGGAAATCGTGTCGCCGATTCTTCAAGTACCACAGGAAATTACCAGAGACGCTCTCGTTCTCGGATACGCGGGTGTCTATTCCAGCTTCCGGCTTCATGCCGAGCGTGCAGCCAGGAAATTCGGCATTGACTCCCGGGATATTTTGATCGAGCTGGGAAGACGAAAGGTCGTGGGGGGACAAGAAGATATGATCGTGGATGTCGCAGCGGAAATCGCCCAACTAAACAGCTCTACCAAAATCAGATAGGGGGTGATCAGCGTGCAATCGGAACTATGGTACAAACGGTTGGCTCAAAAGCTGGTGGATGCGGAGTTAAATAGGGAGGAGGTCATGAAACTGACGACTGAATACCCCGAGCTGACAGTGGAAGATGGATATCGTATTCAAAATGAGCTGGTCTCCCTCAAGCTTGAGCAGGGACATCGAATCTTTGCCTCTAAAATGGGGTTGACCAGTCAGGCAAAAATGAAGCAGATGAATGTGCACGAACCGATTCGGGGCTACATTTTTGACTATATGAATATCGAGGACGGCATTCTGCCGATTAGTGAATTGATTCATCCCAAGGTGGAAGCGGAAATCGCCTTTGTTTTGCGTGAGGATTTGGAAGGACCCGGCATCACTGAGGCTCATGTCCTGGCAGCCACTGACTACGTGGTTCCCACACTGGAGATTATCGACAGCAGGTATGTGCAGTTCCAGTTTACCTTGCCGGATGTCATTGCCGACAATACTTCGTCTTCCCGTGTGTTTATCGGATCGACGTGGAGAAAGCCTGATGAGCTTGAACTCGATTTGGTAGGCGTTACTCTTTCGATCAATGGCGAGCTCAAAGACTTGGGGGCTGGTGCGGCGGTTCTCGGTCATCCAGCCCGCTCGGTCGCGATGCTGGCGAACATGCTTGCTCGCGAAGGGCGCAAGCTGCACAAGGGAGATTTGATTTTGTCCGGGGGCATTACCGGTTCCCACCAGCTACGGGAAGGGGATGTCGTAAGCGCCAAATGGGGTGGCCTCGGAAGCATTGAGTTTGTGGTGAAAACGGGATAGGCAGTAAGGCGAAAAGCCGAGAAGAATGCGTGGGGTTATCTCGTATTCTCTCGGCTTCTTTTTACGTCGGATAAAAAACACCATCATCAATCTGGAAATTCTTCATCTGCTTCCAATGCAATTTGATAGGCGTCCAATATAGATGCTGCTTCCTCGGGATCATCAATCCCCACCAGATATTGGTCTTCCCCCTCCACGTCTACGACTCGCATAAGAATTCGATCCTTATCTGATGTTAAAAGGGCGTAGAATTTTTCGTTCATATCGAATAAAGCTTCAACTGCATACTCTTTTTCATGACCTTGCTCATCCTCAACTGTAATACGATCATCAATTTCCACGATACAAGCCCTCCTGCTCTCGTAAGTCTCGCTTATTATGTACGTGGACAGATCGCTTTATTGATGGAATAGGAGATGACATGATGAACAGTCCACAACAATCGAGAAATGATGAAACGTTCGCACGGATGATGTCCTGGGTTGAAGCCCATTATGATTGTGAAGTTTATTTTTTAGAGCAGTCTAGGCAAGCAAATGGCTTTGTGGAATATCGAAACGGAAAAAACATTATATACATATTGGCGGACAAGGAGCACATCAGCCTCGATACGTTCTCTGACATACTGGCGCATGAGGTAGGCCATGTTATCTACAATCGGCGTATGATGCGAAACGGGTTGTCCTACGAAGAGATTGTGAAGCGGACGCAGGACAAACTGGATTGTTTTTATCAGTTGTTAATCAGAAAGGTTATTACGGTGGAAGAATACGAACGGCTTTATAGCGCTATTGAAGAAGAATGGGATAGCAATCAAGAAAAGGAGCGAATTATCCCTGAGTTACGAAAACTGGTTCATACAGAAAAGCTGCTGTCCACCTAGATAAAATTTGAATGGCTGATCTTTTGTTCCAAAAAAATGAAAGAAGGAAAGTAGCATATAGATGTAAACATCTCGGTTCATTATAAAAGGCGAGGGGAATTTCTCCCCTACGCTATGTAAAGTTGGTGATAGGATGCTCGACAAAGAGCGATTAGTGGACAGGCTGAAAGCAGAGGGCTTCGCCAAAAGTGCAAAGAAAGTACAGAATGAACCCGAAAATAAAAACGTTGAAATGAGAAAGGAAATCCCAGGGGTCGGCAAAAACCCTGAAAACTGATGGGATGTTTTGAACAATTACCGTGTTTTTCCACATAATCAGGTGCTCGATTTGAGCGCTTTTTTCACGAATCCGGAATAAATGATCTTCGATTTAACACGATTACTTTCAAAGGAGGGATGAAAATGACTCAATTCGATGTTGGCTTAGTGCACAGGCTAGCTGATCAAATGGAGGGACTTGCCTTGGATATCAAAAAACATGTGAACTCCCCCAATGAGCTGAACGAAGATGTAAAAAGGATGACGAGTATTCTTAACAGTTTTCAAACCCTAACGCAAGCATCTAATAGTGGAACCAATCCCATAGCCAAGGAGAACGATGTAAGATAGAAGGTTTTTCAGTGTGCTTATTTCAAGCGGTGCCCTTTACACCAATGCATAGTCTGGTAAAGGATCGAAGGTTGTATACGAGAGAAATTTGAATTTGACGTGAAGTTACCCCTTTGACTTTCCCGTAAGGAAAGAAAAGGGGTATTATTAATATTTCGGGTCACTTAGTTGCCGGACTGTTAGATAACACAGACTATAAAGGCATTCTGAAGGGGAGAGGTAAGATTGTTTTGAGAAAAAACAAAGAAGGAAGAAACTATTTTATTAGCTTCATGATTTTGCTTTGCCTTTTGGTAGCTCCTGTCTCTGCTTTTGCTGAAGCTGCGAAAATACCATCTATCCAATCACTTGATCTAGAACTCAGATCAGCAGTTCTTGTTGAACCAGTAACCGGTCAGGTCTTATTGTCTATAAACGCAGACCAAGCGTATGCTCCAGCAAGTATGACAAAAATGATGACGGGATACATCATCGCGGATAAAGTCAAAAAAGGAGAAATTTTTTGGAGCGATGTTGTAACTGTCAAGGAAAATGCTTCGAAAACGATAGGTTCTCGCGTTGACCTTGCGAACGGGGAGAGGCATACGGTAAAAGAGCTATTTGCGGCAATGCTCGTCCATTCTGCAAATGACGCTGCCGTTGCCCTAGCGGAGTATGCATCGGGATCCGAGCAGCAATTCGTAACATTGATGAACGCGGAAGCCAAGCGACTTGGAATGAAACAATCTCATTTCATCAATGTATCCGGACTTGACCGTACAGATATGCCAATCCCATTCCGCCCCCAGAAACTGGGGGAAAACGTGATGTCCGCAATGGACGTCGCGACAATGGTGAAATCGATTATTCAGGATCACCCAGAGATGTTAGAGGTTACGACCATGCCATCCTATCAGTTCCGAGCGTCAGACAGAGAGCCTCTCGTCAATACGAATTGGATGTTGGAATCCAATAAGGATACAAAATATAAGCAATACGCTTATAATGGCCTAGACGGATTGAAAACGGGCTTTACTGACAGCGCTGGCTATTGCTTTGCGGGAACCGCAGAGCGTGATGGAATGCGGTTGATCAGTGTTGTGATGGGAACTAAATCAATCTCTAAACGATTCACGGAGACGAAAAAAGTGTTGGACTATGGCTTTGATTACTTTGAGCTCAAACAAGTGGTAGCTGCTAAGAGTACGCCAAAAGGCATGGAGAGCGTTCCAGTCAAAATGGGTACAAAAACAGAGGTTCCTGTGCTGTCTGAGCAAGCCGTTTCTTTTCTTGTTCCGAAAGGCACTGATGCTTCTCAGCTTTTCTATCAGACGAATTTCGTGCCAGTAGAAGTCACTGCACCTTTTCCTGCCGGAACAAAGGTGGGGACCATTACTTACACGTACCAAATACAAGGAATGGACATGATCCAAGAGAAAACGGTAAACGTGGTTTCTGCGGAACAATTGGAAAAGGCAGGTTGGTTTCGACTACTGTTCCGTTCTATATGGGAAGTCATAAGCGGTCTTTTTTGAGTTCGACAAACTCAGCATAATATCAAGCTGGAATTCAATGGTTTAAGTTGTAGACAAAATATGTGACTTGATTGATAATCAGGGCAAACGATTACATGAAGCCATTTCCCCCTAATGGTAGATCATGAACCCATATCATTTACACGGTAGGAAAGTAGGTGATCGTATGCTTGGTCAAGTCTTGGCAGTTGTTGATACAAAAGGATGCGTAGCATTCGCTCAATCTCCCCCTTGTTGTAACGAAAGAGGGCAATGAATGAGGGGGTTGAACACCCCCAAAAGGGGGAAAATCATGCACAGGAAGCTGTTGCTTCATCCACTTATCGTTCGGTATAGTGTGTTTATGCTTGGATTGGCCGTCATGGGATTTGGAATTGCCACGATGATCGAAGCCAATGTGGGTGTTGCCCCGTGGGATACCCTGCATATCGGATTGCAAAAGACATTTGGATTAACGATCGGCATGTGGTCACAAATCATGGGTGCGAGCATTATTTTCGCATCCTATGTCATTGGTAAAATAAAGCCTACCGTGGGCATGTTTTTGAACATGATCTTCTTCGGGCTGTTTATCGACTTATTCATGTGGCTGAAATGGGTTCCCATCGGAGAGACAGTCATGGAGCGAGTCGTTTTTTTCGCCGCGGGTTTGCTCATCTATACTTTCGGTACAGGAATGTACATCTCGCCACGTCTAGGGGCTGGACCACGCGACAGCTTCATGTTGGCCCTACATGAACGAATGGGTTGGGACATCGGCAAAGCCAGAATCGGAATTGAATGCACAGTGACAGTGTTAGGTTTTTTACTCGGAGGTCCTGTATCGGTTGGGACACTGGTGACGGCTTTGGCGATTGGACCATTAATCAAACAGTTTATCCCGTTGTGGGAACGAATGATGGCAAAACCGTATGGAAAAGAAGCCGTGAACAATCTAGTAGAATAGATTTCTGTATGACCACCACGCTAGCTTATCGCGTGGTGGTTTTATACATCGATAGAACCTGAGAAGTGATCGACCATTACATCCTTGTATGAATGGGAGGAATACAAATGGGAGGAATACAAATGAAAGCTATTCAAATAGTAGAGTTTGGTGGACCCGAAGTCTTGCAGTACGCGGAACTAAACGAACCGATCCCAGCTCCTTATGAAGTACGTGTCAAACTATATGCAGCAGGTGTAAACCCAAATGAAACGTATATTCGCACTGGGACGTACTCCTTTTATATTCCGGAGCTGCCATATACCCCTGGATTTGATGGCGCCGGTGTGATTGATGCAACAGGTGAGGGAGTAACGCATCTCAAAGTGGGAGATCGCGTATTCGTCGCCGCTCTACTGGCAAAGCGGAATACTGGTACGTATGCACAAAAGGTAGTTTGTGATGCAAAAGCGGTCCATCGCTTGCCGGAGTCAATTTCCTATGAAACAGGGGCGTCTCTTGGCATTCCAGCACTTACTGCCTACCGGGCACTATTTCACAGGGCGAAAATTAAGCCAGGCGAGACTGTTCTGATACACGGGGCAAGCGGCGGTGTTGGATTATTGGCTGTTCAAATGGCAAAAGGCTTAGGGACGACCGTGATCGGAACGGCGAGTACAGAAGAGGGAAAAGCTTTGGTGAAAGCTTCAGGAGCTACACACGTGCTCGATCACATCACGGAAGATTCAATGGAGAAAATCATGTCTTTGACACAAGAAAGAGGACCCGATGTAATCATCGAGTTTTTGGCAAATGTGAATTTGGAGACTGATCTAAAAATACTCGCACCTTATGGCCGTGTCGTTGTAGTTGGAAATCGGGGCAGTATTGAAATCAATCCGAGATTGGTGATGATGAAAGAAGCAGATATTTTAGGGCTAGCTCTTTGGAACGCGCTGCCCGACGAGTACGAGGAGAGTCTACATGCTGTTGAGGCGTTCCTCCAAACCGGGATTTTACATCCGGAGATCGGAGAAGTATTGGCCCTTGAGGATGCCAAAAAAGCACATGAACAAATCATCAATCATAAAGCACATGGAAAGATCATTCTCTCCATCGATTAAGGATACGGCAAGACAGCTGCACCCACACAATTATGATTGTTAATACAATTTACGGTTTCCTTACTAGCTGCATAGATAAAAAGGTAGAGGAAGTTAATCGAAGGACAGTTTCTAATCGTGAAGCATGGAGAAATAGGACGAGGAAAGAAGGAATTACTGGGTATTCATTTGGCTTGTGCCGCTGCCACAGACGCCTATGCAGCTGCTCGACTGGCTGGACATCCTGTCATTGCGTTCCATCTCAGGTGCTTTCCTTGCTCATGGACTACAGGCCAACCGCATTCTAGCACTTGATGATCCTGATGTTGTTGTACAAGTGAGCCGCTCGTGTCACCCGTAGATGTATAGAAGAAGTAGAAGAAGTGGCAACAAAGATTTCGTTCAATTGTGCCTGTGTTCCGGTGATTTTTACAAAAGCAGATGGTTTGCAAATGATTTGGATGTTGATTAATCGGCTACTTAATCTCACTACCCCCTATAATTCGCAGAGTGGAAAGAAGTCATGGTCGCAATAACTTTCATAAGGAGTGAACCAGTGCTAAAGAAACCTTCAGTGAAAAATACGAATGGATAACTGGCTTGTATGCACATTTCAAATAAGTAACCAATTCATTAAAAAATGAAACGGGAGTCTTACTGCGTAAGCGTCAGGGACACCGTAGATAAATAAAAGAGGAAAAAGGAAGGTGCCGTTTGTTCGCCTTTCTTTTTTACAAATGACTAATCTAATTATGTTTAATGTGAATGGACGAGACAGAATATGGAAGGATATCTTTGGATACGACTGGTAATCAGGGGTAACTTCATCTGAGAGGGAGTGAGGGCTGAAAATAAGGGAATATGCGGGGTGAGCTAGTAAAGACAGTTATGTTACCATAACCCCCAAGTTAACCATAATGATTCGTGAGAGGAGAACAAGATACCAACCTCAACCAAATAAGGGCCTAGTTCCGCTCATGGCGGAAGCGGGGGAACCATCTATCCGGGGTTAATTCTGTGCAAACAGAAGGGGTGCAAAACTGCCATCCTACCCGTCAGCTAACCTCGTCGGCTAAAGCAGAGTAATCTTACATCAGTTGCATGTCATCTTTTTGATGCAAGTATCGGGCGCCCATGTCCATTGAGGAGATGGTTGGCTCTTCCCGTGATATTTGGCATGCGTATTTAGAGAAATCAGTCGGCGCATTTTGCTTTTCCGTCAGGGATGGCCCTCCTGAAGCGGAAGCGATGTGCCGACTTTTTTTCTACCATTTCTCATAAAAGAGAGGGGCAAGAGGAATGACAAAGACTAGCATAGCGAGATGGGGGGCTATGGCGATCCTGACGTGTGTCTTGCTGTTAGGAGGATGCGGCGCGGGAACACAGGAAGCCCAGCAAGTAGCAGGCGGGAATACCACTGAATCAGGCCAGGATACGCTAAAAAAAGCCAAGAGCCAGGGGTTTGTCACGGTAGGCTTCGCCAATGAAAAGCCGTACGCCTATGCCAGTCCAGATGGAAAGCTGACGGGAGAAGCGGTCGAGGTGGCGCGAGTGATCCTGAAACGGATGGGAATCAATGAGATGAATGGCGTGCTTACCGAGTTCGGCTCCCTGATTCCCGGACTGAAGGCGAAGCGATTTGACATCATCACGGCCGGTATGTACATCACTCCAAAACGGGCACAAGAGGTTGCGTTTGCAAACCCTGAATACAGCATCGGGGAGGCTCTCGCAGTGAAGAAGGGCAATCCGCTCGGTCTTAAAAGCTACAAAGACATTGCGGCTAAGCCGCAGGCAAAAGTAGCGGTGATGAGCGGCGGCATCGAAACGGAGTATCTCGAAAAATCGGGAGTGAAAAAGGAACAGATGGTGCTTGTTCCTGATCAACCTTCTGCCATAGCCGCTTTGCAGGCAGGAAGAGCGGATGCCATAACGATGACAGGTCCATCCCTGCAAGCCATGCTTGAGAGCGCCAAAGACGACCAGCTGGAGCGTGTGATGGATTTTGTCCAACCGGAAATTGAAGGGAAGAGCGTACGCGGTTATGGGGCAGCGGCCTTCCGCAAAGAGGATGAAGCGTTCGTGAAAGCCTACAATGAGGAGTTGCAAAAGCTGAAAGAATCAGGGGAACTGTTGGAAATTTTGAAGCCTTTCGGTTTTACTGAGCAGGAGCTGCCGGGTGATATGACAGCGAATGAGCTTTTGCAGCAGTAGTGGAGGGAGAAGCTATGAGTGATCTTCTGCCGTTATTGGCAAAAGGAGCTGGAACCACTCTCCAGGTGACAGTCTTGTCGGTGCTTGTCGCTCTGTTTGTTGCATTTCTGGCAGGGTTTGGACGTCTCAGCCGATGGAGCGGCATTCGTATTGTGAGTACGGTTTACGTAGAGTTATTTCGCGGGACCTCTCTTTTAGTGCAATTGTTCTGGTTATTTTACGCTTTGCCGCTGTTGGAGATCGAACTACCGCCTCTGGCTGCGGGAGTCATTGCGCTGGGACTCAACTACGGCGCTTATGGATCAGAGGTTGTGCGCAGCTCCATTCAGGCGATTCCAAAAGGACAGACCGAAGCGGCGATTGCCTTGAATATGACAGCATGGCAACGAATGAAGCTGGTCATCTTGCCGCAAGCCCTCGTCATGATGCTTCCTGCATTCGGAAATCTGTTGATTGAACTTTTGAAGGGTACATCCCTGATTTCATTGATTACTCTTGCGGATTTGACGTTCCAGGGCATGATATTGCGTACAACTGACTCGTCCAGAACATTTGAAATATTCTTTGTGATTTTGGTTATGTACTTTCTCATGGCGTATCCACTGACACTTGCGATGCGGTGGCTTGAAAGGCGCTTTCATGCAGGGAGGGCGTAAGAAAAATGTGGAGCTGGTCTTTTACGTGGAGTATCCTTCCTGAAATTTTGCAAGCGATCCAAACGACGATTGTGGCGACGCTGGCCGGTTTTGTCCTAGCCATGGTCGGGGGCTTGGTACTTGCCTTCGGGCGCAGGTCGAAAAGGCGAGTGCTCTCCTGGTCTTCCGCGGCATTTATCGAATTTGTCCGCAGCACGCCGCTTCTCGTGCAGCTGTACTTTCTCTTTTACGGGCTTCCGGCGATTGGTATCTCGCTTGGTCCCCTAACCTCTGGTGTTCTTGGTTTGGGTATTCATTACAGCTGCTATTTGTCAGAAGTATACCGATCCGGCATTGATGCTGTCCCCCGCGGGCAATGGGAAGCAGCACGGGCACTGAACTTTTCCATCGGGCAGACATGGCTGCGCATTATTTTACCGCAAGCGATCCGTCCAGTGGTCCCCGTGCTGGGCAACTATTTGATCGTCATGTTCAAGGAGACGCCCATCCTGTCAGCGATTACCTTAGTGGAAATGCTGGCGACAGCCAAGATCATCGGTGCCGAATCGTTCCGTTATCTGGAGGCGTTCACGGTGGTGGGACTTCTGTTTCTGGTGCTTAGCTACGGTTCCTCCCTTTTGATCAAAAAATGGGAGCAGTCTTGGAATAAACAGTACATGCAGAGGTGATCGACATGAAAACAGGCATACAGACGGAACCCGTCGTTCGTTACCGAAATGTGAGCAAAGCCTATGGTGACCTGCAAATTTTAAAAGGGATTGACCTAGATATTCATCCTGGGGAAAAAATTGCGGTCATTGGCCCGAGCGGTTCCGGTAAAACGACGCTCGCCCGTATATTGATGACGCTGGAGGAGCCGACGGAGGGAACAGTTGAGGTGGCTGGTCAAAATTTATGGCAGAAGCAAGTAAGCGGCAGACTGGTCAAGGCGGATGAGAAGCATTTGCACAGCATCCGTGGGAATATCGGGATGGTTTTCCAGCATTTTAATCTGTTCCCGCATATGACCATCCTGCGAAATGTAACAGAGGCTCCGATCCATGTCTTGGGTATGAGCAAGGAGGAGGCAAAAGAACGGGCCGTGACGATGTTGAAAAAAGTTGGGCTCGATGACAAGCTGGCTGCTTATCCTTCCCAGCTTTCTGGAGGGCAGAAGCAGCGAGTGGCAATCGCCCGTGCGCTGGTGATGCGTCCAAAGGTCATGCTGTTCGACGAAGTAACGTCCGCGCTCGATCCGGAGCTAGTGGGCGAGGTGCTTGCCGTGATCAAGGAAATCGCCAGGGAAGGTGAGATGGCGATGCTGTTGATCACCCATGAGATGGATTTTGCTCGCGATGTTGCGGATCGCGTCATTTTTACAGACGGTGGCACGATTGTCGAGCAAGGTTCTCCCGAGCAAATTTTTTACAATCCGCAAAGCCCGCGTTTGCAGGCGTTTCTGAGCCGCTTTCGTGCCGGCTGATGAAAGGAGGTGAAATCTTTGAAAGCGACAAGTCGAGACCGCATCGTCCTGCGCCTGCCGACTGAGGAGGATGGAGCAAGCATGTGGGAGCTGGCAAGAGATTCAAAGACGCTTGACCTGAATTCTTCCTATGCCTACTTGTTGTTTGCCAAGTATTTTTCGGACACATGCCTTATTGCAGAGGAAGAAGGCAAAGCTGTCGGTTTTGTAATGGGCTTCCATCCGCCAGAGTCTCCGGATACTTTGTTTGTTTGGCAGATTGGGGTATCCGAGAGCAAGCGCGGTCAAGGAATTGCCAAAGCGATGCTCCGGACAATGCTTCAGCGAACAGCCAAGAGTGACGTGCGTTTTTTGGAGGCGACAGTCTCCCCTTCAAACGGCGCTTCCCGTGCGCTTTTCACGAAAATCGCCAAGGAGCTTGCTACCGAATGTGAAGTAACGGAGTGCTTTCCCGCAAGATTGTTTCCGGGACGTACACACGAGCCGGAATGGACGTACCGAATCGGTCCCGTTCCCACCATTTCATAAGGAGGTTTTGCATGAAAACGATTGTCGAGACGAGATCACATTTATCTGTGTTTGACCAGATGGAATCGGAAGTGAGAAGTTATTGCCGCAGCTTTCCTGTCGTCTTCACCAAGGCGAGCGGGCATACGGTCTGGGATCGTCAGGGCAAGGAGTACATCGACTTTTTTGCAGGTGCGGGTGCGCTCAATTACGGACACAACAACCCTGCGATCAAGAAAAAGCTGATGGAGTACCTGCAACAGGACGGAATCACGCACAGCCTGGATATGGCGACAGAAGCAAAGGAAGCGCTGCTCACCCAATTTCACGAGAGTATACTCACGCCAAGAGGGCTTTCCTACAAAGTGATGTTTCCAGGGCCAACCGGGACCAACTCGGTGGAAGCAGCATTGAAGCTCGCCCGCAAAGCCACCGGGAGAGAGATGATCATGAGCTTTACGAACGGCTTTCACGGAATGACCCTTGGTTCTTTGGCTGCCACAGGCAACCGGATGAAAAGAAAGGGAGCAGGTGTCCCGCTCTCCCATGTGATGGCTCTGCCTTTTGATAAGTACATGGGCGAGGGAATCGACACTACGGTTTATATTGAACGGCTGCTCGAAGACGATGGCAGCGGCGTACCTCTCCCCGCAGCTATGATCCTCGAAACCGTTCAGGGGGAGGGCGGCATCCATGTAGCGAGTGCCTCGTGGCTGAGACAGATCGAGCGTATCTGCCGCAAACACGACATCCTGTTAATCGTGGATGACGTGCAAGCGGGATGCGGACGAACGGGTCCTTTCTTCAGCTTTGAAGAGGCAGACATTACACCTGACATCGTGTGCCTGTCCAAATCGATTGGGGGATTCGGCTTGCCCTTTTCGCTTACACTCCTGAAGCCGGAGCTTGATGTGTGGCTGCCGGGCGAGCATAACGGAACCTTTCGGGGCAATAATCTCAGCTTCATCGCGGCAGCCGAAGCGCTGGAGTACTGGCGAGACGACAGCCTCAGCGAGTCAGTCAAGCAAAAGGGGAGCATCGTGCAAACGCATTTGTCACATCTGGTGCAAACGTATCCTGACCTGTCGGGAGAAGTGAGAGGGAAGGGCTTGATGCAAGGAATCGCCGTGGGTGTCGACGGGTTGGCAGAAGAAATATGCACGCGGGCATTTCAACGAGGACTGATTATGGAGACATCCGGGCCGAAAAGCGAAGTCATGAAAGTCATGCCGCCTTTGACCATCACCGAAGAGGCGCTGCGCAAAGGCTTGAACATGCTGGATGAGGCCGTGAAGGAGTGCCTATCTGGCGATTTTCGAAAAAGGAGTGAAGGAAAATGATCGTCAAGCATTTGGAAGAAATTATGGGGACCAAGGATGACATTGATACGCCAACATGGAGCAGCAGACGGATGCTTTTGAAGAAGGATAGCATGGGATTTTCCATGCATGACACGATTATCAAGGCGGGAACGGAGACCTTCATCTGGTACAAAAACCATCTGGAAGCCGTCTATTGCATAGAAGGCGAGGGAGAAATCGAGGTGGTAGGCGGCGAGACCTACCAGATCAAGCCAGGAATGATGTACGCCTTGTCGGAAAATGAAAAACACTATTTGCGCGCTAGAAGCCAGATGAGGATGGTGTGCGTCTTCAATCCTCCGCTGACAGGCCGTGAAGTCCATGATGAAGAAGGCGCTTATCCTTTGCTGGAAGTGTAATGATTTTTAAAAGGAGAAAGGAGCTGTCGTATGAAGCAATCAAGACCTGAACTACTGATAGAAGATCAATACCCTTCCCGCATCCATGAGCATCCCGCACTCCTGCAACGAGTAGATCCTGTCGTCTACTGGAATGAAAAGACAAAGGAAGGGCCGCTTACGCAGGAGTCGCTGCAATCGTATGAGAACAAAGGCTACATCAGTCTGCGAGGATTTTTCTCGCCGGAGGAAGTGCAGGAATTGCGCGATGAATTGACCAAACTCTGGCAAGAAAACCGCGGGTCCACACGCAAAGAGGTTATTTGCGAGCCGCATAGCAACGAAGTCCGTTCCATTTTTGCCGTTCACCGTGATAACCTCGTGTTTCAACACTTGTCTCGTCATCCGCGCTTAGTCTCTATCGCTCAACAGATTTTGGGGAGTGAGGTTTACATCCATCAATCCCGGATCAATTACAAGCATGGCTTTACAGGGAAAGAATTTTACTGGCACTCCGACTTTGAGACCTGGCATGTCGAGGACGGGATGCCGCGCATGAGAGCACTCAGCTGCTCGATTTCACTGGAAGAAAACTATCATTACAATGGGCCGCTGCTATTGCTGCCAGGCTCGCATCAAACGTTTGTCTCATGCGTGGGCCAGACGCCAGAGTCTCATTACGAGCATTCCTTGCGCAAACAGGAGTACGGTGTACCAGATCAGGGAAGCTTGAAGAAAATGGTGGAGCAGCACGGAATTGATACGATGATCGGTCCTGCCGGTTCAGTAGTCTTTTTTGACTGCAATACTATGCACGGCTCCAATGGAAATATAACACCTATGCCGCGAAGCAATGTATTCATGGTCTACAACAGCGTAGAAAATCGGTTGGTAGCTCCTTTTTCCGGCCAAAAACCAAGACCGGATTACATCGCCACAAGGGACTAAGGAGTACGGCTCACAAGTCTAGCAAGCAAATGGGAGGAGAAAAATGGCTCTCGTTGTACAAAAGTATGGTGGCACATCGGTTGCTTGCGTGGAACGAATTCGCGCGGTTGCGCAACGGATTGCCCAATCAAGACAAAGCGGAAACAAGGTAGTGGTAGTTTTGTCAGCGATGGGGAAAACCACGGATCGGCTGCTGAAAATGGCGACGGACATCGATCCTTGCCCAGAAGGACGTGAGCTAGACATGCTGGTCAGTACGGGAGAGCAGGCAGCTGCGGCTCTTCTATCGATTGCTCTGCGTCAACAGGGCTGCAATGCCATTTCACTTGCCGGGTGGCAGGCTGGGATTCTGACTGAAGCCAAACACACCGATGCCCAAATCGTGCACATTGATCCCACCCCCATTGAAAGAAGATTGGCAGAAGGAAAAGTAGTAGTGGTAGCGGGTTTCCAAGGTGTGTCGGCAGACGGGGAAATCACGACACTGGGGAGAGGCGGGTCAGACACAAGTGCAGTTGCGCTAGCTGGAAGCTTAGGTGCCGAGATTTGTGAGATTTTCACCGACGTGGAAGGTGTATACACGGCTGACCCGCGAACCGTTCCCACTGCTCAAAAAATTCACCGCATCACTTACTCGGATATGCTGGAGCTTGCTCGCTCAGGCGCTGGTGTCCTTCACCCTCGTTCTGTGGAAGAGGCGATGAAAAAGCAAGTACCCTTGGTCGTGCGCTCCAGCTTTACAGAGAGGGAAGGAACCTATGTAGGACAAAATGAGAGGAGCTGGAGCGCACAGCAGGTATGCGGAATTGCTCATCAGGAAAAGATGTCCGTTCTATGCATAAAGAGAAAATCGTATTCGACTGACCATGTGGATACCGAGCTCACTGAAATACTTCATGAAGCGGACATTTATGCGGAAGTATGGGCGAGGGGAAAAAACAGCCTCGACATTTGTTTGCCCACATACCAGGTAAACCCCCTGCTTGCTCTACTTCAGGTGAAAGTTGACGGTGGTGTGGATTTTTGGAGGGAAGAGTTGGAATGGACCAAAATCAATATTATTGGTGTGAATCACTCGAGCATACAAGAGCTGATGCAAAAGGCTAGAGACTTCACTTTTCCGATTCGCTGGGGGAGACAAGGAACGAAAGGGGCTTCTTGTCTCGTACCTCAAAAATTCAGCAAGCGGGCAATTCAGGCTTTGCATACGGGACTTGGGCTGGACGCAAAGATGAAGGCAATCGTTGGTTCATAGCTGAGTATATCCAAACCGAGCGGAGGATCGTCCAATCGGTTTGGATATTTTTTATCTTTACTGTAGGTTGTCTGAATGAGTAGTTTGATGTCCATACTTGATTTCTGAAAAAATATTATCTTCGACAGTTAAGTCTCTTCGTACCATTGGGATTCTATTCTCAATAAAATGAATTAACTTCTGGATATCTTCTTTGGTTGCCGGTTGTTTATCTGATTTAAGTTGATAGCCTAAATTTCCGCTTACTTCAATCGTAGCCCATTCAACATCGGATATACTTGATATTCCAGCTTGTCGAAGTCTCATTTCTAATTTGTCAGTGGAGAGCCTGAGTTTCCGCATGTTTTCAATAAGCAATTGTCCATTTTCAATAACGAGGACTGCCTTGCCTGTAATAATGGATTCGAATAAATTAGATTTCACACCCAAGTATTCAATCGCGATCATTCCAATAACAAGAACAAGTGCCAAGACAAAAGTAGGCCAATATCCGTGACCACTAATCGGCTGAATGAGTAACGTTCCTATGCCAATCATGACAACCACTTGGGCCATAGTCATTTGAGAGATAGATTTTCTGCCTGCAATACGAAGCAAAAGAGTACCAAATACGATAACGCCGACGGTTTGCATAATTAGTATCCAGCTCATTTTTTACCCCCATCTTCCAATCATGTCAGTATAGGTTTCCCAAATGATGGAGGTATTATGAATGCAAATATGTCTTCATCTACAATCATGATGTTTGCATATCTAGTTTTTTGTACTTTCTACTGTTGTCTGAAATTAAATTGATAGGGGGATACGTCTGTTATGCAATTGGCAGCACATGAGATGCAAGATCTACACGACTGGCGTTAAGTTGTGTAAATTCCATTACGAACATGGCCTGCTTTCTTAATCAGGCCCAAGATACAGAATTAAACTAATCCTGCAAAGCCATTTCCCATTACATATTCAGGACTATAACATGAAGGCCGAGTATTTGGGTAAAGCCGCGGGTCCAACGTCAAAGCTACCTGTGCCTGAGATCCAGCCAGTCCTGCAGTCGTTCATACAATCCCCGGTGCCCCCTTCTCCAGTTACTCCCAGAACGACAGTTCAACAATTTAATGACCGGGAAATCGCTACCGCATATTTACTGACACTGAAGAGGGCAGGCAGAGAATATGCGTGGGCAACAATGGAGATGAGTCATCCGGAGATTAGAAGCTTTTTAGAGGATGCTTTTCGTATGAGTTCACATCATGCCTATGACGTCTGGTAATGGATGGTAAAAAAGGGGTTCTACCCATTGGAACCTGCGTCGCAAACAACGACTAACATTCTTGGTGGAATGTATCAGGTGTTCCAAGAACAGGTCACCGTACCTGTACAATAAAGTGTGGCATCAAAACTGCCCTCTTCGTTTGACAGAAGAGGGCAGTTTTCCATATCTCAAGCATCGAAGGTTTTGGATTGCCAGTTTATTGCTTATAATTTTCTTGTTTCCAATAGTCGTTATTCTTTTTTCTTGGTTATTTCCCAATGTCCAGTACATAACAATTTGTTCTTTGGTGCGAATGTAACTTTCGCGCTATTCTAACAGGAGTTCTTTTAGCCGTGACTAAACATTTTACACTATCTATGGCTCATAAGAAGTGGAGGAACTCGAAAATCACCTGCGTAATACCCTTCACAATTACATATCAGCCATTCAAAAAGCCATTGGAAATGCTAGTGCGCGATGGTTTTTCATTTGAATTTGGTTACTGTTCTCGAACAAAGGAACAGTGAGTCGGTATTTCGTTGATCTCATACGCCACACGGATGGCAGATTGTATTGCTCCCTGAATCCATCCGTGAAAATCAGAAGCATGTTCACCAGCGAAGTGAACTCTTCCCTCAGGTGTTGCAATGTATGGAGATAAATAAGTTTCTTGAAATGGTTTAAACAAGGTAAAGGCTCCTGCGGAAAATGGATCTAACGACC
This sequence comes from Brevibacillus sp. AG162, assembly GCF_006715575.1. NCBI lineage: Bacteria > Bacillati > Bacillota > Bacilli > Caryophanales > Paenibacillaceae > Brevibacillus > Brevibacillus sp. AG162. Next base: position 79,655 of record NZ_VFNO01000010.1, read on the forward strand.
AATTATGTGCGACTCCAGTGACAAATGTCTTGTAGACTACGTCACCGTGTATGTCAGCCATGATCTTGAGAGCCTTCATCACTTGCTCTTCCTTTGACATGCTAATCCAAGGTAGCGCATCATCTTCCCATGTATAACTAGCTAAAACAACTCCACTTTCACTTTTAAAATTATGACTGGGGTAGTAAGAAAGGCGAATAGGCAAGTCAGTAACACTTTGGCCACCATACACCCCATTTTCTTCCCAGAATCTGCGTGAAAATTGGATGCCTATTTTCGTTGAAGCGACATAATGAAGCTGGCGAATGGCGAGCCGTTTATGATAAGAAAACGAATGGAAGGGTTCTACTTCGACAAATTGAAGCACAGTAAAAGGAACGGTAATGATTGCAAGGTCTGCCGTTACTTGAAATGACTCAAAGTTTTGAGTCTGTTCGCCAGCGATTGTAACATGGTTGTCGTACTGGATGATTTTAGTCATCTTACAATTGCAGTGTATATTCTCTTGTAATTGTGGTAGGAATGCATGAGGCAATTTGTCAAACCCGCCTGATATTTCATAAAACCGGGTAGTGGGTGTGAAGAGGATGAAGTCGCGCAAAATTTCAAGGAAAGAAAGTTCGGGAAAACCTTCAAAACCAGACATGACATTGATCATATTGACGGCAGCAGCGGACAATGATGGGCCCACAGGGTTGTTACGCAAAAAAAGTTCCATCGAATATTTATCAAACTTTTTGATTATGATGGGCCAATGCCTTTCAGGGTCTTGATTTATAAAATCTATGACCGGCTTGACTGCAAGTTGGGCTAATTCGTCAGCAGTCTTACCTCTTTCATGCGGTGCTAACGGAAAGCGAAGGATGTCGGGATCTTGTTCATATACCCATCGACGTGACCTTACTCCATTCACATACAACAAATCATTCGGTGTCAGGTTTAAAAATTCATTGAGAGGTAGCTGAAATTTCGAAACGTATTCCATCGTCAATTGATGGCTGCTGGGAATCCGCATAGCACCAGCCTCTATGTACTGATCATCATAAAAAGGGGAACGAAGTGTGAAGACTCTCCCTCCAATCCGGTCGGAGGCTTCTAGGATTGTTACGTGATGTCCCGCGTCTTTAAGCAGTGTGGCTGAAACCAGTCCTGCCATACCCGCGCCGACGATAACGATGTGTTTTGGAGTAGAAGTTTTGGGTAGCCCATGTTTAATTAGAGTAAGCATTTGAGCTTCAGATAGTGTAGAGGTATTTGCCATTAGTATCACCTTAGAGTTTAATATTGAATACAAATTATTCTGGGATTTGCCTAGGTGTGATTATTCCAAATTGAGTGGTTGGTATTTGTGTAAAATGAATTATTTTGTATTTCTCTTGTTGCGACTAATTCTTTTTTATCGAAACTTCATATCAATTAAGGTGGAATAAATTTCGGCTTAGGGCCGAACTATATGTACCAGGAGGTGAAGGGATATGACAGTAGCAGCTCAAGTAAAGCAAGCTCTTGCCACCTTGAAAGGTACACAAGCAGATTTGGAAGCATTTGCACTCAGTACTCAAAATCAGCAAGCGAAGCAATTGTATGCACAAGCAGCTGAACAGACCCAAGCCATCGTTACCAACTTGCAACAACGGGTAACAGAACTAGAAAACGAGGAACCGCAGTACAAAGGATTCTAGAGATCTCGCTTGAACAGGGAGAGGGAATCCCTCTCTCTTAGATCTTGCCCATGGTTAACAGAGGTGGAATATACCTGACTGGTTGAACATACACTACTGGCTAAGGAGCTTATAACGTCGGCATCACCATGGGTTCCATCGCAGGTTTCTGCTTATGGAATGGATGTACTGCACACTTAGCTTCACTATTAAGGAAGATTCTCCATGACGAAGTGATTTTTGCCACTTAAACAAATGCCAGTTAGACTTGGTTATGTTTTTTCTGTTCATAAAGTGAACTGAGAAGTTGTGAAATATCAGTGGCTTTTACAGAGCGTATTTGAATTGAGAGTAAGAAAAGGATAAATAGGGAATCACTAGAGGAACTTTTTGAACGACCGATTCTACATCGGCAGATCAATGGTGACGTAGTGTATATCGCTTTAGATTTAGCTCGCTTAGGTTGGAACGTCGAATCTTAGATAGAAGCTCCCGCACAGAATAGACTAGTATTTCCAGACTCATGAGGAGGAATTTAGAATCGGGAGTCCTAAAGATGACAAATAAACTAAACTTCATAACCCTCTCTTGCCCGAGAGATTTCCCCAGAAAAAACTGGATAAGGAGAAGAGCATGAATAAAGGTGAAAAAATACAAAATTCTAAAAATGACACAAAACAAAATATGTCCACATTCTTTATCACCGGAAAAAAAGAGGATACCGAAGCCATTCATAGTGATAATCTTGAGATCGATAGCGATGTGAATGAAGATCCTAAACGTGAAACCCTGCTTGATGACTCTTTACATTCATTTCTTGATCACTACATGAAGGGGTAATGAAACGAAAAATATGATTGAACCCGTTTCTGCAGAAGAGGCGGGTTTATTTCATTTCCTTAGAACTGGATGATGAATTAAATGAAGTAATCGAACAACCAAAGAATAACCACAAACAAAACAGCTCCTATAAGAAACATCATCCACTTTGATTTTTTCTTTTTTGGCTCTTTTGTTTGATTTTCTTCTTGTTGCTGTTTTTTGAGTAGTAATGGTAATTGAGATGAAGCAATTGCAGCTATGCCCGCAAATATCCAAAACCTCATTGTTTTCTTTGCTTCGTTATTCCCCAATCTTTTTCCCTCCTAACAGTTTTCAGTATGCCCAAAACATCCATAAACCGTTCGTGTTGATGATATAAATGATTTATGAATGGAAAACAAAGCATTAAGCATAATATGGGCAATTGAATACGTTTTTTAGAAACATTAAAAAATATTATAGTAAGTTGTTTAATTGAAAATCGTACGGAATTATTTTGCGAGTATAGACAGTTTCCCACAAAAAAAGCAAGGCACCGGAAACAAGCGCCTTGCTCTTATAAAAGGGGCCATTAATGTGCTTACCCTGCTGTAATGTAGGGTGAAGGATCGTGACGAATTATCAACAGGTCAAGATCGTTTATTCTTGAATTCGGTTAATGTTTTCACTACCTTTTTTAACGCTTTCCGCCGTTGCGTCAATAGCAAATTGAGTTGCATCACTGGCAGTTTCCAGTGCATTTTGAGTAGCATCCGTTGCAGTTTCAACCCCTCTTTTAATTGCTGCTGACGTGGCTTCCAGTGCTGATTGCTCTTGATTATCAGGCATTTTTAACCTCCTGTTGTTCGATTTGATATTTAACAAACATAATTATGTCCTTTTTTCAAAAATACGATTCACTTCGGCGGAGCTGACAAATAATTTTCCAGCAATTTTTCTTTTGACATGATTAGGAATTTCGGGACCAGATCTTTTTCTTTGGCCATGCTTTTTCGATTCGGATGACATAAAATAAACATCGGTTTTAAATAGGCTTGTTTCAGTTGTAGATAAAGTGGATTGTTTATTTCTCTAACCTCAAATCCAAGCTTTTTTACTCCTCGCGTCAAAAGCGTAATCCCGATAATTCCTTTGATTAGTTTTTCCTGCGGATGCTTGGCTATGAATTGTGCTAAACCGGGAAGAGAATTTTCAACCCGATTATACACATACAATGCCCGCTTAACGTCATTTTCTATCGTCATCATTTCTTTTAAAAGTGAGCAGTTATGCAAGTGGATCTTGAGTAGCAGATCGTTGGGAAGAAATGAAGTTCCGTCAGACATTGAAAGGGCGTCACCGCGAAAAAACAGAGGTTTTACACGAAAAATATTTCTTTCGGATTGATTCACATACTCTAAGCGGGATAAGCAAAAATAGAGTTTGTCTACAAGTGACCACATGTGAATGAAAGTTTTCATCTTCTTTAATCTCCATGAAAAATGATTTGAACACGTCATGATGAAACTTAGAGTCAACAATTGAAAAAAAGATATTCATCGCAAGGAATGGAAAAGAGAGGGGACCCGGATTTTTTACCCCTTAAAATACAAGCTACTTTCCTACATCAGTTTAATCCGGCAGAGGTTTGCAGCATTTCATTCAGTATTCGCATGGAGCCTCTTTATTGTTGCAACCCTTGGTATCACGGTGTTTGGGTTATTCCATTAATCCTAAGAATAGGTAGAGTAGAGGATTATCCACAAATAGATTGAGAAAGCTTTTTGTGGAAGGTGAAAATAAGCGCGGTGGATTATCAACGAATTAAGGCATGTTAAATAAGATAAGTATCTTGAAGAAACCGTGCAGGAGTTTTTATTGACAATTCAGTTTTTACATTTTGAATCACTGGCTGATGAGCAGCCTATTATGCAGAATTATATTCAGTTCATAAAAATGTTATTTCATGAACTGAACTTTATTTTGATCGAACGCGAGAACGTATATACCAAGTGTAAATGCATCGGGGCTTTTGAATCACTTATAGATGATATTGATGTAGATTATTTCACCAATTATGTATCGTTAGGCTACTCGTGTTGTTTACATTAATTAAACTGTGACTCGTATATAATCTAAATAATTTATTTAACAAGTATGACGCTGGTTAAAGCAGTAAGCTTGTGTCACAGTTTTCACGACACAAACTTACTGCTAAATACATATTAATGACTACTTTAGTAGTATGCTTGTGTCGCCAGATAAAATCCCATTATATTTGCACCTAGCCGATTTCTGCTCTTTTTATCAGTTTACATAATATATATTATCGGACTCAAAATGAAATGCATAATTTCTAAGAGGGGTACTCACCTGTTTTATAAGCTACGTGTCACAAACTCGTTCGTACATGAATCTAATTGAAAGATGATGCAAATTAAATAGCTTTTTCCCATCTGTTGGTCCCAAATGACATACATGCATGTGCCGAAACACGCTCTCATAAAAACCTTAATAGTAATCAGGAGCTTTTCCAGTATGTTTGTCGGCTTCACAGTAAGACATTACCAGCAGCAACCAAACTGCTGTCTGAACCATCACTCAAACATTTATCAACTATCTACATAAACTGCTTAAATTTCATTAGAATAAAAAAATTCATTTTAAATAAAAAAACAGCATTTACATTTATTGTAAATTCATTTATAATATAATTAAGATCACTATAACTAAAAACGCCCGGAGGTCCCCAAATGACCAAAGTAATCCCAAAATCCAAAGCGATCACCACTACACCGAAAAAAAGATCGTACGAAAATACCTTGAACAACTTGGCGCAATATCTCGAACGAAATAAGAAAAAATAACCAATAGAAAAAGAGTGCCACGGAGGCACTCTACTTTGGCGTCTATAAGCTTTTCTTCTCTCTTCCTTCCCCTTTTACCCCAACCTCTATTCTTCAGCCGTTCCCATCCAATCCAACAAGTAAAAATCTGTTACCAAACGTGCGATTTGTCCCTCGGCATCATAACCGATATAGCTCGCGTAGCTGCCGTCTCCCCATCCTGTTGAAAACATGGCAGCATTACAGCCTCCCGCTAAATCTATTAGACCCCAACTCCGCGTGTGCTTATACGTTTGGTCCATTTTCTTCGTCAACGTCTCATAGAACATCTCGTCCTTCTCCATTTCTCGTTCCAAAAGCGCGCAAGCTTCTGTATCCATGAACGAGCCTGTACCCGCATCCACACCGTAGCCAAAAAATTCACCTTCGCCAAGCTGTGACACATCTGACTCCGGCCAAACAGCCATTTCCCAAGACACGACAGGTTTATCCGAGAAGGCAATCCGTGCCAATGCTACCCGTTCGTCTGGCTCCAGAGAGTCATCTGTTTGGTTTTCCTTTGACAGGGATTGAACTTGCGCGATTGCGAGCTGTACGGGGAAGCTACCCTTAGGGAAAACCTCTGTAAACGGTTCCGTCTCAAACATGACAAACGGATCATTCGCCACGATTTTTCCTGTTTTCACCTGAAGCTTGCCCACATCTTGGCGGAACAACCGATAGAAATAGCCCTCTTGCTCTATCGTATACCCTTCGTCAAATGCCGTTTCAAAAAAGGCAGGGCAGTTATGAATCATGATTTCATCCCCTTTTTCCATTCTCTACATAAAATCCCACTGACGATAGTTTGCCAGTGGGATGTCGTCTGCATGCTAATTTACTTGATCAGAGCTGCGTCCAGCGCCACTTCAATCATTTCATTGAAGGTCGTTTGGCGTTCGTCAGCGGAAGTTTCTTCACCGGTCAGGATGTGATCGCTTACGGTGAGGATAGACAATGCGTTGCGTTTGTATTTTGCAGCCAATGTGTACAGTGCGGAGGATTCCATTTCAACAGCAAGCACTTGATAGGAAGCCAATTTTTTGTACAAATCCAAGTTCTCGCGATAGAAGCTGTCGCTCGTAAAGATATTGCCCACTTTAACAGACAGATTGCGCTCTGTCGCTGCTTGATACGCTTTGTGCAGCAAATCAAAGTTAGCAGTAGGAGCAAAATCAACCTGATTGAGCAGGAGACGATTCGTTTGGGAATCGGATGATGCAGCCATACCAATAATCACGTCACGTACTTTGATGTCTTCCTGGATCGCGCCGCAAGTGCCTACGCGGATCAAGTTTTGAACGCCATAAGATTGCATAAGTTCATTGACGTAGATCGAGATAGAAGGAACTCCCATGCCCGTTCCTTGTACAGAAACGCGCTTACCTTTGTATGTACCTGTGAAGCCGAGCATGCCACGCACGTTGTTGTAGCACTCTGCTCCTTCGAGGAAAGTTTCAGCAATGTATTTGGCCCGTAGCGGATCGCCCGGCAGCAGGATGGTTTCAGCAATTTGACCTTGCTGTGCTCCAATATGAATACTCATAATCTGTTTGCTCCTTTATCAGAAAAAAATGACCTACTTGCCTATCGTACTACAAAAACCGAACAATGCAAAGTCAAGAGATCAAATGATTCCAGCGGCTTATGATTGCTCATTTGCGTGAGACTTTTGAAAATAACGAATAAGCGATACCCACAGACGGCATCGCCTCAACAACGGTTTCATTCATTTGAGGGACAACACATAGTCCATCGCTTCCAGGTGATCTCCCAGGATCGTCTGGTTAACGCTCGGTTTATTCTTTCTCTGTGTCGCTCTTTTTCTCGTAAGCTTTGCTGATGCAATGTAATGAGATGGCACGACTCGCAATTGATTGTGTAGAGCAATGGCGTGCGCAACTGCAGGTACGACCAAATGTTGAACGCCTATGATAGAGGCAGCTTGTCGCGTCATAGCAAAAGGCAAATCGTACATCGAGGAAGTCCCTAGTTCATGTCGTGAAACCAAGGTATTGAGAAATGTCTTCGCTAGCAAAATGGTATCCGGTTCCATTGATGGTCGTCGAAGTGATGTCATGCGCTTTCTCAAAGCGATGTCTGCTCCCCGGTAACACGTTCTGACAAAGGACTGCATATCATTTGCAGCTACGACGTGATCCGCATCGAGAAACAACCACACATCTCCTGCGGCCTCCTTGGCACCAATTGCTCTCCATACATCATTCCCTAAAGGAAACGGGTACACAAACGCTGTGAGTGGGCAGGAGGAATATGTGAGTATCTTTTTCACCGATTGATCCGGGCAGCCATCCACAACGAGTACGATTTCCATGGGCCGGAGCTTCTCAATTTGTTTGAGTACTTTTTTGATCGTCCGCTCGTGGTGGTGAACGGAGAGGATGACACTTAATCGATTTAAGTTCTGGCATTTTTCTTTGCCATTAATGTTCTCTTCTTTGCTTTTTTTTGTGGGATCTCGCATATTTCGCTTTGCGTTTGCCACCCCATCCACCACCCTCCTTAACGCGCGATTCTAGATGAATGACCGAGCGCAAATGCAAAACGTTCGATGAATGCACCAAGTCGCGGTGTCGTTGTCCATCCTGCTCTCCGCGTCGCAGCTTCGTTCCACCCGTTAGTAACTGGATTGCCTTTGCATGCTCACGATAAATCGTACGGATGTCTTTTCGCACGATATCACGAGTGCCAGTTGCTTGTTTTTCCGGGGCAAACGGGGCGATTGTCGTCATTTTGAGCCCCAAGACTGACGCTTGAACCAAAGCAACTGCCGGATTGATTAAAGTCTTGGAACCAATTGCCTCCAGAGCATATCGACTCAAAGCAAAGGGTATGTTTTCAAAGGAAGCGGAGCCCATGCTTTTTTGACCAAGAAGATGGTTCAGCAAGCAATAGGCACTTCTTGGTGAACCTCCTCCTCTTCTTGATACCGAGCGGTTGGAGCATGTCGTGATAATGACATCCGATCCCTTTTTGACCAGCGTGACATATTTCTTCAAATATAAAAGAGGCACGGCGACGCGTTCGTCGATAAAAAGGACAACGTCTCCCCTCGCGTGAGCAGAGCCAATCGCTCTGGCCTCATGGCTGTCTACTTCCAAACCGGTTGAAATAACGAGGGCTCCCCATTCATTGGACAGGATAGCTTCTTTGGAGCTTACTCCGTTGCGTACGACAATTACTTCCGTGTCTCGATCTATTCTTTTGGCAATAGAGAGCAGTTTCTTCATATTCCTGGCGTTGTCACTCATTGGGATGATGACGGACACGGCAGGGCGATCATAGATTCGGTTGTCCATCTCAATCCCCCTCACCAGAGATAAGTGATTACTCTAATGTACGCTCGTTTTTCACGATTGGACACGGCATCTATCCATCATAACTCAACAAGAGATGACCTGCTTGGAACACTGGTTTTCCCATGCGCTTTCACAAAAAAAACAGGACGCGCATATTGCCACGTCCTGTTTTGACTCTCATTTTTGTATTAGTAGAACCGCCGTTGAAGGTTTCGCTCACGAATTCGTTTATTCCTCTGTGCACGGGAAAACGTATACACGATTAAGAAAAGGTTCATTCCTAACCAGACGATTAATACGCTATAACGGGCCAGAGGATGTGTGTTGCCACTTTCTGAATCCCCAAATACAGAAGCAGGAGCTGGAGCAGGCGGATCATGACGAAGCAACGGATAAGAGACGGTTAGGTTGCCAGCCTGGACAGACAGGTTCCCATCTGCTTTTAACTTTACCAAAGGCTCCACACCTTTGGGAACCGTCGCATACAAGTCCGCCTTGGCTGTAAAAGTCACAACGGAGTTATTGCCAGGAACAGCTACTTCTGAAAAAGCATCTCCTTTTTTGGCGATTGGTTTTGTCTCAAATCCTTGAAAGCCAAAGTCCAGTAGCTTTTTCACATCTTTGTATGCATTTGCACTTGTAGAGGCCTTCATCGTGACAGCGATGAGCTCCATTTCTCCACGCTTGGCGGAGCCTACCAGCGTATGCATTGCCTGATCTGTGAAACCGTTTTTGATGCCTGTCGCCCCTTCGTAATCGCGCAGGAGCTTGTTGTGATTCACTAACACTGTCTCCCACGTTTGTCCATGCCAAGGCAGCCGCTTCGTACCGACAATCTCCCTGAAAACGGGGTTTTTCATCGCGTACTGCGAAATTTTGGCCATGTCAGCGACGGTCGTGTAATGATTTGGATCATGCAGTCCGTGTGGATTGCTAAAATTCGTTTCGGTGACACCTACTTTTTCTTTCAAATAGGCGTTCAAATCCACTGCAAAACGCTCTGTCGTCTGGCTCATATGCTCCGCAATCGCTGTACCAGCGTCGTTGCCAGAATTCATGAGCAGTCCGTACAACAAATTGCGTAGGGAAATCTGTTCTCCCTCTTCCAAATAGACACGTGTTCCTTCTTCACGGCGTGCTTTTTTTGAGACGGTGACAGTGTCATCCAGATTCCCTTTTTCTATCGCGTAAATACCTGTTGCGATTTTTGTAATACTAGCAGGGTACAGCTTCTCATGAGGGTTCTTTTCAAACAAGACTTGTCCCGTTGTAGCATCAATCAGAATGGCTGATTGTCCAGTGAGAGTAGTAGGCTCCAGGCTTGATGACTCCTCGGCAAAAGCGAAAGGCATGCCAAGGTTGAACAAAACCATCACCACAACGAGTAGGTTCGTTAGTAAAAAGCGCATGTTAGTCTATATCCTTTCCTACTTTGTCGCGTTTTTTCAGGAGACGTTATTTCAACCGGATCCCCAACAAATCGTGAATCATTTTAAACTTTGGATTGTCCGCAAAAGCCTCTTCGAAACCACTGACATGTTCCCTGTACAAGGCTGCGGCCGAATCCAAATCCTGCTTGACGTACAAGGAAAATATTTCCTCCAATTTTTCTTCCAGTGTCGTATCAACTTCTGCCGGTGTGAGAATTTCTTGACGCAAATTGTTCATCAGCACGTCGAGCTGATGCGTGATCACGGACGCTTCATGAAGCTGCTCCAACACGTCTGTCGGAATGTTGCCCGCATACTTGTATCGCAGTTCGTGTTCATTCGTCGCCCAGAAGTTCATGCCCAATGTACGGATTTGGATCTCACAAAAGAGTGTTTTCTTTTCGCTGCCGTGGTATACCGTATACGAAACAATCATGTGAATACTTCTGTAGCCGGAATCCTTTGGAGCTGCGATGTAGTCCTTGACATCGTGAATGACGATATCCTCCCGCTCCTGCAACAACTGCTGCACCTCGCGCACGTCGTCTACATAGCGGCATACAACTCGAAGACCCGCGATATCCTGGACTTCCTTGGCGACGTCACTTTGCCAATGATCTCCCAAAAAATCGATTCCTTTTTCATTCGCCTTCTTTACTAAACTGTCGACTTTTTTCACTCGTCCGACAACAAATTCAATAGGAGAATAGCGGCCGCTTTTTAGAAAGCCGTATTTAATTCCTTTTAGTTTTAACTTTAGCTCTTCAACTGCCTGTTCATACGGCGCCAAGAAATGAACCATGTTGTTGAGCACTTTGCTTGGCACATTTGTGACTCTCATGAAGACACCTCCAATTACTTCCAGAGGAAAGGTGATGCATCAAAAAACGGCTGCGGATTCACATACGTATTTCCCACTAACATGCCGTAATGAAGGTGAGGACCTGTAGAAAAACCGGTGCTACCCATTTGTCCAATCACCTGTCCCTGTTTCACTTCTTGCCCTGTCTTGACATCTAGCTTGGACAAGTGAGCATATATCGAAAAAATATTTAACCCGTGATCGATGATGATGGTATTGCCTGTTAAGTATAACGAGTCGGCCAGAACCACTTTCCCATGGTTGCTCGCCCAAATTGGCGTTCCTGTTTTGTTCGCGATGTCAATCGCAGAGTGCCGGTTGGCTGGCACACCATTTACTACGCGTTGATAGCCGAATGGAGTCGTTAATTTTCCGACTGCTGGCTGTTTAAACGGCTCCGAGAAATACGGAATCGCTCTCGAGTTTGATCGGGCTGCATTGATCTTTTTTTGATCGGCATTGATTCGTTTCGTATCCTGTCGCATTTTGTTGAGCTGTTTACTTACCGTGAGCTTGTCTACTTCAAATTTTTTCGGTGCGATTGTCACAGTTACGGAAAGTTTTTTGTCAGCAGATGTAACTTTATAGGTCCCTGCTTTCGTGTTAAAAGGAATCGGGATGAACCGGGCATACTCATCTTGAGTCTTTTGCAAACGATAGTTCTGCGAGAATACCGTAACGGTTTGTGGCTCTTTACTGCGTACAAAAATAACGTCCCCAGGATATGTTTTGGCTGGTGTTACGCTGATTGCTGGTTGTTGTTTCGTTGTTTGGGCGTAAACCCCTTCTACTGTCTGGCTGAATATGCTTGTCCCAGAGACGAGCGTCAATGCTGTGACCAACATGAGACTAACCATTGATTTGAACATAGACATGCTCCCTCCCATTTTCTAGTATAACAAAACACACCCTGAAAGGAAAAAGAAAAAGAAGGCTAATGAGCTAGCCTTCTCCAAACATTCCAAATGTAATCTTACTGTTTCTTCGAATAATCCGACATCATTTCCATGATGGATTGCACGCCTGTCAGCATTTCGCTTGCACGTTTTGTTTTTTGCGAGATGCCTTCAAAATCAAGCACCCCTTTTTTTCGGTCGTTCCATCTTTTAAACAGCTCTTCAGCCATTCCCGGGTTGCTACGAACCGCTCTAATCCGCATGGAATCTTCGAGAACCCACGCTTCAAATTCGGGATGCTTTTTTAAAAGTTGCTTGATTTCTTTTTTCTTCATAGCCGGACGTCGCTCCTTTCCACTGGACAAACGAGGATAGTTAACTGTTCGTTACACCATATGACTAGTCCGCGATTGTGCTTGTGTGTTTGCACCACACAGGAAAGAAAAGGGCTTTTAATGGAAAAACATAGAAAGGCCCCTAAAAAGGGACCTCTCTTCATCCAGCTATTTACTTGTCAGTACGTTAAACTTGACGGCCTGCCATTTGTTGCTCAGCAAAGCTCACCAGACGCTTGGTAATTTCGCCACCAACAGAACCGTTTTGACGAGAAGTAGTGTCTGGGCCGAGATTTACACCGAATTCAGATGCAATCTCATACTTCAGTTGATCCAAAGCTTGGTTCGCTTGAGGAACTAGCAGGTTGTTGGTGCCACCTTGGTTGTTAGCCATGATTGATTCCTCCCGACGCGTTTTTTCTCCCGGGACGGGTTTGCACCGTCAGCGTTTGCTTCTCGCCTTGAGACCGGAAGTTGATTTTCAAGAGGTGGTTGTTGACCTCTTGTGGTACTATCATCCCACCGCAACAAAAGTACATGCACGTTTTCTTTCGATATTTCAGTTGTAAAATCTGACAAGGTTGTCCCGCTCCTTTATGCTATAATGGTGCGTATAGTTTGGTAGTGAGAGGGGCAAGGTTTTGTGAGTGATTCAGGAAAAGTACTGCTCATCGATGGCATGAGCTTTTTATTTCGTGCCTTTTATGGTTCTGCTTGGGGTGGAGCCTATCGCCAGACTTCAACAGGTGTGTACACAAATGCGGTTTATGGATTTACAAAGATGATGCTCGATTACGCAGAGTTGACACGTCCTACTCATCTCGTGGTGGGCTGGGATGTCGCTTCGCGCGAATCTTTGGTGCGCAGTCAATGGTATGACGGCTATAAATCAAATCGTCAAGCGGCACCGGATGAGCTCATTCCACAATTCGATTTGGTAAAAGAAGTAACGGATGCGTTCTCGGTTCCGAACTTGGGTTGCCCAGGCTATGAAGGCGATGATGTATTGGGTACGCTCTCCACACGTCTTTCCGAAGAAGGACACGAGGTCATTATTGCGACAGGGGATTACGATAGCTTGCAGCTCATATCTGAACGAGTTAGTGTAAAAATCCTGAAAAACGGTGGCAAACACGAGCATTATGATCCAGCGAGCCTCTTGGCGTTGCGTGGGATTTCACCTGAACAGGTCGTTGACGTCAAAGCTTTAATGGGAGATGCATCTGACTGTATTCCAGGCTGCCCAGGTATCGGCGAGAAAACAGCGACAAAACTGATTACCGAGCATGGTGATCTGGACAACCTATATGTAAATCTGGCAAGCTGTACGCCTAAAATGCGCAGCAAGCTGGAAGAGAATCGCGATCAGGTGTACTTGAGCAGAAAGCTGGCTACGATTATTCGGGATGTTCCGGTGGAGTATGCACTGGAGGATGCCGTGTGGGAATACGATCGTCAACTCGTTCAGAGCAAATTCGACGAGCTTGAATTCGGACGTACGATGGCAGCGAGAGTTGGTTAATTGGGGTCATGATTATCGGCTGAGAGGAAGCGGTCTATCCACTTTTTTTCAGCCGATTCCTTTAGGCACTGCATAATCGCTCCGTCAGTGAAACCCACACGATTCGACGATCCGTTCGGTCTCGGAATCTTCGTACCAAATTTTCCTCCTCCAGCCTACTAATTAAGCCTGAAGTTGTGCTGTTTGACAAATCAACAGCCTTGCTAATATCCCCCATTGTTTTTGGTCCGTTTCCCAGAAATTCGAGAATCGCTTCCTAAAAAAATCCCGTCCCACGAGAGGAGACGAGATTTGGAATTGACGTCGAATCACTTATTTAGCTGTTTGAAATACATCCAGGAGCAGCCCTGTGTTTTCCTCCCCATCCGCTTCCCAGCTCGTCGCAAATTTGACGCGGTGAGAAACGCCCAGCAAATCATACGCTTGTACGAGATGCTGCCTCGCAGAACCCACAATCAAGCTGTGCAAGCGAACTTGTTTATGCTGGCCCAAAGAGATGAGTTTTTCTTGGACATAAGGAGATATGCCCCCAATTCCATCCGTTACCATGACAAAATCTGCACCACGCCACGCTTGTTCTTTTTCAACCAGCTCGATGGCTCGTTTCATTGGGGCATCGAAGTGAGTCCCTCCACCAAACGCCATTTGCGCCAAGCCGTAAAAGGCAGGCCAATCTGGCTTTTTGTAGTAGAGCGGTTGTTCTCTGATCTCGCCTTTTGCCCCGAACAAGAGGAGGATAAAATCACGCTTTTCCAGCATCGAGAGGGCGGCAAACGTCATGATGAAAATTTGCGCAAGCCGCAGCTTACTTCCGCGCATCGAATGGGATGTGTCCAGCATGCAGATCACCGGACCTTTTGGCGGTTCTTCTACCCATCCTGAGGTATCGTAGGTCATGAGCTTTTGCTCCAGCCATTTGAGCATGAAATAGTTCTCGAAGTCCGGATCAGCGAGAAGCACGGCTTCACCAGGCAGCATGCGTGCAATATCGCCCGATTGCCGCAAGTCATAGTATTCCTCTGGAAAATGTCTGGAGCGAATTTCTTTGCGCTTCACACGGAAGCGATGGACTTGCCTGCCTACCTCGTTCAGAAAAGCGACCAGGTCAGGATGTCGCTTCAATTTCTCAATCCATTTTAAATACTGCTCAAAGCTTTGCCTGCGCAGCTTGCCAAGCTCATGCCCCCAGCTTCGGTTGGCAAAACGCTGACTGGCCGTAAATACCTCTTCAACAAAAAGCGTATCGAGTTCTTCAGTGGATAGGGTCGCCTTTAACGATTGCTCCAGCCATTGTCCCAGCTCTTTTTCAAAAGCGGCGATCGCTTCCTTCTCTTGCTTTTGCAGTCGATCCAGCTGCTTTTCGCGCTGAGAGAGCTCACCCTCCAATTTTTTCACCTTTTGCAGCAGCTTGGTCCGTTTCGTGAACTGAACTTTCATTTCTTCTTGCAGCTCAGTAATGCGATTTTGCAAGGACAGTACCTCTGCCCGTACTAACGGCTTGGTGTCCATGGCCTCTTGCTTGTCTTCCACGACCCGCTTCCCCTGCTGAAGCGTATAGCCGACTAACTCGAGCTTGGCCTTTTGCTTTTCTGTCAGCAGCTCGGAAAGCTGTGCTTGTTGACTGCCTTCCTGGCCTTGCTGGTCTTTCAAGCCAGTTAAGAGCGGAGAAAGCCGTTGATCCTTCTCCCGCTGCTTCACTTCCTCGGAAAACGTCTCTGTCAGCCACAGCAAGGCCTTGATCGCGGTTTTGAACGAAGCACTTTCCTGCCCGACTGTACGAGGATGAATCATGCGTGTAAAATACTGCTTCATGAGCGTACGAATCATCCAATGATGAAAAGGAGTGGATTCTTGCGTCAGATCGATCTCCGGCTTTTCCAAATAAAAGACGAGGAAAAAATCGGCCAAGAGCTCCAAATCAAACCATGCTGCTCGTACCCGCGCCTCATGAACCCATTCCTGAGCAGTGCGCGAAGAGGCGAGATACGTTTCAAATACATAGCGATCAACACCGCTAGCGCGAATGATCATGCGAACTACCCCCTACAACGTAAAATCATAATCCGCCCCGGGGATTTCCTTGTCAAAAATCGTCCGATACGTGCGCTGTAGCTGCTGCAAAATCCGTTCGCCTTCAATTCGCAGGTACGAATACTTGACTGCGTATTTTTCTACATGGGGAATCAAACGGTTTTTTTCCAGGACATAGGTATGCAGATCGTGCTCCCGCTTCTCCCATTGAATGAGACGATTACGCAAGTCTCGCGCCGTCTCTTCTACCTCTTCGCGACTCTCCTCCAACAAACGGATATTGCGCTCCATCGCTTCCTTGCCCAGCTTTGCGCCCACTTCCTTTTTAAACTGGAACGCATGCAGATCCGATTCTTTTTCCTTCCATTTATCCGCAATTTGTCCGAAGCGCTGGAGTGGTAATTCATTCTCCATATCACTCTTCAGCATTTCCGTAAATTGTTGTTCAAACGCTTCCTGCATGACCGTCAAGTCCTCAGGAACATTCCACAGCATATGCGGAGTGAAAACCGTGTCCCAGATGGTCACCTGCTCACGTCCATGCAAGGCAGCAGAAGTACGCCATACATGCGCGATTTTGCTCCAGCGACGGTCGGAGAGTACATACTCTTTTGCTTCCAGGTCTTGTTTTAGACGGTACAAGAAATAAATGATGGTTTCTGGAATGACCACTTGCTTCGCTGCCGCTTGAATATCCTTCACGTCATACAGCGAGAACACAACAGGAAGAGGCGTCGTTGGCAAAGAAAACATGCGCTCATAGCTTGCGGCATGCTTCAAATAGTGAACCTCATAACGGAACAGGAAGCGGTCATAGAGAGCAGTCAATTGATCATCGTCATCGGGAAGTTCATTCGATGCAGCGATTAAGAACTGCAACGGAACCTCCTCTTTTTCTCTGCCATTGAAATAAATTCGTTCGTTCAATATTGAAAGCAGCGCATTCAGAATCGCGCTGTTCGCTTTGAAAATTTCGTCCAAAAACGCAAACTGCGCGTTGGGCAAATAGCCTGTTGTTTTTCGTACGTATTGATCCAGCTTCAATTGCTGGAGAGAGACCGGACCGAATATCTCATCGGGCGTCGTAAAACGGGTAAGCAAATACTCGAACCAATGTCCCGATCCAAAAAGCTGAGAGACAGATCGTGCTAGCTGAGACTTGGCTGTTCCCGGCGGACCGATTAACAAAGCGTTTTCCCCGCTCATGATGCCGAGCATTAAAAGGCGAATCAGTTCACTTCTTTCCAGGAAACGGCGCTCCAAAAGCTCAATTGCCTGGTCCATTTTACGTTGGATGGGTGTAGTCGAATTCATCGTAGTTGGCTGCACGACGGACTGGTTACGTACGTCGATGTGCCGATCCCCCTCTCTTGCTTGGAACCCAAATATTCGTCATTCATTAATAGTGGCATATCATGGACAAAAATGCCAGTTTTCCAGCCGATCCACTCGCTTGATCTAGGATGTGCGTTCACCCATGGCCTATTTTTCGCATATGTTGTGACATCCAGGTACTTTCATCGGAGTAACGAAAAAGGAGGGTGCGACATGGGAATCGAGCTTTTGTGGATACATGGTGTGTACGTCTTGTTCGTAATCGGCATTATTCTCGTAATGGTTTTGCGAAAAGATACGAGTCTGATCAGTATCGTAGGCATAGCGGTCCTCGGTTTCGTAGCGACCGGATCTGTGACAACAGCTGTCGGCGGAATATTCGGCAGCTTCATCTATGCGATTACCGAGCTATTGCCGACGATTTTAGTCATCTGCATCATCGTTGCCATGAGTCACGTTTTGACGGATACGGGCGTAAATGAAACGATGATTCGGCCGATGACCCATTTGGTTCGAAATCCCACATTGGCTTATTGGGTCATCGGGATCGTCATGATGGTCATTTCCTGGTTTTTCTGGCCTTCTCCAGCTGTCGCACTGATCGGTGCTGTCATGTTGCCCGTGGCATTACGCGCTGGCCTGCCGGCGATGGGTGTCGCCGTTTCGATGAACTTGTTCGGACACGGGATTGCACTGTCCGGCGATTATATTATTCAAGGGGCTCCCACTTTAACAGCCAAAGCCGCAGGGATTCCTGTCTCGGACGTGATTTCGGCCAGTGTCCCCCTCGTTATTATTATGGGCGTCGTGACAACAGCAATCGCATTCTGGTATTTGAAAAAGGACATGAAGCTCGGTGTGCTTGCTTCCCCCAAAGAGACAGTCGTACCCGATGCTGTTTTTACTTCCACACGAGTCCCTTTGTCAGATGGCGTGCGTCGTACGTTGGCTGGACTTGTGCCGGTATTATTTATCCTCGATGTCGTGGCCATGTTTGCTTTTGATTTACGCGGAGGCGATGCAACGGCGCTCGTGGGCGGAACCGCCTTGCTCATTCTCATCATCGCAACAATGCTCGCGCACAAGCAAAGTGGTCTCGAGCAAGTTACAACACATCTCATTCAAGGCTTTCAGTTCGGGTTTAAAGTCTTTGGGCCAGTCATCCCGATTGCTGCTTTCTTTTATATGGGCGACAGTGGGTTTATTAAGGTGTTTGGGGAAGTGCTGCCGCAGGGTTCACACGGAATCGTGAACGACCTTGGCGTGGCGCTTGCACAGACGATTCCCATTAGCAAGGAAGTGGCTGCTCTTACTGTATCCGCAGTAGGTGTCATTACAGGGCTGGATGGCTCAGGCTTCTCCGGGATTACCCTAGCTGGCTCTTTGGCCCAACTGTTCGCAACTGCTTTGGGTGCTGGTGCGGCAACCTTGACAGCCCTCGGACAAATTGCTGCCATCTGGGTCGGCGGTGGAACGATTATTCCTTGGGCATTGATCCCTGCTGCCGCGATTTGCGGAGTAGACCCTTTTGAGCTGGCGAGACGCAATCTATATCCGGTGGCGATCGGACTTTTGGTGACGACAATCGTGGCGATGTTTCTTCTGTAAAATGTCGGTATTTATACGAAAAAGCGAATGGTCACGTGCCATTCGCTTTTTTCTTGATCTGGTTTGGAGATAGACAAGTTTTCTCATTCTGTTTTTTTCCGAGGTTCATACACTTGTACTAGCAGTTATTTGGATGGGAAAGGAAAAAACCAGTATGAAGTTGTGGGGAAAAAGTATCCAGGTCGCAGCAACGTACATTGGAACGGTCGTAGGTGCCGGGTTTGCGAGCGGTCAAGAAATTCTCGCGTTTTTCACCGCTTACGGTCATGCGGGAACGATCGGCATCCTGCTCGCCACATCTCTTTTTGTTTGGCTGGGCTACAAGATGATGCTAATCGCTCATCATTTGCGCACACCCTCCTATGAATCCTTTAATCAGAAACTGTTTGGACCGATGATCGGTCGTACGATGAATATTTTGGTCTTTCTCACCCTTTTTGGCGTAACGACTGTCATGTTGGCAGGAGCGGGCTCAGTCTTGGAGGAGCAGTTTGACATTCCGTATTTGGTCGGGACCATAGCCACTGTTCTGTTCGCCCTGTTGATTCTGCGAAAAGGGTTGGAGCAACTACTCGTCGTGAATGCGATTGTCGTTCCGTCGATGTTATTGTTTGCATTGCTTATATTGCTGGATGGCACAGCCGAATCACCAATGCCCCTCTCAGCGCCATCCGATTACTCGTTTCTATGGAAAACGATCTTGTATGTGTCCTTTAATCTGGCCATGGCCCAATCCGTTCTCATCCCGATCGGCTATGCGATCCGCAACAAGGTTGTTTTGTTTCGGGCAGCCGTTATCGGCGGGGTTGTGCTTGGATTCATGCTCCTTGTCGTCCATACTGCCATGTTGGCCAACTGGGACGATGTCCGTCTCATGAATATCCCGATTCTCTTTGTAACGGACCAATGGAATGAGTGGCTCCAACTGTTCTTTGTTTTCGTGCTCTATTCCGAGATTTTTACCACACTGATTTCCAACGTGTTCGGCATTGGTCAGCAGCTGCGTGAATTATTGAACGTTCCGGAATCGAGGCTTTACCTGTATTTGTTCTCAACTTCTTTTGTATTGTGCCTGATTGGGTATAGTCAGTTGCTCATGTTTTTGTATCCGTTATTTGGGTATTTGGGGTTGTCTACCCTCTGTCGGATTTCGGTTCCAGGGACGATTCCTAAGCATAGATTTTAAAAACGGACGACCACTCTTCCCATCAAGATCAAGAACACATATTGTTCGTGTTTAGGAGAGATACTTACGATAACCAAAAGTATTACCCCCGAGAATTTTTTAACAAAATGAGATGACGGCTCAATATTTACGAACGATTTTAAATTACATTTATATATAGTTCGAATAAATCCTGACCACGTTTCTCAACAGTCTTTCACATATGAACCTATACGTAAAAGCCGACTCTCCATCGTGAAGCAGTCGGCTTTTTACTATAAATGATCAATTGTTCGCGACTCGCTTCTTTGATCATATCTCCAATCATTTCCACCCGCTAGCTTTCAATTTTGTTGATTTGTACCCGCCAGACATATTCGCACTCTCTTTTGGAACTCTTTCATTTATTTACAAACGAATGGTAACATTTGTCACGACTGAACCGTCATATATTAAGGCCAACTCTTCAACCTACTAGAAAGGAATTCCTATCATGAAATTTTCTACCCTGTTAAAAACCATGCTCGCTCTGTTCCTCACCTTCGTCTCTACCTCGCCAATCAAGGCTGAAGAGCAGCAAGACCCATTAAATCCACCACAATTACCAGTGGTTTATCAAAACCTGCAAATCCCGTCTCATTTGACAGAGCCATTCTTTCTTTTCACGAAGCAACCACTTTACAAGCACGATTCACCTCCAAAGACTTACACCATGTCATTGGTTTCACCGTCTGGAAAAGTAATAAAAAGCAAGTACCTCGCTTATAAAAGTGAAGTGTACCCGCTCCGAAATGGGTACGGTTATTTTTATAATGGCAGCTTTTTCAAGCATACGGAATATTTGGTCTACGATAAGCATGGCAAAGTTTCACCGATGGGTACCTGTTGCGATGTTGGTTTCAACCAGATACATGGGGAATGGTTTACGGGCACGGACTACCCGGGAAACTTGCCGTATCTGTACAATGCCAAAACAGGGAAAATTACCAAGAAGTTTCCGGACGCGGATCATCCATTCTACGTAGCCGAACCGACTACGAAAACGTTTGATCCGTACTTCTTGCCCTATGGTGAAATGGTAAAAGACGCAAAAGGGGACGAATACTACAAGATGGGCATGAGAAATATTCATGGAAAAAAACTGAGCAAGCCATTTTTTGATGAATATTTCGGATATGGTGAAGGCTGGCATCGTGTGAAAATAAACGGCCAGACGCATTTTATCAGCAATGAAGGCAAAATTATGCTGAAGCCTTCCCGTAATTACAAAGTCGAATCGAATATGCACAGTGGAGCATTCATTGTCTCAGGCAAGCTGGGGAACGAAGAATTTTATGTGCTGATGAATAAAAAAGGGCTCATTGTTTCCAAAAAGTATGCGTTTATCCGCCCGACAGCTGATGGTCACTTTCTCGCTGTGACGAAAAACAACAAGCAATATACCTTTGCCAAAATAAACGCAGCAGATAAAGTCGTCTCACCTCAACAATATGTGCTAAATAAGCCGGAACAATTAAAAGAGCTCAAACAGACGGGGCAGTTGTTCCATACGGATACCCAGATCATAACGAACACAGCTAACAATAAAAGCTTCAACTTTCCGCATCAATTGTTGATCACCCCTACGAATGAAACAGTTGCCATCGAGTACACCATCTCAGGGACCAAGAAAATAGGCGTGTATACTCATGACGGTAAACTGATCTATGAGGAGATTATCAAATAAGCAGGTACAATGAGCCTGGCTTCTCTAGAAATACTCATGCTAACGAAAAAAGCACGACAATGCCCTGCAAATCAAGGGAAATGGTCGTGCTTTTTCTTATCAAGTTTCCTTGGTCTCCCAAGTGATCACGCAATTATTCCAATCCCGCAGGCTTTTCCCTTCCATCCAATGGATACCAGCGAAGCACATCACGCGGAGGGCTTGCCAACCCTTCCTCTAACAAGACACACTTCCAAATTTCATCACCCGGCCCATCGGTTGTATCGCCGTCATTGATAACAGGACCATTTTCATATACATAGTTCGATATATTACGCAGGAAACTCGCAACTTCATTCGGATCGTAGGCATCCCCATTAAATACCGCCTCATGATCGATCACATCCAACTGTTGCATGCCGACGGTATCCATCAAAAGCCATCCTTCTGGAAGATTGAATAACCGGACATTGGACCACAGCTCCAGCGGAAGAAGCTGTATTTGCTCATAGCGTTGATCGAGCTCTTGCATCAGCTCGGCAGACGCAAGGCACTCTCCATTTGGATTAAAAAAGCAAAGGGCTTCTGGCATTTTCAACAGCGATTCCGCAATAGCAGTGACTGTCTTCAACTCCGGGAGCGGCTCGTAGTCCTCAGGCAGTACAGGAGCCTGATCGTTCGACTCTCCCAACACGAAAGAAGAGCGAATACGGATAAACGCTTTGTGCTCGGATGAGACTTGCCGCCCTTCGGGAAATCCCCACGACTGCTGAGCTGCCCGCTCAAGGCTATTCGAGAACGTAAACGGTCCGAAAAAGCCCATCGACCAAGCGCCAAACAGCATCGTATCTTCTGCCGGATCTCCCATACTATCCGGCCAAGGCTTATCGACGACATCGACCTGAATATATCCGTTTACATCTGGACGGTACGGAATAAGCAAGCTAGGACCGCTGAACACCCATTGGTCGAACGTTTCCATGATGTTGGCAATTTCGAATTGATCCTTGAGCATGTCTGCTATTTTATGAATCGGAACCGCCTCTGACAGCAGGACGGCAACTCCTTGAGAATACATACCTTTTGGCATATCGTCATCTTCTTTCCATTCTATTTTTATGAGGCATGGTGTGCTTTACGTAACTGTAAATCCGATCCCTTGAAGCTCCTTCATCGCTATTTCCAGATCAACTTCCGGATTCAGCTCCATGATCATTTCTTTGGTGATGGAAGTATTTGAATACGTGAAACCAACTAGATCGAGCGGGACTTTCACCTCGTAGTAGGCTTCTGCCCATTCTACATAGTCTTCTGGACTGTCATATATCATCCCAAGCAAAAAATCTGATCCGTCATCCAAGCCTTGCGGATTATGTACGTCTCCTGTTTTCCACACGCGATCAGTAGATTCTCGCCATAAGCAAAACGTAACGTCCTCCTTGGTAACCGCTTCGTCATCGAATCGATGAAGCAAAGCAGGAGGGACTTGCTCGTAGATGCCAGGCCAAACTTCGTATTCTTCTCTGGCATGGGGACTCATTTCCGATTCATGATCGAACCCTTTTACAATGACGCCCTCAGGGGTGAACAGGATGAAAAGATCGTCGCCAGCGCCATTGCTAACGCTCGCGAAGGCTGTGTTTTCATCCCATTGTGGATCGAACTGATATCTGCGCAGCCATTCCTCTTGACACAATACGATATCCAGTGCGCTTAGGATAAGCAGGCGCTGTTTTAATGCTTCGGGCTCTAAGAAAGGCTTAGGCCAAATGCTCATGTTAGATTCTCCTTCAAGTTTCTAGCTACTATAAATAATTCGTCCAAATACTCGTATTTGTCTATGGGACGCCTTTTCTAATCCCAATGCAAGAAACACTCCACGGACAGCTTTTCCGTGCCGCACTCGGGACAAGCTAACGCAAGACCGTGATCAAGCTCCTCATCGACAGGCATAGAAGGCATTTTCTCTGAACATCGTGGACAATCATAGCTGTTCTTATATGTATCGGTATTCGACTCCATATACAAATAGGTGGCATTCAGCAGGTAATTGCATTTCTCGCAAATATACAGACCTTGAAAGCAGCTATGTCTCGTGCTATTGTCCTGCATAAAATCACGGATACGCTCCTTGCCAGCTTCATCCTCGAACCATTCCCATATTTCCGGCAATCGAATATATCTGAATCCAACGCCAACATATATTTTTTGGTTATAGGAACAATGATGACAAAGCAGCTTATAAGCTTCTCCCATACTATTTCCCTCCTCTATTGAGGAAACTTTTTCACTATGTCAAGAATCGATCCAGTAGACTAAAACAAAAATTTACCAGCACCACCACAATAACAGCCCGGACACTAGTCCCACCCAGCTTCTTTATCTCATCTAGATCAAGCGTTGTATGTTTACTGTGAGCTTTTTTAATTGTTTGCACTGCCGAAACATAGTACAAAAAATTGGCTGTTAATGCGAAAAGTACTCGTTGAGTAATTGCGAAGACAATGTATATTTCATAAAAAGTAGCATCATCAAGTCCAACTAAACCCAATAGTAAACCTACACATAGATTCACAGAATAAATAATGATTGCAAGCAGATACATCTTCCGGAAGGCAAACCATGCTTCTCCAAAAAATGCAGCTCCCCAATTCCATGAGAACCCTTTTGTACGCCACACATCCAGATAGTACTTATGGTGGTGGACATACGCAGATAAATAATTTAGCGTTAGTTGAGTGTCCAAGTATTCCCCTCCAATTCTAATCGTGCTTTTCTAACGGATTATTGTAATCTGCCAATCCACATATCGATCTGTTCATCCCCGAAAATGATTGTTTGGACTCCATACCGTGGCTTATTTACCCAAAATTCTCCAATCTCCATCACGATATCGATTGCCATCTCATCTGTTTTTGTAAATAAATCGTCTTCATCTGATCTCCATCTTGACCAAAACAGCCAACACCACTTTGCGACTTCTTCATGGGAGAGTGTTCTCGCTCTTGATCGTTCAAGTAGTTGACGAAGACTCTCTTTGCTATGAGGATATTGCCCCAGATTGATCATGTAATACAGTCACTTCCATTCATGTTGGATCCAACCCCAAAGCTTCAATGCCCTTGAATTATACCAAAAATAACCAACCCATTCGACACCAAACCCGATCTTGACAAAAAGACACTAGTAGAACGACTCTAGTGTCTTTTGAATCCAATATGTTGCCGTATAAACCTAGCTTTTACATACGCGGGCCATCTGTTATTCGGTTTGACTCAAATAATCGCGAAGCTTACCGATCATTTTCTCATCCACATCAAAATCATAGTGAGGCTCCAATTGCTTCCTCAATTTGTCCGCCAGCATCAGCGCATGCGTATAGGCTTGTTCCAATTCCTCTTTCCGCAATCTTGCTGTGATCAATGTGTAATCCTCGTATGCTTCAGGACTCAAGTCTCTCTCCAAATTCTTCGTGCTGTTTAGCCACCGCTCTACATTCTGCTCATTGATTCTAAGGAGCTGCAACATATACTTTTGCACATAGGTTAACACCTCTAAAGATCGTGCGAGTTCTCCTCTTCTCATCACGTTTATTCCCAACAACCAAGCGTTAACAAAGTTATGGAAAGCAAAGGAAACATTTTCATCAGTCAATCTCTCTGGACCTTTGCCCCCTAAATCATCCAGATATTCTCTCAGCATCCCTGTGTTGTCGTAAATAAACATGGAGTTTGTATCAGGGAAAACTCCCGTCGGCTTGAAGCTTTTTATGATTTCGATTTTTGAGGCAGGCAAGAAATGAAACTCACCTCGGATCAAATTAGAAAAAATCACGACTTCCGTTCCATATTCATTGAAAAACATCAAATCGTAAGGAGCAATATTGGCGACCCAATGTTTGGATTGAAATGTCTCAAAAGAAGGATCGTCTATAAAAATATAAAACTCAACATCCGAGTATTGATCCCCCTCGCCCTTTGTAAAGGAGCCATACATCATGCATGATGTAACTTGCTCATCTTGCTCACAAGCTTCTTGAACGGCTTCGATAATCTGCTTCTGTTTTAGCATTTCACACACTCCTTTCAAAAATTTTACAACAGATTTTTCTTTCGGTATACCGTCTACCTAATCCATAAGCCCTTGACTTTCACATTAGCGTGAACGTTTAGACTACATTCTGAAAGATTACTCATTCTCTCAAGGAGGAACAGAAATGAACATCTATACAGGGAAAAAAGCTGTCGTAACTGGAGGTACACATGGTATGGGTTTGGCTGTGGCAAAAGCATTGCTGGCAGGTGGCGCTGAGGTAATCGTTTCTGGCCGCAATCCGAAAAATGCGGAAGAAGCCAAACGTGAGCTGGGCGAACGGGCACAGGTTGTAGTGTCTGATGTTTCAAGCATGAAGGATGTGCAAGCATTCGGAGACTATGTTGAAAAGCATTTCGGCAAGATCGATTTTCTCCATGTGAATGCAGGTACTTCCATTCTGGAACCGTTTTTGGAAGTCACTGAAGAGACCTATGATCGGATTTTTCAAGTGAATACCAAAGGGGCATTTTTCACCGTCCAGCGCTTGGCGACACTTATTCATGAAGGAGGCTCGATCGTATTTACATCTTCCGTAGCAGATGAAGGCGGCTACCCCGGCATGAGCGTATACAGTGCATCCAAAGCGGCATTGCGTTCCTTGGCCTCCGGCTTTGCAGTGGAGTTGCTAGACAAGGGGATTCGCGTCAATGTCGTGAGTCCCGGTTTCATTGATACGCCTTCCATGGGAGTTGCCGGTTTCACGGATGCAGAACGTGCTACTTTCCAGGAGCTTGGCGACAAGGTTACACCAATGAAACGTCATGGTTCATCTGATGAAGTGGCCAAAGCTGTGCTATTCCTCGCCTTTGACGCTACCTTTACGACTGGTGCGAGGCTAACTGTGGATGGTGGTCTCGGGCAAAACTTAAGTTCATTGTAATAAGACAGCCCCGAAGCATCTGATCGCTTCGGGGCTGTGACTATGAACTAGCTCGTAACTTTTTTACCACGTGTAATGGATATTTGCCTCTCCAGCGTTTTCTTCCACTCTTGGAGTGCCTCAATCTGTTCGTTCACTCTGCTGAGCTTTTGTTCGTAAATCGCAAGCATTTCCTCGCAATATTCGTAATCGTCGGGAGATGCAACTTCCCCTCTGAACAACGTTCTGATTTCATCCGCTGTTAACCCCAGCTTTAAGTACAGTTGAATCATCTTGACGCGCTTGACTGCCGATTCATTGAAATGGCGGTAATCATTTTCGAGTCTTTCTGCCTGTAGCAAGCCCTTTTCTTCATAATGGCGGATCGACCGGGTACTGACATTGGTTAATTGTGATAATTCACTTATTTTCACGCGGCAAAGGACCTCCTCACAACAATTGGCTACCTCAATTATATGCGAGTCGAGACGAGGAATGAAAGATGCCGCGTATCAGGATGATTCATAGATGTCGCTGTGTCGTAAATCCTTTCTCCTTATTGGAAAAGAGCAATGTCATTCCCATCAATATGACAAGCACGCCTACTACTGCAAAAGGGAGATGCTTTTCCAATTGGTAAAGACTTGTGCTGAGAATGGGCGCGATCACAGCAGAAATACCTTGGACGGATGCGACAAGCCCCGCTACGCCTCCCTGTTGCTCGCGACCAACTGCTAAGGAAGAGCCAGCCATAAATCCCGGCATCATGAACCCGGTTCCAATACCGAACAAGAAAAAAGCCACGTAATATACGATCAAGTTCATGAAAAAAAGAAAGAGAGCCAAGCTGATGATGACAAGCAACGAACCAATTAGAATAAGTGGTTTTGGCTGCCATTTCGGATTTCTCATTTGGAGTCCTTGCGTAACGATCATCGCTACTCCGGTAATCATGAGGCCAACTGAAATCATGCGAGCGGTTTCCTTCGTCGTCAAAGACAACTGGTCCTGAAAATAAAACCCACCCACGACCTGCAAGGTAACGATACTGACCATTGTCGCCAATCCAGCAAACAAATAAAGCGTTAGGCCTTTTTGAAAAGGATTCACCTTGGGTAGTTTTTCTTGAATAACTGGTTTGTGAGCAGGAATCAAGAAACTGACGACAAGCAAAGCGACAATCGGTAACAGGGCGCCAATGTATAACGGCCAGATGAGACCGATAAGCGCAAAGGCTCCAGCAATCGCCGGGCCAAGAACAAGCCCCATCCCATTGGCGGCGCCGATTAACGCCATACCTGCTGCTCTGCCTTTTTCATCCGTGACGTCCGCCATGTACGCCTGAGCCGCCGAAGGAACGGCCGGAATAAACATCCCGATTAATCCACGAGCCATAATCAGCAAAAGAACCAGTAATCCACCTCCTATGAGCTGCGACAAACCCGCATACATCGTTGCCGTGAACAGGACATAACTCACGAACATTCCGATAAAGCCAATGACAATGACTGCTTTCCTTCCCCTTCGATCGCTTAACCGTCCCCAAACGGGTGCCATCACAGCCATTGCAATGGAGCCGAGTGAAATAATGATGCCAGAATGGATTTCATTGAGTCCCAATTCACGAATGAGCGGGGGCATCACAGGAGCAATAATCATCAAGCCTACCATCGCGACAAACACACTTAAAAAGATGCTGAACCGTATTCGAAACATTGTACATCTTCTCCTTCCAGACGTTCGCATTAGAGAAATCGTAAAAGAAATGCATAACGGCTGCTACCTCTGAGCGGAGAATTTATGCCCCGAAACGGATTATTCTACTTCTCTCCTTTTGAACATTTTTGCATGATCGGGCATTGCTCCTTTGAACGGACCACATCGATGGCGCACGATTCGTGACTTCTTCAAGTAATGCTTTGAAATGCTCAAGCTGGCTTATTTTTTTGTTGATTTCTTCTATTTTGGCAAGGGCCAGCTGGTGCATTTCCTGAGTGGGAAGCTCTTCGTCTTTTTTGTACAGAATCAAAAGGTTTTTGATCTCTTCTAAGGTAAAGCCAATTTCCTGAGCACGTTTAATAAATTGGATGTCGGTAACGGTTTGCAGAGGAAACATGCGGTAGCCGGATTCATTCCGAGGGGCTGTGGCAATGAGTCCCCTTTTTTCGTAGTATCTGACTGTTTCAATATGCACATTGGCTTCACTTGCCACTTGGCTTCTGGTCAATCTATCCATTTTTTCCTCCTCAATCGGTATGAGAAAGGCTGTAGTTAGGTACAGAGTCAATCAGCAAAAATGAGACTTCCAGTCAGCATGTAATAACGCCCCAGGAAGTCTCATCTGCACTTCTACTATGTTTCTTTTTTCTACAGCTTTACTACCATTTTTTCTTAGGTATCGGTTTGCAAGGCGGCGGAAATGTCGGTTTTGGTGGTGGTGTCGGTGCTGGTGTTGTTGGAATAGGAACTTGCTGATCCTGCAAAACCTTCAGGCCAAGACGCAGAACGATTTTTTCACGAACGGTCGAGAATGTCTTGGTTGTGTCTTTGCACCGCTTATTTTCCAAACCGATGTCTAATTCGGTGAATTCCGTGAATAGCAGCTCACAATACGGTCTTTCGTTGTAAAATTTTCGGTTGCCAAACAAACCTACGTTAATCTTTGCCCCATGACCCGATTTATTCAGATATTCTCCGTGTGACTCGAAATCTGGTGCCAGTTGCAAAGTCGGTCCTGTAGCCGGAAAGGTCAGATCCGTACAGAAATCGAATGGGATCAGCGCCGTTGTATGTCGTACATCACCGCATACAGCACTTCCCGTTACTTGATCGACTGTGGTGTACTCGATATTTTTGCGAATAAAACCACTGACGAACAACTTTGCAGACAACGGGTTGAATGTGGGAACCAGCTCACATTGCTCCAAAATGACACTCTTTAATACCCGAATGATCTCAAGTGCAGGCCTTTCCAAATGGACATTAGCCTCCACACAGACGACAACAGCCGTTTCTGCCAACGTTACAGGTACTTTAATTGTTTTAGGAAAAGCGGTTTCGGTTGAAGCCATTCCGAACACACGGGCGTTTTCCACCGTGCAGCTATTTTGCGTAACTTGAGTTTGGCCACATTTACAGCCATCGCCATGTATACCCATTTTTACTCTCTCCTTTATCAACGACCTACTCTCCTTATATTATATGGACTAGATTCAATATGGATTTGGCTGATGCCAAGCGTTATCTGCCCTTTTTTCTAGAAAAGACTGTTTACCTTTTTCGTTATGTATGGTGGCGGAACGGGAACCAGCTGCTTCCGATACCACCATACACGACCGCTAATGGTTGCCAAGCCGCTGAACTCCTTCCATTCTGATTGAGAATCCGTGAGCGGATCTGCCATCACTGTGATTTGCCATTCTCCCGTCTCTACCCATCTATTCGTCGGACAAGCTGGTGCTGTGAGGAGAATTGCACTTGTTCCTACATTTGCTTTCGGTAAGGATGGTCGTAATACTGTGGAGGTAAATGGAATGCGAATC
Organism: Brevibacillus sp. AG162; assembly: GCF_006715575.1. Taxonomy (NCBI): domain Bacteria; kingdom Bacillati; phylum Bacillota; class Bacilli; order Caryophanales; family Paenibacillaceae; genus Brevibacillus; species Brevibacillus sp. AG162. The sequence continues at coordinate 109,707 of NZ_VFNO01000010.1, forward strand.
GTTTCGTGCTCTAATTTTTGCGAATGGACAGTGATCCCCAAACCCTTGATTTCCAACTCACCAGACAGCCAGATAAGCTTTTTGCTATCATCGTGCCGAACGTGCTGGACATCAATCTTGCTTTGGCATTCCACTTCCTTCCAATTTAGCTTCCAGGGTATACGTAAGGAATGGACCCACTCTACGTCCCAAATTTCTTCCAGAAAAGCCACCTGCATGAACGATTGACCGGTGCGTTCCACGTAGACTACTTTTGCTTGAATCAGTTCATGCTGAGCACTGTTATTTTCTTGCGGAAGATCCTTGGCATCTATGGGGGTGGGGGTGGGACTGGAATGAGGAGAGACGTGTTCGCTAGCTGCCTGGTTGGCAGGAGGCCGCGTGGCATGATTTCGTCGTTTGCCCTTCTGTTTCTTAGAACGATACAATTTCTGCTTATCTATGGCACCTTCCTGAGGCAACATCTGTTCCTTCGTTTCGACATAGAGGAGCGGGAGTGATGCTCTCGACTTTTTCAAGGAGCCTCGATGATTAAGAATGGGCCTTCTATTCTTAGGATTTTTCTTGTCGTTCGGCATGTCCTCACTCCTTTCCATCAAAATACTCCTCCCTTTATCCATACGTGATCGCCCGTCTGATTGTATAGACGCCTGCCCTTTCGGTAAACAATTCGTCTTCCCATCCACTTGCTTACAACAACAAGACATCCGCCTTTATAACGGATGTCTTGTTCACTACGATTCTTCATTGCTGCGCTTTTCTTTAATCAGGTAACGGCATTTCACTTGTCCTTCCGTCATACACGAAGTACGCTCTACATGAGCGTCTACTAGCGACTCAAACAAGGAGAGCTCGCATTGACATGCGTGGCGATAGCGAATGGCTACTTGTAGGAGAGGACAATTTGCTTCTTCAAGCGCATACAAACCATCCCTGATTTTTTCCAAGTGAGGCATGTATCCTTCTTCATTTTGTATGCTCGCCAACGTTTTCACTCGCTGGTCAAAACCTTGTCCTCTCATTACCTCCCGATAGTTTTGTAACGTCCGTGCCATTCGCTTCTCAAACAATTGATCGACGAAGGCTTCCCCATACAAATCCTGAATGCCCGCCACCATCTCCGTAGCCAAATCGCTGTAGTGACGCGGAAATAATTGCTCAGCAGTATTCGTCAGATGATACACATAGGCTGGTCTGCCTGTTCGCTGGCGGACGATTCGCGACTCGATATACCGTTCTCTATGCAAAACATCTAAATGCTTACGCACCGCGACTTTGGTTATGCCAAGATGCTTTGACAGTTCCTGGACATTGATCGAACGGCGCTTCTTAAGCAACATCAAAATTTCTCGACGCTTCTCCTGTTCTTGAAAATAGACCGCGTGTCTGTTCATTGATGGACCTGCCTTAGCGGATTGCTTCGTTATACAAACGATTGACTTCCTCCCAGTTAACAACATTCCACCAGGACGAGACAAAATCAGGGCGCTTGTTTTGGTACTGCAAGTAATAAGCATGCTCCCACACATCTACGACCAATATGGGCGTTTTCTTCTCCATAAAAGGAGTATCCTGATTGGGCGTGCTCGTCACTTCCAACTTGTCTCCGTTGACTACAAGCCAGCCCCATCCTGATCCGAAGCGACTGACAGCTGCTTTTGTCAATTCATCCTTCATTTCCTCAAAACTTCCGAAATACTTGTCGATTCCTTTCGCAATATCCCCTGTCGGTTTCCCGCCGCCAGCCGGACTCATGATCGACCAATACAAGCTGTGTCCATAATGACCGCCTCCATGATTGCGAACTGCCATGCGAATGTCTTCCGGGATATCCTCCAAGTTACTGATTAGTTCTTCGACCGAAGCATTCCTGAACTGCGAGTAGTTTTCTAGGGCCTTGTTTAAGTTGGCCACATACGTTGCATGATGCTTCCCGTGATGAATTTCCATCGTTCTCGCATCCAGGTAAGGTTCCAGCTCATCATAGCGATATGGCAGTTCCGGTAACGTAAAGGCTTCCATTTCCTATCTCCTCCAATCTTGATTGTCGGTTACAAGCCTAGTTTACAAGATGAAAAATATTTTGTACATATCCAAATTTGTTTCCTTAATGCAAAATGTAATTATGTAGGAAACTTGCATTGCAAACCCTACCGCTCTGTTGTAAAATATCGACAACTTATCTTTCCTAAAGGAAACAATTTTTCTTTAAGTCAAATCTTTGGTGCAGGAAGGAATATGATTCCATGAACGTCGTATTGCAAAAGGAACCTCCATATCCTGTTTTTCAGCCCCTGGTGCATTTGACGACAGGACAATTTTTCGGGTACGAAGCACTTCTTCGCTCAGCTACACACTACTCGCCAGAATCCCTTTTTCGAAAGGCTCGTTCAGAAGGACACTTGTATGAGTTGGATACGCTGTCGATGAAAAAAGCAATTCAATCGTACTTTACGAATGTGGCTTTCAACGATCATGTTCCGCTCTTGTTCATCAACGTGTTTCCTTCTACGTTGTTGAACCCTGCTTTCCTATCGTTTATTACCGAGGGCTTGTTTAGATCGTGGAACAGTCGAATTGTCTTGGAAATTAACGAGGCCAATGAAGAAGACAAGATGTGGGAAATCAGATTGTTGGGGCAAAAAATACGTGAGCTGCGACAGCATGGATTCTTGATCGCATTAGATGATGTCGGCTCGGGTGCCGCGTCATTAAAAAAGATCGTGGAGTATGAACCGGATATCGTTAAGCTCGACAGGTACTTCGGCAAGCAATTGTCCTCCGTACCGAATAAGCAAAAGCTCGTCTCGCTTTTCGTCCAATACTGTCAAGATCAAACGCAGCTTGTACTGGAAGGAATTGAGGAGCCGGAAGATTTATCTGCCGCTTTGGCATTAGGGGTACCTGTTGGTCAAGGTTTTTTGCTGGGGCACCCAGAACCACTTCAAGCAACACAAAAAAGACGATGAAAACTTCTCATCGTCCCCCCTTTTGCTGTTCTTCGTTCCTTGCGATTGTCTCGTCGGTCTCCTAACGATACGCGATATTTCGATCAAATGTGAGCGAAAGAAAAATCCCTCACAAGGAGGGATTACAAACGAAACATTTGCTGTTCCGCATATTGTACCAAACGCTTCGTCATCTCTCCGCCGACAGAACCATTTTGGCGTGCCGACGTATCTGCTCCCAACTCGACTCCAAATTCAGCAGCGATCTCGTACTTTAATTGATCAAGTGCTGCGCGAGCTTGTCCATACACCAAGGAATTCGAACGTGCCATTGCTGTTCACCTCTGGTTGTGATTGTTTTAGTGAATGGTAGTATATGCAGATTATGGGAGCATATTCAAACATGCTCCGACCGAAGTATGAATATGAACAATGAAAAGAGGGCGGGACGGTCAGAATGGAACTGTAAGAGACGTTTTGAAGCAAATGCTTTGGAAGTGTCGTTGATCAATTTGGTATCGAGTGGCAGTTTGATTACGAGGAATAGCAATCGGATGAAAGCCTACAATTCATTCCTCTGAGTTGCTTTTTTTGATTTCTCCGAACCCAACCCTGGAAGGGAGATTCTTTACATCCTCACTGTGATAAGCATTGATGATATCCGGTACATACTCTTCCGTCAATCGCATGCCCGCAAGAATCATTTCCTTTTCTTCCTCTGACACGCTGAAAAACTGGCCACCGCATTTTTCGCAAGCCATCACCCACCGCTCCTCCAGCTTCTGCAGGCGATTCATATCCCATTGCACATCTTGTTCACATGTTGGGCACGCAATTGTTTTCATCGTCTTTCCTCCTGTACGCACGGCTTACTTTTCTTGCATTTTACTCGAATGGACAAAAAAAGACACTAACATCGTGTTAGTGTCTTCTCATATGATCGATGCGATGGGGAGATTCCTAAGGTGACGAGAATCCCCCCATATATGTAAAGCTTATCTCCCGAACCTGCACCTGTTGCCTGCCAACCGGACTTTCCAGCACAACAGAATCGTGTGGAGCCGCTAGCAGCAATTGCCTGCCTATGGGCGATAAGAATGAAATTCTGTTGTTATCCGGGTCAATGTCTGTGGGATACACCACAGTAAATGACTCCTCAAATTGATCTTCTTCAAATAGCACTTTTACGCTGCTGCCTAATAACGTAACTGCTTTAAGCGATTGAAAGAGTGCACTGTCTTCTTTGGCCAAAAGGCTTTCAAGTGTTTGCTTGTAACGCTCGACAATCTCATCGATGGCTTGCTTTTCTTTTCCATAATTGCGTACATATTGATCGTAAAAGAGCGAATACTGCTCGTCAAAAAAGACAAGCTGGTTGATCAGATGATTTCTGGTGCCATTCAATATACTAGGGTTCATAGTAGATTTCACCCCCCAGTTGTTTTTCATAAACGTGTTTGATGAACGTAATGTTCTTCATCGGAAAAACCCTCCTTAAAAAAATAGCCCCCGAAGGGACTCTCACTATTGTATCAATAATTTCAAAATGATTCCATCTGCTGTTTAGAAATGCTTTACAGAGGATGATCAAAACGCTTGCGGACCGGCGTGAAGAATGCTTTCTCTACTTCCGTTGCGGGTAATGGGTGGCTAAAGTAATACCCTTGGATTTCCTTGCAGGCATTCTCCGTGAGAAAGTCTAACTGTCCCTGCGTCTCGATCCCTTCCACAATGACATTCATGTTAAAATGCTTCGCCATGGAAATGATCGTTGCGACGATCGCCTGATCACTCGGATTCATTGTAATATCCGTAATGAACGAACGATCAATTTTCAGCTTGTGAATGGGCAGCAGCTTGAGGTAGCTGAGCGAGCTGTAACCCGTTCCGAAATCGTCCAGACTAATTTTGACGCCATAATCATTCAATTCCTTTAAAATTTCTGTGGAAAGTTCTGCGTCCATCATCATGCTTTCCGTTATTTCTAATTCCAAGTACTGCGGTTCGAGTCCGCTCTCTACCAGAATTTGTCGAATATAACCTACGAGATTGGGTTGGTGGAACTGACGAGAGGACAGATTGACTGAGTTGATTGATCCCCGTCTGAATCTGTGGCTGGTAGTACAAAACCAGCTCGTCATTCTTTACCGCTTTTCTCAAATCCCTCTCCAGTTCGATACGCATCAACACTTGGTCATCGAGCTCATTGGTAAAAAACTGAAATCCGTTTTTCCCGTTTTTCTTCACTTCGTACATGGCAGCATCTGCATTTTTGAGCAATTGCTCCTCACTGCATCCGTGATCGGGATACACCGCAACACCAATACTCGCCGAGACGTAATAATCTTTTCCTTGCAAGACATAGGGGATCTTGATTTCCTTGACCACCCGATCAGCCAACGTCGAAAACTCGTGATCACGTTTCAACATTTTGGCAGATCCATGTGAACTCATCACCTCCCATACGGGCAATTGTCACATCGAATCCTTCCGCGCTTTTTTTGATACGCTCGCTCACTTCTTGCAAAAAACGATCCCCGTACGTATGGCCCAACGAGTCATTGATCATTTTAAAACGATCTATGTCCAGTACCAATTGCTGTACAAAGCTGAGCAGCTTCGTAATGGCTTTTGCCAGTTTTTTTGAGTAAGGATAAACTTCTTTCCGATCATCTATAATTCGCATGAGTGTGCCTAACAGGTTTTGAAAAGAACCCATGTACCACTTGGGAGGAAGCCCGATTTTTTGATGGACCATCGCAATCTTCAAGCGTTTTTCAATGAAGGCGGGATCGATTCGGCCGTCAAACATTTCGATTAAATGGTTCTTTAAGGTCTGACGCAAACGTTCAACGGTTGTGTGCTCCATCACAATATGTTTCAAAGAGTCCACATGGAGAATCGATTCATAAAAAGAAGACGTAATCTGCTCAATTTCAGTCTCAATGACTGGACGAAACGCTGCTATTAACTGCAAATCCTCTTCCGTCAAGTTAATCATGTTCATTTGTGCTAGAACTTCGGTGTTTCCTTTTAGTAAAATCCGTGCAGAATCGTCTCCTGGCGAAATCGAAGGTTGGCAACATGCAGCGCTGTTTTCTTTGGACGAATTCGATTGAATATAAGTACAACCACATTTTCCATTTCTTTTAAAGCAACACATACGGGGAAAAGTATGCTGACCCAGCTTGCAAATTGGAAATTCTTCCTACATACTCTAATCAAGAGTGTAAAAACACAGCCCGGTTGGTAGTCCGGGCGCAGAGCATGTCCATATGCATACTCTGTCAGTAACCTTCCCCCCTCGGGATGTCCATCACTCTAAGTCTTGTTAGAGGGGGCGGTTTGTTTGAAACTAACCGTGTATTTTGATGGGCAGTACTGGGTAGGAGTCGTTGAGCAACAAGAAGCTGGACATTTGAAAGCGTCCAGGTACATTTTTGGAGCGGAACCTAAAGATGGAGAAGTCCAATTGTTTGTGTTGCACCAGATTCACTCTCTCCTTGATGCTACCCAACAAACGATCCAAGTGGAGACACCATCTCAGCAAAGAGTAAACCCCAAGCGTCTTGCTCGACAAGTCGCGAAGGAAATGAAGTCTAGCGGTGTGTCTACCCGTGCTCAAGAAGCCATAAAACTTGAGCTGAGCAGACGTAAGAAAGAAAAGAAAGTCGTCGGAAGACAAAGATTGCTTGAGATTCAAGAGAAAAAATGGCAGCAAAAGGTTCAAAAAGCAAAAAGAAAGCACAGAGGAAGATGATCTTTTCCGCTGTGCCAGGCCCTCAAGCTAACAAGCTATGAGGGTTTTTCTTTTATTGTCTGACCTTATCTGGTTGAAGCTCGCCTTTTCCGTATGGATTATCGCCAATCAATACAATCTTATCATCTTCTGTGACTAGCACATGGTAATGCGAGCCGGGGCCTTCAATTGCATAGTCATACGTGGATGAAATCAGTCTGACGGGAGCAGCCACTTTTTGCTTTTGAAGCGGTTCCCAATCATGTTCGAATATTTGCCCATCCTTGGTAATCCGCAAACGTCCGCTCATCATGGCAATGCCTTCTTCCGCTTTGGGTTCCAGCTTCACTTTGATGGCTCCTGCGTCATTCCCTTCGCTCTCAGGGTACACCTGAATTTCCTGAACCTTGCCTGCATCATCAATCGCCCAAACTGATGCGGTATCCTTTGTATAACGGACAAAATACTCAGGTGCAAGCTCACGAATGCCTTTCATACCAGCTATCTGCGCAAATGAAGTAAACGGTTCATCATTCTTCCGTTCTGCGTACAATACCTGACCATTTTTCGTCACTGCAAAGAACGTATAAAGATTGGCATAAAGCTTGGTTACATCCGGAGCCATTTTTGAATCGATCCTGAGGGTTTCCACTTTTTTGGGGCGCAAGTTCGTGATGCCAGATCCCCCTCCGCGTTCGGCGGAATTATAACTGAATTCCACAGTCAAGAATTGGTCATCTTCCGTACGCAACAAGAGATGCTTCTCCCCACCAACAAAATCCTTGATGCGAGAAGGCAACGCCAATGTTTCACAGCTGCTAAATTCATTAGTCCACACCTGGATTTGTCCGTTCTCATTCAAGGTAACCGGAAAATCCATGATGCTATCCATTGTTTTTACTTTCGCAGGTCCTTTCACTTCATATGGCACTCGATCCGCGCCAAAACTCCATACAGAACCATCCTTACGAACGAAGTACGGTCGATCCAACTCAGTTACTACCTGTTTTACATCACGTAATTCGCCCAATTCTGTCCATTTGTCAAAGGTAACAGGGATTCGACCCAGCTGTCCTGTCATATTGCTGCCAAATGAATAGACGTTTCCTGTTTTATCGAGAGCAATCACATGGTCGGTGCCCGCTCGTACGTCTGTAATATCAGATAGACCTGCTATTTTGACAGGCTCCTTCAGCTCATTTTCCAGATTCGCACCGAGCATTCCATGGGTATTATGTCCCCAGCCCCAGACAGTTCCGTCCGCTTTTACGACCAAGTACAATCCTTCTCCGCCAACTGCCATCCGCGTGGCACCATCTGCATGAGCAGCACGCACTGCTTTTTCATTTTCTTTTGTATTGTAGCTGTACACTTCGCCCTTTTCTGTTTGGATCAAGGCGCGATCCGTGTAATCGACGGCTACCTGTTTGACTTTCCCTGGGATATCCATTTCCTGCAGATTATCTGTGTTCAGTTCTCCGGATTTGCCATCGAGATAAAGAAGCTTCCCTTGGTCATCTACTAGAAACAAGGAAAAGGCTGAGCTATACATGTCACGGATATTCGAGAGCTTCGTCACCTTTTCTGCTGCTTTCGCTCCATCGTTCCATTTCCATACAGTACCATCTTCTTTTAGTAAAAAGAGTACGCCTTCATGAAGGTCGATCTGCTGAATGTTCTTGATTTTATCCAGACCGGCCAGTTTTTCAGGTGCTTTCTTCTCGTCGATCTGCCATACTTCACCGGCGCTCGTGAGGACATAATCCGTCATGACTTGCTTGGCATCTTTGATCCCGGCTAGTTTGTACGGTTCATACTTCTTGTCAGATTGAAAGCCCCATTTCCACACTTGCCCATCCTCGGTGAAGGCATAAGAAATGCCTGGCCTCCACCCATAGCCTGCTTCATCAAAAATGACGCCTGTTGCAATCGAAGTAATCCCTTCCAGTACCGGCTTATTCCCCAATGGTTTCCAGGACTTCATCGTTGTGTCCGAAGCATCCGCTTTTGCATCAGCTTGACTGCAAGCCTGCAGCTTCACCTCGGTATTGCCCGTCGCGCCAACCGATGCTTCTACTTTTTGGGAAACTGCCTTCGCAGGGGATGCAGCAGCGACCCCACCCGTCGTCAATAGGGAGAGTACCGCGGTATAGCTCAATAATGCTACCCATTTCTCTCTTCGTACCATCATGATTCTCCTCGCCATCGTCTCATGTAAACAATTGTAAGACGCTGGCAACTCGAAATGCGTCACTATTTTTTCCGATTACTTTAGCACGCTTCTCACTGTTTCAGTCCAGATATCCCTCTGGTCTAGCTCAATCCCCATCAGCAAGTAGTTACTAATATTATCAACGACAAGCGCTAGAATATGAGCTTTTGCTACGACACGATCAGGTGGGACGACACCTAACTCTATCCCTCGCTCCAATAAGGAGGTAAAGCCCTGCAAAAAATCTTCTTGCATCAGCCGCAACTTGTCACGGTACTTCTCTTTTTGACTGACAGACAGCAGAAATTGATTGAAGACGCGTAAAAAGGCATAATCCTCTTCCTCGCTCGGCAATAACTTCAAGCCAGTTTCGATAAGGAGTTCCGCGAAATTGTCAGCTGTAAAATCCGTAACCGTGAAAAAATGGGAGAATGTATAGTTTCCAAACAGTTGATCAAACAAATAATCGAGAAGTGCGTCCTTTGATGCAAAGTGGTAGTAGATCGCCGGCTTTGTAATCCCTACTTCTGTAGCAATCATCGTCAAGCTCGTCTTTTCAATCCCATGCTCCGCGAATAATTGAAAGGCTGCATCTACAATATGTTGATGTGTTTTATTATCTTTTGACATGAATGACGTCTCCTTTGGCAAATCGATCCCATACGTTTTAGCCTACTGATTGTTAGGTAAAAATGCAACCGGATACAAAAAAGAGCTTTACCATGGATTCGGCAAAGCTCCGCTGTTCATTCAATCTTGATTGTTCACCGGGGTCATCAGTAAGGCTTGGACGGACGAGACTTCTGTTCGGCTTCCTTGACAGCCGCTCCGGGATTCGTTGCGCCCATCGGTCCGCCCATCTCCTTGCTGTTTCCGCCATTGCCCTGTGCGATTCCTGCTTTCAAACGCTCGCCGTACTCTTCGTCACATTGCGAGAAGTAGCCAAGCATTTTCTCTTGAATACGAGGATCACAGGAGAGGAGTGCATCCGTCAGATTGGCAATGAGGTCTTCTCTTTCCCAGTCTTCCATGATTCGATAACGTTCTCCCGCCTGTTTGAAATCGTTGGTGCGATCAATCTTTTGACGAACGACCTTCCCTTCCACTTCTGGCTGATGATCAGGAGCTGCTTGCTTGGCTTCCTGCAATCCGCCAATCGTTGATGGCTCATAGTTAATATGCCGCTGCGTCCGATCGACTCGATACAGCATTTGACCACCTTCCTGGTTGGTAGCTACATGCTTTTTGGGAGCGTTGATCGGAAGCTGCAAATAGTTCGCGCCAACCCGATAACGTTGCGTATCGGAGTAGGAAAAGGTCCTTCCTTGTAGTAGCTTGTCATCAGAAAAATCAAGTCCATCCACTAAAACACCTGTCCCAAAAGCTGCTTGCTCGACCTCAGCAAAATAGTTATCCGGGTTTTTGTTCAAAACCATTTTGCCTACAGGAAGAAACGGGAACTGATCTTCGGGCCATATTTTCGTTGGATCAAGCGGATCAAAATCGAGCTCAGGATGATCATCATCACTCATGATCTGGACGCACATTTCCCACTCCGGATATTCTCCTCGCTCAATCGCTTCATACAAGTCCTGCGTGGCATGATTGAAGTTTTTCCCTTGGATCTCTTCCGCCTGTTTTTGTGTCAAATTCTTAATCCCTTGCGCTAACGGCTGCCAATGGTATTTGACCAGGACCGCTTTTCCTTCGTGGTTTACCCACTTGTACGTGTTTACGCCAGAGCCTTGCATTTGCCGATAGTTCGCTGGTATTCCCCACGGGGAGAACAAAAACGTAATCATATGCATGGCCTCTGGCGTGTTCGAGATGAAGTCAAAGATCCGTTCCACATCTTGAATGTTTGTCACTGGATCAGGCTTGAACGCATGGACAAGATCAGGAAACTTCATCGCATCCCGAATGAAAAAAACTTTAAGGTTGTTGCCAACCAGATCCCAGTTCCCGTCCTCTGTATAAAACTTCACGGCAAATCCACGTGGATCGCGCAATGTCTCGGGCGAATGTGTCCCATGAATAACCGTAGAAAACCGCACAAACACAGGCGTTTTTTTCCCTCGCTCCGAAAACAGCTTTGCCCTCGTGTACGTAGAAATCGGCTCATTCCCTACGGTTCCATACGCTTCAAAATAGCCATGTGCTCCTGCACCACGGCTATGCACGACACGCTCAGGTGTTTTCTCCCGATCAAAATGTGTGATTTTTTCAAGAAAGTCGTAATTCTCCAGAACGGTTGGTCCGCGATTTCCAACTGTCCGCAAGTTCTGGTTGTCTGTGATCGGATGGCCTTGACGATTCGTCAGGATATTTTCTTCTGATTGGTCGATGGACTTGCTATTGTCATCCATATGAATCCTCCCTGTCCAGTTTTTCTCATGTATGGTTCATAACCATGGTTACCGAATGAGGGATTCTTTATGCGAAAAGATTAAATCGCTTCGTAAGCAAAATCATTGTTCAGGACTGGAACCGTGCAGCTCCGATTCCATTGTGCTGCAAGTGCGACATCTTCCGGGTACCCCATGCTGATCAGTTCTTGGCCGGAAGCACATTTCTGCAAGTAAGCGGGAATATGACCTTGTGCCGATCGAAAGGCAGCCACCGCTATTTCGGCCTCTGGTGACAATCGATATCCCTCCAATTCGTGAAGCAATGCACCTGCCGCTATCATATCCTCAATAGCGGGTCGCAATGCTCCATTCCCCCACCGTTCACCGCAAGCAATGACCGTTACGGTTCCTTTCTGCTGCTGTATGTACCTGGCGACAGATGGCGCATTTCGCATGCATGCAGCGATTACCTTCGCCCCTGTTTTCTTTGCCAACACGGTGCAGGTCGATCCATTTGGCGAGGGTAACACCAACCTACTTCTCAGCGGTATCGTTTTCAGACAAGCAGGTGAAAGGGAGATTGGTTCTCCACGTTTCCCAGCAAGCAGCGCTGCTTTTTGTTTGGCGAATGCTACAGCTGACTCATCCTTTACTTGATAAGGATAGACGATACCACCGCGTCCCGTTACGATATCGACACATGTACTGAAGGAGAGCACATCGATAATGACGATCATATCCGAAGCTGCCCCGACCTGTTCCACCCCTTCATATCCCCAATCAAAGCGAGCCGCATAGTCTAGTTGTTTACATACAGGCGTTTCTCCCAAAACCCCCACCATCCTCTATCAAAAATAGGTACTCGTCCCCTTACGTTCGCCGTTACAAATCAAGACAAGAAACAATATCGTATTATTGTCCCACTAGATTACACAAGAATGGAGTGAACATGGATGTCTGAAATCGAATACGACGACGATCAAGGCGGTAATGAAAGAAGAAGCAACAGACGCCCAAAACGAAATACTGTGAGAACGACTGGTATTTTGCAAAACAACCTCTCTGTTGCTCTCACCGCTCACCTTGACCTGGTCAATCTGAACACAGAAGATGTAGAAGTACGTGTGCAAGTATTGAGCTGGGGTACTGCAGTTACGCAAACCAATCCAGTTAGCACCTTGCTTGACATCACGCAATTTATCCCAGCGAATACTCGCACTGCTTTCAATGCGCTGGTCACCGCATCCAACCACTATGAAGTTCGCCTTACCGTTGCAGAAAACAACGGAAATGTCCTTCTCACCACTTATGGCCGTACTTCTATCGGCGGCGGTCAAGTTGTTGGTCTTACCGTTCTTGACAGTCAATTCCAAACGATCGAAATCGACACTTGTATTTAAATATTTTGTAGGAAGAGAATAAGGAATTATGGTGGGAAGCCATAGTTCCTTTTTTAATCCATTCCCAAGCAGGAAAAGGCGCTGGGGACGAACCCAACGCCTATTTGCTTCCACGTCCTAAGACAAAAAGAAACTGCCCTCGAAAGGACAGTTTCTTTTAAAAGGAGACTTACAGTTTTACTACGTTCTCAGCTTGTGGGCCACGGTTGCCTTGAACGATGTTGAATTGAACTTTTTGACCTTCGTCCAAAGTTTTGAAACCGTCACCTTGGATTGCGCTGAAGTGTACGAATACATCGTCTCCGCCTTCTACTTGAATGAAACCGAAACCTTTTTCTGCGTTAAACCATTTTACTGTTCCGTTCGTTTGCATTTAAAAAAACCTCCAAAAATTCAATTTGAATATGCTAGTCATATTTACCGAAGCAAATAAAGCTCACATATCATGAAGAAATACCAGATCATGTGCTATGATACGCCTTCATGATATGTGAAATTTACCTACTCAGCAACTATGCGAATGTCATAGGACGGAACTGCAAGATTAAAAACAAAACCTTTTGAAAACCTAAAACAATGAAAGCCCTTCCTCTCTTCCATCCTTGCGGCTCCGATGACCGCGCCAGTGTGAATCGGGGATTCAAAAATGTTATCCATCAGCATACACCTCGATGAATGTTAGGTATCAATTTTTCAAGTAGCAACCTCATTCTACCATGGTTGTCCAATAAAAGCAACAGTTCTCCCTTATTCTGGGCGAAGCTGTTCTCTGTTACAATAACATTGGGAGGGATTTCATTGCAAAATCATACGTTAACAACCATTCAATTATCAGAAATGCTCAAACAGAAAGTGCCCGTACTTTTATTGGACGTACGCGACGCCGAAAAATTTATAACCGGCAGCCTCGTTCATGAAAATGCACCGACTCGTAACGTTCCCTATCTTCTTATGAAAGAACAGGACAAGCCGTTCGATGAAGAAACCGAAAAACTTGCGAAAAATGTACAGATCGTTACCGTATGTACAACAGGTAACAAAGCTCAAAAGGCTGCCGCTCTGCTACGTGAGCATGGTTTTCAAGCAAATGCATTGGTAGGCGGCATAACCGCATGGAAGGAACAATCAAACGAAGCGAAATGAGCCTAATGCATCAACGCTTCCAGCTATTTGCCATATATTACTCCTTTATTTCGATTGGGATTGTCTGATATCGTTGTTCATGCCAAACGAAATAAGCCGAGACTTCCTACTGAAAAGGAAGTGCGGGGGACTTTTTTGTGGATGAGCTATTCCACATTGGGGTGAATCGCCGAACTGGCGTAGGGTTGTTTCCTCAATCCGAATCCGACAACTAACCTCGTAGGCAAAAAAAAGGAGAGATTTGTTTAATGAAACGTTTTGGTTCTGTTACAATCGCGATGACTCTTGGTCTGGGCTTGGCTCTAACAGGCTTCGCTACTTCTGCTTCGGCTGCTTCTACTTGTCCTGTTCCTGGCGGACAGTTCCAATATTATATGCCACAATTCCAAAAAGCTCCAAATTCCCAACCATTTTGGAACTTCTATCAACAAAAACAAGGCTTTGCCCCTGGACAACCAATGCCAGTACAACAGCCAATGACGCCGATGCAACCTGCAAAGCCGGTACAACCAACTCCGGTTCAACCAGCACCAGTTCATGCTGCACCAGCGCAACCTAGCAATAACGTCACTCAGCCTGCTGCTCCAGTAAATCAAGCGGATCAAGCAAAAGCTGGTGATTTTGCGAAACAAGTCGCGGATTTGGTAAACCAAGAACGTGCAAAAGCAGGTCTCAAGCCTGTTCAAATGGACGCAGCACTGTCCAAAGTAGCGTTGGCAAAAGCACAAGATATGTCTGCAAACAACTATTTTGACCACAACAGCCCAACGTACGGTTCGCCATTTGATATGATGAAGCAATTTGGCATCCAGTACTCGACTGCAGGTGAGAATATCGCCATGGGTCAACGCAGTCCTCAAGAAGTGATGACACAATGGATGAACAGTGAAGGCCACCGCCAAAATATTATGAACCCTGCGTTCACAAAAATTGGTGTAGGCTTCACAAATGGCTACTGGGTACAAGAATTTATCGGATAGAACACACTGCAAGATAAACGAAAAGCCGGTGTCTCGTAATCGAGACCCGGCTTTTTTCGTGTAGACGTTACTTCCGCTGCGCTTCTGTCGCCTGCTTTTTGGGGGTACAGCAGTTGTCCTCCTGCTCATGTAACAAAGCAACGTCCTTTTGATTCATTTCTTGCTTGGTTGGGTAAGCAGATACTTGCTGCAGCTCGGCATTGACATCAGACGATTGATTCATCCGTATGGCCCCCTCGCCGTTTTTGGTGGTGCATCTCTATTATGCTCGCTGTTGTAAACGACTCATTCCTAAGGAACACTGGAAGCACATGCAAATGAACCTATCTGCTAATGATATGTTCAAGGTCTTTCAAGGCAGCCGCTGCTGCCGCGACAGGATCTGATTTTCCTCCAACGACCAATAAATCCCCCATGACATCTGTTACTACCCGTATGGCTTTTGTCGTACCTGATACAGATGCAAAAGGGTGGGTAAGATCCACTGCACAAAGCTCAACTGCGACAGAAACCGCGCCATTCGCTTCCTTTTGGATGGTTCCGATCAGCTTGGGAATCTTCGAATGCTTTTTCCACGTCTCGATTTGTAACGAGGTTATTTCGCGAATACTTGCGCGTGCGACATCGAGCAGTTTTACTTGCGCGCCAAAAGCGGCGTTTGCCAAGATCGTAAGCTTCGAAGCTGTATCCCAACCATCGATATCGTAAGAAGGCTCTGGCTCGGCAATCCCCATCTTCTGAGCCAACTCGACAGCTTCCGCACAGCTGAGCCCCTCTTCCATCATTTTTGTGAGCACGAAGTTAGTCGTTCCTGTAAAAATGCCTTCGACTCGTTTTACTTCACAGCCTGCCAGATTATACTGCAAAAGATCGATCGTCGGCAGAGCTGCTGCTGTTGCTCCACTCACTTTCAACGCGACGCCATGTTTTTTGGCTAAAGCGGCTAAGCCAGCATAATCGACAACAAGCGCGCCTTTTGAAATCGCGATCGCATGCATGGCATTCTCCAACGCATAACGAATATAAGTCAGGCCGGGTCCTCCCTCTTTTTCAGATGGACCAGCCTCGATGAGCACTTCCGCTTGATCTGACTTGATAAATTCCAGCGCGTTCCATGATGGGTCCCATGCTTGTTTGGTATGAGCATAGTCTTCCCATATTCCTGAATCGATTCCGTTCTCATCATAGAGGCCGGAAGCCGAACGAACGATTCCCACGAGTCTGACATCCGCTTGATATAGCTCGCGGTACCGCTCCCGTCTCTGCTCCAGCAGTCTGGCTACCTGCTGTCCTACTGTTCCAAAGCCTGTTACCATAATACTCCAACGCTTCATGAGTTAATCTCCTTGCTGTTTATGCTCCGTTTATTTCCACCATTTTTTTCTACTTGCAACCTGTATACGGTGCAGATCCTTGCGATTCAGTTTCTTTCCTGTTTTTACATAGTAGAGCTCTTCCGTATGATCAATAAACAATATTCCTTCCAAATGGTCCATCTCGTGCTGAATACACCGAGCAAGGAATTCTTCGGCTTCGATTGTTTTGGTTTCTCCTTGGCGGTTCAACGTCTGAACTTTGACATAATTCGCCCGACGAACGATTCCAAAAACACCCGGTATCGAAAGACAAGCTTCTTCCCCTACCTGCTCACCTGATTTTTCAATCAACACCGGATTGATCAGTTCAATCAAGCCGCTACCGCAATCCATCACAACTAAGCGCTTCGAGATGCCAATCTGGATCGCAGACAAACCTGCTCGACCTTTCGCCGCGTAAATCGTTTGGGCCATATCATCCAAAATCTTTTCAACCTGTGGAGTAATGGTTGGTACTCTTTTTGAAGTTTCACGCAAGACAGGGTCCCCCAGGCGAACGATCATGCGTTCAGCCATTTTCTTCTCCCTCCCGCATTCACTCAGTTTTCGATTTCAAGGTAGCAAATCAGGTCCTCGCTGTCAAAAGAAACCTCGTAAAATCTGAAATATCCCGCTGGGCAAGGGTGACAAATGCATGTAGATACGCTATCTTTATTGGTAAAGAAAGATGTTTGTAAATGAAGAGGGAGGCTACCATGCATTCATTGGCATCAACGCTGAACGAAACCATCCAACGGGAAAACCCGCACGTGTATGAAATGCTTTCCAATATCGCCAAGCTGATTTATTTCCCAAAAGAGGGGATTCTCAGCCAGTCGGCAGAAGCGAAAGCAAAAGCGAAAAAGTACAACGCAACCATCGGGATTGCACTGGAAAACGGTCAACCGATGCATCTTAAGGTCATCCAGGATAACCTGTCTGCTTACCAGCCAAAAGACATTTACGAATATGCTCCCCCAGCAGGAAAGCCTGAGCTGCGTGCAGCATGGCGTAAAAAAATGATCGAGGAACAGCCTGCACTGGCTAATCATACGTTTAGTAACCCAATCGTTACAAACGCATTGACGCATGGACTGAGCATCGTGTCTGACTTGTTCGCTGACAGCGGCGACAGTGTCATCATCCCGGACAAAAACTGGGAAAACTACGAGCTCACTTTTTCGATCCGCCGTGGTGCGGAAATGGTCTACTACCCATTGTATAACGACGAGATGGAGTTTAATGCTGCTGCTTTGCGTGATGCGATTCTCGCGCAAAAAGACAAAGGGAAAGCCATCGTCGTACTCAACTTCCCGAATAACCCAACTGGCTATACACCAGGTCCAGAGGAAGGAAAACAAATCGTCGCTGCACTCAAAGAAGGCGCTGAAGCGGGAATCAACATTGTTGCGGTGACAGATGACGCGTACTTCGGCCTGTTCTTTGAGGATTCCATGCACGAATCTCTCTTCGCTAGCCTGTGTGACGTTCACCCGCGTATTCTGCCTGTAAAAGTAGATGGGGCTACCAAAGAGGATTACGTATGGGGCTTCCGTGTTGGCTTCATTACGTATGCATCTCCATCCAGCGACTTGCTCAGCGCTTTGGAGCAGAAGACAATGGGAATCATCCGCGCGACTCTTTCCAGCGGATCCCATCCTTCCCAAACGTTTGTCCTGCAAGCAATCACTGCTCCGGAGTACAAAGCACAGAAGCAGGAGAAATTCGATATCATGAAAGGCCGCGCCAACCGCACCAAGGAAGTGCTCGACAGCGGTAAATACGATGACGTGTGGACCTACTATCCATTCAACTCTGGCTACTTCATGTGCCTCAAGCTAAAGACTGTTGAAGCAGAAACATTGCGCCAGCATTTGCTGGAACAGTACGGCGTCGGTACAATCGCTCTCGGTCAAACCGATTTGCGCATTGCTTTCTCTTGCATTGAAGAAGAGAACATTGCGGACTTGTTCGAATTAGTCTACAGCGGTGTAAAAGATTTGGAAAATGCATTGACCAAATAAATGTAACTAGCTCTATTGCGAAAGCGTCTTGACCTCGTGTCAGGGCGCTTTTCGTTTTCTTTCAAAAAAAAGACTCGGATACCCAAGAAGTATACATGCGAGGGTTTCCGAGATCTTTCCATCATGCTATTTCTATTAGCTTTCAACTGACGAACGTATACGACGAGGCTGCTGTGTCCCGATAAAAATGGAAGCTAGCACCAGAAGCATCCCCATTCCGTGCATCCAAGTAAATGCTTCGTTCAAGAAAAAGACAGCCACGAGAGCAGCACTTATCGGCATCATACCGGTGAACAAGCCCGCTTTGGAAGCCTCCACCTTCTCCACTCCTTTGTACCAGAGAAAAAAGGATAAGACGCTGGCCGTAAACGCATAGTACACAAGAAGCCACCATACATTTGCAGGTACGGCACTCCAATCAAACCGCAAGCTTTCCCAGATCGCAAACGGAAGAAACAAGACAAAGCTGATGACATTAATCGCAGCCGTCATTTGAAAAGGTGTAATTTTCCCAGAAAGTCTTTTGGCGAAAATCGTGAAGAGCGCTTCGCTGACGACTGCAAAAAATACGAGCAAATTGCCAAGCATGCTTACCCAGTTTTGCTCCCCTCCGCTTCCTGTGAACGTAATGAACCCGATGCCGCCTACTGAAAAACCGATTGCCACTAAGCTGTTGGCGTGTAATTTTTCCTTGAGAATCCAAAACGAAAACAAAGCGATGCAGGCTGGTACCGTACTCGTAATGATACCGGCTGCAGTAGCAGTCGTCCATTGAACGCCGTACAGCATGCAAATACTAAACAGCAACACGCCAAAAAACGACTGCCAGAATAACACCTTGCCTTCCTCACGGCTCCAGGACGTTTTCCATTCTCCACGCATAGCCAGCAGCGGCAATAGGATGATGATCGCAAGCAAAAAGCGCAGCTCCGAAAACAAAAACACAGGAACATGGAAAACAATTTCTTTTCCGATGGAGATGTTGCTTCCTACCAGGGCCATAGCCAAGGCTAACTGAATGTAAGCAAACAGCATGATGACTCGCTTCTCCCTTCATCCTCCTACTATTCTCTTCATCTGGCCAAGCTGCTTTCGATTAACCTGCGTTTTGCCATTCTTTTTGAGAGGACGGAATCTTTTTTGTCTTTTTCTCTGCTGCCCCCACCAGCCAGGAACCAAACGGCAGTTTTCCCAGCCCATATGATATGGCAAAAGAAAGAATAGAGCACAAAACGAATGCTGCCATACTTCCCCACACGCCCATGTGAAAAAGCTGAAGCTCGCGTAAAACCTTCATCAAGTAAGTCAAAATTAGCGCATGAATTAAATAAGCTCCATACGAATACTTCCCAAGGAGTCCTAGCCAATGTATCCATTTTGACTGCTTTTTGCTCATCCATAGGCAAAGAGCGTACACAGCCAATAAGCAAGCCATTGTATAGAGGAACATGGACGGTTTCAAAGATGTCGCGACGTTTAAATTGATCTGACCTTGCCCTGAATCACGGAAAAGTTCATAGCCAATGACTGCATACAGGGCACCAACTGAAACGATGATCCATTGCCAGTATCTTTTCAGGATGGCACGAAATGCAGGCAACGTGAAGGCGACCAGGCCACCGAACAAAAAGTAATAGAAATAATAGAATGCATTTCGATCGCGGTATTTGATGAAGTACGTATCAAGTCCATTCATATCGAAACGGAAACCGTGCGCCGGAATGTACCGCGCTGAAAACCACATCAGGGCCCCATAAACCAATCCAGTCACACCAAGAGCGATAACAAGACGCAAGCGACTTGTCACGAATCTGCGAAAAAGTTCAAATACTCTTTGCCAAAACGGATACAAAAGATAAAACTGAAAAATCATCACGACGAACCACAGATGATACGAGGATGTCCCTGTCAGGAAATTTTTGCATATATTCCAGACGAACGCCGCTCCCTCACCCAAGGGTCTCTCCATCAAGTAAAGATACACCACTGACCAAATACCATACGGAACCAAAATCTCCGTTATCCGCTTACGCGTGAAGGAAATATAGTTTACTTTTTCGGCGTAGTTGTAAAACAAAACAAGACCCGTGATGAAAATGAATGCTGGTACCGCGAATTTTAGCAAATGAAACAACATTCCGTAGACGATCGACACCTGCTCTGTCAGTCCCGGCTCACGGATATACACACCAATGACATGCTGATAAACCACAGCCAAGAATGCAAAGGCCCGGATCAGATCCAACTCACCAATTCGTTCTTTTCGAGCCATAATCAAATACCAGATCCTTCCTGTTTTACGAAAAAAAGCGCTACCTCCCATCTTACCGACCAAAAGTCAGTCTGGCAAGCCTCAAATCGAAAAAGACTGATACCCTTTGGACAGGTATCAGTCACGAATAACCTCCCTGATCCGAAGATAGATCCGCTAAACTGCGAATCGGCCAAACCAGACTTTGTACCCCACGTGAATACAGTGCTAGATGCGGAGAATCCGTGAGTGGAATTGACAGGTTTGCGGTCATCGAGTTTTCACGAATATGAAAGGCTGTCTCCTGTAGCTGCCACGGCTCATGCACCACGTCTGCATACATAATTTGCTTCGTTCTGTTACACGTGCAAAAGAGCGTGTATCGCTCTGTCAGCCAATGCATCAGCGTTCCCTCTTTGGCGAAAAATCTGTCAGCGTGAGGCTGATAGCTGCCTTCGAACCAGGGAGACTGAGGTAGACCAGATAGACGTCGAGAGGTAAAATCGATCCGATCCCCTTGGCGATGAAAAGCCATTTGGGCCGAATAATAAGGCAGTCGGTACCAAAATCTCGCAATCTTGATTACTAGCGGATTTGACGTATCCAGCGAAAGAAAATACACACCCGTCTTCCCTTTTGCCTTCACATACGTCCGCACATTGATTTCAGGGAAAGTCGTCGTGAATGGTACGGATGGCATCCGACGCAAACGCACGCCACTCAGCAAAAACGGGATAATGCTGATCCATGCCTTGCCATGGTAAGTATCGAGCTCAAGTCCGGCTGGTATCAGCGCTTTGATAGATGTTGGGGAAATCGCCCAATGTAAAAAAAGAAGATGCTCCCACGTCTGCGTCATGGTCCATCCGTTATACTGTCCAGCCGATTTGATTTGGATGATCCTCTGTTCGATACGAATCCCTCCCATTCGTACATCATCAAGCTGTTTAACTGGAAGAGGATGAATGATAGGCAAGGGGTACTTTCGTCACTTTGCTCGTCATCTCATCGAGTGAGACCATATCCGCAGCCGTAACTTCACGAATAGATGTTTTCCCCAGCGCGAGGATGGCTATTTCCATCTCATCCACAAACGAGAGGAAAAAGTTAGCCAAGTATTTCGTGGCTGAATCGGGGTCGAATTTGTTTTTCAAGCTCCCTGGATAGGTGACCAGCTCAGTCGGCGGTTCCCACGGTATTGCTTTTGTCACCTGATCATGAGTCATCGCCCATAAAACAGCTGTCCCCATAAATATGCCGTCCGCTCCCAAAGCAATTGCTTTCAGGCACTCACCCGGGGTGTTATATCCGCCCCCAGACAATAAGGTAATTCGGTCTTTCACACCTTTTTTCTTCAAATAGCGCACCGCCCGGGTCAGGGCATAAATCGTCGGCAAACCAAAATCATCCTCCAGGATGGGAGGCCCACCTTTTGTCCCCGCTTGTCCGCCGTCGATACTGATAAAATCTACACCGGCTCTGATCGCGATCTCCAAGTCTTTTTCAAGAATGGCACTCGCACAGATTTTGACGCCAATCGGTACACCATCTGTTATTGTTCGCAAATTGTCAACGAGCTTCTTGAGATCCTCCGGCTTCGATACTTCCGGATGCCGCGAAGGAATGACGATCATTTCTTCATCCTGAACACCCATGATTTCAGCAGCTCTTCCCTGGATATATTCAGCGGGGATAAAACTCGCGGCAGCTGCAGTCGCCCCCTGCCCAAAATGGATTTCGATGGCGTCCGCCTGTCGCAAAATTTCCGGCTCTTTCCCCCACTTTCCCGAGTTGTATTGGATCATCAGATGCTTGGCGAATTTCCTTTCTTCCGGTAATAACGGACCTTCCCCTGTATTCGTCAAAGTCCCTACTGCAGCCGTACCTTTTGCCATCGCGATTTTTACATCTTCACTCACACCGATACCGTACCCCATCGCGCCTACCATGAGCGGTATGTCCAAGGTTAACGGCTTTTTTGCCATGGGTCCAATCGTGATTTGCATATCCACTTCTGTATCCTCGCTCGAAGGCAGCACGGCCAGCTGTGCAGGAGAAAAAATCAGGCTATCAAAGTTCAAGAACTTGCGCGGACTCCCGAAAGGACGTTCGATGGCTTGTCCAGTAGTTGCACGCAAGCTGTTCTCCAAAACGTAGCGTGGACTGACTTTGGTCATTGCAGAGACCATCTCAAAAATATTTTCCGGATAGCGGTCTGACATAAGGCGCTTCATGAACCTGGCGAGTACCCACTGGGTGAGAGGTCGAAAAAGACAGATCAAAACCAGTCCCACCACGATGAGTGCAGCCATCGATCCTACAAAGGAGCCGATTAAAAACGGAATCCAGTTGCCAGCCATCCTCTTTCTCCTTCCTACTGTCAGAGCGCTGCTGCTTGTTACTCGGCTATGTGAGATAGGAAAATTTTGCCCCAATCATGCCACTTTTATCCTAAGTCCTGCCCTGACGCTGAAGGATAAAAAAACGCCCAGATTAACTGGACGTTTTCGAGCGAAGCCTATTCCACAAATAAAAATAACAGGACGTCAGCATAAGCACGACAGCAATTGTCATGAGAGTGTCAAATCGCATGAGATCCTCCTTTTCGTTTCATTGGTACAAATTTGCCGTATGTCAAACAGCGCCAAAGCCATTCTGCCGGACCAAACTGATAGTAAGCGAGCCACCAGCGACTAACGAAGATTTGCGCAGTGAAGATCACCAAGCTAAACACCAATCCGAGAGCTAGCCCAGGCGTTCCGTACAAATGTCCAACACGCACCACCACTACAGCGATGATCGTTTGGCTCAAATAGTTGCTTAACGCCATTCTGCCGACCGGTTCCAAATGCTTCAGCATGCGCTTGCCGCTCTCTTTCCGATAAAGAAGCAGTAGTGACGTGATGTAAAAAGCGCACAGACTAAGACCGCTCCAGGTAACAAATGTCTGAACGGCGATCGAGATCGAGGCTGGAAATTTTACGATGCCAAATTGAACAAGCGGAATCATCGGTACAAGCACAACACTCAAGCCCAGCGCCAGCCACCATACGCGGCGAATGGCCGGAATAAATTCTTCCGTCCTCTCAAATACACCCCGCTTGGCAGCCAGAAATCCGAATAAAAAGAGAGGCAGAACAGATAGGATAACAAACAACTCAAAAGAGAAAACTACCGGAATTTGGTAAGCAACCCTGAATTGTAACCACTCGATGAACGACCCATTGGTATGAGCATCGATAGCTTTTTGAATGAGTGGTGATTGGTCTGGCACAGGAACGAGTTCCTCTGGAACGGTCAGCATCAGAGCAGACAGGGCCTGCACACCGATCAAGAGCGTCCACGCCCATCTTTTGATCGTCTTCTCTTGCCTGTGGTAAAACAGCAACAGAAGAAAACCAGCTAGGGCGTACGTATGAAGAATGTCTCCATACCAGAGGAAAACAAGATGTGCCATCCCCACAATCAGCAGCACCAATAATCTGCGAGTAAACAGGCTCTGATAAGGCAACTGTTTGCTCTCGGCGCGATGCATAAACAGAAAAAAGCCTACCCCAAATAAAAACGAGAAGATGGTGTAAAACTTCGTCTGTACAAACATATTAAACAAAAGCCGTATCCAACCATCCATTTCCGAATGGGTATCGACCATCCCTGCATCTGGTAAGAACATGATCGGATACAAAAATGACGGCATATTCACCAGCAAGATTCCCAAGAGGGCAAAGCCTCTAATCCCATCTAGCTGCCGAATTCGCTCCCCTTCCGCAACAGGTGCTACTTTCACTTCAATGAACCTCCTCAACTGCTCCTTAGGCTTTAACACTTTTAATACGAATGAACCTCGAAAAAAGTAACAAATGCTTCTTCCACAACAAGAGAGCTTCGCAAAAACGAAGCCCTCTCTTACATGCTGCCTTATTTTGATGTGGAAGCCGCTGTTCCTGTTCCTGTGCGGTTTGTCCTTTTCCGAAAGTCGAGCAGAACACCGACAAAACCAGCAAATATTGCTGGCATGATCCAACCGGCGCCTTCCTTATAAAACGGAAGGACACCCAAGATATCGTTCCAGCTCTGATTAAAAAACGTAAGATTCATCAAATCCACGACACCAAAAACCGTCACAACTGCGACAGTCGTCATGTACACAGAGGAATGCGCGGGTATCCAGCGCTCTAGCAACGCCAACAAAATGAGCACGATAGCAATTGGGTAAATAGCACCCAAAATAGGGACAGATACACTTAAAATCTCGGATAGTCCCAAGTTTGCGACTCCCATGCTCAGGACACAGAGAATGATCGCCCATCCTCTGTAGGACAAACCTTTGAATCGCCCATGAAAGTATTGGCTGCAAGAGGTGACGAGTCCAATTGATACACAGAGGCAAGCAACGGTAAAGATGACACCAAGAATCAGCGTACCGCTTGTCCCAAATAGCTGCCTCATGATTGCTGTCAGAAGCAGACCGCCATTCTCCGGCCTTCCTAAAGAGGCACCGGATGAACCCAGCAATCCCAAAATGACATAGATGAACGTCAGCAACATACCTGCTCCGAGGCCTGCTTTGATCATATTCGCAGACAGTTGCTTTTTGTCTTCGATTCCCTTGCTCCGCAGCGTGTTGGCGATCACGATACCAAATACGAGTGCAGCCAAAGCATCCATCGTTAAATACCCGTCCAGAAAACCTTGCACAACCGGATTGGTGGCATATTTTCCTGCTGGTACACCCGTTGGACCCAGTGGTGTGAATAAGCTCTTGATGTAGATCAATGCAATCATGGTCAACAGTGCAGGAGTCAGAATTTTCCCAAAGCGATCAATCAATTTGGAAGGAGTCAGACTGAACCAAAAGACAATGCCAAAAAACACGATCGTGTAGAGGAAAAGACTCCAGGTAGATTCAGCCGCTTGTGCCGACAAAAACGGCGCCATTCCCATCTCATACGCGAGACTGCCTGCACGCGGGATGGCAAGTGCGGGTCCAATCGACACATAAATCAAAATAGGAAAAATAAGAGCAAAGCTTGGATGAACACGACTCGCCAATTGGTAAAAGCTCCCTGCTTTTGCGATGGCAATCACCCCAAGGATGGGAAGACCGACAGCAGATAATACAAAGCCTGCAATCGACAGCCAAACATGGGTACCAGCCTCTTGACCCAGATAGGGTGGAAAAATAAGGTTGCCCGCACCAAAAAACATCGAAAACAGCATAAAACTGACCAGCAACATTTCTTTCTTAGACAAGGTTATCATCGACGTGTATATTACCTCCCACCTTATTGAGAGGCATTCTATCAACTTTTGCGTTCCTTAGCTAGTAGCAACGCCATAGTTGCAATTGCAAGATCATTATCATTTTTCTCACTATAGTCGGAAGTAAAAAAACAAGGGAAACCACCTGCCCATATCTTACCGTATAAACATCGACAAGTGGCTTTCCTCTTATCGTTTTCGCATGGAGACAATTCGTTTGTAAAAGGACTGATCCTCCAGTTTTTGAAAGAGAGAAAGAGAAGGTCGGAAGTTGGCTTCAATAATCCACGGTTTGCCATCCACATCAATCCCTAAATCCAAACCGATCTCCCGGAGTGTCGGATAGGCTCTTCCCAATCGTTTAGCTACCGCCGCAGCTACCATGCGGATATCACTCAAAAGATTCGGGACCGCTTCTATATTCGACAGCTTGATTGCCGTGCGAATGGGCAAAACTTTTCCACGGCTGCGAGCCACATTTGTCACGACAAAGCCCGGACCTGCAACCTTGGCACACCACCCTGTTATGACCCAAGGCTCCTTATTGCTCCTGCGCTGGATCATGACACGTACATCAAAAGGCTTGCCGTTGATTCTACCGAGTGGGATACGTGGCTGGAGCAGGTATGTTTTTGGGCGAAACAACGATTCCACGTATCGGATCGTGGCCTCCTTCCCGTCCACGAGACGCCGACGACTCCCGCTATGAACCAAATACTTCTCTTCTCCTCGCGCCGTTACTTGAATAATTCCTGCCCCACCGCCGCCTCCCGAAGGCTTCAGCATCACGTGTGTAAACGCTTCTGCATACTCCCATAGCTCTTTAGGTGAGTACACGCGGGTTTTGGGCAAATACTCCTGCAAAAATTCGTCTTTGACCATGTGCTTATGCTTGCCCCATTTACCTACGTTTGGCGGTTTTATGGCAGTGTCTCTCCATTCTTTATCAGATGATGCTCCTCTATTTTCGTGATGCGATTCTGTTCGTCCACAAACACGACCTTAGGTACGAGCTGTTCGATCTCGGATTCATCGTACATGCCCATACTCAAAATGATGACCAGATCTCCTGGCGAGAATAGATGGGCAGGTGGGCCGTTCAGACAGATGACTCCGCTTCCCGATGCTCCGGGTAACGCGTATGTTTTCCAGCGCGTGGCATTACGCAGACTGGTTATTTGCACGATTTCATATGGCTTGATATCTGCCGCATCCATGAGGGCAACGTCAATCGTGATACTCCCCACGTAATCCAGTTCGGCCTGCGTAACTGTCGCCCTGTGAATTTTGCCTTTGCACATGTGTCGTTGCATAGGCGGTTCACTCCTTTCCAAACCGATGACATTAGTCTATGTGCGATGAATTGTCCGTGAAACCACCTGCGAATGGAAATCTGGTTAGGGGATATGATACGCTGCCTGCAAATCGACACCATAGGTACGGCATAATTGGCTGAGTTCTTTCGTCAGGTTCGGATCGAATGGAATACCGTTTTCCATGCGTTCTTGCTTTTTTCGGCTCTCGATCTCCCCCGGTATGAAAATTTCGGATACACCTTCTTTCGCCGGTACGCTTTTCACCTCACGAATGTACGCATCCATTTTGGCGCAAAAATCGGGCAGTGGCATAAATCGTTCAATATCCACCGTCAAGAATAGATGGCCCACGTTCTGTGGATCGTTCCAATTGTCATACAGGCTTTTTACATGTGGTCCCGTTGCTGCACCCGTTAGCAGCCCACACAAAATATCGATGAACATCGCCATTCCGTAACCCTTTGCTCCCCCGATCGGCAAAAGTGAGCCTAGCAAGGCTTGTTTGGGATCAGTTGTTTCCTTCCCATTCGGATCGATGGCCCAATCGGCAGGAATCGTTTCCCCTTTTTTAACGGCTAAGGCGATTTTTCCCCTGGCAGCGACGCTTGTAGCCATATCTAACAAAAAGGATGGCTCTTCGCCTGCCGGAATTCCTACTGCCATTGGATTCGTGCCGAAAAATGGACGAATCCCTCCTGTAGGTGCCATTGCTTCGGGGGCATTGGAAAGGACAAGAAGAATCTTTCCTTCTGCGATTGCTCGTTCTGCATAGTACGAACAGGAGCCAAAGTGGTTGGAATGACGAACACCGACTACCCCGATTCCCATCTGCCGCGATAACTTGATCGCTTCCTCCAATGCCGCAACCCCGACTACCGCACCCAGCTGGTTTTTGCCGTCTACCAGTGCTGTTGCCCCCTCCTGTTTCCATACCACTGGTTCATCGTTCAATTCGATCAAGCCTGCTTCGATTCGTTGGAGATAAATCGGCAGCCTCGCCAAACCATGAGACTCGATGCCGCGCAAATCAGCATGGACGAGGGATTCTGCGACAAGCCTTGCATGCTCGCGTCTGGTACCTGCCTGTACAAGCACCTCTGTTACGACTTGCTCCAAATGCTTCCAATGAAAGAGTGCAGGGTGCATCTTCTCTTTTTCCCCTCCTTCACCGCTGTTCTGTACTTCGCCTGCTTCCTAATCTGAATATAGATATGTCACCCTCTGATTGACCGCTACAGGCATTGACCCAGTTCGGTAGACGATACCAACAGAAAAAGGAGCTCCCGAAATAGGGGCTCCTTTTTTGCGTGATACTATTCATAACTGGCCAGTGTCATGATGATCTGGTCCTGCATCTTGGCAAACAGCTCTTCATCCTCGACATATCCATTAAACATAATCGAAACGATGAGCTTCTCTCCGCCTTTGGTCGTGATATAGCCCGACAATGTGTTCACACCTGTCATCGAACCTGTTTTCGCATGAAGATTATTGGCGGCAGGTGTGTCCTTCAAGCGGTTTTTCAGAGTACCATCTATTGCTGCTATGGGTAATGATTCATCATAAGTGGCAAATGTCGATTCTTTGGTCATCCCTTCAAGTACGGATGCGATCTGCCGAGCAGAAATAAGATTGTAGCGGGTCAAGCCTGATCCATCCATCATGTCGAAGGTGGTATTGCCGCCAAGCGAAGCTACGGTTTCCTGAACGACCTCTGCACCAATGGCTGCGCTCCCTTTCCCTTTCTTTTCGGCTCCAAGTGTCTTGAGGAGCATTTCGGCGTAGTAATTGTCACTGCGCTTGTTGAGGTACAAAACGATGTCCTTCAGCGGCAGTGACTCAAATTGTGTCCATTTCACTGCTGCTGGAGGAACTGGCTGGATCATCACTTCGCTTTTCGGAGCAAATGCAATTCCTTGCTGCTCCAATGTTTCCTTCAGTACGGTCCCCACGTACTTGGCTGGCTCTTCCACAGGTACGCGCTCGTAATCTCCTTCGTGATCAAGCGGGAGGTTCCCTGATAGTCTAATTGTATTTGTCCCACGGTCACGCAGGATAGCAAACGTATTTTCTTCCCCTTTTTGTACGGTCTGGGCTTCATTGATCACTTGCACATACGCTGTTTTGGGAAGCAAGTTGATTTCCACCGGTTTGCCAGCATCGTTAGCAGGCTTGAATTCGATCATGACCGTCCCACGGTTCAGTGCAAGCGCCCCAATAGTCGGGTTGTAATAGTAGCTCTCATCATCCCATGCCCAGCCGAGGCCAAGCCGTTGTTGGTCAAAGTAGCTTTCATCCATCACGAGGTTCCCGTTAATACGCGTGATTCCTTTTTGCTTGAGCCACCCCGCTATTTTTTCAATCGACACACCTTCCTGCACTTGAAGCGCATTCTCCGTATGCAAGGTAGGGTCACCGTATCCTTTCACATACAGATTGCCTTGTTGTACGCCCGTAGAGGTGATCGGTGCGTCTCCATACAGTTCTGTTTTGAATACGTAATCCGAACCAAGCTGCTTCAACGCTGTGGCAGTCGTCAGCAGCTTCAGATTCGAAGCAGGAGTAAGCAGTGTGTCTGCATCTCGTTCGTATAAAACGGGGTCACCTGTTGAATCCAACGATTTGATTATGATTCCAGCCGTTACACCTGCTGCTTCCGGCGTATCGAGGATGGGATCGATCAAAGCAGAGAGTGGGTACGTCTTTTTCTCTGGAGGGCTGAATCCTTCCGGTGCTGCGATGTCCGGGTAGGTTGTTAACAAAATTCCGATTCGATCCTGTAGCTCCCTCGCATACTTCGATTGATAGATACCGTTGATCAAAATCGAAAAGGCCAGCTGATGACCATTTTTTGCCGTTACATAACCCGACATGGTATTGACCCCGCTTAACGAACCTGTCTTCGCAAACAAATTCTTTTCCGCACTCGTTCCTTTCATACGGTTTTTCAATGTGCCGTCCACTCCTGCGATTGGGAGTGATTTTTCCAGTTCCGTTCGATATTCTTGCTCCTGCAAAAAGATGAGGGTTTCAATCATCTGTTCTGGAGTGATCATATTAAATCTCGATAACCCCGATCCATCTACCTGACGGAAGCCTGACTCAATGCCAGCGCGCTTCATCACGTCCGCTACCGCTTCACTGCCTGCCTCAAAGCTGCCCTCACCTTTCTGAGTAACGCCCAGCGTCTTTAAAAGCATCTCCGCATAGAAGTTGTCACTATCCTTGTTGAGCTCCACCGTGATCTCAGCCAACGGTTTGGACAAGTGGGTATAGAGCGGCACTCCGCTTTGCAGCACAGTTTTTTTCACTTCTGTCTTCGGATGTAAGGCAATCCCTTGTTTCAGCAACTGATCCTTCCATAGATCCCCCACATAAAAAGCCGGGTCTTCCATCGTGACATCTTCCTCATAAGGAGCTGCTTGAAGCCCGATCGTACCGGATACGATGATTTCATTTTTTCCGCGCGGTCGCTCGACAAGCACGTTACTCTCCTTGCCCTCTGTTGTTTTCAACTGGTTTGTGACTGTTATGTATGTGGTAGCCGGATTCATGGTCAGGACGGGGGCATCGTTCACCGTTTTTCCAGGGGTTGCAGTTAGGGTGGTAAAGTTTTTATTGACGGCTAAACCACTTACCTGAGCGCTGTACCCATATGGTTCGTCATCCCACATCCAGCTCGTACCCAATCTGGTCTCATCGAAATAGCTGTCATCGAGAAGCAAGTTTCCATTGATTCGTTTGATCCCCAAATCTTTGATGGCTTTTGCCATTTGTTGCAAATCGCCTGTGGTCAGGCTAGGGTCCCCATAGCCTTTTAAAATCAGATCTCCTTGCAAAATGCCACCGTTATTTACCTTTCCTGAAACAAACACCTCGGTCTTCCACTGATAATCCGGCCCCAGCTTATCCAGACCGGCAATTGTCGTAAACAGCTTCATGTTGGAAGCCGGAATAAAATTGCGTTCCGCATTGTGCTTATATACGTACTTTTTGTCGGTTAGATCGTAGACCGCGATTCCAGCGTACATGCCCTTGCTATTCTCATCATTTTTCAAATCGGCGAGCAATTTTTCTATGCTGAGTGCAAGAGGACGAGAAGAAGTGACCTCTTCCCTGGCTAGTACAGGTGATACTGCTACCTGCAGCAAGAGAGCCAACACGAAAAACCACGTACCGACACGTCGAAAAGCAAATAAATGATTCATGATAACCTCCTTGTCATAGTCTGGGCGATTTCAACCAACAAATCACAGTACGCCATCATGATAGCACGTATTCTATTTATTCGGAATATTACCATTATACTAAAAGTCTACAGGCATGAATCATACCCATTCCGTTCATACTACCTTCAAGACTTCTTTCGTTTGGAGGAAATGGTTTCATGTTCTATCGATTGCTGCTCTGTCTATCACTTCTCTGCGCCTTTACATTCCCCGTCCATGCCCAAACCGCCATCGGGCGTGTACAAGTAGATCCCTCCCCCTATTCTTCTCTTGCGGATCTCGTCAAAAAGTGCGACTTGATCGTAATCGCTTGGGTAGACAGTGCCCATCAGGCCTATCCAACGGGACGCACCATTCCCCAAGGCAAGATCGTGAACTACACACAAAGCCTCCAGGTAAAAACGGCCATAAAAGGTACGGCAGCCAGGCTATTAACGGTGATTAGCACTGGAGTAGAGCCGCTGCCTGATGCCTCCAGTCCACTTAACCTAACATACCCTGGGCCGCTGGCGGAAGGGAATTATTTATTGTTTTTACGAAAAGTGAGCGGATCACAGCTGTACAGTACAGCAGGTCTCTGGCAAGGCGTTTACCCCATCTATCAAGGAAAAACGATAGCTCTTTCCAACGTTGGCTTTACCGAGCTGAACCAGCTGTCACAAGAAGAAGCCATCCGAAAAATAACAGCGATATCCCGCTAACACCACAGCAAAAAACCGCTCTCGTAAATGAGCGGTTTTTTGACGGTTCCATCATGTGCTGTTAGTTGCGCATCACGTAGATGAAAATCACCATAGACACAGCACAAGCGAGTACACTGAGAATAAACCCCCAGATCACCCATTTGCTATTCGTCTTGTTTATGTGTTTGTCGTCCATGGAAACTTCTCCTCATTCAAGCATTCACCTTCTATTATAAGGTTGTTTGACAGGAAAGGGAAACCGTTTATGTGGCGAAAACTGTTAAAGACCTGCTCTCGTAAGACGGCGAATCCCCAGTGTACAGCCGCTTGTCACGAATAGTACACACATGACGACAAACGTCCCCAGCTCTCCTAGCGACAAACTCTCTTGACTAAGCACGCCCATGCCAATCGTCAAAAGTGACAGAGGAAAAAACATCCCAAGCCCAGATACATACAAGCCCAACCCTATAAAAACAGTGCAAACACTAATGCCGACAGGTACAGCAAAGCTCTGTATCCGCGTGGAAAGCCATAGTTGGAAGGAGATGATGGCGAGCGAGGCCAGCCAGCCTCGCATGATCCATCCGAACACTTCCATTGGAAACGAAAAATGTGCGTGTAGTCCAGCGATGAAACCCGCGCAAATATACAACACGAGGAAGAAAAGCTGCACAGCAAAAAGGAGAACACCAACCACCACCAGCTTCGCGAAAAAAATCGTTGGGGTTGCTACCGGTGCTGTCAGTATCACATTCCAGTTTCGGTTTACATGCTCCAGTCTGCACACGAACGAACAACAGATCGCGATGAGAATGGGCAAGAAAAATTCTCCGTAGAACAAGCTCACCTGCGTCCACAGGCTATACCAGCCATTTTGCAGGATCGCTTGGTTCATCCAGTAGTTGGCGAAGCCGATCAGCGTACTGAAAACAGGAAGCACAAGCAAAACGAGCCATATACGCGAACGTCGAAGTTTTACCCATTCTGCTCCCAAACATTTGATTAGCATAACAAGTTCCTCCCTACACGTCTTGCCGGGATACGTGAATGCTCCCAGCAAGGTAGAATGCGATGCCCATGAGTACGACGATGATCGGCAAATGAACACCGATTTCGCGTGTAGTAAACAGCATGGTTTCGTTCACGTATTGATACGTAACGGGCGAAAAGTCCACATAGTACGACCATATGAAAAGGCGTCCGATTTGTGGCGGAAACAAGCTCGCTGTCATGCCAATGAAGCCCCCGATCATCCCGAGACATAGACTAAATGCCTGATTTTTGATGGCGAGAGAGATCCATTGCTGCAGAGCAATCACCACGAGATTCGTCAGCGTGGTTCCTGCTACAAAATGGAGTAATATACCAATCGGAACTGGCTCTGCTAACCCATAGCCAATGCCAAATGCCACGATCGCCAATACCTGTAGAATGACTGCACTCCCCATCAAAACAGCCGCAGAGACGAATTTTGCCGCATAAACCGCTTTTCGGCTGACAGAAGCAGCCATCAACAGCTTCCATGTACGCCCTTTGTGTTCCATATCACAAATCCGTGAAACAATGACAGCCGAACCGATCGGCAAAAACAATCCATTCATGGCTGTAATCGTGACCAGTATGGCGCTCCACGTCGCGGCATCTGGATTTCTCGTCATGGAGGTACTGACAGCCATAAACCCCCATGCCAGTTCGATGCTCAAAAGAATGGCGAGCATAAGAAACAGACGCTTATGTCTAATTTTATAAAACTCTAGCAAGAGTGTCCTCATTACAAGCTCCCCTCCTTGCCTGTAAGGGAGAGGAAAATGCTCTCCAAGCTTTGTTTGTGCACTTCAATGCGATAAACATCAATGCCCGCCATAATCAGCGCCCGATTTGTCTGCGCTACCTCTCTATCCCCCATGCCTTCCATGACAAGGAAGCCATCTTGGAGACTTGGAGAATGCTCCCTATCTTGAAGAACCCTTCTCGCTTTTTCATTATCCTGCGTTTTCATCCAAACATGAGGCTGACTGTTCCGTTGCAGCTGCTCCATGCTCCCTTGAAACAAAAGCTTCCCCCCGTGGATAATGCCGATAGACGTGGCCACTTGCTCGATTTCCGAGAGCAGATGGCTAGAGAGTAGCACGGTCATTCCATACTGGTGTGGCAACGATTGGATCAATTCCCGAATTTCACCGATTCCTGCAGGGTCCAGACCGTTTGTCGGTTCATCGAGGATGACGAGCTTTGGAAAATGCAGCAAAGCCATGGCAATTCCCAGTCGCTGCTTCATCCCGAGCGAATACTGATCTACCTTTTTGTTCTGTTGCTTTTCCAAACGGACGATTTGCAAGGCTTTCTCTACATGTTTGTCCGGAACACCTCGCAGCCGCTGCATGACGCGCATATTTTCCAGGCCAGTAAGATGACCGTAATAGGAAGGAGCCTCAATCAAGGAACCCGTCTGACTCAAAGTTTCAATTCGGTTCCTGCTAAAATCCTTCCCGAATACAGAGACACTCCCTTCTGTCGGCTTGACTAATCCTAGCAGCATTTTAAGTGTCGTCGATTTTCCCGCACCATTTGGACCGAGGAAGCCATACACCTCCCCTTCTCCTACCGCAAGATTCACCCGCTGGACGGAATAGGCACCTCCATAACGTTTTGAAAGGTTTTCCGTTCGAATTACCGTATTCATCTTTTCTCGCTCCTATCTGTTGGTCTCTCCTACGAAATCATAGAGACCCAACCCGTCGATAAGCTGACAGGAACCTTACGACAACCTTAAATCGACTTCGAGTGGGTAGAACACACAAATCAAGCGAGTATAATGAATAAGGGTGATTCAATATGGAAGAGTGGAAACAGAAAAAAGTGCTCATCGTGGAAGATGAGCTTGATATCAGAAATATGATCGATGGATTTTTGCGTAAGGAAGGATTCTCTCGTATTTTTCATGCGGGTAGCTGTAAAGAAGCATTAGTGATATGCGCTTCGGACAAGCCAGATGTCGTAATCCTGGATGTCATGCTGCCTGATGGAGATGGATTTGGACTTTTGACTTCGATCCGTCGTTTCTCGCAAATCCCTGTCATTTTTCTGTCAGCCCGAGGAGAAGATGAAGATCGATTGCTCGGACTTGGCCTAGGTGCTGACGACTATATTGTGAAGCCATTTTTACCGCGCGAGCTCGTTCTCCGTCTCCTGGTCATTTTACGACGTGTATACGCCCCTCCCCAAATCGAACGGCTGCCTGTTTTCCAGCTTGGTGACAGTACAATCGATTTGGAGGCGGCAATCGTGACGAGAGATCACCACGAATATGCTTTGACCGCCAAGGAACACGCACTCTTGCGAAAACTCTATGAAAACCGGGGACGAATCGTCACAAGTGATGCCCTGTGCCAATCCGTATGGGGTGACGATTACTACGGGTATGAAAATACGCTGATGGTTCATATGCGGCGCATTCGCGAAAAGATTGAGCCATGTCCGTCCACTCCTGAATATTTGCTGACGGTAAGAGGACTTGGGTACAAATTACTCGTAAAGGAAGAGTTGTAGATGGATGGAGCTGTACGAATTTTACGTCGTTATACAGGTGCTTCTATCCTGATCGCCGTCTTTTTGCTCATCGTCAATTACATCATTCTCGGTACATTTGTTTTCAAAGGCATGAACGAAGGCTCTCCTCCCGTTCACGTCACACAAACTATCGCAGAAGGTCTCCACAAGAACGGTTCCCACTATACGTTGGAACCAAATGCACAAGATTGGTTGCAAAAGAGCCAGGCTTGGGCCATGCTGATTGCGGACGATGGAAAGGTCATCTGGGACTACGCCATACCGGACCAATTGCCTCGCGCCTATTCCTTGGCAGAAGTGGCGCAGTTCTCGCGAAATTACTTACAGGACTATCCTGTTTTTGTCTGGGAGCATGAGATGGGGCTGGTCGTCGTGGGCTACCCGAAGGACAGTCTCGCCAAGTACCAGATTCATTTACCAATCAGTTGGATAAGCGATTTGCCGTATCGATTACTGGCTTTGCTATTCGGAAATATACTGCTCGCCGCTCTTCTCTCGCTATTCATCGGCACTCGACTCATTCGGGCCATCCGCCCTCTGATTAGCGGAATTCACGCTCTGTCAGAAGATCAGCATACCCATGTCGAGGCAAAGGGAATGTTCAGCGGGATTGCCCGAAGCATCAATCATGCATCGACGCTTCTGCAAGAGAAGAACGCTATGCTAAAAGCCAGAGACGAAGCACGTTCGAATTGGATCGCGGGAATCTCCCATGATATACGCACGCCATTATCGATGGTGCTCGGGTATGCCAGTGAATTGGAAGAGAGCGACGCGGTGCCTTACGAACAGCAGCAAAAAGCAAGCATCATTCGAAAGCAAGGGGAAAAGCTCCGGTCTTTGGTCAGCGACTTGAATCTCGTTTCCATGCTGGAATACGAAATGCAGCCCATTCATACCAAACTGATTCGGCTATCGACACTTGCGCGGCAAATTGTTACTGACTTTTTGAACAATGATTTGTCAGAGGCCTTTACCATTGAGCTGGATGTCACGACTGAGCAATGCTTCGTGATGGGTGATGAAAAACTTCTTGTCCGCGCTATCACGAATCTCGTCCAGAACAGCATCGTGCATAACCCATCAGGCTGTCACATCCACGTGCAAACGACCCTGTCAGCCAACCAGCGCAATGCTCTCCTAATTATCACTGACAACGGAAAAGGCATTGAGCAAAGCATGCTGCCTGACTTGGTGGAATTGCCTTATTCGTCAAAAAGAAAATCTCCCTCACACAATGGTCATGGTCTCGGTTTGCCCATGGTTGCACGTATTGCAGCCGCTCATCATGGACGCCTGCTGTTAACAAGTGATACAGGAAAAGGGATGACAGCAGAACTTTGTTTCCCCCTCTCCTCCTAATCGGAATAGAACCATCCAGCAAAAAAAAGCACCTCCTTTGCCTCGCTAATCGAGAGTAGACTCTCAAAAGTGTGCAAAGTGGGTGCTTTTCGACTGATTATTTCACGAGATCGCGCATGATATCTTCAGCTTTGATCTCTGCCGTAATCAGCTTTTCTTTTTTCATCCAATCAATCAGAGTTTGCCAAGACTCCACTGTCTGGTATCCAAATGGCTTTTCTCCAGCATCCATCAACGGAATCAGGATATCCAAACTCTTGGTTTCAATGTCTTTTTCCAGTGGGAAATCGGCAGCCTGTTTGGTAAACAACAGATCGAGTGCCTTTTCCTTATTATTTTTCACATAGTCCTGGCCCTTGCCAATTGCACGGAGAAAACCTTCCACAGCTTTCTGCTTTTTGCCCAATGTATCGTCACTTGTCGCTAATACGAGCTCATAGTAGTCTGGAACACCAAACTCAAAAGGCTTGAACACATTGACAGGAACGCCGTGCTTCTCCAAAATCGGTTGCTCATGGTTGATATAGCCACCTACTACTGCATCGACCTTTTTGGCCGTCAACGCCGGGACGATGTCAAAGCCGATATCCGTGAAGGTTAGTCCGGAATCATCCCCACCAGCATGCTGCACAACTTGACGTACGATCGATTCATCGAGTGGAAGTGATGGATAACCGATATTTTTTCCAGCCAGCTCTTGCGGAGTATCGATTCCACTGTCTTGGCGCGTCATGATCACGTTTAACGGATGACGAACGAGTGCACCTACAGATACGACAGGAACTCCTTCTGCACGAGCTTGGACGAGCTGTGGTTGATAGCTGATCGCCAAATCTACTTTGCCAGCAGCTGCCATTTTCAGAGGATCATTGCTGTCGGAAGGCATTTGCATGGTCACCTTGAGGTTTTCTTCTTTAAAATAGCCTTGCTCCTCTGCGACATACAAGAAGGAATGTACGGCATTCGGATACCAATCGAGCGCAATCGTCAGCTCTGTCGCCTCCGCTCCTTTACCAGCAGGGGCTTGCGTCTGACCAGCATCCGAGCTCGCCTGATTGCCGCAAGCAGCAAGACCTGTTGCCAATGTGAGTGCCATGAATGCTTTCGTCCACTTGTTGAAAGGTTTCATTGTTGTTCTCCTTTGATTTTCATATGCGGGGAAAAATGACGTTCGAGTCGTCCAGCTAGCCAAAACAGCAGCATGCCGAGAATCGAGAGCAACAGGACCGAGGCAAACAACGCGGGAGCCTGAAAATTGCCGGATGCCCGTCTGCCAAAATACCCGAGACCCTCACTCGCCCCCAGCCATTCCCCAATCGTCGCCCCAGCCACACTGTAGGTAGCTGCCACTTTGAGGCCACTGAAGAAATGGGGTAAACTCGACGGCAATTGCAGCTTGGTAAAAATTTGTCCGTTTGTTGCCCCCATCGTTTTTAACAGCTGGAGCATTTCCTTGTCCGTCGAGCGAAGTCCGTCATATGTGTTGACGACGATCGGAAAGAAAGTAAACAGAATCGTAACAGCGATTTTTCCAGATAAATCATACCCGAACCACAAAATAAAAACGGGTGATAACGCTATAATTGGGATCGTTTGGGAGATGACGATATACGGATAGACC
The DNA here is from genome assembly GCF_006715575.1 of Brevibacillus sp. AG162. NCBI lineage: Bacteria > Bacillati > Bacillota > Bacilli > Caryophanales > Paenibacillaceae > Brevibacillus > Brevibacillus sp. AG162. Next base: position 148,153 of record NZ_VFNO01000010.1, read on the forward strand.
AAGCGTTCCACAATCCGACTGCGAATCATCGCAAATGCAAGGGAGATTCCAAACACAATCGAGATCGATAGCCCCAGTAACACTTCCTTTAACGTCGCCCAAAGATGTATACCTATTAGAGAGGCACGTAAATCCCACAGCGATACGACCATAGCGCTAGGTGGCGGTAGAATGAATGGCGGCACTCCGAGGAAGCGGCATCCAGCTTCCCACACCAGGAGAAAAATGGCGATGGAGATACCAAACCAAATGCCTCTCCCCATCATGCTTCTCTCCTCAACGGCTTCATGGCTGCTTGGCGCTCCTGTCGAAGCAGTTCCCAAATTTGTTCACGCAATGCCAAAAATCCGGCTTGGTTGCGGCTGCTTGCTGTTCGCGGTCTGCTTACCGGAACGGCTAATTCGATCGGCCTGGTGATCGGACTACCAGTCAGCACAATAATGCGGTCCGCGAGCAATATGGCTTCGTCGATATCGTGCGTAATCATCAGCATCGTACTGCCTGTTTCCTGCCACTTTTCCATCAGCCACTCTTGCATGTCCATTCTTGTAATTCCATCCAATGCACTAAACGGCTCATCCAGCAGCATCATCTCTGCGCCGGAAAACAATGCGCGCAAAAAGGAAACACGCTGACGCATTCCACCGGAAAGCTGGGCTGGGTAGCTGTCAGCCCACTCCTGAAGCCCGTACCTTGGCAATTGCTGTCTGACGCACTCATGCGCTTCTTTTTTTGTCATACCTTTGATTTCTAGAGGCAAGGCTGCATTTTCGACAATCGTACGCCATGGCATGAGCAGATCTCGTTGGGGCATATAGCCGACTTGCCCCAAACGATTTGCAACTGCTACATTGCCGAGCCTGATTTCGCCTTGCGTGGGCGTAAGAAGACCTGCGATGAGTTGAAACAAGGTGCTTTTCCCGATCCCGCTCGGACCGATCAAGCTGACGAACTCCCCTTTCCCCACACGCAGATCAAAATGATCAAGAATCTGCTTGTCGCCATACGAAAAGCTGACGTCGACGAAAGCTAGTTGTTCTCCCACGGCCACATTTCCTCTCTGTAGGACATGTCCCAGAACATGTACTCCATTTTGGAGGTATTGACAAAATACTCTTCCAGTTTGGCCAGCTCTTGCTCGCTCTTTCCTTCCGCCAATTGGTTCATGATATCAATCAGCCAGATCGCCAGCTGCCCAAACTCATCGGAGCTGTACATGCGTACCCATTCGCCATACAGTTCGTGATCCAGCGCCCCTTCTACTTGTGCCAAGCGCTTGCCGATTTCCCAATAGCTCCACGTGCATGGGAGTAGTGCGCTCACCAATTCTGCCAACGACCCTTGATGAGCGACACGCAGCATGTAGCTGGTGTACCCCAACATCACAAACGAAGGCTCTGTCGCTTCCAGCTCCGCGCGAGAGATACCGAAGCGCTCTGCATACTGGCGATGCAGCTCCATCTCTGTGTTCAGCGTCGATTCTTGCAAAGCAGCGAAGCGAGAACTTGTTTCCAGATCGTACGCCTTCACACTCGCAATCGCGAACATTTTCGCGTAATCAATCAGATAGATGTAGTCTTGTTTCATGTAATATTTGAATGCACCAACGGGCAGGCTGCCATCTCCAAGTCCGGTGACGAAAGGATGTTGATGAACACGCTCCCAGATCGGGGCTACACTTTTTCTTAAACGATCAGTAAAGGTTGTCATGCAATACTCACTCCTTCGCTTCCTTTGGGGTATTGCACCAGGTGGCAATGAAGCGGGCCATGATCTGGGCAAAATGAACAAGCTGGTCGGGATCAATGGATTCATCTACGGCATGAGCATGCGTGAGCTCACCGGGTCCGAATAGGACAGCCGGAATGCCTGCATGCGCAAACCAGCCTGCATCCGTCACCGTAGGCGACATCGTAACGATAGGTGCTTGATGCATGTGACTTTCATAGGCGGATTGCAGCGTTGCCAAGCCTGGATGTTTCGTATCCAACTCCAGTGAAGGGAAGATTTCACCGCGCTCCTCAATCATCGAACGTCCACCCCACCGGAATGTAGGAGGATTGTCTCTCAGCCAAAGATCAGCAGCAGCTGCACGCCCGACATGATCCTCGATCTCTCGGATGATCTCTTCGTAGGATTCATTCGGATAAAAATGAACGGTAATCCACAGAGCGCAACGGTCTGCGATAAATGCAGCGTGTCGACCTCCCTCGATGACTGCGGGATTGATCGTATTACTGCCTGCCGGGAAGCCGGGATAGGACTTCATGACAGCCCAGTCCCGCTCCAGTTCCTGCAGTGCGGTGATCACCTTCGTCATTTTTTCAATGGCAGAAGCTCCCCGAACACGTCCGCCTGCATGAATGGTCTGTGCACGCATTCCGTCATGCAGCGTCGTCGGACTCTCAATCGTGATCCAGCCTGTAATGACCCCGCCCTGCCCTTGTATGTGGAGATTGCTCGTATCCACTACAACGGCGTAGTCAGCCTGATAGCCACGCTCGATAGCGACCAATGTCCCCGCTTCACCCGCTTCTTCTCCGATGACGGATTGAACGAGCAGATCGCCTTGGAGCTCGATTCCGTGTTCGCGCAGCATTTGGATCGCAAACAGGCTCGCTGCCAGTCCGCCTTTCATATCCGCAACACCACGTCCGTACAAGCGCCCATCCTTGCCATGTGTCAGAGCAAAAGGTGGATAGGTCCACCCCTTGTCATCTCCGACTTCAGCCACATCGATATGCCCGTTGACAATCAAGCTGTTTGCCTGGGTAGAAGCACTCCCTGATAACCGACCGACGATATTGTCGTCTCCTGGATATACCGTCCAGCGATCTACTTCGAATCCCATCGCTTGCAGTCTGTTGGCGATTACTCCTTGTGCGGCATCGCTATTTCGCGCGGGAGGACTCACAGTCGGATGAGAAACGAGCTCTGCCAATAGGGCAAACAGCTCTTCTTTGCGGCTGGCAATCGATTCTACCGCTTCTGTCAGTCGATCCACGCTACTCAATCATCCCTTCAGTCGGGCTGCTTGCGGACGCGTAACGCTTTTTCGCGATACGGCCTGCCAGGAAGCCTTTGCGACCTGCTTCCACCCCGAGCTTCATCGCTTCTGCCATCAGAACAGGATTGTCAGCGAGGGCGACTGCTGTGTTCAACAAGACACCGTCCGCCCCCAGCTCCATCGCTTTCGCGCAGTCTGCTGGCGAGCCAATTCCAGCATCGACGATAATCGGTACTTTGGCATCCTCGATGATAAAGCGGAGATTGTTTTCGTTGACAATCCCTTGTCCGGAACCAATTGGTGACGCACCCGGCATAACCGCATGTACGCCAACCTCTTGCAGGCGTCGAGCAAGAATCGGGTCGTCATTGGTGTAGGTCAGTACGATAAAGCCTTCTTCCACCAAGATTTTCGAAGCCTCGAGTGTGCCAATCGGGTCAGGGAGAAGAGTTTTCGGATCTCCAATGACTTCGACCTTGATCATGTCACACAGTCCAGATGCTTTAGCCAAACGGGCAATGCGCACGGCTTCTTCTGCTGTATAGGCACCTGCTGTATTTGGTAGCAGGGTGAATTTTTTCAAATCGAGTTGTTCCAAAAAGTTCGGTTCTTGCGGATTTTCCAAATTCAAGCGACGAATCGCAAATGTCAAAATTTCTGCTTCTGACACCTCTACCGCTTTCCCTTGTGTATCCAAATCAGCGAATTTACCTGTCCCTAAAAGCAAACGGGAGCGAAACTCGTACGATCCAATTTTCAATGTATCCATCATGATCATCCTCCTCCGACAAAATGAACGATTTCTATACGATCTCCGTCTGCAATCGGTGTTTGTTCGTACGCTGAGCGATCAATAATTTCACCATTTCGCTCTACGACGACAATTTTCTCTTGCAGGGAATAAGAAGCAAGCAAGGCTCGCACTGTTGTGATCTCTTCCGCCAACTCTACTTTTTTCCCATTCAGCTGAACAATCATTGATTACCTCCTTCTACTGGAAAAAAAACGGCTTCTCCCGCCTGCCTGAGTCGATTCAGACAAACAGAAGAAGCCGTATACCCATCCCATCTCACCGGACGAATGGCATAAAAAAACCATCCGCCTCGGATGGTTGAGTGTCATCTTATCATCCATGTGCGCAAACAAGCATAGTTCCGCTCGGATGCGACATGTGATACTGATTCCAAATACCTCTTCCTCCGCTGGCATGACCCAGGTCAGGTTCAACGGTCAGTAACACACTCGTTACAATCTCAGCCAACGTTGCTTGGCCCCCGTTTGGTAGTAAAGCTATGCAATTGTCGTACATTCGAGTACTACAGTACCACTCTATTTCGCGTTTGTAAAGGCTTCCTTGTGCATCTTTTCCAGCTCAACGAGACAACGCTCTGCCCAAGCTGCCATTTTCGCAAGCTTTTCCATTTCTCTCTCCATCGCCTGACGCACAGATTCCTTGTAGTCTGGAATCGTGCCATTATAGCGAATGACCCCTTGGACAGGTGTCATGAATTTTTCCATGTAAGAGAGTGCTGGACGCTGGTGAAACAGCGGCACATCTACTTCGTAGGAAGAATGCAAATCACCTTGCGTTGGGTATTTGGTAACTGCCAACACTTTTACCAGCAGCTTCGAATCGTGGATTTCCAATACTTCTGCAATATACTCACCAGTTCGCTGCGAAACGCGAACGATATCTCCCGGATTCCAGTTCATCGCGGATTCCTCCTTTTATTGAATCGAGTGCATCTACATTAGTGAGGCTTCCAGCAGTTTGCGTGCATGCAGCAATACTTCTTCCGCATCCACTACTGACTGACCGCCACCCTGTGCCATCGCAGGATTTCCCCCACCTTTTCCGTTAATGATCGGCAAGGTTTCTTTCAACACTTGATTAATGGCTACGTTGACTTCTTGCCCACGAGCAAACACGATTTGCATTTTGTCTTCGGCAGTAGCAGCCAAGAGGCAAATCACATCTGGCGCCAGAGCAGTAGCCAGCTGTGCGAACTGTTGAAGCTGTTGAATGGTTTTGTCTGTAAAGGTACGCATAATGAGGCGAGAATGACCCAATTGGCTAGCAGCAGATAGTTGTTGATTGACTTCCACTTCTAAGAGCTGCTTATCCACTTCTGCCAATTTTGCCTTCAAGACATCACGTTCTGCAAGAAGGCGTTCCGTCTGTGCGAGCAGCTCCCCTTCATTGGTAGCGAGCAGCTTCGCCGTATCGCGAACGACAGCTTGCTTTTGGTTGTAGTCCCGCAAAGCTCGCCAGCCACAGATGAATTCCAGACGAATGTTTCCGCGATGGCGCTCCCAGCCCAAAATCTTGATCATCCCGACTTCGCCCGTTCGCGCTGGATGTGTTCCTCCACATGGGTTGTAATCAAATTCAGGTATCATCACGACCCGAATATTTTCAGTAACGGTCGGCTGTTTTTTCAAGGGCAGCGTTGCCAATTCCTCGTCATCAACGAACCGCGCAATGATGGGGTGGTTTTCCAGAACAATCTGATTCGCTCGCTTTTCTACCTTCTCCCATACATCTGCTGTCAACTCATCCAGTCGTACATCAATCGTGACACGCTCTTTGCCCAAGTGAAAGGCAACGGTCTCCGCTTGCACGACTTCCAGGAAGGACGCTGATAAAATGTGTTGGCCAGCATGCTGCTGCATGTGGTCGAAGCGGCGGTCCCAATCGATGTGACCGGTTACTTCCGCAATGCTTTCGGACAAGGGAGCTTCTAGTCGGTGACGAATTTCACCATCTACCTCTTCTACATCCACCACACGAATTTCTTCCAATACGCCCATATCGGAAGGCTGTCCGCCCCCAGTAGGGTAAAAAGCCGTTTGATCAAGTACCACGTAAGGTGTCCCATCTTGCTCGACACCAGTCCTCGTCACCTGAGCCGAAAACGTTCTTGTATAGGCATCCTGATAATAAAGTCTGTCTTCCATCGTTACTCCTCGCTGCATGGAACCATGGTTCCAGCCTGATTCTCCCACTTGGGGGCAAAACGAAAAACGTATGTATAAAGCTTAGCCAAACAAGTGATCCATTTGTTTTTCGCGCTCTTGGCGCTCCTCTGGGCTTGCCAGGTCATACTTTTTCAATAAATGAAACAGCTCGTTTAGACGCTCTTGGCTGAGTTCGCCATTCAACTGCTTTTTGAATTGACTCACACGCAACTCTGACAGATGTGGAGCTTGTTCTGCCAGTTTTTTGAGTACGTCCTCATGGCTGTGATCCAATTTGCATTCTCCCATGATTTCTCCCCTTTTCCTTACAGTCATCTTCATCATACCATGATTTTTCATGCGAAAAAAAGGCGTACAACCCGCGATGGAATGTACGCCAGATGACTATGCACGCTTACGGACGCGAAAGTTCTCCTCGATCAACAGCCAATTTTGCGGAAATGGCAAACCGAGTTTCCAGTAGCTGACGCCTCTCAAACCGAGCTGTTTAACCAGATTGAACTTGGCTTGGATCGACCGCGCATCCTCAAACCACACCTGATGTTGCCTGCCTTGATCATCGGTGTACGTAAAAAACGGAGCCTGCGCGCGATAGTCATAGCGGATGACTGCATTATGCCGGGAAGCCAGGGCAATCGCTGCCTGTGGACTCAATGCACGCGCTGTCGTCCCTCTCTCATAGGGCAAGGTCCAGTCGTATCCGTACAGATTTTGGCCCATCAAAATTTTATCAGCTGGCATCTCGGTAATCGCATACTGCAAGACACGTCGTACCGGACCAATCGGGGAAACTGCCATAGGAGGACCACCACTATAGCCCCATTCATATGTCATGATTACGACAAAATCCGCAATGGCACCGATCGCCTTGTAATCATGGGCGGTATACCATTTGCCTGCCTGCTCAGCACTTGTCTTCGGTGCCAGCGCAACAGACATCATCAGTCCTGCTGCATGGATACGGTCTCTCGCTTTTCGCAAGAAGCTGGCATACGCTTCTGCACCGGTTGTGGGTAATGCTTCCAAGTCAAAATGAATATCTCCCATTCCCAGCTCTCGTGCTGTCTGGAGAATATTGTTCAACAAGGTATTCTGAAGCTCTGGATTGTTGAGGATGAGCTCGCCCAATTCCGTGCTGAACTGCTCTCTTTCCAGATTCGTAATGACCATCATGAGCAGAACCTGGTTTTCTCTTGCGATTTGCGGAAAATTGTTCATTGTCGGTCGCACGAGGGTACCATCCCGTCTGATACGAAAGCTGAACGGAGCCAAATATGTCAGATGCGGTGCAGCCGTGCGAACATCGGCTTCCAAAGCTGGTGTGACGGTGCGTCTCGGTTCCACATAAGCATTGAAATCAGCTGCACGCCGCGGACGGGGCGGGATGTAAAGGCGTTGCCCGACTTGAAGCGGTCTGTATTGCGGAATCCTATTGATTCGGGCAAGCTCTGCCGCGCTGATCTGATAACGCTGACCGATGGTATACAACGTATCTCCTTGCTTAACCCAATAGTAGCTTCCCACAATCGGAATCACCATCGCCTGTCCAGTTACCAGCTTATTAGGATCAGGCAGTTCATTTGCCTCCGTTATCGCCTCAGGTGTGGTTCCATACGTCTCGGCGATGCTCGCTAAGGTTTGTCCTTCTTCCACCACGTGGATTTGCATACGCCCCCTCCTTCGCATTTCTTCTCTCTTTGTCATATTCATGGCGAAGGAAATAGGTGTATGTCTAGGCCAGAGGTTTTAGAACATCGTATAAAAATCCAACGGACTGGATGGCATAATGACGTTCCAACAATTCATTTCTGTGAAAAATAAGCAAGGCGGGAACGCTGGTCACTTGCCATTGTTCTGCCAATGCAGGCGCCGTATTAATGTTGATCTGATACAGAGGAACGGTAGGCAATGTTTCGTGCATGATGTCGAGCATACGTGCTGCGAGCTTGCAGGTCCCACACATCGGTGTATAGACAAAAAGAGCGACCGACTCTTTTTCTTGCAGAGATTGGTTCAGTTCTGTTGAGGTTATTTCTTGCAAGTCGTTCACTCCTTTCGATCACATCAGACATGATCTTTCATGCTAGACCCACTGTTTGGAGCTGTCAACAGCACGATACACATGCTCTCGAAAAAGTTGACAGCTTCTTAAATGTTAAATTTTGGTGCAATATTAATTTATTTTTGTATAATATAGCTAAAATTCGTTTAGATAATCATGCTTCAAAAAATCAATTTTACGTTGAATGGTGGATTGGTATGAGTTTTTTCAGCTATTTGTTTCATGATCGAAAAGATAATGTCAGAGCGTTTATTCTGTTTGCCTGTTTTTTCGCCTTCTATTTGTCGATGAATGTGCCTTTTCTTACTTATATGAATCAAAACATCGCCGTTCTGGCTCCGATCAGCCCTTTCTACGGCGTGCCGTTTACGCTTAATCTGTTTAATTTTGATCCGACGCTGTACTATAACTATACTAACCCAACGGTGATCCATCCGTTTATTCATTTTCTTTCAATTCCTTTGGCTTATTTATCGAAATTTTTCACGGAAAACTTCTTCTTCGCGGTGGTTCAAGCGATCATGAACGCGCTCGGTGTTGCCATGGTTTACTACTACCTGCGCAAGGGATGTAAAAGCTTCTATACCCCATTGCTTTTTGCTGTGTTTTTCGGGACGGCCTCTTATCAAATTTTCACGGCCATGATTCCCGATTCTTATCCGTATGCGCAGTTCGTCATTCTTTTATCCGTACTTTACACCCAGTACAGCCGTGCGGAAAAGAAATTGGCTTCGTGGCCGAACGCTTCGTTTGCCCTCGTCAACTTCGGTGTTACTTCGACGAACTTCATTCCATTTATGAGCGTTTTGGCCGTCAATCTGTTTCATACAGAAAAGAAGAGCATTTTTTTGAAGCTGGTGCGGATTGCGCTCGAATTTCTCTTATTAATCATTAGCTTCACGATTTTGCAGCATGTTCTGTTCGGGCAATCCTGGTTTTCGACCTGGTACAAATCGATTCATGCCGGAGGGTTCATCTACACGGCTCCGTTCTCGTTCGGCGAGCACTGGAAGGCTCTGTATATGCTCGTTATCAGTCCTGTACTGACTCCGGACATTGCACTTATCGACCCAAAACCGGGGATGGTCGCGTTCGCTACGAACCTAACGTTGTCGTATCCATGGTATGTGCATGTCATCGGCTTGACGCTGATCACTCTTGCTGTACTCGGTTTCATCAAAGGGATTCGCACGCAAGAAGCCTGGTCGCTCGCCGCCTATATCGGGTTTGCTTTCGTGCTCCACATTGTAATAGGGTTCGGTCTGGCCACGTTCCGGTATGATTTGTACCTGTATGCCGGACATTACTTCTTCGCCTTTTTCCTGCTCGCCGCCCGGTTCATCATGCAGCTGAGTCACATGAAAGTAAAGAAGGCATTGCTTGGTATCATCTTATTGTTCGTCATCGTGACGCTGGGGAACAATGTCGTGAAGCACTTCGAAGCTTTGCATGTGATTGAGCGGTCTTATGCGCATATGAACAAAACGAGTGAGTAAATGCTTGGGGACGAGCAGATGTTTCATGAAAATAGAGGTTGTAGACTTACCTCATTTCCCGTACGATTTCACAAGGTCGCAGAGCTGGAGTCATCTCCCTTCTTGGTGTCATACTTGGATTCGTGATTTACATGATCGCAACCATGCTCGGTCTCTCGGCTCTTTTCATAACGGTTCCGTTTGTTTACGAATCTGTCAAGTGAGTCGGAGCTGTCTACCTGCTCTGGCTCGCTTGGAATGCGGTCAAACCGGGTGCAGCGTTGGCTCATGGCAAGTGTTTTGACAGGCCTTGCTGCGAGTCTTGCTTTTGATCGCAGATAGTGATGCATACTTACATTGAACAGCAGCTTACATAAAAAAGTAGACTACAAGCAATCGTTGCTGTAGTCTACTTTTCTTTTAAACGTAAAGCTTAACGGGCAATCGTTGTATGAGCCAGCTCCTCCGTCACGGTACAGACCGCACTCGAATCCCAGCTACCTTTCCCTTGTGCTTTCGCTGCTTCATACATTTGTGCAACCGTGCCTCCAACGAGAACAGGCACTTGCTGTTCACGTGCGGTTTGCGCATAGAGCTGTAAATCTTTGTGCATATGATCCAAGGAAAAGACCGTATTTTCATATGTACCATACAAGATGTTAGGCCCAAAAACGGAGAGTACACGATTGTGGGCAGATCCTTTGTCCATGACGGCTGCCAGCTTGTGCGGATCGACGCCAGCTTTTGCCCCGACACTAAACGCCTCACCCAACGCTGCTGTGATGACTGCAACGACAGAGTTGTGACAAAGCTTCGCCACTTGTGCGGAGCCGGATTCCCCCAGATAAAATATTTCCTTTCCAATTGTCCTGAGATAGTCCATGATTTCTGGAAGCTTTGCCTCATCACCACCGACCATAATCGTCAACGTTCCAGCAGCAGAACCCGCAGGTCCTCCACTCACCGGACAATCGTAGTAGTAGATCCCCTTATCTACGCCGTGCTGATTCAGTCGTTTGGCTGTAGCAGGGTCGATCGTACTTGTATCAAATACGAAACTGCCTGCTTCTAATGATAAGAAAAGTCCGTCCGCACCCAGCATGACTTCCTCAACAATCGCAGGACCTGGAAGCGAAGTGAAAACGACACGTGCTACGCTACCCACTGCCTGTGGAGACTCGACAACCGTCGCTCCTTTTTCCTTCGCCCAGGTTTTTGCTGCCGGACTTGGATCATAGGCATACACGTGGTAGCCTTTTTGCAAGAGATTGCAGACCATCCCTTTCCCCATTGCACCAATGCCGATAACACCAATCGCTTCCATCTTCGCTCCTCCTGCTTTCCTTATACTTAAGGCCGAATGTAAACTGTTTTTGTCTCAACGTAAAAGTCGAGCGCAGACTCCCCTTGCTCTCTCGGACCCAATCCAGATATCTTTTTGCCACCAAACGGAAACTGTGATTCAAAATGAGTCGACGGCATATTGACATGTGTGACGCCTGATTGAATGCCTTTGACAAATTGGAAAGCTTTTTGCAAATCGTTTGTAAAAATCGTGGAGGACAAGCCGAATTCCACCTGGTTAGCCACTTGCATCGCATGTTCGAAAGAATCCACATCGATCACGGCGATCACAGGGCCAAAAATTTCTTCGTTGGCAATCGTCATCTCCTGCGTTATGCCAGTAAACACTGTCGGTGCGACGAAGTAGCCCTGGGCGAGATCACCTTCTAGCAGGCGCTTACCCCCGCATTCCAGTACGCCCCCTTCTTCGATCCCCTTTTGTACATAGTGAAGATACAAATTGAGCTGATGCTCGTCCACTACTGGTCCGTTATGATTCTCTGGATTGAATCCATCCCCAATTTTCAAGCTCTTCGCTCGCTCGATCAGTTTTGCTTTTACCTGTTCGGCTACTTCGGGAACGACCAATACGCGACTGGTCCCCGTACAACGTTGCCCATTATCGAAGAATCCGCTCAGTACGATGGAATCAATGGCGAGGTCAATATCGGCGTCCGCGAGTATGATTGCCGGATTTTTCCCGCCCATCTCCGCCTGAATCTTGCCTCCTCTGGCTCCAACTGCTCTCCCCAAGGCAAGTCCCACTTCAGAAGAGCCTGTAAAGGAAATGCCCTTGACCAGTGGATGATTCGCCAATTCATCACCGATTACCGCACCCGGTCCTGTTACCAAATTCACTACGCCACTCGGAACGCCGCTTTCAATCAGGAGCTCTACCAGCTTTACGCTAATCAAGGAGGTGTTACTCGCCGGCTTGAACACAACTGTATTGCCTGCGAGGATGGCAGGGACGATCTTCCACAAGCCAATCCCCAACGGAAAATTCCATGGGGCAATAATCGCGAAAACCCCGATTGGCTCTCGCACCGTGTAACCAATTACCCGTTCATCAAAGGAAGGCACTGTTTGACCTGTCAAGCGAGTAGCTTCCCCGGTTAACTGCTTCATGGAGGTGATTGTCTTGGCGACCTCGCCTCTCGCTTCCCGCAATGTTTTTCCTACTTCACGGGTGATGGTTTCTGCGAGCTCTTCTTTGTGTTTTTCCAATAAGTGAATGAGGGAGAACAAGAATTCTCCACGTGCGGGAGCTGATTTTTGCGACCATTCACCAAAAGCATTGGCAGCAGCTTCAATGGCAGAACGCGCATCCAGCCCGTCCGATTTTTGAAAATAACCGAGAACCTCATTCGTATTGGCAGGGTTCGTGCTAGGGAAAACCTGTCCAGTATGGCTCGTTACCCAAGCTCCATTGATGTAGTTATTGTAGGTTGCTGTCAAATCGTCTCCCACCTTCCGCATCTTATACGAGTATTGTATATAGTAAAAATTATGAATACAATGTATATACAGACACTTATTTCCAACTAGTAATGTGTATTTCTCTACATGGAGGACACGTGGATGAATTCATTTTCGCTCCTGCTTGAAAAGCTGCATGAATGGTTTGGCAATCAGCCTTTTTCGATCTGGTTCCAATTTTCGCGTGATCGACATTTTCGGCTTATTTTCTCTTCTTTTCATGAAAACGCTACCATGATTACGTCCCCTACGACAGTGCCTCTCTGTGACAACGGTGCTAGCCACATGCGTTATGAATATGCCCAACAGATGTACCGTTTTTTCTACGAAAACGAAGGACAAGCGGTTATTTGCCTTTCAAATCAAGCAAAACAACCGGTCATCCTTACCTCTGACCAATGGGAACTACTGTGGTTCGGCATTCGCCTGTTGTTGGCAGAAGAAAAAATGACAGCCAAAGCGGAGGAAAGCAAGAAACTCTTTGAAGGGATTCGCTCCATATCTGCTACCCTCGACGTTCACCAAATCATCCGTGGCATCATTGGTAACGCACTGGCTGTTATCCCGGCTGCAGACGCAGGACTCCTGCACTTGTATGATCCCACTATCGACCGATTGATTCCGAAAGCGACCGTCGGTTTTCATGTTACGGTGTTCAAGGATCTCAAAATGCGGGTGGGAGAATCCATCGCAGGCAAAGTGTTTGAAGACGGAATCCCACGTATGTACAAAACCAGCCAAGAAACAAACCATGCGATGAAGGACATCTCCGCTGACAATTTTCACTCCCTGAACCACGCAAAAACATTGCGAGACTTGAATGGGTTGTTATGCGTTCCGATATCACGTGAAGAAAAGCGTATCGGCGTACTTGTCCTGCATCAGTTTCATCAAGAAAATGTGTTTACCGAGTACGACCTCGACCTCCTCCAAGGCTTCGCAGACCAAACTTCCATCGCCCTGCAGAATGCCGAGCTCTATGCAAAAGTCAAGAAAGCGTATGAACATATGGCTGCCATTAGCGCCGAACTGCAAGCCAAGCATGATGATTTGATACAACGCAACCATATCCATGAATCCATCAAGCAGTTGTCCTTGCAAAATAAAGGGGCGGAAACAATCGTAAAAACCCTCGGCAAAATGACAGGCCATTCCATTTATTTCGCCGATTGGCTTGAGCAGAAAATGTATCCTGAAGAAAGTGTTTCATTTTTTAGCTGGGATGAACTGTATACATTGCTGAACAAAAGAAGACAGCCTGTTTCTGTCAGCTTGTTCTCTCCCGCTTCTGGTGACGATCAACTGTTCTGTTTGTATCCACTAATCAATGGAAGCATCTTTCTCGGATGTCTCATGATTCCCTTAGACGAACGCGGGCTATCTGATCTCGCACGTATGACGGTCGAGCAAGGGAGTGCTGTGCTCATACTCGATTTGGTGAAAAAGCAATCGATCAGCTCCGTGCTGTACAAGCGAGCACACGATCTTTTTCAAGAGCTGATCGCAAGCAAAGGAAATGAACTGTTTGACCGCGCCCGTTCGATGGGGTTGCAGCCGCAAGCAAAATACTACGTGGTTTATGCCCATCTGACGCAGTGCCACGATCTGGCATTGCTAGAAGCAAACATTCACCGGCTCATTACCCGTTGGAAATGGGAGTTCAATAAAACACAGATGTTCGTCTACGGATTCCATAATCACGTCACCCTCCTCATCCGGTCTCTTGGCTCCCGAGATGGGAAGGACATCCGGGAGAGGCTGCAACAGGCGTCCTACGAGTGGGAACTTGGCAACGAAGCATCTTTGTCGATTGGCGTGGGAACTATGGCAAGCGGGATTGAGCAAATCAGCAAAAGCTACGAAGAAGCCAAGAAAGCCGCTCACTATTTGACCAACCGCAGCCGTTCTGGTGTGGTTCACTATAAAGACCTGGGTGTCAATCGCCTCATGTTGAACCAGAGTCAGGCCGATATTGATGCATTCATTCAAGATGTCTTTGCCCCTTTCTGGCAAGACCCGGAAAAATATCAGGAATGGGAACAGACGATCATGACTTATATGAAATGCAGTCAATCCCCTCAACTGACCGCCAAAGAGCTGCACATTCACGTCAATACGCTGTATCAGCGATTGCGCAAAGTTGAGGAGCTTCTTCACATCGATCTACGAAATCCGGAAGACTTGCTGAAATTACAGCTTGCTTGTCATTTGCGCCAGGAAGGATAACTCGAAAAAGGCAGGAGTAGCTTCGGACAGGAACAAGCCCTGGGCTACCACTGCCTTTTTTGTCTGCAAAGTGTTTTTTCGTGTGTTCGATCTGTTGTTTACCATAATTAATTTATGTAAATCAAACAATTGTGTATTTTTTCCTTGTAAAAATTGGATCATCATCCATAATGAACATGGGGGCATCAGAGGCTAATCACCCCAGAGTTCGCGCCCTACTACAGGTAAAGGAGTGATGATGTTTTGGATTCGCAAAAACAAATGGAAAAGCATATGAGAGGTTCCAAACGATAATTTCATCCCCTCTCTCATATGCTGTGGGAGGAAATGAACGAAATGTTTGCTCAAAAAATGGTTCAGGGAACGGAACTCACAACCGATTGCTTCCATAGCGCGACCAATCTGTTTGAAGCGTTGAAGCATCATGTATCCATCAAAGGGGTCATTGCAGGTGTTACTCCTGGTAGAGTATTCCTGTCAAATGATGCAAGATCAGCCTTGTTGACAAGCCCCCAAGGTATTTTTCTAGGAGGCAGTGTTGATAATCCCCTCTTTTTTGAAGAAGTGAATACCTTAATCAAAGAGGAGATATTACCGCAGCTCGCTGCTGATGAACAGCTTGACTACGTCCTGTTTTATCCTACTGATGAAAAGTGGGATGACATTCTCGATATCGTAATGAAAGATGTATATCCCATGAGAAGCGGACGAATGATCTTTACTCACCATTTACAGGATCTGTCCTCTCCTGCTTGCGACCATCTTGTCCCGATAGACAGCACGTTGTTGAAGCGTAAAGAATTGGTAGGGCTTGAAGATGTTATCGATGAAATACAAGATAACTGGCCATCCATAGAAGCCTATGAAAACAAAGGCTTCGGTTGTGCCGCGATTCAAGAAACCGATGAGGGACCGACCATTATTAGCTGGTGCATGACGGACTGGGTAGTAGAAGACGAATGTGAATTGGGTATAGAAACCCATGAAGAGTATCGGGGGCTCGGATGGGCTCGAAAGACAGCATGGGGTGCTCTCTCTCTCGCTAAACAGCGCGGAATCAAAAGAGTGGGATGGCAGTGCTGGTCAAATAATATAGGATCGCAGCGAACAGCCTTGTCTGTCGGTTTCGAGCTGCTCGCGGATTTCCCGGTTCTGTTCGGATGGAACCTTCCGTTAAACAATTTCCTTGTCAATGGCAACCACTATATGTGTGGCGATTTGAATTATGGCGTGGAAAAAGACTACGCCCGCGCAGCATGGAGTTATGCCCAAGCACTCGATAAAGGCTGGGATTGGGATGGAGATCCGGCCTTGTATTGGAATGCTGCATGCTTGTTCTATCTGAGTGGCGAAGAAGACCGCGCAAAGGATTACTACAAAAAGGCTATCGAGCATGGCTGGATAAGCATTCACCACCCCCATCATCATGATTATGTGTACAGAGAACAGGACAGCGAGCAGATCGCTCGTATTCTTGCTGAATCACTACTATAATGGAAAAGGCCGCCGTTTGATCGGCGGCTTTTTGGTGAGCTCATCCATTTCCCCTCTACTTCTCTGTCTTTGAATGAAAAAGAAATGGTGTACCGTTCAAGTAGTTTTTGATCATAGCGATCGCATATGGCTGTTCTGCTTTTAGCCCCTCGATTTCCCTGGGGTCAGAAGCATGATGACTATAATTTTCAATCATGACCATCACTGTGAAGCTCTCTAGTGTGGGGAGCCAGTCCCCTTCTAGTTTCCGCAAACTCTCGTAACCTTTTATGACTAGCTCTCTTTGGGCAGGATATAAACCCAAAATGGTATGGGCGATATCATAAAGATAGTAACCAAACCCACATCTTCCAAAATCAATCGGTCGAGGGTCTCCGTTATAGAACACAATGTTGCCTTGGTGCAGATCGCCGTAAATGATTCCAGAGTGACTGCTATTCTTATCCAATTTGGCAAGACAATTGAGAATTTTATCCGCCGCCAATTGATATAGCTCGAATTCTTCGTCTGTCAGAAATCGTTGGTAATGCTCCTTCAAATGAGTCATGGACTGCTTGAAGCTATCCTCTCCCCAGATCGGACGCGCAAATTCAGGGGTCAATTGGAAATCTCGGGATACTGTATGAAGCTTTGCTAACAGAACGCCCTCTTTGTAAACTTGGTCTTCCGAAAGCTCTTCATCTACATGCTCCCCTTCGACCCAATGCATGACGGATACAAAGACACAGTCACCATTCGCAAGATCGATGCTCACTGTCTTGGAACCATTGCGGCAATCTATACCCGTTGGAATCGCTACCTCTATTTTTTCATGCAAATAGCTCAGCCAACCAAGCTCGGAATCAATTTCCTTTCTGTTCTTGTTTCCATGAATGCGGAGTAAATAGCTACCATCCTTCTCTGTTTCTATCACAAACGTGCAAGTGTCGGACAGTTGATTGAAACGAAGCTGGTCCCCTTCTAAGTCGTATTCGTGCATCGCTTTTGTGCGATTTGCTGCAACTGGGCCACTACCTTTTCGATGTCATCTTCAGAATCCAACTGAAATAACCTCATCATGCGAATCCCCCTATCCAGTATATGGATCATATGCTTACATTCGTTTGATTTCGGCCTTACTCCTCTTTTCATTTTTTTCACTTGACTCCAACCTAAGGTCAGACTGCAAACTCAATTTCAGGAGGTGAATCGCCATGTTATATACCGTTAATGATGTAGCCAAACTGTCCGGTACCACAATCAAGACACTGTACCATTATCAAAAGATTGGTTTGCTGATGCCCGAAATCGTTACAGAAAATGGATACCGCTATTACGGTGAGAATGAACTCAAGCGGTTACAACAAATCTTGTTTTATCGTGAGCTTGATTTTTCGTTGGACAGCATTAAAGCTGCACTTGATCACGAACCAGACAGACTTCGTTGCTTATGTGAGCAGCAAGCGATGTTAAAGGCACGCAAGCTTCGATTGGAGCGCATCTTGAATACTCTTGAAGAAACGATTCAACACGAAAGGAAGCGAGGAAATATGTCCACTGAGAACATGTTTGATGGATTGAACGAGGAAGAATGGAAGCAGGCATTCACTCAACAAAATGAGCATTTGCAGGAAGCGTACGATTTTCAATTGGATACGGAGAATCTGAACGCGGCTTCCATGAATGAAAAAGCTGCCGAAGCGACTGCTTTCATGACGTTTATGGCAGAGGCGTTGAAAAACAACAAAAGTGTCGATGATGAAACAGTGATTGCTGCGATCGAAAACCATCTTGCTTTTTTACAACAAGATCATCCGATCGATGCGAAAGCTTTTGCCGAGCAGTCAAGATTTTTCCTATCAGATGAGTTCCACCGCGCTATGTTGGAAGAACAGCAAACAGGATTAAGCTACTACATTTGCATTGCTGCCGAAAATTACGCTTCCAAGTAAAGTGTAGTTAAACGAGCGTTTAACAGTAAAACCGGGTGAGCTGCAACTCCCCGGTTCCTTGTTCCAATTCCTATCTGATGCCTTAGATTACCGCCCCGATAATATGCTCCTTGATCAGCGTCCATCGATCACGAGGATTCGGCATAAGTTCAGATGCAATGGCTACGACGAGGTTTTTTTCTGGGATGCAACAGATAACATTACCGCCATCGCCTATTGCAGCATATGCAAAAACACCGTCCACTTCACGTAACCACCATAGATACCCGTATTGATTGGGATTCATCGCGGTTGATTCATCTATCCAAGTCTTTGGAATGATCTGATGATTGTCCCAACTGCCACGATTCAGGTAGAGCAAACCAACACGCGCCATGTCACGAGGGGTTAACGTGAGCCCCCACCCTCCTGTGGAGTTGTTGTTTGGATCTTTTACCCATCCTCTCACATCTTTACCGAATAAATCTTCAAACGCGAACGCCTTCATTTCATAATCAGGAATATCTTTCATGCCGATGGGTGTAAACAAGCGTTCGTTAGCGAATTCTCGGGCACTTTTTCCTGTGCTGCGTGTGAGGATGGCTGAAAGCAGATGCGCCCCAGCGGTCGAATATTTAAATGTTCCAATCTGTCCCTTTTGCCCGAGCATATCCAGGGTATATTTTACCCAATCGGACTGCATGCACATTCTATCCAGTGGTTCATGCCAGTCCTCAAAAGAATACGGGGCCGTCATCGTGAGAAGATGGCGTATGGTGATTTCTTGTTTTTGCGAATCTGTAGAATCGGGCGCATAGTCGGGGAAAAAATCCAGCACCTTTTGATCGACATTTTTGATATACCGTTCCTCTATGGCAATGCCAATGAGGGCAGATAGTATACTTTTCGTTACGGAGGCTACATGGTGCCTGTCTTCCGGTCCATAGCCATGATAGTATCTTTCATGGACGATATAACCATTTCTCACAACAACCATTCCGTTTATATTGCTGTACGCGTCTATTATGATAGAGTCTAGCTCTGCTAGTTTTTCAGCGTCTATGTTCAAGCTGGCCGGGTCTACTGCTTGCCATTGTGTAGTCGGCATATTGCTTCTTTGCATGATAATTCCCTCCTCGATAAGAGAATGTCATTTTTTTCTGACTGGAAAATACACCTCCGTAACAAGCTCCTCGGGAACGCTGATTTGATCCAGTGAGGTTACATAGACTTCGTAGGGTGATCTCACCAATTCATAGCCTTCATTTTCTACCCATTCCCTCAGCCTAGCATATACCGATGTCAATTCAGAATAAGGGCCCTTACATAAAGACTTCGCACAAAGACCTCCAGGCAGATCTCTTGTTCCCTTTACAGCCTCCGCGACCGGGAGTGCAAACTCGGTATCGTTACCGGCGGGATTGAACTCAGGGCTGTGATAAATCGTCATCGGCGTTCCGAGCAAGGTGAGCTTTTCAGTCGCAATCCTTTCATACAGCTTACTAAAATACTTTCCATATCCTGTTGCATAATCATCACTCGTCATCATGTGACGTATAGAAAGAATATGGATTGGCTGGGTCTCCACAAGCTGTACTTCTATATTGTCAAGGTATGACATCATGGGGATACCCTGCTCGATTATGGAAAGATCATAGTCAAGTTGTTTTATGGTATAGTCCAAAGCGTTTCGTTTTTCATACATCTCCCTTTGCTTGCGAAGAAGGGCGGAAACAAGCTTCTCCTCCGACTGATCTTCTTCCCATTCCAGAATGGCTTTTATTTCGTCCAGCGAAAAATAATACGATTTCAAACGGTTGATGAAGAGCATCTTTTTTAGTTGCTGGATGGAATAATATCGATAACCATTTTCCGAATTAATCTCGTCCGGATTCATTAAACCTATTTCGGCATAATAGCGAAGCGTTTTGGTAGACACTCCGCAGATTTTTGAGAATTCTCCGATTGATAGCAAAGGCTCCCCTCCATTGTTCATTCCGTATCGATATTCTACTTATACCCCTTCCCCTAAGGGCAAAGTCAACGGCAATTATGAAAGCTTAGCTTGCTTCATCAAAAAATAAAGCGATACTGCGTGAGATGCAGTATCGCTGTTTGAACAAAACACGTCAGATTTCATTACGCCTTCCGAATGATTTTCTTATCCACAATGGTATAGACCATATCGGCTACGTTCTCCAGCAAGCGGACATCATGCGAGATGAAAATGATCGTACCCGCATAGCTTTTCATCAACTTTTCTAACGCTTCCACTGTCGGAAGATCGAGAAAGTTGCTTGGTTCATCCATGAGCAAGATGTTGTATCTCCCCAACAACATCTTAGCAAGCTGTAATTTCATGATCTCGCCACCACTGAGCGCAGACAGCTCTTTGCGTATATCCTGATGAGAAAAGCCCATAGAGGCCAGTACAGCACGAATTTCGGAAACCTGGTAATCGCAGTTTTCGAGCATGAACTCCATCACACCCTGATTGCGGTCGAACTTGTATCCATCCTGAGGTAGGTAGCCGATTTCGGCTTTAGGTGACAAGCTTATGCCATCTTCTCGATCCATGATCATTTTCATGAGGGTTGTTTTGCCTGTTCTATTCCCACCGATGATGCCAATCTTGGCCCCCAACGGAAACTGGAAGGAAGCCTGCTCGAATATGACTTTGTCCCCGAGCTGCTTGCATATATCCTTCCCCGTGATTGGATATGGATTGTGGAGCTCCAGTGCTTTACTCTGGCGAAACTGAATGGTACGAATTGTTTCAGGAGGTTTCACTTCTTCCAGTGCTTCGATTCTCTGCTCCATATTTTTCGCCGCATTGTGGAGCTTTTTCTGCTTGCTGCCCACCGTTTTTTGATGGCTCAAACGTCCACCGCTCTCCGAACTGTTTTTTCTTGAAGCTCCCTTCGCCTTCTGATCCAGCTTCCGCGCCTGATCTTTTTTTTCGGCGATGGCTTTCTCAAGACGGTCTCGTTCCGCTGTAAACTGCTTATATTGTTCAGCTTGGCGTTGCCGTTCCTCTTCCTTTTGAGCCACGTATTCGGAGTAGCCGCCCCAATACTCGGTTATCTTCCCCTCTTTCAACTCCCAAATCTTATCGACGACTTTATCCAGGAAATAGCGGTCATGACTGATTATGAGCATAGCGCCATTGAAATACTTCAGCTGGTTGATAAGCAGACCTACGCCCTCACGATCCAGGTGACTCGTCGGTTCATCAGCAAAAATACCATGTACCTCTCCGGAAAGGGCCTGCGCGATCTTTAGACGCGTTTCTTCTCCGCCGCTCCTATGCTCTTGTAATCGGTCCACTCCCAGCTTGCCCATTACCGCATAATCCTTTACCTCTTGTTCTACCGCATCCTCCAGCTGTGGGATGTAGGCAAAATTCCCTTCCCGTACTACTTTGCCAGACGGTAAAGGCATCTCACCGAGCAGCACTTTTAACAACGTACTCTTTCCTGCCCCGTTTGCTCCTACTAAACCAATTCGGTCATATTCATAAATCTCTATTTCGTCAATGTCTAAGACTTCACGTCCCATATATTCCACAAAAATATCTCTTGCCTTCAACAATACATTCATCATCGTGCCCTCCTTGGAAATCGCAGTTCTTTTGTTCGCAGGTTTGCCTGCGATTTTAGGAGAGCGGATTATATAAAGAAGTACCAATGCATATATATCGTTCGCATGGTTTTCAGTCCTTTTCGTTTTTTCTACGTTTCGAATAAAGGGATGCAGCATAGGTTACGCTTGATTTTTTGGCAATAAAAAATACAGATCCCAGTCCACATTACGGGCCTAGATCTGCATGATCACGTTAGGAGCTCGCAGCGATAGAAAGGTACGGCAAAATAAGCCTTCCCAATCGCAGTCTATGTCCCCATCCGTAAAAATAAGCAGCTCAAAAAAAGCCCACAATTGTGGTGGATAACAAATCCGCTTTTTTATTGCCAGCTTATCGAATACGCACGGAATGTAACATAGATAACGAGCCTCCTCATTCATAATTAGCTTGGATGATAACATTGACTACGCTTTTTTGTCAAATTCAGAAACGATGTAAAGTTTGATTTACAACTGTACTTTCCCTATTTCTTGGCAACGAATGCACAAATAATAGTCTTATAGCGAAGTTTGCTAGATGAATAGAAAAAAGAGATAGGAGTTCGCTTTTTATGTCACAATCCGATAAACGTAATCGCTTCATTATCCTTGCTATGGCACTGGGCTTACTGATGTCTTCCCTCGACAATACCATCACCTCGGCGGCCATTAGTCACATTATTAAAGATATTGGCGGCTTTGAAAGCATGAGCTGGGTTTTCACCTCGTACGTACTTGCCGCGACCAGCACGATGCTCATCTTCGGGAAAATGTCCGATCTTTTTGGACGCAAGTTATTTTACTTACTTGGCATTACGATTTTTCTCATTGGATCGGCACTTTGTGGCGTTGCCCAAAGTATCGAACAGCTGATTGCTTTCCGTGCCCTTCAAGGAATTGGCTCAGGGGCCCTCTTTCCTATTACTTTCACAATCCTATTTACGCTATCCTCTGATCCGAAATATACAGCACGAATCTCCGGCGTGTTTGCCGGTATCTTTGGACTCTCTTCTATCGCCGGACCTCAAGTCGGGACTTTGCTCTCTGATTATTTGGGGTGGCGTTGGTGCTTTTATGTCAATGTTCCAATCGGTTTGCTGTCTCTCTTAACTCTTCTGTTTTCCCTGAAAGAATCCCGTTCTCATACAAAGCCAAAGATTGACTATTGGGGTACCGTTACATTAATCGTCGCCTGTATAGCTGTCATGCTGGCGCTTGAATGGGGAGGAAAAGCATATGAGTGGTCTTCGTGGCAAATCATCTCACTGTTTGTACTGGCAGGAATAGTGGGGCTCGCTTTTATCCTAGTAGAACGTCATGCACAGGAACCGATCCTACCCTTCCAAATTTTTCAAAGCCGTATGGTGGTCGCGACTTGTATCGCCTGTCTTTCTCAAGGTGCCATCATGTTTGCTGCCATCACTTATTTGCCCATTTTCGCTGTGGCCGTGCTTGGACATCCGAACTCGAATAGTGTTTTGACCCCGTTGATGCTCTCTTTGACGGGAGGTGCCGTGGTATTCGGAATGTTGCAAACCAAATTTTCCTTTCGATCTCTCATGGCGTTCTCGATGCTCGCTTGCGTAGTAAGTTCTATTTTGCTTATGTACGTTTCAACCAGCATTTCCTTCTTTCTCTTAACACTCTTGATGATTCTGTTCGGGTTTGCTGCAATCGGGCCCTTAATGAGCATTGCACAAAACGCAATTGTTCATTCGGTCGATAAAAAATATATGGGTATTTCTTCCTCGATCGTTGGGTTTTGCCGGAACATGGGAGGCGTACTCGGTGCATCGATCACGGCTGCTGTTGTGAACCAAAATTATGCGAGTATCGTATCTACAGGGGCGTCATTGCATGGCATTTCCTCGGGGAAAGTAGAAGGTCTGCTTAACCCTGAAGTACTCATGCGCGAGCCTTTAAAAATCGAGCCAGGTATTCATTCTTTTCTGATTGATTCTCTAGGAACCGCCATCAATCATGGTTATATCGTGGGATTGGTTTTCGCCGTTATCGGCTTCTTTTCGGTACTATACGCTGGCCCCGGCAAGCTTGAACGCCATCAAAAGAGTCTCGAATCATAAAGGTTCACAGGTTTCTTATTCTGCATCACTTTCAAAAAATGGCATATTGATGTATGGTAACATATATGCATTGTGAAACTATACTTCACAAAGGAGAGTGTGCTTTGTGCCTGAAACCTGTGTTCCAACTGGCGTGGAGCTGAAAGACACTGGCTTTGGATATACGTTGTCTTTAATAGGCGGTAAATATAAAATGATCATTTTGTATTGGCTAGCTGAAAATAAGGTGATGCGGCATAATGAGCTGAAGCGAAGTATCGGTACCATTTCCTTTAAAACGCTGAGCTTAATGTTAAAAGAGCTAGAAGCAGACGACTTGATCATCCGCAAGGAATATCCACAAGTCCCTCCAAAAGTGGAATATTCTTTATCAGAACGTGGTCTTTCTCTCATTCCCTTGTTAAATATGATGTGCGACTGGGGAGAGAAAAACAGCTTGCCCCCTCTGGCGGCTGTAAAGCAGCAGGCATAACGATTGTTTTTAACAGGAAAAGAAGTATCTCCTAAACGAGGAAATACTTCTTTTTTCATGTAGCTCCTTACAGGCTATCAACGAATTTCAAATAATCTTGCGCGCTCTTATCTAATAGGCTACCAGTCGGCTCAAGTTCTTGACCAGGTACATTTTCCCCTGACTCAGTCTCCGTACCATAATACGCAAAGAATGAACGATAATCCGCGTGGCAGTAGCGGAAGGTTGTTTCAAAAGGGGTCAATATTTGCTCAAGTGTATACCGATATCTCCCCTTTTCCTGATAATCCTCTTCCCTAATTCCGGCAGAAACCGCTAATGCAGCTTTTCGATTCTTTAATTTATCGCCTCCCTTTGAACCGTATGCCCACCCATATGCGAAAACGTCGTCAAGCCATTTTTTCAGGAGCGGCGGACAATTAAACCAGTAAACCGGGAACTGCATTACTAGATTCCCATGCGATTCAACCAACTGCTGTTCTTTTTCCACATCAATGTTTCCATCTGGGTATGCCTTATGCAATTCGTGTACGGTATACTTTTCTGGATATTTTTTGAGTTCTTCTACCCAACGCTTATTGATGACGGATGTTTCGATGCTTGGATGAGTGACGATTACAAGAGTTTTCAAAGTAGGTCCTCCTTGAAGGTTTGTTGTGTTATGAGTATAAAATGCTTGCTGCAAATTTGTAAGTATGCACATTTTGTTCAGTTACTTACATAAAGGTGAGTGTAAAGAACAGAAAAAAGCCTCCCCTCGACCTAAAGATTCTAGGTTTGTATCGTAGGGAGGCCCCTTTGAATATGTTTTATTTGAGCTGCTTTTCCATATACAACGTGCCTTCAATCGGATTGAAACGATAGGGCTCAATTGGATAGAATTCCAACGAGCGGTAAAGCTGAATCGCTTGTTGCATCGTAGGAAGCGTATCTAATCGGATGAATGAATAGCCTCGAATTTTCGCTTCGTCCAAGATCGCCAAGGCTAATTTTTTCCCTACTCCTCTTCCCTTCCATTGAGGCTTCACGTACAATCTCTTCATTTCGCAAACTTGTTCATCTATTTTTCGTAAGGCAACACATCCTGCTGGCTGCTCGCTATCTAACGCCAGCAAAATACAGCCGTCAGGGGGTGCGTATTCGCCAGGTATATTTTGCAATTCGGTTGCAATGTTTTGAAAGCTCAAATCAACTCCTAATGACTCTACATACTCCAAGAAAAGTTCACGTGCTTGATCGTATTCAAATTCCTCCGTTGCATGAATCAAACGCAGCAATCAAAAAACACCTCCTACATCCCGTTATCCACACTGTAAACTTGAAACTCATACAACTTCCTGACACGAATATCTGGATGGAGAAGACGTCTTTTTTGGGGCAGTCGGCAGATGTAGTAGATAGTTGTACATGGTCGGAACACTTGCGAAAGATGTGGATTTACCCTTAAGTCTCTTCTATCTTAATTTAGGTGAAGAACTTCAAAGCACCTCTACGGATAAGTCTCGTCTACCCGTGAATAAAGGTGAATACCAATCATCCTTCTCAAAATACAGTATAGATTGATTACTTTGACATAAGATACCAAAGCACAACTGCAACAATAAGTAAGATAATAAAAAGTCTAATTACTTTTTTATTATTTAACCCAAACATTTTTTTTGCACTATTAAACTCATAAAATGTCCAAAGAACTATTATTAAAGTAATAAATATTGATTGAAGCATATTATAACCTCCTTAGAGGTACCTTATGTTCTATTGTGCCAATATATGAGAAGAGGACTTCATTTATAATCTACTTCTATGTTATTAATAATGTTTGATCCCAGATTGGATTTACTAAAGAATTTAATGTGAGTAAAGATAGCGCAATTCCTGACGCACCCTCTAAGTATCCTGGTTTATTAACTCCTTTATATCCCTCAATAGTAGGTTCTAAATCTTGGAAAAGAAAAGGGAAACTGTAATTATATGACTGAATTAAATGATTAATTAATTTCACTTTATATTCTTGGAAATTTCTTAATCCGGTTGACTCCGCCATTCTTACTGTTACTTGTAGAAGGCCAGATATACCATGACAAACAGTTGGTGAGGGTATATTTAACTCTTCAAAAGGACGTTTAAAAATAGATTCAAACCCGTTTATTCCAGTTTTGCAGAAATCTTGATTTTCTAATGCTTCCCCAGCCAAAAATAGAGATCTACAAACACCAGGGGCTCCATAGCACCATGCATCTTTTGTTGTCTTAGAATATTCAGTTATACCATGAACCTCCTCCTTAAAACTAATTTTGAATGGCCAATAGATTCCATATTCATCTTCTCTCTTTTTTTCTATTAACCAATTAGCAATTGTACGAATCGCTTCTCTTTGCCCCTCTACTTCAATACCCCATTTTAGAGCAATCGAAAGTAATGATAGCGGGCCTGGGATACCGTGTGATAATCCGCAGTTAAAATATCCGTTAGGATACAATTTTCGTTCTTTTTCACTATGTAAAGATTCGTTATCAATATACCAGCCTGGAACAATATATTCTTTTACTTTTATTTGTTGAGTTAAATCCACTAAATAAGTCAGTAATATTCTTAGCGTTTTAATAAATTCCACATTCTTGTTATCTGTCAATAAATATCGTCCAATTCCACTCAATCCGGAAATGACATCATAAGCGGCCTCAAATGTATTTTTTCTTTTTTTCAATTCATTCATAAATTTTAAGATTTGATTTACGAGTATAGTATCCAATACGGAAAGTAATTTTTGATAACGTTTCCGTTCGTGAGATGCATTAAAAATAGAGTAATTGATTCCTGCTAAACCACTGTATAAGGATATGTTCCCAACACCATGTATATCGATTTGACTCTTAAGTGCTGAAATATAATCAAAAACAACATGGTCCCAACCTCTATTTGGCTCTTGGCGATCTAATTCTGCAAAAAGCAAAACTATGCCGGGATACCCTGTAGAAAGTGAAGTCAGTTTTGAAGGCACCTTATAAGTGCTAGTAAAAAATGTAGATATCTTTCCAACATCACTTAATCGTCCTGCGATTTCGTGACAGATAGATAGCGTTTCTTGTTGTATTTTAAATCCATCCAAGCTTTCAAATGAGTTGTTTATTGAATTTATCATTTTATTTATTCCCCTTTCATTTCAATTAGTTACACTCCGTATCTCGTTTTTTCCATTTGCTAATCGTTGTCAATGAAAGGCAAAGCTTGAATATTACGCAATTTCACATTTTTGAAGAACAATAAAATTATGTGCCTGACGAACAGAAGAGAATCGATTAGAAATCAAAATGCCTACTTTGTCAATCGTTAAATTCTGAAACGGTTTAAAAACCCCCTATATAATTGAGTCGCTTCTCTAAAAAACTCCTAATTGACTATCCAACTGTAAAAATCATCATTTTTACAATTTTTCCATATCCTATAATTCGCCCGACTTTTTCTCCTATAAGTTGGAATTAAACCCATTAAGATAGTTAAAGTCATTGTGTATTATGTTTTTCTTGATTGATTACGGTTTCATGTACCTTCAAGAACATTTTGCTTCTTCCAATATTTTTGACTTCGATGGATATGCTTGACAAAAGCTACAGCCTTTTTTTCTAGTTCTGAGTCAGTCCCCATAAGTCTATTACAATGCATATGAATAATACTTCTAAGTATTTTGTCTTGAACATTTGCCATTAATTCTTCGTCGCTTGTTATCATTTCTGCAATTCGACGATGCGATTCTGTTCTCTCTGTAAAAGCTTTAACAATTAAATTGCCATTAGGGTATTCTTGTAGATCAATCCAATCATTTGTGGGATTTGCTAAACGAATAAGTATATCTCTAAATTGACGAAACTCATCCATATACAAGTATTTATCATCTTCTGGATTCAAAAATTGGTACCTTGCCGTAAAATCCAAACCAAGTTTTTTTAGCAAGTCTACTAGGCTTATTGAAGCCATTACATGTAGTGGTAAGTCTATCATCTTATATCGATGAAGCGTTATTAATTGGGCTGTAGTGCAGCTATCTGCCGCAAAAACTTCCTCCGCCATTGAAATTATTGATGGTCCTCCATAACGCTCAATTTCTCGTTCGTATGTATCAAATACGATTCTGTTGATTTTACCTTCTTTAACTAACAATTCTGTCCATTTATGAATAGCTGGTATTAAATGCCTAATTAACTGATCCGGTTCACCATGAAAACGTATGCGAATATGATCTTTTGGATCAGAGTAACGAACAAAGAACCACTTCTTTGCCATATTCCTATGAACTGCTTCAGTACAAAATTTATATATCTCATCTGAAATTAATTCTTCTTCTCTAGTTTGAGCTCCATATAGTTTCAAAAATAGCCATTCACTCCCTGGTAAGTAAAATCTATTCTGATTATCTGGTATACGAATTTGAGTAAATGTCTTTTCTTTCGCTTTTCCAAGATCCTTTTTCTTAATTAACGGAACAACTAATTCTGTTATGTGATGACCATCCTTTCCTTTTATCCATCTATCTTCAAAGGAACCAACCATTTCTTCAATTTCAACTTTGCTAAGTCTGTTTAGTTCTATCCTTAATTGTTCTAGATGAATTGGATTGGTTAGATCAAGTAGCAATCGTTGATCCTTGTCAATCATAAATACATACCGTGGTACTGACCATTCTTCCTTCCATTTTCTGAAATCACTAGCCCATAATGCTTTCTCTTTACTATTTAATTTAGAAAACTGTGTTTCAATAATCCATCTGGCTGAAGAGAGTATTGTATTTCCATATCGCACTCTTGGTAAATAAGGTGAGGTATTTAATCCCC
Organism: Brevibacillus sp. AG162; assembly: GCF_006715575.1. Taxonomy (NCBI): domain Bacteria; kingdom Bacillati; phylum Bacillota; class Bacilli; order Caryophanales; family Paenibacillaceae; genus Brevibacillus; species Brevibacillus sp. AG162. The sequence continues at coordinate 177,135 of NZ_VFNO01000010.1, forward strand.
CCCACTCAAATGGTTGCCAGCTAATTTGCCCTACAACTGATATGTCACGTAAAAATCTATACAATGTGGGGGTTCCTGTTGTGTTCATCATATGACTTGATGTAAACACTACCTCTTTATCTAATTTTCGAGATTTAATATAAAGTCTCTCAAATGTAGCAACAACGAATAAATCTTCAAAAAAAATAACGGATTCTTCATCCTCAAATGGATTTGTACCCATTGTTATTTCGTAATCTCTTAGTTTTGGGACCAACATAACGTTTGCTGTATTACCATAAGGAGGTAAGTAAGAGGCTTCAACAACGACTACATCAGGATCACTTTGTTGTTGATGCATAAACAGATTTCTAAAATCATCTTTAACTTTATGATTCAAAATATCTAGAAATCGTCCAAATGAGCGCCCAATTTCTTGCGAGCCAGAGTATCTGTTTAACACAATTAAAAAGTTCCCTTTATCAATTTCTTCATTAGAGTTTGCGAGAACTTCAGCATACATTTCTAGTGAAGAGGATACATTGGTATAGTTAAGGTTTCCACCAGTTAATTGAGTAAGCATTTCATCTGTAATTTCAATTTCTCTTTCTTTATTTTTTATAGCTCTTAAAACTGCTTCAATTAATATGGTATGTATTTGATATTTTCTGTTACTATTTTGTTTATATTGATCACTATAAGGCGATCCTAATCCTATCTCCTCACTTAAAACTTCTAATATTGGAACCTCAACATTAATACCGTATTTATCTATAAAACTCATATGGAATTTCTCGAGATATTCTGTTCCACGTTTAAAGTGTGATAATTTCAATAGACACTCAGCTGCTCTAGCAATTTCTTCTGCGACTCTCCGGTTTATTTGTTTATTTTTTGCATTTAATTCAACATCTACTTGAATAGTTGGTTCAATTGATTTCAGGTTTTTCATGATTTTTTTTAACTTTATATTTATATTCAACCCCTCTCCTAAAGGAACATTGTTATATAAATCTATCAATCTCTTTATTTCTCTTAACTGATTTATCTCAGTATCAATTCCCTTTACTCTGTCTAAACACTCAATTACATAATTTAGAGGAGATGTAGTATTCATTGGTGGACGTAATTCACTGATTAAAAGCTCTTTCTCTAATAATTGAATGACAAGATTTTGCACTTTTTCCTTGCTGACTTGTGGATATGAATCTTGTAACTCAGCAATTAATTCTGAAACCAGTATTGGATTTTTTGCCTTATTTATTGCGTCATCAACTGCTTGAGTTGCACGAATTGAAATACTGTCAGTTCGATTTTTATCATTTTTATTTTTTTGTCCATAATGACTAAAAGATGTTAGTGTATATCTTCCTCCTACACGGAATACAGCATGATTTCTACGCACTCTAAGCTGATTAACCACACTAACTCGTTTCTCAATACTACTTATTACAGAAAATAACCACCCCATATCGGGCCTAACTCGTTTTACAGGTAATGTATCTAAAGTACAATTTGTATGTTCTCCAAATTCTCCGACGTCTACCCCCGAAAACATTCCAAATGGAGTAGATCTACTCGTCAATCTTAATAAATATCGAAAATAGCTCATCATTATTTGCTTCTTCTTTTTCTCCTGGGAGATGTTCTCCAGTGCTAGAAGAGAAGAATAAAGGGATGGGCTCGCTGTTGAAATTGCTTCTAAGATCAAACTATCATTTTTTGACTCATATAACTTTCCGTTATCTTGAATAAAGTACTCATTAAATTCATTAAAACTTTTTAAGGAAAGGAGTGGGGCACGTAGCATAAAGAAGTCTAATGGTTCATAAATATTACTCAATCGATAATCTTTTTCTTTATTTTCAATATTATCCATCATCTATTATCAGCCTTCCTTAAAAATGTATAAGGAACATCAATAAATTGATATTCCTTATAACTGAATCACTTGTATATAATTATCGAAATTACAAATTACATTTCGAATTTAATAATACTAGGTCTCACAGATATGGCATGTATTACCACTGAAAGTAGGGCAATCTCCAGTGCTACACGCTATTCTGGATGTGCACCAAAAGGTAGCCAAGTTTGGTTGATTACTAGTAACCTCAAATTCTTGGATATCTAAATCAAATAAATCATGAGTTCTGTCCATTTGGATTTTCCTCCTTTAATTTTATATAACCATACAAAAGACGATAGTTTGTTATTATTCCCCCCTTGTATATTTTGTCTTGCCTTTTTTGAATTAAGGTAAATGAATTTTATCATCTTCCAGACTTTTCCTTAGATTCAAAATAAGGCCCCATTTGAAACGTTACCCGAGTTGACTCCTCTAAGTACGATCTATGTAACGGCTCAAATTATATGGTTATACAGGACAGTTAAAATCCTGTTACCACCAACTTTTCGATATATAAATTACAATCCAGTATTATAATATTACTAATTTTTACATAAAATACATTCTTAATAAAGAATACCATTTTTGGTTAATTAATTCAATTTTTTTCTTTTATTTGGACTATTTTTTAATTTTTCTCTTGTTATTTTTGCTAGATATTAGTGAAAATTTGTTTATTTACTTATGGATTTAATCCTCTTTTGTCAAATACTCTAATTACAAAAAATAAGTTTGCTGTCATCAAGGAATTAAAAAGGATTTGACATTCTTCTTAATTTCACCAGCCATTATCTCTAGAAGTAAATATTACAAATTGATGAGAATTATCACAAACACTTGCATAAGACTGGTTTGAAAAAAGAGCGCTCATTGAGCGCTCTTTTTTTATGTGCGCAACGAGCGACGCAAGATTTTCCCCGTGCTGTTTTTGGGGAGCTCCGCTACGAATTCGACGTGACGAGGAACCTTATATTTCGCCAGCTTGTCACGACAAAATGCCATGATATCCTCTTGGGAAACCGCTATTTCCTTCAATGCCACAAATGCCTTGACTGCTTCGCCATGTACTTCGTCAGGAATCCCGATCACAGCCGCCTCAATAATCGCAGGATGCTGGTAAAGCACTTCTTCTACCTCACGCGGATACACATTATAGCCGTCAACGAGAATCATATCTTTTTTGCGGTCAACGATGTACACATATCCTTCTTCATCCATCCGAGCCATGTCTCCCGTATACAGCCAACCATCTCGGAGCGCCACGGCCGTATCCTCTGGCAACCCGAGATACCCTATCATGACATTGGGCCCTTGTACCACCAGCTCGCCCACTTCTCCACGTGCGACTTCGTTTCCTTCGGGATCAACGACCTTGTTCTTCACAAGCGGGATATCGACGCCAACCGATCCTGGCTTTCTGGTCCCGTGCAATGGATTAAATGTGGTAGCTGGAGCTGCCTCTGACAACCCGTAGCCCTCCAGTACCTTGGCTTCGTATTTCGCTTCGAACTTGTGCAGGAGCTCCACGGGCATGGATGCACCTCCCGAGCAGTATATCCGGATGGAGGAGAAATCTTCTTTTGTCGCAGTCGGCAGCTGTAGCAGATAGTTGTACATGGTCGGAACACCTGCGAAACATGTGGCTTTTTGCTCACGAATCGTTTGGAGGACGTCTGCCGGATGAAATTTTGGCACGATAATAATGGCCGCTCCCGTGCGAATCGGGCCATTCATGCACACCGTCATGCAGAAAACGTGAAACATCGGAAGTACCGCGACCATGCGATCTTCTGGCACCAGCTCGAACAACATCCCCATCGCTTCCGCATTCGAAGCCATATTTCGGTGGGAAAGCATTGCCCCTTTTGGCTGGCCAGTCGTACCTGATGTGTACAGGATTACTGCGAGGTCCTCTTCGTTTCGTTCCGGCTCCGCGTACCCTGCCTCTGACTCTTGCCCTTCTTGTACGAGCTGATCGATCGTTATTTCATTTTCAATCGATTCCGTGTAGATGAGAAGCTGCAAATCTTCTATTTGGTCCTTCATCGGGGTTAGTACCGGCTGCAACGCGGATAAGGCAATGGCTGCCTTTGCTTTGCTGTTCGATAAAATGAAGCTAATTTCGCGCGCCGTATAGATGGGGTTCATCGGAACAACAACAGCACCTACGCGGAGAATCGCATAGTAAGCGTTTACAAAATGTGGCCGATTATCCATGAGCAGGGCGACAGCATCCCCTTTTCCAATCCCGTGCCGGGCAAGTCCTGCTGCGAGATGTTCGACCTGCTGATTGAATTGTGCATACGTCGTTGTTTCTCCCATAAAGATGAAGGCTGGGCGATCCGGAAACTGTTTCGCGCTCTGCATGAGGCTTTCATTCAAATGATACATCGCACATCTACCCCCTTTTCAGAAAATTTTAACATCTAGAACCAAGCCTATAAAGTATTACTTTTAGGAAACTTGGGAGATTGGCGGCGCTGATTGACTGACATGTTCATTGCGCTTCACAAAGAGCAGGAAAAGCACGCCGCAAATGATAAAGAGCAACCCGTTGACGATCATGGCATTGCCAAAACCTGTGCCAATATCTCCGGCTGACTGAACGATAGAGCCCGTTACCAGCGGCGAGATGATCCCTGCCAATGTAACCAGACTGGACAACACGCCTACCAAAAGTCCTGTGCGTTCCGGCAACAAACTGCTGACAATGACAGAGGCAGCTGTACCAACAGAAAAAGCAAATCCTTTTCCTAGGCACAGGAGAATCAAGACAAGTACCGTAGATTGAACAAGGCTAACACCGTAAAAGCACAGTCCCCCTAAAATAATCGAAACACCGCCAACCAGAACGTATGATTTGCGATAGCTGCGGTGCTTTTTAAAGAAACGATCACCCATCGAGGAAATCAGTATGGTCATCAGTCCAGCCAAAAGACCCGTACCGGCAATCGCATAGGCCATTTCCTGATTCGTAAATTGGAAGACCTTGACGAGATAGACAGGTTCCCATACGGTTGCGAAGGTCGTCCCCCATATTTGTGCGAAATAGATTAAAAAACAGAATAGAAACGTGGATGAGAGCAAGACACCGGATATATCCGACCATTTCGCTTTAGGCAAGCTAGGAGCTTCGACTTTTGCAGGAGCTACGCTGACAATTGGTTTCTCTTTTCCAATCCACAGCCAGAGCAAGAGCCATATCAGACTGAGTGCGCCCATAAACGCCCAGGAAAATCGCCATCCAAAGCTATCAATTAGCGCCACGATCACCGGTGCGGAAGCAACCGCACCGACGAAAGCACCGAAGTTCACGGTTGAATAAACCAGTCCACGCTTTTCTTCGGGAAACCATTTGTTCAAATGGCTGACAACCGTTGCCCAAAATGGCCCTTCGCCTATGCCAAGCAATACCCGCGCTACGACAAGCATCGGCAAACCCGCGATCGCATAAGCGCCGAATTGGATGACTGTCCAGGACAGTGCCATGATCGCCAGCATTTTTTTCGTCCCGATGCGATCCGACAATGCCGCGCCTACAATCCCGGCAATGGAGAAAAACCAGAAAAAGCTGCTACCGACAAGTCCCCATTCTTTCTCGTTCAACGAAAATTCAGCCATAATCGGAACAGCAGAATATCCCGCAATTGTTTTGTCCGCATAATTGATCATGTATAACACAAACAACATAACCATTGTGATTCTGGCCATCATATGAATCACTCCATTTGTCTAGGAAGTAGACTGCCGCTGTTCCCCCGCTATTTTGAAAGCCTCACGCGCCCAATTCCATCCATGATCTCAATCACTGTGCCATATGGTTCACTCAAAGTCTTGAGCCCTTCCAGGATTGAGGTATCCCCGCTTAATTTCGGCCACCCCATACGATGTACAGGCAGATCAAAGCCTAATTCAATCGGATGCAGCTCCAGTTCGAGCAGCTCACCATCTTGCATTTTCCACAAGGGAATAACCGACTCCCACACCTCTTTGTGCACACAGAGTCCGCGTGTGTAGTTGGCACTCATCGCTTCCAACGCATCTGCCACATTATGGGTGTGGTCTAGGCCATAGTGCTCGTAGAAATCAGCGGGCTGACTCGTAACGGCTTCTGTCTGAAAAATAAAATCTCCCAAGCTGTAAAAGATCGGCCGATTGTTGTAGATTTCAATGCCTCGCAATAAATGGGGGCCGTGTCCTACCACTGCGTGAGCGCCTGCATCGATGCAAGCTTTTGCAAAAACAGGCAAGAAATCAGCTGCAACCTCTTTCGCTTCCCCCTTCATCTCATGAGCGTGAATACTCACGATGACGTAATCAGCCCGCCTGTTTGCCTGCTCAATCGTTTTGACGATTCGGTTCAGATCGCGCGGATGCGGCTGGGTAGTCGTTCCTTCTTCGTCGCTTACCATGAAACGTGCATTTCCGAAGAGAAAGATCTCCTTGCCCGGATCGTTCATGAAGCCTTCCTCGATCAAAAGCTTGTTGAAGGCGTTAATGTCCGTCGACTCCGCAATGGCTTGCAAATCAGCGAGCTTTTCTTCCGAAATGTGGTGTGTCATCACATAGCGCATCGGATTGATCCCTGGTCTGCCGATACTATCCGAACGCTGATCACCGGCCGCCCACCATGGATGAAAAGTCGACGTCGCCGCGATCAAGGCTACCCTGGCCCCTTCGCACTCAAGATAACGCGGAGCTCCCGCTTCTGCGAGATTTTTGCCTGCGCCAGCATGGACGAAGCCATACTCATTGAGAAATCGTTCGGTTGCTTCTAGTCCCCCATACAAATAATCGAGCGTATGATTATTCGCCCAGCCAATCATGTTAAAGCCGTAATCCTTCATGACCTGCAAAACAGAAGGAGGTGACATCGCCCATGTGCCTCCGCTTTGCGCGCTGGGATAGCCCTCGTTATCGTGCACGGTTGTCTCCAGATTGGCAATGCGTACGTCCGCACGGTGTAGCAAGCTGGATACTTCTTGAAAAGCTTGATCCCTGTATGGCAGATTGCGTGTAATGAAGCTGTCGCCAGTCGCTGTGAACCAAATCGGCTTGGTCATTGGCAGGATTCCCCTTTCCCTTTTCTCATTTTTTCTGCTTTCAAAAGATCGAGAAGTCTTCCTCTTCCTCTCCGACAAACGAGTATAGCTTCGAGCTGATTTCATCATAGTGCTGCAATCGTTTCTGGACATTTTCCGCGTCGTGGAGCATGACGCCTTTGATCAAGACATTCAGCATGGAGAATAATGTGGGCATACCGCTAGTGGCAACGGGTTGGGGTGTGGTGATTTTCAGAAGATGATCTGCGACTTGGCTGATAGGCGAGAACTCGCCTTCCGTAATCGCCAATACCTTCGCTCCCAGCTCTTTTGCTGAATGGACCATTGCGACCGTCTCGCTAGGATGACGAGGAAATGAAATCGCAATGACCAGCCATTCTTGATCTCGTTCGGTGAGTAAGTAATCTGCGTTATCAACTGCTCCCGTATACAGATGTGTGTTTCCTTTGATTGCATTCAACGCCGAGAACAACCATTTTGCAGGAATATGGCACCAGCGAAATCCTACCACTACGATTCGGTTTGCCTGGATAATGCTTTTGACCACTTCTTGGAGCAACGTGTAATCAATTTGCTGCAAACCTTGTTGGAGATGCGCAATATCACTCTCCATCACTTGATGTGCGTAATTGCTCTGATCGAGCGTGACCTCGGTGTCTCGATATTTCTGCATCGGCCCCTTCCTTTGGTCTCCTATCAAAAGAGACTTTTTGATTTCTTCCTGAAGCTCTGTATATCCGGAGTAACCCAATGCATAACAAAAGCGAATGACGGTCGCTTCACTGGTATTCGTAAACTCCGCGATTTTTTTGGCGGTATGGATCGCAAGTAAGCTTGGCTTTTCAATTGCGATCTTACAGATGATTTTTTGGCTAGCTGTCAGCTTTCCATACTGCTTCCGAATCCGTTCTTTTACGAGTTGTGCCATACTTGAAGCTCCTTTATCATTCGGATTTGTTTTAATTTTAAGAATAGTATATCGTTTGAAATGAACTACTTCAACACTTCTTGAAAAATGTAGCTTATACTTCATTTTGTTGTATGGCAGCCTGAAAAAAGGGACCTCCACCGTTGGAAGTCCCCCTTCTTTTTATTGTTCCATGCTGAGACATTCGGTTAATCAAGCATGAGATACCAATAAATTGCTATCTCATCACTATCTTTATCTAAACCTCTGTAGACGTAGGAATCGAAACCTCCGATGACAAAACCACAGCTTTCGTAGAATTTACATGCGCGGACATTATTATTTTGTGTCTCCAGCATGATTCCCGTCATACCGCCATCCTTCGTCCAGCGTTTAGCCTGTTCGATTAGTTTTTTACCGACACCATATCCTCTGTATTGCTTATCCACTTTGATATCTTCCACATAGGCATATTTGTTCCAATTTCTTTTCAAAACAATTTGACCCACAACTTGATTATTTACGAGCGCTACATAAATGATTTGATGGGGATTGCCGATATAGTTCGAATAATCCACAAGCGTATCTTCTTCAAGCTGTTCATCATCGTAGCTTTTATTCCGAAGAGGGCTCTCCTTCACCGTATATCCGATTCGCTGTCCCATTAGTTGCAAGACAAGGGTAGAGTCTACGATAAAGCTCCCATCAATGTTTGAACCACACTCATCGTCCCCAGCCCTCAGTTCTCTAATGAAAATATCCATATTCGTCCTCCTATATTTTTATTAGGTGCGAATAGAGATATAAAGGGGGACCACGGACTTCAGCATGTAAGATTCGATTCTCTAGATAATTGTACAATCATTGCTTAGCAGGTGCGACAGCTTTTTAATCGTTAAGCCCGTTACCATTCGTTACAACTAATTTAAGGTTCTGGCTTCTTAACTACTAATGAGCACAAACAATCTGGTATCAGTAAATATGTTAAATACTCGTACTTTCCATCCGACACACATTCGCCTTCCAAGGGTACAGTAAATGACCTAGGAGGAAGAGAAAAGCCTTTTCCTTCTGCTTTCATGACGGCTTCTTTACGTGTCCATATTCGATAAAATGCCTGACGCTTGGCATCTGATGTCAGTTGACTGTTTACAAATTCGATCTCCTTTTCAACAAATACTACTCGCATGACATCGGAAGCGTCATGGTCTGTCCGCTCCACGTCGATACCCACTTTATCCCAAGGTGCAATGACACAAGCAATTACTCCTCTTGTATGCGAAAGATTAAAAAACAGATCTGGCTGAGCCTGTGACGGAATCAAATAGGGCCGACCGTATGCATTTTTCATAAATCGAACCTGATCCGGTTGCAATCCAAGCCGTACGCCTAACAAATTTTTGAGGAATACTCGACCCAAAAGGAATTCGATCCGCTTTTCCTCCACCCGATACGCTTCATAGGTCTTTCGTTCATCATCATCCAAATAGTGCAGATAGTGCTCCATTTCTGAAAGTGTTGTATGATCTGGAATCTCTAGCCAATATAGGTTTAATCCGTTGTTTTCGCCATTATTAAATAACCACTTAGGGGTGCTTTTCACCATACTCCGATGTACAAACAATAATGTTTTCTCCCTCCCCTTGTGGTTTACCTTCTCCTTAACTTTTGGTTCAAGTTAATCATGTAAGTTGATTTTTCACTATCTGAGTGATGTCATCTGTATGATCATTTATAAAGAAGTGCCCTCCGTTAAAATAAACGATCTGACAAGAAGACCTCGTATAGGACTTCCACCCGTCCATGTCCTCAGCATTGGCAATTGTGTCTTTGATTCCACTCAAAATTACGAACGGAACGTCAAGAGGTTCTCTTCCTTCTGGCTGATGATAAGTCTCAACCAATTGAAAATCTGCTCGCAAGACCGGCAAGAACAATTTTAGTAGCTCCCTATTCTCAAGTACTTCTTGTGGGGTCCCCCCCATCTCCACTAGTTCCTTTACAAAATCGTCGTCGGACATTAGATAACGTTTTCTCTCCTCAATTATGTGAGGAGGACGCCGACCGGATAAAAATGCACATACCGGCAAAGGCAAATTCTCCTTCCGAATGTGCTGCATTAATTCAAAGGCAAGTAAGTTACCCATGCTATGTCCAAATAGTGCATATGGTTCAGAAACGCACTCCCGATCTATTTTTTTTATGAGGTCCTCTACAGCATCTTCCAAGCACGTAAAAGGCTTCTCATTAATCCTTGCTCCCCGTCCGGGAAGTTCCATGGGGATAACTTCCACTTGTGGTGAGAGGAGATGTTTCCATTTAAAATAGAAGTTAGCTGAACCTCCTGCAAAAGGAATAGCGAATAGTTTTATCGATTGCATAACTTTGCCCCTTATTTCGGATATTTCCATGCCTTTATGAATTTCAATAATTACGAAAAATAGGTACGAAACTGATTTTGCACAATTAATAACGCACAAGTACACTTGGTTTATCGCTTCATCTCCACAGATAAAGCGATAAACCCTTATACCCATCTGGCTTGACTTAACGTGCTTCTGCTATCGAGTTTACTGGTTCTACTTAAGCTCGATTTTTACATACTCTGGGTAGGATTTTAGTACGGAGAAGTCGTTTTCAAAAATGACTTTGTCACCTTGCACGTCAATTTCCTTGAACCCGGAAAACTTATATGTAACGTACATCATGCGGTTACGATCTGTCTTGACGAACTCCGCCTTCAAACGGACACCATGCTCTTTAGCCATGTGCAACACATGGTTGATGATGATCGATCCGATACCCCGCGACATCACTCGGCAGGACATCAGGAGCAATTTGAGTGTCCACTCTCCCTTCACTGTGCAATCAATCAGAACCAGTCCGATTTTGCCATAGGTACCGAACTTGTCGTTTAATTCCATAATTAGTAGGAGATGGTCTTCTGACTGGCGTAGCTCGTCCAATTCTTCATAGGAGTAGGTGTATCCGGTGGTGTTCAACTGGTTTGTGCGAACCGTCAACTCTTCAGCGCGCTGCAGGTCATCCTCAGTCACTTTGGTGATCGCCAGGACCATACCAAGGGATGCGAGAAACTCTTCTTTGGGACCAGTAAAGTTTTCTTCGAGCTTGTTTCGCTCGATATCGCTGCGATACATCTGGCGGCGTATCTTCGAATCGGACGTGATAAACTTTGGTTTCATCTCCTGCATGTCTAGCAACCCGGTCAGATCGCCTGCGTCGATGCACATCACTTCCGGCAGTTCGAAAGCCACTTCCTCCCACTCAAACGCCTGATCGTCAATAAAGGCGACCGTATCTAGGCCAATGTTGATCGAGGATACGATAGAACGGATAGACGATGACTTGGAATTCCAATTAATTTGTGGATAGAGGAAGTATTCTCCGAGACCGTATTCTTCAATTTTTCTCCAGGCGATTTCATGTTCGTTCTTGCTTGAAATGGACTGCAAGATGCCTCTTTTGTCCAGTTCTTTGATGATATCCAAGACTCCGTCACGCAGACGTACGTTTTGATCTTCCATGAGGACACCATCCCAGATCGTGTTGTCAAGATCCCAGATGACACATTTTATTTTCTTGTCGGTCTTCCGTGCAGTTGTGGGTTTCATACCACAGTCCCTCCTGTGCTGTCCACCGTTAGGCAGACTTCCCCAAGTTCTTACTTTCTAAAAAACATCAATCGAAAACCACGAATGAACGTGTTGTTATCATCCATAGCAAAAGCCTTCCTGCGCGTTAAGTGTAAGTATAAAATCCGCGGCCTGTCTTACGGCCGTGAAGACCAGCTTCCACCATCTTACGCAGCAGGGGACAGACTCGGAACTTGGAATCTTGGTAGCTCTCGTACAGGATATCCAAGGAGTTCACGACCGTGTCGAGGCCTATCAAATCGGCCGTCTCAAGAGGTCCCATCTTATGCCCGAAGCATTTCACAAAGATCTCATCGACATCTTTCGGATCGGCGACCTGATCTTGCACCACGAAGGCAGCTTCATTCATCAAGAGATGTGACAGACGGTTGGAAACAAATCCTGGCAAGTCGTTCACTAAGATCGCTTCCTTGCCCATCGTGGCGAGAAAGTCCATGGTCGCCTGGATGGTGTCCGTCGATGTGTGGTAACCCTTGATCGCTTCCACAGTCGGTTTCATGGGCACCGGATTCATAAAATGCACACCGATCACTCGATCCGCACGCTTCGTAAGTCCGGCAATCTTGGTGATCGAGATGCAGGAAGTGTTGACCAGTAAGATCGTACGCTCTGGACAGACTCGATCTAAGATCGGATACACGCTTTGTTTGATATCCCACACTTCTGGAACATTTTCGACGACCAGATCGGCATCATTCAGACTTTCGTAGTCGGTGGTGAACGAGATTCGCTTCATTACATCACCGACCGGCTCAAATTCCAGGTTATTGTCATAGAACCCCCGGAAGCGCACATTTTGGTAAATTTGAGCTTCCGCCCTTTGCAAAACCTCTGCAGTGAGATCTATCAAAATGACCTGATGGCCGGCCTGAGCAGCAGTTTGTGCTACTCCGGCTCCCATCACACCTGCTCCAATCACTCCTATGCGCATGTTGATCCGCTCCTTTTTTCTGGCTCCCGTTGCAAGTCCGGTACGTTTTACACGGACTCACTGCTTCCATTACCCGCTCTGAGCAACGCGGGCACGATATGCTCGCGGAACAAGCTCAGGGGTAACAGGGAGGATTCGTACAGCTCGCTTGTAATTGCCGCAACCATTTGATAGGCAGGGAGAACGATAATGAATTGACCGCCATAGCCGAGAGCAAAGTAGAACAAATTGGCCCCTTCTAAAGGCTGTTCACGATCTAGTGGGCCGACCCACCAATGACGAGCGTAGTGGCCAATGTTTTCATAGGTCATAAATTGCGGGGTCATCGAATTAGACACCCATTCCTTCGACACGATCTGTTTCTTACCGTACCTACCCTCGTTGAGATACATGATGCCGAACTTGGTCATGTCCAAGGTATGCATCATCATCCCGGAGCCACCGTTGTTGATGCCCTGTGGATCTTCGTGCCAAATGTACTCAGTAATGCCCAACGGTTTGAACAAGTGTTTATCAGCAAACTCGGACGCCTTCATGCCGCTGACCCTCTGCACAATGGCTGTCAGAAGATGCGTAGCGCCTGTGTTGTAGTTCATCCGCGTTCCAGGATCACATTCCAACTCCCGCTCTAGAACGAATCGCACCCAGTTTGATGCGTAAAACATGTGGCTGAACGCTTCCCATTCGCCAAACTCCGGCCAGTGATACCCTGGCGTCATTGTCAACAGATGATTGACCGTGATCGACCGTTTGCGAGGGTCCTGCTCCAACTCCGCATATTTAGGGAAAAAATCGAGGATTGGCGTATCCAGACTCGGGATAAGCTCTTGGTCGAAGCAAATGCCGACCAAGGCCGAGACGATGCTCTTAGTCACCGAGTGGATTTTTTGCGGTTTGCTTTCGATCTTTTTGTTTTTGTAGTATTCGAACACGCAATGCCCGTTCTTAATAATCAGGCAACTGGTGACCTTCTCCTTTTGCAGTCTTTTCTGCCATTTTTCAAGGTGATTCGGGTCAAGCCCCTGATCCTCCGGCTTTGTAAACGGAAAAATAGCAATAGTCTTGCCGTTTGCTTTCATCGTCAGGGTCAACTCCCTTGAACGGACGTGTATTGTTGGGTGAAGTGTTTTATGAACCCGATAAATTGCTTGTGCAGGGTTTGGAGCTTCTCTGCCGCCACTCGGTCTTGATTGACCACCATGCGGAGTTCGACCGTGGCGGCCTGCCATTCGATTCCAAAGTCATAAGGGGCGAGCCTCTCCCCCTCCTCCGCGAACGCTGCGAAGACGGTACCGCGCTCCGCAAGCAGCCGTGCGCGATAAACGTCCTCCCCATCATAAGCAAGGTTAGCATCCGCTTTTACTGCTGCTACCAGGCGAAACAGGTCGCCAAAATTAGAGTGGTGTTCCCTCTCGAAAACCGCTTGACAGGCCTTACCGCTCTTGACGAGATGCAACGCAACGTGAGCGGCTTGTGTCACTTCCGCCAGCACGTAGAGAAACAGACCTTGCAGGATGTCGGTGACATTCGCCCGCTCCAAGGCGGCGATCTCATCCAGTCGCTCCATCAGATCGGAGGTCATCACATACCGGTACGCTATGGTCCCTGTTCCTGCCGCATAGTATTCTCTCGGAAGCAGAATTCCCTTCAACGCCTTAGCACCCGGTGCTTTTACAGTCTCGGTTACCTTATCTGTGAGTTGCGCTATGGTAGCAAACGTAAACAAGTCGGCTATTGTCAGCTTGCCAGGAAAGCGCTCTTGTAATTGATTGTGCAGTTGGATCAGTAGGATCGAATTTCCCCCGACCTCAAGGAAATGATCATAAACGCCAAATCTGTCATGCCCGAGCACCTGTGTCCACAGCTCATAAAGGGACTGCTCCACAGCACCAAGCGGTTTGATAGACGCTTCCGAAAATCCAAGTGCCTTACCGCTTGCGCGGAGCACACTTGCATCCACTTTACCGTTGCTCGTATACGGGATGGTGTCCACCTGATAGAAGAAGGCGGGCACCATGTAAGCAGGCAATGTGTCTTGTAAAAAGGTGCGCAAATCCTCCGCGACGAGAGGAACAGCGGCTGTTAGATATGCGCAAAGCTCAACAGGGCGGCCCGGTGTGACACGAGGCAGCACAACCGCCCGGTGAACCCCATTGAATTGGCTCAAGTTGTACTCTATCTCTCCCGTCTCAATCCGGTATCCGCGTATCTTCACCTGATGATCAGCTCGTCCCAGGTATTCCAGATTGCCATTGGGCATCCATCTAGCCAGATCGCCCGTTTTATACAATACATCGCCCGGTAGATAAGGGTTGGATAGGAAACGCTCGGCTGTTAATTCCGGGCGGTTCAGGTAGCCACGTGCCACCCCTTCCCCGCCGACATAGATTTCGCCTGTCATGCCGGGGGGTAGCAAATTCATGCCACGATCCAACACATACAGCGATAAGGTGGGTATTGGACGCCCAATGTTGCAGAGGTTAGACTCAATCTCCACATCATCGATCTCCTTGTACGTCACATGAACCGTTGTTTCCGTGATGCCGTACATGTTGATCAACGTTGTCTGAGGATAGCGGCAGCGCCATTCGCGCAATTGATAGGGTGCGAGCGCTTCTCCGCCAAAAATCACGTTCCGCACGTGCAAGATCTGTTCGGGATGCCTCTTTTCTTCCTCGATTAGCTGGTAGAACATCGTCGGGGTCTGATTAAGGATTGTGACTTTTTCCTTGCTTAGCAGTAGACGAAACGCCTGCGGATCGCGTGCGGCCTCTTTCGGTACGAGAACAAGTCGGCCGCCGTGCAGTAAGGCCCCGTACATCTCCCAGACGGAAAAGTCAAAGCAATAGGAGTGAAACATCGTCCAGACATCATCCGGTCCAAAATCAAACAAGTTCCGTTCGTGGAAGAATAGGCGCACGACGTTGCGATGTTCGACCATGACCCCCTTCGGCAGTCCGGTTGTGCCGGACGTATAGATGACATAAGCAAGATGCTCGGGCTGGGAAGCGGGCGGTGGATTGCTCGTGTCCCTCTCTGTCAGTGCATCCTGCAACTGCAAAATCTCAATGGACGTTCCCAACGCCTTATCCACATGTTCCGGTTCGGTGAGCAGTACGCAAGCCCCACTGTCTTCCAGCATGAAACGGATGCGATCCGGCGGATAGTCTGGATCAATCGGTACATACCCGCCACCGGCTTTCAGCACTGCAAGCATCGCCACGATCATCTCCGGCTTGCGATCCACCATCAGAGCGACCAAGCGATCAGCACCTGTACCCTTTTGTTGAAGTCGTCGGCTAACACGATTAGCCTGCTCGTTGAGCTCCCGGTAAGTCAGGGATTCCTCTCCACATACGACTGCGATGCGGTCAGGTGTTCTGACTGCCTGAGCTTCAAACAGCGAAGTGAGGGTCTCGTGTTCCGGATAGAGGACGAGGTTTTCACGGGCGATGCTCAACTGCTGATGCCGCTCCCGAGTCGAGACCAGCTCCACTTCGAGTAAAGGCTTGTCCAAAGACTGCAGAATGACGCGAACCAAATCTCGAAAATATCGCTCGATCATCACCGTATCTTCCTCAAGATAGACGAGTGCATTATATGTCATATGAACCTGAAGGGACTCCCCTGGCACAAAGATCACATGAAAATCGTATTGGGTCTGCTCGTAAGTCTCGACATCAGTGATTGTAAATCCCGTCTCGGAGTCACTCGAACCAAGCATTTCTTCATGCAGCAGATAGTTTTCAAACGCGATGATGTGGTTGAATAGATTTTGTTTAAGTGAAGACCTCGAAAACACTTGGTGCAAGGGGAAGTATTCATGGGGGTTTCCTTCCACCGTATTTCGCTGCACTTGCTGCAACAGGTCTGAGAAAGAGATATCGTGACCATCTTTAATACGCACCGGTATCGTATTGATAAAGAGTCCGACCATGCGCTCCACTCCAGGAAGCCCCGCGGGCCGGCCGGCAACCACAGCCCCGAATATCACATCATCAGTGTTGTTACATTTTTGAAGCAACACTCCCCACAGCGTTTGCATGACGGTATAAAGCGTGACTTGCGTTTCCTGGGCGATCTGGTGCAGTTGTTTTGTAACCGTTTGATCCAACGCGAACGATCTCTTGCGCATTTCGAACTTACCTGGCGCGAGGATTGTACCCGTTCGAGGAAGCAAGGCAGGCTGATCATAGCCCTCCACTACTTGCTCCCAAAAGTTGGCGGCTAATGACCTGTCTTGTGCTTCCAGCCACTTGATGTAGTGGCCATATGGGTAGGGCGTCTCCAAAATTGGTTCATTCCCAGCCAGAAGACTCCGGTAGATCTCCGTAAGCTCGTGAAAAATCACGCCCAGACACCAACCGTCCATCAATATGTGATGGTAGGTCAGGATGAGTTTGCAGGCTTGCTCCTCTGTACGAAGGATTGCAGTCCGAATTAAAAGGTCCTTTGTCAGATCAAATCCGCGCTCCAAGTCACAGCGCTTGAACTCGGTGACTGCACGCTCCCGCTCCACCGTCTCAAGCTCACGATAATCCTCCAGCTGAACTTCCGCCTTACGATGACGCAACACAATCTGCAGAGGCCGCTTTTTTTTGTGTGTAAAAATTGTCCGCAGGATGTCATACCGATCAATCAACCGCTGGAAGGCCTCTTGGAACAACTTCGGTTCGATCGTTCCGCAAATACTAAATTCCGTTTGAAGAACATAATCGGTGCTCTTCTGATTCAACAATGACTGAAACAGGAGACCTTCCTGCATAGAACTGAGCGGATAAATATTTTGAATCTCTATTTTTTTTGCCATCGTGTCATCCCTCGTCTTCCAAGCCCAAGTCTTTCAGGGTAGCGGCGACCTCGTCTGTGAGTTCGTCCAACTCCTCGATGGACAGGTCGTTATAATACAGATCACTCGGCGTCAATTCGATCGTTTTACGGCTTGCGCAATGATCAATCAGCATCAGCAGTTGATCCCGATACAGTTCAGCAAATTCACGCACCTGTGCGCGGTCGAACTGCTGGTTATGGTAGTCAAAACTGATCGTCAGAACACTGTCGATCACACGGCCGTTGATCAACAGGGCGTAAAGGCGTTCTGAACGGGGCGAAATCGCACGACCGACTGGCAGATCTGACAGCAACAACAGATCTTGCGGCACCGTCTGGTCGAACTGCCCCAGATAGTTAAACAGAATCTGCGACGCAAGCGACGGTAGCGCTCGTTCGCCTTCGCGCCGGGTCAGGTATTTGAGGACACCGTAGCCAAGTCCCTTGTTGGGGATGCGGCGCAAGCTCTCTTTGATGTATTTGATCTGGCCACCGATATCGTCACCAGTTAATGCGTCGAGCAGTACCGGATACAGCGAAGTAAACCAGCCGACGGTGCGGGAAACATCCAGATCTTCCTCAAACGGTTCCCGTCCATGCCCTTCCAGATCGATCAACACCTGATTCAACCCGGTCCATTGATGGACGGCCCTGGCGAGCGCTGTCAACAGTAGGTCATTGATCTCCGTGTTGTATGCATGGTTGGCGTCTTGCAGAAGTCGGCGCGTCTCCTCTGGCGTGAAGATGACTGTCTCCAGTGCGCTGTCCAACATGCGCGGACCCTCGGCCAAACTCTTCAGGTTGGGAAGTGGGCGTAAATCAGCCCGTTCCAGCGTCATCCAGTAGTCCCGCTCCTGCCAGAGCGCATCGCTTTGGGCGTACTGCGCTAAGCGAGCTGCGTACTCCTGGAAGGACATCGTCTTGTCCCCAAGCGAGACCGTCTCTCCCTGCAACGCTTGCTGATAAGCAATGGAGAAATCACCCAGCAAGATGCGCCACGAGATACCGTCCACCACGAGATGGTGAATAACCAACAGTAGATGATCTCCTACTTGGGTCTTCATGAGAGCGCCTTGAACTAGCGGACCTTTGGCCAAACTCAGTCCGGCCTGCAGGTGATTCGCCTCCCGTTCCATTCTATCCTCCAGATTCAGTTCCGCTCGGAAATCAAATACTCGCCAGCCGAAAATGCTGTCTTGGAAGAGTCTATTGTGTGCTCGTACAGCAGTACCCTCGCGGACGAACACCATTCGCAGTGCGTCGTGATGTTCTACCAAAGCTTGCAGCGCGGCCTTTGCGGCTCGTTCGTCCAAACCGTGGCGACCCTTGATCAGCACGGCATGATTGTAGTGATGAGGGTCGGTCAGATCTTGTTCGAAGAACCAATGCTGGATCGGCGTGAGGGTAACCTCGCCTTCCTCCCCTGCTGAGCACCCATCCACTTTGCGCTCTTTTTTCTGGACAAACAGACTCATTTGTGCAATCGTCGGGTATTCAAATAGATGCTTGATATCTGCTTTGTAGTCGTACTTCATCAGCGCAGACACGATCTGCAAAGCACGAATCGAATCTCCCCCGAGTTTGAAGAAGTTGTCGTGGATACCTATTGGCTGTCGACCAAGCACTTTCTCCCAGATGTCGACGAGGATATTTTCAACTTCGCTGCGAGGTACTACATAACCTGACTGCGAGGAATTTGTCTCGTAATCGGAAGCCCGTAGAGTTTTACGATCGATCTTCCCATTTGGCGTGAGCGGGATTCGGTCGATCTGGATAAACTGCGTAGGAATCATGTAATACGGTAGGAAACGGCTCAGATGGCTTCGCACCGCTTGCTCCTGCACCGGCTGGTTCGACACCAAGTACGCGCAGAGATACCGCTCCCCTGCTTGATCTTCTCGGTCGAGCACGACAGCTTCACGAATGCCATCATAACGCTGCAACAGCGTCTCAATTTCCCCCGTTTCAATTCGATACCCACGCACCTTGACCTGATCGTCCAGACGCCCCAATAATTCGATCGACCCGTCTGCTCTAAAACGCCCCAGATCTCCCGTTTTATACAGGTGACCATGTTCGGTGAAGCGGTTTGGCACGAAGCGTTCTGACGTTAATTCTGGACGGTTCCAATATCCTTCAGTGACTCCTTCCCCGCCGATGCAAACCTCTCCGGGTATGCCGATTGGTACGGGTTGCCCGTTCTCGTCCAGGATGTATATCTGCGTGTTGGCGATTGGTGTCCCGATGCAAAGCTGATTATTCTCGCGTGACAGTTCAAACGCGGCCGACCAGACGGTGGTTTCTGTAGGTCCGTACATGTTGAAGAGACGGGCGTCTGTCATCCGTTTCAACTCAGTAGCAAGATCTGACGGGAATGGTTCCCCACCTACAAGGATCGTGCGCAAGGAACGCAGGAATCGGCGAGACCCCTCTTCCTTGACCAGAGCCTTGAGTCGCGACGGTGTGCTCTGCAACATCGTCACCGGACGCATGACCTTTGCTTTGACAGCCGTCTCCTCTTTGAAGGTGGCACGCAGGGTAGCGAGCTGCTTCAGGCCTTGGATCACGTCATCCGGCGCCAGACCAAAATCGACTAGACAGGCGATCTCATCAACTCCGATCGCGGCCAGCCTGCGAACGAGTTGCTTGCAAGACTCCTGTGTTCCAAGCAATGCGGAAGTTTGCCAGTAACGTTCGAATCCGTAGTCGAGCAACGTCTGCATCGTTTCCTCGTCACCCAGTTGGTCGACTGGGACATTCAGGGTCTGTGCGAGGTTGCGAATCAAACTGAGGCTGGAGCGTAGATAGTCGCAAAATGGCTTTCTGACCATGGCTTTCACAACTTCGAGTTCATCACCTATGTATGTATGGAGCATCAGCGCTATGCGTCCGCTGTCGGCCGCATATCCATGTTCCTCCAGAGTGCGTCGATACAGACCGATGTTCTCCGCCAGCTCCTCTGTGTCCTGTCCAAGCAGATGGGTGAGCACGTTGGCTCCGAGCTTGCCTGCTTGGACGAACGTTTCTCGGCTACCGGACGTGGTGACCCAAACTGGCAGTTCGGCCTGCACAGGTCGTGGATACGTCTGTACCTCGATCTGTTGCCCTACTCCATTTAGAACCGACACCTTCTCCCCGCGCCACAACCGTTTGACTTCCTCGATCTGGCGGAACATCTCCTCGTGACGCATCTTGTAGACATCCGGCTGCAAGGCAAAGTCGTCCGCATGCCACCCAGCGGTAAACGACAAGCCTGCGCGACCGTTCGACAAGTTATCGACGACCGCCCATTCCTCTGCGATGCGCAGCGTGTTATGCAGAGGCGAGACCACACTGCCCGATCTCAGTTGCAAGTGTTTCGTGACCATAGCCAACGCAGCCGAAATGACCGACGGATTCGGATACAATCCGCCAAATTCATGAAAATGGCGTTCCGGTGTCCAGACTGCTGTAAAACCGTTGTCGTCAGCAAACCGGGCGGAATCGAGCAGCAATTGGTACTTACCGCCCTCTTGAGAGTGATCATAGCTGGAGAAAAAGAACAGAGAGAAATCCATGTTCTGAAGATCCCCCTGCCCATAGCGGTCGAATCGTTCGAACGGCTTTTGCTCCGGCAATATGACCTGTATCCCCCGTGTCAGCGTCCAGAGCTGTTCCAAGACGGAAATGTCAAATGAGAACGTCGTCACAGCAAGCAGCGCGTCATCCTCCTGCGGCTGCACACGCAGATCCATCCCGGCAAAAAAATTGCTGACATTGCGATGTGTGACACATACGCCCTTGGGCTGTCCCGTCGAACCGGAAGTGTAAATAACGTACACCAGATCTCTCGACGTCTGCACGGCAGGCAGGTTGTCCCTCAAGCCAGTGAACAGTTCCTCCCGATCCAGCAGAAGTGATTGCATGGTATCCGGCACTTGGGCCAAAAATGCCGTTTCTGTCAGTAGAAGAGCTGTACCACTGTCTTTCAAAAGATAGTCGATCCTATCTGGGGGAAACTGCGGGTCAATCGGCAGGTATGCGCCACCCGCCTTAAGAATCGCCAGCAGCGCCGCGACCATCTCCGGGCTGGGCTCGGCCATCAGACCGATAATTTGCCCCGGTGTTACGCCAGTAGCGCGCAGACGGTGGGCTAATTGGTTGGCCCGTTCATTCAGTTGTCTGTACGTCATGCTGCGGACGCCTTGTACCAACGCCGTCCTGTCCGGCGTCTTGGCAGCTTGAGCTTCAAACGCTTGATGGACAAGGACGTCCCAGGCGAATGGTACTTCTGTCCGGTTGAACCCGAACAGAATCTGTTCCCGCTCTTCCTCCCCAAGAAAATCCAAGTCACCGATCCGATCATAAGGTCGTTCCATCGCAGCCGTTAGGAAGCGACGTAAGTGGCCGGAGACGCGGCGGACGAACGCCTCTTCATAGACGAAGGCGTTGTAACTCAGTCGAATCGTCAATTCGTCCCCTGTCTCGACGATCAGGTTAAAGTCGTAGTTGGTCTGCTCAAACAACTTCACCTCAAGAATCTGAAACCCAAGTCGCTCTTGTCGGCACGCCTTGGTCAGTGCCTGCACCGGGAAATTCTCAAAGATCAGCAGGTTCTGCAACAACTGCTGCTTCAATTCACTCCCGTTCTGTGATTCACGCAATGGGTAGTGATCAAATGGTTGCGCTTCGATGCTTGCGCGATGAACTTGCTGCAAGAGATCTGCGAACGAAGTCTCTGGGCTGCTCGACACCCGCACAGGGACCGTGTTGATAAAAAGTCCCACCGCTTGCTCAATACCCGGCAGGTCAGCCGGGCGGCCGGACACGACCGTGCCGAACACCACATCATTGGTTTGGTTGTATCGCTGGAGCACCGCCCCCCAGACTGTCTGTATCAACGAATTGAGTGTTACACCCTGATCGTTGGCAAAAGCACGGATCCTCCAGCTCACTTCCAGATCGAATCTGTCAACCAGTTCTCGAGGATCGTAATGCTCCGGTACAGAGGGTCTCTGCTGCGGTACGACGGCTGTCTGCCCATACTCCTCCAACCTTCTACGCCAGAACCTACCCGCCTGTTCCTCATCTTGACGGGACAGCCAATCAATGTA
Source organism: Brevibacillus sp. AG162 (assembly GCF_006715575.1). NCBI lineage: Bacteria > Bacillati > Bacillota > Bacilli > Caryophanales > Paenibacillaceae > Brevibacillus > Brevibacillus sp. AG162. The sequence goes on from NZ_VFNO01000010.1 coordinate 199,521, forward strand.
GCGGCTGTAAGGATAGGCACGCACCGCCGAAGTAGGGTCACCATTACGGAGGGCTTCGTAGTTGGCGAACAGTTCTTCCGAGATAATTCCGATGCTCCATCCGTCCATCAAGATGTGGTGGTAGGAGATCACCATCGTGTACTTCTCTGCATGCGTCTGGAGCAGTGCCAAGCGAATCAACGGATCTTTGGACAGATCGAATCGGTGTTCCAACTGACGGAGCTTAAAAGATTCGACTGCGTCCTGTTTTCCGCTCTCCGGCACGTCTGTCAGATCAAGAAACTCCAGATCCTTGGGCCAGCTCGAAAAGACGACTTGCAACGGCCGCTTTACTTTCTCAAATATGAACGTCGTGCGCAACACATCATGACGCTCTATCAACAGATGGAAGCTCTTTTGCAATAAATTGGCATCGAGATCGCCTTCAAGCAAGATCTCATACTGCTGTAAATAGGCACTTGTCTCTGGGGTGAGGAGGGAATGAAACAACATCCCCTCCTGCATCGGTGACAAGTGGTACATGTCTTGGATGTTCTCTTTCTTCAACTTTGTCACTCTCATCCCACCCATTTGATTCTCACTAATTGTATCTCGTCAGAAATTTTTATCGATCAGGTCGAACACATCTTCCAAATCTTCGAGATCCAGCCCCTTCGCACTGAAATCGCTTGGGGTGAATTCGACGCTATCCTTACTCTGGCAATGCGTGATCAGCAATTGCAAGCTCCGCTCATACAAAGCCACCAATTTCGCGATTGTCTGGTCATCGTATTCATCCGCGCAATATTGGAAGTCGAGTCTTAAACACCCATCCGATACTCCGCCGTTGATGTCAAGCTTAAATAGCTGCTCACCTTGGGGGCTAACTGCCTCACCGGGCGACATAGTCGATTTGGAAAACGAGGAGGTCATTTCTTGCAGATCACCCCATTGACCGAGATAGTTGAAGGATATTTCCGGACGGATCTCTTGGAGTTCATTCCCTCGATATGCACGCAGGATTCCATAGCCGATCCCCTTGTGAGGAATACGGCGTAGGGTCTCCTTGACTTCCTTGATCATTCTGGAGATGTATTCATGTTCATCATTAACCGCCGGAAGGACGACGGGATACATCGACGTGAACCAGCCGACGGTGCGATGGACAGATAGTCCGATCAGCGCGTCTTCGCGCCCGTGACCTTCCAACTGTACTACCACCGACTCGTGTCCGCTCCATTCCCGCACAGCTATTGCCAGCGCGGTTAGCAGTAGATCGTTGATCTCAGTCTGGTAGACCCCGTGTACGTCCTTAAGCAGGGCAGCGGTCTGATCTGCTGAAAAGTTCGCGGTCAGAGTCCGCGATCGCGCGTTCTTCCGGACACTAACTTTACGGTCGGCTGGCAACGGACGGATCACAGTGGCGGCGACAGATTGCCAGTAGGGGAGATCGTTCGCTCTCATGGCGTGCTCTTGCAGAGCCTGATTCCACGTCTGATACGAGTCGGTCTTCGCTGGGAAGCGAATCGCTTCGCCTCGGGATGCCTGCTCCCAGCCGGTTACAAAGTCCTCTAGCAAAATTCGCCACGACACGCCATCCACGATCAGGTGGTGGAAGATCAACAGCAAATGATCTCCGTTGCTCGTTCGAAAACGCGCTACCTTGACCATCGGACCGGCAGCGAGGTCGATGGAGTTCTGCATACGGTTCGCCACGTTTTCAATCTGTGTTTTCAGTGCCTCAGAATTTAAGTCAAGCAAGTCGTGGCTCTCGAAATCGAACAGCGTCTCGTCCAAGCCGCGATGATTTGCGGTGATCAAACCTTCTTCTTCACGAAATACCAGACGCAACGCATCATGGTGTGCCACCAGTTCGCCCAGCACCGCTTTCAGACGCTGATCATCCAACTCCTCTAGGCTGTGCAGAAGAAGCGACTGATTAAAGTGGTGCTTCTCAACGCGGATGTTCTCAAAGAACCATCGTTGCACCGGAGCCAGAACCAACTCTCCCTCTACCGGTCCCTGAACGATCGTTCTGCTTGCCTTTGTGACGAACGGGGCGACCGAGCGAACAGTGGGGTTGCTAAAAAGGTCTTTGACCTGCAGACACAGGCCCTCTCTCATCAGTTGAGACACCACTTGGATCGCTTTAATCGAATCGCCGCCCAAGTGGAGAAATGAGTCATCCACTCCGATAGGTTTCACTCCGAGCACATTCTCCCAGACAGCGATCACCCGTTCCTCGACCTGCGCACGTGGAGCCGCGTACTCGTTCTCCCGCTGCAGATGCCCTCTCGGGTCCGGTAGTCGCTTGCGGTCGAGCTTGCCATTTGGCGTGAGCGGCATCTCCGCCAATTCCACAAAGTACCCCGGTACCATATACCCCGG
>NZ_VFNO01000011.1:0-97987 GCF_006715575.1 Brevibacillus sp. AG162
AGAAAAAATTAAACCAGTGTGCCCCGGTTGAATACCGAAACACACTGGCTGCTTAGGCTTTTTTAATTGTGTCTACTTGACAGGGGTAAGACCAAAGCTAGAGGAAAAGATGGCTTTTCTTTTTACTTTCTCTTCTCTTGACGCACCAAATACAAGAAGTACGGAACACCGATGACCGCCGTCACAATACCCGCGGGAATCTCGATCGGAGGATTCAGTCCCCTCCCCAATGCGTCTGCAATCACGAGAATCAACGCTCCCAAAACTGCCGCACCTGGCAACAGATACCGATGCTGATGACCGAACAGGTTTCTCGCCATATGTGGCGCAATTAATCCAACAAAACCAATCGAGCCAATCGCCGCTACACATGCGCCTGCCAATGCAACGGCGAGCAGCAAGAGCACATAGCGTGTCCGTACGACATTCAGCCCGAGCCCGGTGGAGCTCCCTTCATCCAGACTGATAATGTCCAGCTTTCGATGCAGGGCAAAGCTAATGGGAATGAATACGAGCAGCCACGGCAGCAACGCATAAATTTCATCCCAGCCTTTTCCCCACAAGCTCCCCGCCAGCCAGACAAGAGAATCATTGGCTTGCATCGGATACTTCACCATGATGAATTCCGTCAGCGCTTGACAGATCGCCCCTACTCCCATACCGACCAAGGCAAACGTCGTTGGCTGCGCACCGCTTTTCCGAGCGAAATAGATGAGGGCAATCGCTACCGCCAGTGCTCCCAAAAACGCGACAATCGGGAGAAGAATTGGTGAAGCAGTCGGAAACAGAATGATGACCACAACCGCGAACAAGCCCGCACCTTTGGTTACCCCTACAACATCTGGAGATGCCAGCGGATTACGGATCATTCCTTGCAAAATCACACCAGCGATCGCGAAGCCCGCTCCTGCAAGAATCGCGAGCAACGCCCGCGGCAATCGATAGTTTTCCATCATAAACGTAAGCGACGAAGATTCACCCATGATCACCCGGATGATTTGATCAGGGCCGATAAAGATCGGGCCGATTCCCATGCTAAGCAATGCTGCCACTAAGACTAAGGCGCTGAGGCCAACCAGGAGCAGGGTGTTTTTTCGTGAAGTCATACCATTTCCCTCCCCTTTTTTCTCGCCAAGTAAAGAAAGAACGGGGTTCCCAGAAGCGCCGTTACAATTCCTACAGGAGACTCAAACGGATAGGAAATCAAGCGAGCCACTACATCGGAGATTGTGACCAAGACAGCGCCCCCAAGCGCAGACACAGGGATAACGACCCGATAGTCCGTACCCACGAGCCTCCTTGCGATATGCGGAATCATCAGTCCGACGAAACCAACAGCTCCGGCGACAGCAACAGAGGCGCCTGACAAAATAACGACCACAACATAAGACAGCAGTCGGACGCGGGCGATTTTTTGCCCCAACCCCATCGCGACTTCCTCCCCCAGTCGAAACACAGACAATGAGCCGGACAGCCAGATCGCCAGCAGGAGTCCCGCCATCGACCACGGCAATATCAACTGCACATCCGTCCAAGCCGCTCCGCTAATGGAGCCAGACAACCAGTACAGTACATTCGATATGTGTTCGTTAAAAATAATAATTCCCTTCGTAATGGAGGTGAGCAGCAAGTGGATGGCCATACCTACCAAAGCGATCTTGAGATTGGTCATCCCGCGGGAAGCTGCAAATCCAAAGACAACAAGTCCCCCGAGAATCGCTCCACCAAATGCAAAATAGATGAGATTGGCTTTCCCGATATCCGGTAATAACACAATCGCGAGTACGACCACCAGACAAGCCCCCGCATTGACACCAAATACTTGCGGGGAAGCCAGTGGATTGCGGGTAACGGCCTGCATCACAGCTCCTGCCACAGCCAAATTCGCCCCGATGATGGCTCCCAGCACTGCTCTCGGAACTCGGATGGTTTGGAAAATCAAGAGCTCCTTGGAGTAATCACCCGATAGCCAATTCGTCAATAATGATCGAATCTGCAACGAAGCTACTCCAGTAAACAAGCTCAGCAACAAACCAATGAGCAAGAGGATCGCCAAGCCGATCGCAATGAGGACAAAGGTACCTTTTCGTCGTCGTATCGTTGTTTTCTGCAATACAAGCCACCTCGATCAACTACCACGTGCAGGAACACGGAAAAGACCAGATCAGCGATCGGTCTTTCCAGCATTTGCATCGTATGTGTTCTTATTTATCCTTACTGTACAAAAGGTTCACTGCCTCTTCGACAATACGTTCTGCGGATTTCAGTCCACGATAGCGCGTCCAGAGGTCACGATTTACTTTGTGTACTTCCTGATTTTTGACTGCGGTGATATTGTTCCAGAGCGGATTTTGCTTCCATTCGTTCAACAGCGCGTCGTCGGCCTCCGCCAGGAAAATCACGTCCGGGTCCCACTGCACCATTTGCTCCAGACTGATTTTTACCGTTGGTTCTGGCGCATCTTGAATCGCATTTTTGATTCCAATCATTTCGAGCAATTCGCCATCAAACGATTTTGCACCATGTGCGGACAGCGAATCTGCGCGGAACACACCCAGCATGACATTGCGGGAATCATCAGTTGATACCTTCTTCTTAAACTCTGCGATGATCTCCTTGTGCTTGATCAGGCGTTGTTCTGCTTCTTTTTGCTTGTTCAGCGCTTCCCCAATCGTGGCAAACGAGCTCAAGTTTTCCTGATACGTCGAGTTGCGGCTTTTCAGGATGATCGTCGGTGCAATTTTTTGCAAATCCTTGTAAATGTCTTTGTGGCGATTCAAATCAGCGATAATCAAATCCGGCTGCAATGAGCTGATGACTTCCAAACTCGGCTGTTGGCGTGTCCCAACAGGGGTATACTCGATTTTTTTGCCGATCAGTCCTTCTACATCCTTATCCTTCTCCTGCGCGATTCCTACAGGCGTCACTCCCAGCTCCCATAGTCCGTCCACAAAGGAGTACTCCAGCGCCACGACTCTTTTCGGGTCTCCGGTCATTTCTGTTTCGCCCAACTCGTGTTTTACCATGCGCTTTTGTGTGGTTGGCGCGCTATCTTGACCTGCTGCTGGCTGTTTTTGCTCTGCGCTTCCGCATCCGGTCAGTAATACCGTACCTGCCAGTGCAAGCGTCCAAAGCATATGACCGAGACGTTTTATTCCGTTTGTTCGCTTCATTTTTGTCCCTCACTCGATGTAATTGATAATGATTATTATTACCGATTAAATGCGCTTTTTATTGTAACAATCCGCTGCCGCAAATGAAACATTGTGCTTATTAAACCTTTTAGCGCAATAAAGGTGATTAACGTCATTTTGTTCATGCTTCGCCATTACGAAAAAAAGCCGTTACGCCTGAACAATCGACGTAAACGGCTTTTCGCCACGATGCTATTTGTTGTGTTGCGTATGACATACTTCAGACTTCTGGCTCAGCTTCTCTAATGCTTCTTTGGCTGGTGCATGATTTTCCGCCATCGCCAACGCCGTCTGATAAGCTGCCACGGCCTCTTCCACTTGACCCAATCCTTCGTAGCAGAGCCCTTTGTAATACCAGGCGTAAAAACTTCCCGATCCCTTCAAGGTCAGATGACGAATGTTGCTCTCACCTAGCTCCAAGCAATGATCAAATGTCATCAATGCTCGTTTATAGTCCTTTTTCAAATATTGAATGATCCCTTTGTACAAATGCAAATCAACGTAGTCAGGATAAATCTCGATTGCCTTCTCAATTCCTGGCCACGCCCCCTCCGCACTGCCAATCGAGATCAACGTAGAGTATTTGAGCTTGTAAAGAAGCGAAGGCGGCATCATATGGTTTTCGAGAAACCCGATAATAGACAGATTCACGAACTTGAACGTTTTCTCATGCTCCTGGATACGTGAGAATTCACTGGCAAGATGATACTCAATCCATGGAGAGTGGTCCTCTTTTTCCAATTCCTTCATTAGCAGCTGAATATTGCGCTCGAATTTTTTCTTTCTGCCAGTAAATTCATTCATGTAGCCGTAATGGTAAATCCGTACAGGCAAGATTTGAATGTGGAGGTCTTCGGTCAGATTGGGAAGAACTTCTTCTACGTTGAGCGTTTCATGGATGGGAAAATGGAAGCGAAAACCGATGCTATTGCGAAACAAACGTGAGTGAGCGATATGAAAAGCATCGTCTTCATTTTTTTCATCTCCAATGTAGTTTATTAGATGGATATAAAAAAGAGAATCTTCTTGACCGCGAAGCAGCTCTTTCAATTTCTTGCTGTCTTCCTTATTCATTTCCTCATCGGCATCCATCCACAAAATCCAGTCGCCCGTTGCTTTTTCCAGTCCAAAGTTCCGCGCTTCTGCGAAGTTATCCTGCCACTCATACGAGAGCACGACCGCTCCGAATGACTTGCCTATCTCTATCGTTTTATCGGTACTCCCCGTGTCTACGATAATCATTTCATCCACAAGATCTTTCACGCTTTCCAAGCACTTGTGAAGGCACTCTTCTTCGTTTTTTACAATCATACATAAGGAAATCTTGGGCGCCTCAGACACGCTGCTCATCTCCTTTTACACACATCACTGAGATCGTAGTCTATCCCCCCTTTACTCTATGAGCGGACTGCTCCTTTCAGAACGGCGCCATTTCCTTGGTTTTCGAACCTTTTGCATGAACAGAGCATAGGTAGTTGTAGGCAGATATCACAAAGAAAGCAGGGATCGTATCCATGCATGACTCATGCCCTTTGTGCAACAGTTCTCAGGTTGCGCTTTTCCACCAGTACGCTACCTTCTCGCTCCTAACATGCAAAGATTGTGATCTCGTTTTTCAACCTCACCTCGACCAAGTCAACGTGACACAGCTGGTTGCAGACATTTACGATGCGAGTTGGGTTTCCATGCGGGATCAATACGCCAAAAATACATTTACAGAACATGCGATCTTCCATACATTGCTGCTCGATATGTGGTTTTCGGAAAAAGGGAAGCTGCTCGAAATTGGTCCAGGGACAGGAGAGTTGTTATTCCTTGCTCGTGAGGCTGGGTGGGAGGTTATTGGGGTAGAGCCGTCACACCAATCATGCGCATACGCCCAAGACCGGTATGGATTACAACTGGTTCACTCGTTATGGAACTCCTCCGTTCTCGCCCCAGAGCACATTGGTACTTTTGATGCCATCGTTTTTTGTCACGTCTTTGAGCATATTTCGCATCCGAAGCAATACCTTGAAGAATTGAAGGGGTTTCTTAAACCAGGAGGAAAGATCATTTTTAGCGTGCCGAACAAAAACTCGTTCACCAATAAATTGTTCGGGGTGTATTCCCCGCTGTATACCGAAAATGACCACCTCTTTCATTACTCCCGTGACAATCTGATCTCATTGCTTCATCAAGGTGGCTGGGAGGTTCTCTCCATCTTTTCTCGAGAAGAAACGAATCGCTTGGAAAACCATCTGCGCAAAACCACGCAAACACCTCTACCGATCCAGGACATCATGAAGCTAGCTGTGAATCTCCAATCAACATTCCAAGGCCATGAGATCTTCTGCATTGCAACACGCCAAGCGCAGGAGGTGGAGCACGCAGATGACCAGAGCCAAACTGACTCTTTCTATGATTGTGAAAAATGAGGGCAATCGCTATTTGAGACGAGCGCTAGAAGCACATAAAGACTTTATTGACGCAGCCGTCATCATTGACGATGGCAGTATTGATCATACCGTGGAGCTTTGTAGAGAGGTTCTCAAGGGCATTCCTCTTCACCTGGTTCAAAACGCAACCTCCCAGTTTTCCAACGAGGTTGCCTTGCGCAAACAACAATGGCAAGAAACGATCCAGACTGATCCGGGATGGATTTTGAATCTGGACGCCGATGAAATCATGGATAGCTCCTTCCCCTCGAAAGTTTCCGAGATTTTGGAACAGCAGACATACGAGGCGATCTACTTTCGTTTGTACGATATGTGGAGCGAGACGCATTATCGCGAAGATGTGTATTGGAATGCCCATCATTACTACCGTCCTTTTATGATCAAGTATCGCCCTGACTTCCCATACATATGGAAGGAAACCCCTCAGCATTGCGGCAGATTCCCTCTCTCAATCAACCAGTTCCCTTACCTGTGCCATCTATCACGCGTGAAACATTTTGGCTGGGCCCGACTAGAAGACAGACAAAGCAAGTACAACCGCTATCAGCTCCTCGACCCCGATGCCAGATATGGCTGGAAGGAACAGTATGAATCGATCTTGGATCAACATCCCAATCTGTTGGAATGGGTGGAATGAAGATGATCGTTCGCGATATCGAAAAAGCTTTGCAGCAATCTAATTGTAATCACTGGCGATACAACTCACTCACGTTGAGCAAACAGGCCCTCGTACATACATGCCGTCATATCAAAAAAGAAAATGAGAAGTGCCAGATACTTCAGTTGGGTGGAGGTGACTCCGCTCTGTTTTGGAAATCACTTGGCGAGCTTGAGCTGCTCCCGGTTCAAGCAACCATTGTGGAGCATCATCCGATTCGTGCAAAGGAAATCAAGGAGAGCCTAGGGGATGTACCGCATGTCGCTTTGGTGACCAGCTCTTTGAAGCAACTATCCGAAGAGGAATGGAACAAGGTCTTCGACAATCCAGCAGAGAGCAGGAGCTTGTGGCCTGCCATCGGACAGCATGTTCCTGAGAAACAGATTGATCAGTTTTCTATTCAAAACGCATTTTACGCGGATTTGGACCAACTATCGCTTTCCGTTCATTCAGTAGATGTCATGGTTGTGGACGGTCCGCATGGCAACGGCCGCTCTCTGGCCTATCCACTATTTGTTGACGCGCTCAAACCAGATGCGCTTATTCTCGTAGATGATTTTGATCACTATCCCTTTCTGACTCATCTCGGAAAAATCTATCACTACGAAGAACTTTTTCGAGAGATAGTCGGAAATCGTCGCTGGGTATTGGTAGGGCTTCAAGGCACCAAAAATTAATGGGCGGCTACCCATTCAGACAGACACCGCCATAGGCACCTGTGCATATCCTACTCTCGAGACAGTTTGATAGGGTGGTTACATACTAATCAATCCATGAGGTGATGATCATGTCCCAAGCATCGATCCCTAATATTACGCCTGTTATCTCGATTACTCTAGACCAAACCACTTCGCTATTGCTTGCCTCCATTGCTTTAGAGGAGCTGGCTTTGGCTCAAATTCTAAACGCAGAGGCTGAAAAACTCCAATTTGTTTTAGGTACCCTTGATCCAGGGCTCGAACCAGCACCAACACTCTCCGACATCCTGCTCGTCAATGCAAGCGTTCGTCAAACGATACAAGATGTCATCAAAAAAGATATGCTCCTGCAATTCAAATTGGAAAATATCGTGGATAATCTTCTTCCACAGATTCCTTCGATTTAATAGGCCTCATTCGTATGGAAACTATCCCAATACCACTGGTCCGGGTCAATCGATCCGGGCTTTTCGCATTCCCTGCTTCCTTACGCATGTGTACAAATAAACAGTTCAGTGGGACACACACCTATGCATACACTTACCGTAATGAAAACAAAGGGGGGAATAGCTAGCGCTCACGGTTTAGAAGTAAGCGATAGGCTTACGAGTAAAACAGTTATCCATTCCTTCAAAGAGGTGATCTCATGTCTCACCCTACCATTCCTAACATTACACCCACCATTTCCGTTACGATTGAGCAATCCGTGTCTTTACTGCTGACATCCATTGCTATGGAGGAATTGGCTTTGGCGCAAATTATGAGTGCAGAGGCAGAAAAGATCCAGTTTGTGGTAGGTACATTGGGGATTACGCCTGGGGTCGTCCCCACCATCTCTGACATTCTTGCCGTTGACAACAGTGTTCGCAGAACGCTGCAAGATGTCATCAAAAAAGATATGCTCTTGCAATTCAAGCTGGAAAGTGTGGTTAACATTATCCCGGGCACCTGAATACGATTAAGTTGTCATATTAAGATCGCGGTTACATAACATGTACTGCGAGGAAGTTTCCATTTATTCACTATCAATATACGCGATCCTATGACGACCCTATCGTTTTTAAGCACGTTGTAAGAAACTTGCCCGAAGGCGTTCTATGCAAATAACGGGAAGCAGATCGCCTTCTTCTTCGGGCAAGTCTTATTATGTATACAAAATCAGACAATCAAAGGATGTAGATAACGATGTCAATGCCCACGGTCCCCAATATAACACCGGAAATTATATTGAAACGCAACGAAGTATTAAATCTGCTTCTCACCTCTATTGCGCTGGAGGAAATCGGACTTTCTCACATTATTAGGGCAGAGGGGGAAAAGATCCAAAAGATCGTGAAGGAGCAAGGCCTCTCACTCAATGATGCAATTACCCTAAACAATAGCGTAGAACGAATGCTGCGCAATGTTATCAAGACAGAGATGCTTTTGCAATTCAAGCTGGAGGACATTATTAAGCTGGAGCAGATGCATGATGATCATCAGGATGACTTACCTGACTTGCCCGATCCTCCTTGCCTCGAAAAATAACTCCCCTTGCTCACACTGCTTTTCATGGGGATTCATAATTTTATTGAAGAGGGATGATGATGACCTTACAGGATAAAGTTCCATCATATGATGTGCCTACGCGCGAAGAAGCTTTGAGTCATTTGCTGCAATCGATTGCCCTAGAGGAAGAAGCCTTGTCCAGATTGCTAAACGCCGAAGCTGACAAAGCCCTTGCTTTCGTTGGCAAAAATCTGGACTTCCCTAACAACCCCTCCAATGATGAGATCATCACCTTTAATCGTACAGTCATTTCGATTCTGGATTCGGTGCTGATGGCTGAATGGCTTTTGTTAAAAAAGCTGGATGCGGCCATTCACATGTACCCTGTGGCGCTTAAATCAAATTTTGAGATGGAACAATCTGATTTCGCGGATGAATTGGATGACATCACCATCGACTATTAACGATTGTTCATTTCAGGAATTCGAGGTCAATTGCCATGAAGAACAGAGGTATCGATGACCAAACCGTTCTAAAGCTGACCTATTCCCTCGTCCAGTTGGTCAAAGGATTGGAATCCCGCTTTCATCATGCCAAAGATTATGAGCTTATGCTGTTTAGCTACCAACTATCAACGATGATCAATCTGCTCGTCAGACTGCATACCCACATACATAATAAGCAGATTGCTCACAGCTTCCTTTTTGAATCGCGTCCCCCTCTTCATCCCACTAGTGAAATGTCCACACATTTCCTTGCTGCGATTGCCCGGTTATCGGAATTGGTAAAGACATGGAGGTTTCCACATAAACAAATCGCCACATTGATAGAAAATCATCTGCAGCAATTACAAGCTTTTTACTTGATAGAAGACCATTCTCATCATCAAACAAAGTATATGGAACCGGAAGAGAATTCCCCCTACAACAAGCCGATGCAATTGGAGCTAGAAGAAGATTTACCAGATGACGAACCGATACGTCTGGATCTGGGTGAGCAAACGAAAACTACTGACGCTCCACCTATGCCTTCCCCAACCCCTCCATTGCTCGCAAACAACGCACGCATCGATACAGCCAACAACCGGAAACCAGTACGTCCAAAACCCCCATTATTAACACAGGCTGCATCCGTCCCTACTCCCGATAAAAACAAAAACAAATCTATGCGTCCCAAGCCTGTAACCAACGTGGCGAAAGTGCGTGGACAGAAAAAAATGCTGGCTAAGCGAGTGTCTGCACCTGCAAAGCCTCCTTTTGTACCGAACTCCGTAAAGGTACGTATTGGCAATGTCACCAAGGTCATCCACATATGAACCTGAATCTAATGAAGGAGTAAGGGATATGGATCGTTTGGAATTGATCGAAGTGGCCGGCAACAGTTATGTGGTCTCCGGTAAATACGGGATCGGTGTCTATTTGGATAGGCCCAGCAAAATCGCTGTTTTCATTGATAGCGGACCGAATGCCACGGTCATCGAGGAAGTATGCACGAAAATCAGTAATCGAGGGTATCAAATCTTTGCCGTTGTTCATACACATGGCCACGCTGTTAATCACGGCGGCAATCTCTATTTGAAAAAGAGGTTCCCCAACATTCGCATCTATGCGACACATCTGGCATCCTATCTCATTGAAAATCCGCATCTCGAGCCTTTGGTTTTCGACGCAGGTGGAGGGCCTGATACTACACCTGATCAAAATAAAGAGAATGTGCGTGCGCTCGTAACGGATTATCTTCCATCCATCGATGGTATCTTTCACGTCCATACCATTCCATTCAAAATCGTCTCCTTACCTGGACATTCACCGGGAATGGTCGGTATTGTTACCCCTGATCATGTCCTTTACTGCGGCGATGCCTTATTTGGCCCCAAAACATTGAACAAGCAGAATCTCCTTTTTTTTAACGATCTGAGGGCTGCAAGGAGAAGCTTCAAGAAGCTCTCGATGATGAAATTGAACGCTTATGTGCTTTACCATGGTGGAGCCTTTAAGACAGTAACGGGTTTAATTAACAAGCATCTCACCCTTATGAAAGACACCTCTGCTTTTCTTGAAGCATTGATTCAAGAGCAGCCAAGCACTCTCGAACAAGTCGTCCAAAAAGTCATGAAAAAGTATGAGTTTGAAGATGACTTGCACCGCTACGGTTTGACTGCTTCGATTATCCGCTCTTATTTAAAAGAGCTGCAGCATGAGAACCGAATTGTCGCAAAAGTGGACAATGGTTTACTGCTATTCAGCAAACCTGCGGCAACCACTTGAACAAGGCTATAGATGGGGGTGTACCATGGGTAAAAAACGTATTTTAATCGGTAGTCCCATTCAACAATTCCCGATCATTTTGGAGGAATTCCTTCAATCGCTCACGGAGCTGACTACCAAAAACGAACTGGTTCATTACATGTTCATTGACGATAACAAAGACCCATTATCCAGTACACTCTTGGCTGATTTCGAGAAGGAGAACAAACGAACAGTCATCCTCAAAAACACAGACGATGACACGTATGTCCGAAATGAAATGACCCATTATTGGACGGAACGAAATATTTGGAAAGTAGCCCAAATGAAAGATACGATCATCTCCTATGCGCTCAAAGAGGGTTTCGATTACTTGTTTTTGATCGATTCCGATCTCGTTTTACACCCTCACACCCTGCAACAATTGCTTCAAGCCAATAAAGATATTATCTCCAACATTTACTGGACACGTTGGCAGCCTGATTCGATTGAGCTTCCTCAAGTTTGGCTGATGGATCAATACACGTTGACACGCGAAGGCGCGTCCGAATCAGCGGAGAACCAAAACTTTTTAGAGATGCTGCGTAAACCGGGTGTGTATGAGGTAGGAGGCCTCGGTGCATGCACGTTAATCCATCGAAAGGTCTTGGAGGCAGGCGTCAGCTTCAAGCGAATAGCTAACTTGTCGTTCTGGGGAGAAGATCGGCATTTTTGCGTCCGGGCTGTAGCTATGGGCTTTTCTTTGCATGTAGATACACACCTTCCTGGATACCACATCTACCGTCAGTCGGATCTGGCAGGAGTGAGTGAGTATCGCAAAAAAAATGGCATGACAGCGGGGAAAGCGAATCAGATTTCCATCAGTTTATGCATGATCGTCAAAAATGAAGAAGACGCTCTGGAGCGTTGCCTCTCCACCGTTGCGGATCTCGTCGATGAAATCATTATCGTCGACACGGGTTCAACAGACCGTACGAAAGAAATTGCGTCCAACTATGGCTGCACCATTTATGATTTCGAGTGGATTGATGATTTTTCAGCTGCAAGAAACTATGCGTTCAGCAAGGCAACATGCCCCTATATTTTGTGGCTGGATGCAGACGATATTCTTCTGGAGAAAGACCGTCAGCTCTTCCGCGAGTTGAAGTTTACGTTGAATTACAGCATCGACAGTGTCACGATGAACTACAATCTTTCTGTGGACAGCAATGGGAATGTGGCATACAGCATTCGCCGCAATCGCCTCGTAAAACGCGACCGTGGTTTTCGCTGGATCGGGCCCGTCCATGAGTATTTGGAAGTGAGTGGAAACGTCATCAACAGTGATATATCCATCACGCATAACAAGCAGAAGGAATACACGGACCGCAATCTGCAAATCTATCGACGCAGGGAAGCCAAAGGGGAAGAATTCTCTCCACGGGACTTGTACTATTATGCGAATGAATTACGCGACAATCAGTATCATGAAGAGGCCATTACTTTTTACACCAAGTTCCTGAATACCCAACAAGGCTGGGTAGAAGACAACATTAACGCTTGCTTGAAGTTGGCGAATTGCTATTCTCATCTATACGAGAGACAAAATGTTCTGTCCTCGCTATATCGTACGTTCAACTACGATCGCCCACGGGCTGAAGCGTGCTGCCAGATTGGAGCCTTTCATGTCGAAGATAAAAATTGGCTACTGGCCATTTTTTGGTATGATCTCGCAACAAAAGTGGAGCGACCTGCTGAAAAACTCGCACACATCGACCACGTTTCCTGGACGTGGCTACCTCATCTGCAACTCTGCTTATGCTATTCTCAAATGGGGGATACCGAGAAATCACGTCACCACAATGATATTGCTTACTCATACAACCCAACCCACCCTAGCATTCTCTACAACAAAAGGTATTTTGAGTCTCTGACCTGACTCCTAATCGTGGCATTGGATCACCCACTAGCTGACTCCAATGCCACGATTAGGAGTGTTTTTTACGAATTCTATCAAGATGCGGTAAATATTATGAACAAACCTCTCCAACAGAAAAGCTCCTTTTTTGTGTCCATGTGAAATCCTCTTCTGGTTATCTACATACACTTGATACCAACCCATACAGTCCGCAGGTCATGTATCGCCTCGAAATCGTATACAACCCACGTTTTCTCATACGTCCATCGATTTTGATGAGGAGGGCTTCAGTTTCAACGTGCTTGTATTTCTGCTGAGAATGTTTTCTTTGATCTGTTTTGAATCTCTACAGAAAGGAATGATACGATGTCTCAGGGAAATATCCCCAACATTACCCCTACCATTACCTTAACCAGAGATGATGCCATTAACTTGCTTCTCTCATCTATTGCGTTAGAGGAATTGAGCCTCAGTCATATCCTCAACGCCGAGGGCGAAAAGCTACAGTTTGTACTCGGTACTTTACCAGGAATATCTTCACCACCCGCAACGATCAGTGACCTCCTTACAATGAATCAGAGCGTGCGTGACACGATCAGAGTCATTACGCAAAAAGAACTTCTGCTAGATTCCAAGCTGAATTCGATCTTGTCCATCCCTATATCCGTTGGGGCGACTGGAGACACTGGTGCTACAGGAGCTACCGGGGCTACAGGAGCTACCGGGGCTACCGGAGCCACTGGGGTGACTGGCACGACAGGCGCGACTGGACCTGCTTTCACCGCAGAAAACTTCTCTGCCTTCTTATCAACTGTGACCCTCAGCGCATCTTCCCAATTAGTGAACTGGTCAACAGCCAGCCCCTACTATAGCAGTCCAAGTTTCGATGCTGAAACTGGCACTTACACAGTGCCAACGACTGGAACTTACGCCATAAAAGCAACCATTAACTATGAAACGAGCACAGCCATTACCGCTAGTTTAGACGAGGGAATCACCCCTGCATGTGAAGTACGGAGACTCACCCCTGCTGAAACAAGTCTCATTATTGGTGATTTCCCTATCCTCAACCTAAACATTGCTCTCGTACTCACATTAAGAGCTATTTTGGGGGCTGGAACAATCACACTCGCAGGTAACGTTCAACTCAATGAAGGGGATACGCTCGGTTTGTTTTATGTAGCCAATGGATTGACTATTAACCTCAACTTAGGAGGCGGCGGCGAGGGCATCGTCTGGTCCATTCATCGTCTCAGCTAACACCTCATTCCTTACGAAAAAAGCTGACTGCACTCTAACATGCAGTCAGCTTTTTCTTGTCCGAGGCATTCCCCAGCTTACACCTTTTTCACAAATTCGGATTTTAGCTTCATTGCGCCAAAACCATCGATCTTACAATCAATATCATGGTCCCCATCGATCAGGCGAATGTTTTTTACCTTTGTTCCTATTTTTACAACTAATGAAGTTCCTTTTACCTTGAGGTCTTTAATGACCGTTACTGTGTCGCCATCGTTAAGGACATTTCCATTTGCATCTTTGATGACTTTATTATCTTCATCATTATCGTTACCTGCTTGGAGCGTCCACTCATGACTGCATTCCGGACAAATCAAGGAGCTTCCATCTTCGTACGTGTATTCCGAATGACATTTTGGGCAATTTGGCAATTGACTCATCTTTGATATAACCTCCATTCGATACTGTCCATTCGATACTGTCCATTCTATCTTGACACTCCCCATACCTAAAGGCGGGGGATTCTTGGGTAATCACTCCTAACGGAGTGAATTTTACCAAGCTATCCCTGTGTGTCCCACAGTTTAGTTGACTACGCCAACAATCGAAGTCCTTCTTGCTCAATATTGATCGCAGCGTTTTGGTCACGATCATGTTGTACGCCACAGTGCGGGCATATCCAACTGCGCAAGTTGAGACTTTTGACTTCTTTGTTGCGGTATCCACAGTTTGGAGTTGAGCAGAGCTGGCTTGAAGGAAATTGTTTTCCAACAATGGAGACCTTTCTTCCATACCATTCTGCCTTATACTCCAGCATCGTACGAAACATAGCCCACGAAGCATCTGCAATGGATTTGGCTAACTTGTGATTTTTGATCATATTTTCCACTTGCAAGTCCTCCAAACAGATCACTTGGCTTTCGTTGATCAGCTTGGTTGACAGCTTATGTAGGAAATCGTTACGGGTATTTGCAATTTTTTCGTGGAGTCGAGCTACTTTGGTACGCGCCTTGTTCCGGTTGTTGCTGCCTTTTTGTCTACGAGATTGAATCCGTTGCCACTTCGCAAGTTGTTTTTCATACTTGCGATAGTATTTGGGATTTGCCACCTTCTCACCTGTAGAAAGAATGGCGAAATCCTTAATCCCAAGGTCAATCCCAACGGTTTGTTCTACTTTTAGGAGTAATTGACTCTCTGTTTCACACAATACGGACACAAAGTATTTACCTGAAGGATTACATCTAATCGTAGCCGATAGGATTCGCCCTCCAACTTCTCTGGATTTCGCAAACGATACCCATCCCAGCTTAGGAAGTTTGATGCGATTCCCTTCTATTTTGATGTTCATCTTGCAAGTATAGGATTGCTTTGGGTTCTTCTTGCTCTTGAATTTGGGATAGCCTTTTTTCTCTTTGAAAAACTTTTTGTAGGAGGAATCCAAATCTTTTAAGGTTGATTGTAGGGCAGTGGAGTCCACTTCTTTCAACCATTCGATTTCTTTTTTTAGTTGCGTGAGCAAAGCAGAACAGTCGTTGTAATTCAGCGTTTTGTTTTCTTGTTCGTAAGCATCTTTTCGTTTCGCAAGAAAGTGATTGAATACAAAGCGAGTACATCCAATTGTCTTGTTGATGAGTGTTGCTTGTTCTTTGTTTGGATACAAACGGAATTTGTAGGCTCTATGCAAGTTCAATCATTCCTTTCTTTTTGAGACTCGATGTATTTCTTAATTACATCGAGTTGCACCGTGCCAACCGTTGCTACAAAGTAGGAGTTTGTCCATAGTGAGGGAAGTCTGCTTTTGAGATGTCTAAATTCCATCCGCAACACTCTGGATGTATAACCCTTCAAATGTTTTACGACTCGGTGGATTCCGAATTGCGGATCGCATTTGATCAGCAAATGAACATGATCAGGAATGATTTCCATTTCAACAACTTCCGCACGTAGTTCCACTGCCTTTTCAAGAAACAACTCTTTTAATCGAATGTCTACTGGCTCTTTCAAAACCTTTTTACGATACTTCTGACAAAAAACAACGTGATATTTACAGTCAAATACGACATTGTGGTTACTTTCCACTGATCTACTCAGAACCATCACCCATGGTTAATGATACCACTTCGTTAGATCGAGAAGACATATCTAACAGAGATCGACAAAAAAAGAACTATTTTTGTTTGCTCTTAGCAGAGCAAAGTGCCTTATATCCCCATAGCTAAAGCAAGGGGTTTTACGGCACGAGTGATAAGACTCCGAGCCCGCAGCTGGAGGGGCTTTACAGTTACCCCGTTTTTTTTAAGCATAATGTTTGATCCAAGGAACTACGATTAAACTAAGCCGCATAAGGAGGAACGAACCATGAGTACTTCAAGCTTAAAAATCGGGATTATTCTGGGCAGCTCTCGCCCAGGCCGAGTCAGTCCCCAAGTAGGTGCGTGGCTCAAAGGAGTTGCCGATCAACGAGGAGACGCAGCGTATGAAATCGTTGATATTGCGGACTTTCACTTACCGTTCTTTGGCGATCCGAATGGTGAGCAACAAGTAGCCGCATGGGCGGCAAAGCTATCCAGCCTGGATGGATTCGTATTCGTTACCGCCGAATACAACCACAGCATCACAGGGGTTTTAAAAAACGCACTCGACCTCGCCCGCAAGGAATGGTACAACAAAGCGGCTGGTATCGTCAGCTATGGTTCATCAGGTGGAACTCGTGCAGCAGAGCACTTACGTGGAATCCTGGGGGAATTGCAGGTTGCCGACGTTCGTACACAACCTGCCTTCAATCTATTTACTGATTTTGAAAATTACACGGTCTTTAAACCATCCGAATTGCACATCCCACATGTAAACGACATGTTAAATCAAGTGATTAGTTGGTCAACAGCATTGAAATCGGTTCGAGACTAATAGAAAAATGACTAGCAGCGATATCTGCTAGTCATTTCTTTTTCGTTCCTCACTCATAGCGCAACGCATCAATCGGATTGAGCCTGGCTGCCTTGTGAGCCGGGTAGAGCCCAAAGAAAATACCGATGGCACTGGAGAACCCGAAGGCGATTACGATACTTTCCCATGATAATAGCGGCGGCACATCGACATATTGCGAGGCAAACATGGCTGTCCCGATACCAAGCAGTACCCCAAGTGTTCCGCCAATCAGGCAGACGATCATCGATTCGATCAAAAACTGCAGCATAATATCTCCGTATCGTGCCCCTAACGCTTTGCGAATGCCGATTTCCCGTGTCCGCTCCGTGACAGATACGAGCATGATGTTCATGACGCCAATTCCACCGACAAACAGCGCAATCCCGGCTGCGACACTAAAAATCGTGGTGAGCGTGCCGGAAAAGGAATCCATCTCCCCCAGTGCGTTCTCGATACTATCAATTTGGTAGTAGTTTTCGCGATCGTGCCTGCGGTTTAAGTACTTCTCTGTCTGCTTCTTGGCTGCTTCCATCGTTTCCTTCGACTTGGCTTTTACAGTTATCGTATGAACCATCTTCAACCCGGCCACATTTTGCAGGTAGGTAATCGGTATATAGGCAGTCTCGGATTGACCATTGTCAAACATCAGCTTGTCTTCCCTCACCACGCCAATGACGACGGCTGATGCTGTTTCGTAAGTCAAACGCTTCCCAATCGGGTCTTCACGTCCGAAAAGTCCTGCCGCTAACTCTTCGTTTAAAACAATGACGCGCTTCCCTTCTCTTACTTCCTCCGCAGTAAAATATCTACCTCCAACTATTTTCAAGTTTGGTTGAACCTTCAACAAGTCCTCATTTGTTCCATGTATCCTTGCGTCCTGCTCCTTTTTCGGGCCACGAATCGTTCCAGAAAGAGAGAGAAACGGCACGGCCTCTTCAATGTAGGGCGATAGTTTGGGAAGTGCATCTGCATCCTCCACTGTCAAATCAGTAAGTTTGCTTCCTTGCCTCGGGTCCCAGCCAAAATAAACGCTGAAATTCGTAGCTCCCAGCTTCTCCAACTGATCGGTATAGGCTTGTTGACTGCCGTTTCCAAGTGTAATTACGGCAATGACAGACATGATTCCGATGATGATCCCAGACATCGTCAAGGTAGCTCGGAGCTTATTTGTCCCAATCCCTTCCAGAGCCGTACGAAAGC
The DNA here is from genome assembly GCF_006715575.1 of Brevibacillus sp. AG162. Classification (NCBI taxonomy): domain Bacteria; kingdom Bacillati; phylum Bacillota; class Bacilli; order Caryophanales; family Paenibacillaceae; genus Brevibacillus; species Brevibacillus sp. AG162. The sequence goes on from NZ_VFNO01000011.1 coordinate 17,987, forward strand.
TTTCGAGTAAATTCACGTGAGGATCACCTCCTCGGACGGAGTAGCAAACAATCGCTTCTCCACTCGCTCATCCCGGATGATATGACCATCTCGAAACGTAATGACCCGTTCGGCATGCTGGGCGATATCAGCCTCGTGCGTGACGAGCAGAATCGTTACCCCTTGGGCATGCAGCTCCTGAAAAATCGCCATGATCTCGATGCTGGAACGACTGTCCAGATTCCCCGTCGGCTCGTCTGCAAGTAAAATGGCTGGCTGGTTGACCAGCGCTCTGGCAATGGCTACCCGCTGTCTTTGACCGCCGGACAACTGCGTCGGTTTATGATCCATCCGCTGTCCGAGTCCGACACGCTGCAGCGCCGCTGTCGCTCTTTTTTTGCGTTCTGTCATGCCGACGCCCGCATACATCATCGGCAGCTCTACATTTCGCAGCGAAGTGGCACGTGGCAACAAATGAAATGATTGAAAGACAAATCCAATTTTTTGATTGCGTACCTGCGCCAGTCCACTATCCTTCAACTGCGTAACATCAATTCCATCCAAGACATACGAGCCGGAGGTTGGCCGATCCAGACAACCCAGCATGTTCATAAATGTCGATTTTCCGGAACCAGAAGGTCCCACGATCGCTACGAATTCACCTTGAGCCACATGGATATTGATATTTTGCAAAGCGAACAGCTCCAGCTCATCTGTCTTGTACTGCTTGGTTAACCCCTCAATGTGCAGCATATGTATCCTCCTTTACTCCGCAAACTCTTCGGGAGATGCTTGGAAGACCGCTTCATTTTCCTGCAAGGTTTCCGGCGGATTCGCTACCAATTCTTCACTGCCATCCAATCCGCTTTCAATTTGAATAAACAACTCACTTTCAATCCCAGTCGTCACTTTTTTCTTCTTGGCCTTGCCATTTTCCGCTACCCAGACAAAGGAAGATCCATCTTGATCCGTTACTACTGCCTCAATAGGCACTTGCATGGCGTTTGCTGCTTTTTGCAGGACGATGTCCACATCCACGTGAAAGCCTGGCTTCAAATACTCCCTCGTCTCATTCAGATCGACAGCGACCTTCACTCTCGTCTTCTCTCCCTCCGGTCCTTGACTGGTTACGGCTATAGGAGAGATGCGCGACACCTTGCCCTGCAACTGTTCTCCACCCAAGGAAAGGCCTGAAACCACTGCATCCTGTCCGATTTTGATTTTGCGCAAATCAGATTCTCCTACCTCTGCTTCGACCATGACGTCACTTGTATCTCCAATCGTGAGGATTTCCTCGCCTTTACTCAAGTACTTCCCTTTTTTCACCTTCGTCGAGAGCACCGTCCCGTCAATCGGTGAAACAATGCTGCTTTGCACACGTTGCTTTTCATATTTCGATTTTTCCAAATTCAGCTTTTGAATTTGCGCCTCATAGGAGCGAATCTCCGACTTGTCTGGCCCTTTTTGCTTCAAGAGTAAATCTTGCTTTGCGACCTTCACGCTTGATTCCGCTGTTTGCAGCTTTTGCTTCGCCTGCTCTACAGCTTGTTGAGTAGACACGCCAGCAGTGAACAGCGATTGTGTTCGTTGGTAGTCTTTTAATGCCGTTTGGTACTCGCGTTCATGCTGGGCAAGCTGCTCCTGCAGTTTCGTGACTTCCTCAGGCTCCACACCTTTGGAGAGCCTTGCGATATTCGCTTCCTGAATGGTGATTTGCGCCTCGATATCCATGATTTCATTGCTGACATCGGACATGTCGATATTGCCGATCACCTGCCCTTTCGTCACTTTGTCTCCCTCCTTGATGGAGAAATTCCGCAGATCGCCTGCATAGTTGGCGAACAATGTATGTTCATTTCGCACTTTGACCATGCCTGACGTCAAAATGGTGCTTTCCAAATCGGCCGTTACCACCGTTAATAACGTGACAGGAACACCACTCTTCTTTTCGCCCGAAGAAGCCGCATAGCCGCCAAGCCCAGCGACAAGCACGCCTACCCCCAGCCAGATCCACAAACGTTTTTTCATATTCCTTACCTCCCCAAAAACTTTAAACCCCGATCATTCTTAGCCAATCAAAAAACCCCACTTTTTCTATTACAGGTTCCACCCTGGCTCGTCACCCGATCAGGATAAGGAATACTGTTAAAAGAAAAAGTGGGGTAAAACTTAAATTTTTTTAAAGTGAGGGATTCTATTCGAAAGGTAAGCGTACTTCAAAAATCGTCCGGATCAAATTGCTCTCGGCAGAAATCGTCCCTTCGTGGCGCTCTACGATATTTTTGGCGATAAATAGCCCAAGACCTGTGCTTCCGTTTTGATGACTTCGGGCCTTGTCTCCCGTGTAAAACATCTCGAAAAGATGCGGCAGATCTTCCGGGGGAATCTCGTTGCCATAATTGATAATCTGCACAACGACTTCGTTGCCCGCAAGATAACCATTGATATCAACAAACTGACCATCGTGTCCGTAACGGATGGCATTTGTCATGATGTTCTCGAAAACGCGCGCCAAGAGCTCGCCATCTCCGCGAACTGTCAATCGAGGTGCCACATTCATTCTGGTTTCCAACTGATTTTTCTCCAAGGAAGGGTATAGCTCCTCGTTTAACTGCATGAGCAGTTCACTCAGGTCAATCAGGTTTTGTTGGATAGTGAGCATGCCGTAGTTCATTCTCGTAATTTCGAAGAGCTCATCGACCAGCTTTTCCAAACGCTGCGACTTGGTAAAAGCAATATTTGTGTAATGCCTGGCTTGTTCCACTGTTAACTGCTCGTCCCGCAAAATGATGTCCAAATACCCTAAAACAGAAGTCAGCGGCGTCCGAAGGTCATGCGCCAGATTCAAAACCAGCTGATCCTTGCTGCTTTCGGCAAAATCTCCTCTTTGTACGGCTTCCTGCAATTTTTCACCTGCCAGATTGATGTCCTTGGCAATATCTGCGAACTCATCGTTTGACGGTATTTGAACATGATGGGTAAAGTCCCCATTCGCCAGATGATGAATTCCTCTGGAAATCTCCTGAAAATAGATGGCATACCGTTTGGTTAGCAAGAAGAAAAACAGTATGGCTAGTGGAACAAAAATAATCAAAAAGAAGTAAATGTCCCCTATTTCCCGCATAAAATAGCGAATCGGCGTTAAAAAGCTTTCAAACTTTACCTGTGTCCGATAGTAAAGCTGAAGCGTTTTAAAGATCACATAGGTAACCGCACCGGATAGAAGCAGACTTAGGCCCAGAAGCTTGACCATTTGGAACCGAAAGCTTCCTATCATCTTAGCCATTAAAGGAATACCCCACGCCCCAGACCGTTTTGATCCACTTGTTCTTGGTTTTTTCTTCTCCCAGCTTCTTTCGCAAGGTGCGAATGTGTACCATGACTGTATTGCAGCCTTCATAGTACGCTTCGCCCCACACCTGCTGAAAAATATTATCCGCACTAAATACCTTCTTTGGATAGCTGGCCAGCAGGTAGAGAATATCAAACTCTTTTGGCGTTAACTCAATCGTTTCTCCGTACAGGCTCACGGTTCGCTGCTCTGGATAAATGACGAGTCCACCTGCCTCTAAGACCTTGTTACTCGCCACTGCTACTGCTGGCTGATTCAGCTGCTTAAAGCGTCGGAGCTGGGCATTCACACGAGCGACCAATTCCATTGGATTGAATGGCTTGGTCATATAATCATCTGCGCCCATCACCAATCCCGAAATTTTATCCAGATCGGACGCCTTGGCACTCAAAAAGATGATCGGCATATTGTGCTGTTCACGAATGAGCCGGGTGACCTCATAGCCATCCAGCCCAGGCATCATAATATCGAGAATCGCCAAATCAATCGAATGCGTCTGCACAGCTTGGAGTGCTGCCTTTCCATCCGCTGCGATAATTGTATGGTAACCTTCTTTTTTTACATGCAAGGCAACGAGCTCAGCAATCTCCGCTTCATCGTCGGCGATCAATATGGTGACGTGCTTCATCGTTTTTCCCATCCCTTGTATCCATTTGCTACCATTATAGCAGGTATGAAAATACTTTTCTGTTATCTCACCATGATATCATTCATACAATTATGGATAATAATTACTTTCAGTTTGTTTTGACTTTACGGACTTTTCTATATTACTATATTCATGTCCATATCATATCTATCATAAATATACTTGGGGGTAATTTATGAAAAAACTAATGTTTGCTGTTGTTTCTAGCTTGTTGGCGCTCGCGGTAAGTGCATGTGGAAGTGGCACGGATCAGGCTGCTACAACATCTGGGCAATCCGGTGCAAAAAAGTACGTATTTGGTACAGATGCAACATACCCACCCTTTGAGTTTGAAAAGGACGGAAAATACGTGGGAATTGACATCGATCTGATCAATGCGATCGCCAAAGAAGAAGGCTTTGAGGTAGAAATTAAGCCGATGGACTTCAAAGGAATCATTCCGGCTGTTCAAGCGAAGCAATTGGACGGTGCCATTGCAGGAATCAGCATCACCGATAAGCGCAAAGAAATTTTAGATTTCTCTGAACCTTACTATCAAGCAGGTCTTTCCCTGGTCGTACGTGAGGACAACACAACGATCAATGGAGAGGCAGATTTGGCAGGGAAAACGATTGCTATCAAAAAAGGCACGACTGGCGCTACCTTTGCTGATGAGCTCGGGAAAAAGTACGGTGCCACTGTCAAATACTTCGACGATAGCCCTTCCATGTTCCAAGAGGTTCAAAACGGCAACGCTGATGTGACCATCGAAGACTATCCGGTTATCTCGTATAAAATTGCGGTAGACCCTGCATCCAAGCTGAAAATTGTAGGCGATCGTCTCAATGGTGACCACTACGGCATCGCGGTTTTAAAAGGCAATAAAGAACTGCAGGACAAACTCAACTCCGGTCTGAAGAAGCTGAAAGAGAACGGGAAATACGACGAAATCATCAACACATACTTGAGCACGAAAAAGTAAAAGGCGCAAGACGCGCCTTTTTTTCACCTTAGAAAGATTGGAGTTGTCCAAATGAGCAGTAGTTGGGATGTCATTGTCGATGCACTTCCTGTCTTGGCCCAAGGCTCTGTGGTCACGTTAAAAATAACGGTCATTTCTCTGTTTTTCGCCCTCTTAATCGGATTGCTTTTTGGTTTAATGAGCACCAGCCGCTCCAAAATACTCCGCGGCATTGCAACCGCTTACGTTGACTTTCTCCGCGGCACACCGCTGTTGGTTCAAATCTTCTTTATTTATTTTGGATTGCCGCCTGTCCTTGATATCAAAATTCCAGAGACAACCGCTGGTATTCTTGCACTCAGCCTCAATGCCGGAGCGTACCTGGCTGAAATTTTCCGCGGAGGGATTCTCTCCATCGATAAAGGGCAGATGGAAGCTGCTCGCTCCCTGGGACTCACGCACGGAAAAGCCATGCGCCTGGTTATCTTGCCCCAGGCTGTTCGCCGCATGATCCCTGCTTTCGTCAACCAATTCATCGTGACGCTAAAAGACACCTCGCTCTTAACCGTTATTGGTATCCGTGAACTGATGAACAGCGGTGAGATTATCATTTCTAGCAACTTCCGCTCATTCGAAATTTGGGCTGTAGTAGCGGTCTTCTATTTCCTGATGATTTACATCCTCAGCCTGCTATCCCGTTCCCTTGAGAGGAGGTTCGCGAAATGATTCATGTAGAGAATTTGAAAAAGAGCTTTGGCTCGTTGGAAGTCTTAAAAGACATCTCGACTACCGTTGAAGAGCGCGAAGTTGTCTGTGTCATTGGTCCCTCCGGCTCGGGAAAAAGTACGTTTCTGCGCTGTCTGAACCAGTTGGAAGAGGTGACATCCGGCAAAATCACCATCGAGGGCATGGAGGTTACCTCCCCCAAAGTGGACATTAACAAGCTGAGAGAGCGTGTCGGCATGGTGTTTCAGCGGTTCAATCTGTTCCCGCATCTCACGGTTTTGGAAAATATCATGCTCGCACCCAAGCACGTCAAAAATTCGGAGCGCCAGCAAAATGAACAAAAGGCGCTGCAACTCCTCAAAAAAGTAGACTTGGCGGACAAGCGAGACGTGTATCCAGATCGGCTGTCAGGCGGTCAACAGCAGCGCGTAGCCATTACCCGTGCGCTCGCCATGGACCCTCACATCATGCTGTTCGATGAACCTACCTCTGCACTCGACCCCGAAATGGTCGGAGAGGTTCTTCAGGTGATGAAGGATTTGGCCAAAGAAGGAATGACGATGGTCGTGGTTACGCATGAGATGGGCTTCGCCCGTGAAGTAGCCGATCGAGTAATTTTCATGGATGGCGGATACATCGTAGAAGAAGGCACGCCTGCCGAGATTTTTGACAATCCCCAGCATGAGAGAACCAAAGCATTTCTCAGTAAAGTGCTGTAGACAAGCAACGGGCATGATGCGATTTTTCATCCATCATGCCCGCTTGTTTTTTCTATGAAACTCCCCTATACATACTCGTTCGCCAGCATCAAAAACACGCTGGACGTCCACGTAAAGGCCCGATCCCTCAGTCCATCACCAGTCAGCGCATCGAAGTTTTCCGCCATGCCACTGCGCGCTGCCATTCGGCAAAAACGTCCGGCAATCTCCTGAGAAAACGCTATTTCGCCTGCTCGCCGCAATCCATCGACCAAGAGCATCGTCACTGGCGCCCAGATCGGGCCTAACCAGTAGCCATCAGCGCGGTAGAAGGAACTGGTTGGACTCTCCGTAGCCAATCCATTCTCTGTCAAAAACCGCTCCTGCAAGTCGGCAATCAGCTTAGCCCGGATGTCCTGCGGCAGCTTTTCGCCTAGCACGAGAGGCATATAGCGAATCAAGCTGTCCCCTCGGGTAGGCTGATCACTTCCAGAGTGGGTCGCGAAGAAGTTTTCGCCATTCCAGTGCTTCTCCAGGAGCTGTTGCAGCGTCATTTCGGCCTTTTCCTTCCACTTCACTGCCTCTTCGTAACGGCCCAGTCTCTTCGCCAAATCCGCCAGCACATCCATTTGCAAAATCAAATACGCTGGCAAATCTGGGCTTTCAATCGGCGCCCCATCGAGAAAAATCGTGCTGTTGTCCCAGCCGCAATCATAGCCGTGATTGTACTGTGGAATCCCGTCCTGATCATCATCGCGGTAGCAGAACCACCAATCGGTCCAGCGACAAAGCGGCTCGTACACCTCTTCCAGCATCTCGTTTGTAATCGCATCGTTCCGATCCAGCATCCAGCGCAGCGTCCAGCCGTGAATCGGAGGCTTGCAGCAATTCCACAACGCATACCGATCATTGATAAAATCGGGGAAGACACCACTCTCGTCCTGCCTGTCGATAAAAATCATGAGCTGATCCCACGCCAGCGGCAAGTTTGCTCGCGTCAGTGCCATCGCATTGAAGCAATGATCCCAGCTCCAGATATTCGTCATCCAGTTTTTGGACATGTACATGGCGGACCGTGGCAGATAGCCTTCTGGTCTCACCACACAAGACCAGGTGATATACGCCGCGAGTTCTCGTGCTTCACTCAAGCCTTCGCGATGCTCCTCAGAGACAGAGAGTGTCCGTTCCAGCCACTCGTCGTACTCTTTTTTTACCTGCTCCCATCCATCGGCAAAAGCAGGATAGCTGCGCTCCTTCCACACCGTGTGGAACTCCTCCAGTACGCCTTCCAGCACACCGGTTTCCTCGTCGGGAAGAAAGGTTACGCTCACTTTCTCTTCACGAGTTGCCTTCGTGGGATTCACCGTCAGCGCTCCAGCAAGTGGAGTCACTCGCAAGCGAATTTCCGTGGAAAAGTGATTGATTTCCCAGCATCCGGCTCCTGCTTGAATCGCGTAGTCTGCTGCCGTCGATTCCAGCACCAGGCGCAATCCAACGCCTTGACCACGTATCTGCACCAGCTGCGGCTCGCTCATGCACAGCTTCACTTCGCCCTTATCCCCGCAAAGACGCAGCAAGGTTGGCGTAGCCTCCGTCTCAAATGGAACCGCCACACCATCGGCTACCATTTCTATTCGAAAAATCGCGCCATCGTGGTTGTCTCCTCCACGAATATTGCGCAAATACAGCCCTTCTGCTCGCTTGGTGTTACCCAATCGCGAGAGTACGAGATACGACCCGTATCGGCTAAAAGGAACGATTCCTAAATCAAACTGCATATGTCTCACCTCGAGGTTGCTTGTTCGATCGTTTACGATCGCGCTTTTCCAGCAGACGGCTCGTTCTGGCGTTCATCCACCAGACAGGCAGATTCGCTCCCAACAAGATCGGCAAAACAGGAATCGCCAGCAAGAGAATCGATAGAAGGAGCAAGCCTCCCATCGTGACGAGCGAATGCAATGGAAAGGCCGCGACCAGCCAAAACGATTGCTTGAGCGTCCTCTTCACGTCTGCATCTTCCCGAACAAGCAGGGAAAAAGCGTGGCAAGAGGTAGCCGCATGCAAGAATCCGATCCCCGCAAAAACGGCCGCAATCGAGAGCCCCCACAGGGAGCCCATGCGAAGGAAAAACACCACATCGACCCACAGAATTGCCCCCGTTAGCACCGTCCCTGCGCCAAGCCATTGGCTCCTCCAGAAGTAGTGGCGAAAAGCATGCCAGAAGGCGGACGGAAGCCCACGATCATTCCACTTGCCGCTAAGTACGTCGTGCAGAGCAGCTGTCGCTGGGAAGATTCCAAAGACGATGCCTCCCATGAGCGTGCACGCCACCCACATGAGATGCACCGCCGCCATCCGCAACAATCGCTCACCAAATTGGTGAAATGACCAAGCCCAGCTTTCCCATTTCGTCCGATTCCCCACTGCGGCTCCCTCCTTACTTGATAGCAACACCAGCTGAATTGTCTACGATATATCGTTGTGCGAGGAAAAAGAGGAGCAACGGCGGAAGCGAGATCAGGAACGTTACCGCCATCAGCCCGGTAGCCTCTACTTCATACATCCCTTTAAATTGCGCCAGTCCCAGCGTCAGCGTGTACTGACTTTGGTCATTCAAGAAAATGAGTGGACCCAAATAGTCGTTCCATGTGCCCAAGATGTTGAATACACTCACCAAAATCAGAGCAGGCATCATCAACGGCATAATAATCCGGGCGTAAATCTGAAACGAACCCGCACCATCAATACGCGCCGCTTCATCCAGCTCACGCGGAATGGTCAAAATAAACTGTCGCATGAGGAAAATATAAAACGCTGACCCGAAGAACGAAGGAACAATCAGCGGCTTGAGCGTGTTGATCCAGCCCAGATAGTTGAACTCCATGTACAGCGGGATCATCGTCACTTCCCACGGAATCATCATCGTGGCCAGAACGACCATGAACAGAAAGTCTCTCCCTTTAAACGTGAACCGGGCAAAGCCGTACGCAACCAGTGAAGACGATATCAACTGACCAACCGTGGTCAGGATCGTCACCGTCAACGAGTTTTCCAAATACAGATGAAACGACTGCGACATCCACGCATTCCCGAAGTTCTCCCAATGCAGCACATCCGGAATCCATTTGGGTGGGTACTGCAAAATCTCATCGTCCGACTTGAGCGCAGTAGAGATCATCCAGTAAAACGGTGCGAGAAACAGGAAAGAGAAAAAAATCAAGCTCGCATAAGCGATCGTTTTGCGTATCAAGCTTCTTCCCCTCCCCTGCGGTTGTCACCCTCGTAGTACACCCATTTGCCGGATGTTTTAAATACGAGGAAGGTCAATACCAAAATGATCACAAACATAAACCAGGAGTTCGCCGAAGCATAACCCATCTTGAAGTATTTGAAGGCGTTGTCATACGCGTACATGGCATAGAAATACGTAGACTGCAACGGTCCGCCTCCTGTGAGCAAGAGCGCTAGACTCAGCTGCTGGAACGCACTAATGATCGTCATAATCAGGTTGAACAAAATCGTTGGGCTCACCATTGGCAGTGTTATGCGGAAAAACTTTTGCACCGCCCCCGCCCCATCAATCGAAGCCGCCTCATACAAGCTCTCCGGGATGCTTTTGAGCCCCGCCAGGAAAATCAATACCATGGAGCCTTGCCCCCACAGACTGGCGATTACCATGGCAACGAGTGCCCACGAGGTATCGTTTAGCCAATCTGGACCTGTAATCCCAACCAGACTGAGCAAATAGTTGAAAATACCGTATTCCCCGTCGTACACCCACGCCCAAATCATCGCCAGCGCCACACCGGAAATCACGCTCGGCAAGTAAAATACTGTGCGGAAAAACCCGCTGCCTTTTACCTTCTGATTCAGCATCATGGCCAAAAACAACGCGATGAACAAATTCAACGGGACAAACAACAGCGCGAATTTAATCGTGACCCAGAGCGATTGCCAAAACAATGGATCATCCGTAAACATATTGACGTAATTGTCCAAGCCGACAAACGTAACCTCACCAACGACAGGCCAATCAAAAAAGCTCATGACGAGCGAAAACAACATCGGTCCCAGCGTAAAAGCGAGAAAGCCGAGAATCCAAGGCAAGATAAAAAGATAGGGCGTAAGAAACGCCCTTCCCCTGAGTTTTTTCGGTTGAACGGTCATGGCAGGCTGTTTCTGTGTCACAACACTCTCTGTATTCAATTCCCTGACCCCTTCCCGTTATTTCAAGAATTTCTGGGAGTCTTTGACTGCCTTGTTCAGTAATTCCTCGGCATTTTGTCCCATCATGATCGCATTGACCGCTGCGGAAAGGTTCCGGTTGATTTCGTTCCAGTGTGGATTCAACAGGAATGCCGGCGTGTCAGTCGATTGCTCCAATGTCTTATAGAACGGCGCGTAGAGCGGGTCCTGATCGAGCTTCTTCTCTTGTACGACACTAATACGCACTGGCAAGTCAGATGTACGCATCTTGATCGCATCACTGGAAACGAAGAACTTCAAAAACTCCCAAGCCAGTTCTTTATTTTTGGAATCCTTGGCGATCGATACAGAAGAGGTTGCAATGACACCCTTACCAGGCTTGCCAGGGAATTGCGGCATCACGACCGTACCAAAATCGACATTCGCCTTTTTGTACGACTCGAGTGACCATACGCCGTTGTCATACATCGCGAGCTTGCCCGCTTTGAACAAGTCGTTTCCGCTCTGCTGGTTTTTGCCACCGACGAGCAAAGCGCTCTTGTCTTTCGTCAAATCACTGAAAATTTGCAGGGCTTCTGCCGTTTCCTTGCTGTTCATGTAGCCTTCGATGGTTTTTCCGTCTGGACTAATGAAGCTGCTGCCGTTGCTCCACACGAACTGCTGCAAATCGTACGTATCCGGCTCCGAACGAACAGCGAATCCGTACTGCTTCTTGTCGCGAACAGTCAGCTGTTTGGCTGCTGATTTGAAATCATCCCACGTCCAGTCGTCTGTCGGAAGTGGTACATTTGCTTCGTTAAACAGCTTTTTGTTGTAGAATACGACCCGCGTCGAGAAGCCCGCTGGGAGACCGAACAATTTTCCATCGAATCGATTATAGTTTAAGAGGCCCTGGTAAAAGTCGTCGATTGCCACGGATGGGTCCTTCTTTACGTACTCATCCAATGGCTCGAGCGAGGCGTTGTACGTTGGGAAATCCCACATGTACATGACATCCGGCGGGTTTTTCGCTCCGAATGCCGCTACCAGCTTCTGATCAAAACCATCTGCATATGCCTCGACTTGTACCTTCACACCCGGATTTTTCTGTTCGAATTGTTTCGCGATATCTTGTTGGATCTTCAGCATTTGGTCCGTATCCCATGTCGCGAAACGCAATGTAACCGTTTCCTTTTTATCAGACGATGCTGGCGTTGTCGCACCTGTGTTGCTAGACGTGCCGTCTGTTCCTGCTGGCTGGGCTTGTGAACAGCCGGCTACGACGGCCAAAAGAAGTGCCATGCCAGCTGCCATCCATTTTGACGCAACCTTTTTCATCTGTGCTCCCCCCTAGATTTGCCCCTCATTATTTCTTTATTTTAATGAAGGGAAAAAAACGGTGAAACCGCCAACTGTTCGCAATAGTGTGTGAATTTGTTTCCTTTTTATCGCTTTGTTCAGGTTTGCGCGGTGGAGTGGACGATTGTTCGACTGGACTCCTCCTTTTGTTTGAAACGATAGTGGCTCGGGGTCATCCCTGTACATTTTTTAAACCATTTGCTGAAGTATTTCGCGTCAGGAAGACCGACTCGCTCAGCTACCTCCTGAATGGACAGAGCTGTTTCATCCAGCATCGCTCGGGCCATTTTTATCCGGCGTTTATCGAGAAACTCTCCGAAGCTCTCGCCTACTCCCTTTTTAAACATCACGCTAAAATGACTGCGGCTTAGTCCCACCTGTGAAGCTACCTCACTGACTGTCAATGGCGTATCCAGACGATCGAGCGCGTAATGAACGGCCTGCTTGATCGGTTCTTGCCACGGGTCTTGAATGACGCCGTACTTGCGCGCCCGCTCCGTGCGCTGGTAAAGCATCCGTACCGTCTGAATCCACGCTTCGAGTCCAGCAAACGGGCTTGCTGTCTCCCAGCTCGTCACCTTTCCAGCCAGCTTCCATTCCACGAGCAAGGATTCTACCTGCCTGCCAGTACCTGCGGGCGTCAGCAAAAAACGGATATCGCCACATGCGATCCACTCCCATTGGCTGTCCAGCTCCCGTGTAATCCATGCGCGCTCCTGCTCCTCGCCATTTGCACTGCTGCCCATCCCTTCCAAGAGCCATACACGTATGGAATCGTTCATCCACGACCAGTGTGATTGCAGGAGGGAGGACAAGCTTTGCTCGAAATCCCGGCTCAAGCCAGTCAACCACGAACCGAATTCCCTCTTCCATTCATCAGGGCGTTCACGAATTTTTTCAGGTCGCGCACTCTCGCCAGCTAGCTCAGTCCGCAGCTTTTCCAACAACGTACCCCATTCCTCATCCTGGAACTCGGTCTTCAACAAATATCCGGATACCCCGAGAGAGATTCCCTGCTGGGCAAAAGAAAAATCGCGGTGACAGCTGAGCAGGAGCACCTTTGTTTGTGGAGCCTGCTCCTTCACCCGCCTGCACAGCTCCAGTCCATCCATTTCCGGCATGACGATGTCCGTAATCACCAGCTCGGGCTGTACTTGCAGGAAAGCCTCCCAGCCTTTCCGGCCATTCGGTGCATCCGCTACCACTTCCATCCCGTAGCGACTCCATGGCACCATTGCCTTCAGTCCTCTTCGCACCAGCACTTCGTCATCCACAATCATTACCTTGATGCTCATCAGGAATTTCCTCCCTTTTCGGCCATGTGATTTGAATTGTGGTTCCTTCTCCTCTGACAGATGAAATCTTCATGCCGTGCTCCATACGGAAATGAAGCTTGAACTTCTGATCGACGTTGTACACGCCGAGTCCTCGTTTGCTGGAACGCTCCAGATCAGGATCGAGAAGTCTAGCCAATCGCTCCGGCACAATTCCTGCGCCGTCATCTTGCAACAGCAGCGTCACAAGCCCTTCTTTTTCACTGACACTGATCCGAATCGTTCCGTGCCCGTCTTCGAATGCGTGGAAGAAGATATTTTCCAAAAGCGGCTGAAGTGTCATTCGCGGGATCAAATATCGACGGCAAGCCTCTACTCCGGTCTGTTCAAATTGAAAAACAGGACCGTAGCGGAGCTCTTGGATTTGCAGAAAATGCTCGACGGTTTGCAGTTCCTTTTCCAACGGGACGAGCTCCTGCGTGATGTCGAGGTTGCCCTCTAGCACTTTGATGAGATGATAGAGCATATTGCCGATTTCATTGGCACCAGATAATCTTGCTTTCCATTGGATGGAATTGAGTGTATTGAATAATAAATGCGGGTTGATCTGGTAGTGAACGGCCCGCAGCTCTGCTTCTTTTTTTAACTGCTCGGTTCGACTCACCTCGGCGATTAGCGTCTGAATCCGCCTCACCATCTGGTTGAAGCTCACCCCTAACCGCCCCAGCTCGTCTTCTGTGTCTACCTCTGCCCGCGTCTGCAGCTCGCCTGTTCCGACCAAACGCATCGTTTCTTGAAGTCGTTTGATTTTGCCTGTAATTCGTCTGGAAAATAAATACGCCAAAAGGAGTGCCAGCACTGCCGAAAGAATCAGCGCTGCGATAAAGAAGGATTGCATCACTTCCGCAGAGCGGTTCATTTGCTCGTACGGCAAGCGCACTTGAATCACCCAGTTGTTGGACTCCAGCGGCTTGTTCCAAACGACATCGCTCTCTTGCTGGACAAATGTACCCGCCGTCTGGTAAATCAGCTCGCCATTTTTGGCTGTAATCGTCACGTACGCACTCATGTCCTTTTCCAGCTGTTCAAACAACTGAAACAGCTTGCCTGCCTTCATTTCGATCAATATCCGACTATCTTTCAACACACCATAACCGCTGAGAACGGGAACGACCAGACCAAGCACCTTCTCCTGATTCCGCAGCTCCGCCTCATCCTGAAAACCGACGTAATGCCGCGGTGTGTAAAACCCAATCCATTGCTCCTCATCCAGCTTGGCGGGCAGTCCCTTCCACCACCATTCCCGCATCAGATCCTGTCCATTGATCACATTTTCTCCGAAAAAGTAACCGGAGGGCGTCACGATAAAAATGCCTTTTGTATCAAGGTTGCGGTGCGCCCCCAGGTATCGCTCGAAGTTTTTTTGTTCCAGGAAGCCCGTGTACGTCTTCGGCTGTTCCTCCCGCATGACGACCAACGTCGGGTCTGACACGTACGTATTGATGTCATAGGCCATGTATCGCATTTGACTCAGGTAGTTGTCGATCTGGATTTGCAGCTGGGTAGCGATATACTCGCCTGACTTGCTAAATTGCTCGCGAACGACCATCGACGATTTCCAATACGCCATACTCCCTAGCGTAATCAGCGGAATAATGGCTGCAATCAGCATAAAAGCGAGCAGCTTGACATGAATGCTTCTGCGCGGAAAGAGCGACCATGACTTCATGTGACAGAACCACCACCGAATTTTGATTAGTTGCACTATTCATTCTTCAACTAAATTGTACAACGTTTCGGCGATGCCTTCGAGAACAACATCGTTAGTCACACAAGTTCCGCTTATACAGCTGAATCGGAGAAATCGTATCCTTTGAAAAAGGCGTTAATCTCATTTGGAACTGGAACTCCTCTGGACGCAAGGCATGCTGCTCCGATTGCTTAGGTCCGCAGCTATTGCTACCCAACCCGTTGTGCCGATAATCGAGATGCAGTGTCACATACTCTCGTTTTGCGAGATCTGTCGTGTGCTTCGCTTGCTCCAGATCGTCCGTATCATAGCGAAGTGCGCTAAATTCCAAGGTCGGTTGACCCATCGCGAAAAGTCCAATGCCTCTCTGATCCGTGATCGACATCCATTTGACGTCCGTGCGATTGCCATTTTCCTGTGGAAACACATACGGCGTGTACAGCTCATCCACGCTCGCGTGATACACCCCCATGCGATTGGCTTCCTTGCTGTCGATATACGCCTCTCCCGGGCCACGACCATACCACGAGACACGCTCCATATCTTTGGCGACCAATAGCTTCAAGCCGATTCGCGGCAGCATCGCTGGCGGGGTGCCTTTGGGTGTGCCTTGAACATCTACCTGCACCTCGCCATTTCCGAACACAGTATACGTGTAGCGGCACGCAAACCCCCAGTCGTATACAGGCGGAGCAATCCGTACATCGCAGGTAATGACCACCCGATCTTCTCGCTCCTGCAGGATGCTTACATGCTCCACGCGGTTTTGCAAACGATCCAGGTACACCTTGCGCCACTCTTCGACTACGTACATGTCATTGTCAATCGGAGCACGCCAAAACGTGAGACGAGGTCCTGCCACCAGCAGCTCCTTGCCAGCAAACACCCAGCTCGTCGGCACACCGCTCCCTTTGTCAAAAACGAACTGAAAATCTGCTCCAGTAAGAGTGACCTCCGTTTTCGTTTCTTTCATATCTACTCTGCCGAACACAGGCTGATGGGGAGCGACCGTAACCTGTTTGGCAGCGGTCACTGGCAAGGCAAATTGTGCCCAAGCTAGCTCATGTCCTGCCTGTACCCAGCTCTCATCTTGATCCAGCACAAAGGAGAGCGTCAGCCAGTAGTCGGTTCGATCCTGTACCTGCGCAGGCAAGGTATACGGAACAGCTACAATGGTGCGGCTTCCTGCTTCTGTATGTGGCAGCGACAGCGTTCCGCTCTGCACCACTTGTCCGTCTGCTGTCACACTCCAAACCATTCTCACGTGCGCAAGCGTGCGGAAATCATAGCGATTCGTAATGGTGACGAGCCCGCTTTCCAAATCAGTCGCTTCTACGACAATCGACTCAATCACTTTTTTGTATTCGAGTAATCCAGGGGATGGGGTGCGATCCGGACGAATCAGGCCGTCGATGACGAAGTTGCCATTCGTCGGGTAGTCCCCGAAGTCTCCTCCGTAGGCATAGTACTCTCGCCCATCCGGCGTATATTGACGCAAGCCGTGATCAATCCATTCCCACACAAAACCGCCCTGCAGGCGTTGATATTTGTCAAACACATTGGCGTAGTCGCGCAAGCCGCCGGGTCCATTCCCCATGGCATGAGCATACTCGCACATGATATGTGGCTTTTGCAGATGTTCATTTTCACCGTGCTGAATCATTTTTTCTACCGAGGAGTACATGGTGGAGAATACGTCGCACACTTCTGCTTCGCGATCCTCCTCGTAGTGGATGAGGCGGGTCGGGTCCGCTTGTCGGCACCAAGCGGCCATTGCCCGGAAATTGCAGCCGAAGCCGGATTCGTTGCCGAGCGACCACATGATGATCGACGGATGGTTTTTGTCCCGCTCCACCATACGCTCCATGCGCTCCACGTATGTCTGCTCCCACTCTGGATCATCGCTCAGCTGACTAATGTTCCCGGTTAACTGGAAGCCATGCGTCTCCAAATCGGTTTCGTCCATGACATACAATCCGTACTGGTCGCACAAATCGTAAAAGCGCGGATCGTTCGGGTAATGCGCGGTACGAACGGCGTTGATGTTGTGACGCTTCATCATGAGCACATCTTCGCGCATCGTTTCATACGGAACTGCACGCCCAAGATCGGGATGATGATCATGGCGGTTCACACCGTTTAGGCGAATCGCTACACCGTTCACGAAGAAGTTGTTTCCTTTTACTTCGATCCGTCGGAAGCCCACGCGAATCGGGATGACTTCTGTCTTTTCGCCCGACTCCTGCTCAATCGCAAGCAGCAGGTGATACAGGTTCGGCTCCTCCGCCGACCATTTTTTCGGCTCCTGCACCGGAAACTCCAAGATCACGACCTTTTCCTGCCCGGCTGCCAGCTCGCCTGCTTCGGTGTCGGTCAGCGAAGCGACAAGCGTATAGGATTGATCCAGCAGCTTTGCGGTCACGCTCACTCTGTCATAGGCAGCAGCGGAACTATTTTCTACATGGACACGTACGCGCAGCACACCATGGCGGAATTCATCATCCAGATCAGTCACGACTGCCACATCTCTCACATGCAGCCTCGGTCTGGCAATCAGGGAAACATCCCGGAATATCCCGCTCAAGTACCACATATCCTGATCCTCAACATACGTACCGTCCGACCATTGGTACACTTGCACAGCCAAGCGATTCCTGCCTTCCTGCAACAGCTCCGTCACATCAAACTCAGATGGCAAGCGGCTTCCTTGGCTATAGCCGACTTCCTTTCCGTTCAGCCACACATGAAAAGCGCTGTCGACCCCTTCAAACCGCAGGATTACCTGCTGATTTTTCCAGTCAGGCGCAACCGTAAACTCTCGCAAATAGCAGCCTGTCGGGTTCTCTGACGGGACATGCGGCGGATCCACGGGAAACGGATAGTACAAGTCCGTATAATGCGGTTTGCCGTATCCTTGGAGCTGCCAATGCCCCGGCACCTGAATTCGGGCCCACTCCGTCGCATCATAATCGGCGGCAAAAAAGTTTTCCGGCACATGCAGCGGTGATTCTGCGTATGCAAACTGCCAATGCCCATTCAACAATTGAAACCACGGTGTCGCGCCTCTTTCATAGGTCAGTGCTCCCGATTCTTCCGGGTAGGACAAAAAGTAAGCCCGCGCCGCCAAGCGATTTCGCTCTAACAGCTGATGATTTGCCCAGTCATACCGTTGATGCATCGATGTACACTCCTCTTTTTACAATTTCACGATTTCACGGTTCCTTGTTCCTTACTCGTTGCTTGCAGGGCCAAGGCGCCAGCACCGAGCATTCCTGCATCTGCGCCGAGCTCGGCCAAAACGATCTTTGTCTGTTGATGAACGACTTCCATGGCGTACCGTTGTACACTCGCTTGTACGGGGGCCAGCAACAGCTCCCCAGCCCGGCAAACCCCACCCCCGATCACTACGAGCTGCGGGTTGCACACGTTTACCAGCACAGACAAAGCCCAGCCCGTTACTTCACACGCTTCGTTCCATGCGCAGGCCGCCACCGCATCACCTTGTTCCACTGCCATAGCCACCTGCTCAGCCGTAATCCGCTCGATCTGTCCATCGCACAGAGTAAACAGAGGAGAAGCTTTTGCTTGCTGTGGATTTGCATCGAGTTCCTTGTCCAAGCGTTCACGCGCCAGTCTGGCAATACCTGTGGCAGATGCGACCGTCTCTACACAACCGAGCTTGCCGCAATTGCATGGAGCCGTAAGCCCTGGATAACACACATGACCAATCTCTCCCGCGAATCCGTGACTGCCGCGGACGAGCTTGCCTTCGTTAACAATCCCTGCCCCTATCCCCGTACCAAGCGGCACGAAAACGAGGTGACTTACTTTCCTGCCCGCACCGAATATGGCTTCTCCGAGCGCAGCTGTCCGTAAATCGTTTTCAAAAAAAAGCGGCAGCTCCACCAGCTTCGCGAGTGGTGTCCGCAAGTCTGCGTGGTGCAATTGAAAGTTGGGCGAGTGAACCGATATCCCATTTTCCGCATCAAAAGGACCAGGAAATCCGATCCCTACTGCCTCTATGTGAACGGGTGATTGATCCCGCAGTTCTTTAATCAAGGCAGCCATTCGCTCGATCAAGATGGGCAAGTTGTTATGAACCTTTGTCTCCTTGGCAGCCCGGAGGAGAATTCGCCCATTCTCGTCCATGACCGCCCCTTTCATTGTCGTACCACCGACATCGAGGCCAATTACATGGCGCATGCTGCTCCTCCCTTCTGAACCCGTTCTTCTACTCGACTTGCTCCACATGCATCGGCTGACTTCTCAACCTCTGCACATCGTCCGGTTCGATCATGCCCGCTCCAAACGACCGTGTATTCGCGGCACCGCATGCCATCCCCAGCCAAATGGCATCTGGCCAAGCCAAGCCTCGCAGCCGTCCGACAAGGACACCCGCAAGCATGGAATCACCGCAGCCCACTGTATTTTTCACTTCGGTATCCCCTAAGGGAATCGCGGAAATACGCCACGTCTCCTTGCCATCGCCGAACCACGCGCCCTCCGCCCCTAACGAGAGTAGGACTCGCTGGGCACCGCGCTCACGCAGCTCGCGTATCGCTCTGCAACGTGCATTATCGCTATCCAGCGAAAATCCGAGAATCGCTTCCGCTTCCGGTCGATTGGGCTTGATGAGCGAGGGTGTTGCTTTTATTCCTTCCAGCAGTGCCTGGCCGCTTGTATCGAGCACGCAAGCGGTTCCTTTCCCGGCGATACCTCGGATGAGTGCAGCGTATGTTTCGGCTGGAACGCCGCCTGGCAAGCTTCCGGAAAAAACCATGTACTGCGCCTGATCCGCCAGCTCGATCAAACGCGTTTGCAAGCGACTGATCTCTTCTTCACTGGGCGCAGGACCTTGCTCTAGCACTTCTGTCACCGTTTTTTCCTGTTCGTCGAGAAAAGCGAGACACAGCCGGGATTCTCCGCTCGTTTCGATAAAGGAGGACATAATCCCCTCACGTTCGCAGCCTTCCACGATGAACCTCCCGTTGTGACCGGCGACAAAACCGCTTGCGACTACATCCTGCCCCAATGCTTTCGCTACACGCGCTACATTTAGCCCTTTTCCGCCGGGCAAGCTCAGTACATCCCCCGCGCGATGCAGCTCTCCTGCACAAAAATGCGAGAGGCGATACGTCTTATCGATGGCCGCGTTCAGTGTGACCGTTACGAGCATGCTATCTCACCTGCACAGTAACGAGCGGCTGCCCCATTTTTTGTTTGAACAAATTGATCACTTCTACAGGGGTTGGATCAACCCCGCGGATCAGAGCAGCGTACAACGACACAAAGTCAGCCAAGTACACGATCGAAAACAAGCGAGCCATTCGGGACACGCCGTGGGAATGAACCACCCTTACCCCACCAGCCCGCTCACGCAAAATGTCAGCGCTGATCTCTACACGTTGGGTCGTCTTCTCGCTGTCCTCCTGATCGCGAATGAGCGTAAAATGAACGCCCTTCAGCAGCGCGGACGGCGAATCCCAACCCACAGCCTCGTCGTGGTGAAGACTCGGAATGGCGTTCCAAAATGCCATCAGCTTGCTGTTTTCCCCGAGCTGGTTTTTCCAACGCCATGCAGGAGCATCGAAAAACGGCAGCGTTCCGTACACAACGGGTATCAGTCCATCCATCTCGATGGCGATTTGTTTGGCTTCGTTTTTCTCAATCGGAGAGTCCGTTCCGTAAATGTGCTTCCACTTTTCGAACAGGGCAATCGTCTCTTCGACCTCCGCACGCTTGTCGGAAATCAGCCCGAGCTTCGTCAGGATGGCGAGAATCGGCAGGAAAATGTAGCCGAGTACGATTCGCGGCATCATTCCGCCCGGCACGAGCAAGCACGCATGATTGTGTTCACGAGCCATCTCCAATACTTTTCCGCCCGCCGTAATGACGGCGATCTGGGCACCTTTGGCGATGGCCGCTTCGTAGCCGCTGACGACTTCTTCTGTATTGCCGGAGTGGCTAACGACGATGACAAGCGTCTTCGCATCTACAAAAGCTGGGATGGTGTAGCCTTGATTTAACTGGAGCGGCACTTGCAGCTCATCAAACAAATACGACTTGATCAAATTGACGCTCGCAGCCGAACCGCCACCAGTACCAAGCACGACAATGCTTTCAATTTTAACAGAAATATTAGATACATCTAAACTATCAGATAATTGTAGACCTGTTTTAAACTGTTCATCGTAGCTTTCCGTATCTTGCAGGGCAGAAATCGTGTCCAGTTCGCGCAACGCTTGTGCATCATCGAGGTTTATACGCATGTAAAATCGTCCCTTCCTGTCTTTTTTTCGTTAACGTACATTCGCTTTTCCAACACAACCGCACATCTCCATCTTGGCGAGCGCGACTTCTTTGACTGCCTGCTTGGCCTGCTTCATATAGGTGCGCGGGTCGTTTTCCTGCGGGTTGCTGTCAAATACGCCCTTGATCGCTTGTGAAAACGCGATACGCAGCTCTGTCGCTACGTTCATTTTTGCCATGCCGAGCTGAACCGCCCGCTTCACCTGCTCCTCGGGAATTCCCGAGCCGCCGTGCAACACAAGCGGTACAGAAACACGACGAGCAATCTCTTCGATGCGAGCAAAATCAATGCGCGGCTCCCCTTTGTAAATCCCGTGAGCCGTACCAATGGCTGGAGCCAGCGTATCCACGCCAGTCAACTCGATAAACCTCTCGCACTCAATCGGATCAGCTAGCGCAGCATCTGCATCGTCGACGACGAGATCATCCTCCACGCCCCCGACCTTGCCGAGCTCTGCCTCCACATTGACACCGCGCTCCCTAGCCAGCTCCACTACACGCCGCGTCATCTCCGCATTTTCCGCAAAGGGATGCATTGACGCATCGATCATGACCGATGTATAACCCGCTTCGATACATCGCACAATCAGTTCCTCTTCATGACAATGATCCAAATGCAGGGCAATCGGCACCCGGGCCTCCTCTGAGGCTACCCGGGCGATTGCTGCTACATACTCCGGTCCGAGATGCCGGACCGTTCCGACTGTGGTCTGTAAAATGAGCGGTGCGTCTGCTTCGCAAGCCGCCTCCACTACTGCTTGGAGCATTTCCATCGTGTGTACGTTGAATGCCCCCACACAATATCCTTGCTCCCTTGCTGTGCGCAGCATTTGTGTCGATGATACCAACGCCATATCGATCCCCCGTTTCCTTTCTGATCTGGTAGTTTACCTGGTCACGCCCTGCAAGCTCGCCAGCTCCAGGTTGATGCCCAGCTCCACATACTTGCTGACAAGATGCTGTGCTGCCGCATCCGTAATAATCCGATCGACATCGGACACCCCGGCGAACTTCGCCAAATGCGTTTCTCCGAACTTGCTGTGGTCAGCCAGCACGTAGACTTTTCTGGCGCGTTCCATCATGACTTGGTTGATTTGCGCTTCTGCCAGATTGAGCGTCGTCAGCCCATTTTCCGGATGAACCCCATCTGCCCCGATAAAGCATTTGAAAACAGAAAGTCCTCGCAAATTGTCCGCTGCGACAGAACCAACGAGCGCAAATGATTTGTGACGCATCTCTCCACCGATCAAGATGACGTGATGCTTGCCTTGACTGTTCAGCTCCATGGCGATGTTGACCGCATTCGTCACGACCGTCAGATCATTTAAGCCGCGCAGCAGCTTGGCGAGCTCCATCATCGTGGTCCCTGCCCCGAGAATAACTGTGTCCCCCGGCTGTATGTGTGACAGCGCTTGATGGGCAATCGCTTGCTTCTCTTCGCTTCTCTCTTCCAGCTTTTCCGTGAAGCTGCGCTCCAATGGCAAGAAATTCGTAATCGTCGCGCCTCCGTGAATACGCGTCAGCAATCCGTCGTTTTCGAGCTTGATCAAATCTTTTCGGATCGTTACTTCAGACACATCCAGCGCCAGACTCAATTGGCTGACGGTTACGCTCTGTTCTGCTTTCAATTGTTCGAGGATCTTGCTGTGCCGTTCGGCTGCCAGCATATGACTTCACTTCCTTACGATCATAAATTATATTGTTTCGTTTTGTTTCTTATTTCCTTTCGTTTACTTTCACTTTGATCTTAGCATTGAAGAAAAACGAATGTCAAATGTGTTTGTTGAATTTTCTAAAAAATAAAAAACCAGTCTTGTCCCGGTTGAATACCGAAACACACTGGTTGCTTCATGTTTATCCATGAAAAGAGTCGGACCTCTCTATCATTCGGAATCAATGTAATGGTCAAGAATACGCTCGATATAATCCATCACCTCACGACTCATCCCATAAAGGGAGGGAGTCTCTCCATCACGAGGACGAATAAATTCCCAATATTTTAGAGACAGTTCTTCATCATCTGAAAACAGCTTGTCACTAATGTCCATCACTTGGGCTGCAAGCCGACGGGAATCCGGAGAATCGGCAGGCTCATTCAAATGAGAGCCAATGTCATTCAGCAGCTTGGCCCATTCCAACGCTAACGGATCGTCATTCTTCAAGTCAGGAAGCTTACGTAATTCATCCTCCGTAAAATACCCGCTGCGATATTGCTCTTTGCTTATCTTTTCGGGCGCATTCAGTTCTTTCATAAAACGCATGATTTCTTCGATATCGACATGGTCAGTTACTTCTAACGCGTATTGAACCGTTGTAAGCAGCGTTTCAATATATTGGAGATGCTTTTGTTTGGCATGTACAGCTTCAAGCTGTCTGGCAATGACCGTTTTCCATGCTTGTCCCTTGACGGTGGTCGCCGTTTCAACTGGTTGAGGCGGCGACGATTTTTCCATGATAGCCTGGATCTCCGACAGTCGAAATCCCATCTCTTTCAATACGGAAATTTCCTGCAGCTTCATGATGTCTTCTTCGCAGTACATGCGATATCCGGACTTGGGGTCCCTCGAAGGGCACAGCAATCCCAGCTGTTCATAGTAATGCAAAGTTTTTATCGTTACTCCGGTTCGTTTGGCTAATTGCCCTACGCTATACATGCTTGTAGCCTCCTGTTTTCCGCCAACCGATGGTCCTTCTCCGTACGATACCTAGCGTGAGCAGTATAAGAATCCCAACAAGAAGCGTCATCACAAAGATGATAAATAGTTCTCCCGTACCCGGCACCATTTCTTCGTAGGTGAGGAAGCGCGTCTCCCGCTGAAGGACGATGAATCGGGTGGTGAACAGATAAGCCAGATGAAAGCCAATAGAGGTCCACAAGCTGTCCGTCACAAGGCGCAGCAGTTGAAGAATGAACCCAAAGGTTAGCAATAAGATGATATAGTCGACTGATATGGCGGCGGGCTCAAATCCTGTGAGATGGTGCAGTCCGGTTACAGCTACCGGTGCGAGCGTGAATAGGACAGGTTGAAGAAATAAAGCGGCGACTCTGCTAAAACGCTCCCCCAGTGCACTAAACACGGCTCCGCGAAAGGAAAGCTCCTCCGGCAACGCTTCATAGAAAAAGGCGATCACTACATTCAACATCGCTGTTGACAACAACTGTATCGAGAAATGAAATTCCGTTATGTGTATCCAACCTAACCATTCGGCAATAGCGAAACCCGAACCGGAAAGGATAATAACCAGCCCCGCTCCAGCCATACACGGGAGGACAGCTTGCTTTACCGACGACAACCCGATCGCACGAAACGGTTTGCGCCCTGACTTCTTCAGCAGCCAATATAGCAAAGGCACGACAATGGATGTGAGCAGGACCGCTTGCAAGCCGTGTACGATCAGTTGGGAGCCTCCCATGCGCGATACGGTCTGTCCAACGGCGGTAGCCGCAAACAGAGCAACTACGAAAATTCCCCAACTGGACAAAACAGCTGCCCACCACCTCATTCCCTTGTTCTTACTACTGATAGACCCTCTATCCTGTTCTGGTTGCATTCTGTATTCCTCCCATCCTTTTGTTAGATCCAGCATAATCCCTCCCCTTAAGGTAAGAGTCAACACTTTTGGGGCTTCATTTTTCTGAAGGGCTGGACAAACAGGATGGCTATTGGAGGATACTCAGCTTTCGCACCGACTTTCCAGCATGAAATCAATAAACTTCTTATGCGCCCGTGAGAGCCACTTGTTTTTATGGTAGGCAATTTGCGCATAGAACAACAACTCTTCCTCGCACGCTATCATTTTTACTTTTTGCTCATTCAACAGGGCTTCGACGCTAATATACGGCATCAAGCTTACGCCTAGCCCGTTCGCCACACTCTGCTTGATCGCTTCCATACTGGAGAATTCCAGGTGATGCTTCGGCTTTATCTCCCTTTTTTCCAAGAATCGTTGAAAAAACCGCCGCAGAGCACAATGCTCTCCGCTGAAAACCATACATTCCTCGCCAGCATCCTCTATTTTTTCAAAGGAATGATCGCGTCCCCCGATAAAAACCAGCCGCTCGGTAGAGAACTGCTCCACGACCAGATTCGGATCATCGAGCTGTGGCTCCAGCGTGATCACGATATCCAATAGACCTTCATGCAGCTTTTCCCGCAAACGAATGCAGTCGTCCATCACAAATGAAATATTTACGCCCGGGTAGCTCGCTCTGTACTTGGACAAAATGTCTCCCAACCGATAGATCGTAATTGTCTCCGAGGCTCCGATGCGCAGCTCTCCTTGCAGTGATTGCTCATTTGCCGATATATCCTTGATCTTCGCATAGGAGACCAGCAGCTCCTCGACATACGTGTACAGCTCGCGGCCATAGGCGGTCAACTGAATTTTCTTTCCGAGTCGATCAAACAAGGGGACACCCATTCCTTCTTCCAGCTGCTGAATATGAGAGGTAATGGTCGCCTGCGAATATTGCAGGGCTTGCGCAGCCTTCGTAAAGCTGTTGAAATCGACGACTGCCTTAAAGGTTTGAAATTGGCGAATCTCCATCCTGGCTCCCCCTTGCCCGCATGTTTATTATTAGAAATCCTGAAGATCATCTTCAGAACTTTCATTTTTACTAATAACCAATGATAGCATATGATTCTTGGTAAGTACCGGTACGGCTTGAACGATTCGAATAGAGGAGCTGATTTTCGATGAAAAAAGTGTGCTTGTTATTACCGAATGGCTTTGAAGCAGTAGAGGCTAGCGTATTTACAGACGTAATCGGCTGGAACAAGGAAGAGGGCGACGGAACAACGGAGCTGGTGACGGTGGGAACGCGCAAAGAGTTGAAATGCACGTGGAATTTTACCGTGATCCCCGAGATGGTGATCGACGATGCGGATGTAAATGACTTCGATGCGCTGGCACTGCCTGGCGGTTTTGAGCATGCAGGGTTTTATGAAGATGCTTATCGCGAGGACGTTCTCGCTTTCATACGTGAATTTGAAAAGCAAGGCAAAGTGATCGCCTCCATCTGTGTCGGTGCACTGCCCCTCGGGAAAAGCGGGATTTTGCAAGGACGGAAGGCAACGACTTACAACCTAAACAACCAACTGAGACAAAAGCAGCTGGCAGCGATGGGTGCCACTGTCATCCCTGACCAATCCATCGTCATCGACAACAATATCATCACCTCTTACAATCCATCGACCGCTTTTGATGTGGCATTCACCTTGCTGGAGTCGCTGACATCCCGCGAAAACACCGACAATGTGAAGCGCTTGATGGGGTTTCTTGTATAATAAAACCGGCATTTTGCCCAGTGCTCTTGGGTAAATGCCGGTTTCTTTCTGCTATTTAACGAACAAGCTCGCCAGCGCTCACTGTATCTATATGAATGAGAATATCAAATGCTTGCCCAAGCGAAGTTGTTACAGTGTTTGGTTTGCTTGGATCAGCAGAACCGAATCCGATCAAAAACGGCTGTTCTTCCTCTAACCATTTTTGGGTGAGACCTGTAGCATTCCGTAAATCAACAAAGTATTGATCCTTTGAGACTTGATCCAGAGTATGATTGAATGTTTTTGGATCATTCAATTGAATGGTAGCTGGAACAATTTTATTTTCAAGGTTAAACGCGTTATAATCGCCTTTCCCGAATGAAGTTCCAATCGTTACATATTCCTTTCCATAATGCTCCAGTAAATGCTGACCGGCGAGCTTCGGGTATACCTCTTGCAACATATTGTTCTTTGCGATGTGCCCATTGTGAGCCCATACGATTGTTTTTCCCAGCTGTTCATGAGCCCACTTCGCATTCTCAAACATCGCGATATCATGCTTCAAAAAGAATTCAGATGGATTCTCCGAGAAGTTGAAAAACATGCCAGTAAATTGCTCAATGACCTTGGCGTGTTGCTTAATCCTTGCAAACTCCTTGGATTGGCCGTTCAGACTGCTTTTGTTTTGTTCCAATATTTCCGTGATTTCTTTCGCTTGCTCCTGATGTTTTTCCTGAATGGCCTGTGGCAAAGCTGAATAGGTTTCCAGGTCCTTCGTAACTTCGGCAAGTTCCTTCATTTTATTATTCACACGGGGCAGCAGGTCAGGCTTATATTTTTTTATATACTGTCTGATCTCATCGTATACATTTTCGCTGACATTTTGTACATCCATTCCGACCACCCGCAGTTTCTTTTCGTTCTCGGGATCGGCATTGTACTCACGCATCCATTCCAGTATGTCTACGATTTCTTTTGTTTGAAATATAGGCATTAGGAATTTACTCGGATTCCCTTCTCCTGTGAGAACGTAATGATCAAGTTTCAATGCGTTGCCCCAGTTTTCTTCTAATACAAGGGTGGTAAAGCCCATTTCCATGACGAGAAATTCAACAAACCGGTGTTTCATCGTATAAATTTCACGACTTCCATGATTTGCCTCACCTAAACCTACGATTGAAGCAGAACCGATCATTTGGCGCAGCGGTTCAATATCTTTAAGATCAGTCCCAGGCTCAGCGCTATTCAATTGAAAAGAGTTCAGCTCTAACCATTCTTTTGGACTTAGATGTTCTGCCTTCTTCCCTTGTTGTTCGCTGTCCATCTCGGTTAATGGAGCTGTATTCGTGCATCCTGTTATGAGTAGACCACAAATCGATACCGCGACGATGCTACTTCTGTAAAAGTTCATTTCTCTTTCCTCCTAAAAGCTTCGTTGGCGCAAAGTATGGCATGGGTACTGCCTGTACAACAAGTAGCGTTTTGTCATAAGTTTGAGACGCCCTGTTACCAGCGGTTTCTCCCTGCCCCATATGACAATTTGTCATCAAAAAAAGCACCGGATCTTGAAGATCGGTACTTTTGAAATAGCATCCAATGTCATATGCTGCAATCGGGGGATAAGAATAAGCCATCCATCACACCCTACTGGCAAAAGGAGTGGTGAATCATGGAGAAAAAGCGAGGTTCTGCCGAGCACGAGCCCACAGTAGCGCCAAGCATGAACGGTCATGATCCTTTGGAAGAAAAGGCGACGAAAGAAGAAGTGGAAAAAGGGGATTACACAAAGGTAACGCGGCTGTTCCTGGATCGAACACCGGAAGAGTAAAGACGGGATTTCTCCCGTCTTTTTGTCATCTATAGGATACTCTCGATTCTCGCCAGTTCAATTGCTTCTTCCCGGTTGCTGACACCGAGCTTCGAATAAAGGGTGGAACAGTAATTCCGTATCGTTCCCTCCGATAAATAGAGTTTGGTGGCAATCGATTTGTAGCGAAGCCCATCCGTTAAAAGCTGTAAAATCTCCCTTTCCCGTTTCGTCAATCCATACGGATCATTCGGGCTGTACTTCTCTAACTGCTCACGTTGGCGCTTCATCTCTTCGAATACGCGCGTGGCGATCGACTGATCAAGCCACGTTCCCCCGCTATAGATGAGCTTCATCGCTTCCATCATCTCTTTTGGACGAGTAGACTTCACCATATATCCTTCCGCCCCATGCTCCAATGCTGTTGCTGCCTGTACGGAATCCCCAAACGTTGTCATGATCACAACCTTCATGTTCGGCCAACGTTTTTTCATTTGAAGGAAGGCCTCCAGTCCGTTCATCCCTTGCATCTGCACGTCCATTAACACGATATCCGGCTGGTGTCGCTCACACTGTTCTAAAGCTTCTTGCCCGTCACTAGCTGTTCCCACAACGATAAAGTTGTCCTGCTGGCTTAAGATTTGCTGCAAGCTGTCGGCAATCATTACCTGATCGTCAACAATAAGCAGGCGGATACTTCCCTGTCCAGCCTCTACCTGTAAAGGAACATTACAAATGACAACAGTTCCTTGCCCTGATTGCGAATGAACAGACAGCGTACCTTGCTGTTGCTCAAGCCTTTCCTTCATTCCCTTTAGTCCTAAGCCGAACTCGATGGATTCTATTCCGTTGCCATTATCTTCGATTTGTAAACGGAGTTGCTGACTTTCGAAATACAGATCAACAGATATCACACTTGCTTGGCCGTGACGAACCGCATTTGTAAGCGATTCTTGCAGGCAACGATATAAACAAATGCTCATTTTTTGCATAACGAGCGTCTCACTGCCGATCACTCGGAAGTTGACCGTTACACCTGTTGCCTTCATAAATTCTTCCGTCAGTTCCAATAGCGACTCACTTAGCGACTGGTTGAACCGAGCATGAGAGAGCTGATGCAAATGCTTTCTGATATCATCCAGGCTGCCTTGTGCTATTGAGACAAGTTTATCGACTCGTTCAATCTGTGAATCAGGAACCGAGGATCGGAGTGATTCAACGCCCACAAGCAAAGAGGTTAACGAATGCCCAATCGTGTCATGCAACTCATGTGACAGCCGATTACGTTCCTCGATCAGTGTAAGCTCTTCGATTTGCTTAATATGCTGCTCCAGTAATTGCTTCTGTTCTTGAATGATTCGAGCTTGCTTATGAGACTCAATTAATATGCTAAACGCCATACCAATCGCAAAACCAAAGCTGCAACTAAACATGAACTCGTACGGAAGGCGATTGGTAATCAACCCGTTCAAAGCCGGAAAAATAATCCCACTAGAGATTCCCGTCCACATATACGTTCTGCGACTACTGGCCACACCAATAATGATCACCAGTAAAACGAAAGACCAAATCAATCCAGGCGCTACATAGGCCACAAATAGATAAAAAAAGCCTGTCATTACGACTTCAACAGCCAGATACCCATTTTCTTTTTTATATGGAATGATCAATGGAATGGCATAAACCAAAAAGGCAATCAGGATGATGACTCCGAACGGAACGGCTACGATTGCCGGATACATAACATCTGCGATGACGATGATACCTAGCCAAATCGTTCGCAAGGCAAAAATCACCCAATTGTACCAGAACCATTTTTTTATCATGGATAACATTTGTCATGTACTCCTGCTCGTTTGAATGGTAAGGAATTTCCCGAATGTTTCTGACTCATCATGCATCATTATTTCCCGATTCGTCAAGCAGAATGAGCAGTGTCATATAGCTCCTATGACATTCTATCATGCCATAAATATGATGGGTCGGCACGATGTCATACATAGATAGAACGGTATTGTCACTATGTGATTTTACAGCCTAGAGAATAAGGTAAATGCGTGAGACAACACACTTCAACTTAAGAGGAGCGAAAAGAAATGAAACCATTCCACATGCAAAAAGGAGCGTCACTGACTTTATCTGCCTTATTGATAGGAACGCTGATACTTCCTACTTACGGTTGTGCCGAAGCGGGTGTGAACCAAACAATCACGCAACAACAGAATACAGATCATGCCAAAACGAAAGAAGCGATTGATAAAGCTGCTGCCAGCGAAAACATTCCAGGCGTCATCTTTGCAGTAATGAAGGGAACGGATTTCTGGTCGTATGCTTCCGGCGAAGCGAATATCGAAAGCAAGAAACCGATGGAAGCTGACTATTCCTTTCGAATCGGGAGTATAACGAAAACATTCGTCGGTGTAGTTGCTCTGCAACTAGCTGGGGAAAAGAAGCTAAGCCTCGATGACTCGTTGGAAAAATGGCTGCCAGGTGTCGTGCAAGGAAACGGATATGACGGTAACAAAATTACGATTCGTCAGTTATTAAATCATACGAGTGGAGTTGCAGACTACTTAGATGCTGAACTTAGGCAAAGTTTACTCCAGAACTCCACTCAAACGTTTACAGCCGAACAACTCGTTTCTCGTGCATTAAAGCAAAAACCGACCACGGGTGGATATTCGAATACCAATACAGTGCTGATGAAACTCATTATCCAAAAGGTCACAGGAGAAACGTACGCAGAGCAAATCAAGAAACGAATTATGGAGCCGCTTCAACTAAAAGAAACGCTTTTACCGGAAAACTCACAATCCATTCCGGAAAACAGTCCGAATGGATACTTTAACAATGCCGGTACATTAATGGATATGACGGACCTTAACCCTTCGTTTGCAGACGCAGCAGGGGGGATGATCTCGACTGCGAAAGATTTAACAACGTTCTTCAGTGCTTTATTGGGCGGAAAATTGTTAACACCTGAGATTCAAAAAGAAATGTTGACCACTGTAGCTACTCCACACGGGAAGTTCGGACTCGGTATTCAGGAAGTAACATTGCCGAATGGCGTCACCATCTGGGGGCATCAAGGCGGTATTCCTGGATTCACCAACTTCGCAGGTGGAACAAAGGACGGCGAGCATGTGATCGCGATGAGTATCAACGTATTAGAAGGTGCCGTTCCTCATATGGAGAACATCCAGATGACTGAATTCTCGGGACAAGCCAAGCAACCATCCACTCCGGATCAAGCGACCCAAGAACATGGGGAAGAAGTGAAACACTTCATTGATGAGAAAGCAAAAAGCGAGGAAATCCCTGGCATAGTGGCTGCTGGGTTAAGAGACGGAGAATACTGGTCTTATGCAGCGGGTGTAGCCAACCTCGATCATAAAAATCCGATGGAGCCAGACTTTACTTTCCGTATTGGCAGTGTCACAAAGGCGTTTGTTGCTACCCTTGTCTTACAGTTGGCTCAGGAGAAAAAGCTGAATCTGGATGATTCGGTAGAAAAATGGCTCCCAGGTGTGGTAAAGGGCAATGGGTATGACGGCAACAAAATCACGATTCGTCAGTTATTGAACCAAACAAGCGGGATTGCAAGCTATACGAGTACAGACATGCGGTACGCTACCTCATTCCCTCAATATACTGTTGATGACCTTGTACGTATGGGACTGGCAAAGCCGCCAGTATTTCAACCGGGAGCAGGCTGGGACTATTCGAATACAAATACCGTGTTAGCTGGTCTTGTTATTCAGAAGGTGACAGGAGAAACGTACGATGTGCAGATGAAGAAACGCATCCTCGACCCGCTTCAGATGACAGATACATCCTTTAGTGGCAGTAATCCAAAAATCCCGGGCCAGCATGCAACAGGCTATAACATGAATCAGGCAGGGAAGCTGTATGATTTCACAGAGTATAATCCTTCATGGGCGAATGCTGCGGGGGAAATGATCTCGACAGGCAAAGATTTGACCACCTTTTTCAGTGCGCTTTTGGGTGGAAAACTATTAAATGACGAGATGATGAAACAAATGACAACAGGTGTGGACTCACCTTTTGGCAAATATGGACTTGGACTTTATGAGGTGACACTGCCGAATGGAAAGACCTATTGGGGACATGGCGGCGGCATTCATGGGTTTGAAACGTTAGCGGGTGGTACCTTAGGCGGGAAGGATATTTTGGTAACGAACATCAATGCGGTCGGCCCAGAACCTGTCATCGCTAATAATGCCATTTTCGAAAAGGAATTTAGCCGTTGAGTTAAAAAGGAAAAATGATAGAAGGCTTTTGCTTTGGGAACTCCAAGGGCACTAAGCCTTTTTCCTTTTCATCTTTTATCTATAAATTTATTTATGGATATGCCAATAAAACATAATTTGTTTTATTGGCAACTCGACCCTAGAATAGCATCTGTACCCCCCATCAAAAAATACAGGAGGCAATATAGATGGCAAAACAAATCTTGATGGTAGTCACCAATCATACAGATATGCAGGAAGGCAAAAAGACAGGAATCTGGCTGTCCGAATTTGCGGAGGCTTATCTGGCCTTCGAAAACAAAGGCTATGAAATCACCGTAGCAAGTCCATTTGGCGGAGTTGGTCCGATTGACCCTGGCAGCGTGGACGACCAAACACCGCAAGAAATCTTGGACGCCGCCAAGCATCTGGAAAACACCAAAAAGCTGGATGACGTAACAGCGGACGGCTTCGAGGCCATTTTCCTCCCAGGTGGTCATGGCACGATGTTTGACCTGCCAGATAACCAAAAGCTCCAGCAATTACTGCGAGATTTTTATGAAGCAGGAAAAATCGTAGCGGCTGTTTGCCACGGTCCTGCCGGGCTCGTGGGTGCGACCTTGTCCGATGGCCAGCCGCTAGTCGCAGGCAAGCGCGTGAATGCTTTCACAGACAGAGAAGAAGCAGCGACAGGCTTGGGGTCCTACCTGCCTTTCCTTCTGGAGAGCAGAATCCGTGATCTCGGTGCCATTTTTGTGGCGGCACCAAATTGGAGCACACATGTAGAAGTCGACGGCAACCTGATTACCGGACAAAATCCTCAATCTACGCTCGCTGTCACAGAAGCAGTAATAAGCAAATTAGGCGAATAATACACGTGAGGCTGATAGACGAAACACATATCAGCCTTTTCTTTACCGGAAAGGAGGGCTACTCACTACCATGGCAACAGAAAATATGGCCCGTCACTATGAACGAGATCAGGCCACTCGCAAAGGATCGACTCTCGCCTTGTACGCTCTGACACTCGGAGCATTTGCGATCGGGATGACAGAGTTCATCATTATGGGCCTACTCTCTGAGGTAGCCACCAGTCTGAACGTTTCCATCCCGATGGCTGGATTCCTGATTACCGGTTATGCATTGGGTGTCGCTATCGGCGCTCCCATCATCACGCTGGCTACCCACAAAATGCCGCGAAAAGCACTTTTGCTGTTTCTTATGATTTTATTTATCGCGGGAAATGCGCTAGCCGCTCTCGCACCGAACTATACGGTTTTGATGCTGGCTCGCATTCTGGCTGCTCTTACCCACGGGTCGTTCTTCGGAGTAGGTTCGGTCATTGCCGCTGAGCTGGTTCCCAAGGAAAAACGCGCGGGTGCCATCGCGATCATGTTTACCGGACTGACACTGGCCAATATTTTGGGTGTACCAATTGGAACGTTTCTGGGGCAAGCCTACGGCTGGCGCTCTACCTTCTGGGCGATCGCGATGATTGGGATCATTGCCTTGATCGGAATTGTCATGCTCGTCCCGAAGGTCGCCAACGCAACATCCAGTCTGCGTCAGGAGCTCGGCGTGCTCAAACGCCCAGCGGTTCATATCGCGCTTATGATGACCGTATTCGGATTTGGTGGCGTATTTACTGCGTTTACGTACATTTCGCCAATCCTGGTGGATATCACGGGCTTCTCACCCAGCTCTGTTTCGTACATCCTCGTCTTATTCGGCGTAGGAATTACCATCGGGAATATTTACGGTGGAAAACTGGCAGACCGCAAGCTGTTTCCTTCCCTGCTCGGAATACTTGTCTTACTGGCGCTCGTTCTCGCTGTGTTCAGCTTTACCGATCAAAATAAGCTGCTCACCTTGATAACGGTATTTATTTTAGGGATTGCCGCATTTGGTACGGTTCCTGGCTTGCAGCTCCACATGCTGAACACAGCCAAGGAAGCTCCTACGCTCGCTTCGACACTGAACATCGCGGCCTTCAACCTGGGAAATGCGCTTGGTGCCTATATTGGGGGCGTTGTTATCGATCTTAACTTTGCAGGAGGTCTCCCTGCCGTTCCTTGGGTCGCTTCGCTCGTGACGGTCATCGGAATTTTGTTTACGATATGGGGAGCACAGCACCAGAAACGTCTCAGTTAAGAAAGGATAGCCAATATGGTGGACTTTGAATGGTACCGAAGCTTTATCAGCATCTATAAGCATAGCTCCGTATCGGAAGCTGCCAGAACGAGAATGATGACCCAACCAGCCATGAGCCAGCATCTGGCCTCCTTAGAGGCAGAGGTAGGTGAGCCATTATTTACACGAGCTCCCCGAAAAATGATTCCTACCGAGAGAGGCAAAGCGCTCTATACACAGGTGGTTCCGCTCATCGAAGCTTTGGAAGAAACCACGCAGACCCTCAAGACGAACGCGGCCACATCTTTACCCGTGATTCGAATCGGGTCAGCGCATGAGTTTTTCCGTGAGAAATTAGCTCCGTATATCGGAAGCTATCAAATGCGCGTCATCGCCTATCTCGGTGTCGCTTCCAAGATACTCGAATTCCTGCTGGAGGAAAAAGTAGACCTCATCGTCATGTCGCAAAAGCTTTCCGCGCCAGGCGTCGAATATATTCCCTACATGCAAGAGGAATTTGCTTTGGTGGCACCTCCCGATTACAGGGAACCAACGTTTGACGACAAGGAGTCTTTTGAAGCGTGGCTATGCTCCCAGCCGTGGATCAGCTATGACTTGGATTTGCCGATCATCCGCCGTTTTTGGCGCGAACATTTCCAGAAGCGTCCACAAACGCATCCGACACACGTCGTACCGGATTTGCACAGTGTGCTGAAGGCGATCGAGCATGGCGCTGGCATCAGCCTGTTGCCAACGTTCATGCTGGATGATCATTTGTCCAGAAACAAAGTAAAGATTATGTACCCGTCCTTTACTGTTTATAACGATTTGTATCTGGCCTACCAGGTGAAAAACCGGAATCTGCCTCATCTGAAGACATTGATTGAAACGCTGAAAAAGGCGGTATGACAATGGTAGATAAAGATAACGCCGCTCCTGGCAAATGGAGCGGCGCAATTTTTAAACAGTTTAATGCTGTACGATCTCGTTTAACCATGATCTAAGATTTTCTTGCATATCTGGATATGTTCCATCTTTATTTTTCCTCAATGTTACCCACTGTAAATGATGCGGGAGATTGCATATTTTTAATCGGAGCTCATTCAACTCTCCCGTATAATCCTCTAATAGTAGCAACCGTTCACCCTCTACTGTTTCCTTTCCAAATGCTTCATATTTTACTTCATTGATTTTGGTAGTGGTATGCCAGTGCGTGTATGTGCACCAACGAAAATTTCCTGGTAGTCCATGCAATTTCATATTCAATTCTTCCATATCTTCTCTTTTTACATATGATCCGATTATTTCAGAATCTAATTCGATTCTCGGATCAAACTCTTTACAATCAATAATAATCTCATAATCTGCATTTTTTTCATTATGATAGTGAAATAGGATTTCTCTTATGTTGTTTAAGGCAATTTCCTTCCCGAAGTAAATTCCTGATTTTTTCTCCATAAATGATCCCCTATTTTATAAATAGTTTCCCATATTTTAATACGACTGATGTAATACTTGGTCCTTTAGACTATCATTTATGGTATTGCTTTTTTATCAATTGAGTAGTAAAGTGATAATAAGCTCAGCGAAGGGAGGCAAACTAACATGCGTAATAACACCATAGGCTCATTAATCTGGTTACGCTTGATGCGGTTTACCACCCAAAGCAACCAGCTGTCAAATGAATTTCTCAAACGCTTCGATTTAACAACAGCGCAATTCGATGTCCTGATGCAAATTAGCGTCTACCAGCCTCTCACCCAGTCAGAGTTAGCTGAGAAGGTAACCGTTACACAAGGTGGTATTTCTCGGATGCTCGTTCGTCTTGAAAAAGAGGGCTACATTGTACGCAAGCAAGATTGGAAAACGAAAACGATCAGCCTAACCAAAAAAGGGGAAGCCGTACTGGAACAAGCCTTTCCGGAACAACTGGCGTTTCAGTCGTCATTCTTCGATGAGGTACTGAGTGAAGAAGAGCAAAAAACGCTTTACACCCTAATGACACGCGTCCATAAGAATAGCCAAAAAAAGGAATTACCGCCTGTGTAATTTTTTTACACCATCACTTGATTAGTCAAGTTAAACAAGGAGGTCTACCATGTACACCATTCCAGGCCATCACCATGTATCTATGTTAACCAAACATGC
This sequence comes from Brevibacillus sp. AG162, assembly GCF_006715575.1. Classification (NCBI taxonomy): domain Bacteria; kingdom Bacillati; phylum Bacillota; class Bacilli; order Caryophanales; family Paenibacillaceae; genus Brevibacillus; species Brevibacillus sp. AG162. The sequence goes on from NZ_VFNO01000011.1 coordinate 54,810, forward strand.
TCCATCGAATAATCACTTTTACCAAAACGTATTGGGACTGCGCAGAGTGAAGAAAACCGTCAACCAGGACGATCCGTCGATGTATCACCTGTTTTACGGAGATTTGACAGGCAGTGCCGGAACAGAGTTGTCATTTTTTGAAATGCCGATGGTAGGAAAAACCGTACGCGGCACAAACGCCATCACTCGAATCGGACTGCTCGTTCCGTCACGGGAGAGCTTGACCTTTTGGAAAAAGCGCTTTGAGCAACTGAATGTTCACCATGGCGACATTACCCAGTACGCTGGCCGCGATGCCTTGCATTTCGAAGACCCGGAAGGCCTGCGAATGATCCTAATCAATAACAACGGCGAAGGAGTTCCGCCGAAATGGGCTCCGTGGGACGAATCCGTGGTCGAAGAAAAGCATCGCATCTTGGGAATCGGTACGGTTGAGATTACCGTCCGCTCCTTGGACAAATTAGCCAGCCTGTTGACAGACACATTCGGCTATAGCGAAGTATCGCGCTCAGAACAAGAAGCCATTTATCAATCCGTCCCAGGAAAATCCTTCGGAGAAATTGTCATTAAGCAGGAAGAGGGAACCCCTGAAAAACCGGGTCGTGGAAGTGTTCATCACTTGGCGATTCGTGTGAGCAACGATGAGGAACTGCAATACTGGGATGACGCCGTTCGAAAACGCGGTTTCCGTTCAACAGGGATTGTGGATCGATTCTACTTCAAAAGCTTGTATTTCCGTGAGTCAAACGGCATTTTGTTCGAAATTGCAACAGACGGTCCTGGCTTCACAGCAGATTCATCCGTCGAGGAGCTCGGAAAAGCTTTGGACTTACCTCCATTCCTCGAAGAACGCCGCGCAGAAATTGAAGCGAAATTGACACCTATAGACTAAAAGGAGTGAATCAACATGGAACAATATCGTATCGACACCAAAAAGGGACTTGAATTCGGCTTATATTCGATTGGCGACCATGTCCCGAATCCACACACCGGCTCCAAGATTTCTCCTGAACAGCGCATTAAGGAATTAATCGAAGCAAGCAAGCTGGCAGATGAAGCAGGACTTGATGTATTCGCTGTCGGCGAAAGCCACCAGACGTATTTTACGACGCAGGCTCATACCGTCATTCTGGGTGCAATCGCGCAAGCTACGAAAAACATTAAAATCGCTAGCTCCGCCACTGTATTGAGCACATCTGATCCGGTCCGCGTGTATGAGGATTTCGCTACCTTGGATCTGATCTCCAATGGTCGGGCAGAAATTGTTGCCGGACGCGGTTCCCGAGTAGGAGCGTATAGCCTCCTCGGCTACGATGTGCGCGACTATGAGGAATTGTTTGAAGAGAAAATGGACCTTCTTCTCAAGCTAAACAACGAGGATCGTGTTACGTGGGAAGGGCAGTTCCGTGCACCACTACAAAATGCAACAATCCTGCCGCAGCCATTACAAGGACGTCTTCCCATCTGGCGTGCCGTAGGGGGACCACCTGCAAGCGCGATTAAAGCCGGTCAAGCTGGCGTGCCTATGATGCTAACCACACTCGGAGGTCCAGCCATCAACTTCAAAGGCTCCGTCGATGCTTACCGGGAGGCTGCGAAGCAAAATGGTTTTGACCCAGCGACCTTGCCAGTAGCGACAACGAGTTTGTTTTATACAGCCGACAAAACTTCAGATGCGCTTCGCGAGTTCTATCCGCATCTAAATGGTGGGTTTATCGCCTTGCGTGGCGGTGGCTATCCGAAGCAACAGTTTGCGCAAGCGGTCGATTATCGAGATGCGTTAATGATTGGCAGCCCTGACGTCATCATCGAAAAAATGCTCTACCAATACGAAATGTACGGACAACAACGCTTCATGGCGCAAATCGATTTTGGCGGGGTGCCATTTGATAAAATTGCGAAAAATATTGAACTGATCGCAACGAAAATCTTGCCAGAAGTGAAAAAGCATACAACCAAATCGTAACAAAAAGGAGTGGCACCTATGAAAATCGTCGTATTAGTGACGGTTATCTCAAATTAAAGATACTCTATACAATGCAGTTCTGTTGTTAATGCGGCCTGCTGACCGAAAGCTTCCAAGACGCGGATCTTCTTCTCACAAGAAAAGAAGGTCTGCGTCTTTTTTATTTTTCCATCATAGTTAAAATTATCCTCAGTAGATTATAATCATGAAACAGCAGATGAATCACACGTAAAAGGTGGCGTGACGACTTGTGAATATTTGGAGGATACTGGACATTGATCCTACCGAAGATATTTCGACGATTAAAAAAGCCTACGCGAAAAAGCTGAAGCTGCATCACCCGGAAGATGATCCGGAGGGCTACCAGCAACTGCGAGAAGCATACGATATGGCCATTAAAATGGCGAAGAAGGGCCAGAGAAAACCAAAGGCAGAAGTGACATCCATAGCCGATGCAGAAACCCCTGTACAACTGGAAGAGGATACTCCCATCCTCACTGTTCATCGTCGGCTGTCCTTTCAACATATTGACGCCGCACCAGATCGCAATGATCCAGTTGAACAAATACCTTTCATGGAAGAGGATACTCCCATCCTCACTGTCCAGCGTCGGCTGTCCTTTCAACATATTGACACCGCACCAGATCGCAATGATCCAGTTGTACAAACAGACACTTTCATGGAAGAGGATACTCCCATCCTCACTGTCCAGCGTCGGCTGTCCTTTCAACATATTGACGCCGCACCAGATCGCAATGATCCAGTTGTACAGATAGACACTTTTATGGAGCAAGTAAAAGCTTTGTACGACGATTTCCCTTCCAGAATCAATCCTGAAAATTGGACAAAGCTGCTCCGTTCTGACTTAGTATGGAATATACATCTGAGAAGAATCGTCAGTGATCGCCTGTTTCGCTTTCTGCACGAGCACCACCATTTGCCCAAAAGCGTCTGGTTAATACTAGAGGATGGCTTTCAATGGCGGGAGCTTATTCAAAAGCCTTTTTATATGGACAAGCACTCGAAAAATTTTTGCCAATACTATCTGAAGCAGCTAGACGATCCAGGATTGCGTTTTGACACTTTGCTTGCGGCGCCCCATCTCAATCGTGATATATTCTTGTCTTACCGCGATGCAGCTTATCAAGCCTTGAAAGAAAATCAACTGGAGCAAGCAAGCAACTCACTTAACGCGGCTATTGCCTTATTTGCCGATGACCCCGAATTGCTTCGCCTCCAGGGAGAGTATTGCCAGCGAATCGGTGACACGGATGGTGCACTCGACGCTTATTCCCGAATCATCAGCATTCAGCCAGACGATATCGACAGCTATCTGGCTCGAGCCTACATATGGTACCAAGAACAACATGTCACCGAGGCTCAGAAGGAATGCGAGTACATCCTGTCTCAACTTCCAAACCATCAGGAAGCACTAAGCCTGCTCGGAAAGTGTCAGCTGAAGCTGGGTAATGAAGCTCAAGCAAAAGTCACATTTGAACAGCTGCTCGCAGCCAGTCCACACGATTACGAGGCGCTCATTTTGCTCACCCAGATTCGTGGAAACATGCTGAAACAAGTCAAGAAGCTGCCTGCCAAAGAAAGGGAGCATGCCTTGCAGCAATTGACTTTGGAGCTGGGAGAACGGAAAGGCTTGAATAAACAAATAATGCCAGCCATTCATTTTCAAGTAGCCGTAGCTACGGTGACCCTTGCTCTCATCATGCTTTTTCAATCTCTTCTATACAACGCATATGTAGATCATACGAAGTCCGCTCCCATTTCCAATGTAGAGCTTCATCAGAATGGACTGGTCAAATTATCATCGCCAGAGGCTTTGAAACAGATTGGACCCAACCAATTCGTTCAGGCCAGATTAACGAATCTCCGTAGTCTGAACATCTATCAATATACGAAAACAGATAAAGACGGAAATAGCTACACGACATACGAAAATTATTTGACGCTTAATGAAACCGGAGACATAGGAAAAATTACTCCTTCAGGCTACGTAAACATCGGCTACTTGGGCGATACCCCCATCCTCGTCATTACGAAGCATAGTACGATCGAGATTGAAAAAACCGGAATCTTAGATTTTGAAATGGGCCAAGTAATGGATATACCGCCTAAGGTACTGATGGACACAAAGAAAATGTTACAGCATTTGGAACTGACTCCTTTGTTCGATTTCAACAAGCTCAATCAGAATCAAATGATTGAGGTAAAGTATTTGACGATCCCGACGATCCCGAGTCCGAGCCCGCCGTTGGAGATCTATTTCTATGGGCTGATTCTTTTGGTCTTGTGTCGTTACTTCTTTGGGTCACTGTACAATCTGTATATCATCACTCGAGTCTATTAACAAGGAGTGAACTTTTTCATACATGTTCACATTCAAGCGTAAAAAGGAAAAACAATTTCACTTCTTTACCTGCAGTATGCATTCAGCTATTGGGATTGGGGCAGATACGGTCTACATCGAAATAAAAGATAACTATAGCAAACGGGGAATAAGAGACGCCGCGAGTCAGAAAGAGAGACTATCGTGGATGCTAAAAGAAGGCGAGCGGAAAGAATTTGCCCGGCTTCACCATTTTTTATCAGCGTTATCAGAGTCAGGACGAGTGGAATATATCAACTCTCTGGAACCAGATCAGGATCGCGTCGGCAAGGCAAAGATCGTTCATTACTATCTGCGAAGACTCCCAGATGAAGGGATTGCTGCCTATGATTATGCCTGGGTCTCCTACTTGAGTGGTACGAGATGGGAAGGCGGCTATATCAGCAAAGAGGAAGCTCGGCAGTTTAAGCTACAGGCTGTGAGACAAGCGCAACAAGCCTATAACAGCTGGAGCGAGTTTATCACGGGATATATCGCCGGCTATCAATTTATGACTGCGAAAACATCGCTGGATCACCTGCGCCAAAATGATTGGAATTTTTCACGCTCCCTTGTTTCCAAACACTGCATGCTATCGAAATCTAACTGGCATACCGACTTTTCAAATTTTAGCTAATAAATAATAGCTCTCCCCATTTTGGGTGAAGAGCTTTTTTACTGCCGCCACTTCGCATTATGTTACAATTATTGTAAGAAATTCGACACCGATGGAAGCGAGTTGATCTTATGAAAAAGAAAGTCATCCTGGCTGGCGGCACTGGCTTTATCGGCAAGTATCTGGCAGACAAATTCAATCAACTTGGCTACGAAGTAAGGATCATCGCAAGAACTTCCCCTCATATAACGTGGGACAATCACGCGAAAATCGTGGAAGCTTTGGAAGATTCCGAGCTGCTCATCAATCTGGCGGGCAAATCCGTCAACTGTCGTTACCATGAAAAGAACAAGGAAGAAATCCTGAATTCTCGGACAGAGACCACTCACATACTTGGCAATGCTGTTCTTGCCTGCAAAAACCCTCCTTTACTCTGGATCAATTCCAGTACGGCCACGATTTACAGGCATGCAGAGGATCGCCCCATGACAGAAGCAACAGGGGAGATTGGAACAGGCTTTTCGGTCGACGTCGCCAAGCAATGGGAAGCTGCCTTCTTTTCCTTTGATTTGCCGCATACGAGACAAGTAGCCTTACGTATGGCGATCGTGCTGGGCGAAAACGGCGGGGTTATCGATCCATACAAAAATCTCGTTCGCTTTGGACTCGGGGGTGTACAAGGGTCTGGCAATCAGCGTTTTAGCTGGATTCATGTCGAAGATATCTTCCAGATCATTCTCTTTTTGAAGGAGAGAACTGACTTAAGCGGCGTGTTCAATTGTTCTTCTCCCCATCCCGTCACAAATCGTGAATTCATGCAGCATTTTCGCAACGTGATGAATCGGAGCTTCGGACTGCCTTCTCCCAAATGGATGCTGGAAATGGGGGCCATGATAATCGGAACGGAAACAGAGCTGGTGTTAAAAAGCCGCTGGGTTATTCCAGAAAGGCTTGAGCGTGAAGGGTACCAGTTTCGTTTTGCCCATATCGATAAGACGCTGCAGGATATTTTGAAATGACCGACAAACCTTCCAGGAACTATGTTCTCCAGGCAAAAAGCAAGCAATTTTACTGGGAAGGGGATGGGCAGCTTTCCATTAAAACATTTCGTAATGGAAGGGCACAATACAAGACAAGTAAAGGCTTTTTTGCTGTGGAAGAGGGCAGGTATCTCTTGCTGAACGAAGGGGAGTATACCATTTCCATCGAGGAAGCGGAGGATGTAGAATCGTTTTGTATTTTTTTCAAGCATGGTTTTGGCGAGGAGATGTTAAGCACGCTCGTGGATTCAACGGATCGACTTCTCAGTGATCCTTATAAGGAAACGGCTTCGATCGGTTTCTTTGAAAAAACCTATCATACGAGCCATACACTGGCTTTTCAGTTAGCGACTTTGAAAGAGAGTCTCACCTTCCTTGAACGGGACTCCATCGGTTATGAAGAACAATTTCACCAGATTATGCGGACCCTATTGCTCGGACAGTTCGATGTAAGAAAAGAAATGGACGCTTTGCACGCGCTTCGACAATCGACTCGCGAAGAACTCTATCGAAGAATCAGTACCGCCCATGATTATATACGCGCTTTTTATGATCAACCTATCAGGCTCGATGAGATCGCACAGATTGCTTGTCTGTCTCCTAACCATTTGCTGCGAGCGTACGCCCAAGTGTATGGCAAAACGCCCCACCAGCATATTTCGGAATACCGGATACAACGAGCCAAGCAGCTGTTAGCCAAGCTGGACTTCAGTATGACAGACATCGCCTTTGAACTTGGATTCAGTAACCCCGTTTCCTTTAGCAAAATGTTTAAGCAGCATGTCGGCGTTTCTCCACTGCAATTCAGAAAAAAAGTGATTTTGGATAAGAAATAATCATTGGATTCGTCTATGCTGAAGAGGATACGTGAACAAATGGGGGATTTAATCATGAACACGAACCTGATTCAAAAAGTAGGGCAAATCGGCATCCCTGTCAAAAACCTGGAAAAAGCCGTCCATTTTTACAAAGAGCAGCTTGGACTCCCTCTTTTGTTTCAGACAGGCAACATGGCGTTCTTTGAATGCAACGGACTTCGCCTCATGCTGAGCCTGCCGGAAAAAGAGCAATTTGCACACGCCAGCTCCGTCATTTACTTTCAAGTAGATGACATTCAAACTGCTTTTGAAGAATTAAAAAATAGGGACGTAACGTTTATCAATGAGCCACATCTCGTAGCCAAAATGGGGCAAACGGAAACGTGGATGACCTTCTTTAAAGACACAGAAGAGAATACGCATGCCTTCGTGAGTGAAGTACAAGGGGAGACCGTTTCATTTTGAACGGTCTCTTTTTTATTTTCCCACAAATCCACCGAAGCCGAGGACCTGACTCAAGAAGTTTTTATTCATGTTGTTCCCTCCCATATTTTTTTGCAATATCCACTGTTCATTCCCTTACACTTCCTTAACATGGGAAAAGTCATTTCTCAATATAAGCGTGATAGGATCGTACAAGAAACAAGCAGCAGCTTTAAAAGGAGACTTCGTATGAAAAAATGGATGTATACGCTAACGGCGTCACTCGTACTCTCGACCCTTTTCGGTTACGGTCAAACCCATGCTTCCGGTACGAATTCAGCTAATGTCCATAATGGTAAAGCACGTTCTGTAGGCAGCCTTTCCTTCATTGGAGAACAAACCATTCCATATGGCCAGCAGTTTGAAGGAACGACTATTGGAGGACTTTCAGGTATTCATTATGATCCAAAAAAAGGACAGTGGCTCATCATCAGTGATGATCGGTCTGATAAAAACCCTGCGCGATTCTACCAAGCAAAATTAGCCTACGATCATAAACAGTTTCAACCGGTTCAGCTATCAGGTGTAACATTTTTAAAGCAGCCAAATGGAAGCTATTATCCCAATCAAAAGCAATTCGCAACGCAAGGTGGAGAAATCCCGGATTTGGAAGACATCGCGGTAGACCCCAAGGATGGAACCATCTGGTATACGACGGAAGGCAGCCGATCACATGGCATGAATCCATCTGTTAAGCATGCGTCCAGAGATGGGAAGTATTTATCTTCGTTCCCGGCGTCAAAGCTATTCACTATGAATCCAAAGCTCGAAATCGGACCTCGCCAAAACCAAACCTTTGAAGGTCTCAGTTTTTCGCCAGACGGTTCATCGCTTTGGGTTTCCATGGAGAACGCTGTCTATCAGGATGGGGGACTCCCAACGGTAAACGCTGGGTCGCTCTCGCGTATAACGCAATATGATCGCAATGGAAATATGAAAGCTCAATATGCTTATCCGGTTGATGCCATCCCTGCAAAACCGGGTCCTGGAAAGTATGCGGATAATGGCGTAACGAGTATTCTCGCTGTCAATGATCATTACAGAACGTGCCGGAGTTGAAGGAGCAGATGGAACCTTCAAATTCCATGTTCGTGTATATGAGATTGATACAACAGGTGCCACCGACATTTCCAATCTCGATTTGTTACTTGGAAAGAATATCACTCCCGTTAAAAAACGGCTGGTCCTCGATTTATCCAAATCAGGTCTACGGCATATCGATAACATCGAAGGAATAACGTGGGGACCCAAGCTTCCGAACGGGCACGACAGCTTGGTTCTGGTTTCAGATAACAACTTTGCAAGTACACAAACCACTCAGTTATTAGCTTTCGAAGTGCTACCTAAAAAGTGAGCAATGGGGTATAGGAAAAGGGGCTTTCCCTAAAAAGTCATGAAAATGACTAAGGGATCGCCCCTGCTTCTATTTATCCTTTTACCGTAGCAATCGGCGCCACCTCAGCCACAATCTCAGCCATACCATGATCCACATGCGACTGAATCACCGGAGTAATATCTTTATAGGCATAAGGCGCCTCTTTTTTCAGCTCTTCCTCCCATTTTTTCAAAATATCGCTCCGTCCGCGCAAGTCCGCCCGCTTCGGGTCAATCGGATTGATCACGCGGAAGTTAGCAAGAAACTCGCGAAATCTGTCATCGTCCACTTTCACAGCATCGCCGCGAGAAAGTGCACGACCTGCGCCATGGCTTGCGCTAAACAGACTTTCCCGATTCCCTAACCCCGCCAAAATAAAGCTGTGCGATCCCATAGACCCAGGAATAAACACAGGTTCACCCGTATACTGAAACGGCGTGCCCATCATTTGCTCGGCCGATTTCGCTGTACACGACCCTTTTCGATGCAAAAATCCACCCACCTGTTCGAGCTGCTCTTCCCACAAATAATTATGAGGCGCATCGTACAACAGCTTGTGTTCAAAATCGCCCAACACATCGGAAATCGATTTGTACATCATCAGCCCCAGCATTAATCGATTGGCAAACGCAAAGTTCGCCGCATTGTGCAGGAGACTCCAAAACATTTTCCACTGCGGTTCGAAACGCTCCGAAAGAGGCAGTGGATACATGCCGTTATCCGGGTGCTTTAAGGAAGTCGGGTACATCCTTTTCAGCATCTCTTTGATCCATGCACCGCTGTTATAACCAATGGAAACAGAGCCGGTATGAATCATAAGGACAACTTGCCCTTCTTTTAGCCCCCACTGACTGGCGATAGAGCCCTGATGCACTTTTTTGACCACCTGAATCTCAAAAAAATGATTCCCGCCACCAAGCGAGCCGATTTGTGCATCCCGGGAAAGCTCGGCAGGGCCGAGAAAGTCATCGAGTCCAATCGTCGATTCCGCGATAAAAGACCCCATTTTATTGACATGGTTCAAATCCAGCTCCTGCTGCTTCTCGTTGTAATAGCGCCAAATTCCCTCGCCATTCGCTTCCTTGTGGCTGTCCAGTATGCCGATCAGGCCTTCCTTGAACATTTTTTCCCGCATCTGCCGCGTCATGGGAATATTGCGGCCCCCTTCGAAAAAAACATGGCGCACATTCCGTTCAATGACATCCAGATTTGTGCGAATCTGCTCCTCGGACAAATCCGTGACATACAGACGCATCCCGCAGTTAATATCGTTGCCAATCGCTTGCGGCAGCACAAACCCACGCGTAAACAGCGTCGTGCCTACAGGAATGCCGCTTCCTTTGTGAAAATCGGGCGTAATGGCTACTTCCAAAACCCCGGTATTGGGATCGTCAAAATAATCGGGTGAATGCTTTTGCAGCGTTGCAATTGTTTCATTCACCTCTAAAAGTCGATGCAGCTCCTCTACCGCATTGTTTTCTACTTTTACTTCCGGATTGATGAAATATTTAATGGGTGTGTTGCTCAATAGAAGACCACCTTTATTCGTTTTATAGGAACATACGTTCTTTATTTGCCAATAGAAAAAGCCGCTATCATGCTGATTTCGTCCTTCCTGGATGAAAAAACGCAGCATGGAATCGCAGCCTTTACGCTTGGGAGCTATTGTGTTATCACAAGGGCGTTATCAACAGCCTATGGGAAACGGAGTTGGCTCACTCTTACACAACGCAATCGCGTAAAAGGCACACCTATGGAGTTGGATTTTATCGCTACATGGTTTTGTTTCATGCTTAGTTACGTATGCGAACATGTTGGAATCCTCCTCCTTTCGTTTCTTGCTCACGATCTTACCATTGGATAAATTTTACTGTCAAGCCCCCGAATTATCGAGGGCCCGAGTGATCTTTCCCTTTTACATCGAATCTAATTCGCCTTCCATAAACTTGATCAGGTACACCTCCGGCTGCGCGAGGAACTCTGTAAAACTGCACAAGTCCGCATACTCCTTATGCTCCTCATCATAGCAGCCTATGCTACCTTTTTTCTTCGGATTCCACACAAGGTGCAGATGGGAGTAGTTGTCGATTTCGGCAGACAAACGCAGCAGCTTTTGCCGACCGATTTTCATTTCAATCGTATCGGTCAATGTGAAAAAGTCGATGTACCCAATGTCATACTCATTCTCCGCCAGCTCAAGACGCAGCTCTTCTCTGGTAAGGAAGCCAATCAGTTCTTCGGTCAGCTTAAATTTTTGCAGCTCGTACTTTCTGTTCTCCACATCATGCAGCTCGGCAGGTTCCAGCGATTTCAAATACGCAGCCAACTCCGTATCTTTGTTGCTAACCGCGATGGTATAAGGCCGCTCGCCACCCCTTTCCGCTACCATAACGTCCGCACCGCGTTCAACCAAATACTTGACCATGGCGGCATTCCCCAAGCGCGTGGCAACTGTTAATGGGGTCGCTTGATACGGATACACCATATTCGGTTTGTTATAATTGATGTCCACCCCATGATCGAGCAAATAGGCCGTGGTCGTAAGGTCATGATCCGACACGGCTTTACGCAATACATCGCCGCCATGAAGTCTTATATCCAGTCCCAGCTCTTGAATGAGCGGGATGTTCTTTTTGTTGCCATAGTAAGCCTCCGAATAAGCGCCTGAGCGCACCTGATTGAGCATGTCCAGCTTGGCGCCTTGCGCTACAACATAACGAACGATCTCTTCCGTGCAATAGCGTACGGCCATCAAAAAAGCTGGATTATTTTTGACATTCAGATTAACGCCATGCTCTACCAGCAGCTTAACAACTTCTAGCTTCTCTGATAAAATCGCCAGATCCAACGGGCTTAGCGTCGTATATTTGCTAAGCACGACGCCCTTTTCTATATCCCATCCGGCCGCAATCGCATCTTGTAAAGCCGGGATATTTCCTTGATAAATATGCATCGCGATTTCTGGCAGCTCTTCGAAACTCCCGATATCTTTCAACTTGATCATCGATTACCCTCTCCTGACTTATGTCTTATGAAAAATATAGAAAATGATTTGGCAAAAAACAACAAATAATTACCTTATTCTTTTTTATTCGATTGAAATTACAGTTAATTCTGTCTATATTTGACGAATCTGCTCGATAAAAAGTATTTTCCCAGTAAAAGGAGTAGTTTTACGAGAAGAGAAATACTTATGCAAATCGTCTTATACATACTTTTTTAAGGAGAGTGGACTGATGAAGAAGATGCGTACTCTCGCTTCTCTTACGCTTGCAGCATCACTCATGCTGAGTGGCCTTCCTTACAATGCACTGGCAGCGGCGGAGTTTAGCGAACAGGATTGGGAAAAAGTAAACGAATATACCAATGCGGAAGTAGAGCTTGGCTCCGAAATCTCAAAAATCTCTCCTCTGTTGAACACCAGTTCCAGCAAAAATGTGAGTGTCATTATTGAGCTGAACAGCGAGCCTTCGATTGTAGCTAAACATGAAGAAGGTTCAGAATCTTCCGTTAGATCGTTGCGAGCAAAAGTAGAGGAGGAGCAAGAATCTTTCCTCGATGAAGCAAAAGACAACAAGGTCAAACTGAAGGTAAAGCGCAAGTTTGAGCATGTATTCAACGGCATGGAAGTAACGGTGTCCGCCGACGAGTTGGAAGAACTGGCTGAACTGCCACAGGTGAAACGCATTTATCAAAATACGTATTATGAGCTCCCCGAAATTGATGCCGTCAGCGAGAAACAATCGTCCACCAAATGGGATCAGGCCCCTCTCCAACAAATCGGTGTTCTCGATATGTGGAAGGATGGTCTGACAGGGAAAGGATTGAAGGTCGGCGTCATCGATACCGGTGTTGATTACAAGCACCCTGATCTCAAGGATGCCTATAAAGGTGGATATGACTCCTTCGACAATGACAAAGACCCTTATGAAGAAGCGCCAATCCCTGTAGAAGATGACCGGGAAGGAACAGGATATGAAGGCTCCAGCCATGGAACGCACGTCTCCGGCACCATCGTAGGACGAGCCAAAAACAGGGCATCCGACGTGCAGGTAAAAGGGGTTGCCTATGGTGCAGACCTCTACGTATACCGTGTATTGGGCCGAGGAGGCGGTAGCTCCGCTCAGGTCATCGACGGTATCGAAAAAGCGGTGAAAGACGGCATGGATGTCATTAACCTGTCGCTTGGCGCCGCTATGGAGAAGAACTCTGACTCTCCAGATGCCATCGCTGTAAATAATGCGGTACTGTCTGGTGTGATCACGGTTGTATCGGGCGGGAACTCCGCCGACGATGAACGCGGCAGACATTATTACACCGCGGGATCACCTTCTGGAGCGAGGCTGCCGATCACAGTTGCAGCGGTAGACTCCCCTACCGTGCAATATGACGGCTCAGCAACCTCGTCCTTCGGAGCCAATTACGAATTCCCTGTGATGGCATGGCAGGTCAGAAAGGATAACTTCGCCTCCATCATCGGAACCAAACCGCTGCCAGTCGTCTATGCCAACCTTGGCTCTCGCAGCGATTTTGAAAAGGTAAATGTAAAAGGCAAAGTCGCTCTCGTATCCCGTGGTACTCTCGGCTTCACGGAAAAAATCGAAAACGCCCGAAAAGCTGGTGCTGTCGCGATCGTGGTCTTTAACGGTAACGACGCGGACGGAGATGGCCAAGCCGATCTGGATATCCGTGATCGCGAGGGCTATGTCAACACGATCCTGGGCGACCAGATCGAAGCGATCCCTACCTTTGACATGAAGGGTCTGGAAGGCCGGACACTGGCAAAAGAGCTGCTGGCTGACCCTGAAAAAGCGAAAACACTGACGTTTACGTTCTCAGGAAACTACCCAAGCACAAATGATCCGGGTGACCGCATCGCCGGATTTAGCTCACGCGGTCCAATCATGGGCGACGATTACAGCATCAAGCCAAATCTGGCTGCGCCAGGTGTAGCCGTTCTGTCCAGCTATCCATCTTGGAGCAAGCTGATCCCCGACGCCAAGTACGACAAGGCATACGCCCGTCTAAACGGTACAAGCATGGCGGCTCCGCACGTTTCCGGTCTTGCCCTGCTGTTGAAACAGGCACATCCGGACTGGACACCTGCCGATATCAAGGCAGCGCTCGCGAACACCTCAAAACCGCTGTATAGCCCAGACGGCACACTGTACGATGTGTACTCCCAAGGTGCAGGCCGCGTAAACGGCTACGCCGCATCGAAAACACCTGCTGTTCTGACAACGGTAGAGCAGCTTACCATTTTGGGCGAAGATTTCGAGCCGAAAACCATTCCGTACTATGCGGACAACGTTTCCTTTGGCTTGCTGAAGGCTGGCAGCAATACCGTCACGAAAACGCTCCAGCTGAAAAACCTGTCCAAGAAAGAAGTTTCTTACGAAGCAGAAGTGATCATGCATCCGTCCGTTACGACAGATCCGTACAAGCCAGGCTCCAAAACGCCAGATGTCGATGACATCGATGTGGAAATCTCCGAAGATTCCATCTCCGCTAAAAAAGGCGATGCGACCACATTTGAGCTCAACCTGTCCGTTGACTCCGATGCAAAAGACGGCGTGTATGAAGGGGAAGTCCTGCTGAAAGCGAAAGGCAACCCTGACCTGCGCCTGCCGTTTGCTGTACACGTGGGAGACAAGCGCGAGGATACCAACTTCGGTTTCGACAACCTGAAGCTGTCCGATACGACAATCACGCCTGATGGCGATGGCAATGAGGATTCATTCACACTCGAAGCAGAGCTGCAAGCCAAAGACGTGAACCAGATCTCTGTTGAGGCATGGGACATGGACGATAAATACGTCGGTACCCTCGCATCCGTGTTCAACAATTACGCGCTGATTGCACCAGGCCCTATCACCTTCTCTAATCTCGATGGTACCTACTACGATGGTAGCCAAGTAGCTAAGAAGCTCGATCCAGGCAAATACAAGCTGAAGCTCGTCGGTCGAAGCGTTGACCAAAGCAAGCCGAAGGGTGAGCAGATTGTAAAAGAATACGAGGCTTGGAAATCCTTCATGATTAAGGCATCGAATAAAAACGCGGTCTTGTCCAAGGTAGTTGAAGAAGCCGTAGAGCAATTTGAAATTGAGATTGCGAACACCACAGAGCTGGATCAGCCAGTGCTTGTCCTGCCGGAAGAAAGCGATGATGTGACTTATCAGGTGACGAAGAGCTCTGATGAGGCCTTTATCGATGACGAGGGAATTTTGAAGGAACTGCCTGCCGAAGGGGAAGAAACCGTTACGCTGTATGTGACGATTACTTCTAAGGAAGATGAGTCGGTTACGCAGACTGTGAAGGTGAAAGTGACGTTGGAGGCGGTAGTAGAGTAGTGTTGGTTTGACGTTTTTAGATGAATAAAGGCTCCGCCACTCATCATGGCGGAGCCTTATCTTTTGCCAATTATACCGGCCATTACAGCTTGTTCAAAATTTCCTCTTTGATAAAGGCTCTGATCTCTTCGCCGCTCTCCAGAGTGAGGACGTGTTGTGCTGTTTCCTGTAGCGACTTGTAATCCAGCTTTCTCAGCAAATGGCGGGCACGGAGAACGGAAGTGGCACTCATGCTGAATTCATCCAGTCCCAACCCGAGCAGAATCGGGATCGCCAATTCCTCTCCGGCCATTTCTCCGCACATGCCGACCCATTTGCCTTCTTGATGGGCCGCTTTGATTACCTGATTCACCAGCCGTAAAATGGCGGGATGGTACGGATCGTACAAGTAGGCGACCTGCTCGTTCATTCTGTCCGCTGCCATCACATATTGAATCAAATCGTTGGTCCCGATGCTGAAGAAATCGGCTTCCTTGGCGAGCTGGTCTGCGATCATCGCGGCAGCTGGCACCTCGATCATGATTCCTACTTCCAAATGATCGTTAAACAAAATGCTTTGGTTGCGCAGCTCTGCCTTCACTTCTTCCAGGATCTGGTTCGCTCGACGCAGCTCGGCTATAGTGGCGATCATTGGATACATGATCTTGATATTGCCGTATATACTTGCTCGGAGCAAAGCGCGTAACTGCGACTTAAACAGTTCCACGCGGTCCAGGCACAGCCGGATGGCTCGATAGCCTAGAAACGGATTCAATTCTTTCGGCAGATCGAGGTAGGAAAGCTCCTTGTCCCCGCCGATGTCCAATGTTCGAATGACAACTGGTCGCCCCTTGCCCATGGTCTCTGCAACCGCTTTGTAAGCCGCAAACTGCTCTTCTTCCGTGGGGAACTGCTCCCGCCCCATATAGAGAAATTCGGTACGAAACAGTCCGATCCCCTCGGCGCCGTTTTCAACGGCCTGCACGGCGTCCTGCGGATTCCCGATGTTGGCTGCCAATTCCACGCGGTGCCCATCAGCGGTAACACTTTCTTCATGAACCAGACGAGCCCAGTCCGCTTTTTGTTTCCAGTAGGCCTGCTGTTTGGCTTCATAGGCTGCGACGACAGCTTCGTCCGGTCGAATGTGTACCTCGCCTTCAAGGCCGTCGACAATGACCAGATCCCCAGTTTGCAGCTGCTCTGTAATGTCCGACATGCCTACCACCGCCGGGATTTCCATGGTGCGTGCCATGATGGCGGAGTGAGACGTGCGGCCGCCTATATTCGTTGCAAATCCTTTTACCTTTTCCCTGTCCAACTGTGCCGTATCGGATGGCGTCAGATCGTGTACAACCAGTACCACCGGCTCTGCGAAATCCGCTGGCAACTGATCGTGTATGCCGAGCAGATTCTTCAGCAGACGCTGGCTGACATCGCGCAAATCCGCCGCCCGCTCCCGCATGTACTCGTCGTCCATGCTTTCAAAAACGGCGACAAAGCTGTCACGAACCTCCTCCAAAGCTGCTTCCGCATTCACTCTTTCGCTTTCCAGCTTCTCCTCAATGGCACCAATAAACTCCGGGTCCTGCAAAAAAAGCTGGTGGGCTTCAAAGATTCTCGCTTCTTCTTCGCCTATCTCGTGGCGGACCTTCTTCTTGACCTGCTCGAGCTCTAGATCTGCCGCTCTCACACTTTCCCGAAATCGCGCAAGCTCTGCGGCCACCTCATCTTGGTCAAGGATGCGTCGTTCATACTGAACCATCTCTTCCTTTTGTACAACAGCTCGTCCGATCACGATTCCGGGAGCTGCAGCGATCCCTTTTTGCAGCATTACAATCGCTCCTTATCGAAGCCGCCCCCCTGGGGTCAAGAGGGGGGGCTTCCTGTCATGTTACCCGTGAACCGACTCGAGCAATTTGCCAAGCTCCTCCATTGCTTGCTCCGCCTGTTCACCAGTGATCTCAAGGGTGATTTGCTCTCCCATCTTCGCACCCAGTGTCATCAAGCCCATGATGCTTTTGCCATTGATCTTTTTCGTGCCCTTGATCACGTTTACCACGCAAGGAAACGAAGTAGCCTTTTGCACGAATAATGTTGCCGGACGGGCGTGCAGTCCAGTCGGATTTTGAATGGTGAAAGTATTGGTCAACATCTGGTTCCAGCTCCTTTTACTCTACCGCGTCTTTTTTCAGTATTTTTAGCATGAGTGCCGTAACTATTGTTCCGGCAAGAATGGAAACAAGGTAAAGCGGCCAGTTGCCGATTACCGGCAAAACGAATATTCCGCCATGAGGGGCAGGCAATGTGCATCCAAACAGCATCGATAACCCGCCGGCTACGGCAGAGCCAACTACGAGCGAAGGAATGACGCGTGTCGGATCAGCCGCGGCAAACGGGATCGCGCCCTCCGTAATGAAGGTTGCCCCCAGGACATAAGCCGTTTTGCCCGCCTGCTGCTCTTCCATGGTAAATTTCTTCTTGAACAGCGTAGTCGCCAAAGCGATTCCGAGCGGCGGAGTCATCCCGGCAGCCATAATCGCTGCGTGAGGGGTGAAGTTGCCCTCGGCAATCATTGCAATTCCAAACGTAAAGGCTGCTTTGTTGACAGGGCCACCCATATCAAAGGCCATCATTGCACCCAAGATCACACCTAGGATAACGGCGTTACCAGTGCCCATGTTTTTCAGCCAGTCACCCAGCGCCACATTGGCCGCGGCAACCGGTTCTGATACGACGTACACCATGACAAAGCCTGTAAGCAAAATTCCAAGCAGCGGATACAGCAGCATCGGCTTGATGCCTTCTAACGATTCCGGCAGTCCGGCCAACAATTTTTTCAATCCGACCACAATATATCCGGCCAGGAACCCTGCGATAATTCCACCGAGGAAGCCGGAGCCGGATGTAGCCGCGAGCAAGCCCCCCACCATACCCGGAGCAAAACCAGGGCGATCAGCGATGCTCTTGGCGATAAACCCGGCCAGTACCGGAATCATCAGCTGGAACGCTGTTCCTCCGCCGATGTCCATCAGAACTTTGGCCAGCGGATGGAATGACGGATCGTTTGGATCAACTGCCTTGATCCCAAACATAAAGCTCAGCGCAATGATAATCCCGCCGCCAACGACAAACGGAAGCATGTTGGACACGCCATTCATCAGGTGCTTGTAAAAAGCGGGCTGCTTCGCCTTTTTCTCCGCCTTTGCTTCTTGAATATGGTCCTGGTAGCTGGTCACGCCATTGCGGTAGACACTTCCCTTTTGCTCTACTGCTCGCTGAAGCAGTTCTTCGGTGTTGCGGATCCCTTCCGCAACCGGCACTTCAATGACGATCTTGCCAGCAAAGCGCTCCATCTCCACCTGCTTGTCGGCAGCTACAATCACAGCCGTCGCTTCTTCAATATCCTGCAAAGAAAGCTTGTTTTTCACGCCTCCGGAACCGTTTGTCTCCACCTTGATGGCAATCCCCAGCTCGGCAGCCTTTTTCTTCAGCGCGTCGGCAGCCATGTACGTATGGGCAATCCCGGTCGGGCAAGCGGTTACCGCGACTACTTTTGTCGGCTGCTTCTTTGAGTTCTCTACTCTCTCCTGTTGTTCTTCCTGCTCCTTGTCCTCTACAGCGCTTTCATCTTCGCCCTGGATTTCTTTTTCTTTGCGCGTGATAATATCCAGCACCTGTTCCTTCGTCTCGGCCCTCGTCAGCTCCTGACGAAATGCTTCGTCCATGAGCATCTGGGAAAGCAGCGCCAGTGTTTCGAGATGGGCTTGATTGGCGTCCTCAGTAGCCGCAATCATGAAGAAAAGATGTGCTTTTTGGTTATCCAACGAGTCAAAATCAACGCCCTCTTTGGAAAAGCCGTATGCAATGCTGGGAGTTTTGACTGCTGCTGTCTTGGCATGCGGGATGGCAATTCCTTCTCCAATTCCGGTGGAGCCTTGTGCCTCACGCTTGAGAATGGCTTGCTTCATCTCTTCCCTGCTGTTGAGCCGTCCAGCTTCGTCCAATTTTTCAATCAACTCATCTAATACCGCTTCCTTGGAGGAAGCAGAGAGAGGGAATAGAATCGTGTCAGCTTTTAACAAATCGACAATGCGAATCTCGTTATTCAT
The DNA here is from genome assembly GCF_006715575.1 of Brevibacillus sp. AG162. Taxonomy (NCBI): domain Bacteria; kingdom Bacillati; phylum Bacillota; class Bacilli; order Caryophanales; family Paenibacillaceae; genus Brevibacillus; species Brevibacillus sp. AG162. The sequence goes on from NZ_VFNO01000011.1 coordinate 73,926, forward strand.
CGTTGAACCCCCTTTATCAAATGGCGGTTATTGTGATTTCCGGAAGAAATGCTTGTACCTTCTCATGTGTGCAGAACCCTTCCGACAGGGCAGTCGTGCTCCCCGCAGCTACAGCAAAACGAAACGCGGCTTCCGTATCCATTCCCTGCCTATAGCCATAAAGGAAACCGGCAACCATCGAGTCTCCGGCACCGATCGAATTGACTGGTTTGCGCTGCGGAATCTGGGCGACATAAGCCGCTTGCCGATTGACAAATACAGCACCCTGACCAGCCATCGACACGATGACGTTCTGTGCGCCCATTTGCAAAGACTTACGTGCCATATCGATCGCCTCTGCTGGTGTGGCAATCGTCACCCCAAACAGTTCCCCCAACTCATGATGATTGGGCTTGATGAGAAACGGCTCTTCCGACAAACCGGTTTCAAGCGCTTTCCCTTTTGCGTCGAGGAAGATACGGACGCCCTTGCCACGCAGCCGCTTCATGATCGTCTGGTACATATCGGACGGCAAGCTTTTTGGCACGCTTCCCGCGAGTACCAGATAATCGCCGCTCTGCAAGCTGTCGATCTGTTGCATCAGCCTTTGGAGCGCTTCATCCGGGATGTCCGGTGAGACTCCGCTGATATCCGTTTCGGTCTGCGCCTTTATTTTTAAATTGATTCTGGAATCCTGTTCGATTTGGATCAAGTCATGAGAGATGCCGGCTTGCTCGATCTGCTGTTGAATAAACGCTCCCGTAAACCCACCGACAAACCCCAGCGCCGTGCTGTTTTCCCCGAGTATGCGGAGAACCTTTGATACATTTATGCCTTTTCCGCCTGCGACCTTCCATTCTTTTTGCGCCTGATGAATGGTTCCTTGCGACAGAGCAGTGATCCACAAGTGGTAATCAATCGATGGGTTCAGGGTTACTGTGTAAATCATGCTTTCACCACTTTAAGAGTTGATAATCTGCCGTAAACTTGTTGTTCCTCTTGACTCAAACCGTCATCCGTGATTACCGTGATGCCTTGCAGGTCTCCCACTTTGGCAAAGGTGACCCTGGAAAACTTGTCAGAGTCGGACAAGATAAATCGCTCGTCAGAAAACTGCAAGGCCAGCTGCTTGACGTATGCCTCATCCGGGTCAGGTGTGGTCAGACCGTGATGCTGGTCAATGCCGTTGATCCCGAGAAAGCATTTGTCGAATCGGTATTGACTGAGCGCAGTGATCGCATCACGCCCCACCATCGACAGTGTAGCCGCTTTCAATTCTCCGCCCAGCAGGATCGTCCTGATGTTTCGCTTGATAAGCTGAAGGGCAATGTCCACCCCGTTTGTAACGACCATGATGTTGTCGTAAGGTAAATAGGGCAGCATCTGATACGTCGTGGTTCCCGCATCGATGAAAATCGAGTCGTGTGGTTTTATCAAACTGGCGGCATATTTGGCGATCGCCAGTTTCTCCCGTTCATGTTTGACCGATTTTTCCAGAATCGTCGGCTCTTCGATTTTGCTCTGCAGCACAGACGCCCCGCCGTGCACGCGTTTAAGCAAGCGCTGTTCTTCCAATTCGCTTAAATCTCGCCGGATCGTCGATTCCGATGCCCCAGTCGCTTCCACAAGCTCATGAATGCGCACAATATCTTTTTCTTTCACTAAAGTTACTATCAGTTGATGACGTTCAGGGGTTAGCATCGTATCCTCCCTTCTCCTAGTTGCACCAGGATTGATTTTGATTATACATCCAATTTCAATCAAAAACAATCATTAATAGTCATAATCAATCAGGGATCGTTCACTCCTTCGGCAACAGACAAAGCCACCCCAAATCATCGGAGTGACTTCCATATGAATCTAGCATGAATTTAGCTTGCCGAATGAACGCGGCCCTGACTTACTCTGCTTTCATTTTTTCAAGGACAAGCTCTATCGATTTCTCCTTGATGTGGGGGAAATCACTGATGATCCAGTGAGGAACGACATATACCTGATTGTTTTTGACTGCTTTTAACTGCTGCCATAAAGCGCTGTTAGTCAACTCTTGGAATCTCTTATCGGATTCTTTGTCTGGACCCTTGGCTGGATTTCCGACCTGAATGAAAATATGATCTGGATTCAGCTCCGGCAATTTTTCCATAGAAATAACTTCAAATTTTTTCATAGCTTCAACTTGCGGGAGCGGCTTCAATCCCAAGTCGCGGGCAATCGTCGCGCCAAACAGTTGATTCGGGCCGTGAACCCGATATTCTTTTGCCATGACCCGCATGTAAAGCACCGTTTCATCTTTGCCAACCTTTTTTGCCAGCCTTTTCTTGGCTTCCTCGGCTTTTTGATCGTAGCGGGCCAACCATTCGTCGGCTTCCTCTTCCTTGCCAAGCATGCTTGCTAATTCACGGAAAGCAAGCCGCCAATCATCTTGGTCTTTTAAAATGATTGTGGGAGCTATTTTCGATGCGTCGTCATAAATTTTAGCATGGACCTCTCTGCCTATGATCAAATCAGGTTCTGCCTCCAGAATCGCTTCCAGATTCGGGTCATCTCCCAGATTTTTCACGCCTTCAAACGGGTTCCCCTCCATGTATTCCAGGTTCGTTTCTCCCTGGTAGGATGCCATGGCATAGGGCTTGATGCCAAGAGCGTAAAGAGAGTCAGCCAACCGATAATCAAGCACTGCTATTTTCTTCGGCTCCCCTTTTATGGTCGTTTTACCGGAATAGTGTTCAATGACCCGCTGTGCGGATGATTGATTGTCACCGGCAGTAGACATTTGTTCCTGGCTAGCACCGCAGCCAGTGAGGAACAAGCAGCTTGCCAGAATGAAAGAAAGTGCTGCGAACAAATAAGTGCTATTCTTTTTCATAAATAAGTGTCTCCCATTCCTATCCTCTTGTTATTTGCTAATGATAATCATTTTCATTATATCGTAGCAAAGTATAGTATATTTATTTCCTTTTATTTTTTCAAGCTTTTCACCCTTCACTCTACTTTCCTTTTGAATTTTGTCCTTTAGCCTCCTATGAAAAAAAAGAACCTCCAATCCAAAAACGGATCGAAGGTTCACTGTAAGATTGCCATTAACTAATTAACTATAAGCCAGTTCTTTTTCGACGAGACCAAGCACCTCGTCTGTCGAACGTTGGATCTCTTGAAGAAGCTCTTGGTTTTGCAAGAGTGACACGCCATAAGAAGGAATCATTTCTTTGATTTTCGGTTCCCACTCTGCCATACGTTGTGGGAAGCATTTTTCTAATACCTCAAGCATAACCTGAACAGCTGTAGAAGCACCTGGAGATGCGCCGAGCAATGCAGCTACGGAGCCATCAGCGGCACTAACCACTTCTGTACCAAATTGAAGAGTACCTTTTCCTGCTGGTGTATCCTTGATAACTTGCACGCGTTGACCGGCTACCACGATATCCCACTCTTCGCTTTTCGCGTTCGGAATGAACTCCCGTAGTTCTTCCATGCGCTTTTCATGCGATAACATAACTTGCTCGATCAGGTATTTGGTCAATGCCATTTCTTTTACGCCTGCCGCCAACATCGTCATGACGTTGTTCGGTTTTACGGAAGTGATCAAATCCATATTGGAACCTGTTTTTAAGAACTTTGGCGAGAATCCGGCAAAAGGTCCAAACAGCAAGGATTTTTTGTTGTCGATGTATCTGGTATCCAGATGCGGTACCGACATTGGAGGAGCGCCGACCTTTGCTTTACCATACACTTTTGCATGGTGCTGCTCTACCACTTCCTGATTTTTACAAACCATGAACAATCCGCTTACCGGGAAACCGCCGATATGTTTGGACTCTGGAATACCGGTTTTTTGGAGCAAATGCAAGCTTCCGCCGCCACCGCCGATAAAGACGAATTTGGCAATATGGTCTTCGATGTTACCGGTAGCCATATTGTACACTTTCAATTTCCACATGCCGTCGCTCGTACGTTTGATATCCTCAACAGCATGGTTGTAGTTAATCGAGACGTCTTTCGTCTTCAAGTAATCAAACAACATACGTGTCAAAGCACCAAAATTGACATCCGTACCCGAGTCGATTTTGGTTGCAGCTATTGGTTCATTCGATGTGCGGCCTTCCATGATGAGCGGAATCCATTCCTTCAGTTTTTCAGGGTCATCGGAGTATTCCATCCCTTGAAAGAGAGGATTGTTTGCCAGCGCTTCAAAACGCTTTTTCAAAAAGCTTACATTCTTTTCGCCTTGTACCATACTCATATGAGGTATTGGCATGATAAAGTCTTGCGGGTTTTGGATGAGATTGTTTTTTACAAGGTAAGCCCAGAATTGTCTGGACAGCTGAAAATGTTCATTGATTTTAATGGCTTTGCTAATATCTATAGACCCGTCAGCTTTCTCGGATGTATAGTTCAGCTCACAGAGTGCCGCGTGGCCAGTACCCGCATTATTCCATTCGTTAGAGCTTTCTTCCCCTGCTTTTGCGAGTTTCTCAAAAACTTTGATTTCCAACTCGGGTGCCAATTCTTTCAGTAATGCTCCCAGAGTTGCGCTCATGACCCCTGCACCAATCAAAATAACGTCTGTTTTTTGCTGTATGGAGCTCATAATACCCTTCCTTATCTACTGTTTTTGTAAAAAAGAAGTAGTAGCTCCTTGCCCCGTTGCAAGACGCTACGAAAACATCTTACCTTTCACAACTATAACTATATCATAGAAATTATTTATTGATTCAATTATCTATTATAATTAGAGGATTAATAACTATTTAATGTTGGTAAAAAAGGGAGGATTCCGTAAACAGCGTCTGAAGAACACGTAAAAACCAAGGCCTTACCTTAGTTTATTGCGGGGGTTTAGGATTTGGTTTGTTGTTACCAGTGAGGCGCTTACCATATAAATTTTGCCGTACTTATGGTAAAAATTAGGAAAACCTCATGGAGATGGAGATGAACTCTTTGACCCACCTGACAAACGACATTCCGTGGCAGCGTTTGACGACAGCCTATGGAAGAGGGACGGACATTCCGCGGCTTATAGAGACCGGGCAATATGCGGAATTGGCCAATCTAATCGAGCATCAAAGCACCTTGTGGCAGACGACGCCGTGGGTACTGCTGATACTCCTGCAGGAGCTTGCCAAACAGAAGCCAGAGCAGGTCTCTTCGCAGGAAATTCAGTTGTACCTGGCTGTTGCTTCTGCTATAAACGTGGACGAAATGGATTCACAAAATGCAGTTGAGACCATGAACGAGCTATTGGACGAAAAGTATTTATGGCCAGAGGACGAGGAAGATGATGAATTATGGTGGGAAGAAGAGGAGCCGAGGGGCTATGAGCAGGAGGCATTTTTCAGCTATTTTTCTTTCAGTTATTCGCTGCTAAAGGATGCCATTCCCGTTTTCACCGAGATTATGGAAGGGAATGACAAGCTCGCTCCCGATATTCGGGAGCTGCTGCTTATGCTCCAATCAGAAGGGGCTAGTGCTGTCGAATAGTTGTAGGAGTTCCCATGATATTGCCCACCCTGTCACCTTATGATGGGGTGGGTATTCCTAGCTGCTGCACGTAATATCGATGTGCAACTTCTGCAAGGCGATCCTGGTCTTCCCAGAATCTCTGATCAAGCTTATCCAGCCGTTCTTCTTCCTCCTCGGTAAGGAACCGCGGAATATCCCAGAGCTGGGTGAGGCGGTTGTCTTCCGATAAATGCTCGATGCAGGCATATCCCGACTGGACGATTTCGAGTGCATGGACTGCCCCGATCGCTTGTAAGGCCCGTACCGCGTAGATATATGCCTCTTCTCCCCAGTTGCAAAAAAACTGCAAGAACCCGCCGTTATACACATCAGCTTCCAACAGCCATAAGGCGGCAATCTCTTGTTCCTGCGAGGTTAGTGTGTTCCAGCCCGAAGCATTCTTTTTTTGCACAAAGGCTGAGGCAAAATCAAACCATACGTCATGGATATCCACCTTACTCAACTTGTACTCCCCCTTCAAGATCGCTGTGCACAAACGACACGAAATACATTAATCTTATATGAATACATAATCGTTTGGTAGATGGTGGCAGCTTCGCGTGGCTGGCATCTAAGAAAAAGAATCGTTTAGGAGGCTGCAATGGATCAGGTACTTATCGAACAGTTGAATCGCTGGCATGAAGAAGACGAACAGCAGCGAATTGTGGACTTGCTGTTAACCGTTCCCGAAGGGGAACGAGAGTATGAGGCAATCAGCCGACTGGGCAGAGCTTATAACAACCTGGGGCTATATGAAGAAGCTCTCAACCAATTGGAGAAAATTGCTGAGGCAGGTCAACAAGATCCAGTCTGGCACTTTCGAGTAGGTTTTGCTCTCTATCATTTGAAAAGATATGAAGAGGCGGCACAGTCATTCCGTACCTCAGACAAGTTAGAAACCGGTAATCAGAATACCGAGTCATGGTTAAGGTGGAGTCTCCAAAAAGCGGAGAAGCAGCAAAGACAGGAGCTTCGGATGGCAGCCAAAAAGGCAGCGGCTGTTGAGGGTTCGGCATCGGAGGAAGTTCCTTTTTCAAACATGTCGCTTGATGACTTTTGGGACGACAGCGAGTACGCGAAAAAAGCCTATCTATCCGAGCCACCCACGGATGAACTAATCGCCTCAATCGAGGAAGAGCTCGGATACAAGCTCCCTGCCTCCTATCTTGCACTAATGAAGCATCAGAACGGCGGCATTCCGAAGAACACGTGCTTCCCAACAGAGGACCCAACCTCCTGGGCTGAGGATCACATTGCCATTACGGGCATTCTAGGCATTGGCCGAGAGAAAAGCTATTCGCTCTGCGGGGATCTTGGCAGCCAGTTTATGATTGAGGAATGGGGATATCCCGACATTGGAGTTGTGATCTGTGATTGTCCTTCAGCAGGTCACGACGTAGTCATGCTGGATTACCGGGCATGCGGGAGAGATGGTGAACCCGAAGTGATTCACGTTGATCAGGAAAGCGATTATGAAATTACGTTCCTGGCTGAAAATTTCGAGGCGTTTATCAGGGGCTTGGTGAGCGAAGAAGAATACGATACCTCCGCGGAGGACAAGGAAGCAGCTCTTTACAAAGTAGCCCACGGAAAATTTTCTTCCTTGCTGGAGGAGCTGTGCACGCCAGTATCGGAAGTGGAACAAATTGATCAGAAAATACGCAGTATTTGTACACGGATTGTAGAGGAAAAAGGCTTTTTTTCTTTTCATGCGGATGAACTCTCGTATCTGATGTACGATGTGCAGTTTTGGCTATACACAAAGTCATACCCTGATACCAGTCATGAACAGTACCTGGCTGTCTATGAGAAAATGATCGCCTTTGGCGGAGAATTCGGTCAAGGTGGCTATGCTCCGGGATGGATTAGCGAATGGCTGGATCGTCGCAAGAAGGAAGGTCGGATCGTTCAGGAAAATGGGCACATCCGGTTTACAGATCAGTTCGCAGCGGAAGTGATTCAGCAGCTACGAGAAGCCTAAAATACTTGCAAGCAATAAAGAGCCCACGTCGACGCGGGCTCTTCTTCTATTTCTATCGATTGAGGGCAAAACTCTATCTCTTGGCAACCACATTACTCATGAAAGTCGAGTCCCGATCTGACTTCTTTCACATACCCTGCCCGAATGACGAAATCTCCGAAGTGTTCGCCTTCCTCGCGTTCCTTCGCATACCGATTTAAAATCGGCCGCAGTTCATTCAGTATTTCTGCTTCTCCGATGTTTTCACGATACAGCTTGTTCAACCGATTGCCGGAGAAACTACCGCCCAAATACATGTTGTATTTACCGACAGCCTTCCCAATGAAAGAGATTTCCGCCAATGCAGGTCTTGCGCATCCATTTGGGCATCCTGTCATGCGAATGACGATCTCCTCATCGCGCAAACCCGCCTCATCCAAAATCAGCTCGATCTCATCCAGCAGTGTCGGCAAATAACGCTCTGCCTCAGCCATCGCAAGTCCGCAAGTCGGCAACGATACACAAGCCATAGAGTTTCTCCGCAGTGCAGAATAGGAAGTTCCATCGGTGAGCCCGTATGCTTGAATGATCTGTTCAATTTCCGGCTTCTTTTCACTGGTGATATTTCCAATGAGGAGATTCTGATTCGGCGTCAGGCGGAAATCCCCTGTATGAACCTTGGCAATCTCCCGCAGGCCGGATTTCAGGAGGTAGTTGTCCTCGTCTTTTACACGGCCATTCTGAATGAAAAGGGTAAAATGCCAGTTATCGTCGCTCCCTTTTACCCAACCGTAGCGATCGCCATTATGCTCGAAGTGATAGGGGCGTGCCTTCTCCAGCTCCCAGCCCAGTCGTTGCTCCAATTCATGGATAAACCATTCGATGCCGCGGTCGTCGATCGTATATTTGAACCGTGCGTGCTTCCGTACCGCGCGATCCCCGTAGTCTCTCTGAATCATGACCGTTTTCTCGGCGACATCCAATACTTGTTCCGGTGTGACGAAGCCGATCACCCGCGCCACCTGCGGATAGGTTTTGGGATCGCCGTGGGTCATTCCCATTCCGCCTCCCACCGCAACGTTGAAGCCCAGCAGTCGACCTTCCTCATGAATCGCGATAAAGCCCAAATCCTGCGAAAAAACGTCAACATCGTTGGCAGGCGGTACGGCGATGCCGATCTTAAACTTGCGCGGCAAATAGACAGGACCATAGATCGGTTCTTGCTCTACCCCATCCCGACTGTCGACAACCTTTTCTTCATCCAGCCAGATTTCATGATAGGCGCGGGTCCGAGGGTCGAGATGATTGCTTATTTTTTTGGCCCATTCGTAAACCTCTTGATGAACTTCCGACTCGTAGGGATTCGGATTGCACATGACGTTGCGGTTGACGTCCCCACAGGCAGCCAGTGTACTTAACAAGGCTTCGTTTACTTCTTGAATCACCTGCTTCATATTCCACTTAATCACGCCATGCAGTTGAAAAGACTGACGAGTCGTCAGGCGAATCGTTCCATTCGCAAACTGTTGGGCGATATCGTCCATCATGAGCCATTGCTCTGGTGTGACAACGCCACCAGCGGCACGCACGCGCACCATGAATTGATAGGCTGGCTCCAGCTTCTGTTTGCTCCGTTCGTTGCGAAGATCCCGGTTATCCTGCATGTAGCTGCCATGAAATTTCATCAGGCGGTTATCATCCTCAGGGATGGACCCAGAAATCCTGTCTTCCAGCGTTTCCGCCAGACTTCCCCGCAAGTAATCGCTTCGGCGTTTAATGTCCTCTACATCGCTGTGAGGAGCACTGTTTGGCGAAAGCAAATGATTTTCTGACATGGTTTCGATCTCCCCTCTCATTCTTTCTCAAAAATCAGTAGACATCTCGCTGATATCGTTTTTCCTGCTGCATCCGTTTCAAATACGCAACGGCTTCCTCTGAATCAAGTCCGCCCTCTTGTTGGAGAATGCTGGCCAGAGCTGCGTGAACGTCGTGCGCCATCTTTTTCTCGTCTCCGCATACGTATACATGCGCCCCATCCTGGAGCCATTGGTAAAGCTCCTTGCTCTTTTCAAGCATCCGGTGCTGAACATACACTTTTTCGCTCGTATCTCGAGAGAACGCGACATCCATATGCGTCAGTACGCCCTGTTTGAGCCAACGCTGCCATTCGAGCTGATAGAGAAAATCCGTGGAGAAATGCTGATCGCCGAAGAAAAGCCATGTCTTGCCCGTCGCCCCAAGCTCCTCCCGTTCTCCCAGGAAGGCACGGAATGGAGCGACACCCGTGCCGGGACCAACCATGATCAACGGGATGTCCGGGTTAGCCGGAAGCTTAAAGTTTGGGTTATGCTGTACAAATACAGGCAGGGTATCACCCGTTTCCAAACGATCCGCGATATAACTCGAACAAACGCCGTACCGCTCACGCCCATGAGCCTGATAGTGAACATTGCGAATTGTCAGATGAACTTCGTCCGGGTAGGACTTTAAGCTGCTTGAGATCGAATAGAGACGCGGCGGCAGCTTTCTAAGTATGGAGACAAATTCTTTGGAAGATACGCCCTTCAAATCGTAGTCCTCTACCAGGTCTAGCAAATCCCGATTTCGAATATAATCGCGAAGCTCTTGCTCCTGTCCTTCCGCAAGCAGTTCCTGCAACCCGTTTCCTGATGATAGCTTTACTGCTTGTTCCAAGAGAGGCTTGGTGAGAACCGTGATTTCAAAATGACTGGACAAGGCCTCTTCCAACGTGCGCTCTTCCCCGTTTTTATGAATAGGAACGAGCTCTTCCGGCTTCCAGCCCATTGCCTCAATCAGCTCACGGACAAGGTCGGGATGATTTTTAGGATAGATCCCCAAACAGTCACCCGGTTCATACTCGAGATTGGACCCCTCAAGGGAGATTTCCAAGTGACGAGTTTCCTTATCCGACCCGCGTCCGTTGAGATTCAAGTTCTCCAAAACCACAGCCTGAAACGGATTCGACCGTGAATATTCGGTGTGTGTCTCTGACCCGATCGCTGCACCACCCACGATTGCGCTTGCAGCAGCAACCTGGGTTGCCGAAGCTTCACTGAGAGAAGCCAGGACCTGATTCATCCATTCAGAGGCTTGCTCGTCGTAATCCACATCGCAATCGACCCGGGGAGTAAGGCGCTTGCCGCCTAGCTCTTCTAACCGTTTATCGAACTCTTTACCAGTTTGGCAGAATAATTCATAGGAGGTATCGCCCAATGCCAGCACGGAAAACCGCAGGCCCACCAATTTCGGCGCTCTTTTGCTGTGCAGGAATTCATGGAAGGAGATGGCGTTGTCTGGTGGTTCACCATCCCCGTGTGTGCTTACCACAACAAGCAGGTTTTCAACCTTTTTCAACGCATTCGTCTTGAAGTCGCTCATGGAGGAAAGAGTTACGTGGAAGCCGTGCTCCTGAAGCTTTCCGGTCAGCACCTTGGCCAGCTTTTGGCTGTTCCCGGACTGAGATCCGAAAAGCACAGTGACCTCCTTGGAAATGACTTGCCCATTCGCAGCTAAAGCGGTTTGAATCCCAGCGGCCATCGGTGCTTCCACTTTGTGAAGAGCTGCAAGATATCCGCTCAGCCAAACCTTTTGCACCTCTGAGAGCGTGGGCAGCAACCGATTTAGGAGCTCTACTTGTTCCTGACTGAAAGGACTGTCTGTCACCTTAAGTACCAACGATATGCACCTCGCAAGAGAAAAAATTAATTCCGAGTAATCTTATATGATTATTTACTTTAAGCTACCACAGTGAGTAGAACCCGAGCAATTGGGATTCGTTATTGTCATCATAAGTTTTCCTAATCATTGGATAACAGCACAAAGAAACCCGGGCCTAAGATAAGGGACCGGGTTTGCTATTCAACTGTTACGTAGTAATAATAGGCCTATCTAAAAGGGTAGCTTTCGAAAAATAGCCCTCACAAAATGTGTTAAACTACTAAAAGCAACCACCTATTTATTAAGGGCCAGCTTTAGAAATGAAGATCCATGTATGGCTTCCTGGAGGCATTTGATGAAACGATTGTTAGTACCAACGATTCCCGGTGGAATCATAACCATCCTGATTTTTTACCTTGATTACTTCCAATTTGATCTCGTCGATAAATTTCTTCTGTTTGCGGCTTTCGTCATTGTACCTCTTGTAGTTTTACTATTGGGCTATGAGGAAAAGAATACACTTCAACGGCTGATATATACTTCAATCAAACTGCTTCAATTTCCCGCAGCGCTTCTCGTCTTCGCCTCTGTAATGGGCAGCCAAGCGTGGGGGATGGGGAGCACGGCCATACCAGGCAATCTTTCCCTCGGCTGGTTGTTGTTCACGTTACTACTCTGCATCTATGGCCTGAGCTTGATTGTGAATCACAAGGGGAGAGCAGCGGAAATAGCGATTGGTGCTGGACTCGTTTACTTTTTCATCGGGGGCATTTGGTTCACGCTGTATCAGTATCAGGTTGACCTCTACCAAGTTAAACACGCAACACACGCCCTCAGTTCGGTCCACTTTCATTTCTCATCTGCCATCGTTCCGATTTTTATCGGTTTCCTCGGACGGATTATGACAAAGAAAAGCTGGTATCCATGGGTCGTTGCCATCGATATCATCGGACCCATTCTGATCGCTGTCGGTATTATTTTCTCGAAGCCGATTGAGTATATTGGCGTCACCTTGTTCGCCTGTAATATTGCGATTTACACCACTTATCTGCTTGCTTATTTGAGGAAAGGCTCTTTACAGAATAAGTCGAGTTTCTTTTTAGTCCTTTCCTGCATTGCCTTTTACACGATTGTCGTTATTTCCATTTGCTATCCGTTATTGAAAAACCTATTTTCCTTAACCATACACGATTTCATTCCGGTTTACGGATCGCTGCATTCGTTTGGGTTTGTTTTATGTGGGTTGATTGGATGGGTGTATATGATTGACTCTCTTAAGGAAAACACGCTTACTGACAAGACATAGATATCAATCTGCTAAATTCCTCGAACCTATCGCAAGAAGTATAGATTTTAGAACAGCAAATGAGCCCCAAAGATCGGGGGCTCATTCGAATTCATACATAAACTTTTAGTTTATCCCATTACTCTTGTACTTGTACCCCAGCAAAAGGCACAACTGCTCTGCGATATTTCATAAGACCTACACAACAAGGCTGTTCTTATACTCACCGTGGTCAGGATAACGTATCATATCATCACCGTTATGCACGAATACCTTTCCACCACTGCCATCTATGGTCGTATATTGCTATATATAATCGGATTCGTATTTGGCATGCTCAAAGGCGCAAGTATTACATATAAAGAAAGCAACCATCATACTTTCGTTAGTCGCTTTCTTTTGCAGAAGCTGTTAATCGCTTACTTTGCTCAATTTCTTTAATAGCTGCAATAATGTTTTTTTCCCTTTCTTCTAACCTTTTTATATAGTCATCTTGTTTTTTTACTTGGTTCATTAAATTCTCACATAGATGCTTATATTCTTCTAAATCTCTATTAGTTATACTTTCATCCCTATCTATTGATTTAGGATTAGCCAAGAGTGGAATGAATCTAGCAAGACTTATTAATGTTAATAGCAGACCTGTTACTGTTTGGAAAGAGACTAAATAATATCCCATGCTAGTACCAGGCATTAAAGCTGATTGGAAACTCGCCATTGTCACCAAACTAATATAGATTATTTCTACAAAAGATTTCGTATCCACATTTTTGAATTCACTTGAGAAGTATAAATATGATAGGGTAAACCAAAGTACTATTTCTACATAATTATGAAGCAATAAAATGATTGTACGCTTGTAACTTCTAACTTCCCCAATACCATCTGAAAATAACATTAAATTAAGTTGTGTTATATTTATTTCAAACACTCTGTAAATGCCATATACAAGTAAAATTAACTTCAATAATTGAAAGTTATCACTAGTTACATTGTGTATAAATATTACAGAAATAAATGAAATTAATACGTTAAGTACAACCCATAACTCTACAAATACATATTTATACTTACTATTCTTAAGATATGGAATGAAAGTCCTCAATATGTCAAATAGAGTAACCTTTTGCAGAGTCTGAAATATCACCTTCCAAAAATTATACAAGAATGAAGGAAACATATTATCCATGTAAACACCCACGATTTTCCGTTTTGCAATTATTATATACTAACTTTCCTATTTTTGGTTAGAGTCAACGTAATGTATCTAACTCCTGAACAATGGAGTATTAAGGATGACGAAAAATCCGCCATGATCGGAAACTCACCTTGTTCATCTCTGGAAGACGTATCAAAAAATAAAGCTCGTCACTATCCGGAACGAACAAGTCCAGTCTGTGGGGAAACTGGCTTACCCACCACCCCTCGGCTTTATTCAACCTATGTATATAAAGAAGATCGCTGTCGTCATACTCTCTATGTTCCGGAGAAACGATCGTTAAAATATTCCCGCCATTCAACCGGGCATTTCCATAATGAATCAGCCACCAGCGGTAAGACTCCTCCAACGCCTTCATCTCCCGATCAAAGCTGACTTCACGCAGTTGAATTTGATCTTCCATCACAAGACGAGTTAGCGCTCGGAAGTTCGCGATATTGGACAGGTCATGAAAACCGCGGACTCTGGAGATCTCCAGGTCGTCGATTTCATTCTCTTCAATTTCCTGAATATGCTCTCGACCTCCAAGCAAAATGCGAAGGTGCTTCAGCTTTTTCAGTCGATTAACAAAATGTAACGGTAATTTGCTGATCGAATGCAGCGCGAGATAATTCAAATCCTTCAGATCGCCAACCGCATCCAAGTTTTTCACCTTTCCCCCGACATGCAATTGTTCCAGATGAGAGAATTCTTTCAAATATTGAAGGTTGAGAGTTTTTTTTCTCAGAGATAATGGATAATTCTCTTAGAGAGCGCAATGTTTCTATTCCCAAAACCTCTGAATTCTCCAACTCGTATATGCCAAGGTGTAAACTGTGCAAATGTTTCAGTGTCGTCAATGTTTCGGTGTTATGTGCCTGAGTAAGGCTATTGAGATGCAGCATTTTGACATGGGGAATCCGCAAAAGAGTATGCCCATCAAACGAGAGAGAATAGTGCCCGTAGAAACGCACTCCGAAGTTTTCATCCAAACGCGCGCACAGCTCATCCACCTCCTCCAAAATGGAGCCATAAAACTCCGGGTGAGAGAACTGGACAATCACTTGGTTGCCGTCGCGCAAGTCCTGCTCGATCTGAACCCGGTCCAGCACAACAGGATTATTGATCAAAATCCTTCTTTTCCATATTTTTCGCACGCGTACAGCCTCCTTACAAAGGATATGGTGGGGCTTTTCCTGCGACAATGTTGTCTGGATGAACGTCAGTGCGCTCATAGCCACTCATGCGGAGAAAGATATACTCAATTTCTTCTAATGGCATTTGCAATTGTTGGCTGACCTCATAGAGTCCGAGGTTTTACGCTAGAAGTTCCCGAGCTTTATTGAAGCGTCTAAATGTTTTTCGCCCGTAACTTTCAGGTAAAACACGCCAACCCCGTTACCTTAGACAAGCACCTTGACGATACGCTGCGGCGGCTGCTTCACCGGTAAGGCCGCCTCGGTTCATAGAAGCAACAAAGAGCCCATGATCGACGCGGGCTCTTCTTGTATTTCATTCTATGGAGGCTTCCTCACAACCTCAAACAGCGTCTCACTTACCCCGGCGATAAAGATCGATGGTTTTAAAACCCTCAGCCAAGACCGCGATCATTTCAGCTCGGCGCTTTGCCCGTGTCCCCTCTTGTACGGCACTATATACATACCGCGCCCAATCCTTTTTGTACCCGGGCGTGAGTGATTGGTAAAAAGCGAGCTCTTTTGGCGTATGGCGTAAATCCTCTTCTATTTTCGGCACAAAGTCTATATAATCATCGACGCATTGACTCGATTTAGATGAAGCTTTTGCCGCCTTCTTTTTCTCATTTTTAAACCCGACAACCGTAAATACCTCATTCATGCCGACCATTCGATTAAATTTGATCGTGCTTGTCCCGATATAGCCATCTTCATGGGCTCCTAATCCATCGAATAATTCATCCCGATGGATATAAGTCGGATAGACTTTATTCCCTTTCTTGGGATAAGCAACGTATAGAAGCCCTCCCTCCAATAAATAGCTGTGGTCGATTACCTTCTTCATGAGCTCTTGCAAGGACTTCATATCCAGTACGAAAGCAAAAATCATATCATATTGCACGTCTTTCAACGCATGGTCCGCTTCTTTAAGAACGGCTAAGCTCTCCTCACCCTCCGGTGTATGTAAGACAGCCGTTTTTTGATATTTTTGCAGGTTCAGCTTCTCAACGATTGTTTTCGACATGATGGATCTTCCCCTTTGGTTTCATGATACGGCTCGGAGCCAAGCCTGCCTTAACTTTCCACATAGGTAATGCTTTCGCGGAATTTCTCTTCATGTGATTTATGCTTTCCGTTCTATTATACCGTTAAAGTTAAAAATTACAGGAATGGAGACACAGCAACTGGGCTTTTGCAAAAACTATGACACATTCCATTGTGCTACAAAGCAATCCCCATTAGTATATTATGGAAGGAGGTAGGGTTCCGTTGAAAACAGCGAGTGAGATACTTTCGATAATCAGTCATGACCGTTTTTTAGAGAATGTCTTCCATAAAGATGTTGATTGGGACGCTGAATTAGACGCTAGGGATGCTGATGAATTTGATACGGCATGGAGTTCTAGTTACAAAAAAGTTGATGAAATTGCCCCCTCTGAAAATACGATGATCAGAGAAATTAGGGAATTTGTGTTCAAGCAAACTTTTCGGATAACCCAGAATTCAGAGCTGGCAGGGTATGCGTCGGACGATTTTGGTCTCATTTCCAAGGCGTTTGAAAACAAGATTAATATAGAATTTATCAATAACCTATGGGATTCCTACCTGCAAGGGAAATTCCCCAATGATATGTAAATGAATCTTCAAAAGAAAAAAAATCTGCACATACAGGTTATGTAAAACGAGCGTCATGAACACTATAAAAAGCGGAGTATTTCCCCAGTTATTCCAGTAAGTCCATGGAGAATGACAGGAAATGTCTAAACCATTTGTAAAAATGAAAAAAGGAGCTGCGGTGGACAGCTCCTTTTTTGAACATTCGTTCATCATTTATGTTTTGCATTAAGCCTCTGTGTTTACTACGCCTCTAGGCTCCACCAACAAGACATGGCATTCCTTTTCGGCGAAAGGCTTGTGATCCGCTCCCCCCGGGACAATAAACATCTCACCCTTGGAAATTTTCACCTGCCCATCACGAAAATCAATGAACATTTCTCCTTCGAGCACGATAAATACCTTATCGGCCCCTTGATGCTCGTGCCAAATAAAATCCCCGGCAATCTTGATGATTTTAAATTGAAAGTCATTTATTTCACCAACGACTTTCGGAGACCAGAGATCGTTGAGTGTAGATAGCTTCTCATTCAGATTAATCGCTTGGTAATGCATATGAATCCCTCCATAACTTTTTAGTGCTTACGCAAAGCACTTGTTATATTTTGTAAAGCGTATTCGATAGCTAATGGGCCACCAGTAATAGCAGAAGAATCCAATAGATGAACATTGCCTTTCTTGACCGCATTGAGATTATTCCATACATTGCTTTGTTTTAAGTCATTCATTAAATTTTCCTTTTTTGTAATGTCACCGATAAGAAAAATATGGTCTGCTTGTACAGTTGATATTCCTTCAAACGAAGTAAATTTATTAGTAATACCCGTAAATGTATGATCTGGTGTAAGCCCGAGTCCCTTTTCTTTATCAAACGCAAGTGTATAGACTGGATTTTCCTCACCGAGTACATTGAAAGTTTTCCCATCCCACGACAATATAAATGCCACTGACTCTCCTTGAATCGACTTTAATGCTTCTCGCCCAGTTGTGATTTCTTTCATCATTTTATCAATTACCTTTTCCGCTTCTTCTTCTTTTCCAATAATCTCGGCTACTGTACGGAGTCCATATTGCCAATCTCCGTAGATTTCCTTGGATTTTAACGTAATGACTGGCGCAACTTTTTCAAGTGAATCATACATTTTTTCATGATGCTCTGTTGCTAAAATAATATCAGGCTCAATAGATAATATCTTTTCAATACTAGGAGACACTTTATCTCCCAATTCCTCAGTTGAATCCAGCTTTCCTTTTAAATAGGTTAAAGTAGATAGATACTCTTTTTCAGTAGATGCAGCAGGTGGCTCACTTAATGCAACTAATATTTCGGGATAAAAATACCATAATGAGGCTATTTTTTCTGGTTTTTTCTCGATAACAATTTCTTTCCCTAGGGCATCCTTAAATGTTCTTGGCCATTCGGTTGTATCTACATGAACTGCGGCTGTAGATGCGCCTTCGGTAGTTGATCCCTTATTTTCAGCAGGTGTTTGATTGCAACCTGCTAGTATGCCTACTACTAATAGCATGGAGATTAGCAGGCCTTTAACCTTTTGCATACGCTATTCCTCCGACTTGATGTTTTCTTTTGTTTGCCATTAGTATAGTAAAGCCATTTTTGGTTTAGAATGGATGCCTGTTGAAATTAGCATGGATTATTGATGAACTTCTCTCGATATTCAGTAGGAGAGATACCGAGTTGTTTCTTGAACACTCTACTAAAATAATAGGGGTCAGCAATTCCAACCGTTTGCGCAATTTGTTGTACAGGCATATCACTTGTAAATAGCATTTCTTGCGCCATGTTTATCCGATATTTGAGTAGATACTCTGCTGGTCCCATGCCTGCATGTCTTCTAAATACGTAAGAAAGTCGATTTCGATTAATATTATATTGTTCTGCAAGCGATGTTATTGTAAGGCCTTGATAATAGTATTCATGAATATAAGTAGATACCCGTTCGAATAAAGTATGTGATTCACAGCTATTTTGCCTATTGGCCACACATAATAAGGCTTCATTCAATACATCGCGAAACAGCATTTCGGTCTGAAACATCGAAATGCCTCCAGGCTGATTATACACATGCCAAAGACGCATAATTAATTCGATAAGACGAGGAGATTGTCCGGTTGATAATTCAAAATGCTGATGAGAAAAGCTTGTCTCTTCCAGTTCTGCGTTACATATTCGGTATAATACGAGAATATACTCCCAGTTGGTGTTGCCAAACGTTTTTTGAGCTAGTTTCATTTTCGCCCCCCCATGCAAAACTTTTCCTGGCGAAAAAATATAGGGCGTGCCGTTAAATTGAAATTGCACCTTCCCTGTAAGTGGAAACACAAATCCAGGAAAAGAATCTGTATATTCAGCGTAAGGTACACCTGGATCTTTCGCATATCGATATACTCCTTCTACTTGAAAAGGAATGTGTGCCAAATGTTCTGCTAACTGATCAACGTCGATTTTCACATTGCATACCTCATTTCAATCGTAGTTTGCCGGTTATCAGCCGTTATACGGGAAACTATTGCAATAAGATTGGTCCGTTCATTTATATGACATTCAGAAAAAAGCTAGTAAAGGGATTACCCTTCACTAGCTATTGGTCTACAGCTTCTTCGTATGTGACCGAAACATTACGAATAGAAAATAAGGTGCGCCAATCAAAGTAATTAATAGACCGGATGGAATTTCGACCGGAGCAAGTATCGTTCGACCGATGGCGTCCGCCAATACAAGAAGGAGAGCCCCGAGTAAGCTCGACAATACGATGGATTGTCGTGTGTTATGCCCGATTAAGCTTCTTACCATATGAGGGACGATTAAACCGAGAAAGCCTACAGTTCCTACAGTGGCGACCGCACCGGCAGCGAGAAGAACACCTACGGACATTGCAGCGAATCGTGTTTTACGCACCGATAAACCTAATCCTATAGCGCTATCATCAGAGAATGCGAGTATATCAAACCTGCGACCGAGCCACCATGCAAGAGGAAGGAGAGCGGCAAGGAATATACAGATGATGAGGAATTGATCCCAGGTGCGACCATATGTCGAGCCAGTCAACCATATATAGCTACTACTTCCCCATAATGGCCCAAGTACGATTAAGGCTTGAATACCCGCGGAGCCGATAGCTGAAACCGCGATCCCCAGAAGAATAAGTACCGAGGGATTGAGCGACTTTCGCCATGCGAATAGGAATATGACGGCAGCAGCAAGTATAGCTCCGCTCATGGCAGCGATCGGAAGAACTACGATCGGTACTTGCGGCCAGGCAATAAGCACAAGTAGTGCTCCGAATCCAGCCCCCGAGGTCACCCCCAGAATAGAAGAATCGGCTAATGGATTACGAACAGAAGCTTGGATTAGAACACCGCTTACGCTCAGTGCTATTCCTGCGCCTGCGGCGACAAGGGTACGAGGTAATCGTAAATTAAAGAGGGCTGAATAAGATGCTGCTTCGTCAGATCCAATTAAGCTCGCGAATAACTGACTTAGCGGAATACGTGTGCCGCCCATTGTCATGCTTACAAGGATGAATAAGACAACGAAGAAAAGCATGATGAACGCGAGAAGCGGGAATTGAATCCGAACACGATTTCTGCCAATAGACATGGATGAGGTTGAAAAGGAACCCATCATACCATTCATTTTCCTAAGTATGAGCCAGATTAGCCAAGGTGCTCCGATTATCGCCATCATCGCACCTACTGGCATCTCACCCATGCTGCTACGCACCATTCGCGTAAGAACATCAGCCCCAGTGAGCAATACGGCTCCCCAAAGCGCGGTGGCGGGAATAAGCCAATTATGCTTGTGCAATCCGCTTAGACGTACCAAGTGCGGCGCGACGAGACCAACAAATCCGATCGGTCCGACTACACTGACTACGACTGAAGCAACAAGCACGGCAAGTGCCAATCCGGCGAAGCGAATGAGATCAACCTTCTGACCTAATGATTGAGCAGTGGACTGATCCAAGTTCAATACATCGAATTGCTTGCCCATAAAAATAGCGACGATAATAACAGCGCTGACGCCAGGCCAGGCATACGTAACACCTTTCCAGTCGAGTTGGGAGAGCGAGCCTGAGCCCCATAAAAATAGCGACTGTGTTTCCGTAGCATGGAATATATGTAGAGCGCTTGTAAATGAACCGATCACCATAGCTACGATCATACCGGAAAGGGCTAGGCGGATTGGACTTGTAGATCGACCGCCTCCGAGAAAATAGGCACACATCGCAGCAAAGCCTCCGCCAGCGGCGGCAAAGAGAAATGGTGACTGGTGGAGCAGGTTGGGAAAATAGATCGTTCCAGCAACAACCATAAAATAAGCACCGGCATTAATACCAAGTGTATCTGTGGAAGCTAGCGGGTTTTTAGTAACCGTCTGTAGCAAGGCCCCAGCTACAGCAAGCCCTGCCCCGGAGATGAATCCTAGTATCGCACGCGGTATACGCATATCCCATATCACATTATGTGAGAGTATATCCTGACGATGAAATAGGGCTTCTAACACGACCTTGAAAGTAATTTCTGCTTCCCCAAAGCACAGACTGGCTATCAACAGTAGGAAGAGGGCAGCTAAGCCACCCCCGAATAAACTAACGGTTCTCATTTCGTTATAGCTTCTACAACGCGGTCAACTAATACTTTGGAGGAGAGGGGGCCGCCGAAGGTCCATGTGTCTCCACCTATGCCATAAGTCCGGTTTTCTTTAACGAAATTTAATCCGTTCCAAACCTTATTATTCTTCACCGAGTCACCGAAAACGTTATCGTCTTTCTGGACAATGTAAATGAAATTGGAATCGCTCACTGCTGGCAGGGACTCAAAGGTAGCGTCTGTAAAACCGTACTTTTCAAATTTGTCCGACTTCCAATCGCTGGTTAACCCGATACGATTGAGCGTTTGTACGACTGTCGATGTTTCCGTAAACATCCTCAACGTTGCCGCATTCTGGCTGCTGAATGCTTGGGTAATGACATAATTGAATTTGTCCTTGCCAGCTGCTTTAAGTTTTTCCTTAGCTGCTGCATAATGCGTATCAAGATCTGCGAGCACTTTATCCGCTTCTTTTGATTTACCTACTGCTTTAGCAATGGTCTTAAAATCGTTGACCATTCCTGTATAGGCATCTCCTTCGTTCGGATAAGGATCGAATTCAATCGTAGGCGCAATAGCATTAAGCTGATTGTAGATTGCATCGTTATTGTCCGTATTCGAGATAATCAGATCAGGCTTCAATGACGCTATCGTCTCCAGGTTGGGCTCCCAACGCAAGCCGACGTCCGTAACGCTATCTGCGAGTGCCGCTTCATCAGTCACCCAAATCTTATATTCCTTATTGTCCGCATTTCCTACAGGCTGAATACCTAACGCGATTAATTCCTCCGTATAGATCCACTCCAAGGCGACGACTCGCACCGCAGGCTTGTCAAGCTTAGTCTCACCTTTTCCATGTTTAATAATGATAGGGCCAGCCGAGTCGGTATTATTTGAGGCAACGCTGCTTGTATTATCCGAATTTTTTGAACCACAAGCAGTAATAATTAGGAGAGATAGTAGAACCATACTAACTTGTAATAGCCTTTTCATTATGTTTCCCCCACCCAGTAAACGCTCGTTTTTTATCAAAATCAATAATGATAATCAATATCAATTTCAACAAAGAGAGATTATCATTGCTCAATGAAGTTGTCAATATTATTAAGCGAGTTTCAAGTCTTCCTGTTTAATTAGACTCACAAATTCACTAGCTCCCTTCTTCGGGGAATTTGTGCTCAAGCAAACTTTTCGGATAACCCAGAATTCAGAACTGGCAGGGTATGCGTCGGACGACCTTGGTCTCATTTCCAAGGCTTTTGAAAACAAGATCAATATTGAATTTATCAATAACCTATGGGATTCCTACCTGCAAGGAACATTCCCGAATTCCAGAATATGTGAATGAATCTTCGTACGTTGCGATTATGAGAGTAGCCGAAAAAGACCGGAGAAGCATATAAAATATGCACTCCGGTCTTTTTGATTAAGAAAGAGAGTTCCCTTTACTTTTTGGTTGCTGCTTCAATATCCTTGTACGCCCAATGAGTTGGAGGTACATCCGGCCAGCTTTGTCCTATTACCGTGCTTAACTGCGAATGGTTCAGCAAACGATTGATGATCGTGACCGTTTCTGCTCGAGTCAATGTCTTTTGGGGATGGAATGTACCATCTGGATAGCCGGCCATGTAGCCTTCTTTATTTACTGCCGCAATAATCTGAGTTGCCCAGTGATCTCCTGGCACATCGTAGAAGTTGTTCGGCATGCCGTCTCCATTTAACCCCAAGTGTTTGTATACAATGGTCGCCATTTCCGCGCGCGTGATTCCGCCTCCCGGATTGAACGTGCCATTCGAATAACCGTTCATCAGCCCTGCTTCATTCGCTCTTCTAATCGCATCTGCCGCCCAATGTTGGTCGGCTACGTCCATAAACATTCCACTTGCGGATGTAGTCTTGACCATTCCTGTGTTTACCAGGATCATAGCCATTTCTGCACGGGTCACTTGGCGATTTGGATCGAAGTTTCCGGTTGGATAGCCGTTCATGTAGCCTGTTTGGTCGTTTTCTTCTTTTGCTGGCTCACTTGGCTTCGGTTCTACATTACCGGAGCTGCCTCCAGTAAAGAACGGGTTTTGAACATGATTAGTGCTGTCCCGGTCTTTTTTCCGTTCTTTATCCCGGTCTCTGTCTCGCTTATCACCAGATTCTAAATCTCTTCTTGCTTTTTTAAGCTCAGCCAGTGCTTCGTCTACCTCGTCCTGGGTTGCATCAGGATCTTCCAGTACGTCATTTGCTCGCTTCAATGCTTTTTCGAGTTTTCTCCAACTGGAAGATGTATAGTCATCTTCATCCAAATCTTCATCGTCGATTTCATCTACTCTTGCTTGCAGCTTTGATTTATCGACAGTAGGTGTTGGCGTTGGCTCGTCTGGTTTTTGCAAACCTTCTCTGGCCTTTTTCAATGCCGAGAGCGCTTTGTCTACTTCTTCTTGGGTTGCATTTGGATCAGCCAATATTGCATCCGCTTTTCTCAAAGCTTTTTGCAGTTCTTCCCAGCTCTCGCTTGTGTAGTCTTCACCCGTAAGATTCTCGGATTGGATTTCGTCCGCTTTGGCTTCAAGCTTCGATTTGTCGACTGTAGGTGTAGGCGTTGGCGTTGGCACGCTTGGTTTTTTCAAACCTTTTCTGGCCTTTGTCAATGCCGAAAGCGCTTCGTCTACTTCTTCTTGGGTTGCATTTGGATCAGCCAGCACTGTATTCGCTTTTTCCAACGCTTGTTTCAGTTCTGCCCAGCTCGCGCTTGTGTACTCTTCTTCCTTCAAGTTCTCAGCCTTGATTTCATCTGCTTTGGCTTGCAGCTTTGTTTTGTCGACGGTAGGCGTAGGCTCGTCTGGTTTTTTCAAACCTTCTCTCGCCTTTGTCAGTGCCGCCAGCGCTTCGTCTACTTCTTGCTGGGTTGCATTTGGATCAGCCAGCACTGCATCCGCTTTTTCCAATGCCTGTTTCAGTTCTGCCCAGCTCGCGCTTGTGTACTCTTCTTCCTTCAAGTTCTCAGCCTTGATTTCATCTGCTTTGGCTTGCAGCTTTGTTTTGTCG
>NZ_VFNO01000011.1:98085-98430 GCF_006715575.1 Brevibacillus sp. AG162
CGACGGTAGGCGTAGGCTCGTCTGGTTTTTTCAAACCTTCTCTGGCTTTTGTCAATGCAGACAGCGCTGTGTTGACTTCTTCTTGCGTTGCTGCCGGATTGCCTAGTACGTCTTTTGCCGCATTCATAGCTTCTTGAAGAGCTCTCCAGCTCGCTTCTGTATACTGGGTTTCTACCAGGTTCTCGGCTGTAATCTCGTTAACCTTTTTTTGCAGTGCCGTTTTGTCTACCGTGTCTACTGGCTTCTCAGTCAGCTCGTTTCTAGCTTTCTCCAGAGCTGCCAGCGCTGTGTTGACTTCGGCTTGCGTTGCTGCCGGGTTGCCTAGTACGTCTTTTGCCGCATTCA
>NZ_VFNO01000011.1:98525-196329 GCF_006715575.1 Brevibacillus sp. AG162
ATGGCTTCTTGAAGAGCGTTCCAGCTCGCTTCTGTATACTGGGTTTCTACCAGGTTCTCGGCTGTAATCTCGTCAACCTTTTTTTGCAGTGCCGTTTTATCTACTACTACAAATTGTCTATTCACAGTCTCCGACTGATTTTTATTTATGCTGGCTGTAACATTGATCGTATATGCACCTGAACTTAGGGCCTTATCAACTGGGAGCTCCCAGTTCCCATTCTCGTCGGCGGTCCTCTCCTCAGTGATAACGATGGATGAGTCTGCTGCACTAACGATCTTAATCGTTACCTTCGCAAAAGGTACTGTTACACCGCTTAGCGTCGGTTTTGTCCCTGTAATCTCACCATTGGTACTCGGTTGGCTCAATTCATTCTTAAATAATTTCCATACCAAATCATTATTACCTTCACGATAACTTGCAAGAAGATGACTGTTATCGGAAAACAGATTCTCCAGTCCCACCAAACCGGCTTTGGCTGCTACTCCAAACTTATTCCCCACATTCATTCGATTATGCGCGGTAATACCTGCTTCTCCAGTAAAATCATCGTTTAGAGTAAGGAGCGTATTGCCTTGTAAAATAACGTTTCGCTCGGGTTGGTTCGATCCTTTATTCCCCGTGATATGTGCTGTACCGGAGAGAACGAACCGAGTATTAGTATTCGTACTGAGATCAACCCCTCCGCCACTATTGTCAGTGATTTTTCCTCCGGACATAATGAACTCTGCATTATCAACAATTAAGACCGCACTTGAACCTGAAGACGAATGCTTATTACCTGTGATTTCTCCACCTTTCATTTCTATGGTCGCAACCAATCCACTACTACCGTCGAGATAGATTGCGGTTCCTCCAAATGCGGAAGGACTGTTACGTAAAACAGCGCCTTCTTCAATGATCAGTTTTGAATCATTGTAGACATTCATTATTCTTCCATTGAAGAAATCATTTCCGAGGGTGGCGTCAATGATAATATTTTTTAATGTAAGCTGGCCCTTTTCAAGATAAATAAGTGTGTCTCTATCTCCTCCCACCTCACCGCTTGCCGCTCCCTTGATCGAGCCACGCTGAATCACAGCGGTATCTACGCCAGAGGCCGTAGAAATCGTAACACTCTTGTTTTGACTAAGATGAAGGTACTTCTTGTCGGCCGTGACCAATAAATCGATATTGTTCAAGACAAATATCGTTCCCCCGTCATCGACCTCTTGATAGGCTTTGTACAATGTAGCGTAAGGATTGTTTCGAGTTCCATCACCTGCGGTATCATCGCCACCGCTGGATACATAAATTTCCAAAGATGTCTCTTCTTCAGCAGCATAGCTGACTGGCATTCCTGAGCTTACCCCAATGCCCGTGAAGACAAGAGTAAAAATCAGGAACATCATCCCTATTTTTCGCAAATTAATGTCATTCAGCAATTAGATTCATTCCTTTCCTGAGATTTGATACTGGCAGAAATCATCAATATCGAACTTGCAGGCTCCCGCCATGGAGAAACCACTTGTCACAAGCGCCAACTAAGGCCAGGACGGTAGAGGACGATTCCACCAATTCCGTGGCTTCAAAACGTTTTTATTGCCCTTCCTTCCTCTCCCTCCGGTTTATGGATATTTTGTTAAACTATTTATTTTTATTAGACCTCATCCAATATGTCATCTTAACAGGGCCGCCTCTACAAAACCTCTACAACTTTCCTAGTCTACCTTGATATATTCTTAAGTAAGAGGTGTCCTGAAAATCTTGTCGAAGAGTATTCATTATGAGAAAAAATGATATTCTTCGGATTTGGGGCCTAACAATTTTCTTACTACTATTCATTGAGGGTAATCATTGAAATGAAAACAGTCGCATGGAAATGGACGAAAATGATCGTTGTTGCTCTACTAGTCGTAACAGCCCTTCGCTTACTCTGGATGAGTTTCCTCACCACCTTTGACTACGCTGAAAAACCAGTGGCTGTACAAGGCGTGCTTGATTTGCGTGGATGGGAATTCTCGGGATACCAAACATTACG
This sequence comes from Brevibacillus sp. AG162, assembly GCF_006715575.1. Classification (NCBI taxonomy): domain Bacteria; kingdom Bacillati; phylum Bacillota; class Bacilli; order Caryophanales; family Paenibacillaceae; genus Brevibacillus; species Brevibacillus sp. AG162. Next base: position 100,546 of record NZ_VFNO01000011.1, read on the forward strand.
GTTGGATGGGGAGTGGGAGTTCTTCCCTTCTCAGTTCATAGAGGGAAATGGCCTGAAGAAACCTGAGGGACAGACATACCTCCAAGTACCCAAGCGGTGGGGTGAGGCATTTGTTCATGAGCCGGGAATACCGGACTCCTTCCAATTCGGCACGTATCGACTACGCATCTTGCTTGATCCGGAACAGGAACAGACACTTGGTCTCAGGATCAATGAGCTTCGAACTACCTCGGCTGTCTATGCCAATGGGAAATTAGTCGCCCAGGTAGGACAACCGGCAACCAGCTTCATAGAGCATCAAGCACGCAATATTCCCTATACTGTCAAACTGACACCCGAACAAGGTCAAGTAGAGTTGCTTATCCATGCTTCCAATGATGCCGGGGCAGGAGGAATCACAAAACCTATTCGCTTCGGTACGATAGAAGCTATACAGATGCGGACGATCCTCTCCATCAGTTTGCAACTATTATTACTCGTCGTGTTTCTGATTCATAGTTTATATGCCTTGCTCCTGTACTTCTTGGGCGCCAGAAATAAAGGCTTGGTATATTTCTCGTTGGTTATGATTTGTGGAATATTGACTGTGGTAACAGCGGATGACAAGTTATTATTTGTCTGGTCGCAGTTCGACTATGATTGGACAGTTAAGTTGACGTATCTCGTCTATGTTGGTGCGGTCGCCTTCATACCTCCCTTGTTTCATCATCTGCTTCCTGCTTATCTAAGCAGAAGGATTTTACAAGGTTTCGGTGGCTTGTGCAGCTTATACGCTATGTTCATCCTCTTCGTACCTGCTGGAACTATCTTAGCGATGAGCAGAATGCTCTCTATCGTGATGCTCCTATCCGTCATTATTTCTGCCTACATACTCTGGAAAGCCATTCGGGACAAGGAAGACATTATATTTCTCCTGCTAGCTTGCTTGTTTGTAGGGGTGAATGTGATCTGGACGATTGCTAATGGCATATTAGGCAGAGAATTTGTTCACTACCCCTTCGATCTGATCTTTGCCGTACTTGCTTTTGCGGCATATTGGTTTAGACGATTTTTCCGGGCAACGACTGAGACGAAACATCTTGCGGAGAAATTACAGCAAGAGGATAAGCGCAAGGACGAATTTTTGGTGAATACTTCTCATGAACTGAGAAACCCATTACATGGCATCATCAATATCACTCAAGCGATTATCGAGGATACAAACAATCCCCTTCATGAAGAACACAAAAAGCGTCTGGATATTCTCCTGCATGTCAGCAGACGTCTGACGCTCATGCTAGATGATTTGCTGGATGTAACCCGATTAAAGGAGAACACCATTCGCCTGCACGAGAAAAAATTAAACCTGCAGTCTATCTTCGCTGGTGTTTTCGATATGGCAAAACTGATGCTGGACGGAAAACCGATTGCTTTAAAAGTGGAAATAGACGATTCGTTTCCTTCTGTTCGGGGAGATGAAAACCGGCTTATTCAAATTCTGTTCAATTTGGTGCATAATGCCATTAAATTTACAGATGAAGGAACCATCACGATTCGCGCGACAACGTCTAGGGGATTTGCGCTTATCCAAGTAGAGGATACTGGGGTTGGCATCGAGGAAAAAGCTCTGCAAACCATTTTTCAACCTTATGAACAAGCGGAACTGAATTCAATCAGAGCAAGTGGCGGATTCGGGCTTGGCTTACATATTTCCAAACAGTTGGTTGAGCTGCACGGCGGTACTCTATCGGTTCAGTCCACCCTGGGAAAAGGCTCTGCCTTTACTTTTACCCTCCCACTAGCTACAGATTCCGTTCCAATAGAAGAAAGCAGCGCTCAGACATGGATGCAGACTTCACTAGAAATAGCCGCTGCAACGACTGATCGTATCACCACATCGACAGAAACGGTTTCTTCTATGAATAGAAAAGCAAAAATTATCGTTGTGGATGACGACAGTATTAACCTGAACATCCTTCGCAAAATGCTTGAATCAGATCAATATGAAGTAAGCACGGCAACCAGCGCTCAGCAAGCCCTGTCCATGCTGGAACGTAACCCGGTGGATCTGGTCATCTCAGACGTCATGATGCCTCACGTATCAGGCTATGAACTAACACGCATCATCCGGGAACGATTCTCTGTGTTAGAACTGCCTGTCCTGCTCTTGACCGCGCGCAATCGTTCCGAGGATATTGTAGCCGGCTTTCAAGCAGGAGCGAACGACTATGTTAAGAAACCCGTCGATGCTTGGGAATTAAAGGCCAGAGTAAAAGCCTTAACAGAACTTAAAATATCCTTCGATGAACGTTTGCGTATGGAAGGAGCATGGTTACAATCACAAATCGAACCTCATTTCTTATTTAACGCATTAAATTCAATTGCCGCCTTGGGACTTCAGGACTTCACGAAAATGCAGGCCCTGCTTGAAGAGTTTAGCAACTATTTGCGTTTGAGCTTTGACTTTCACAATTCTGAACCCGTTATTTCGCTTCACGATGAACTTGATCTTGTTCGATCTTATTTGTATATCGAGAAGCAACGATTTGGCGATCGATTGCAAGTGGAATGGGATCTGGACCCTGATCTCGATTTTTGCTTACCGCCCTTATCCATACAACCGCTAGTCGAAAATGCAATCAAACACGGCTTAATGCAAAGCACAAGTGGGGGAACAGTCTGGATTCACATCAAAGACAAAGAGGAATATTTCGAAGTTTCAATCCAAGACGATGGGGATGGGATAACAGAGGAAGATCTGAATCAACTTTTCAGCCAAACAAGGCATGGCAAAAAAAGAGCAAGCGTAGGTCTGCGAAATATTGAACGGCGACTAAAACAACTATATAACCAGGGATTAACAATTGATAGCTCACCTGAACAAGGTACGATTGTCACTTTCAGAATCCCAAAATAAGGAATAAACTAATTGGTTTATTCCTTATTTTTCTGCTTCCAAAGATGATACCATTCTGTAATAGCCGGATTAGGCTGTTCTTGCAATTCGTTCCATAACACACTCGTTAATTGATCATATTGCTTGTGAACCGAAGAGTGCCTTCCCATGTCAGCAAATATTTTCATAAGGTAAAAATAGGCTTCTTCCTCGAGCGGATAACGCTGACAAATGTCCAAACATAGCTTGATGGCTTTGTCCCATTCATCATTGGCGTAATACCAATCCACCATTTTCACGGCGGTTTGCACCCATTGCAGTTGTAATCTTTGACGCTCGCTTTCTGCCCATATGTAATGATGCTCTTGCAAATAATCTCCTTTACACAGAGCTATCGCTTGTTCATACTCGCCAATCGTCTCCCCAGATAAGGATAAGTCAGAGCGAAAAAACCGCTCAAACTGATCTACATCCAAGATGGTTTGTTCTAGTCTTACCTTATACCCTTCTGATGTATTGCTGAGTTGAAAATATTTACTAAATGGCGCCAAAGTTTTGCGAATATGATAGATAGCCGTATACAATTGATGATAGGCTTTTTCCGGTTCTAGCTCTGGCCAGAGCAACTCAATGATCGCCGTTTTATTAACCGACGTTCCCCTGTGTTGAACCAAATATAAGAACAACTGCTGCACCTTGGCAGTTCGCCAGCGAAGTGGGATTTCCTGGCCTCCATCTACAATCATTACTTGTTGAAACATACTCATTTGTAAATTCTCCGACTTCTGAAGGGAGAAGGTCGTATGTTCCTCCATCCTGGATTGAATTCGTTTCATTGTATTTTGCAGACGTTGCTTGCCAACTGGCTTTAAGACATAGTCAAGGGCGTTCAGCTCAAATGCTTTAATTGCATATCTCTCATATGCGGTGACGAAAACTATTTGTAATTGAGGTTTCACTTCCAAAAGCTGTTCGGCCAACTCGATACCGTTTAGCTTTGGTATTTGAATATCCAAAAAGACAATATCAATCTCATTTTTTTCAATCTCTCGTTTGCCGATCATCGGATCCGTATACTTGCCAACAATTTCAAAATCGCCGATATGTAATAACTGATGCTCCAAATAATTTAATGCCAACTCTTCATCGTCGATTAAGATCGCTTTCATCCTGTTCCCCACTTTAATATTCTATCTATTTTCTAAACTATTCCCTCCCTGAACATTTACTAAAACATTCCCGCTCCACTACTTAGGTTACTGCTCAACTTGCCTTTACCTTTCCTCCCCTTGTATCGTTGGATTTTCATTGAGCCGCACTTTATAAGACTCGCCCCATGCTTTCATTGACATAATGACAGGTTCCAGAGTCCTTCCGAAATCAGTAAGGGAGTATTCCACTCTTGGAGGAACCTCTTTATATATTTCGCGATGAATGATGCCATCCCGTTCAAGCTCTCTTAACTGCAAGGTGAGCATAAATTGCGTGATTCCCGGATTGAGGCGCCTGAATTCATTGAATCTTTTCGTTCCGTTCAGGAGCTGATAGAGAATGATCCCCTTCCACTTTCCACCAATAACATCCAGCGTTGTTTCAACCGGACATGCTTGCATATCTGGACTTACTCCATATTTCTTTCTTCGGTCTCCCATCAGTTTATCCCCCAATGGTTTGATTTTTAATACTATACCATAAAAATATGCGTACTTACTTAAAGTAATTGAATCGATTTACAATGCAACTGTACAACATTTCCTATTTGAGAGGATGGATACCCATGAATACTCCCCAAAAAATGAAAGCTGTCGGTGCTTACCGATACCTCCCCATATCCAATCCGGAAAGCCTTATTGATCTGCACTTGGATAAACCGGAACCTACAGGCCGCGATTTGCTTGTACGTGTAAAAGCAATCTCTGTCAACCCTGCAGACGTAGGCGTCCGCGAAAGTCATAACTACGAAGCCGATTCACCGAAAATTCTTGGTTGGGATGCCGCTGGAATCGTAGAACAGGTTGGTCCTGACTGCCAATTGTTTAAACCCGGGGACAAGATCTATTATGCGGGCAGTGTGTCTCGACCTGGCAGTAACAGTGAATTTCACTTAGTTGATGAACGAATTGTGGGAAATATGCCGAGAAGTTTGGATTTCGCTGCCGCTGCCGCCTTACCGCTAACCTCGATAACTGCATGGGAGGGCCTTTTTGATCGTTTAGGAATTAGCGTAAATACAGGTGAAAACAAAAACATACTGATTATCGGTGCAGCTGGAGGAGTAGGATCGATTGCTATTCAACTTGCAAAATTAGCAGGTTTGACCGTCATCGGTACTGCTTCACGTCCAGAGTCAATTCAATGGGTCAATAATCTCGGTGCGGATTTTATCATAAACCACAACACCCCTTTTCACCCTCAACTCAAGGAAGTTGGTATCGACACCGTAGATTATATCCTTTGCTTGAATGATACTGTTCAACATCTTGAAAATATGGCGGAAGTCATTGTCCCCCAAGGTAAAATTTGCGCTATCGTTCCTGCAAACAAGACTACCTGGGCAGGGAGCTTGAAAATGGACTTGCTGTTTTCTAAAAGTGTAACGTTTGTATGGGAGCTCATGTTTACACGGTCCTTGTTTCATACCAATGACATGATCAAACAACACGAGTTGTTGAATGAACTGGCGGACTTAATCGATGATGGGAAAATAAAAACTACGCTGACTGAACGACTGGAGCCCATCAATGCAGCAAACCTACGTTTGGCGCATGAGAAGTTGGAATCTGGACGGACCATTGGAAAAATTGTTTTAGAAAACTTCTGATACGACGAGGACGAAGTAGGCACGTTTGGTTCCAAAACGCGGTAATGTTAATAAACAACGCTAAGGCCCCTTGGTACTATGGGGCCTTTTTGAGTACAACGATATGTGCTGGCGAGACAAATTCTCCCCAGAGTCTTTAAAAACTTGCCTTTACTTGTGGTACGGCTCAGCTTAACGGTGCCAGCTCATCTGCGATCATTTTTGCCTTTTCCGCAAGCTCTCTCATATCTTCCGCCGGAACAAGCTCGGCTAATTCGTAAGCCAGCGGATCACGGGAAAACTTGTACAATTCATCCCGAAGCAGGTTCCTTTTTTCTTCGGAGGCTTCTATATAAAGTTTGCGCGGCTGCCTATCCTCATCCAAATCATGCAAATCGACATAGCCTGATTTTTGAGACTCCAAGACAATGGCTGAAAGATCGATTAGAGCTGAGCAGGCAATATCAAGTTCTGCTCGAAACGTGCCGTTAGCATTTTTTATATCAAATCCAATACTTCCGCCGCTTTTCAAGTCTCCCTCGGAAAGCAGAACATCCAGACCCAAGTCCTTTAAAATCTGATTGAGCGTCACATTCGTTGAATCCAATTGTTCCAAATAGTCTACTAATGCCAGCGAATCATCGGACCCGCCAATTAAATCTCCCCACCATTTGCTTATGTACATGTTCTTCTCCTACTTTCTTTTAAACATTGTAATAATCCCTCAAAAGCATACTTATCCATGCCGCTTTCACCGAGCCACCGTCAGGCTATACCCGCCGCCTTTTGCATACGAATTATCAGCTCCTTGCGCGGTCCCTGCGCCTTGCGAGCCAATGCAGCCAGCTTCTCCACATTGCCCCAGATCGGGTACAGTACCCGCTCAACCTCGTCATCCGACAGAGTCTCTATTTGCTGTACGAATAACGACAGCTTGTCTTCGCTTTCCAGCTCTGGCTGAATCTTCAGTTTTAGCGAATCGTGGGAGCGCAGCAGGCAGGCGATCAAGATGGGAGTCGAGCGTTCCGTTATGCCATAGGTTTCGGCAAAAACCGCTGTGAACTTGTCATGCACCAGCTGATGCTCATCATCCACAAGGTCCATGTAAGCTTCAACAAGCGGAAAATACCGCTCGGACGAAAGCCCCAGCCCGAACACAGCATAACTGCCCGGCATTACGCTTCTTTCGCTATCCGTATCCTCGTACCATTCATACTCTTCCATCGCCTCACGAGCGTATTCCTCCAATAAAGGATGCAGCTCGGAATAAGCCAGAGCATTCGCAAAAAAACGGTGCGTGTCCGATTTAGCTAGCCCCTTGATGGGCAAATACTCCTTCACGCTGGATTTTAACTTGATTTTGTAGCTTTTCGGGAAGTCCTTTCGGAGCAGGGAGAGAATAAACGACATCGCCCGCTCGTACGCCCCGGCTTCTTCCTTGCGAATAACGATTGTGAAGAGAGAAAAAACATCGTTCGCTTTGCATTCGACCAATTCATCGCGCAAATGGACGTCTTCTTGCGAGAAGCTGTCACTGCCCTCCTTCAGCATACGCGTGGCTTTACCGCTGCCAAGCTGCTTCGCCAGCTCCAGAAAAGTCTGACCCAGGTATTTGCTGAATTCCGGCTCGTAACGAATAATCATCACCGCTCCGTACAACAGAAGGTCGATAGGCTGATTCGGCTCATCCTTATTCTCAAGAACAGCATCCGGCTTGATCATATACTCATTGGTCCTGTATTCGGAACGGGTGACGTCATAGTAACGCGGCAAAAATACATTCTCAGCCCAGTCGGTCAAAGCCCATATGATATCTCTTCGATGCTCCGCGAGAGCCTCAACCTGTTCTTTATTCAACTCCTGAATCCGGTCAAATAAAGCTATCGTCTTTGCGGCTTCCGGTTCGGGGAACAAATGCGGATCCAGCAGATGACGTGCCAAAAAGAAGGTTTCCAGCCTGTTTGTCTGGTTAGAGTCCTTCTCCAGTTTTTCCTCGATATAGGACTGAATTCGCTCCAGAAGCAGCCGCTTTTTCTCTTCATATTCAGTTTCCAGCACCGTTAATTCCACCAGCCCGTCCATCGTTGCGAAGGTTCCTTGGAAGGTAAAACGGTAGTTGATCAACGGTGACGTTTCCACCTTATCCAGCCTCTCCCTTACGATTTCCGCCAGCAGGGGCTGAACCTCATTCAATATCTGCTCCCGCGTAAAGGGTGAAGCTTTCATCGACTTTTTACCTGCGGCACTCCCCGCAGATTTCGAACTCTCAACCCTTGTCCTGCCCGGCCGATAATCCAGCTGGACAAAGTTAAAGATGCCTACTTGCAGCGTGGTGCGTAAGACTACTTCCTGTGCGTTCTTTCGAGTTTCCTGTTCGTCAAACCATTTATGAATGGCTGTTTTCATCTCTTCCAGCGCTTCTTTTTGTAATTCGTTCATTGTCTCCCGCCTTTTTGCGTGTTCCATCTTTTCTTAACATAATCATACTATGGAAATGGGAAACTTTGTTGAAACTGTATACCTACCCCTCGGATGGGCTAAAGACTAATCCTAAATAACTTGTATGGGAGTTCATATTTACACGGTCCTTGTTTCATACCAATTACATGATCAAACAACACGAATTATTGAATGAACTGGCGGACTTAATCGATGATGGGAAAATAAAAACTACGCTGACAGAACGACTGGAACCCATCCATGCAGCAAGCCTACGTTTCGCGCATGAGAAGTTAGAATCTGGACGGATCATTGAAAAATTGTTTTAGAAAACTTCTGAAACCACGAAGACGAAGTAGGCACGTTAGGTTCCAACAAGCAGTAGTGTGAATAAAACAACTCTAAGGCCCCTTGCTAACAAGGGGCCTTTTTGAGTACAACGGTATGTGCTGGCGAGACAAATTCTTCCCAAACTCTGTAAAAGCTTGCCTTTACTTGTGATACGGCTCAGCTTAACGGGATGGGCTTAAAATTATTGCAAAAAGCGGTCAAATTGATGGCCACTTTTGGATTGAATTTATTTTAGCTTTCTTGTTATAGATAGGACTTCTACCTACAAGAAGGAGTACCTATACCAGGGACACCTAACCCAAAAGATAATTTAAACTTCCATCAATTTTTTAATAGTTGGTATATCAGCAGGGGCCCATTCCAATTTTAATAGTTCTCCTCGATCAACCCACTCTAGCCTTTCATGCTCTTTTGGAATCGGAACTCCTCCAGTAACTTTAGCGAAATATGTAATCAATCGGACTGCTACTGAAGGATATTCATATACGTCGTCTGCGATAAACTCTCCGACCTCAATTTCACATTCAAGCTCTTCACGTATCTCGCGTACTAGCGTCTGTTCCGGCGTTTCTCCCTGTTCGATTTTTCCCCCTGGGAACTCCCACAATCCAGGTAGAGACATTTGTGATGAACGAAGAGCACAAAGAATTTTCCCTTCCTCATTTATAATAACAGCCCCTACTACATCAACTTTTTTCATGATGAACTCCTTTCAGTTAGCGAACAAAATCAAGGAAGATTTCGTTGGGTAGTTGTTGTTTGAGTCTCCATGTGATGTTCATTGGATTGTCTCCGTGACTTTTAATATACTCCAATTCGCCAACATACATAAAGGGTAGCGTCTTGCCATACATACTCTCGAATTTCCGAACAAAAAGGTGAATGTGAATCCCTCTTTCTTCGTGATGTATATAATCTTTGCCTCTTTCCGAAGAATGAGAAGTCTGATTCGCACTTTGCCAGTGAAAGTGATTTTGGTCGATGAAGTAGTCATGGTAATTGAGGTGTTCCTCTGTATCTTCACCTTTGTTTAGTGTAACAAAGTACAAATAGTGATTATCCACCCTGCTAATACCTTCCCGCCACGAACCTTCCTTAGCTGGTGACTGGAAAAGATACATCAGCTCGTTTCTAGTATAATTCTGATACAATTGCACTTGCTGATTAGATTGAAAGTAAGATTGGACTTGGAAGGTTCTACGGAATTCAGTCAATCCGTACTCTAATCGTTTTTTTAGGTAATCGCTAAGGTTCTGTTGTCCCCACGTACTTTTGATCAAGGGGTCCATGACAAATGTTCCATCATAAACCGATCCGAATGTCCACTCCTGCTTTTTGTAGGTTTCCGTTAACTTTTGCATGGAACGGAGAATGTAACCTTGATGTTTGGACACGTCTATCGCTATTCCAAACTTCTCACCAAGGAACGCTGCTACTTGCGACACATTCACTTGATCATATCGTGTGGCCAAAGACAGAATCGCAAGTTCATAAGGCCATTTCACAGGATAGAGTTGTTCTAGGCGTTGAACGATTTCCAATTCTAATGGAAGTTTAAAGAGTATATTGTCCCATTCATTGCAATCATCCATCTTTTTCTTGGTTTCCACCCAAGAACCGTATTTTTGAATAAAGAAATGCAAACCTGGAGCTACCGGTGAATAAAGAAAATCTTCAATTTCAGGTGACCGACCTAATTCCTTTTTGAATTCATTATAAAGATTAGCAAGCATTTGATTCTGATCCATCCGAATGCTTTGTATCTTCTCTAAAATCTGTTGACGTGTAATTTCTTCAAGATCGACAAAACACCCATCTGGTAAGTTCGCAAATTCGGTTTGAATGGCTACACGTAGTGCATCACGATCAAAAGCACGGTGGTTTGTTTGCCCTGCGAGTGCGAGTGGAATAATAAATGACTTTTGGTAATTACCGATAAAATCTAAGATCGTGACATATTCTTTCCCATCCCACTTTCGTAATCCTCGTCCCAATTGCTGGATAAATATGGTTGGTGATTCTGTAGGTCTTAAAAATAGAACAAGGTTAAGCGAAGGAATATCAATCCCTTCATTAAAAATGTTCACGGAAAAAATGAACTCAAGCGCATCTTGACTATCCTCTAATCTTTTAATCATTTCCCTGCGGTAAACGGGGTCATCCTCACCTGTTAAATTGATTGCTTGATAACCTCTTTGTGAAAATTCCTCTGCCATAAATCGAGCATGATCAATTGAGGCACAAAATCCTAAGGCTCGACGTTTATCACCGTCGTGGCCAAATTTCTCAATCATCTCTAATACATAGCCAACACGCTCATGTGTCTTTAACGCAGTAACTAAGGACTCCTCAACAAACTGCCCATTCTTAGTATCTACTTCTTCATAGTCAACAGTATTGTCCGCTAGTCCAAAATAATGGAACGGTGCAAGTAGATTCTCTTCCAACGCTTGGTGCAATCGTATTTCGTAAACGACATTATGATCACACAAAGCTAATACATCTTTTCCATCCATCCGTTCAGGTGTCGCAGTCAGTCCCAAAAGAAACTTTGGCTTGAAGTACTCAATAATTTTCTTATAGGTATCTGCCTCAGCATGATGGAACTCATCTACAATTATATATTCAAAATGTGTCGGCTGGAATTTGGATAGAACCTCTTCCCGATGCAACGACTGGACGGTGCTGAACAAGTATGGTTTTCCCCACTCTTTTAGAGAACCCGTAACTTTACCCATAAAATCATCAGTATCAAAAACCTTGGCAAACGTATTCTTTGCGTTATCCAATAGTTCTTCCCTGTGAGCAAGGAAGAGCAAAGTTTTTGCTTGAAATTGATTGACGTCAAAAGCCGAGAGATATGTCTTCCCACTACCAGTCGCAGCAATTACGATTCCTTTTGTGTTTCCATTTTCTCTTGTTTCTCTTAGAGCTTCCAACGCTTTTTCCTGCATGGCGTTCGCGGTCAGATTTGTTTTCCGGTTAACAGCATATGTATTATGTTGCTCTGCAACTTTTAAGATTTGCTTTTTTTCGTATTCCATTTGATTCACAGATGGATGCGTTGCCGTATTTTGGGATGTACGAGCTGTCAAATAGATTTCCTCATATTCCAAAAGAAAAGTTTCCGTCAACGGAATAGCACGTTCATCATTCCACAGTTCTTCAAAAAGATGACGAGCTTGTTGATAGATCTGGGTATGTGGAGCATCTGGTAATTTGACATTCCATTCGTATCCTGTGCTGATGGCCGCTTTGGAAAGATTGGAAGAACCGACAATCACGGTATGTAAACTAGATAACCTAGAAAAAAGGTATGCTTTCGTATGAAATGAGGTATGACCAGACTGGAACATCCGTACCTCTACTTTTTCCATTTCCATCAGCCTACGCAAAGCTTTCGGTTCAGTTACCAACATATAGCTAGAGGTAAGGATGCGAATAGTCTTCCCGTTCTTGATAAGTTCATCAAAAGGCCGTAGGAGAAGCTGTAAGCCTGACCAACGGATAAAACTAACCATGAAATCCGCCTGATCAGCTGTTTGCAATTCTGTTTTTAACGTTTTGAAAAAGTTGTTTGTTCCTCTTCCCTGATTAGTGATCAGCATCGGATTCGTAAAAAATAGCTCTGGATAGATGTTAGGAAGTGTTCTGTCGTCATAGCGATAGTGTACGGTTGATAACGGCGAGTGTAGGTCAATTTGAGAATGAGATTCTAGTTTCTGATCGATCTCTTGAACAAGGTTGAACATCTCCATGTACTTCTCATCGCTTGCAAGTTCATGTAGAGCGTTCCCGATTCGCTGAGCCATTAGCTGTGTCAGTGCATTGGCGTAGTTCCGAGGGTGGATCGGGGTTACACGGTTATTTTGCGGATACTCTTTGTTTTTTCGATATAGTTCTTCAAAAAAACCTTCTAGAAACGACATAAAAGGTGCTCCTTTTGTTGGGGTCACCTCTTAGTTTACTATACTTTAGGAAAGTAATGGTATTCAATGAATAGAGGGATTATTTATGATAAGGCACACCGAGTTTTGAACAACGGCAACGAAACCAAACCCTTCAGATTTCGTAACATATAGTATTCTTTTAGTCATGGAGGGATACTATTGTTAAATTTTTTTAGAAGGTTTTTTTCATTTTTAGAGAGCTTTTATAACTGGATTTTTGTCCCAAGTTATTTTGGTTTTCTACGAGGAGCATATGTCATGCTTGGCTCTGCTACCTTAATAGTACTAATGACAAAATTACAACTAGTCCCAAACAAAATAGCTGCCTCTATTCTATCAACTATCTGGATTACAGTTCTTATACTTGGAATGTTTAAATTTAGTCCTGTTAGGCTACCTAAATTTATAATTGGCCCTACTAAAATTCCTATTGAAATTATAAAAATTTTTGGTCACAGATCGTATTTATTCTGTATCAGTTACTTCGGAATTTATATTTCACTCATTATTTACATACCAATTTTATTAGCAGGCGTACATGGAAATGGTCTCGATTTAAAACTTATATTGGCATTAAGTGGGGTCAATACTGTCCTCTGGTTTATGTATCATCTATTGAATGGAACTGCTACAGTAAAACAGGTGAAGGCTAGAGTTAGTTTATACGCCGCAATTTCCGGTACATTCTCTCCATTGCTTGTTGGGAATGTATTTGAAAGTATAACTCCTATTTTAGCCTCTATCGGAATTGGATATTTATGGCTCCAACATTTTACTGAGCAATATGAATTAGAACAAGAAATGATTTCAAATCAGGATACAACTAACCAATAGACATTTAGATTCAATCTTTTATCCAACCGTTTCTGGAAAAATGCTAAAAAGGAGGAACTGAAGTTCCCTTCCTCGATTCACTCATTTTGACTCAATCTTTACCTTACTTTTGGTGAAATATGTATTCATTTGGAATTCATCACACTAACCATTTTGTTATCTACCAAGCGATTTATCTCTTGAAATATTCCAGGTGTGACACTCCTAGCAGCCTGCAATTGTCCGTTTAATTTACGAAGATCCCTTTCGGACTGATACGCTGACATAGATTCACAATTATCTCTAGTTACTTTCTTTAATTTCATGGCTTAATCGTAAATCTTTTTCTGTAATTTATTGGATACCAAAAGCATCTGATTTTTAGAAATAACAACACAAGTAACAAGCTTATTGCCGTCACGGTTACACCGTTCAATTCTGGACAGCAGCCAAACTGTGTAATGAGCTGATGGAGGCGCAATCAGAGAGGCGTTTGCTTCAATGGTTAAAAGGCGATCTAGCCATTGATGAGGTAGGGTTTGTTCCTTTAAGCAAAACAGGTGCTGAGCTACTATTTCAATTCTATGCTGCTCGCTATGAAAAAGGAAGCATGACCCTTACTAGCAATTTGGACTTCGCTAACTGGACTCAAGTGTTCAAAGATGAACAAATGACGGACGCTTTAGTGGATCGACTTACACACCGAGCTCAGATAGTTACCGATTTAAGCAAAGCCTGAAGCAATCGTGATCATGAAAAAGTTACCCACCCGTCGGGTGGAATAAATAGTGTTTATCAAATACAATCTCCTGCCTAATCCTGTGCACCATCACTTATGGTACGGTTCAGCGTAACGGGTCGGACGGTCAATTTTCTTTACGACAACAAAACAATAAAGCCGTAAACCTGATACAAATGCAAGAGTAGCAGATTTACGGATCGTCATTGTACAAAAAGCTATCCTTTATCGTGTTTTGCACTATCTATAAGCTCTGAAGGAATGAGTACAATCTCATATCTATCCTGATCCAAACGCTTCGAAGATTGATTCAGTGGATTCATCCGGAATTACCTCTTTACTGATCTTCTTATTATCCATCTTAGCATCTCTTGAAGCCTTTCAAACGGATATTGATATCAACGCTGATTTTATATCGTTATAAAGCTGATCCACTAGTGATTCCTGATATACCGGGGTTCGCTGTTGAAGAGCTATTTTAACGGTCTGGACAAAGGGGGTGGGAAATCCTTGGTTTTCCACTTCACCAATCAGCTTGTGAAGATTGTTCCACCGCCACTCCTCGATATGAATATCTTGGGTCACGGAAGCATAGTCCTCCGGGGTGTATCGCCAGAACAGTATGTTCCCTGCTCCATAGCGACGCCATAACCGTACGGCCATCTGAAAGCCTTCAGGATCGAAATCTCCTGAATAATGCAATTGACAACCTGCAGATACCAGTCGATCACATAAGGCAAGAACCGCCAGGGAGAACTGGCCGGAAGAACAGACCAAAGGAGGTAACGGTCTCTCTTCAAATTCATGTTCCCATTGATCCAATAATGATGAGAATACTGAGGGATTCTCCACTATCCACACACGTTTGGGCGGTTCTTTCTGCAAATATGGCTCAAAATCCGTGCATCTAACAACAGTGCGAAGAGGAAGGCTAACTACTTCTTTTTTGTTCCCCACCTCACTGCTTCCCCAATCATTTTTACCACAGATCCCGCTGACCACAACCTGTGATGACAGATCATCCCGCAATATACGATGATCGTACAGAATTTGCATGATATCTTCTGAATTGGTTGGAGCGTTTTTCCCTCCTATGTAACAAAGGGCATAGAGCAACAATCTTCCCAATGGTGAGTTCATGTCAAAAGCATGCGGATATCCTGTCATATGCGTAGACAGAACAGGCAGGCGTATATATGCTGTCGGCTCCATGCGATCAAGATAGTGGATCACCTTTACTACTAACAGCAACCATCGCTTGACATCTTGGGGAGACGTATTCCACCATTGCCGAACTGCCATCGCGCCTACTCCTTCGTGTTGAGACAACCCCTGTATCCACTCTTTCGCTAAGCGATGGTTGTAAGCGCTTGTTTCAACCAATACTTCCTCCCAGAATTCATTCCAAACCTGGAGATTCTGGAGTTGTTCCTCTTTTTTACTGACCAGGGATTCGCCGAAATATCCCTCCAAAATATCCTGCAGTGTCACTTCGGAAAACTTGGTTTTCATTAATCCCTGTTCTATATCTGTTACACGGATGGTTTCTGTAGTACCGGTATCAAACGGACGATTCAGCAAGCCTGTCAGCGCCTCCGCCTCTGCCAAGGTCATGCTCCGCAGCGACACTTTCCCACCAAGGTAGCCTAAACTTCTATATTTTCGCTTTAGCTCCCGAAAAAGTCGATCATAGCCTTGGGATTGTGTACGAAAATAAGCCACTGCTTGCTGCAGCAGTTTATCGTCTGTCTTCATCATCCATATTCTCCTCTTCCAGGCTGACAGCGACCTCAGACTGGCTCCAGTCCTCCCACTCTTCGTTCAATACATGCAAGGTTCCGCCATCCCACAGGTATCGAGCTACGGATACGAAAGCGGCATTTTTGGGCCGTATCAATTCGCAGATAGCCAGACGAGAGACCGTGTCATAATCTCCCCAAAGCGCTTGCGAGTTCATGATGTAATTAAAACCTAGTTGTTCAACCAGCATAAACATGTCACGTATGTTGTTTTCGTCCACTCCGGCAAATGCTTCGTCAAGGGAAATGACCCTGGGTGCCTGCGGGTCAGCTTCCGTATATCGGGAATAGGCAGCCGAAAAGAGCGGGATATACATGGCCATTGCCTTTTCTCCGCCGCTAAATGTGAAAAAGATGCGATCTGTCAGCTCTTTGCTTGCTTCTCCTTCCCGCTTGTGGAACAGTTTAAAGGTGAACCAGTGGCGATAATCCAGAATCCTCTTCATGATTTGGTGGAGGGTTTGTCCGCCACCTTCCGTAGAGTCTGTCAGATCTCGCTTTGCCCGCTCGATACGGGAACGGAAATGGTTGGTGATACGCTCGATGTCTTGATCCCTCATCAAGGCTGGGTCTTTTCGCAAATACTCGACCAGCTCAGCCGTATCTATCTGAGACTCGTCTTCCGCAGTGCGGGGTGTCCATTTTAAGGAGAAGGTCAGGCCGCTCGAACTGTTCCGCTGTCCCATCAGTTCATTCATTCTTTCAACCCATTTTTCCGCACGGTTAATTCGATGTTTGATCACCCGTCCAACACTCTGCAGGATTACCTCTTCAAAGATTTTCCGGTCCTCTGCGGTCAGATACAGGCGGTGCAAGTCAATCTCGTAATCCAGCCTTTCCAGCAGTATGTACGGGTGGCATCTCTTTCCTTCATACTCCAACAACACCGTGCGACGTCTTGCTCTTGTTTTCAGCTCGGTCCAAAGATGGGACAGCGACAGCAATTCCGCTTGTTCCTCCCACCCTTCTTCCACCTTGAACTCTAGCGCGTAATCGAGTGATGGCTGATACTCAAGCAAGTTGATTTGCCGTTCTGTTTCAAAGATCCTTTGCAGTTGATTGTTAAAAGTTTCTCGCTCACGACCAGTCATGACTGCTTGCAGCTTTCTCAGCACGCGAAACGCCACGTCATCCAGCCTGTGCATTTCACCTTCTGCCGGATCACCATCTTCGTTACAGTCGTCGAGATAAGCCCAGAGCCCTAGCGCATATTCGTCAGAGAAAACTTTCCACCAAGCGGTCTGCAGTTGTTGGCGCACTTCTGCGACCTTTTCCGCTTCGAGCAGATTTTCCTGAAATTGCTTACGGCTGTTGTTGGCTTCCCCGATCGCCCTCGATGTGGCTTGCAACTCATCGGGCAGCCTGTGTAATCTATCCTTGCAATAGCGGATTCTTTCCCGGATCTCTTCGGCTCCCTGGGTGGCCAGCATGCGTTCAATCGCTTGCAAGCGTTGCTTCTGCTTTTCCACTTCCCCCTCAGCGACATTAACTTCTCCGCGCAACCGATCCCATTCATAGTTCGCTTCTTCCAGCATCTCCTCGGTCTCCCGCTGCCGTAGGAGCAGGTTACATTTTTCGCGGTAGGCGGTTTCCAGTTTGCGCAGATCGTCCATGTAATCCTGCATGGACAGAAGGGCTTGGCGAAGCGTTTCTACTTCCAGCGGGATCGTCAGCCCCTCTGCTGTTTGTTTCAGAAGATCGCGTTCCGTATAAAGCGTTTCAATTGCTTCTCGCACTCTCTGGTTGCGTCTTTGTACTTCCTCCTGCCATACTGTCATCCGCTGTTTTGATTGTTCCACCGCTTGCAAAGCGTCCAGCAAGTCTTTTTCGGAGGGAAAGCCCTGAAATTCTTCGGTAAGAATCTGGAGACGTTTTTCTATATCGCTGATTTTTTGCTCAAGGCTTTCAAATTCCTGATCCAAATGCTCCAAACGTTGTTTCCAGAGCGCCAATTGCTCCTCACGATACCTGCGTCTCGCTTCACGCCCCACATATACCGACTTCTCAATGACAGGAGCGTGTCCACTCAAGACGCCCACTCCAAAGCTTCCACTTGCTGTAACAAACGCAGGTAAGGACGACCCGGCAGTTCTTTCCGCCAAAATTGTATGCAGTACCGCTTCAATCTCCTCTTGAACGATTCCTGTCCCTTCCGCAGGGGTTGGTATCAACCATTCGCTGATCGTATGCGCAAGTAGTTGAGGATCCGGCACGATCACCTTGTCTTTTACATATTCGGCCCAAACATCTATGTGATCCAGATACGACGTGGGAATGATCAATGCGTCCAGCAGTCCCGCTTCCGACAAAGCAGATTCTATTGCAGCGCGCACCATCTCCGGCACTTCCTGTCGAAACTCCACTGCAGCATAGAGCGGCACATGTGGAATTCCCTGCTCACTCAGCCACTCTCTCGCTCTGGTTGTTTGCTCATGGCGGGGTGGTTCCGGATCTTTTCTGGTTTGCCACTTGCGATACTCTTCTTCGGCTTGCTCACGCTCCCGTTGCTTTTCCTGCACCTGCCTTTGCACATCCCCATGAAGATCGCGCATATCCTGGCGCAGTAGCTGATAGGCGTGAACGACCGGATCTCTAACCGTTTCAAAGCGAGCTGACGATTCGAACTGAGCAATCTTCCGAATCGTTTCGCGCACCGTCTCGGGAGATAGCCGAAGTTCACTCACCTCCCCCTGCCATTGGTGCAAGCGGGCGATCAGTTTCTCTTTTTCTTCCTCTACCACAAGTTCCCATTTTTCTTTTCCCCGTTGATTTTCATCCACCTGCTTTTGAGCGTCACCCAGCGCACGCTCCGCTTCCATGCGAATCCGTTCCGCTTCTGCTGTCTTTACGGCCTGATGATGAGTCAGCTGCAGTTGGTTCCGATACTCCCGCGACTCCTTTTGCCACAGTTCCATCGAATATCCTGGCTGCGCCTTTTCAAACTCCCTGCGGGCCATCTCATGAGCTGGAAATTCGTTTTCCTCCACCGCCTGCTCCATATCTTCGAGCAGATCGGCCATTTGATCTTCGGCGTTTTTGATATTCACACCGATATCTTCAATGGTCCGTCGCAACTGATTGACCTTTACCCGTTTGCCATCGTTTTCTTTCTGCTTATCCTCCAAGCGACGCTGTTCCTGCTGTAGCTGCTGCTTAACTTTGATTCGTTCTTCTTCCGCCTTGGCGATGTCGTGATCCTGCAAGCGCTCATGTTCTTCTGCAAGAGTCTGCTGTTCGATTCTGAAGGCATCCAGTTTGGATTGCAATCGAGTTCTTTCATCATCCTTTTGGACTAGCAGGTGCCGGTACTCCTCCACCTTTTTTTGCGCAGCCTGAGCTGCGTTGACAGCATCGGCCAACCCTTTCGCTTTATCGTACCAGATATACCGGTTGTATTCGGTGTACTCCCTAGCAATCCTCGAGAGCGCCTTCTGGTCCCGCTCCAATTGTTCCAGTTGCAGTTTCGTACGGTCCATGGATTCAATCGCCTCGGACAAAGGACGCAGCTCTTCATCAGAGAGGCCCGGCAACGAATTTTCCAGGATATTGTAGATCACAGTCGGTTTAAAGTCTTTGGACAGTTTGGGACTCCTCAGATGAATCAGCAGCTTGATCAAATCTTCATACGCTTCCAGTGAAGGGAACCCAAAAAGAAGTTTGTTCACCATCTCCGCGTAATCGCTTTGCGAGAAAACGACCCTGCCCCCGGGGCCGATCTCCTTCTCCAGTTCCCGTTTACCCAGCGGAATGCGCTCTTGCTCCTGCTTTTCCGCATTGTATACCAGCCGGTACAAAAAAAGGTCATGCCCAATCCTTCTGTTGTCCTGAACGGAAAAGCCCCAGAAGTCCATCTGCGTATTGCGCTTGGCTCTCAAACCGATCCCGATCGTCAAGAATTGGTTGGTGTACGGTTTGCAAAATTCCAGATACAGATAGCCGGTTCTCTCATCACGGCCGGTTACTTCCTTTTCCCCCAGTAAGTAGTCTTCCATCCGCCTTGCCTTGGAACCAAAAGGGTCCAGGCGATCCGGACTTTTTTTTCCGTCCAGTACGACCGGCAGCAAACTTTGCATCGTTACCGACTTCCCAGAACCGTTGGTTCCACGCAGCAACAGCTTGCCATTGGCAAATTCAAAACACTCGTCATCGTAATACCAGAAATTGACCAAACCTGCTCTGGACATCTGCCATCTATTCGCTTCCATCCTGCTGCCCGTCCCCTTCCTTTCGCTTCTTCAGGTAATCTCTCGGATATTGGGACATAATTCTCCCCAATCGTGGCATGATCGCGATTAATTGTTCCCTTTCATCCCGATAAGCCAATCTCCATGCCTCCATCTCTTCCAGTAACTGATGCGCCAACTGCTTGGTCGACATCTCTCGCAACGCTTTTCCCCAACCATGGCCATATTCAGCCTGGCATTGATCCAACAGCATCTCATAATCCACTTGTGTCAAGAGCAGCCGGCCGTCGTTCTGCACGGGAAAAGAGCCTGCTTCAACCGCTGCGCGAACAGTCCCGGCAAAAAAGAAAACCACCTCGCTGATGGCTCTGGTATCAGGATAAAGTGTGTTTCCCAGGCTTCTCCCATGATGCACCAGCATCGCATCCTGTCCATAAATCTCCAAATCAAGTCCCACTGTCTCTTCAAAGTCTCTTGCTATTACATTTCGCTGGTTGCGAAGATATGTCCAATCCCCATCCGCCATCTCTTCCTCTCGTATTCCGGGAGTAAGCAATAATTGACGGTATACACGATGCCTCCGCGCCAATGTTTCGTTTTCGGTGTCAACGATTTTCAATAGATCCTCTGTCGTCTGGAATTGCATCAAATCACGCGGATATGCTCGTAGAAAATATTTCACCAAAGGGGTAGGCTCATACAAGACATCCGTTTGTTCTGAAGCCACAAACCCTTGATCGTCGCCATCCACAACAACCAGCAGCTCCCATTCACGGGCAAGCTGCAGCACGCGGACTAGCGACTTGCGATGGTCGTAATTGGTCCAATCCACCGCACCGGGGCCCGGGTAGGTGACCTTTATTTCCTCGCATATATCGGAAAGCAGGAATTGATCGTCGATGCTTTTTGCCTCCAAATACGCCATCAGCAGAGAAAAAAACGTATAATCCCGGACTTCCGCAAGCCCAGGCAATCCCATCCATGGTTCTATTTTCCTGCCCACGAACTTTTCCAGTTTGACAAATTCGTAATGTATCAGCAGACGAAACCCCAGCTTTTCATTAAAAAAGGGTCTGAGCACATGCTCGCGATCGCGAACAGCCTGATACCAGACCATGTCGCTGCGTGGAATCCAGAATCTCTCCAGTAATTCCCACGCCGCTTGCTGAGCCAACTCATCAAAACGAGGTGTATACTTCGCGTCGGTTCGCTCAAACTGGCTCATCTCTTCACCTTGTTTTCATCCAGAAAGTAAAGCACATAATCGGGCATTTCCAGAATGCCGTCTGTGCACCGCAAACGCACCCGCTCTCCTGTACCAGACTCGACCACTTTGAACCGTCTGCCGTCGTCTGTCTTTCCTTCTCTTGCTGGTGACGCCATACTTTTGCCGATCCATTCAAGTAGGGTTTGCCGTACAAATGGTTCGATGACCGGAAGCTCCCGCACACTCACCCGATACCCTGCAAATATCTGATTCAATCTGGCTTGCCGCTCTGCCTTCTGTTTCAAATATTCAGCCAGCATTGCTTTTTTCTCCTCGTCTTTCGATTCGATTTTGCTTGGTCTCGTTCTCTCGCGGTATTCCTGCACGCGCGGCTTCACCACATATTCGGCTGGCTGCATGTCCCAGATGGTGGAGTAGATGTCTTCCGTCACCTTCGGTGTATCTACCCACATATGCCTCATCCGGGAAATACCGAATACCGCTGCCGATAAACAATGGGCCTCTTTCACATCTCCCAAAGAGGCAAACCATTTTGCGAGATACAGATAGTCTGCCCTGCGGCTCCGCATGCTGGATTGCCGTTCCCCCTTGCGCTGCGCATAACGGGTGATGCGGCGTATCGCTTCAGTAGTCTCCCGCTGCAAGTCTTCCAGATCGCTGCCCCGGCCGCTTCCGTCTCCCAGAAACCATTGCCAGATTCCTTCCCACTGATCGTAATAGCGCTTGACAAGCTCCTCTTTTATCAGGGGTGTCGTTTCAAAACGAGGGATAGAGACATCGTAACCTGCTATCCTATGGAAAATGTCGTTCAATAAGGCCCGATTCACTTGTACGAGCAAACCTTCTATCTGGTAAGAGCTTCGCTGCAATCCCATCATGAAGCGTCTCAGGTAGTCGGTCACTTTATCTTTGTAAAGGAGGAACTGCTCCGTCATCATTACATCTTCAACTTGAACGCTATCCAGGTTCGCCATATAGTCCCGGGCGTTATTGGTCACCTTGCGAAACAATTCGTACAATTCCGTCCACCAGTGGTACAGTTTCTCATCTGTCCAATCTTCTATCTCAAAACGCGGGCGCTCTCCGGGTTTGTGAAAGGAGACGCGAGCCAGTCGTGTCAACAATCTCAATGTTTCTACAAGTTTATCAAACTGGGTAGACTCCAGGGAGCCACCGTATGTATCTCCCATTTCTTCCAGCTCTTCGATCAACCTCTCGAACTTAATGGTGTACGGGCTCGCTTGATAGCGGTACCTTTTTTTCTTGAAATCTTCTATTTTGCTCACCTTGCCCGATTGTTTTCGCTGCAGGTTTCCCCAATCGTGCAACTGTTGCAAATCCAACTGAAGCAAGTCTTCGGTGTATACGGATGCCTCGCTTGGCTCCATCCGTTCTTTTACCGCTTGCAAAATTTCTTCCGGTCTTAGCCAGTAGCGAAGTCGCTGTTGTTGCTCGTAGAAATAGCGCAAGATTGGTCGGTAGCGGTATGCGTTTTCTACTGACAGGTATTTGGCTTCGGTTATGGCTTTGTAGTTGCTAAGGGAATGATTATTCGACAAAAGAGTACCTCCCCCAAGAATTTCTATATAAAGTAACCCATCTGGTTGGCAAGCTTTCTTCTGTTATTATTGTCAATGTGTATCTCTTTTTGTTGCATAGCTCATTCTTATCATACCATCTCTCCTAAAACTGCTGGATGATTTTCCAAGGAAATACTTGGAATAATTGGATAACAGGTTTACAATGAAACGAAAACACATGTTCTATATTATTAACGGGGGATTTCTACTATGGCAATTGGCGAACGGTACAAAATAAGTTTCACCGTAACTGGTCGGACGGTCAATTTTCTTTCAAACCCTAAACTTCGTTCCAAATTACGCAGTACAGTTTTTTAATTACTCATCAATACTAAAGAAACTAAAGCCTTAGTACCATCAGTTGATACTAAGGCTTAACATATGTTAAAAGCGATATTGTTATTTACTCGGTTCTATCTTCCGACCAGAGTTCGTATCCTAAATTGTTTATTTCAGTTCCCTCTGAACGTAAATCATCTATGCTTTTATTTAACCTTGGAAGCACAATATTTAATAAATGCTCCCCCACTTCTATACCTATATAACGTCTGTTTAATTGTTGTGCAACAACTGCCGTAGTACCGGAACCTAAGTAAGCATCTAACACTAAATCACCTTCGTTGGTACTAATCTCTATAATTCGCCTAATCAGTGCTTCAGGCTTAGGAGTATCAAAAACTGTTTGGTCCTTAAATAATTTTTTCAAATGTTTCTTGGCTTGATTTGTTGTGCCTACCTCTTCGGCACGCCAAATTGTTTCAGGCGTTAACCCTTTTTTACTTTCACTAAGAAACTTTTTTATTCGTGGAACTCCGTTACCATCTTTCCCAAACCAAATGTTGTTATGTTTAATTTCATCTAACATACGTTGTTCATTATAAACCCAACATCTTCCCAGGGGTGGATCATGCCTTTTTCCATTTGGGGCAATAATAGTATAAAATTGTGATGCAACTGCATGCCCAGATTGAACATGAGCAGTAATTGATTGCCAATCACCTCTAGGGTCATTGTCAGGATTCTTAAATCTTGTTAATAACGCTTTGTCTGCGATCAATAAGTTTCTACTTTTCTTAAACTCATTTGGATTTTTAGCGTACACTAGTATATATTCATGATTATTAGAAAATGCTCTACGGTTTTCTCGAGAAGTTCTATGTTCCCATATAATTGTGTGAACAAAGTTCTTTCTTCCGAAAATTTTATCCGCAGCAACTTTTAGATAATGTACTTCTCCATCGTCTATTGATATCCACAGACTTCCCTTATCACTCAAAAATTCAAAAAGAAGTGGAAGTATATTACACAGTTTTTCTATCCACGCATCAAATCCATCCGAATCATCGTAGTGTACATATTCTTCATCATTGTTATACGGTGGATCAATATATATACAATCTACCTTACCTCTATAGGAGTCCATAAGATAGTTTAAAACTTCTATATTATCTCCTTTAATAATTTTATTTGTGACACTTCCCATTCCATAGCTTAATGTTTTTCTATATTTCATTACTTGCCCCCTCCGGTTGGTTCTGTACAAATTACCAGAATTTCTGCGCCAGTAGGTATCTCAAAATTTTTATCCACAGCGTTTAACTTAGAATGGACAAAACCCTCAATTGAAAATAATTCCACTCTCTTAAAATATTGACTAGCCATTTCTAGTAGTTCACTAACAGTCTGAACTCGCGGTGTACTTTCTTTTTCAGTATCATAAGGCGAATATGAAAGAATTAAGCTAACATTTCTCTCACTGACCTTACTGAATAAGGTTTTAAAAGCTTTTCTAGCCATTGTTTTAATTGAAAATGGAGATTGGTGACGATCAGTTCTGTATAAACCTCTACTCATTCTTAATTCCCCATTAAATTGAACCTTAGTAATCTCAGGGTTATCTCTTAAACACATGGTTTCCAAAACGTGGTAGTATCTGCTATAGTGATATCGTGTGTACGGTGGATCAGCATAAACTACCTTTGTATCATTTGTTAAATTATCCAAGGCATCAGAGTAATCACAACGGAGCGATATATGATTAAAATTCCCCTTTTCTAATGATAAATACTTATTAATCTCTTCCTCAAATTTTTGATACACATCAATACTTCTATCTTTATTTATTTTTGAAACTAATGACTTTTTAGGGTTACCTTTTGAATCGATAGCTTTAAGTGGTTGAGCGAATTGTTTGCCAACGGTATTAACAATTTCACTGGCAGTACTTAAAGTCGCGGCAATTACAATATCTTTTAGTCTTCCTTCAAATGTACTAGCCATATTTAATAAATTATCTAACTCACTAGCTTGTTGGAATGAAAAATATGTCCCTCCAAAGTACCGTGTCGTGATAGAATCGACTGAATCCATTAAACCCATTTCATTAAGATTATCCACAGTTTTTTGTATAACTGCTTTCAAATCATCAGACACATTTTCTCTCTCTTTATTTAAAAATGGTAAAAGTGCACCATATTCGACTAACTCACAAATTTCATAAACCTCATTTTTATTAGCCTTATCAAGAGCCCATTCTTCATATTTAACTAATGGTTCTATACATTCCTGTAAAGTCGTTACCTTAAAATACGATAACTTACTTTTAATTTCTATTAGCTCTTTCTCACAAAAAGGCTGTAAAACAGCATTTGTTAGAACCCTTGAGTATTCTTGAATATCAACCGATGTGACAGGCCTTCTTTTTCCTAAATAGTAAGAAACTGTGCCTGACCCCGAAAAAATATCATAGACCCTACCAAAAGTAGGGTCTATGTCATCAATGATATCCGAAATGGTTTCCAGAATTCTTAATTTACTACCTAAATAGTGAATTGGTCTAAATGCGACTTCTTCCTCAAAAAGAGCTAATTGTTTATTTAAATTAAATACCATTTTTTACCATTCCCCAATATATTAAATTAACCAAAAACCCAAGTTCGGACAATTTCTCCTGAGTTCTTCAACATTTGTCAAATAACGTCTCATCCTATTACCTACTCTTGGCTGAGAATTATTTAGATATCCTAGAACTTCATTATAATTTAGATCATCAGGCATCACAAGTGAATAAATAAATGTGCGTGTTGATACTTTAATGAAAACCCCAATGGGTCTTTCATCACCATTAGGATATTCTAAACCGGCAGCAGCGTTCAACTCAACTCTGTAGTTTTGACTTCTTACCGACACTGTTTGTCTAACTTCTAGTTCTTCTAAATTACCGGTGGCATCTACATGTCTTAACAATATTCGCCGTTCTTCATTTACTCCTGCAATTCCGCCAAAAAACCCCTCAAATACATCCACATTAAAATTCGCCTGTTTCCACCTATTACCGCTATTTGGGATCTCTGCTACAAGAACTTCAAAATTATTCTCTATAGTCCAAGCTCCATAATCTTCAACCTCTAAAATTTCCTGGGTCGCTTCTGGCTGTTCAACCTGTACCTCAGCTTCTTGATTTATACCTTCCGTTGCAGACTCATTTGTAATCGCACCAGAAATATTAATTTCTTCATCTTCTGGTTCAACTTCCCGTCTACGAGCCGCTCCAAATCTTACTGCATTTTGAGCTGCTCTTCTAGTTACTCTTTCATCATCTAAATCGTATAGATTCTCTTCATTTTCTCTAATCCATAAATTCCAATAATCTTCAAAGTCACTTATTGCTTCATCTGTATAGCGACTGATAGTAAATGCTTCTCTATTACGTCTTAGGCCTCTTTCAGTTAAATTACCCGAACCTGTTATAAGCCTAATTTCTCCATCAATTTTAAACCAAACAAATTTCGGGTGAAAAATTGAATTTAAATCATTATGACAAAATACTTTAACCTCTAACTTAGGCTGATAAACGTCCCTTAATTCACACAACTTCCTCAAAGTGTTAGTATTAGTAATATCATCTATACCAACAATTAGAGTAAAATTACAAATAGACAAAAAATTCCTTAGAACTCGGTCCTCAAATACTAGAGAAGCACCACCAGAAGTAGCAAAGGCAAACACTCCTGCGCCATAATTCATTGTGTTGTTTGAACCTGTTGCAACAGTTAGTATTGCCTCATGAGTTGTTAGGGATTGACTAAAATTACCGTCCTGGATATAGAACATATACGGACCCCTTTTCGAAATATTCAAAGGAACCTATGTTCTTATTTTAGTCCAACAAGAAATTTTTGTCAATCAGAGCACCTTCTTTTTCTTCCTCCTTACTTCCCGTTACCCTTGAAATAATGCCAAATAAGCAGAACATTGCGCTTTGTCAGCACTAAGGAGCTAATGTATAATGAGAAATTTATTAAGTTCCCTGGTTTTTTTGTGCATATTGAAAGTACAATTCCGAACGCTTATACTTAATTTGTCCTCATTAGTTGTGAAACCTTTCCTATTCGCTAGGATTTTATCCAGCGAAGGACGTTGGTCCACTAATACTAGTGAGGAGGTAGAAAATCCATGAAATTTGAGATTTCACCAAAAACCCTTGAGTTTTTGTTAGTGGTCTTAATGATGTGGTTTCTACGCTAAAAAGCATCCGGTTGGATGCTTTTTATTTTTTAAAAGATTTTATTAATGGATGTCTTTTATATCGTCTACTGAATAGTCTTTATATGGATCAAGTATGAAAGGTACGGAAGACAGCCTTCCTTTTTTGCACATTTTGTAAAGCATATGACCTACTTCAGTAAAACAACCGATTAGAAAATCAAAGGTAACATATTTTATTGGTTCTCCATTTTTAAAATTGTATGTATTTCCCTTGAAAAGAATCTCTTCCCCCTCTTTATTGGGATTAAAATATACTCCATTGTTATGGATAGTGTTCCTTGTACATCTTAGTAAATCAAGGACGGGTTTATACTCTCGTAAATTTAATCGAATTAAGAGAGCTAAATAAACACTCTCAAATTCCGCATTACCTTTATTACAGGCCTTAGGATCTAATGCTCTTAATATGTTACGTAGTCCACTTTCAATTGATGAGAAGTATATTAGCTGACATGATAACTTTGTGAACATAAAGTATTCCTTGGCATAGTGTAGCTTATCTCCTTCCTTAATCCTTATATTGTTAAACTCCATATACCAAGAGTCTCTTTTTAAATTATATTCAAAATGTTGAAGAGATAGAAATGTATTGCTGAATACATTACAGCACTTGGCAAATGTAGTTAACCTTGCGTCCAACTCATCAAGCTTGTACCTGTCTTTTATATCTTGCAAATAGCTGAAGTAAGAGCCACTTAAAAACTTAAATTCATCAACATACTCCAATACTTTTGAATGTTCGTTCATACCTAACCACCTTTTTTCAACAGTAAGAGTTAATAAAGGATTTTGTACAATTTCTCTAAGCGATAATCCCTTTATATTATAAGGTGATCTTCGTACTGTATAAACAATGGTTCCTTCATCTGTTTTACCCATGCCAGTGCATGTGGGATAGTACCTCCATGAAACTTCGGCGCTCCTTCGACCCAAACTTCTTCCCATATAAAATCAGCAGTTTGTTTTTCGACATCAACAACCAGATATATGTCTGTTCCATCAACATATGACGAAATGTCAGCCAGTGTACTCATACCAAGAAGAACTCTGACGATGTGTGTCGGAGTTCCCTCGGACAAATAATATTCTCTTGCCGGAACGTCGTTTTTCTCATCGTAATACTCCGCTCCCTTAATGGTATATGGAAGGAATGCTGAGTTTTCAATACTTTCTTCGAAGGGAATGATTGCAACAGCGATGACCCAGACATTTGTATCAAATTCATTACTGTCCGGTTTCAATTTATTCTGCTCAAATTCAGCCTTAATCCGCTCGATAATTAACTCCTGTGCTTCTTTCAAAACTCTTCTCTCCTTTATAATTGTTAGCGCAAAACAAAAATGATCCAAACAAAAGTGCGTCTGGATCATATAAACCTCGGTTATTTTTATTGAGCTATATCCAAATCAATAATCTCCACATTAACACTTGCCACACTCATGTCATCATTTTCAATATAAGTACCGCCATCTTTATATTCGCCAACCGGTATATCGTTAACAAAGCCCTCAGTTGAAGTCACAGGGTTATTATCAACATCTAATAGAGTTACCTTTAGTCGAATCGATTTAACCCGAGCTTGGGAATCATTTTTTATCTTATATCCGATGTCAAATGCACCGTTTTTCTTTTCTGCTTTTAGGTCAAGAATTTTGAGGTTACTCCTTATCGAATCCTTTGGACTGATAACCGGACTGTTCTTTTCATATGACTCATTGATAGCCTGGTCCAGAAGCTGTTGCGCTTCTTGCAGCATCTTTTTCCCTTTTTCGGTTTGAGGCTTTAAGTCTGTGATCTTCATTAATCCCACAACTGCTTCGTCGTATTTTTCCTCTTTTACTAGCTGTCTTCCTTTATCCAATCCTTCCTGAATTGGCTGTAGCTCTTTTTCAAGGGCCTGTGCTTGAGTGAGAAGCTCCTTTGCTTCTTCCACTATCTTTTTCGTCTCGTTATCTTTTGGCTGTTGATTAGTCAATGATGAAAGCGTCGCAATTGAATCCTTGTAATTGCCATCGACAAAGGCTTTGTTGGCACTATCAAATTGCTCTTTCGCATGATTTCTTGCTTCAACAATTTTTGTGGCTTCATCGAACAACTTTTTTGCTTCCTCATCTTTTGGCTCTTCTTGCAATGCAACAGTAAGCGCAGTGACCGCTTGATCGTAGTTTCCTTCATTGATTGCTTTTTTTCCCGCTTCCATATTCTCTTTATACTTGGCGGAACTGCATCCGGTTAGCAAAAGTACAACAATCACGAAAAATATGATTTTCTTCATTGTTTATTCTTCTCCTCCTGATGTTTTTTCGGTCCAGACTGTTTAGACGAAAGTTGCTTTGCACACAGTGCAAGGTTCCCGCTTTATCAAAGTTTAGGGAACAGCGTTTTCAATTCTTTCATCTTGTCTTGTCCTTGCTTTTGCAGTGCGGAAATCTCCTCGGAAAATGTGGCTGCTTCTGCCTTCATGCTCTCAATGTCTTGTTGTAACTCCTGATATTCCTGCCTAATGTCCGGGTCAATCTCGTCTAGCTTTTCAAAATCACCTGAATCCCAGGTCTTTTTCCATTTCTTCTCCACTGTCAGAATGGATTGGTATTTATCTGCGATTTGGATGTATGTTTTATGGTACTGATCCATCTTGGCCAATAATTGCTCTAGGGTTTGTAATACCTCAGTTGTTTGAAGTGCTTCTTTATAGGTCGGATCAATTTCGGTTGCCTTTGTAACGTTCTTTTTGCTTGAATCTACTGCATCCTGCATGACCTCAATGTATTCTCTTGCCTGCTTATGCAGGGCTTCATTCTTCCCAATGGATTCCTCCCGTGAAACAAGATCACCATAGGATAGAATTGTAGAAGACCCAATAGCCTGATTGACTTGTTCATATCCACTCATGCTTGCTACAAAAGGATACAAATTTACTAGCCCGTAATACAATTGTGCTTGTGCAATGTTTGGGTCTATTTCAACCACCTGCTCAAGCAGACTTCTCGCTTCTTTGTAATTTTCTTGTTCGTACAGCACGATCGCTCGTTCCAGTTTGGTTTGTACTACCTGATGCGAAAGCTCCTTGATCTTCGACTGTGCTGCATGATAGTTTTTAGTGTCTTCCTCGACTACCTGTTGAAAAGCAGCTAGAGCTTCCTCATACCTTTTGGCTTCTAAGGCTGACTGCCCCTGATTAAAAGCAAGCTGAGATGCTGCTAACTCTTGTTTTACTTTGTCTGGATCGGGCGGAAAGTTGAGTACACCAATCACAAACAACACAAACGATACTCCTACCCAAGCCAGACACTTCTTCCATAACCGATTTCGCTTAATCGCGAAAATAATGGTTCCAATTGCACAAAGGATAAAACCGAAAAAGCCTGTGTTAGCCAGCAGGTCCCACATTATTGACAATCCCCTCTTTTGGTTTTGTTACGTTGAGTCAAGCAATACATAGTAGTTCTTTATTTTAAAAAGTAACACTATAGATAGTAAAATCTTACTAATTATTATCTATGAATGTTATGATCCGGTCAAATAACATCTTCCGTGTGTTAAAATGCTGGAATCTCTGCTTTAAGCTGAGTAAGAGGTGGTACAAGAATGGACGATCTCTTGCAAAAGCTGGGCGAACGGTTGCGCTTTCTGCGTAAGCAAAAAGGGTGGAGTCAGGATTACTTGGCTGAACAAGCTGGCTTACACACCAATTACATTGGACAGATTGAGCGCGGCGAAAAGAATCTAACCATCGAGACACTTTACAAAGTAACGTTGGGACTTGGTACCTCACTTGAAGAGCTGTTTCAATCCATTGACCCAAAGGTTCGACAAACCGGTCTTTCCTCGATTATCGAGCTGCTGTCTCAACGATCAGAAGAAGATCAAGCAATGGCACTCCACTTGATCCAAACCGTGTTTCAATGGAATGACCGCCATACAAAGTAAATCCTCCTTCCTGAGCATGATCAGAAGGAGGATTTTTCATTTTTGAAGCCGACTAGGTAGGACTCTGCGAGCCACTGTGAATTCAAGCTTAGAACAACATACGTTCCAAACCACAAAAAGGAGAGCTTGCTATGCAGGACTTAGTGCAAAAATATGAGCAAACAGTATCCGAAGAAGATCAACTGATACGAAGCATTCAAACATGCGAGGAGGTCATTACTCTATTGGTCGATTTCATTTATGCGCAAAATCAGGATTGTCAGGCTGAAATCATTCGTGAGGCCATTGAAGCGATTCACCAAACGGAGAGTAGACTGCGAGGTAATTTGTTGCACACTAGGATTGAAAAAACGCTCTTGTCCGCCCAAATGAAGAAGTACATTCCACCTGTTCTCACCTCCTAACACTTATAGTACAAGGGTGAACCGTTTTGGCTTTGATGTAAACGCAGCTTGCTGTTTCGACAAAAATAACGACCCTTCCGCTTTGCGTGCGGAAGGGTCTACCTTTAAAAAAAGCGTCTGCATTTGTTCATCAAAAGCCAGTTCAATCGACATTATCTCTCGTTTCTCATTGATATGAATCTCGTTAATCATCTGCCGGAGCAAGGTCTTTTTCTGTTCAAGGGTCGCTAGCTCCACAAGGGCGTCAAATTGCTTCAATATCTGCAAAATATAATCCGCAGAAATTGGCTCGGCACTGTCTGTTCCCAACTCGTATTCGATTTCTGATTGACGACGATGCAGCATTTCCGTCTCAGTCGTGAGCTGATCCAAGCGGGTCACAAACATCTCGCGGTCGATTGCATCTTCTTCATATAAGGCAAAGTATTTCTTTCGCTTGTCCTCAATTGCGGCGAGGCTTGCCTCGATACTGCATTTCTCTTTTTGAAGCGGTACTATCGAGTTCGTTTTTCGATTGTTAATGGCGTCAACAAGATTTTGCAGAAATTGCGGGTTGGAAATCACGTAACGGATACGATCCAACACGTATTGCTCTGCATAGTCCGCTCCTACACTGTTCGCATGGCATACAGCCGTCCCTTTGTTTCGGAAGTTGCTGCATGAATAGTACCTGCGTATGATCACCGTTCCATTCTTCAACTTGTTCTTAGTGCGATTCGCTACCATTGGTGCTCCACACTCTGGGCACCGAATAAGACCGGTTAGAAGGTATTGGCCATCAAATACACGAGGATTGACCTTGGATTTCTCCGCATGCAGAATCTGAACCTTCTCCCACAGCTCTCGCGGGATAATGGCTTCATGGTTGCCTTCCGCAATAATAGTATTGTCACTTTTGCCCTTCCGCCTATGTTCATTCCAGTTCTCGAAACGGTTGTATCGGATAATCCCCGTATAGAGTGGGTTGGTCACAATCTCCTTGATCGCGGTCGTACTGAATGGATTTCCTTTTTTGGTTTTATATCCATCGTGGTTAAGTTGATTGGCGATGGCTCGGAGACCTTTGCCAGAAGCGTACAAGTCAAATATCCTGCGAACCAAAGTCGCTTCTTCTGGCACGATCTCCAAACTTGTGTCTCGGCTTCGTTTGTCCCCTTTGGACACGCTTCGGTAACCCAGGGCTACACCTCCATTATGGCTGCCCGTTCTTGCCCGTTGCTTCATGCCCATTTTTACGTTCTCGACAATTGTATTCCGTTCCAGCTCGCCGACAGCCCCCAGCATTTGCAAGGCAAACTTGCCCATCGCTGTTTCTGTTTCAAAATTCTCGGTGAAGCTGCGAAAGACTGCCTTATGTTTGCTAAAGTGATCGACCATTTTCAAGAGGTCTATCATTTTACGCGCAAGCCGGTTTATTTTCCATACGACAATTTCATCAATATGTCCGTCTTCCACATCTTTGAGCAGCCGCTGCAATTCAAAGCGACCCTCAATTGACTTACCGGAAACACCGCGGTCTACGTATTCCTTGTATATGATCTTGTTGTTCAGCATGCAATAATTTCGGAGTGTTTCGATCTGTGCATCTATACTATAGCCATGTTCCGCCTGTTCTTCCGTACTTACGCGAGCATAAATGGCGACACGAACATTTTTTTCAATCATGCTATAATCTCCCTTCTAAGCTGGCTGCTCCAGTTGCTTTCGTAATGCATCCCCGATATGAAGTGTGACACTCTCCATTTCCCGTCGAATGTTGATGGTGATTTTATCGACCAAAGAACGTAACAGTGTAGTCGTTTCGGTCTGATCCGATGCCAACAAGTGGACTTTCAGTTGGTTCAGTACATCCTGAATAGTATTTACGGGCAGGAGCTTGCTCTCTTTTTCACGGATTTGTTGGAAGAGCTCATGTTGTTGACCCGAAAGCACTTGTAGCTGCTCTTTCAGTTCCCGTAAACGAATGATCAACTCGCTTTTTTCCAGATCGTCTTCTTCAAACAGGACAAGATATTTTTGACGACGCAACTTCACTTGCTGCAACTCTTTTTCTGCTTTTTCCAGTTCAAGTCGTAATGGGGCTATCATTTGTTCCTGTTTGCGGTTCGTATTCTCAACAATGTCGCGGATCAGTACAGGATTTGAGAGAAACTCTCCGATCCTTTGCAAAACTACTTGTTCAATGAC
This sequence comes from Brevibacillus sp. AG162, assembly GCF_006715575.1. Taxonomy (NCBI): domain Bacteria; kingdom Bacillati; phylum Bacillota; class Bacilli; order Caryophanales; family Paenibacillaceae; genus Brevibacillus; species Brevibacillus sp. AG162. The sequence goes on from NZ_VFNO01000011.1 coordinate 134,373, forward strand.
ATCAGCCCGAATGTTGTTTGGTTTACATACACTACTGCCTTTATTGGTGTACCGATTACAGCTGTAGTAATGATAATATTTGAATCGATTTCCCATCCGTTTTTTGATGTGCTTAGCAACCATGCTGCCGCCGCATGCAGGACACTTTAATATACCCGTAAGTGGATAATCCCGCTGGACAGCCTTTTCGCGCTTCTTTATTGAACCAGAATACTTATCTTGAACGCGTTCCCACAGCTCAAGAGGTATGATTGCCTCATGCAGACCGTCACTAGTAACAACCTGCCCCTCCAGTGAGGAATATCGCACCTTGCCAATGTAGACAGGATTTCGGAGGATGGACCGTACTGTTGAAACGGAAAATGGTTTTCCTCTTTTCGTGGTGTACCCTTCACGATTCACCTGATTTACAATGGCCTTTAACCCTTTTCCTTCGTCATAAAGTTGGAACAAGTAGCGAACAATGCTTGCCTCCTTCTGCTGAACAGAAAAGCGTGTCTGACCTGTTCCCTCTGGAACAATCTCATACCCCAGTATTTGCGAATTGCAGTAAAAGCCATCTTTCGCCCTTTGCAGCATCCCCAGCTTTGTATTTTCGATAATGGTATTTCGCTCTAATTCCGCTGTCGCGCCAAGCATATGCGAAATAAAAGATCCAATAGGTGTCCGGCTGTCAAAGCTCTCGCTGAGGGAATGCAACGTGCCCCCGTTTGAGTGAAGAGCCTCCACAATGGCCAGTAAATCCACAGCATTACGGGCAAGGCGGTTGACTTTCCAAACAATTACTTCCGTAAAACACCCAGCTTTGACATCGCTTAGAAGTGACTGCATCTCTTTTCTGCCTTGAACCGACTTACCGGATACCCCCGCGTCAATGTACTCTTTGTAGACCATTTTTCGATGAAGCTGGCAATATTGACGCAATAACTCCAATTGAGCCTCGATGCTATATCCATGCTCTGCTTGCTCTTCTGTACTTACCCTGACGTAGAGGGCAACACGGTCTGGTTGATTGGGCAGTATCATCTCCATCAGGCAACCTCCTCGTAGTCGTGAGTACCAAGCAATTGAGCCGTTAGCTCTCGGTTCATTTCATCGTCTGCCTCTTGATCTAGCTTCTGGAGAAAGAAACTCCAGTCTGGTTGCGGATTCTCTACGACTTTGTCTTTTGGTACAAGTTTGCTTGCATGGTTCAAAATCATGTCAGAGAGGATATCCAGCATGAGAGCATATCTTTGGTTTGGGCTGTGTGTATGAGTAATCAAGGTGCATTCTCCTTTCGGCTAAGCGCTACCCTCCTGTATTTCACAGAAGGGCAGCTACAGCTTGTTACACTGTTGCAGGTTTATAGGTTGCTACTTTCTCTTTGCATACCACCTGAATAATGATCTTCACTACCAACAGCACAATTCGCATGATCAAGCAAAACATATACTCACCGTCCTAGTATTCATATGGGTATAGCATCATGTAGCAGTCTCCATCATCAATGATCCATATTGTAGTCTGGATAGGAGACTCGATCTGAGGGGTAACGAGTTCGACTTGCAGGCAGGGCTGCTCTTGCCTGTTGCACACACGCTGTATGGCTTGTCCATTAATGAAAATAACGCTTAATTCAAACACTTGCAGGTAATCCAAGGCATGACCTTGCTCGATACGGTCATCGAGCATCTCCCATAACAGGCGTTGGATACTTACCCCTACTTCTTCAACAATAGCGGCTGTCGCGTAACGTTTTTTCTCTCGCATCTCTACAGCACCATTCCTTGTTCCTTGAAGCTATAGTAGGAGCCGGTACCAACAATGACGTGATCGAGGACGGAGATACCAAGCGCTTCACCTGACTCTACAATCCGTTGGGTAACCTCTTTGTCTTCAAAAGAAGGTGCAGGATCACCCGATGGATGATTATGAACCAGAGCAACAGAACTAGCCAGAAGCCGAACAGCAGGTGAAAAGATTTCTCTTGGTGTGATTACCGTTGCGTTTATCGTTCCTTGTGTAATGGTCTCCATGTGCATGAGTCTGTTTTTCGTGTTGAAATACAATACACGAAATTGCTCGACTCGTAGCAATTGCATATCTGAAACGAGGTCCATAATGTCTTTGGGTGATCGTACAAAGATTTTTGTCTTCTGCTCTCCTTGTATGATTCGGGATACCAGTTCAGCAATTGCTTTTAGCTGGGATGCTTTTGTTTTCCCGATGCCTGGAATCCGTTCGAGCTCCTGCTGATAGGTGTAGAGAAACACTTCCTTTAGATTGCCGTACTTGTTAAGCAAGTATTGTGCTGATGTTTCAGAAACAATGGATGCAAGCAACTGGTCATCGCGCATCTGAGAGTAGCAGAGTTCCGTAGCAGCCTTATTGCATTTCATCAGCCTTCACCATCCTCTCGCTCTGATTTACCTGTTCTTGCAACCAAGTTTCCGTTTCAACGTCATGGATACCGACCATCGAGTAAAACAACATCATAAAATCATTGTCGTAAAGGACACCGATCCGGTAGATGAGTTGTTTGCCTGCTTCGACCAGTTCCACAAACTCTGGCATGGTCTGGCGTAATCCATACCGGAGACCGACTGGCTGTAGGTTGTTATCGCCCGCTTCGATGACGACCATGTAGCCATCTCTGGCAAGAGACCAACCATCTAATGTTTCACCGCATCCGAGAGCTTGATAAAGGCCGAGAAACTCTTCTTCCAAGTAGTTCATGTAGTCAAGTGGTAATGCATTGGCCTGACGCAACATGGCGACGTCAACAGTTGTCATAATAATCCTCAAGGAAATCCCCCCTGTTCCGGTATTAGAACCAGATTCAAGGTAATATTAAATATCTGAATATTCTTTTATTTCGTTTTTTTTGGAACTATGGTGTCATCAGCCTGTACCCAAGCCCTTAATCAGTGGTGATGCCCACCAATTTCTCAGCAATGGACCACTATTCTTCTCTGATACTTTATCAAGCTGTCCCTTCGTGTGCCCCCCGCCCCCCCTGCCGCCGTTGTAGAGTGGGGATTATTTCGTCAGGGGGAGGGAGTATTATTTATTGTATTTATCAATTTATTGGGGGCTTTTGGGGCGGAATCACTCCAACTCCTTGACCTGTATCGAATAGTTGACGCCCCATGATTGCTAGTGCCAAGGGGCATTGCCCCATTATTGGTTGTCGAAGAGTTGCTCCATTTCAGGCGACTGGTGACCGGGAATGGGTCTTTGGCTCCCTCTTTTAACAGTTCGCCTACCTGCTTCATCGCCTCGAATGTGATCAGCCTTGAGCCAAAGCAATCTGGGACGATAATTGTTGCCTACGTTCTTTTTGATTAGTCGGCGTGTTCTCGCTTTTCCGTCCGTTTCCTCTTCCTCTACACGGATAATTCCCTGCTGCTCCAGCTGTTGCCAGAGTGTGCTAGATGTTACAGGGAGATGTTCTCCCTGTCTAGCCAGAAAGCTAGAAACCGTGTTGTAGATCACATCAGGGAGGAAATAGTAGTAGTCTCTGTCGTGCCATCCTACCTGTGTGCTGTTAGACGGAACAATCGAGAGATCATCAGCCCTTGCTTCAGTTGACAGAGTATGGATGGATTTGTTTACAAGTAGTTCAGAGATTACGCTGAGGAAACGGGTACTTGGCATTACACCTTTGACCTGCTCTCCTTGCTGCTGAGAAAGGGTGAGAAACGTTTCCCAACCTTCATCCAACAAGTGTTCTTTCTCTAAAGACCCTATTGCACCAATGCTATGGGCGTACTGAAGTCCGAAATGCAGCCCCAGAAAGAGCCAAGCTGTGGCCTCTGCCAATCTACCGTGTTGTTGACTAGGCAGAGCCAAATTTCTTCTTGAATTGAAAAGTGAGACTACTTCACTATTTGGTACTTCTTCCATAGCTTTTGCCAGCCATGCCAAGTATCCATGCATGGCCTGCCCGAGCAGGCCTGATTGAGACTGTGCCTCGCTTAGTTTTGCTAGATCGATTTCGTTTGGGCGAAGTTCTGTTTTGACATAGCGAGCGTTGCTGGATTGGCCCCCAATTAAGTCTTCTCCCGTTATGAGAGCCATCCCCGGGGAGGGTAATCTCGTCGCAACGAGGTGTCCTGCCGCATTCTTCCTCTGCTGACCCGATCCCCGTAGCTCCGCATCAGTTGTTGAGCAATCTGTTCCATCTTCTTGGCTTCTTGTGGATTACTTGCTGGATGGTAGTCGTCCACCAAGAGAATGGAGTCTTTACACTCGAACGTTCTTTTTTCCAAAGAATTCATTGTATCCTTGAAACTAGCCGGAGGAGTTTTAGTAGAGAAAATACCGAAATGACATAGAAACAAGGCAGCTAGCGATGACTTTCGTGACCCTGTTTCTCCATGTAGCCAGATTATAAAAGCTGGTTCCAGATCCATAGAACGGAGCCACTCGCATAATGGGGCTAGGAAGCTCAGAGCAAACAAAGGCAAAGTAACCTTCTTAGGTGCAGGATCCAACAAACTGAGGCTTGCTTTCATGGCTGCGATTGGATCATCCACTTTTTCAGGCAATTTGTACCTACTAAGTCGATGATCGATTTCCACTTTTACATCACCTACTCCAATACATCCACCCGCATGAAGGTAACACCACTTGTCATTGACTTTCCGCCATCCTAAATGGGTATATACTTTTTCTTCTGTAATATCCTGTGAAAAGGATTGAATGGCATGCCGAACCTGGTCTTTCGCCAATTGGCCAGGCTCAATGTTAGGAGCGAGTCCCCATTGATGAAGCCAAGTCATTCCTGGAAAATCAACAGTTGGTACTAGAATAGGAGAGAGCTTCTGTTGATTTGAGAGTATTACTCCCTCCAATTCGTAGTGCATTTTCCTTTCTTCCCCATCATCCTTGCAAACTTGCTTCGTTGCTCTCGCCAAAAAATTTGCGATCGGTGTGCGTTTTTGAGAGCCATCCTTCTTGAATGAAATCACGCACAAATTGCCATGTTCATCAATTTGGTATTTTGTCTTTTTCGCAATTTCAATCCACTTCTCAACTCCTCGTGAAGTGGATTCCTCTGTTTTTTGTTTGAAGAAAAGGGCAGGGCTGTTTGTAATTTCATTATGTTTATTGGTGCTAATTTTCCCAAAGCAGCGTCTAATCTGAGATTCATCACAACCAAATGTTGAGCAACGTGTTGGTCCGTACGTCTCATTACCCGAACACTTTAATTCTGCTACTCGATTGTAACTGCGCTCATCATGTTTGTTTGATGTTTTAGAGAAAAGTAGAGCATCTTCTGAATGTCCAGCTTTGACAAGCAGTGTAACCCAGAGAAACCACTCTTCTTCAGATAAGCCCGTCTCGTTTTGTGTTTGCAATGCCTGCTGAAACATAGGACACTTATCTGATAAGGTTTGAATGGCGTCAATTTCCACTCGGTCCTGTTGTCCGGTCGATTTATTGGCTGACGTTTGTTTTTTCGTCATCTTCTGAATCAACCATTCAGGTGCTTGGGCACATTCGATGTCCCACAGAGCTCTGCCTTCCACCCATTCGTAGCTACCTCCGTTTTGGTGAATGGAAGGCGGAACAACTGTTTGCTGGCCTTCCCCAAGCAAAGCACACTCTTCGTGATTCTTGCTGCGATCTACCTGAGAATGTTTTGTCAGTGTAATTCCTTCAGGGATAGCAAAAATCAATCTGCGCCCACCGCCTGGAGTCGTAAACTCCCATGTGAGGGGTAAATCACCTTGACTCCAATCATCCAGCGTAAGTTCTCCAAACTCTCCATCTACATCAACAGCGACCAAGCCCGATATGCTGCCTAAAATAAGACCTATGTTTGCTTTAGGCCAGTATCGATGCCATTTTTCTATCTCTTCTAAGGAAGGTACTTCTCGCTGTGACCAACCTTTCAGTAGTGGTGTTTTTCCTGGTTTACTGCAAACGCTGATGTGATGATCGCTCATACCAACATGATCATGAGGGCATAGTGGTATGATGGGAAAGTTTTGTTCGGCATACCAAGTTGCATAGGATTGGAGTGTAGAATTAGAATTATCTGGTTCATAGTTGGTTGTTTTGTTGTTGTTTGAAATGTCATCTTCAAAGATATTTTGATCCATTGTGATCCCTCTCTGTTACATCGTGTAGTTAGGGACAAAGGGGAATGTGCCCCTTTGCCAAAGTCCCATAGATACTTATATATAGACAGATTTTCACAAGCCTTATCCTATACACCCGAATTTGAAAGTGATGCAAGGTAGTAAAACAATCTTTCAGCTTGTATTACATTTGTTCCAGCCCATTCTACGATAATCTCATTTTTCTGGACTTCAACTGAGATAGGCTTCTGCTCCAGTCGTTCGAGGAACTCGAGAATTTGGTTTTTCCAAATTTCTTTAGCATCAGCTGGTAGATCGGCTATGTGCAAACCCCTAAAGGAATCAATTCTTGAACAAATTCTAATTTGCTTCATGTCCTCCAGAAGATTTTCAATTGGGACCGGCCGGATATAGTATGGTTTGCATGGAAATGTAGCCTTCTCATGATGCACTACCAGTTGAAGAATAACTTTTGCTTCAAAGTAGATATCTACAGACAATTTACTCACTATATCTGCAAAGAGATCGATCAGCTCTTTTTCAGAGTGAACCCTAACCTGCCCAGTGAATTCGAAAACTGCTTTTACGCTTTCTTGGTAGTTCTCGGGAATTACAATTGCTTTCGGAACGTGGTTTGTTCGGTAGAAGTAGTTTCGGAACTCTTTTATGCCTTCAGGCGTTGAAAAGCAACCTTCCAAAAGACACTCGAACCCTGTAACTACTAATTCGCCTTGTTTTAGGTTTTCATCAAAAGCTATAAATTCAGCATGTGTTAGTGGAACTGTACTGAGTACCGAGATACTTTGTTTCATTAGTCGACCTTCCCTTAATATTGGAAATTCTCTTTATTTGTTGAGTTCATTGATATTACCGTTTGCGTTAGATATTCATAGAGCTTATCTGCATATGATGCATCCTTGAACTCCCATGAAATATTAATGGCGTCGTCTTGGACTTCAATGGAAGCTGGTTTTTTATCGAGTTTTTGAATATATGAAGAGATATGATTGATCAAGACGGATTGCTCACCGTTTGGGATGTTTGTTATTTTTATGTGAATCATCTTTATTACTGTAGTCATGGGTTTACCCTCCGTTTATCATAATGGTCTAGGGTGACTGGAAGTAACATGGTGTAAATTGGAGTGGTGAGTTGAGTTGCCGCTCACCACTCGCTACTCCTCTAATGAGCATTGATGGAGTCCGATGTTTTCAACTTTCGCCTGGAAAATTTTTTGTCTAATTAGCGAGTTTTGTCAGTTAGGCGGAAAGAATGAAAAGTACCCTCTTTGCCTGAAAGAAAATCTTGAGAAGCTATTCTTCATCGTCACAACTAAAATCATTAACATCCTCGTCTAATTGGTTAATCATAAATTGCAACTGATAATCCTTAACTTCCAGACGTGACAATTGTTCTTTGATATCGGTCCCAAAATGGTCTGTAACCGCTTTTACGTGGTTTAGAGTAATAACAGGCATTCCTTCGTAAGCTTCGCAATGGTAAGTGATTAAGCCATTTTCAATTTCAACATGGTGGAGGGTTAAAGCCCTCTTTATCTTTTCTGTAAGGATTTCACGTTGTAATTCATCCTGTGGGTCCTGGACAAGAATGCGATAGTAGGGCATAAAGTATGCTAACGTGTCTACATACTTCAATCCAAGCCAGAGGTTAAATTTGATCCTGTATTCTTTCACGAAATCTTCGATAAATTTTTCAGCGCCTTCGACACCATATTTATTGATCAGAACAGAAATTTTCATTTGGAAATTACCCCTTTTCTAAACTAATTTATATCCAGAAATGTTTTGCATGGAGTAGTCAGCTCGCTGCTCACCACTCCGATATTAAATGGCAATAAACTCGACTGATATTCTGGCTTTAACTCACTGTTAGGGCTTCCACTTTGTACTCAAAGTCAATGCCAAGTAAATTATTGTGGACGATAGGCAAAAAAATGTGTTTCTTTACATAGTCATCTCCATAGGTAGTAGGGTCAGTCATAACCATCAAACTTACGTCGTCAACCATAAGCAGCTCGTTATGACCAATAAAATGCTTTGCGTTAATCTCGATAGTTTTCTGTTGATCCAGAGTTAAACTTTTTATGTTTATAGGTCGGGTTAGTATCCAACTGGCAACAACCTCCGTTGCAGTCTTTTCAACAGATGTTGCATATTTGATATTTTTTAGAAAACATGCAGTCTTTTGCAGTACTGAATCTTTTAATTCGCCTTCACCGAGCTCACTAAATTTGTAACCGTTGTAACCATTAATCTGAGCAAAAACCTCCACTAGGTATTCACTTTCATTGATAACCACACTTGTTATCTCATTAGCCAGCATATTACCCAGTTTCTCTAATTCAGTTATTTCTTTATTTGCTTTTGGCATTAGGGTACCCACCTTTTTGTAATTTGGTAAAACTTATTTAGACTATCATTAGTCAATAACGACTGAATTTTCTGGAATCCAGAAGGCCAATAGTGAATCCTCGCTCTTACTAAACAGGCGGACAGACAACCACCCTGAACCATCGACCTCGGCACGAACGACATTCACATCATTTCCCCATAAATTAAAGAACACTTCGTTAATCTCTTTTTCTAATGCCAATTGAATTGTATCGAGCAGGGTGAAATCGCCATCAACATAGACATGCTCAGCAACACGTTTAATCGCAAAGTCCAATGCTTGTTCTAACTGGATTACATTTTCAGCCAAACAATAAATAATCGGAAGTTCACACGTTATTTCATGGACAGTAGTGTCAGCATTAATAGTTGCCACAGGATGATGGCAAATTGTTACAGATTTAACTCTAAACTTGCCCACCCTACCAATAACGGTTTTCGTAACACACTCGATCTGATGGTCGACATAAGTAAGTACAGGGAGAGTCTCCATTTTCCAACTCGTGGATACGCGAGGGTTGCCATCGAGCATTTCGTATGTGCGTTGCTCTACTTTACATTGAACCTTGATGGTAAATTTAACTTGTTTTTTCATAATAGATCCTCCTAAAATGGTTGCCGTTCCTTTTGTATTTGCCTATTTCGTCTGCATGTGCCCCGGGTTTCACTTGAAACTTAATAGGCGTTTTTTCTTCGACGATACTTTGATTAGTTGTCCGTGAATAACTTACAAGTATTATCATAAAGGTAATCACTTTCGGGTTTTTATATCGTCCAACATGTTTTTCTGAGTTGGACAATATACAAAAGAGAAGGCACATAATGTACCTTCCCTCTCATTTTTCCGTGTTGGATTTCAAATTCGGAGCAACCAGTTGCGCAAAGAAAGAACTTGAAGCACGATCATATTTCTTTGAATGCTCTTTTACTCGTGCACAGAAGTTTAGATAATCTTGTTGCATTGCCCTTATAATCTCAGGATCACCCTGCAAAAATTCATCCTCTTGTTCAAGCTGCTCTAGCTCTTCCTTACAGTAACTAATCGTATCAAGTAGCTCTTGCCGACGTTTTTCCTTTGCCGCTCTTCTTTCCTGGTCTAGTTCTTCTCTGGAAAATTGAACTTTACTTTCTAGTATGCGAGCGATATTTGATTCAGCGGTTAGTTCACGATATTTGCAACGCTTGATACTGTTTATTATATTGGACAAATGTTCTTTATGTTCTTCAGGTATGTTTATCAGTTGTTCGTACATCAGATCATACCATTGCCTGTCATCCTCTGGGCTATATTTACCTTGAGATTCATTGGGACTAAAAACAGCCACTATTTCTTGACTTTTTTTATGATCCTTTGATGATGTACTAATAATTTTAGCTTTAAGCAAAAAATTGAGAAGTTCGTTTAAGTCGCTTACTTTTTGATATTGACTCAAATAGTCTTCTTCTTGAAATAGTTGCTTAATAAGTTCTTTACTTTGTCCACTTTGTTTTGACTTTAGATACATATCTTTAAAAATATTCTCATTTTCGTTCTTATACTGCCTCTTTGCTAAATTGAGCATATAATTATTTGTAAATGCATTATAAATCCATTCGTCTAATTGTTTATAAATTGCGACCATTAGATCAGGTCGCTCTTGTTGTGTAATTATTTGCATAGCACTAATAAATTCAGCTAGTTTCTGGGCGATGTCGGATAATACATACCGTTCTTTTAAGGTATTCTGATATGCTAGATGAGTTTTAATTTCGTGTTGGATATAATCTGGGATCTCCTCTATATTATTAAGCAATTGACTGTAATAATCGGTAATTTCGTCCAACACTATGTTTTCTACTTGTCGGTTACGTTGAAAAAATGGATGTTTATCATTATCTTTAAACAAAGCCTTAAAGACAGGGTACCATTCCCATTTAAACTGAAATTCTGTATTAGGATTACTTGGGTCTGTCTTGAATGGATTTTCTGTAGACACATCATATCCGTACATCTCGCAAAAACGAGCAAACTTAGTATGAAAACTGCTTCTACTTTTTTGATTAACCTCTTGTAAATACTCCTTCAGTGTAACATCAGCTGACCTGTCTTTATTACCTTTAGCCAAGAATTTCACCCCAAAAATTAGTGCATTTTTCTTTGTAATTCACAAAAAAATTATCCGTCACTTGTGATACGGTTCCCCCCGACTAATCCGAAACGCCCGATAAACCTGCTCAAGCAGTATTAACCTCACCAACTGATGCGGAAACGTCATCTTCGAAAACGACAGCAACGCATCCGCCCGCTTCAACACCTGATCGGACAACCCCAACGACCCGCCAATCACAAACGCCACCTGACTGCGTCCATGCAAAGCCAGCTTGTCCATCTCCGCAGACAGCTTCTCCGACGACCACATTTGCCCATCAATCGCCAGCGCAATTACATACTGATCCTGCTTGATCTGCGCTAGGATACGCTCGCCTTCCTTGCGCTTCACCTGCTCCATCTCCGCCGCACTCATCTCTTCCGGCGCCTTTTCATCATTGACCTCGATCACTTGCAGCTTGCAGTAAGCAGACAGGCGCTTGCTGTATTCATCAATGCCCTCACGCAAATACTTCTCCTTCAGCTTCCCTACCGTAATAATCGAAATTTGCATGATCCTACATTCCCTTCTCTTTCAAAAGCGCAATCTGCCCAGGCTCTCCACATTCCCGACAACGCTTGTCTACTCCATCACCCTCAATCGCCTGTACCGCATACGTATCCGGCGCCGCCTCAAAATCGTTTACGTAATCATCCAACTCCTGCTCCAAATGCTCCATGCAAGCAAACCGCACCGGATACTCCGCCAACAGCTCAACTTCCTTACCTTCTATTTGAATGCTCTTCATCTTCATGTCCATATCAAATACCTCTTTTCCGTTCAATAATGTCGCTTCCTATTCTACCCCAGAACAGCAACAAAACAAATGAATCCACCAAAAAGACATCGATGAGTTTCCAAGCATAATCCTCTGTATTTTATAGCTTTTGTTTTTTAACCTTCGACGGACATTGAAAGCTGTAGAGAGAAAAAAGAAGAAAAAAGCGAAAGTCTTTGGGATACCAACCGAAGCGCAATGGAAAAAAAGAAACCTGCCTTTAGCGTCCACCTCTGAGATACTGCGCAGCTGCGCGACTTTGGACGCGGGTTTCTTTTTTTACATGGAGCTGGGCAGAACCGCCTCCCGGCAGGTATCCCAAGAACTTGAGCGTTTTCTTCTTTTTTCTCTCCCCCACCGAAAGCTCGATCGACCAACAAAAAAAGAGAGCGCCGTATCAGCTCGGCGCTCTTAAGAAGGGATCTATTTAAAAATAGATAGAGGGGGGAACTTCAGATACTGCATATATGCAAACGGGACAAAATGCATCCCGGAATTGCCCGTCAAAGTTTGTTTCCTTCACATGCCTCCCACAAAATGGTCAGTACCTCTTACTGCTGTGGCGGAGCGGTCAGCTTCACTTTGGCAGTCTTCTGGATACCGTCACGATAGTACGTAACGTCCATCGTATCGCCCGGCTTTTTGCTCATCGTCAAATACTTGCGCAGCTGAGCGCTGTTGGAAATGTCCTTGTTGTCCAGCTTGACGATGACATCGAATTGTCTCAAGCCTGCTTCACCCGCAGGAGAGAATTTGCCTACCTCTGTTTGCACGACGACGCCGGCTTTCACACTGTCAGGCAGATTCAAGGTTTCTTTCCATTCGTAGCGCGGCACATTGGCCAAGTCGAGTGGCTGCACACCGAGGTAAGAACGCTCTAGCGTGCCTTTTTCCATCAGCTGGTCCACGATCACTTTGACATCATTGATCGGGAGGGCAAAACCTAACCCTTCGACCCCTGCTTTGGAAATTTTCAAGGTGTTAATCCCGATGACCTGACCCTCGATGTTTACGAGAGCACCACCGCTGTTACCAGGGTTGATCGCTGCGTCTGTTTGAATGACATCCAGCTCCCAGTCATCCTGACCATCTTCGTTAAAGTCCATTGGCATGGAGCGTTCCTTGGAACTGATGATACCTTGTGTGACGGTCCGGGAGAACTGCATACCCAGCGGGTTCCCGATAGCAATGGCTGGTTCGCCCACCTGCAAGGTAGAAGAATCACCAAACTCAGCAACGTCCGTAACCTTGGAGGCGTCGATTTCCAGTACGGCCAGATCGTTGTAACCATCGGCACCGACCACTTTCGCCGGTACTTTTTCACCTGTTGGCAGGGCGACCTCCAGCTTTTGCGCCTTATCGATTACGTGGTAGTTGGTAACGATGTAGGCTTTTCCGCCCTTTTTCTCAAAGATGACACCAGAGCCTTGGCCCTGCTCGACATCCATCGTATTCTGCATCCAACTGCTTCTGCGCTGACCGATGTTGATGACACCAACGATCGCATTTTCTACTTGTTTCACCGCTTCTACTGTACCCGATCCTACACTTACAGATACTGGCTTAGCAAACAGGCTAGAAGCGGAGGACTTGCTGTTGCTTAGCGCATTTTCTGTTCCAGGCTCAACCATATTAATATATCCCGCATTGGAGAGAGTCGGCAGCGTGAGCAGGACGACCATCCCCCCAATTACCGCGGACGTTACAGACGTCACGACCATACGTCCAATGTTAGAACCGCGTTGTTTTTTTCGCTCCACGTGAGTTAAATCATCATAAAAACCCATGATTCATACTCTCCTTTCTAACTTCTACCATTACTAGCTTTGCAGGTTTTTCATGCTCGTATACACAATGACATGCACCGTAATTGGTTTGCATGATGAATTCGTTGATGTCTGTTTCCTTTTGACACCCTTAGTATACGACCCGCTTTCGGCAAAATGGCGTGAGAATTATGGAAAGGTTGTGGAATAGAAAAAAGCTCCCGGAATATTTCTCCGAGAGCACGGATATGATAGATTAAAAGCTTTTCCTGACAAACCAAATAGAAAGGATTGATAGACTTGAAAGAAGTCCACCTCATCGCCAAGCTGGCCGACCTACAGGAAGTAGACTACCACAATACGCTTGTCCTGCATGCCCTTATCGAGCTGCTAGTTGCCAAAGGACTGCTGACACATGACGAGCTGACTGCCAAAGTGAATGAGCTCGATACACAATTGACCTTTCAACTCGATACGTACTCTAAGCTCACAGAGCGCATCGCCAGTCGTCAAGCAGGGATCAAACCAATCTTATAGCTCTTCCAGCTTGGTAGGTCGATCCGGGTACGTATCGCGCAGATGCACATCGTCACCAACAGACAGCCCCCGCTCCTCCAAGATGTTTTTGACCGTCAGTCGAGCCAAATCAATCATGTTGTTTTCCTTACTCAAGTGGGCGAGGTATACGCGTTCTGCTCCACCTGTCAAACAATCGAGCAAAGCATCGCCCGCCGCTTCATTGGACAAGTGCCCGACATCACTCAAGATACGTCGCTTGATGCTCCATGGATACTGGGACATGCGCAGCAGCTCAACGTCATGATTGGACTCGAACACATACGCATCTGCTCCACGGATCGTCTCCTTGATCCGATCGCTGACATACCCCAGGTCAGTCGCGACACTGAGCTTTTTCTTGCCGTGATAAAAACAGAAGCCCATCGGCTCGGCGGCATCATGCGAGATTCCGAATGACTCGATGCCCAAGTCCTCCAACTCTTTCTTTTCCCCCACAGAAAAGAAGCGTCGCTGATCTTCTTTGATCGTCCCGATTTGCCCATCCAGCTCCGACCATGTCTTTTCATTGGCGTAAATCGGCAATCCATATCGCCGCGCCATGACGCCGACTCCTTTAATATGGTCGACGTGCTCATGGGTGACGAGAATGGCACTCAGCTCCGCTGGATTGACGCCAATGGTCTCCAGTGCCGCTTCTGCCTGCTTTCCTGTAATGCCTACATCGATCAATACAGAAATACGGTCTGTTGCCACGTAAATGGCGTTGCCCGTACTCCCGCTTGCCAACACACTAAATCTCACCGAACATCCCTCTTCCCGTATCTTTCCCAGGCTGTCTATCTATTCAACGCTGCGTTACCATCGGACGCTCCAGCGCTCCTGTAATCGCGTTGACAAAATGCCATTTGCCATCGTGAACCACGCGCCATACAGGCACCAGCGTCTGAATATCCGCATCGTAAGAACCGTAATAACCCAGGCTCACATTCTCAATCCGTTCCCCTGGTGAAATGATTTGCTTGTCCACCAGAGAGCGTAGTGCCGCATAACCAGAGATCACCTGTCGTTCCCCCTGCTGCTTGCGAAGGTGGAAAAAGGTCTGCCTGTAGCCCAGTATTGTTCCGTTGTCCAAATACATTTCCAACGGCGCGACGAATACTGGCATTTTATCATAGACCTGCCAATACAAGAGCCGCGCTTGATTTGATTGATACGGATCGGCTACGTATTGATCGGAATAAATCAGCCTCGGCCCAATTTGACGCAAGAGCTCCTGAGGATTCAGTTGACCACGAATCTGCATCGGTGGGTCCAGCTTGGCAGCCAGTGCCATCTTTTCTACCGTCGCCTGAAGTCCTGATATCTCATGCAAGGAAATCGGATTAATTCCGATATACTCCGCATCCAAATTGGACATTTCCGGTGTATCCTGCGGCACTTCTGTATCCAATGTGATATTTTGCTGATTCAAGTACAGCTCTGTATTCCATTTCTCGCTCTGCGCGACTTCCTTGTCATTCCACAGGCTAATGCGCGTCACGTACACCTGATACAGGAGAAACAAATCGAGGAGTAGAAAGGCCCAGATCAGAATCGTCTTCGTCCTACTCCAATCCATGCGCCTTCCCTCCTCCCTGATTGGTGTGCGCAGAAATATACAGGTTCGCCTGATTCGCCAATTCCACAACCCAGATTGGCATCAGGTCCACGTATCCTTCACCTACTTTGGTCTGGTAAGCCAAATAAGCATTGGTGATTTTTTCTGTGTCCGCCAGCTTTTTGTCGCGGATATATTGATACAGCTCCGGGCCAGACATAACCGTCCACTCTTTGTTATCGATATACTTGTCCAAATCCAGCAGCGAACGACTCATCGTCACAACCTGACCTGCTTCTGAGGTAATTTGGATCGTATCGATTTGCTTGTCCTCCCCTACACTGATCAAGGGATACGCCCCCAAGTACTGGCGGAACGTGATCAAGTCTTTTTCATTGTAGCTCTTCTTGATTCGTTCAAAATGGTAGTCATCAAGCCAGCCCAAGTGCTTATTCATGAAGGTAACGGCACTCTGCACTTTTTCTTCATCAGACAGCTCCTGATCCCGCTGTTGATACGCCGGATCAGTAAACGTGAACGCCTGCTGCTCCGATCTTAATTGAATCGATCTGCTGCCATCTGTAAAAATAACCGTTTTGTCCCGCTCCATGATTTGTCTGACGAGCGATTGATCGATAAAGTAGGACTCGATCAGTCTATCGTTCGTAACAGGTACATAGCTGTAACGGAATTGCTGCATGCGCATCTGATTCTTGGGCAAATAATAGGTGTTCCATATCGGTACAGGCCCTTCCATATCTACGAAACTTCGCTCTGGTTTGACGATTTTCATGATTTGCTCAGGCATTAAATCACCAGAAGCCAAATACGATTCTCGCAAATCCTTAGGGCTGATTGACGTTCGAGAACGCATCATTCGACCTTCCTCAGTCGACAAAAATAACGCGTAGACGACATCCTCGTCCTTCTCGTAGTACAACCACAATCGGTCAATCCCTTTCATTCGGTTGTCAAACTCATCCCGAAAGGTTACCAGCCGACCTACAATTGACAAGGGAACCGTGCTCCGAAAGCGCACTTCCAAACCCATCTTTTCCCGGGCAATATCTTCCCATTTCTCATTGGAGATGGTGAGCGGAGAAAAATCGAGGAAGATCCATTTCGACATTTCTCGCACGATCAAACTGTAAGGAGCATCGGTTGCGGATGCTTTCGTATGGCGATCTTCCCCATAGTGAAAAACAACGGATTCCGGCGTAACGAGCTGTTCGAGTTGTTTTTCCTGAACGGGCTTTGACTGCGTATACTCTGCCGGCTCAATAAATTGAAGGTTGGGTTGATTTGACCACAACATCGCTGTCAAAACAAAGCTGGCTAGCACTAGCAGATTGAGTAAGACGGTCTTGGCAGGCTCTAGCATCCGCTTCATCCCGTTTTTCCTCCTTGGGCAAATGGCACCCAGAACGTGACTGTCGTTCCTACGTTCCATTCGCTCGTAATCTCGATATCTGCACCGTGTGCCTGTACTAATTCGCGGGCAATCGCCAATCCCAGGCCTGTTCCACCCTGACCACGCGAACGCGCCTTATCTACGCGGTAGAAGCGCTCAAAGATTCGCTTCAAATCGCGGCTGGGAATCCCGATTCCTGTGTCGGTAATGGAGATTTGGACCCGCTTTTGCTTGTGGTTCTCTTTTGCCATGAGAACCACGGTGCCTCCTTGAGGCGTATACTTGATCGCATTGGACAAAAGATTATCCAATACTTGATTGATCGCATCCAAATCAATATAAACCGGCGGAAGCTTGCTCGGCATATCCAGGCTGAGCTGAACCTCCTGCTGCTCACTGAACATGGAAAAACGATCGGCAGCATAGCGAAGCAATCGATTGATGTCCGCTTCCTTGCAATGCAGACGAACCCCCTGCGAATCAAAACGTGATAGCTGCAACAAATCGTTTACCAAGCGAATCATGCGCTCTGTCTCCGACGAAGTAACCTTCAAGAACCGTTGGGACAGCTCTGGCTCTTCCACTGCGCCATCCAGCAGCGCTTCCACATAGCTTTTAATAGTCGTCAACGGTGTCCGCAGCTCATGCGACACGTTCGCCACGAATTCGCGGCGCTGCTGCTCCAGTCGCTGCTGCTCTGTCACATCTGCTACGACAGCGATGATCCCACCCATTTTTTTGCTATCGTGCTGCAAGGGCGTAAACGTCACACGCAGGATCACTTCTTCCTTATTGGGCAGCGTCATCTCAATGATAAGCGGTTCTTCCTGCGCATAGAGCGACATCTCATCCTCTGGCGGCAGACCCAATAGATCGTACAAGGTACGTCTCTTGAGAAGGACGTCAGCCATCGTCACCTGCAACATATCTTCTGCCGCCCGATTAAACAGGATGATCTGTCCATTGCGGTTAGCGGCAATGACACCATCCGTCATGTTGCTCAAGATTCCCGCGAGCTTCTCACGCTCTTCCTCTTGCTGCAAGATGGCTTCCTGCAAACGCAAGGTCATATGATTAAAGGCCATACCGAGCTGGCCTATTTCATCATCGCTATAGACACGTACACTACTGTTAAAATCCCCATCTGCCACCAATCGTGCCTGACGGGTCATCTCCTTCACAGGCTTGGTGATGGTGCGGGCCAACACGACCCCGAGCACCGCCGTAATGACCATTGCGATCATCGTACCTGTCCCCAAGATGCCGTTCATTTTACCAATCGTCGCATAAGTGCCTTCCATCGAAGCGATCATGTAGACCGCACCGTATACGATCTGATCGCCCTTAACAGGTAGTGCCAATACTTTCACCCGCGCCCCCGTCTTCGGGTCGATCCGCATCGATTCACTGCGCGTCCCGAGCAGGGCAACCGTCACTTCAGGCTGCGAGGTCCGCTGTCCAATTGTACTTTTGTCCTCCGTCGTCGCAACCACCGTTCTTGTCTGATCGATGACCTGCACATTCGCTCCATTGATTTTTACCAGGTTGTTGATCAGGTTATCGATGTCCAGGCGGTTTTGTTCGGCGTTTGATTCCTTCCCGTCATGCGGACGCAAATCGCTTTCCAGCAAACTCGCTAACAAACTGGCTTGTCCATTCAAGGCCTCGGAAAAGTTGTTGATGTAGTAGCTCTCGACTTCCCGAGCAAAATAGGCGCTAATAAATTGCATCGCAAGCAAAATCAACAGCATGTAAATGATGACCATTTTCCACTGAACGGTTTTGAACAGCCGCCTCATCCAGGCTGGCCTCCCATGCCGGGATTGCGTAATGTATAGCCCAAACCACGCCGCGTGATAATGTACTTCGGCTGGCTTGGATCATCCTCGATTTTTTCCCGCAAACGACGGATGGTCACATCTACCGTCCGCACATCGCCAAAATAGTCAAATCCCCAGACCGACTGCAGGAGATGCTCTCGCGTCAATACTTGGCCCTGATGGCGAGCGAGGTACACCAGCAGTTCAAACTCACGGTGCGTCAGCTCTAATGCTTCTCCCACCTTTTCGACGGTATACGAGTTCAAATCGATTTCCAGCTCATACACACGCAGTACATGCTGGCTATCCTTCTCTTCCACTTTCGGGCGGTTACGGCGCAAATGGGCCTTTACGCGGGCTACCAGCTCACGCGTACTAAATGGCTTCGTCACGTAATCGTCCGCGCCCAATTCCAGCCCGAGTACTTTATCCAATTCAGAGTCTTTGGCAGTCAGCATGATGATCGGAACATCATACGTTTGACGAACGGTTCGGCATACGTCCATTCCGTCTCTGCCTGGAAGCATAACATCCAATAAAATCAGATCCGGTCGTTCATCCTTGACCACGACAAGTGCCTCATCACCATCGTAGGCGCATACGACCTGATATCCTTCTTTTTCAAACGTGAATTTCAAAATATCTGCAATCGGTTTTTCATCGTCAACTACGAGGAGTTTTGCCATCCTGCGCCCTCCTTTTTCTAAAAGTACGTGTTCCAACAGTCGCCTGTTTCCTCTTAAACTGCCTCTTCAAGGATTCCACTTCGACTATCACTATTCCTCTACAATACACCATGTACGCCATGTAAAGAAGGGCTTGGCATTCAATCCCTGCCAGCAAAAAAAGGGCCCCTCCTAAGAGTTGCCCTTTCTCATCCAGAAATTACTAGTCTAATTTAAGTAACGAATCGGGTTCTGGTTTCGTCCATTTTGTATAACCTCAAAATGCAGGTGGACGCCGGTCGATTGTCCAGTCGAACCCTTTACGCCTATTTTCTTTCCTTGGCTAACGACATCGCCGACTTTCACACTAATTGTGCTCATGTGACCGTACAATGTCTTCATTCCATTGCCGTGGTCGATGATAACCGATTTTCCATAGTCACCATTCCAACCAGCGAATGTGACACGTCCATTGTCTGCCGCCATGACAGAACCAGAACCGGCAATATCAATTCCTTTATGCATGCTGCCCCAGCGCTTGCCGAAGCCGCTGCTGATATATCCGCTAGCAGGCCAGCTCAAACGGCCTGTACCGCGCGATGGGATAACTTTTGTACCGCGCTCCATAATTTTGGTTACAGGCTGCACAGTTACATCTTGTTTGATGACTTTGCGATTGACTACTTGTCCATTTTCTTTCAAAACTTCGTACTTAACTGTTTTACTGCCGTTTTTACCTTCTTGTACGACTTTTGTTTCGCCTTTAGGAATCTTGTCATTGTTGTTAATTTGGGTATTAAAAGCAATAACCTCTTGCTGATCCACTTCTTCTTTGACTTGTACAGTAACCAGCGGACGCACTGCGGTTACATTGATTTCTTGTCCCAATTGAAGGACGGTATTTTCCGTAACACCTGGGTTGTTGGCGTAAATATCCTTTGATGTAATGCCGTATTTCTTCGCGATGCAACCGATGCAATCGCCTTCTACGACCGTGTGCTTCATATCCTTGAAGGTGCCTTTTACCAGCAACTCCTCGAGTTTATCGGCAGACAAAATTTGAGATGCATCGACTGTTTCGGTTTGCATCTCTACGTTTTCTTTAAATGCGACTTCTTTTACCGGATTCGGTTTGACTGGGACTGTGGATGCTGCTGCTACAACAGCCTTTTTCCCTGTCGTTGCAGGAACTCCGGAAAATTTTTGCTTCACTTCAGCCAGTACTTGATCAGCCGCTTGCTGGTCTGGCAGGTACCCTACTACTTTGCCGTCAATCGTCAGCTTAACGCCCTGAACCTTGAGATCCGCTACGGATGCCAGAGCTTGTACAGCGGCATCGTTATTGAACGGTGCCTTGAATTCACGCTCTTCTTCAAATGTGATATAGTCAGCCATTTGCAAGTTAAGGCCTGTTTTTTCCTTTTCCTCTTCCAGCTTGGCTGCTGTCCAGTTATGAATCACATTTGGATCGTTTACCACGCCAATCTCTTTGCCGTTCACACTGACATGGTAGACAGAATTGACATTGCTTGTGTAATAGTATTGTGCAGATGCTCCAGCAGCAATCGTCAAAACTAGACCTGCCGCAACTGATAGCGATTGTTTTTTATGCGACTGGATGTAAGAGCTTGTACGTTTCATTGTACGTTTCGCCAGATCACTGCAATCTCGAACGATTCGTGATGACCGTTCCTGCAGCTTGGCCTTCCATTCTGACCAATGCATAACTTGTCCCTCCTGAAAACAGATACAACTTGCTCGTTCCATTTCCTGAAAATTTTTAATATATTGACTAGGTCGAATAACCCATAATTTAGTTTCCATTTATCTGCCAAATTGCCTAAAGAAACCAACTATGTCGACTTTACCATAAGATTAACGACAACATCAAGTGTAAATTGCTGTCGAATAAAAAAATAGACACAGAGTCACTATATGTACAAACAATTGGTAGCATTTATCATATCTGGAGGCTGATATGCGTGAAGGAACGTAACATTCTTGCAGGATTTCACACCGAAGAGGATGCCAAAAAGGCAGAAAAAGCACTTCGACAAGCTGGTTTTTCCGTCATTCAGATCGACAGAATCGGACAATTCCCTGGTGACGGGAATGAACAGATCCTGAATCCCATATCCGGAGATTTTCCCAGCTTGGGTAACCTTACACTGGCAGCTGACTTCCCAAGCGGCAGGGATGCAAGTGTCATGGCAGCAGTAGATCCTGACGCCAGCGGCATGGCAGACCGGGGCGATGACAATTTGAATCGCAGTGTCTTGTTAACGGCAGTCGTACCAGAGGAACAAGGTGATCTTGCGACTGAGATCATCCGATCGTATGGAGGCATGATTTAAAATAAATATAGCCATCTTCCTAAATGACTAGGAAAGATGGCTTATTTCGTTATGGGCATCGGGGACTCACACCTCTTGCATCGAGGTAACGTCTTTTAACGCAAGTCTGCGTATTTTCGTTTTCTCGGCGTCGTTTTGTTGTTTGTATGTGGTGATAAAGCATAGGTAGCCATTGTTGAAATGAGTCATGGTTCCCTTGATGACGACGCCATTGATCATTTTCACCTGTACATTTTTGCCCAGCAGCTTCATGGCCTTTTGGTCAAATCCAAAACCCATCATCATGATCACCTCTCCATTTCTCCCTATGTCTATCCATATGCCCAGAGGGTGTCGTTTCGTGTCTGTCCCTTGAAAAAAAAGAAAAGCTGCCGAATGCTCGACAGCTTTCTTCTATTATATAGTCGATAGCTTATCCGTAAATGCCACGAACAACGACGGTTTGTTCACGATCTGGTCCTACGGAGAAGATCGACATTGGAATACCAGTCAGTTGCGTGATGCGCTCAATGTAGTGACGAGCGTTTTCTGGCAAGTCGTTCAGATTGCGAACGCCTGTGATATCCTCTGTCCAACCTGGCAGCTCCTCATAAACTGGCTCGCATTTCGCCAGCAGGTTGAGGTTTGCCGGGAACGACTCGATGATTTCTCCATTGTATTTGTACGCTGTGCAAATACGCAGTGTCTCGATGCCAGACAATGTATCCAGCTTGGTGATCGCCAAACCGGTGATACCGCTGACACGACGAGCATGACGAACGACTACACTGTCGAACCAGCCTACACGGCGTGGACGACCTGTTGTTGTACCATATTCAAAACCAACCTCACGAATATGGTCGCCAGTTGCATCATTCAGCTCAGTCAGGAACGGACCGTCACCTACACGCGTCGTGTAAGCTTTTGCAACCCCGATTACTTGGTGGATCTTGGTTGGTCCTACACCGGAACCGATAGTCACGCCACCCGCAATCGGGTTGGAGGACGTTACGTACGGATACGTACCTTGGTCAATATCGAGCAATACGCCTTGTGCGCCCTCAAACAATACGCGGTTGCCGTTATCAATGGAATCATTGAGGACAACAGATGTATCGGTTACGTAAGGACGAATGATTTCTGCCAGAGCCAAGTATTCATCCAGAATTTCTTGAAGCTCAAAGCCAGTTGTGTTGTACAGCTTCTCCAGCAGCAAGTTCTTCTCTGCCAGGTTGCGCTCGAGCTTGCGAGCAAACTCATCGCGATCCAACAAATCAGCGATACGAATACCGATACGCGCAGCTTTATCCATGTATGCAGGTCCGATACCTTTACGGGTCGTACCAATTTTGTTAGCACCGCGGCTATCTTCCTCTACGCCATCCAGCTTGATGTGGTACGGCAGAATCACATGCGCGCGATCACTGATTTTCAAATTGCTTGTAGAAAAACCGAAGCTGTGAATGTACTCCAGCTCTTTTACCAATGCCTTCGGATCGATTACCATACCGTTTCCGATTACGCAGGTCTTGTCACTATAAAAAATTCCGGATGGAATCAAATGCAGCTTATACTTATTACCATCAAAAATAATGGTATGGCCTGCGTTGTTACCGCCTTGATAACGAGCCACTACCTCTGCACTTTCAGCTAGATAGTCTGTAATTTTACCTTTACCTTCATCGCCCCACTGGGTTCCGACGACAACGACAGTTGACATCGAAAAACACCTCCTGATATTATCATGTCTTTTCGGGCCTGAAACAATCTAAGTTTACTAAACGAGACTCCCCATGTCAACGCTAAATACGAACATTCATATAGTGAATACTTAATATGTTCGGCAATTCAATATAGAAAAAAAAGCCGGAATTTCTCCGGCTTTTCTTCCATTCCAACTATTAACCTGCTTGATTTCGAAAGCGATGATCCAAGTTGACGAATTTGTTGAATTCTTTCAGGAACGCCAACTCCACCGTTCCGGTCGGGCCGTTACGCTGTTTGGCGATAATGACTTCGATGACATTCTTGTTTTCTGTTTCCTTGTCATAGTAGTCATCACGGTACAAGAAGGCAACGATATCGGCATCCTGCTCAATCGACCCGGACTCACGGATATCGGACATCATCGGTCGCTTGTCCTGCCGTTGCTCTACACCACGGCTCAACTGCGACAAAGCGATAACCGGCACGTTCAGCTCACGCGCGATCCCTTTTAGCGTACGAGAGATCTCAGATACTTCCTGCTGACGGTTATCTCCTTTGCCTCGTCCATGAATCAGCTGAAGGTAATCGATCAGGATCAGGCCCAAGCCCTTCTCGGTTTGAAGACGACGACATTTCGCCCGAATGTCCTGTACCGTAACCCCGGGTGAATCGTCGATGTAAATCGGCGCTTTCGCCAGCGTACCGATTGCCATTGTCAGCTTTTGCCAATCGTCTTCCTCCAGTGTACCGGAACGCATCCGGGACGCATCCAGATTGCCCTCTGCACAAATCATACGCTGAACCAGCTGAGAAGCACCCATCTCCAAGGAGAAGATAGCTACGGTCTCACCTGCACGGGCTGCTACGTTTTGCGCGAGATTCAAGGCAAAAGCCGTCTTCCCTACGGAAGGACGGGCTGCCAGGATAATCAGGTCACTGCGCTGCAATCCAGCTGTCATCTTGTCCAAATCGGTATATCCCGTAGAAATCCCCGTAATATCACCGCGTCGCTGACTCAAAAACTCAATCCGCTCGTACGTTTCCAGAAGGGCATCCCGAATCGGTGTAAAACCGCCACTGTTGCGATTTTGACCGATCTCCATGATGTACTTCTCCGCATCCGCGATGATCTGCGTGACATCATCTTCACGGGAGTATCCGTCATTGGCAATCTTGGTAGCTGTATGAATCAATCGCCGAAGCAGCGATTTTTCTTCTACAATTTTTGCGTAGTATTCGATGTTGGCAGCCGTTGGAACTGAGCTGGCGATTTCCGTGAGATACGTAACGCCGCCGACTTCATCCAGCAGCTTGTGGTCCTGAAGATCTGCTGTAACAGTAACCAGATCGACAGGTTCGCCTTTTTCATACAGGTCCACCATCGTTTGAAAGATGCGCTGATGCGCTGTCTTGTAAAAATCCTCCGGACGGAGAATCTCAATGGCCGTGATTAAAGCTTCCTTAGACAAGAACACGGCACCCAGTACCGATTGTTCCGCTTCCTTGTTCTGTGGCGGCACACGATCCAAAAACAGGTCGCTCACGTCACACCCCCCACAATTGAGACATTATTCTTCCACAACGTGTACTTTCAGCGTCACGGTTACTTCGTTGTGCAGTTTCACTTTGATTTGCGTCACGCCCAAAGCACGGATGGCATCCATTTCGAGCTTACGCTTGTCTACTTTGATTTTAAACTGATCTTCCAGCGCTTGCGCTACTTGTTTGCTGGAAATGGCACCGAACAAGCGACCACCTTCGCCTGCTTTTCCTGCTACTTTCACTGTCAGCTCTTCCAGCTTTTTGCCGAGCTCCTGAGCATCCAGCTTTTCTTGCTCCTTGCGCTTATCTTCGCTGCGCTTTTGAGCGTCGAGCGTTTTCACGTTGCTATCTGTCGCTTCTTTTACCAGTTTCTTTGGCAACAAGAAGTTGCGTACATAGCCCTCTGACAAATCCTTGATTTCGCCTTTTTTCCCTTGGCCTTTTACATCTTGAAGAAAAATGACTTTCATCATCGTTTCCCCCTTTATATTTTGGCCTATACGACCGAGTCAATCGCTTCTTTCAAACGACGTGTAGCTTCTTTAATTGATATGCCTTGAATTTGTGTCGCAGCACCAGTAAGGTGACCGCCTCCACCCAGCAGTTCCATAATGGACTGAACATTGATGTCGCCCAGAGAACGTCCACTGATCAAGATCGTATCGTCGGATCGCTCTGCCACAACAAACGACGCCTGGATACCTGACAGAGTGAGTAGCTGCTCAGCAGCTTGCGCCACCTGTACCTGCGTGTAATCCTCGGACGGGTCGCCTATGGCAATCGCCATGTTGTCACGGTACGTCTCCGTGTTCATAATGATTTTTGCCCGCTTCACATACTGTCCCAGATCTTCCTTCAACAGACGCTGGACAGCCGCGGTATCGGCCCCGTTACGGCGAAGGAAAGACGCCGCTTCAAAGGTCCGCGAACCTGTGCGGAAGGCAAAGCTTTTGGTATCCACCACAATCCCTGCTAACAGTGCCGTTGCAATCAGATTGTCGATATTCAATCGCTCGCTCTGATACTGCAAGAGCTCCGTGACAAGCTCGGCCGTCGAAGAAGCATACGGTTCCAAGTACAAGAGTACTGGCTCAATGAACTCCTCCGAACGTCGATGGTGGTCAATCACCACAATTCGGCTCGTTTCCGTCAACAGCTTCGGCTCAATCACCAGCGATGGTCGATGCGTATCGACGACTACCAGCAATGTGCGGCCGGAGATGAGTCGGATTGCCTGTTCTGGCGTGATAAAGGTCTCAGCCAACTCTTCATTGGCATAAATCTCTTTCATCAGACGCTCGACAGAATGATTGCCTTCGTCCATGACGATATAAGCCGTTTTGTTGTGCAGCTGCACAGCCTTCAATACACCAAGTGATGCCCCGATGGAATCCATGTCAGGCTGTTTATGCCCCATGACAATGACGTGCTCCGCTTCATGAATGAGATCACGCAAAGCATGTGCAATAACACGAGCCCGGACACGTGTCCGCTTTTCCACCGCATTCGATTTCCCACCGTAGAAAGTGAGCTTGTTGCCAATTTTGACAGCGCACTGGTCGCCACCGCGCCCTAATGCGATATCCAAGCTTGATTGTGCCATTTGTCCCAGCTCAATGTAAGTGCTAGCAGCCGCTCCAACCCCGATACTGAGCGTAATCGGAATTTTGTTGTCAGCCGTCATTTCCCGTACTACATCGAGAATGTCAAATCGCGATTCTTCCAATTTATCAAGTGCTTCCCGTTCCATCAGAGCCAAAAACTTGTCGGCCGTGATTCGGCGAAGATATATGCCATGTTTGTTGGCCCACTCTGTAATCACACCAGCCACGCTTGTAGAGAGCAGCGTACGGCTCTGATCATCCATGACTTGTCCAACCTCGTCCAAATTGTCGAGGTGAATGATGGCAAGTGCAGCCTTTTCTCGATGGTAACGAGTCGTCAATTCTTTGAAGTCCGTAATGTCCTTGAAATACAAAAGGCGCTCATCAGACCGCACAATGACCTCGTATACCCGCTCGTTATAAATAAACTCCAGCCGTTTTTGCTCCGGCTTCCAAACCAGTTGGGGGAATACCTCTTGAAGGCTTTTCCCGATCATGGATTCATCCCCGGACATATGCGTCATATACGGGTTTACCCACTCAATTGCCTTTTCCTCGTTGTATAAAAGAATTCCGATCGGCAGTTCCTGGATAACGCCTTCTCCCGCCTTCTTCACGCGATGGGTGACCGTCGCCAAGTACAGGCGCAAGTCTCGTTGGAACCCCTTTTCTGCTTGAAGAGCGTAAAGAACCAAGCCAATCAAGCAAATCATGCCGATCGCCCCGTACATCCAATGGAACAAGGTCAAAATCCCCAACAACAGCAAGCTAAAGCTGAGTGCCAGGACCATGTGCATCCCGTACCAACGCTTTAACAGGAACTTGGGCATTTCCTCAGCCCCTCTTCACTCTTGTTTCCAGTTTTTCACGCAAGCGCATTCCTAGGTCAAATATCCCTACTAAACTAAGTATAATACTTAGGGGGGTAAAAATAAATAGACAGAGCACAGGAGTCAATCTCTTCCACCCGTACAAATAGGCAGCAAATAGACAAAAACTCAAGCCCTGTAAGACGAAAATAGCATCCAGCATGACTTTCAGGTTCATCAGGGCGATTTCCCAGAACGTACCCTGCATGCTCTCGGCAAACAACAAAAGACTGATCATCGCAATGAAGTAGTAATAAAGCAATGATCGAGGGAAGCTCCATTCCCGAATTGGCTTCAATGCTGGAATCGGTCTGCGCAGACGTCTTCCAATCAAACTCGCTAATCCATGAATAATGGCGCTAGATAAAAAGCTGAACATGACGAGACTTGTAGGCAAGACGATTTTGCCCTGTGCAAGGAACTGATCAAACTGCTCTTTTGGCATCATTGCCGGACGCTGCTTTTCCACTTCTTGCAAGATGGCATTAAAATCAACGTTCATTCCGAATGCCATAAATGCCAGCATGGAAACGACACTCAAAAAGGCAACGCCTGCCCCTGCCACAATCGCCGGAAGAGCCGCTCCTTTTTTCGTATAGACGATTCCCATCACCGAGCCCCAAACGGCACTAGAAAAAGCAAGTGTTGCTGCGAATGGGCCGGTAATGATCCAGCCAAGAAACGTAAAGGCAAGAGAGATCCACACCATTTTAGGTACTGTGCGATTTACTGCCAAAAGGATAAAAGGCAGCGGTATCAAGAAACTGACGAGCCCTCCCAGTACCGTATATGTACTGAGAAACAGCAGCACCAGTGCGATACCCAGCATAAGGGCGTTTTCAGCCAAGTGTTTCGTTTTGGACGGCATGTCAGCACCTCATTATTCATGTCTCATGTACAAAAACTATGGAAAAAAGAGGGCCACGCAATTGTGCCCCCCTTTTTATAGCTTTTAAAAATTATTCAGCCGTGTAAGGCAACAGTGCTACTTGACGAGCGCGTTTGATCGCGATAGTCAGTGCACGTTGATACTTCGCAGAAGTACCAGTTACACGACGTGGCAAGATTTTGCCGCGTTCGCTGATGAACTTTTTCAGCAAATCAACATCTTTATAATCGATGTGCTTGATTTTGTTCACTTTAAAGAAGCATACTTTACGACGCTTATTAGGACGTCCTTTGCGTGCCATGATAGTCCCTCCTTCGTAGGAATGTGAAAGTTATACGATCTTAGAACGGCAAGTCATCATCTGAAATGTTGATCGGCTTGCCTGCACTCGCGAAGGGATCACCAAACGGATCGTAGTCATTGTTTCTTTGACCGGATGGTTTGTTACCGCCACCCATGCCAGGGCCTGGATCGTATCCGGAATTGTCTCCGCCAGCTTCATTGCCTCGACCGCCCAAAAATTGAACGTTCTCCGCAACAACTTCCGTCACATACACTCTTTTACCTTCTTTATTATCGTAGGAGCGTGTTTGCATACGTCCTTCAATAGCTGCTTGTCTACCTTTACGCAAGTAGCTTGCGCACAGATCGGCAAGTTTTTGCCAAGCGACAATATTAATGAAATCCGTTTCTCTCTCACCCGCTTGATTGGTGCGGGGACGATTCACGGCCACAGTAAAAGTAGCAACGGCAACGCCATTTGGCGTGTAGCGAAGTTCTGGATCTTTCGTCAGGTTGCCGATGAGAATGACTTTATTCATCTTGGTTCCCCCTCTGAACGCGACAATGATTACTTCTCATCACGAACAAACATAAAGCGGATTACGTCGTCATTGATTTTCATCAGACGCTCAGCTTCCGCAACAGCATCGGAGTTCGCTTTGAAGTTCATCAAAACGTAGTAACCTTCACGGAACTTGTTGATTTCGTACGCAAGACGACGTTTACCCATTTCTTGAAGCTTGGAGATTTCTCCACCATAGTTAGTTACAACTTCGCTGTAACGAGCTACATTGGATTTTACTTTCTCTTCTTCAAGGTCTGGACGCAATACATACATCACTTCGTATTGACGCATACCTTTTCACCTCCTTATGGACTTTGCGGCCCTAAACGGGCAAGGAGCGAGTGCTAAAAACGAAACGCACAATACATGCACTCCATAAATACTCGCATTATCGTATTATAGCAAAACGCCTATACCGAATCAAGAATTTCGTTCTAAACGTTGAAGCGGAAATGCATAACATCTCCATCTGCCACTACGTACTCTTTCCCTTCAAGACGGTACTTCCCGCGATCTCTGGCTGCTGCTACAGAACCAGCATCTACCAGATCATCATAAGCAATCACTTCCGCACGAATGAAGCCGCGCTCGAAATCGGTATGAATTACGCCTGCCGCTCCTGGAGCCTTTGTCCCCTGACGGATGGTCCAAGCGCGCACTTCTTGTACACCAGCTGTGAAGTATGTTACCAACCCCAGCAGCTTGTAAGCAGCACGAATCAAACGGTCGAGACCAGACTCAGAAAGTCCCAGCTCTTCCAAGAACATTTCTTTGTCCTCGCCCTCGAGCTCAGCGATTTCTGCTTCTACTTTCGCGCTGATGACAACCACTTCTGCGCCTTCATTCGCTGCATGCTGACGAACTGTCTGCACATGCGGGTTGTTGTCTGCATCGTTAATGCCGTCTTCCGCTACGTTGCACACGTACAGCATTGGCTTGATTGTCAGCAGATGCAAATCGCGAATCCATTTGCGCTCTTCATCATCGAGTTCAACACTGCGAGCAGATTGACCCTCTTCAAATGCTGCTTTCAATTTCTCCAGTACGTCCAGCTCTTGCTTGGATTCCTTGTCGCCGGATTTCACTTTGCGTGCAATGCGGTCAATACGACGATCAACAGAGTCCAGGTCAGCAAAAATCAGCTCCAGGTTGATTGTTTCGATATCGCTCAAAGGATCGACACGACCTGCTACGTGAGTGATGTTCTCATCTTCAAAGCAACGTACAACATGGGCAATCGCGTCTACTTCACGGATGTGTCCAAGGAACTGGTTGCCAAGTCCTTCGCCTCTGCTCGCGCCTTTTACCAAACCAGCAATGTCTACGAATTCAAACGCAGTTGGAACTACCTTGTTCGGTACAACGATCTGTGTCAGCTTTTCCAGACGCTCGTCTGGCACCTCTACGATCCCTACGTTCGGGTCAATCGTACAGAACGGGTAGTTAGCCGATTCAGCGCCCGCTTGTGTAATGGCATTAAACAATGTCGATTTTCCTACGTTAGGAAGACCTACAATCCCGCATGATGCACCCATCTATATACACTCCCTTATCATCATCCTGATATCCTTTTAAGTATATAGATTTGGTTTTCAGATTACAATTGTCTCCTTGTGGAAGCTTTATTTCACTTGTCTCCCCCTGTGCTCATCATAGCTTCAGGTGGTGGGACAAAAAAAGAAATGCTAGACTAGACAAACAGAATCTGTTTGCTACGGTAAAAGGAAAGGTAACGAGGTGACTACAAAAATGAAGCTCTTACTTCTTGGTGCCACTGGTCGCGTAGGAAGCCATATCCTAGACTATGCATTAAAAGATGGGCATGAAATAACCGTTCTCGTTCGCTCGGCAGACAAGCTCCCTCATCTGGCTGCTGAAAATGTGCGTGTCCTGACCGGAAATGTTCTCGATCAAAAAGATGTTGCATCCGCCATGCATGGAGTTGACGCGGTCATTAGCGCGCTCGGGACAGATAAAGCGACGACGTTATCCGAAGGAACTCCCTATATTATTGAAGCAATGAAACAAGAAGGCGTTTCACGCATTATTACCGTGGGCACCGCTGGCATCTTGCAAAGCAGAGTTTCTCCTGACCTGCTCCGCTATCAATCCAGTGAGTCCAGACAAAAATTGACGCGTGCTGCCGAGGAACATCACAAGGCATACTCGCTCTTGGAACAGTCCGAACTCGATTGGACTATTGTATGTCCGACGTATTTGCCCGATGGCGAGTATACAGGCACTTACCGGGTTGAGGCTCACCAGTTGCCTGTAGATGGGATGCAAATTTCCGTGCCCGATACGGCGGAGTTTACGTATCAACAGCTTTCCTCCTCTGAATACGTACGAGCGCGTGTCGGCATTGCCTATTGATACATACACGAAAAAACAGGCTCCTATCCTGAATGGAAGGGAGCCTGCTTGTTTTGCATTATTCGTTTCTTTACTTCTCGTTTACCAGCTTTTCCAGCTCATTCAATGTCTCTTCAAAGATTTCCATCGCTTGCTCGATTGGCTGGGACGTCGACATGTCCACACCTGCTGCTTTCAGCACCTCGATAGGCGGAGCAGAGTTACCCGCTTCGAGGAAGTTTTTGCGAACCCGATCCACTGCTGGTTGACCTTCATCCATGATTTGCTTTGCTAATGCTTGTGCAGCGGCAAAGCTCGTCGAGTATTGATAGACGTAGTATTTATAGTTGTAGAAATGGCTCACACGTGCCCATTCCATACCGATTTCCTCATCAGAAACCATGTCTTTCCCGTAGTACTTTTTATTGATGTCGAGGTAGATCTTCTTGATCGCTTCCGCATTCAGAGATTCCCCAGCTTGCTCCTTCTCGTGAATCGCTCTCTCAAACTCCGCGAACTGCGTCTGACGGAACAGCGTGGAACGGAAGTTTTCCAGATAGTGATTCAAGAGATACATCTTCTCTTCTTTCGTCTTCGCCTTCGCGTACATGCTCTTGAACAGCAGAGTTTCATTCATGGTAGAAGCCACTTCTGCCGTGAAGATTGGGTAGTTGGACGAAATGTACGGCTGGTTTTTGTTCGTGTAATAGGACTGCATGGCATGTCCCATCTCATGGGCGATGGTATACACATCATCGAGCGTACCTTGGTGATTCAACAGTACGTATGGATGTGTATCATAAGCACCCCATTGATAAGCACCCGTGCGCTTGTCATCAGTGGAATAGACATCTACCCAGCCGCCATCAAGGCCTTCAGACATTGCCTTCACATAGTCATCACCCATTACCTGCAACCCATCAACGACAATTTTCTTTCCTTCGTCGAAGGAAATATATTTGTCATCAGATGGAACGATCGGCACGTAAATGTCGTACATGTGCAATTCCTTCACGCCAAGCATTTTCTTTTTCAAAGAAATGTAGCGATGCAGCAATGGCAGATTGTCATTCACCGTATCAATCAGCTCATCATACACCTTCGTCGGTACGTTGTTCGGTGTCAGGCTTGCTTCCAGCGCAGAATCGTAATTGCGTACAGCTGCGTAGAAATTATCGCCCTTTACTTTCGCAGCCAACGTCGACGCAAACGAGTCTTGGAAATTGATCAGTGCACCATAGTACGCCTTGAACGCTTCTCTGCGCACATTTTGATCCTTGCTTTCCAGATAGGAAATGAAATTGGCACGGGTCAACTGAACTTCCTTGCCTGTCTCATCTTTGATTTTAGGGAACCTCACGTCTTTGGACAGCATGCTGTAAATATTGGTCGGTGCACTGCCCAACGGAGACGATTTCGCCAAGAGCTGCTCCATATCCGCAGAGAGTGAGTACGGCTTCGTTCTCAGCATGTCTTCGATAAACAGCTTGTATGGCTCAAGCTCCTTTTCGGACAGCAAGCTCTTTATTTTGTCATCGGGAATCGCAACGATTTCAGGCTGTACCCACGAGGTTTTTTCCGTGACAAGCGTGTACATTTTCTCAGCGCGGTCTCCCAGCTTTTGCAGATCAGGATTCGCGGAGTTTACATCGAGAGACATGTTTGCGTACACGTATGCTTTGTCATTTAAGCGCATCAATTCAACATAGTCATCGAATGCCGCCTGCATCGCAGCAGAAGATGTACCCAGCTTGCCTTGGTGCTTCGTGAAAGCGTTTGCCAAAGATTCAACCTTAGCAACATCCTTTTCCCATTCCTGAACAGTCGGATAAATATGATCCAGCTTCCACTTGTACGCATCTGGGATCTCAGCGCGAGTTTGATAAGAAGGCTTCTCAGCAGCAAGAGCTACCGCTTGCGCGCTGTAAGGAATGAATGGTACGGATACTGTCGACAATGCAATGGCCAAAGCCGTAACTGATGCAAATACTTGCTTCTTCAAATCTCAATCGCCCCTTTTCTTCTATCTATTTTTGCCAAAATTATAAGTGTGTAATTATATTTTCACCTGCCAAATTCCTTCTTACTAATAAAAATTTTTCAAATATTCAATAACTATCGTCAATTTATCCAGAGAAAATCCACTTTTGTGGATAAATCTGTGGATAAGTATTTGCTAACAACTTTTTATTCCCCTCAACGTCTGCAGACACTCCTTTTTCCTGCAAAAAGTTGTCCACATTTTCTGTGGATATGCTGTGAATAACTTATTTTCCTTGGAACTGGGGCATCCGCCTATACCTCCTAGTGGGTTCCTACATAGCATGAGTATTGAAACTACGGTAGGAGGTGTTAGCAAGTGGGTATCTTTAACGGCTTCGACGATTTCGCGCTGATCTTGGTTCTGTTCATCCTTCTCGTTATCGTAGGTTGCGACTGCGACTAACCTACTCCGCTGCCATCCAGCCTATCTGAAGGTAAGCTTGCATCCTCAGCAGCCTTACCTTCTCCAATTCCACATAGATCATAGCCAAGGCAATGCAGCCTAGGGATAATGATCAGTCATAACCTAAGTACCATCACCGGGAGATACATTTGATCGTACAAAAGGAAAAAAAGGATGCGCCTATATTGGCTGCATCCTTTTTTTTACCCGCATGCTTCGACTATTTCGACCCGGTCTGAAAAGTTATCCACTGCGCTTGATTGTGATTACCCGCTGTGTCCTTTACCAAACCCGCAATGAGGCTTACCTGATATCTCGTATGTGGCTGCCATTTTCCTTTTGGCTTCACAGACAACATCCGCTTGCTTTTGTTCCACGTAATGGTATGCGGAACGATAGCCCCTTTTTCATCTGTCACACGAACTAATGGCCCGGCCGTTTTGCTGGAGAGAACTCCACCACCTACCAAAGCAATCTCTTCTGCAAACTGGAGTGTCACTTTATCCTGGAGCTTTACATTTTTAGCCCCGTGACCGGGTAATATGACTGCTTGTGGAGCGATGTTATCCACAGGTTTTTTCGTTTGAAACGTGCTGGTCAGCTCTGGATTCAAATTGCCTCGCTGATCCTTCACTTTTTTGGCCAGCAAGCTTACTCGATAGGAAGCCCCTGCTTCCAGATTTCCTACCGGATCAATCGTCATGCTTCGATCTGTTTTGTTCCATTTTGCCGTAAAACGAACCTTCTTTTTTTTCGCATCCGTGAGCGAAATGATCGAGAGACCAGACTTGTCGGAGAGCTCTTGCCCATTTTTTAACGAAACTGGCCCCGAAAATGTCAGTGTTATGATTTGATCCGGGGCCATTTCCGCCGATTTGTCAGCTGGGGATATTCTCACTCCCCATTCGTTTGCCGACTTTGCCCACGCTTCCTGTGAAGGAAGTAAGAAAAGCACAAGCACTACTACCCATTGCAACCATCGAACACTCATCTTTTTCATCGAACCCCTCCCGTCTAAAACGACAAAGCCGTCTCCTGAAGCATATAAGCACGTCGCTTCATCGTTTACAGGCATTGTAGAAAAAGACAGATGGGTTGATCAAAGAAATATGGTCTATGCTTGCGGTTCGTCCTCCGCGCGAATCAGTATCTTTTTCAGCTTGCGTTCAAATTCTAGTCGTCCAATCATCACACTATGATCGCAACCCGTACATTTGATTCGCACATCCATGCCCATGCGTATGACTTTCCACGCATTCGTGCCACATGGATGTGGCTTTTTCATCTGTACGACATCCCCCAGTCCAAATTGCTTGCGTTCCATTTCTCTTTCTCCTCTCTACACTGTTCCCTTTCCAGATACCGCGACGATTTTTGGATACGGAATTTGAATGCCTCTGTTGGTTAATTCCGTTCTGATCTTCGCACGCAAATTTCGATTGACCCCGTGATGCGTGTTCGGCTTGCATTCAGCCGTAACCCGGATGATAACTTCGGAAGGTCCCAGTGCATGTACTCCCAAAATCTGTGGCTCAGCTACGATATCCGTCAATTCCGTTTGAGCCGATGCCAATACTTCTTTGAGTACAGACTCAACTTGGTTTAGATCTTCTTCATACGCTACAGATACGTCTACAACCGCTAACGTATTTTGCAAAGAAAAGTTCGTCACTTGATTAATCGTGCCGTTTGGAAAGATGTGTACCTCACCCGTCCAGCTTCGCACCTTTGTAATGCGCAAACCAATCTCCTGCACCGTGCCCGTCAAATTGTTGATCGTTACGACGTCTCCGACAGCAAATTGGTCCTCAAAAATAATGAAGAATCCCGTAATGATATCACGCACGAGGCTCTGCGCCCCGAAACCGACTGCCAGCCCCAGTACCCCTGCGCTTACCAAAACAGGGCGCAAATCAATGCCCAACAGCTGCAAGATCATGAGAATCGCCAAAAAGTAAATGCTGTACTGAACGATATTGTTGACGAGCACCCGCATCGTGTCCACTCGGCGTTGATCCATTTGAATCTTGCTTCCATGGCGGTGCTGGAACACTTTATTTACACCTGATTGCACAACGGAAACGACGATTCGCGATAACAGGATGATCGCTGCGATTTTCAGTACAGCCATCCCTATATTTACCCACATATCGGCATCTGTCACATACGCATATACTTGGGCATACATTCTCTCAAAAAAACCAGCTTGATTCATTCCTCCCGCTCCTTCTGCTCCCCGTTTTCGTCGACCTCGCTATACTGGCCAAAAAACTGACGGAAGTATCCTCGTATTACCACTTGTTGTTCCATCATGATCGCTTTCGCTCGTGAGTAATCCGACAGTGGGAACTCAATGGAAAGGGCACAGCCTGCCGTTATTTCTTTCGGCGTAGGTCTTGTATCGATCTCAATATCTTCGTACTCCAGCAGCATTTCTGCCCGCAAGGCTTGCTGCGTGGAATCAAACGCGATCAGCACTGTCTCTCCTCCCATTTCACTCCCCCTCATCTTTTTCACGTAAACTGCCATAGTCTCCTCTTATTTTACCTGTTCGTTTTCATGCTTGCCAGCCTCGCTGAGTTTTCAAAACCTACGTAACTTTCCCATTAGCAGGTATAAAAAAGTCATATCGGTACGATACTGTGAATACTTTTATATAACCTTTTACAGGTTGGTTTAAGCCAAGTCGGCAAGAGTGGGGGTTTCCATGAGTACATCCGATAATCGCAAGGATTATTCTTTGCCACCTTTTAAAGTGGAATACCGCAGTGAAAACGCAGACGAGCATCTCGCCGGTCACCTTGCCCAGCGCTTTCGCTTAAATCGGTTCGATGACGACCTTGTCATTGTATGTATTGGGACAGACCGTTCTACTGGTGATGCTCTAGGCCCATTAGTAGGAACCAAGCTCATCGCACAGTCTCCTCGTTTTTTGCAAGTATACGGAACGCTTGAGGACCCTGTACACGCCATGAATCTTAAGGAAAAATTAGAGCTCATCCACACGAATCATCCGACAGCTACACTCATTGCAGTCGATGCCTGTTTAGGTCAATTTAGCCACGTCGGAAACATCAATGTGATTAATGGTCCACTAAAACCAGGGGCTGGTGTAAAAAAAGAGCTGCCTCCTGTTGGTTCCTTCCACATTACCGGGATTGTTAACGTAGGAGGCTTCATGGAGTATTTTGTCCTTCAAAATACCCGCCTCTCCATCGTCATGAACATGGCAGATATCATAGCTTCCGGACTGGCAAAAGCCGTAACACTGGCTTCTACGCCTAGTCGATTCGATAGTGTCTTATATGATTGACCGTTTTTCTCTGCAAAAGGTTCCATCCCTCTTTGGAAAACTTGTTTTTCGATCTGTTCTCTCTCTCAACGGATGACAGGTCTATTTTTTTTACACCAAAATCGTCAGGCGCTTTTCGATTACTTGGGCGCTGATCGGCGTTGGCGCTACGCTTTCTCCATCTGCATGGACAGGCAGCTGTCCTGCTGCTTGTATCGTTACCTGCTTGCCCCTATAAAACCGGACACCCGGATGATGACGGTGAGCTCCTGTGAATATTTTCGGAA
Source organism: Brevibacillus sp. AG162 (assembly GCF_006715575.1). NCBI lineage: Bacteria > Bacillati > Bacillota > Bacilli > Caryophanales > Paenibacillaceae > Brevibacillus > Brevibacillus sp. AG162. The sequence continues at coordinate 171,708 of NZ_VFNO01000011.1, forward strand.
AAGCGGCTAACAATCCGAGTCGACTCACGCCACTTACTACGCAAATGTCCGCAATGCCATCGTCCGGTATAGCATCGGGACAGATCAGCATTCCGCCTCCGTAATTCGGAATATTGGCAGCGACAACTAGCCAGACAGCCTCTAAACCAACCTCAACACCATCAACGTTCAGTACAATGTCACGTGGCTGATACGTACATACGACGCGAATCACCGATATAATGTAGGCGAGTGCTCCTAGCTTGTACCGATTCAGCCAAGCTTTGTACACAGCTTGATCCGTTATCTTTGCTACCTGTGCATCGAATCCGGCCCCGATTGAATTCACAGCTACTTTTCCGTTCAATAAAATCAGATCGATTCGCTTTTCCCCTTTTTCCGACAGAATTCGCTCTAATGCCTGTAACGGTTTCATCGGAATTCCATGTCCGCGAGCAAAATCATTCCCGGAACCAGCCGGCACCAATCCAAATCGACAATCTTGTTTCGATTCATATATGCCGTTTATCACGCCTCGGACGGTTCCATCCCCTCCGACAGCAATGATTTTATTTACTCCCTCTTTTTGAATCAGCTCTTTTGATAATTTTTCGGCCTCCCCCTCTCCTGATGTCAGCCTGACATGAAAAGGCGCTCCTAGACGTCGTAGCGTCGGCTCAATTTGCCTCCATACTTTCAACCCTGTACCATTCCCGGATACAGGATTGACGATCACACCCAACATAGTAATTCTCTCCCCAAACATGCTGTCGTACTGTACTGTCCCGTCCCACTTATCCATACTTGCTTGCAAATCAAGTTTTTGTATCATATTATCGCATGCTATTTTTATCGATGATAGTTGATTTTCATAAAAAAGACTCCTCCCGAAGGAAGAGCCTCTGTCCCAACTATGAAAACAGCTTTGAAATCCAATCCATAAAGGGAACTCCCACTGCTGCGATCACTAATGCTGGCATCATGTTGGCTACCCTTATCTTTTTGATCTCCAAAACGTTTAACCCAATGGCAATAATCATTAAGCCACCTACTGCCGTTACTTCTACCAGGATCGCATCTAGCATCGTTTCACTCACCACACTGTAAATGCGTGTAGATAATAACGCAATCATACCTTGATATAAAAACACGGGCACTGCCGAAAAGATGACTCCGATTCCTAACGTCGAGGTGAAAATGATCGCAGAGAATCCGTCTAGCAATGCTTTCATAAACAGTACATCATGGTTGTTGCGTAAACCACTGTCCAATGCACCCAGTACAGCCATAGCTCCAATACAGTACACCAGCGTTGTCGTGATAAAACCAGTAGCGATACTGCCTTGGCTACCCCCAACTTTCCTCTCCAGCCAGTGCCCAAGATTGTTTAAGCCTTTTTCAATCCCAATCCATTCACCTAGTACTGTTCCTAGCACAATACTGATGATCACGAGTAAAAAATTGTCCGAACCCAGGCACATTTTAATGCCCAATATGAATACGGCCAGAGCAATTCCTTGCATGACGGTTTGTCGCATCGATTCCGGAATTCGCTTCAACATTCTGCCTAACAATGCCCCTAAGATGATTGCTCCGGCGTTGACCAATGTTCCCAGCAAGATCACTTGCGCTGTCCCCCTACAGATGCCTTACACAAACGCTGCTGCTATTTCCCGAACAGCGTTATGAAGCGCTTCTACATCTTTCTCTGAGTTGAAAATTCCAAAGCTGGCTCGAACCGCTCCACGTTGTTCGGTACCGGCAGTCTGGTGACCCAGTGGCGTGCAATGAAAACCCGATCTGGTCGCAATCCCGTATTGTTGATCCAGGATAAACGACACCTCTGCTGCATCCACCTCTCCGATATTAAAAGCAACCACGCCTACACGTTCGGTCTCAATCCCCGGTCCGTAGACATGTACACCCTCGATCTGCTGCAATCCAACTATCGCTTGCTTCACCAATTCCCATTCATGCTGACGAATGTTGTCCACACCTTTTTCCATGACAAAATCAACGCCTGCTTGCAGCCCTGCCAAACCAACTGTATTAAGGGTCCCGCTTTCGTATCGGTCTGGACGAGTTGTCGGTTGATCGATCGCTTCAGACTGACTGCCTGTCCCCCCATGAATCAAAGGCTCGAGATCAATATCACTTCTCACGTACAAACCACCTGTACCCTGTGGACCATACAGCCCTTTGTGCCCAGGAAAAGCAAGCATATCAATATTCATTGCCTCTACATCTATAGGCAAAACACCAGCAGACTGAGAAGCATCCACCAAAAACGTAATCCCGTGCTCTTTTGCCAGTTTCCCCAGCTCGGCTACAGGCAGGATGACACCTGTCAGATTAGAAGCATGACTTACAACGATTAACCGTGTCGCGGGCGTAATTGCCTTGGCAAAATCCTCTACATAAAATTGATGGTCTTCTCTTGGCTCTACAAAAGTAGCCTCTACTTGGTTGTTTTTGCGCATGTACTCGATGGGACGTCTTACCGAATTATGCTCGATAGACGAAGAAATAACATGATCGCCTGCTTGTAGGAATCCTTTTATCGCCTGATTAAGCGCTTGAGTGGCATTGAGATAAAAAAAGAGGTTATTCGGGTTTTGAATCCCAAACAACCGCGACACTTTCACCCGTGTCCGAAACACAGCTTTACTCGCTTTCATCGCCAGTGCATGTCCACCTCGGCCAGGATTTGCAGCAAAATCCTCGATGACCTCTGCCATCATTTCTTTGACTGCTGGTGGCTTCGGCCATGTAGAAGCTGCGTTATCCAAATAGATGATCGCCATGACTACCTCCTGGACTTACTTCTCTATATTCAACATATCGATGATTCGCTCCAAGTCTTCCTGTGAATAGAAGTCAATTTCGATCTTGCCGCGCTTCGATCCTTTTTTAATCTTGACCGATGTTCCAAAACGACTGCGTAGCCGTTCCTCCATCTCGATCAAAACTGGCTCGTTTTTCGCTGGCTTTTTCTTTTTTGTTTCACGTGAAACATTGAGCTGCTTCACAAGCTCTTCCAGCTGACGAACACTCAATCCTTTTTCCACCACGTCATTTGCAAGCTGTTGTTGTACTTTCTTATCCGTTACGCCTAGCAAAGCACGCGAATGTCCCATGGATAGTTCGGCTGCCGAGACCATTTTTCGAATCTTCTCTGGCAGTTGCAGCAAACGCAGCATGTTGGCTACATGCGGTCTACTCTTCCCTATCTTTTGTGCAAGCTGTTCTTGCGTATAATCATGGTGAGAAATCAGCTTGTCGTAAGCCTCGGCCTCTTCAAGTGGATTCAGATTTTCCCGTTGCAAGTTCTCAATCAGGGCAATCTCCATTAATTGCTGATCTGTGTACGCCTTTACTACTACGGGAACCTCTTTTAACCCCGCTACCTTTGCAGCACGCAATCGTCTTTCCCCAGCTACCAGCTCATAACCTTTGATGCTTTTCCGAACAATCAGCGGCTGGATGATCCCATGCTCTTTGATTGACTGTGCCAGCTCATCTATAGCTGATTGTTCGAATTCTTTCCGGGGCTGATAAGGGTTAGGACGAATCTCATTGATGGAAACCTCTTTTACTTGTTCCCCTTCTTCGATGAGATTGGAAGTAATAAGCGCATTCAGCCCTTTTCCCAATCCTCTACTCATACCCCTACCACTTCCTTCGCCAAATCAGTATAGACTTCCGCTCCTCGTGAGCGTGGATCGTACGTAATGATGGCTTGTCCGTGTGACGGCGCTTCACTCAAGCGAACATTTCGAGGAATAATTGTCTTGTATACTTTGTCCTGAAAATACTTTTTCACTTCTTCTATCACTTGCAAACCGAGATTCGTGCGTGCATCGAGCATCGTCAGCACGACACCTTCGATGGCAAGCTGTGAATTTAAGTGTTTTTGGACCAAACGAATGGTGTTCAACAGTTGGCTTAATCCCTCTAGCGCATAGTACTCACACTGGATTGGAATTAAGACGGAATCAGATGCTGTCAAAGAATTAACGGTCAAAATCCCTAAGGATGGCGGGCAATCGATAATGACGTAATCGTACTTGTCCTTGACAACTTCCAGCGCCTTTTTCAGACGAACCTCACGAGAAATCGTAGGAACCAGCTCGATTTCCGCACCTGCCAATTGAATGGTGGCAGGAATGATCATTAATCCTTCAATTTCAGTTGGCAAAGTCGCATCGACGGGGTTGATATCATTGATCAGGACATCATAAATGCAGTACTTAACATCTGCCTTATTTACCCCGATCCCACTGGTTGCATTTCCTTGCGGATCAATATCAACCAGCAGTACCTTTTTCCCCAATGCGGCCAAACAAGCACTTAGATTGACGGACGTAGTCGTTTTCCCGACGCCGCCTTTCTGGTTCGCAACCGCAATGATTTTTCCCAACTTCTCCACCTCTTTTTTGTCGTGTAGGAAAGCTTGTGGCTTGACCAGTACACTCTCCAGTACGTCTTTCAAAGTCATCTTCTGTATCCTCATCTTGTTAGTCATTCGAGTCTATTTACGATTTGCTCGTATTCTTGTAAAACGATGATCTTTTATACGCTTTCCTTCGTTCGCTGCCATTCAGTAACCTTTACATGGCCTGTACATGATAAGACGAAAAAGTCTCTGCAAAGTTATCCTCATTTATTATCGAGCAAACCTGCAAGTATGCACAGGTTGGTACTCTCCATGTTATCAGATTTGCAGCTTGGTCGTACGCTGTTTTTTTTAGACAGAGAGACAAAAAAGCCTTATTTTTGTCCCGAAAAAGCAGATTTTCCTAGCTTTATTACGAAAAATGCTTATTTTTGGAAATTAAATACTGCCGAAAGCCCCATTTTCCTATAAAGAATCAGCATTTGCCCAAAAAGAAAGGCGACCTTGTCGCCATTTTTGTTACCATCATTTATTTCCCTGTTTCTTTGTTTTTCGGAATACGAATAGTGAATTGATAGAATTCATCAAGGTCTTCTTCCGCCGTCTCTACAGGTAGGCCCGTCTGAATCACCATATCGATTGATTGCCGAACGGTATTAATCGCAATCCGGGTATCCCTTGAAAATGCTTTCCAGCGAGGCTTCGCATCTTTTTCCGATTTAGGGTTCTCAGCTAATTCTAGAAGCTGCTTTACGCGCACTTCCGTCTGTTTCACATTCCATTCCCGCTCCAAAATCTCAAGCAGGACTTTATTTTGTAATTCAGGATCTTTTAACGGAATCAGAGCCCTAGCATGACGCTCTGTTACTTGTCTGGATAACAATGCATCTTGAATTTCTTGCGGTAAATGGAGCAAGCGCAGTTTGTTTGCGATTGTCGATTGTCCTTTGCCTAAACGTTGAGCAAGACTCTCTTGCGTCAAATTGTGCAAATCAATCAGCTTTTGATATGCGACTGCCTCTTCAATGGCTGTCAAACCTTCTCGTTGCAAATTCTCAATCAATGCGATAGAGGCTGTTTGCGAGTCATTAAACTCTTTGACAATCGCAGGAATCCTCTCCATGCCCAATTTTCTAGTTGCGCGCAAACGTCGTTCCCCAGCAATCAATTCATAACGACCATCGCGAACCCGTACGACAATCGGTTGAATGAGTCCATGAGTTCGTATCGTTTGACACAACTCATCAATTTTCTCGTCATCAAATACAGTACGAGGTTGATATGGATTCGGTACAATCTCCTCAACTGGTATTTGTTTGATTTCTTCGTTATCTGTCTTGTCCGTCAAGCCAAAAATCCGAGAAAATGAATCTTTAACTGCCATAGAAAAATCCCCCACTTCTACCCGTTCCATCCGTGCTATTTTAAAGTCTTTGAAGAGGTGTTCAAAAAGTCATTTTTGATCACGAAGTAATCCTGAAAGATTGCGCGACAACGAAACTAGCGTTCACCCTCTAAATTCCGGTGCTCATGTAGCTACCCTACATTCCGCTCCTCCTTCTTCAGCTTCTCGCCACTTTCTCCGTGCTGAAAAGACAGCTTTTTGAATACGTCCTTGAAACTGAAAAAGGTCCTGTCCAATCAACGACAGAATCTCCCTCGAAACATTTGTATCCCTCGCCCATCCATTGTCCGGATATGACAGATTGAATTTGTTCTTTGATTGTTGCTGCTAAGGAAAAATGGCATATTGGCGTCGTAAGTGAGTCCAGTCCTACTCTTTTAACATAGGTCCTCCTCTTACATCGTTAGAGACAGCATGCATCTACTTTTAAAAAAGCTTCACAAGCCCTATCGTACATACTGCTTAACAGACTCTTCTTGCCCATCCGGTCGGTTTGTAAAATTTCCTTTGACCTAATCTTCTTTCCCTACACGCTTTCTTCAGGTTCATTTATATATATGTAATTCTGCAAGATTCGTCCAATTCCTGCTAGCGAAAAACGTTTCACGTGAAACATCAATCGTGATCTTCGGCATAAAAATCGCGATCGTCACGGTGCTTTGGCCTCTCATCACTTCCAATGCTCTCATCAGTAGGATGTGAAATCTTGGTGACAGAAAACAATCGAGGAAAAAGTCTATGAAAGTCTAACGTCAGGTACGAAAAAATCGCGGCAACAATCGCAGCGACATACATCCCTGCACTGAACATTAGACCAATGGCTGAAGCAACCCACATCCCTGCTGCCGTCGTCAGGCCTTTCACCGAACCATTGAATTTAATAATAGCTCCTGCTCCCAAAAATCCCATGCCCGTCACGACTTGTGCAGCTACCCTCCCCGGATCATGATTTACGCCACTCGAAGAAAAACCGTATATAGAAGCTAGTCCAAAAAGACACGAACCAAAGCAAACGAGACTATACGTTCGAAAACCAGCACCTCTTTGCCTACTCACATCCTTTATAAATCTCTCTCGCTCCCATCCCATGATGGCACCTGCTAAAAAAGCAAGAAAGAGCCGAAGCAATATGGTCGGGAGTTCTGGCGGAAAAAAGGAGGAAAGTACTGCTGCTTGCATAGTCTAATCACCCTCTCATACGATGTCATTCTTTCGAAGGAGCTAGTACTATGTATATGCCGAGTTGTAGACTCCATGAGCCAAGAAGCAAACCTGAGAGACTACTTTTGAGGCATACTTTCCATTTCATCACGAACGGGCAGTTTCATTTGCACTTTCCATACGAAAAAAGGCCGCAGCACGTGGCTACGACCCTCTCTTATGACTGACTCCTACACTAACGGCTTTTTCGCAGGAACTCCTGCCTTGCGCGGATAGCTTTTCGGTGTCGCTTCTATTTTTTCCATGATGACAATGTTACGCTCTCCCGCTTCCTCTAGAAGCTGGAATGTCTCGACCTTTCTCGTCTTCCCACCGAGTGTCTTGATTGCCTTTTTCGCTTCAGCAAGCTCTGGAGTAATCTCCGCGCCCTTCAGAGCGACGAAGTGTCCTCCGACTTTGGCAAAAGGAAGGCAGAACTCCGATAACAGATTGAGTCTCGCAACAGCACGTGCCACTACGAGATCAAACTTCTCCCGATACATCGCTTCTTGTCCACGATCCTCAGCACGCCCATGTACAGGATTCACGTTCTCCAGACCCAGTTCCTGCGCTACATGCTGCAAAAAGCTCATACGCTTGTTCAAGGAATCAATGATCGTCATTTTCAGATGCGGGAAGCAAATTTTCAAAGGAATGCTTGGAAAGCCTGCGCCCCCACCGATATCTACAACGGATTGCACCTGGTCAAATGGGAAGTAAAAAGCTGGCGTAATCGAATCATAAAAATGCTTGTTGTACACTTGCCCCTCTTCGGTAATCCCGGTCAGGTTCATCTTCTCATTCCATTCCACCAGCAGGCGGAAAAAATGATCAAACTGCTCCTTCTGACGATCCGTCAAAGAAATCCCCTGAGCTGCAAGTACCTCGGCAAACTGTTCTTTCGTCATAGCTTTTCTCCTTACTCGGCTACTCCCACGCGTTTGTACTCCAGATATACCATCAACACGGAAATGTCTGCTGGAGTAACTCCTGCGATACGAGCCGCCTGCCCGATGTTCAACGGACGAATTTTGGTCATATTGTCGCGGGATTCCTTGGACAAACCGGAGATTTGGTGGAAGTCAATATCCGTTGGGATGCGGCGCTCCTCCATTTTTTTCATCCGCTCAACCTGTTGCAAAGACTTTTTGATGTAGCCATCGTATTTAATCTGGATTTCAACCTGTTCGGTCACATCCTCTGGCAGTACTTCCGGTGCAGGGACCATTTGAGCAATGTGGCTGTAGTTGATTTCCGGTCGACGCAGCAGTTGAGCCAGTTCGATGACATCTGTCAGTTCAGGAGAGCCTGCGTTGCGCAAAACCTCTTGGACATGTGCCATTTCAGGACGTACGCGCGTGTTGGCCACACGTTCTTTTTCTTGCTCGATCAGCTCGCGTTTTTGGTTAAATCGATGGTAGCGCTCTTCGCTAATCAGACCAATTTCATGGCCGATATCCGTCAGGCGCAAGTCCGCATTGTCATGACGCAGCAGCAAGCGATATTCTGCACGAGAAGTAAGCAAACGATAAGGCTCATGCGTTCCTTTCGTAACAAGGTCGTCAATCAAGACACCGATGTACGCCTCTTCTCGCCCCAAAATAACGGGTGGTTTCCCTTGAACGCGGCGTGCTGCGTTAATTCCTGCCATGAGACCTTGACCCGCTGCTTCTTCATAGCCAGAGGTGCCATTGATTTGTCCTGCTGTGAACAAGCCAGGCAAGATTTTGGTTTCCAAAGAAGGCCAGAGCTGCGTTGGCACGATCGAATCATACTCAATCGCATAGCCAGGACGCATCATTTTGACTTCTTCCATTCCAGCCATGGAGCGCAGCATGGAAAGTTGAACATCCTCCGGCAAGCTGGTCGACAAGCCTTGTACATACATTTCTTCAGTATTGCGCCCTTCTGGCTCCAAGAAAATTTGGTGACGCGGCTTATCGTTAAAACGAACTACCTTATCTTCAATCGAAGGGCAATAACGCGGGCCCGTTCCTTCAATCATTCCTGAATACATAGGAGCACGATGCAGATTTCTATTAATGAGTCCATGCGTTTCTTCATTTGTATATGTCAGCCAGCAAGGAAGCTGGTCCATAATAAATTCCGTTGTTTCATAAGAAAAAGCGCGCGGTACCGGATCACCAGGCTGAATCTCCATTTTGGAGAAATCCACACTGCTGCTATGAACACGTGGAGGCGTCCCCGTCTTGAAGCGTGTCATTTCAAAACCGAGTTCCTTCAAATGATGTGCCAGACGAATGGACGGACGCATGTTGTTCGGTCCACTTTCGTATTGGAGATCTCCGAGAATGATCTTTCCACGCAAATAAGTTCCAGTTGTCAACACGACGGATTTGGCCATGTATCGTGCCCCAGTCTGTGTAATAACCCCTTCACAGACTCCATCGTTCACGATCAGCTCTTCCACCATCGCTTGACGCAGGATCAAATTCGGAGTATTTTCAATCGTTTTCTTCATTTCATGCTGATAAGCAAATTTGTCTGCTTGTGCGCGCAAGGCATGCACAGCAGGTCCTTTCCCTGTATTCAGCATACGCATTTGGATATGGGTTTTGTCAGTATTGCGTCCCATCTCTCCACCAAGCGCATCCAATTCGCGTACGACGTGGCCTTTTGCCGGACCACCTACGGAAGGGTTACATGGCATGTACGCCACGGCATCCAGGTTGATCGTCAACAGCAATGTACTGCAGCCCATACGTGCAGCCGCCAATGCTGCTTCCGCTCCGGCATGACCGGCACCAATGACAATGACGTCAAACGAGCCCGCTTCATATGCAGGTACAACGTTCATTTTTTGTCCTCCTCTATCACTTACCCAGACAGAACTGGGAGAAAATCTGGTCAATCAAATCTTCGCCGACGCTTTCTCCGATGACTTCCCCAAGCAGCTCCCACGACTTTTTAATGTCGATCTGAATCATGTCTACTGGCATCAAATCATCGATTCCACCCAATGCTTCATCTATGGCTCGTTCTGCCTGACGAAGCAGTTGAATATGTCTGGCGTTACTCACGTAGGTCAGGTCATCCTGCTGCACTCGGCCACTGAAGAAAATCTCCCCAATTGCCTGCTCCAGAAGATCGATCCCCGTCTCCTCACGCGCAGACGTCATAATCAACGGCTGCTGAGGGAAATGACGCTTGATCTCTTCCAAATCCACTTTTTGCGGCAAGTCGAATTTATTGACAATTACAATCACATGGAACCCTTTTGCCGCTTCAAAAATCGCGTAATCATCAGCGGAAAGAGGCTCATTGTAGTTGATCACGAGCAACACGAGGTCAGCCTTTTGCAGCAGCTGTCTGGACTTCTCTACCCCGATTTTCTCCACGATGTCCTCTGTATCGCGAATTCCTGCGGTATCGATGAGTCGCAAAGGAACCCCCCGCACATTGACATACTCTTCGATGACATCGCGTGTCGTTCCCGCAACGTCAGTCACAATCGCTTTTTCCTCTTGGACCAGACTATTTAATAGAGAGGATTTCCCTACATTCGGACGGCCAATAATCGCAGTCGACAAGCCTTCACGCAAAATTTTTCCTTGCTGTGCGGTCTGCAACAGTCGTTGGATCTCACCTTTAACCTCCAGGCACTTTCCTCGCAAGAAATTTTGTGTAAACTCCTCAACGTCATGCTCTGGATAGTCCAGCGTAACTTCTATATGGGCCATCGCTTCAATCAAGTTTTGACGCAGCTGCCGAATGAGCCTGGACAGCTTCCCTTCTACTTGATTCAATGCGACCTTCATCGCTCTGTCTGTTTTCGCCCGGATCAAATCAATGACGGCCTCAGCCTGAGACAAATCGACACGTCCGTTTAAGAACGCACGCTTTGTGAACTCACCTGGCTCCGCCAATCTTGCCCCATTATCTAAGATTAACTCCAGAACCTTTTCAACGGAAACGATTCCCCCGTGACAGTTTACCTCAACTACATCCTCCCTCGTAAATGTACGGGGAGCCTTCATTACAGAAACCAGCACCTCTTCCACTCGTTCACCTGTGTTTGGCTCATACAAGTGCCCATAATGAATCGTATGGCTGTCCACAGTGGACAACCGCTGCTTTCCTTTATATATCTTATCCACAACTTCGATCGCTTCCGTACCGCTTACTCGGATCACGGCAATACCGCCTTCACCCATCGGTGTTGCGACCGCCGCTATTGTATCGAATTTCATGCTGTTCACCTCAAGCTTTCCACTCTTACAAGTCAGCCACTAACTTACTAGCATAACAGATCGTCTAGAAAATTTCCAAAAGAAAGTGCAGCTCATCCATATGGCTAATCACCTAATAGGAAAAAGCAACCTTATCTCCAAGGTTGCCGTCCATTTTGGTTATCCACAGTATAATCATTTTCGCAAATTCTCAGCCATTTGGTCAATTATCCACAGTGGACAACTTTTTGTAAGAGATTGTTCAAAATGCCGTCGCTTGCTCCATTTCTGTAGGTAAAAAAAAGAAGCCTAGCGAGAGGCTTCTTTCGGTGCAATCACGATATAACGATTTGGCTCGTCTCCTTCGCTGAAGGTAACCACATCCGCTCTCTTTTGCAAGAAGGCGTGGATTACTTTCCGTTCAGCAGCAGACATTGGTTCCAGACGTACATCCCGTTTGGTCGATAACGCTTTTTTCGCCACACGATCTGCGAGCTGCTCCAATGTTTCCTTGCGACGCAGCCTGTAATTTTCGGCATCCAGAGTGATACGTACATGTTTGTCCGCATGACGGTTCGCTACGACGTTTACGAGATACTGTAATGAATCAAGAGTTTGTCCCCTGCGGCCAATAATGATTCCCAGATTGGTTCCCTGGATGTCAAACAGCATGCCCTCTTCATTTGTACGCGTCTCCACTTTGGCATTCACCTTCATGTTCGACAAAACGTCTTGAAGAAAGTCACGTCCCTGTGCAACCGGATCAAAGTGAAATTCTACTTGCACTTTAGCGTCCTTTGCCCCAATCAGTCCAAACAATCCTCTGCTTGGTTCCTCTAGAACTTGGATCGTTGCCCGCTCACGCGGCACTCCCAATTCCAGCAAAGCTTTTTGCACAGCATCGTCGATCGTTTTTGCCGTAGCTACCACCTTTTTCACTTGGAGGCTCCCCCCTTAGGAGTAGGCATATTTCCTTTATCACGATACAGGAAGTAGGTTTGTACAATGGTAAACAGGTTACCGTATACCCAGTACAGAGACAGTGCTGATGGCAATGTAACGGCAATCGCCAAAATCATCAGCGGCATCATGATGATCATCATTTGCATTTGTGGATTTCCTTGTGTTGCCTGACCCATCATTTTGGACTGCAGGTACGTCGTAATCGCCGCAACAATCGGCAAAATGTAGTACGGGTCTTTTTCTCCCAACGTCAGCCACAAGAATGTTTGGGAGTTAATCTCAGTCGTACGGATGATCGCATGGTAGAACGCGATCAAAATCGGCATTTGTACCAACATTGGCAAGCATCCAGCCAACGGATTGACACCGCTCTTCTGGAACAAAGCCATTGTTTCCATTTGCGCTTTTTGTGGATCATTTTTGTACTTGTCACGGATTTTTTGCATCTCCGGTTGAATCTCTTGCATTTTCTTGGAGCTCTTGATTTGCTTGACCATCAATGGAAGCACAATGATTCGAATGATGATCGTTGCAACCAGGATACCCAGACCGTAGTTGTTTCCGAGTATCAATGCGCTCTCTTTAATTAGCCAGGACAGTGGATAGACAAAATACTTGTCCCAAATGCCGGTTGCGTCAGGGCCAATTGGTGCAGCAGCTTGGGGGTTACAGCCCGACAAAACTAGAACCAGCATAGTCAGCATAAGAATGCTGAGTGTACGTCTACTCAAGGGTGATCCTCCTTTTCCCCGCTTCAATTGAGGTAATCTTATTTGTGCTGATCCGGGACTGGATCATACCCGCCCGGGTGGAACGGATGGCATTTCAAGATGCGACGAAGGGCCAACCAGCCTCCCCTCCACGCTCCAAATCGACGAATCGACTCGATTGCGTAATGGGAACAGGTGGGCGCGAATCTGCATGAAGGTGGTTTATACGGAGAAATCATCAGTTGGTATCCCCGAATCAACCAAACCATGATCTTCACCATCATCGTTTCACCCTCTTTTTCCATCTCTTTTTCCATTATGTACGGGTGCCTGTTTGATCACTTTGGCTCGCTTCATCACATGTAACAGAGATTGCTCAATGGCTTCAAGCGTCATCGCTTCCACACCCGGACGGGCGATGATGACGAGATCGAGACCGACTGGAATAACAGACTCCATTCGAGCTACTGCTTCGCGTATAAGTCGCTTGACTCTATTGCGGACAACAGCATTGCCAATTTTTTTACTGACGGAAATCCCAGCACGAAAAGCCGCTTGTCCCTCTTGCTTTGCTGAATACAAGACAAACTGCTTATTAGCAGCAGAACTTCCTCGTTGAAACACAGCTTGGAATTGCTCATTTTTTTTGAGCCGGTGTGAACGATGCAAGGTAAACAACCCCTAACATCACAATTATAGTAGAAAACGTACACAGCATCTACCAGTATATCCTTGTTTCGTCCACTTTTTTCCCCTAAGTATACTAGGTTTAGAACAAAATCAAAAATTCAGCGAAAAAAATATGGGCTTTCAGCCAATTTCCGCGATGATTTCTGCACTGGCATGGCACAAGTCAGAGAGCAATTGCTCATCCCCTTGGAAAAAGCCCAATTTTTGAAGGGACAAGGAAAGCTTGGCAGGCAGATCCGCCCAATGATTCTCCAGCCATTCATCAGAATCCACGCTATGATATAACCAGATCGCCTCTGAAAATAATAAAAACCCGGCCATATCAAGCTGATTTCTCTCCTGCAATCTCTGAACCTTCCTCTTTACTAACCAATCATTTTCAGCCGCCAGCACAAACTCGATCCCCTCTTTCTTTGACCGTAGATGAGCCCGATAGTCCGCTAATAGCACGAGTGCCATCCTGTACATCTTGATTGCTCCTGTATGTCTCCTGAAAAAAGCCATCCATACCGTCCGAAACGTCCCGCTTTCTGTAACAACTGACACAACTGTGCATCACTCAATGAATGCCCTTCGAAAAAGGCACTCATTTGCAGCGCACCGATCCAACCTGCCCATGCAGCCAAATAAGCAGAGTAAGGAAAGCCTTCCATTAAGGCCGCCTGCGCCTCTTCATGGAACGCATCTACCTCCGCCTTTGCCTGTGCAAACATTTTCGCTTTTCCAGCCGGGGAATCCATATAGGCGCACATGTCATTCATCCAGGAAATGAAACGATCCTCTGGGTCCAGAACAACCTTTGCTTCCTTTAAGTAACGCCATGCCCAAGGATTCTCGTATACTTCTTCATCTGTAGGAGCAGATTGGACCTGCAGCTGTATCATATGCCCTCTAAACAGACGATTTTCACAGGAAGGATCATCTTCTCCCTCCACAAAGATATGTAAATCGAGGTCGCTGTACACGTCCGCTTCTCCCCTCCCGACAGATCCACCCGCATAGGCATATACCAAGTTAGCTTGAGGCCATTCATCAAGAAACTCTCGCGCCAACGATATAAAAAAGTCGGTTACGTCCTTGCTTTGCTCCATTGGCCTCCTCCTGTCTCTTCAATAAATAGTAGGATTTTCGGTAGCTAGGTAACGATTATCCCTCAAAAGGTTTCCACAACGGAGAAAGCCTTCCTCTTTTTATGAGAACAAAGAATTTTCAGACATATGTAGACAAACAAAAAGGCCACTGAAAGTGTGGCCTAAGCGGAAAGAACTTTTCTACCTCTTTGACGACGAGCAGCCAAAATTTTACGGCCATTTTTTGTGCTCATGCGCTTACGGAATCCATGATCCTTTTTGCGCTTGCGGTTGTTAGGATTGAAAGATGGTTTCATTACGTATACACCTCCGTCTTGCAAAGACATTCTTTTGCATTATAAGAACATATGCCTAAAAAGTCAAGCGAGAGTGGAATTTCATTACCAAGGCAAATATCCCCATAAAACTATTTCCCAGAACTGTGGATATCATTTTATCCACAAAAACAGATTTCGACAAGTTTATCTACAGCTTGTACACAAAATATAGGGATGTGAATATGTGGGGAGTACCAGAAGTAGTGTTTGTGGATAAGTATGAAAAAACCATTGATACCATGCCTTATATCTGTTATTATGTTTTTGTTTTGAAGCGTGAATAACTCCGATACGTGAATCGGTTTTTCCACAGGGTGTGGATAAGTTTGTGGACAGATTCTTTCCTATGTGTATGTCGTTACTCACAGGATTGAGGATAACCGTCTGCTTTTTTTCACTTCTACGAGCGGAATCCCTATATTTCGACTTTTTTTATCCACAGTCGCTTCATTCGGCTGTGTTGACAATTGGGTCACAACATAGCAGGTTTTGCACTTTTTCTCGATCATTATGGATCGGTGTTTCATCAATTTTTCGGATGGTCCAGAGGGAGGGATTCTGGTTGGATGCAGCGATTAGCGAACTATGGCGCAAAGTACTCGCCAAGATAGAAAAATCGCTAAGCAAACCCAGTTTTGATACCTGGCTGAAGGCGACAAAGGCAACTACATTAGAAGAGGATGCACTGATCGTCGTCGCACCAAACGACTTTGCTCGTGATTGGCTAGAAACTAGGTACGCACAACTGATTACCGATACACTATATGAAGTGACGGGTATCAATATGAAAGTAAAGTTCGTCGCGATGCAAAATCCTGATGCGGCTTTTGCCGATGAACAACCTGCCCCACGGGTGAAAATGAGCGAACCGCCAACAGTCGCGGATGACCAGCCACCCAGTATCTTAAATCCCAAATACACCTTTGACACGTTTGTCATCGGCTCAGGGAATCGATTCGCTCACGCCGCATCGCTTGCGGTTGCTGAAGCTCCTGCAAAAGCTTACAATCCCCTCTTCATTTACGGAGGAGTCGGACTTGGCAAAACCCACTTAATGCATGCAATTGGCCATTATGTCATTCAGCACAACCCATCGGCGAAAGTGGTCTATTTGTCGTCTGAGAAATTCACCAATGAATTCATCAACTCTATTCGTGACAACAAAGCCGTCGAATTCCGCAATAAATACCGGAGTGTTGACGTTCTTTTAATTGATGACATTCAGTTTTTGGCAGGCAAAGAATCGACACAAGAAGAGTTTTTCCATACGTTCAATGCCTTGCATGAAGAAAGCAAACAAATCATTATCTCCTCCGATCGACCTCCCAAGGAGATCCCGACACTGGAGGATCGCCTCCGCTCACGCTTCGAATGGGGACTGATTACTGATATTCAGCCGCCAGACCTCGAAACGCGGATTGCGATTTTGCGCAAAAAGGCGAAAGCAGAAAATCTCGATATCCCTAATGAGGTAATGGCGTACATCGCCAACCAGATCGACAGCAACATCCGCGAGCTGGAAGGCGCACTGATTCGTGTCGTTGCCTACTCCTCCTTGATTAATCGTGATATCGACACGCAGCTGGCAGCGGAAGCTCTGAAAGACATTATTCCTTCCTCCCGCCCACGCGTGATTACCATTATGGACATCCAACGAACGGTCGGAGAAGCGTTCAGCCTGAAACTCGAAGATTTCAAGGCGAAAAAACGGACAAAAACCGTCGCTTTCCCACGTCAGATTGCGATGTATCTCTCCAGAGAGCTGACGGATGCCTCCTTGCCGAAAATCGGTGATGAATTTGGCGGCCGTGACCATACGACAGTCATCCATGCCCATGAGAAAATCTCTCGTGCGCTGGCAAATGACCCTCATATGCAAACAACCATTCAGTCGCTCATTGAAAAGTTAAAAGCAAACCATTAAACCTGTGCATAACGCAAAAAGCCTATACACAACTTACCCACATGTGTATAGGCTCTCTTTTACGTAATGGACCCACATATCCACAAATCCACAGGCCCTATTACTACTTCTGTTAAAAAGATTTATCCTAATAAGTTATGATAAAGGCGCAGCCATTATGCAGATTCCAACCAAAAATAATGGCGCCGGAGAGGGAGGCTCACGTCGATGCATATTACCGTTCAGCGTGAAAAGCTGTCGAACGCCGTATCGCATGTTAGCAAAGCAGTTTCTAGCAGAACTACGATTCCAATTTTGACCGGGATTAAAATCAAAACGGATGATGAAGGTTTGACACTGACAGCAAGCGATTCTGATGTGTCTATTGAAGTTCAGATTCCGCTGGAAGAAGCGGGAGAATGGGGAGTAACGGTACATCAACCTGGTAGCATTGTGTTGACTGCACGTATTTTCAGCGAAATCGTGCGCAAGCTGCCAAGCAATGAAATCGATATTCAAGTCGATGATCGTCTCGCAACCAAAATTCGTTCCGGACAAGCTGAGTTCACCATTAACGGAATGGATGCCAGCGAATATCCGCAGCTGCCGCATCTGGAAGAAGATAAAGTCTTCAGTGTTCCCTGTGATTTACTGAAGGCAATGATTCGTCAGACTGTTTTTGGTGTTTCCACTTCCGAAATGCGTCCGATCTTGACCGGTTTGATGTGGTCGCTTGATCAAGGAAAATTGCGTTTTGTGGCAACCGACAGCCATCGCTTGGCAAGCCGTACCGCTATGGTCGAATGCCCAGAGGATCTTTCTTTCCATAACGTGGTTGTTCCGGGTAAAAGCTGCAATGAATTGGTAAAGATATTAGATGACGACCAAAATCTCGCGGATATCGTTGTTGCTGACAATCAAATTTTGGTGAAGTCCAAGCATATCCTGTTCTATTCCCGTCTCTTGGAAGGAACTTATCCGGACACGACCAGAATTATTCCACAAGGAAGCAAAACGGAGATTACTGTCAGCACCAAGGAGTTTTTGCAATCCATCGAGCGCGCTTCCTTGCTGAGCCGCGAAGGCAAATCGAACGTAGTCAAGCTCGTTACGATGCCTGATGGAACCGTCGAAATTACGTCCAATGCACCTGAGATCGGGAAAGTAACGGACATTTTGATGCCAAAAGCAATGAATGGCGAAGAATTGAAAATTTCCTTCAACGCCAAATACATGATCGATGCGCTGCGTGCAATCGATAGCGCGGAAATCAAAGCGAGCTTTAGCGGCCCGATGAGTCCATTTGTGATTCGTCCGACCGATCATGATTGGATGCTCCATTTGATTTTGCCGGTTCGTACGTACTAATTTGTTTTTACGTAAAAGAAAGGAGCCAAGCCATGCGTGAGGTTTCCATTAGCACAGACTATATTGCTCTCGGCCAATTTTTGAAGCTGGCTGAAATCATTGACACGGGGGGAATGGCCAAAGCCTTTTTGGCTGAGGTTCCGATCCAGATCAATGGAGAGCTGGACAACAGACGTGGACGCAAGCTATATCCTGGCGATGAAGTAGCGATTGAAGGCTATGGTCGCTATCAAGTGGTACGCCCCTGAGAGGAGAGCGTGATTCTTGTTTCTCAAGAACCTGTCGCTAACCAATTATCGCAACTACGAAACGATGTCCCTGTCGTTTGACGGTCCCATTCAGTTGTTTATTGGCAACAACGCTCAAGGGAAAACGAATGCTCTCGAATCGATCTATGTTTTGGCACTCGCCAAATCCCACCGAACGCCCCGCGACAAGGAGCTGATTTCCTGGGATGCCGATTATGCCACGATCCGTAGCGATGTTCTTCGTCGCTACGGTTCTGTTCGTTTAGAGCTGCAGTTGACAACCAAGGGAAAGCGGGCCAAAATCAACGGAATGGAACAGCAGAAGCTGAGCGCTTATGTGGGGGCATTGAATGTCGTCATGTTTGCACCCGAGGATCTTTCCATTGTCAAAGGCGCACCTGCCCAGCGCAGACGCTTCATCGATATGGAAATCGGTCAGGTTTCACCTACGTATCTTTATTATTTGAGCAATTACAACAAAGTACTGGCCCAGCGAAATCAGCTTTTAAAGGATTTAGCCATGAAAAAAAGTAACTCGCTGGAAATGCTGGCAATTTGGAATACCCAATTAGCCGATTTAGCGGTAAAATTGTTACGGAAGCGTTTTGAGTTCATTCGGAAGCTGGAGACGTGGGCACAGGAAATCCACACCGGCATTACCGATGGCAGGGAAAGACTTTCTTTGCATTACGTAAACTCATCGCCCGTTACAGAAGAGATGACGATAGATCAGGCTGTAGATAAAATGCTTGCTGCCTACGAAGAGGTTCGCGACCGGGAAATCATGCGGGGGAGCACCCTGATTGGGCCACACCGTGATGATTTTTCACTTAAAGTGAACAACATGGATGTGCAAACGTATGGTTCCCAGGGACAGCAACGCACCAGTGCGCTGTCCATTAAATTAGCCGAAATTGAGCTGATTAAAGAAGAAGTGGGAGAATACCCCGTTCTTTTGTTGGATGATGTCTTGTCAGAGTTGGATGAACATCGGCAAACATTGCTGCTCGAAACCATTCAGGATCGAGTACAGACGTTTGTAAGTACCACAGGTGTGGAAGGCTTAAAGCATCAGGTTCTCCAGCAAGCCTCTCGTTTTTACGTGAGGGAAGGGAAAATCTCCGGAGAAAGGTAGGGGGTACAGGGATGTTTATTCACATTGGTGGAGATACTGTGGTGAGCACGAAGGAAGTCATTTCCATTCTTGATCATCAGACTGTGAAATCCTCAAAAATCAATAAAGCGTTCTTGCTTGAAAAAAGTAAGACAGTTGTTGACCATAGCGAGGAAGAAACGAAGTCTTATGTAATCACCCAGAACGCCATTTACTGTTCACCTATTTCTTCTCTGACGCTGAAGCGACGCGCTCAGTTCGTGGACAGCTTGGATCAGTTTCCCTTTGTACAAGCTGAAGTGGAGGAGTTGACAGAGTAGTGGATCAAGTGACGACGAAAGATACAAACTACGATGCGAGTCAGATTCAGGTACTGGAAGGGTTAGAGGCAGTTCGGAAACGTCCCGGCATGTACATCGGGTCGACCAGCAGCCGAGGTTTGCATCACCTGGTATGGGAGATTGTCGACAATGCCATTGACGAGGCGCTGGCCGGTTATTGCGACGAGATCTTGGTGGTCATTCATCCAGACAACTCCGTATCTGTAACCGATAACGGTCGAGGAATCCCGACTGGCATTCATGAAAAGACCGGGAAATCCACTGTTGAAACCGTTTTGACTGTATTGCACGCCGGTGGTAAATTCGGCGGTGGCGGGTACAAAGTGTCCGGCGGTCTTCACGGGGTAGGTAGCTCGGTAGTGAACGCGTTATCTGAATGGATGGAAGTCGAGGTTAAACAAAATAACCAGGTATACTACATGCGCTTTACTGTAGGCGCACCCGATGCCGATCTTGCTGTCATAGGTGAGACCGATGAAACGGGAACAAAAGTAACCTTCAAGCCTGACCCGACTATTTTTACCGAAACAACTGTATTTGAGTACGATATTTTGCAAAAACGCATTCGCGAGCTGGCGTTCCTTAACAAAGGATTGCGCATCACGCTGAAGGATACACGTCCAGATCAGCAGAAGGAAGAGTCCTTCCACTACGAGGGCGGTATCATCCAGTTCGTAGAATACTTGAATAAAAACCGGGAAGCCCTGCATGATGATGTGATTTATTGCGAAGGAGAAAAAGAAGGTCTTGTCGTGGAGGTTGCCCTTCAGTACAACGACAGTTATGTGAGCAACATTTACTCTTTTGCCAATAACATCAACACGCATGAGGGTGGTACCCACGAAACCGGATTTAAAACGGCTCTTACACGTGTTATCAACGACTACAGCCGCAAGTTTAACTTCCTGAAGGAAAAGGATCCGAATCTTTCCGGGGACGATGTGCGTGAAGGCATTACTGCGATTATCTCCGTAAAAATTCAAGAGCCTCAGTTTGAAGGACAAACAAAAACGAAGCTGGGCAACTCAGAAGCTCGTAGCATTACCGAGTCTGTCTTCGGTGACCGTTTTAACACCTTTATGGAAGAAAACCCGGGTGTAGCCAAAAAAGTTGTGGAAAAAGCCCTCATGGCATCTCGTGCCCGTGAGGCAGCTCGTAAAGCACGTGAAATGACTCGTCGCAAGAGTGCACTGGAAGTAAGTGCTTTGCCGGGTAAACTGGCGGACTGCTCTTCCAAGGACGCATCCGAATCTGAACTGTTCATTGTAGAGGGTGACTCTGCGGGCGGTTCTGCGAAGATGGGACGCGACCGTCATTTCCAAGCCATTCTTCCTCTTCGCGGGAAGGTATTGAACGTAGAAAAAGCACGTCTGGACAAAATTCTCGGCAATAACGAGATCCGTGCCATTATTACGGCTTTGGGGACGGGTGTTGGCGAAGATTTTGATATTACAAAGGCACGCTACCACAAAGTTGTCATTATGACGGACGCCGACGTCGACGGATCGCATATTCGTACGCTTCTGCTGACGTTCTTCTTCCGCTACATGAAACAGTTGATTGAAGCGGGGTATATTTATATTGCGCAGCCGCCTCTCTACAGCATCAAGCAAGGGAAGACGCTGCATTATGCTTATACCGACAAGCAGCGTGATGAGGTACTCGCTACCTTGAAGGCTCAACCGAAGCCTAACGTCCAACGCTATAAAGGACTTGGCGAGATGAACGCGGATCAATTGTGGGAGACTACGATGGACCCAGAAGTCCGTACGTTGCTCCAGGTAGATCTCCAGGATGCTATGGATGCCGATATGGTGTTTGAGACACTGATGGGAGACGAAGTAGAGCCTCGCAGGGAGTTTATTGAGCAATACGCGGCAAATGTACGTGATCTTGATATTTAATTGGAACGAAGAAGAGCTTGTCCTTTACCGGGCAAGCTTTTTCTTAACGAAAATTTGAAAACACCATTTGAAATATACGATGAACATGACTTATAATAGATTGTGCTTTTGTTGAACTAGTAATTCACAAAAAAAGTTCACCTACGCAATAAAAAAAATCAAATTTTCTATTGCAATGAATTTAAAAGTGTGATAGATTAAAGTTCCGGAAGTAATCACGGGCCTATAGCTCAGTTGGTTAGAGCGCACGCCTGATAAGCGTGAGGTCGGCTGTTCGAGTCAGCCTAGGCCCACCACTTACATAGCTGATATGACAACTGTGTCATGAAAGCGATGGAATGGGGCTGTAGCTCAGTTGGGAGAGCGCCTGCCTTGCAAGCAGGAGGTCATCGGTTCGATCCCGTTCAGCTCCACCATTCTAAAATATGATTATTCCTCGGTAGCTCAGTTGGTAGAGCAATCGGCTGTTAACCGATCGGTCGGCGGTTCGAGTCCGTCCCGAGGAGCCATTCAAATGGCCCGTTGGTGAAGCGGTTTAACACAGCAGCCTTTCACGCTGTCATTCAGGGGTTCGAATCCCCTACGGGTCACCTAGCAAATGCCCCCAATGAAATAGCGGGGGGATTGTGGAGGCTTAGCTCAGCTGGGAGAGCATCTGCCTTACAAGCAGAGGGTCGGCGGTTCGATCCCGTCAGCCTCCACCACTTTTAACAACTGAATGTTTTACATGGAGCTGTGGTGAAGTTGGAGTTCACGCCGGTCTGTCACACCGGAGGTCGCGGGTTCGAGTCCCGTCAGCTCCGCCATTTTTCTCAAGCGATGGCGAAATAATTACGCTTGAGGCTCGGTAGCTCAGTCGGTAGAGCAGAGGACTGAAAATCCTCGTGTCGGCGGTTCGATTCCGTCCCGAGCCACCATTTATACAAAACACGCCGGTATAGCTCAATTGGTAGAGCACCTGACTTGTAATCAGGGGGTTGTGGGTTCAAGTCCTATTGCCGGCACCACTTTTTCTTTGAAAGTTGAATAAGGTTTACTTTTGAAGGACAAGCTTGGGGAGATAGTGAAGTGGCTAAACACGGCAGACTGTAAATCTGCTCCCTCCGGGTTCGGCGGTTCGAATCCGTCTCTCCCCACCATCTTTACTTCATGGCTATTGGGGTATAGCCAAGCGGTAAGGCAACGGACTTTGACTCCGTCATTCCTAGGTTCAAATCCTAGTACCCCAGCCATTTTTCGAGAGCCATTAGCTCAGTTGGTAGAGCATCTGACTTTTAATCAGAGGGTCGAAGGTTCGAGTCCTTCATGGCTCACCAGTTTTTCAAAAGCGAGAGATTGATCTTCATACAATGCGGTCGTGGCGGAATTGGCAGACGCGCTAGATTCAGGTTCTAGTGGTGGCAACACCGTGGAGGTTCAAGTCCTCTCGACCGCACCAATAAACATGCGGACGTAGCTCAATTGGTAGAGCGTCGCCTTGCCAAGGCGAAGGTCGAGGGTTCGAGACCCTTCGTCCGCTCCATAACATGTGCCCTTAGCTCAGCTGGATAGAGCGTTTGACTACGAATCAAAAGGTCGGGAGTTCGAATCTCTCAGGGCACGCATCTTCATCTTAAAAAGTGAAGAACTGTAATCGGGAAGTAGCTCAGCTTGGTAGAGTACTTGGCTTGGGACCAAGGGGTCGCAGGTTCGAATCCTGTCTTCCCGACCATGTTTCAAATGAATATGCCGGTGTGGCGGAATGGCAGACGCGCGCGACTCAAAATCGTGAGGGAAACCGTGGGGGTTCAAGTCCCTTCACCGGCACCATATTCAAGCGGGTGTAGTTCAATGGTAGAACTCCAGCCTTCCAAGCTGGTCGCGTGGGTTCGATTCCCATCACCCGCTCCATATTTTGCGGAGGGATACCGAAGTGGTCATAACGGGGCGGTCTTGAAAACCGTTAGAGTGCAAGCTCACGGGGGTTCGAATCCCTCTCCCTCCGCCACTTCTTTTTATTGCGAAATAATTATGGCGGCGTAGCTCAGATGGCTAGAGCGTTCGGTTCATACCCGAAAGGTCGGGGGTTCGATCCCCTCCACCGCTACCATAGGGGCATAGTTTAACGGTAGAACGAAGGTCTCCAAAACCTTTGGTGTGGGTTCGATTCCTACTGCCCCTGCCAAGGAACATTTTTAAAAACGTATACATTATGGCGGTCGTGGCGAAGGGGTTAACGCACCGGATTGTGGCTCCGGCACTCGTGGGTTCAAGTCCCATCGATCGCCCCATTTTTTTATAACTACAATATGTCTCAGTAGCTCAGCTGGATAGAGCATCCGCCTTCTAAGCGGACGGTCGGGAGTTCGAACCTCTCCTGAGACGTTTTACATGCGGTCGTGGTGGAATTGGCAGACACACCATCTTGAGGGGGTGGCGGGGCGACCCGTGCGAGTTCGAGTCTCGCCGACCGCACCATTAATTCAATGAAGTTGAAAAAACATCTTGATTAATGAAAAGTTATGTGTTATATTAAGAGTCTGCTCACGAAACACACAAATTTAAATGAGTAGAACAAATCACATAAAACTAAAAAGTTGTTGACTTTTGAAGTTGAGTGTGTTAAACTAAAGATCTGCTCCGGAAACGGTGCAAAATGCTCTTTGAAAACTGAACAGCGAAAGCGTTAATGAGTCTATCATTAAATGATTTGCCAGCTTTGAACCAGCAACAAACTTTATTGGAGAGTTTGATCCTGGCTCAGGACGAACGCTGGCGGCGTGCCTAATACATGCAAGTCGAGCGAGTCTCTTCGGAGGCTAGC
>NZ_VFNO01000012.1:0-183679 GCF_006715575.1 Brevibacillus sp. AG162
AAACTCTCCAATAAAGTTTGTTACTGGTTCAAAGCTGGCAAATCATTTAATGATAGACTCATTAACGCTTTCGCTGTTCAGTTTTCAAAGAGCATATCGTTCTTTTCTTTCGTCGTTAGCGCTTGTGGCGCCGACCTTTTAAACTATATCAGATCTTCTTTTGAAAATCAAGGGTTATTTTTAGGAGTTCGAAGTTTTTTTCATTCTCTCTAAAATTCCCTTCAAAAGCGACAAGAGTTATCATACCAAGCCGGAAACAAAAATGCAAGCAATTTTACCTAGAATTTTATCCCATCTCCTGTTTAGCCAGAACAGACAGGAATTCTCCCATAGAACAAATAACAATTCGCGGCATGAAAAGCTCCGGAAGCTCTGACAATAATGGATTCTTGCACTCCCTCCTCCACTTCTCCAAGCAAAACATCCGCATTCCGTGATCATTTGCACGCATATGCGGTTGGAGCCTCAACAATTCCTCTGGCAATTTTCGTTCTATTAATATAGAGGTTACATGACTGCGGTTAGCAAGATGAATGTCGTGATCCAAGCGATCTCCTACATGAGCAATTACTTCTCCCGACAGTTTTTGCAGAATTGCTGGGTCAGGCTTGCCCGTACCAGCTCGTTCTGGCGTAACTATCTCATCAAAGTACTCCAGCAAGCCTAATGCCTCCATTACTGGTACCTGAAACTTGTAAAAGCCATTTGTGACCACTGCCAATGAAAAACCCAGCTTCTTTATCTCCTCGAGCATCTGAAGAATTCCACCCTCGAGCAAATTAACCTTGGGTATTACAGAGTGTTTACGAACCAGGGATTCAATATCAATCTTTTTTTCTATACTCAATGCATCACATCTACTAACAAGGATATCATCCCAATCATACGCTTCTACATAGCGTTCTTGGTACATACGCCGTTCATGCTCGGTTACCATTTCTGAAACAATATCGTACTCTCTTCCCAACTGACTGGAGATTACACGCGCAATCTCTGGAAATACCCATGTTCCAAACGGGTTTTGCATCAAGGTTCCATCCAGATCAAAGCTAATCCAGCGTTTGCCCATTTTATCGCCCCCGACATAAGTCCTTCGATAAATTACTTGGAAGCAAATCATTGCAATGATGATATCGTCAAACTGGCAAAAAGCATATTCCACACCGCGTACGTATTCCCCAAATAGTGTAAGCACACCTAACGGAATGGTGCTTGATTCTTCGCTCTTTAAAAAAGTTAGCGGGTAAATGAAGTCATCCCACAATCCGATCAGATGAACTATCCCTTCGATCGCCACCCTCATTGGTAGTATTAAGCCAAGTATAAAGTAAAGCTGCATCTACATAAGATATGCACAAAAAAAGAGACAGACGATTTGTCTGCCTCTCTTTGAAGAAAGCGATGAGCCGCTTTCTTACATCATGCCCATACCGCCCATGCCACCCATATCTGGCATGCCCATAGGAGCTTTGTTTTCTTCTGGTTTGTCAGCAATTACTGCTTCTGTAGTCAGGAACATAGCCGCTACAGATGCTGCGTTGGACAGTGCGGAGCGAGTAACTTTCGCTGCGTCAACGATACCAGCTTCGAGCATGTTTACATACTCTTCAGTTGCAGCGTTGAAGCCGATGCCCACTGCTTCTTTTTTCAGACGCTCTACGATTACAGAACCTTCGAGTCCTGCGTTCGCAGCGATTTGACGAACTGGCTCTTCCAGGGAACGGAGTACGATTTGTACACCTACAGCCTCTTCGCCACCTACGTTGATCGCTTCAACCGCTTTGATTGCGTTGATCAAAGTAGTACCACCACCAGGTACGATACCTTCTTCTACTGCTGCGCGAGTAGAGTTCAGAGCGTCCTCGATGCGGAGCTTTTTCTCTTTCAGTTCGGTTTCAGTAGCTGCACCGACTTTGATTACTGCTACGCCGCCAGCCAATTTAGCCAGACGCTCTTGCAGTTTTTCACGATCGAAATCGGAAGTAGTATCTTCGATTTGTTGACGGATTTGCGTTACACGGCTCTCGATGGAAGCCTTGTCGCCAGCACCTTCAACAACAGTTGTGTTTTCTTTTGTAACCACGATTTTACCAGCGCGGCCCAGTTGCTCCAGCTTAGTGGATTTCAGGTCCAGACCCAGCTCTTCTGTGATTACTTCGCCGCCAGTCAGAGCAGCGATGTCTTGCAGCATAGCTTTGCGGCGATCGCCGAAGCCAGGAGCTTTAACCGCTACAGCTGTGAAGGTACCACGCAGTTTGTTCACTACGAGAGTAGCGAGCGCTTCGCCTTCAACATCTTCAGCGATGATCAGGAGTGGTTTGCCGCTTTGTACGACTTGCTCCAGTACAGGCAGAACTTCCTGGATGTTGGAGATTTTTTTGTCAGTGATCAGGATGTAAGGGTTGTTCAGAACCGCTTCCATCTTGTCAGTGTCAGTGATCATGTAAGGGGAAGCGTAGCCACGGTCAAATTGCATACCTTCTACTACTTCCAGCTCTGTTACGAATCCTTTGGATTCTTCAACAGTGATTACGCCATCTTTACCCACTTTTTCCATTGCTTCAGCGATCAGGTTACCTACTTCTTGATCGTCAGCGGAAATCGCAGCTACTTGCGCGATAGAGGATTTGTTCTCAACCGGCTTCGCGATGGATTTGATTTCTTCTACAGCTGCACGAACTGCTTTTTCCATACCACGGCGGATAACCATTGGGTTAGCGCCAGCAGTTACGTTTTTCAGACCTTCACGGATCATAGCTGCAGCAAGTACAGTTGCAGTTGTTGTACCGTCACCAGCGATGTCGTTGGTTTTGGTAGCAACTTCTTTAACCAGTTGCGCACCCATGTTTTCGTAAGCATCTTCCAGCTCGATTTCTTTCGCGATCGTTACACCGTCGTTTGTGATCAACGGAGAACCGAATTTTTTCTCAAGAACCACGTTACGGCCTTTTGGACCGAGGGTTACTTTAACCGCATTTGCCAAAGTTTCAACACCGCGGAGCATGGAGCGGCGAGCGTCTTCAGAGAATTTGACTTGTTTTGCCATCTAAACTCAACCTCCTGTTATGTGTTTATTCGTTCGACTTCCTATGTTAAGAGCCTTAACCGATGATCGCGAGGATATCGGATTCGCGCAGCACGAGGTATTCCTTGTTGTCTACCTTTACTTCAGTACCAGCGTATTTGGAGAAGATTACTTTATCGCCTTCTTTTACTTCCAAAGCGATGCGCTCGCCGTTGTCAGCAACACGGCCAGAACCTACTGCGATTACGCGGCCTTCTTGCGGTTTTTCCTTTGCAGAATCAGGCAAAACGATACCGCTTGCAGTCGTTTCGTCTTTGGAGATAGCTTCGATTACCACACGGTCACCCAATGGCTTAAGCACTAAAAACACCCTCCTCAAAAAATGTAGGTAAACAAATTTACGTTGTTAGCACTCGACTGTTATGAGTGCTAACACCCAATTCCTATAATAATGAATCACTATGTACTTTGCAAGTAGTTTCCCTCACTTTTTTCCATTTGCAACTGCTTGACTCCTCTTCCTCCTATTAAATTGCATTCTCTAGCAAAAAGGTTCTAGTATTCGGACACGCTCATATAAATGAAACATAGAATCAGGCAAGCTCGCCAAGGAGGGAATCGTTCCATGCACAAATGGCTCTGGATTGGCTTAATTGCCCTGGGAGTCTTGGGAATCAGCCGTCTCTTCACTTCGGATACTACTTCCTTTATACGGGTCAACCTTAACCCAGCCTCCATCTATTGGGATGGCCGTGAAATCGTCGAAAGTGAAAATCCCGGGTACTACACGGAGGAAGGCAAGGTAATACCAGCCTCCTTAGAATACAAAGGAACGCTATATGTACCTCTGCCCATGATCAGTCGCCACTTGAATAAGCCTATCGGTTGGGACGAAACTTCTCAAACCACTTGGGTCGGTCAACCTCCTGCATTCTCCGTCGGACAGCCTGAAAAACAGACTACACCCGATGCAGTCCCGGCCTCTCTGCCGCTTCCCCAAAATCCTGCAACGAACAAACCACCTGCCACACCCATTCGAGAGGAGAAGCCTAACACGATTTTTGACATAGGTCTCGGCATGTCTTCTGAGGAAGTATACAAGCTATTAGGTGAGCCTGCCCGCAAAGAGCCAAGCAGTCTCGGCTATCAATGGTGGGTGTACAATCGCGAGCCTGCCCGCTACATTCAAGTCGGCATCGCAAATGACAAAGTCGTCGATGTGTACTCGCTCGCTCCGACAGCAAAGCTCGGAAACATCGGCGTTGGCACCAGCCAGCAATCACTCGAGCGTCAGATGGATGTACAAAACATTGTTTCTTTCTCTTTTCAGGGGGCCCATATCCAGATTACCAATCAAAAGCAGCAACGCCCTCTTGTCATGAAAGACGGCACTCCCTACATGTATTACTTGGACAAGCAAAATGGCAACAAGGTCACCGCCGTACGTATGATGGATACGCAAATGCTGTTGCGCGGCAGTTTTTACGAAACGAAGTGGACCTATCAAGGCCAGGCCCCCAATTTTGATCCCCCGCCGCTTCGTGTCGGTGAACGAGAGCAGGTCAATGCAGCATCTGAGCGCCAAATCCTCGATCTGGTCAATGTCTCCCGCTACCGGTACAAGCTTCCGCCCCTTCAATGGAACGAAAAAGCTGCCGATGTGGCACGAAAACACAGCATGGACATGGAGGGCAACAATTTCTTCGATCACATCTCTGCGACTACCGGGAGTAATCCTTTTGACCGCATGAAAAGTGCATCTCTCGCTTACAGCATGGCCGGAGAGAATATTGCAGCAGGCTACACGGATGCCATCGAAGCCCATGAAGGCTGGATGAACAGTCCAGGCCATCGCAAAAACGTACTCGAAAAAGGCTTCACCCAGTTAGGAGTGGGCGTATATACAGACTACTTCACCCAAACCTTCCTCACTCCCATGAAATAATCGAAAGCCCGGTTTCGTCGCTTTTTATGGACGACCGGGCTTGTTTTTGCAAGAAGAAGCGCCACTTTACGGCAATTTCACCTGCTCCCTCAGATGGTCAACTTTTTCGGTAAACTCCACAACGACCGTTTCGTATTCTTTCGTGTGCAGAATCAGCCACGGACGACGCTCCCCTTTTTTGGGCATGATGACAAACATCTCTGCAATCATCGCATCGAGATTCGCGGATTTTAGCTTTATCGGCTTTGGGGGGACTAGCGGAATTTTTACGATCATGGCGGAATCCAACGATGGATTAAACTCCAAGACCCGCCCACTCACACTCTGCAAAATTTGCTGGGCTTCCTCCTGAAATCCAGCTGTATTTTCAAAGCTAGCCACAACGTGCTGCTTGTCCGTATCAAACAGTTCGATAGGCTCCCCCAGCCCGGCGGCATTCGCAGTACTCCCAGAAAAGAGCAACGCCAAACATACGATCAGCCACAATATTCAGCACCTCCCGGATCATAACGTCTGTAGTATTTCCCAATTTCTGCTGGAATACCAAAAAAGTCCTCTGCCACTCAGGACAGAAGACTTTTCTCATGCTCGCTCGTTATTGAACGGGTTCGTTTGTTTCCAAACTGCCGTATTCTTGTTCCCACGCTTCTTGTTCTTTTAATTGCTTGCGATAAACAACGCGGGATAGCCAAATGCTCAGCTCGTACAGCAGCAGCAAAGGGATAATCACGAGAATATCGCTGACAATCTCAGGAGGCGTCAAGGTGATTCCGACGACAGCCAGTGCAAAGTAAGCGTAGCGTCGTGCCTTTGCCAGCCTCATTGGATTGAGGATGCGCAGTCTCGTCAGGAACATGACGATAATCGGCAGCTGGAACAGTATCCCGAACGGAATGACCATATTAAACATAAAGCCAAAGTATTGCGCGATTCCGTAGTTCGGGTCTGCGCCCATCGACGCTGTAATACTGGTCATAAACTGCATGACCATCGGGAAAACAACGTAATAGCCAAACAGGATACCAACGATAAATAGAAAACAAGCCGCCGGGATGAAGTAAAGCGTCCCCCGCTTTTCCTGTACTTCCATCCCCGGAGAAACAAAACGCCAAACGTGATAAAGTGCTACAGGCAGTGTGATGACAGCGCCCACTAGGAAGGCAACCTGCATGTAAACACGAAGTGCGTCTGACGGATGCAACGAGACAATGGGCACGCCATCCGCAATCGGTTCTTGCTTTAAATAATCCACGAGTGGACCGGCGAGGAAAAAACCGACGATCAATGCGACAATAAACACGGCCAGCACCCATATGATGCGCTTGCGCAGTTCCGTCAGGTGTTCTACCACTGTCATTTCCTGATCCTTCATGGTAACCACCAACCTTACCTGTTACGCGTTCTTCTGCTCTTTTTCCATTTGCAGGCGCTCTTGCTCCAGCTTTTCGCGGATTTCTTTTTCCAAGCGCTCGCGTTCCATTTTTTCACGAACTTCGCGTTCAATTCGCTCCCGCTCCGCTGCTTCCTTCTCAGCGACAACCGGCGCTGTTTTGGCAGACGCTTCTTTGGAAGCTAGCTCTTTGCGCTTTTTCTCCTCATCGTCGTCTTCATCGTCGCTTGTCAGACTACGTGTAGCATTTTTGAATTCTTTCAAAGTATGACCTACCGCACGCCCCAATTCTGGAAGCTTTTTCGGACCAAAAAGCACCAAGGCTAAAACTAAAATTAAGATTAATCCAGGAATCCCGATTGAGCTCATACGTGTTCACTCCTTTTTCTTGTGAAGTCGTTTGCTTTTCGTTATTTGCCAGTCTAACCAGCTAGCACTTTCGTAAACCACCATATCCGAGTCTTGTCATATCGGAAGCCACAATTCGCTCCCCAGCCAAAATGCGCGGCAAAAATACATCAAAGGAAGTAAACGTTTCATGCATGACCGCTCCCGGCAATCCGAGAATCGGCACTTCGCCTTTGTAAGCAACCATCAGCATGGAGCCCGGCAGCATCGGTGTACCGTAACGCACTACTTCCGCTCCTACTCCTGCAATCGCTCCCGGCGTGCGGTCATCTGGATCGACAGACATGCCCCCCGTGACCAGGATCAGATCGACCCCTTCATCGAGGAACGAGTGAATCTGCTGTTCGATCGCTTCCTTGTCATCTGGCGCAAAACGCTGGTCTACGACAGTAGAGCCGAGAGCTTCCACCTTGTTTCGAATGACAGGACCGAACTTGTCTGCAATCCTGCCAGAGAAAACTTCTCCCCCGGTCGTAACAAGTCCCACTCTTTTATCCTGAAACGTTTTTACTTGGACAATCGGTTCGTCAAACTGTTTGGCCAGCTGCTCCAGCTCGATGATTCGAGACTCTTCCATAATTAACGGGATGATTCTCGTAGCCGCCAATGTATGTCCCGGATGCACGACCTGATCGCCGTAAATCGTGGAGAACGCAATTCCTTCAAGCTTGTTCAACGCATGGACAGCTTCCTCGTTGATTTTGGCTAAACCTGTTCTCGCGGCCTTCATCGACACCTTGCCCTCATAAGGAGGCGTCAAGGTCAAGCCTGATCCAGAAACAGCCTTCGCGATTCGAATGCCCGCTTCTTCCTCATGGATGTAGCCTTCTGGCATCTCCAGCACATAAATATGCTCTTTGCCAATGGACAACAGCGGCTCAATATCCGCTTCGGTGACAACATGTCCTTTTTTAAACAAGCGCCCTTTGAATTCTCCAGGCAAAATTTGCGTCATATCGTGAGGAAGCATCATTCCGATCGCTTCACGCACTGGCACTTCCCGCATCTGAGGTTTTTCTACCAATGCAATCCTCCCCAATCTTCGTTTGCTTCTCCCGTCCCTTGCAAAATGTGCAAAGCGTCCGACAGCATATCGCCAATCGCATTGAAACAGATTTCTACGCCTCTCGGGTTACCAGGGAGGTTGATAATCAACGAATTACCCCTGGTTCCCGCAACTGCACGTGTCAGCATCGCACGGCGGGATTGCTTCAAACCAGCACGGCGCATTTCTTCGGCCAAGCCTGGGACTGGTCTGTCAATGACCCACGCTGTCACTTCTGGCGTAACGTCACGCGGGCTAAGCCCCGTGCCACCCGTAACAATCAACAGATCGCATTTTTCGCGGTCTACGAGCTCAATCATATGTTCTTGCAAATCTTCCATATCATCACTAACGGCACGGTATACAGCGACATCTACTTGAAGCCATTCCCTTGTCAGATGACGAACGATTGGCATACGATCGTCCACACGATCTCCTCTGGCAATCGAATCACTTGCAGAAATAACGCCTACCTTCCATTTGCTCACGATACATTCCTCCGGTTTCTCATTCGATAGTATTGTACACTTTTCTGTCAAAAACGTCTCGTCGTTTTTCCTTGGGGGATAGCACCATTCGCGACAGTAGAAGGCATGTAAAAGCTGCTGACACAAAACATTCAAAAATGCAGAAGACCTTTTTCGGTGACAACTGCATTCAGCAAAACATCATGAGACTCTAGGGGCACATGCTCCACGACCTGAATAGAGAAGCCGACTCCAACCAAGAACGGGAGCTTTTTCAGCGTTGCCAGAAAACGGTCATAATAACCACCGCCATACCCCATTCGCCCGCCCTTGCTGTCAAAAGCAACGCCTGGAACAATGATCGCATCCAAGTGTGATACGTCCGCTTCCTCTGCCAAGGCAGGGTCTGGCTCCCAAATTCCGTAGACTCCCTGCTTTAGCATTTCTGGGCCTGTATACCGATAAGGAATGAGACGTCTCTCGGCAATGTTTGTGAGCGGCAGCCATATGTCTTGGCCTCGCTTTTTTGCCTCATGTAGAAAGGGCAGAATATCCAGTTCATCTCCAAAAGGATGGAAAGCCATGATTGCTTTGGCATCAGCCAGCCTTTCATGAGACAGCAAATGATCGCATGCCTCTCTGGAAAACTGCTCCCGTTCCTTTGCAGACATGGATTTGCGTCTCTCCAAAATATGGCTTCGCAGCTGTTTTTTATTCGTTTTTTGGTCCATGACAACCTCTTCCCTCTTTCATAACGTGCTTGGGACATTCCCACGAGGCTTGTCCCATGCGCTCTCTCTAGGCTACACTGGCATTAGTATATAAAGAGGTGAATCCGATGATTTTGCTACAAGCTGAACATATAGAAAAAACGTATGGTATCGAAACCATTCTACAAGACATCTCCCTGCAAATTCAAACCGGGGAACGGGTTGGCCTGGTTGGCGTAAACGGTGCAGGCAAATCGACTCTGATGAAGATCCTCGCCGGCGAGCTAAGCTACGACAAAGGAATTATCCGCATCCCAAAGGATGTAACCCTTGGGTATTTGGCACAAAACAGCGGTCTTGAATCGGAACGATCGATTTGGGATGAGCTGTTGAGTGTTTTTTCCCATCTGCAAAAAGAAGAGCTGGAGCTTCGTGAGCTCGAGGCCAAAATGGGCGATCCGGCTATACTGGCTGATGAGAAGCGTTACCAGCAACTGTTGGAAAATTACTCTCACCGCTCGGAGGCCTTTAAGGAAAAGGGCGGCTACAGCTACGAGGGTGCGATTCGTGGAGTATTGCACGGCCTACGATTTGCGGACTTCGATTACACGACGCCGATCCGCACATTGAGCGGCGGACAGAAGACTCGTCTGGCACTTGCCAAGCTGCTGCTCCAATCTCCGACCATTCTCCTGCTCGATGAGCCGACGAACTACCTGGACATCGAGACGCTGACTTGGCTGGAGACGTATTTGCAAAACTATCAGGGCGCCATTCTCGTAGTCTCCCATGACCGTTACTTCCTGGACAAGCTCGTGACCGTTGTCTATGAAATCGAACGGACACGCGCTACCCGCTATGTCGGTAACTACAGCCGCTTCCTTGATGAAAAAGCGGCTCGGCTCGAACAGGATTTGAAGCGATTCGAAAAGCAGCAGGAAGAGATCGCCAAGCTGGAGGATTTCATCGCGCGAAACATCGCTCGGGCTACGACGACCAAACGAGCACAGAGCCGGCGCAAGACGTTGGAAAAGATGGACCGCTTGGACAAGCCGATTATGAACAACAAATCCGTCCACTTCTCCTTTGATGTGGCGAAAATGAGCGGCACCATCGTGATGAAGGCAAACAACGTTGCGATTGGCTACCCGGATGCTGTTCTTTCTCAGGGCCTTACGTTTGAAATCGAACGCGAAGAGCGTGTGGCCTTGGTCGGTCCCAATGGTATCGGGAAATCGACGCTGTTAAAAACGATTGTGGAACAGTTGCCTAAGCTGCGCGGCGATATTCATTTCGGAAGCAATGTAACAATCGGGTACTACGACCAGGAGCATCGTAACCTGAACGAACGGAATACAGTGCTCGGCGAAATTTGGGATGAATATCCGAACATGCTGGAAAAGGACGTCCGTACCTTGCTCGGCAACTTCTTGTTTAGCGGTGATGATGTACAAAAGAAGATCAGCGACCTTTCTGGAGGAGAGCGTGCACGCGTCTCCCTCGCAAAGCTCATGTTAAAGCAAGCAAACTTCCTGATCTTCGACGAGCCGACGAACCACTTGGATATTTTCAGCAAGGAAGTGCTCGAGAACGCCCTCTACGATTATCCGGGTACGATCCTGTTCGTCTCCCATGACCGTTACTTCTTAAACAAGATTGCCACACGCGTCCTAGAGCTGACAGGTGATGGCGTGACCAGCTATTTGGGTAACTACGATTACTTCGTGGAGAAAAAGCAGGAACTGGAAGAGCTCGCAGCCGAACAAGCAGCGCAGCCCGCAAAAAAACAAGGCGGTACCGTAGCGGCACAGCCTGAGAAATCCTCTTATGAGCTAGATAAGGAAGCGAAACGTCGTGAGCGTCAACGTCAGCGCCGTTTGGAAGAGATTGAGGTCTCGATCCAAAAACGAGAGGCTGACATTGTCAGATGGGAAGAAGAACTCTGTCTCCCAGAAATTTATAGCGATCATGTGCAGGCAAAAGAACGCAACGATCAAATCCAGGCTGCCAAAGAAGAGCTGGAGCAGTTGTATGACGAGTGGAGCGCGCTATCAGAGGAGTAGTCTCCTCTTCACGTAGAACAGCGCTCCTGCGCAG
Source organism: Brevibacillus sp. AG162 (assembly GCF_006715575.1). NCBI lineage: Bacteria > Bacillati > Bacillota > Bacilli > Caryophanales > Paenibacillaceae > Brevibacillus > Brevibacillus sp. AG162. Next base: position 11,088 of record NZ_VFNO01000012.1, read on the forward strand.
GCTCCTCCAAGGCGGCATAGAGAGCAGGAATCACCAGAAAGGTAGTGCAGGTGGCTGCTGTGACGATGCCGGAGTCATTGAGGATCAGCCCAGCCAGTGCACCGGCAATGACACCAGCAAAGCCTTTGATTAAGTAAGGCGCGTCCTTCGCCAGATGGTGCAAAAAGCGGTCGTTTTTCAAGGTGAGAACGCCTAGAGCAATCAGGGAGACGACAAATGCTTTGCTCCAAATGGAAACACGAATCAAACGGAGATTCATCGCCAGCTTGCGTTCAATCATCTGCCCCACCTCGGACCATTCCCCATGTACAATCTGCTGAGAAAGCCGTCCGACATGGGTCAAGGGCTGATCTGACATGAGACTGATCGCCATCAAACTGCATACACCCATAACCAGGCCGCCTGCCAACAGCAGGAGGCCTTTTTTGCCGATTCGCCAGCCCTCAAGCCGTGACAATGCCACGGAAAAACCGATCAGCCCCGCAAGAAAACCCCCTGCATCTGTTCCTAGGCTCGGTGCCACCATGTAGTACAGCACGACACTGAATATGGCTGTGGAGACAGCAGGCAACCATTTATTTTCCCGACCTAGATCCTTTTGTCCCCCACGCATTCTCTCGTACAGCGAAGCCACAAGCATGATCGTACTGCCGATCAGGACCCCTTCGTATTCATTTCCTAGCCCGTAAAACCTCGCTCCGATTACCGGATCATACCCGAGGTACGATTGCCGCATCAAATGAGCGCCAGTCCATCCGTCCACCAGCAGAATGGCTGTCGTGACTCCGCTAACCGTCATCACGATTCGCGAGAGAGCATGAGCTTCCTGCCAAAAAGCTGCGATCAAGGCAGTCATGATCAGTCCCCCCAAGACAACCGCGCCAGAAACCTGCCAGTCGAGCAGGCTCTCTGCCAAAAGCAATGCGGGAAACCACAATAAAGCCAGCAGCGCCAGACGTATTCCTCTACGAAGCCACAAAAGGCCTGCCCCTTCTCTCTTCCGCCCAAACCACCAGAGAACGACCGCACATCCTACAATGACAATCTGCAGCATGACGTAGGTATAGAGCACTGCTGGCCGTGTCGCATACGTATGATGAATTTCGCCTACCTGATTCTGAAGGGCAGTGAGACCCTTCCCTTTTTCGATACGTATGACATGACCAGCCAACCCTTTTGGTACGGGTACATCCAGCCAAGACAGTATGCTTGGTACCATATCCAGTCCACTGACTAATCCCGCTTGCCTCGTGGTAGCTGATGTCAAAACTCCACTCGCTTTCTCTCCCCAAATGAACACGGGAGATAAGAGAGCCTTTTCTTTTGTCGCCACATGATTGACGGCTGGCGATGCCAATACAATGCGTTGGTGTGGTTTACGTTCCACAAGGAGCTGGTTAAGGAAAAGGGACAAGTCCCGCAAAACACGCTGATATTGCCAGGAAAACTGACCTGGGTCCATATCCGTACTCAACTGGTATAACCGGGATAAATCTGAGAGTTGAGCAATAATCAAGCCCGCTTGACGCTCGCTGTGGATTTTCTCAAGCAAGTAAGCATAGTTTGTCTTGATCCCGTACGGATAGCCACGAAGGAGCTCCATGCTTTTTGTAGAAATGTCCCCTGTCGGAACCCTTCCTTGCTGATCCATTGCAAATAGAACGGCATGTCTCTGCCGGGTATCCTCATAGTCACCGTTTCCATATAAAGCAACCGGAATGTGGTTTGCAGCAAGCACCGTTCCAAGAAGCCCGATTTGCGCAGAATACGGTTTCTCCCGATTATCTGCCAAGAGCCGAAAAATACCCGGAAAAATGATCGAGGAGCGCGCCACCTCCTGCGCCTGATCACTGCCCAGCTCTTCCGCCCGTTCACCGGCTGTTTCCCTGGACGAGAGCGCTTCATACGGATGATAGCCTGTCCCGCTCTTTTCAGAGTAAAGCGCTTGACCGCCGCTCCCCATGAGCAGGTAGCCGTTCGCGGCCATTCGCGATCCGGGTGTTCTTATGGACAGAGCCCCAGCTCCTGCACCATCCAACCATTTATCCACAGTTGATAACTTTTTGAGCTGCTCCAGATCATGAAACGACATCCCCTCCACAAACAGCATGATGACTTGTTGTTTTTCCTTTGCTATCAATGGATTTCCTATATTTGTAGCCAGAAACAATATCAGGAATGACAAGCAAATCAACGCGAGTTTCTTTCTCACGAGTCTCCCTCCTGTTGATAACTCGACTTTTTTATCCACATTTTCCACAGAACAATCCACAGAGCACATGCGGTTTTCCCGGTCATTTTCTCGTGTTATCACCAGTATTCACAGGAGTCTATGTGAACAATCCAGAAAGTTATCCTATGATGTGGATAAATCATAGTAGAGGGACGGAAACAACTGAACCTTTTTGCCTCTGTTAGCGAATATAGGGATGTAATACGTTCTGGAGGGGCCCCCATGAATGATAAAGAGTTGCTCCCTTGGCTGGAAAAAATGCTGACGGGAGACGAAGCAGCTTTTCGCGTCGTTTATCAAGCTACGCACACCGATGTTCATCGTACGATCGCTTTTCTTGTCTACAACAAACAAGACATCGAAGACATAGTGAATGAAACCTATATTCGTATGTGGCGTTCTTTTCACACCTATGATCAGAGTCGGCCGTTTCGCTTTTGGCTTCACGGGATCACCGTCCGTCAGGTGCAGGACTGGAAAAGGAAAGCTTGGCGAAGAATACGGCTCTTTGAACGAAACCGCCTTATGCACGATGAGCAATTTGATTGGGCAGATTCCACAGTGATCAAATCTGAGACACAGCTTGAATTGCTCGGAATGGTTCGTACACTTTCGTACAAGTTACGCCTCGTGGTCATTCTGCGCTATTTTCACGATTATGCTCTGGATGAAATCGCCGAGTTGCTGCAAATCCCGCTCGGTACCGTGAAATCCAGGCATCATCTGGCACTGAAGGCACTACGCAAGCATTGCGAATTATCGGGAGGAGACTCTTATGTCCATAGACAAACAACTACGCGATGAGCTTCTTCAACATGCTGAATCGTTGAAAACCCCACCCGAAATCGAGAGTCGTGTGTACCTCTCCTATCAAAATGACTTCTTGCAAAAGAAAGGGAGATTATTCATGAAAAAACGTTTGGTAAGTGGAATCATAGCAGTGGCTATCCTGATCCCAACTGCGGCCCTGGCTACTCCTTATTTGGCTGATCAAATCTTCGGGTCATCGCAAACCATCATCGAGCGTGGTGGCACACAGGAGGATTATCAGGAAATCGAGAAATTCTTTCAGGAAGCGAAAAGTAAGCTGACTGAAGAAGAGTACGCGGAGTTTTCGGCGATCATGAAGCAACTCATGGATCTGAAAATAAAGATTACGGATGAAAACGGGGTCATGCACGAGGATCAGCTGACTGCTGAGGAACGGAAGCAGTTTGAAGAGATACTCCCCCAAAAAGCTGCACCCTTTTTCGAAAAGGTGCGTGGCGACAAGTAACAAAAAAGAAAGGGACTATCCGGCTTGGATAGTCCCTTCTTGCATTTTTACATCTATTGCTCAGAAAGCGACAAGCTTGGGACTCCGTTCAAATCAAGCCCCTCAAACTGTCCTTTTTCATACTTGATAAAGCCTGCTGCCGCAATCATCGCAGCGTTGTCTGTGCATAACGAGAACGGAGGAATCACGAGAGGAATTCCTTCTGCCTCGCATCTCGCTTGCAGTCTCTCACGCAGTCCACGATTCGCCGCCACACCGCCCGCCAGCAATACCTGCTTCGCTCCATGAGAACGGGCTGCACGAATTGTCTTTTCTACGAGCACTTCCGTTACAGAGTCTTGGAAGCTGGCAGCCAGATTCGCCGGTTCGATCGTCTCTCCTCGCTGAGCTGCATTGTGCAACGTATTGAGCACAGCTGACTTCAAGCCACTGAAGCTGAAATCGTAGGAGTCTGGCTCCAGCCATGAACGAGGGAGCGGTACATTTGCCTCCCCTTCATGTGCGAGGCGATCAATATGAGGTCCGCCTGGATACGGCATATTCAACGCTCGTGCTACCTTGTCATACGCTTCCCCTGCCGCGTCATCTCGCGTTTCCCCCAAAATCTCGAACTGACCGTGCTCCTTCATCCAGACAAGCTCTGTATGCCCGCCCGATACAACGAGTGCGATCAGCGGAAACTCCATTTCTTGCACCAGACGATTCGCGTAAATATGACCCGCGATATGATGCACTCCAATCAGCGGGATGCCTCTGGCCATGGAAATGGCTTTTGCTGCTGCCACGCCGACTAACAGGGCTCCGACAAGCCCAGGCCCGTACGTCACCGCAATTGCCTGGATGTCATCCAACGTTTTTCCGGCCTCGGTCAGTGCCTCTTCAATGGTAAGCGTAATATTCTCTACATGTCTGCGAGAAGCCACCTCCGGCACGACTCCGCCAAACCTTTTATGGATATCGGCTTGGGAAGCGATGACGTTCGACAGCACCTCTCGGCCATCACGGATGACAGCAGCCGCTGTCTCGTCGCAGCTTGTTTCAATTCCTAAAATATAAGTAGGAGCACCTGATTCCCTATGTGCTTCGTATTTTTGCTGTATGCGCTTCTCGTAGCGCGACGTATACGTCTTGTTCATTACAATGTCACCCACATAATGATTGCGTCCTCATTGTTATCCGAATAATATCCCTTGCGTCGCCCATGCTCTTTGAAGCCGAGCTTGATATACATGTTCCGTGCGACTGTGTTCGAAGGTCGAACTTCCAGCGTCATGCTATGGGCACCCTGCATCTTGGCAACACCCATCATTTTAATCATCAGTGCCAATCCAACCTTTTTTCCGCGATATAGTGGATGGACGGCGATATTTGTAATATGTGCCTCATCGATCACGATCCACATGCCGCAGTAAGCGATAATCCGATTTTGGTGGACGACGACTACATAGCGTGCATTTGGATTTCTCGTCAGCTCGTTGACAAATGCATCATGCGGCCATGGAGTTGTAAAAGCCAAGCGCTCCAGCTCTGCCACAGCCCCAACGTCCTGCATCGTCATATAACGATATTCCAAATCGATTGGTTGACTCATGCTTTTACTCCTTTACGGCCCCCGCCTGCTTTTGGGCAAGCCACTTCGCTTCTGCTTCTGCCAGTTGCAAATACTCCGGAACCAGTTCATGCGCATTGCCGCCGTCTTGTAGCTTGCGCAGTGCCACATAGCCGATATGGGCAGCACGCGGGTGATTGAAAGCTGGAGAAGCAAATTGCGCCTGATTCCCGAGCTCTTGCACAATCGTCTCCCGATGCAGCCTTACATCTTCACCCAAGAACAAGATCGGCTCTCCTTGCGCCAGGTCTCGCAACAGTGGCAGCCATTCTCGCAACAGGATGATTTGTTCTGCGGACTGCGCTCGCACCGCCTCCATGCCATGGGAACGATAACAGCCGGTATACACTTGACCTCTGCGCGCATCGAACAGCGGCACAATCAATCCAGAGAAGCCTGTGGCATTCATGGCAATTACCTCCAGACTGGATACACCAATGACTGGCACATTCAGTGACCAAGCCATGCTTTTCGCAGAGGCAACGCCGATTCTCACGCCTGTATAGGAACCCGGTCCGTTTGCCACCCCGAAACCGCTTAGTTCCTCTGGCGCTGTTCCTGTTGCATCGAGCAGTTCACTGACGCAGTCCATCAAACGCACGGAATGGTTTTTTTGTTGGTTTGTCGTCATTTCGGCCAAGACCCGCTCTTCCTCTACCACAGCTACACTTAGCACCAGATTCGATGTATCAATCGCCAGTACGCGCATCAAAATCAAACTCCTCACACAATTTCACATAACGATTCCCTTGAGGAACCAGCTCGATCATGCGCTGTTCCTCTCCTTCTCTACGCAGGAAGACGGTCATCCGATCTGTTGGCAGGACATCCTCGATCAAAGAGGCCCACTCTACAACACAGACACCTTCTCCAAAAAAGTAATCGTCCAGTCCCAGAGAGTCTGGATCATCGCCTACCCGGTAGACATCCATATGATAAAGCGGCAAGCGCCCCTGATATTCTTTTATGATAGTAAAGGTCGGACTGTTCACTACTTGTCGGACTCCTAGTCCTTTGGCCAACCCTTGGGTAAAAGTCGTCTTGCCCGCTCCCAGATCTCCCTCCATCGCGAGGAAGTCCCCCGGCTCAAGCAGACCTGCCAGTTGCTCGGCAAAGCGCTGCGTCTCCTGCGCTCCCGTGAGCCTCCATGTATAGCTCATCTCTTTCATCCACTCCTAAAATGGTTGAATCCCGCTTTGGGCAACGGGAGCTGTTGATCATCGCGCTGAAGCATCAATTCTGGCTCATGCGTTTTTGCTACCACTTCACCGATGACAGTAAACGGTACACCACTAGCGGCAAATTGCTTGCTTACGGCTTCGTAGTGACTTTTCGCAAGCGTTCCGACCAATTGATAATCTTCACCGCCATAAAAAGCCCACTCCAGCGGATCTTTCTCTACGAGCCGTGCATACTCCCGGACTTCGTCATGGATCGGTACCGTTGCAGCATCGACCAAGATTGATACGCCGCTCGCCTCGGCAATCTCCCACAGCTCTGATGCAAGTCCATCACTTACATCATTCAGCGCGCTGCATGCCCCTGATTCCAGCAGCAGTCTGCCCGCCTTTATTTGGGCAACGGGACGCTGATGAGCATCCATCAATGTCTCCCAAGGTAAAGAGTCGCCCCTTTCAGCAGTCTCGCCCTGCAGGAGAAGATGTAGTCCTGCTGCAGAAGTTCCGACATGCCCTGTAACAAAAACAAGCTGCCCAGGCTTTGCCTGAGAACGACGAATGGCACGCCCTTTTTCCACCTCGCCCAACACGGTAACACTCAAGTGCAGGGCATCAGGCGCAGAAACGGTATCGCCACCTATGACACGAACTCCATATGTCTGACAAGCCTCGTAAATCCCTTCATAGATTTGCTGGCATTCGTCAGGCGTCCATTGCGGACTTACCGCGATACTGACAAGCGCATACCGGGCAACCCCGCCCATTGCTGCAACATCGCTCACATTGCTGATAACAGCCTTATATCCGATATCACTAGGATTCATCGTTTTCTTCAAAAAATGAACCGTCTCCACCATCGCATCGCAACAAGCCACGACTTCCATTTCTGGCGCTGGGGAGAAGACAGCGGCATCATCCCCTATCCCGACGGTCAAACCGTTCCCTTCCTGCCCCGCAGAACGACTCGTCCATTGCCGGATCAGGGAAAATTCGTCGTGTGCCACTTCAAACGCTCCTTTTCCTTCGCGGAAAACATTTTTCGTCTGTTCATTATACCCCTGCTGTCAAAAGACGCGCAAGAAAGCCAAGCGCCTCTGACTCTTTACGTCGTTAGCTCGCGCAGCAGCAGCTTTCCTTTGCAGCGTCCGCAGCGATAGCGGCTCGGGTTCATCTTTCGTTTGCGTTTGTAGCTCATGCCACATGCCTTGCATACCAGCTCGTAGCGATAAGGCAGGGTCGTCCGACCGTTTCCTACCTGTTGGCAGTATCGGCTTCCCCCCACCTGACGCAGAAGCAGTTGAAAATCCTGATCAGCGTGACGATACCCGCGCTTTTCTATGTGCAAATGATAATGGCAAAGCTCATGCTTAATGATCGCAATCAATTCCTCCACACCATGCTCCTGCAAATGCTTCGGATTCAATTCAATGTCATGCGAGCGCAGCAAATACCTCCCGCCAGTCGTGCGCAATCTGCTGTTAAAGCGGGCCTGATGGCGAAAGGGCTTGGCAAAAAATTCGCTGGATATCTGCTCTACCAGCATTTGCAGTTCCGTATCGGTCATCTCATCTCCTCCGCTTCCTTCCTTTCACCATAGCAGTTCCAGTTGAAAAGTGCCAGACAGATAGGCTACACTATGTGCAAATAAACGGTCATATCTAAACGGTAGACAGAATGGTGGAGGAGCTCATGCGCTATTTGTTGTTGCAGTCCAGTGACGGACTACAGTTTGTCTCGTTGCCCGAAACGCATATGTACCAATTAATCGCTCTATTGAAACGACTTTACAAGGAAATTGACAAATTGACGATCACAGAGCGCCCAGAATTGCCTACGGTTTTGGCAGACTGTGCGGATGTGGAACGGTTAGAGAGCGGGCTTTCGCTCGTAGATGGTTTGGAGTACGTCAGTGGTCTGGAGCGCCGCTTCGCTGCCCTACAAGAAACAGAGTATCCGCTCATCTCTTTATTGACAGAGATCCGTGCCCTGCAAGCCCAATTGGAGTATTTGCATGAAGAAGAAGAGTAAATAAAAATTCTAGGCACCTCCTGCTCGTCTCGGCGCATACATTGCCTATAGACGAATATCTCCAGGAGGTACTTTCATGCCACAATGGATGCGCAGGCAGTTGCAACGTGCCTTTAATGGGAAGGACGTTCGCCAAATTCGAGTGCTCAACAGTTGCTGGTTCTTATATTTGGAAAAAAATGGCGGCCGCCCTGACTGACAGGGGGCCGCCTTTTAGTTCATTCTTATCCTTCCGTTGGCGCGATCATGGTCATCCCTACACGCTGACGTTTCTCGTCAATTTCTACTACCCATACATCTACGATATCGCCAACGGTCACTACTTCAAGTGGATGTTTCACAAAGCCCTTTTTCAAACGGGAAATGTGCACGAGCCCGTCGTTTTTCAGACCGATATCCACAAACGCTCCGAAGTCGACCACGTTGCGTACAGTACCTTGCAGCTTCATACCCACACTCAGATCAGACAGCTGGAGGACATCACTTCGCAAGAGTGGTTTTGGCAGCTCGTCACGCGGGTCGCGACCAGGACGCAAGAGGCTGTCCACAATGTCTTGCAGCGTAGGCTCGCCAATCCCGAGCTTCGCAGCGGTCTCTTTTACATCCAGAGACTGCACGCGTTCCTTGCAGTTCTCACTGCCGATCTCCTGAGCACTAATGCCCAGCATCGACAATAGCTGGTGGGTCGCCTCGTACGATTCCGGGTGAATCGGCGTTTTGTCCAGTGAATTCGCACCGTCCATCACACGGAGAAACCCGATACACTGCTCATACGTTTTAGCACCCAAGCGCGGAACCGCCTTCAACTGGGAGCGCTCCGTGAACTTCCCGATCTCGTCCCGTTTTTTTACAATATTCCCCGCCACTTGACGGCTGATTCCTGATACATACTGCAATAGAGAAGGAGAAGCAGTATTCACATCTACCCCGACATGGTTCACGGCAGACTCCACCACAAACTGCAGACTGTCTGCCAGCCTCGATTGGGAAACATCGTGCTGGTACTGACCAACCCCGACGGACTTCGGATCGATTTTGACCAACTCCGCGAGCGGGTCCTGCAAGCGACGCGCGATCGAGGCCGCACTTCGCTCTGCTACATCCAGGTCCGGGAATTCTTCCTTGGCCAGTGTGGATGCGGAATACACAGATGCACCTGCCTCGTTGACGATGATGTACATCACCTCTCGCTTCAGCTCTTTCAGTAGCGTAGCAATGAACTGTTCTGTCTCGCGCGAAGCAGTACCGTTCCCAATCGCCACAACCGTAACCCCATAGGTTTCGATCAACTGCTTCACTTTCACTGTAGCTTCTGCCACTTTATTGGCCGGAGGAGTCGGATAAACGACAGCAACCTCCAGCAGTTTCCCGGTTTCGTCTACAACGGCGAGCTTACAGCCTGTCCGAAACGCAGGATCGACCCCAAGTACGACTTTGCCTTTTACAGGAGGTTGAAGCAGCAAATTGCGCAGGTTTTCTGCAAAGATGTGAATAGCACGTTCCTCTGCTGCCTCTGTCAGCTCGGCGCGCACCTCTCGTTCAATAGAAGGTGCAATCAGACGCTTGTACGCGTCCTCGACTGTCAAAGTCAGCAGATCGCGGGCAACGGTATCACGAGGAATGGTTCGTTTTTGCATCCAAGCCAGAATCTCTGCGACAGGCGCTTCAATGGAAACCTTCAAGATGCCTTCATTTTCTCCCCGATTGATGGCCAGTACCCGATGGGGAACGACCTTTTTCAGAGGCTCACTATATGCGTAATACATTTGGTATACATTTTTCTCGTCTGCTTCTTCGGCTTTCTGCTCTGTCAGAAGCAATCCTTTTTGCACGGAGCGTTGGCGAACCCACTGGCGAATTTCTGGGTCATCAGACAGAAGTTCCGCCACGATGTCCATTGCTCCTTGCAGAGCTTGCTCAGTCGTCTCTACGCCTTTTTCCGGGTTGATGTATGGTTTTGCTTCTTCTTCCGGATTCCCGGTTTTCGGTAAGCTCATGAGGTAGTTGGCAAGCGGCTCTAGCCCCTTCTCCTTGGCCATGGTTGCACGCGTGCGGCGTTTTTGGCGGTAAGGGCGGTACAGGTCCTCTACCTCTTGCAGCTTTGTCGCACGCTCAATAGCTGTGCGCAGCTCGTCCGTCAGCTTGCCTTGCTCATCGATGAGCCGAACGACCTCTTCCTTCCGCACTGACAGGTTGCGTAAATAGCGAACGCGTTCCTCAATCGCTCGAATTTGTGTTTCATCTAGCTGCCCCGTCATTTCTTTGCGGTAGCGGGCAATAAAAGGAACCGTGTTTCCATCATCCAGGAGGGCAACCGTGCGCTCCACCTGGTGAGGTTTGACACCCGTATCTTGGGCGATTGTCTGGATCATCAACGTAAGCTCCATACCTGTCCTCCTGCGCTCATTCTTCGTCGTTTATTGTACCACATTTGCTAACAAGGACTGGAAAAAGGGAAGAAAAAAGAGGAGCCACTTGGCCCCTCTACGTCGCAGTTTCCAGTTGTTCCACTTTCAATGCTTCTCTCAGCTTGCCCAACGCCCTGCGCTGAAGGCGGGAAATATGCATCTGCGACATTCCCATGATGTCCCCAGCTTGCTTCTGACTCAAATTTTGATAAAAAGTTAATTGAATGATTTCTTTTTCACGGTGATCCAAAATTTGCAGGGCCCGCTCCAGCATCAGATTCTGCTCGACTGCTCCGTACCCTTCTTCCGTCGTCCCCACTAGGTCGAGTAAAGAAATGGTGTTGCCGTCCAGATCCGCTTCCAGCTCGCTGTCCATGGAGAGAGAATGATAGCTGCGCCCCATTTCCAAGGTTTCCAGAATCGCTTCCTCTGTAACGTCAAGGCTGTTGGCAATATCCGCAATCTGGGGAGAACGCTGCAGCTTGATCGTGAGCTCGTCGACCACCCTTTTGATCTTCGGGCTCAGCTCCTTTACTCTGCGCGGAACATAGACACTCCATGTCTTGTCCCGAATATAGCGCTTAATCTCCCCTACGATAGTCGGGATCGCAAAGCTCTCAAATGTCCGCTCAAAACTAGGGTCGAACCGACGAAAGGAAGCAAGCAGGCCGATTAATCCGACTTGCACGAGGTCTTCATACATGACTTGTCCGCGAACAAACTTCTTCGCTAACGATTCCACAAGAGGAGTATAGGCCCTCACCAGTTGTTCCTGTATCGCAGGATCTTTTGTTTCACCATACAGGTGAATGAGCTCCTTCAACTCCTCTGGACTATATTTCTGCTTCCGAGATTGTCCAGTCATTGCCAGCCACCCCATCCTGCCGAACATACTTGGTCATGGAGACTACTACTCCTGATTCAGAGCGAGTCTCCACTTCATCCATAAGCGTGTGAATGAGATAGAGCCCGAGCCCGCCCTCATCCAAATCCTCAAGGCTTTTCCCTGCATAAATCGGCGTCAGTTGCTCAGCAATGAGCTCATTTGAAAATCCAACGCCCTGATCGCTTACCTCGATCACCAATCGATCTTCAAAAACATGGCATTGGATATGAATGGAGCCAGGATTCTCTGTTTCCTTGTATGCATGTCTTACTACATTCGTGCATGCTTCTCCGACGGCAAGCTTGATATCCTCAATCTCTTCATAAGAAAATCCCATACGGTTGGCTACACCGGATACAGTCAGACGCGCTACTCCCAAATACTCCGCCATGCTTGGCAAAGTCAATTGAATCACGTCTGCCTGAGGTCGATTTGGACCCATTACTCGCTCTCTCCTTTGCGGATGGCAATATGATCGTATAAGCCAGTAATGCGAAATAGCCTTTCCACACGCGGAGACAATTTGTGCACCTCAAATGTACGATTTCGTTGGATGCACTCTTTCATAATCCCGATGAAAATTCCAATTCCGGTACTGTCCATGTATTCTACTGCTTCCAAATCAACCGTAATGCGATTGATATCCGGCTTGGTGACGAGTGATAGGAGTGTTTCCTTTACTTTCGGTGCTGTAAAAGCATCAATATCTCCACCAAGGACCACTCGGTGCTCAGTTTCAAGGCTCGTTGTCTTAATTAGCAGGTCCATCTGCGTCTACCCCCCGTACGTTGCTTAGGTTCTTCGAAGTACAATCATGGTGTAATCATCCAGCAGGTCAAACTGGGAGAGCAGAAGCAGTCTATTGTACAGGCCGTTTGCCATCTTTTGGGCAGATTCGCCTACCTCTTTTTGCAAATGGTGTACAAGCTCTTCCCTTTGCAAATAATATCGGTTATTTTTGCATTCTGTTACACCATCCGTCAGAAGAATCAGAACATCATTTTTTTCCAAATGAATCTCCTGAACAGCGTATTCACTGTTTGGGCATAAACCGAGTGCATTCCCTCGCCCTTCGAGATCGTAAAACTTTCCTTCGGCCGACCTGTACAAAAATCCTGGCTCGTGTCCTGCCATCGCATAACGGAAACAGTGTTCCTTCGAGTCGTAACTGCCAAACAGCATCGTCACAAACATGCTCGGATCAATATTTCTTCCCACGATCCGGTTTAAATGGTGCAGCATTTCATCGGGACCCAGCTCCATTTGTCCAAGGCTGTCTATCGCATATTTCACCATCGACATACACATCGCAGCAGGCATTCCTTTTCCGGTAATGTCTGCTATGGCGACGCTGAAACGACCTTTGGTTTGTTCAATGAAGTCGTAGTAGTCGCCCGAGATTTGTTTCGCAGCAATACTCACTACGCCAATCTCCAGCTCTGGATAGACGGGAACCTCACTTGGCAAAAGGGATTGCTGCATCGCCTTCGCCACGGCTATTTCTGATTCCATCTGCTGATGCCTGTTGCGCCAGCTGTTTACGGATCGGTGCTCGTTTCCATATTCAATCATGACCTCTGTCAAAATGGAGAAGGAGGAGCGCACAAACTCTGGCACTTCCCCGAGCTGCTCAAGCGCTCGCGCATGCAAATCAGTTATTTCTTCTGGCGAAATATCTTGAGAAAGCATCCATTTGCCCAACTGCTGGGCTCCGTAAAGCTGGTCCTCCCCTTGAGCACTCAGGTAATCCCGAAGAATTTTTACATACTCTTCTTGGAAGCTCCGGGTTACCATCTATCTCATTCCTCCTTTGCTTGATCGCTCCACTTCACAACAACGACACGCGTCCCTTCTCCCAGGGTACTGTGGATCTCAAATTCATCCATCATGCGCCTGACACCCGGCAATCCGGCCCCGAGGGCACCCGAAGTCGAATAGCCATCATCTAATGCCTGGCGAATATCAGGAATCCCTGGACCGCTGTCATTCGCTGTTATCTGCAAGCCAATCACTCCTTCGCGCTCAATCGGCGAAATGGTGATCGTCCCCCTACCCGCATACAAATAAATGTTACGAGCCAATTCAGAGATTGACGTGGCGATGCGGGACTGCGTGATCGTGCCAAAGCCAAACAGCTTCGACATATTTCGCCCCACTTGTCGCGCCGCTACGATGTCTGATTCTTTTTCTATATTGATTGTCTCAGGAGAATAGTCTGCCACAACCAAAAAAACCCCTTCCGCCTCGCTTGGTAGGTAGAAATGAGTTTTTTCTCTACCTCGAAAAATAAAGCATATTGTGTCACATTTTGTCTTATATTCTCTTTTCGAACAGTTCGATGTGCACCTATGAAATCCCTGCAAATTTGACAGCAAAAAACCACTTGCTTCACTCAAGTGGCTTTTCCTATCAAATAGTCTGATCTTTTCTCACACGTTAAAAATCAATGAGTCCTAAACTGATTTGCAAGGATTCATTAACCCGATCCATCATCTCGTCATCGAGATGCGTAATTTTATCAGTGAGACGTTGTTTGTCAATGGTTCGTATTTGTTCCAATAGAATAACGGAGTCACGATCAAATCCATAAGTTTTTGCGTCAATTTCCACATGCGTAGGCAGCTTCGCCTTTTGAATCTGCGCCGTAATGGCTGCGACGATGACCGTCGGACTAAATCGATTTCCAATGTCGTTTTGAATGACTAAAACAGGCCGTACGCCTCCTTGCTCAGAGCCAACGACCGGGGACAGGTCCGCGAAAAACACATCGCCACGTTTGACAATCACCAGTCACACCCCGCTAACTAAGCGGACAAGAGTATGGTCAGCCTCTTCTTCAGCGCCAAAAGCCTCCGATGCCATATTCAGATTGATCTTCGCCATCTCCATGTACCCTTTTTGCATGGTCTCACGGATTGTACGTTTTTTTCGCTCTTTCAAATACAAATGCATCGCTTGACGAATAAACTCGCTGCGATTGGATTTTTCCTTTTGAATAACGCCATCCACTTCCTGAAGCAAGTGTTGTGGCAAGCTGATCATGATGCGTTTCGTGTTTGACTTCGACAAGACAAATCCACCTCCAACCATGACCGTAACTTCCATCCGCTATGCTGGTTCTAGAAAGAACAGCCAATATGAACAATACCATTATGTCGAATCCATTGCAAAAATATACCTACTGTGCGCTTTTTCGGTGAGAAAACGTGAGTGTAAACAATCCAAAGGTGCAGGTGAAGACTTCGTTTACCCAAAAAAGCCAGCTTTTTCGCTTAACTAGTATTCGTGTTCCACGGGAAAATTCCTGCTGATTTTCCTTGCTAGTTATTTACATTTTCACGGGACGAGTGTTTCATTGTCAATGGGTGAAATACGTCTGTTACCTTCTGATCGCGCAAATAGAGGCGCGGAATTCGGTAATTCAGCATACAAGGAACCTCGTAATTGATTGTTCCCAGCAAATCGGCAATTTCATCCAAGGAGATTTCCTCGTCCCCTTGCTTGCCATACAAGACGACCTCATCATTGACCGCTGCTTCTGTCGATTTCAGGCTGACCATGATTTGGTCCATGCAAACTCTGCCTGCAATCGGGTAGCGAGATCCATTGTACAACACCTCACCCCGATTGGACAAAAGACGAGAATAGCCATCTGCGTATCCGATCGGCAGCGTTGCGATCCACTCGTCAGGCTGTGCTGTATACGTAGCACCATAGCTGACCGTAAATGGCTCATCTGCCTTCTTTACGTGGGCAATTTTGGTCTTGAGCGCCAGGGCGGGCACAAGAATGACATCCGCACGTTCTTTTATATCCAAAGAAGGATACAATCCGTATAAACCTATGCCTAAACGAATCGTATCATACCCCCAATCGGGAAATGCGATAGCCGCAGCCGTATTGCAGCAATGAACGGTCGGCAATGTTTTATTTGCTTCACGCAGTGCTTGCAAAAAGGATTGAAACAAGTCGTGTTGTCGTCGCACATGGGTTGTATCTGGTTCATCCGCGCAAGCAAAATGCGTAAAAATGCCTGTCCACTTAAGCTTAGAGCATTCTTCAAGGGTGTTAACTACCGCAAACAGATCTTCCGTTGTCCGAACCCCCAGACGTCCCATGCCCGTATCAATCTTTACATGAATCCCGATAGGCTTGTGATCGTTTTCCTGAAGAATCTCATTCGCTTCCGTGATCCACTCGACGCTGTAAGCGGTTAACTCCACTTCCAGCTCGCTTGCGGTGACGATGGATTCGACAGGTGTGTATCCCAGCACCAAAATCGGCGCTGTGATCCCTGCCCTCCGCAAAATAAGCGCTTCATCGAGCAATGCAACTGCAAGTGAATCTGCACCGCTCGCCAACGCTTCTTTTCCGACATGGACAGCGCCATGACCATACCCGTCTGCCTTCACAACAGCCATAATACCCGTTTTTTCTGGCAAATGGCGTCTGAATGCCTCGAGGTTCGCCCGGATGGCATCCAAATCAACCTCTACCCAAGTGTCACGACAAAACGATTTCATTCCTATCTCCTCTTGTTCCCTTTTTTATAGTAAAACAAGCGCTCATTTAAATGGCTGAGAAATTGCCTGGAAACCATCAGTGATTCCTTTTTGCCGCCTACACGATAAAAATGACGGCCCTCATAAATCTGCTCGACTTCAGACAGCGGGTAGCTCTTTTCCTGTCCTGACATGGATATAATCAGGTGGGTCTTGGTCAGCTTGTACACCGGACGCAAAACCGATTTGTACAGAAACGGAGACAATCCAACTACAGCAATGGCAATGGCAAAAACAAGCACCTTGAATCTCGTGTCATTGGTCGGGAAAAATTGAGAGAGAATCATCATCCCCAGCACAAACATGACAGTCTCGTTAATACGCATTTTCCAGCTTTTTCGCAGGAGCATGTCTTTGTAGGTCGATGCTTCCTCGTACAAAACTTCGTTAGACGGTTTCTTCATGTAAAGCATGCCACCTCATTCAATAAGTTACTCTGAATGTATCGTGTTTTCCCGCTGTGTGTCAATTCGCGGATTGTCCCCTTACCTCATTCGCACGTTGGTTTTTATGTACAAATCAGCCCTCATCGACCAATCCCGAGAAAATAGAAAAGCAGATGGGATTAACTCCCACCTGCTGACTTTTCTACATGGTTTCCTCCTGGTCTTTTTCCTCTTTTTCATGTCTTGGGAAAACGACTTTTTCAAAGCTGCCATCCACCATCTTTTGTACCATCGCTGTCAATTCCTCGCTGCGTTTGTCTGCTTGCTCCTGTGTGAGCTTGCCTGCCTCTACTGCTTCGTTCAGCTTGGCTTCGTGCTGACCTACCAAGAGCTCGACAACGTCATCCACTTCTACGCCTTGCTCCTTGGCGATGGTCGCCAACGTTTTTCCTGCTTTTTGCTCTTCCTTCAGCTTGTCTGCATCCAGCTTGAGAAGGGACAGCAGTTCTTCATTTTTCTCGATGCCCATTCCTTTACCCGGTCCACGTCCGTGATGCGTGTTTTGCACCATTTCTTTTACCCGCTCACTGGCATTCTCATTCATTTTGTCGGCTTGTTCCTGTGTCAGCTTCCCGGCGGTTACCGCCTCTTTCAGCTTGGCTTCCTGTTGTTTCACCAACAGCGCTACCAGATCATCCACAGATACACCTTGGGCCTCTGCAATGGCAGCCAGCGATTTCTCCGCTTTCAGTTCTTCTTGGAGTTTATCGGCATCCAGCTTCAAGAGGGACAGCAGTTCTTCGTTTTTCTCAAAGCCACCGATGAAGCCTCCTTTGCCGAAGCCTTTATGCGGTTTCGTGTTTTCTACCTGTTCTTTTACGCGATCGCTTAGATTTTCAGACAGCTTATCTGCCTGCTCCTGCGTCAGCTTGCCTGCTGCTACTGCTTCCTTCAGTTTAGACTCTTGCTGTTCAACCAGAAGTGCCACAACATCTGCGGTGTCGACTCCTTGGGCTTGTGCAATGGCTGCGAGTGTTTTCCCTGCCGCAAGCTCTTCTTTTAGCTTGTCAGCATCCAGCTTCAACAGCGAAAGCAGCTCTGTATTTTCTTTGAAGCCCACTCCACCGTGGTGGCCCATCTTGCCTGTTTTGAATTTTACTTCTGCCGGTTTATTCAATGAAGTTGTTTGTGCTGAATCGGCTGCCATTGCTCCGCCTATGCTACCCAGACTCAGAACCACTGCCATCGTTCCCATCAGCATTCCCATTTTCGCTTTGCTAAACATATACACTCAACCCTTTCGTCTTTGCTCGTGTAGTGTGCTTTCTCTTTGGTACAAGACCAAGTGTACATGGGTATTTTTAGATTCCCGTTTGAGAAAAAAGGAAAACTTGAGGGAAAATCGAGGAGTAGTGGAGGAAAAGAAAAAGCACAGTTCTCTTCGACTCTGACACGCCAGCGTGGGGGATTGAATGTCCGTCTCCACTGCAAAAAGAGGACCGTCGAGCCAAAGCCACCCTACGGGCGGACGTTTCTCAAGGAAGAAGTGTTCGACAAGCGTGGTCCTCTTTTTGCAGTTCCGACTGGGTAGGCGTTGTCAAGGTCTGCGAGCCCTGTGCTTTTTCTTTTCGCCAGCTTTTTTGATTCATCGCTTCTTTTCATACTTAGGAAGATCATTCAACGGGGCTGTTCTTCTCAAATAGTAGAACAAAGCCGCTTGGGAAGAAGTGCATTTCCAGTTCAAGCGCCTCTGGAGCCCGACCTAGTTCCGCAATAAATGACGGGGGTTTTCAAGCTTCAACCTCTGCGAATAAATCATCGACATGACCACTTTTGAAGCGCTCCCGTCATTTAAGTCCAACCTACAGTGGGGCGTAGGCCGAAGCGTAGACTGGAAATGCGCTTCTTCCCCTCCACCGCAGCCACTTTCCCAGGAGACAGCAAAAGAGGACGGCATTTACCGTCCCCTCTCCCACATTTTATTTCGCGCTGAGACCATATGTCGACTGTGCGACGTTCACCATTTCTTCCTCAGGAAGATCCCCCGCGATTGTATATTCGATGCCGTCGAGCTCCCACGTCAGAAGTCGCTGATTTTCACCTGTCTGGGCAAGCACACCAACCGTAAAGCCAAGGTTCACAGGCATACCTTGCTCATACGACACAGATGCTGCTGTTGGGCGTCCTTCGATGACCTTGTAGTTGTAGGCCCCTTTGTAGGTCAAGATAACTTTTCTCTCCCCATCACGGGTAACTGGCTCGATATCGCCTTGCGTAACCCCTTCCGGCATATACGTAGGGACGATGACACCGAATTGGCTGTTCGGTTGTTTCATGACCTGTCCATTTGTTTGCGCCATTGTTGGGATCGTTGTCAATGAGCTTGTTGTCATGTTGCGCTCTTTGTCAAAGGCGTCTTTGTCAAACATAGGGTTGAACGAAAAATCAGTGAAATCAATCCGTACGAGCGGATTCATGCTAGCATCCATAATTTCGGCGTGCGTCGGTTTGAAATCTTCTGTCAGCCAAATTTTTTGCTTGGTCAAAGAACGATTGCCGCTGTAGTTCGCTTTTACTTCAAATACATACTGTTTTTCTTCCATCTTCATTTGTCGCTCAGTGTCATCGATAATGCTCTTGGCCAGCGTTTCGTATAGATATAACGGTCCGTTGTTCTCAGGCCAGCCACTTTGGAAGCGGAAGCTCTTGTTCAGATGCGGGGTCAGTACAAAGACTCCTTCATTGTTTCTCAAGATGATTTGTGTAATGCCACGCTGCTTCGAGGTGAGAGCTACCCGATAGTTGGTTGGCTTTTCATACCAGACCTGAACATCGTACTCCATGGGGGTAGAGCCTGTCTGCATGGTCAAAACAGCCTGAGACTTGTACCCAGTCATTTTTCCCAGCGTACCGTTCAGGTCGCTCACCACATCTTCTGGTGTTTTCTGACCGAAACAACCGCCGAGGAACAGGGTGAAAACCAACAATAACACCAGTGGTAAAGCTACCCGTTTCATTCAATGAACTCCTCCTTGTCAATATTTTCGACAAAGAAGGGCATCCCTGTCTATTTCCTGGGAAATCTGTCAGTCTCTCGCCCATGCAGCGCACATCGTGTCAATGGTTGCGAATGGATACGAAGTTGGCGATATATCGCTTGTCGGCTACAGACTTAGCCTTCCTGTGTAAGAGCAGGTAGTCCCTCCTGATCTACGCGATATAAATGTATGTCCATCCTCGTCCTAATATGCAGACAAGTTTATCGGTTTTTACAAACAGCTATCGTTCTTCTATAATTACTTGCGCAATCGCATGCGTCTGGCTATGCGAAATACTCACATGAATATGAATGCGGGCGGGGTCGAGATCAAGTTTGCTGTATACCTCGTTCTTTATGGTCATGACCGGCTTGCCCGAATGATTCGGGAGGATTTCCATATCCAAAAAGCTGAGCACGGCACCAATGCCTGTGCCAAGAGCCTTTGCTCCCGCTTCCTTGGCAGCAAATCTGCCCGCAACCATTTCCGCCTGTCTCGTCTCTGATTTTCCATGCAGGAGCTGCTGTTCATCTGTGGTCAAAAAGCGTTTGATCGCACTCTCTTGTCTTTTTATTAAAGTAGCCATGCGCTCTATTTCCACAATGTCTACGCCTGTTCCAATGATCATGAGAAATTGCCTCCTAGTGGGCTGTTTTACGGATCACAGTATCACCCTCTTCTATCCTTTTGCAAGTTGTAGAAGCAAGAAATTTGGATAGCAGCATATAAATAAGAACGCCCCCGCAATTCGCGAGGGCTGTTTTTCAACTGCCTACTACTCAGTAGCTCGGTTAGCTTGTTGGGCAGCAGATTGTTGGTTTTGACGGCGAACTTCTGCTACGTTTGTTTCACTTGCGAATTCAGTCGCAGTGTTTTGTGTAGCAGCTTGTTGAGCGGATTGCTGATTTTGACGACGAACCTCAGCTGCGTTTGTTTCACTTGCAAATTCAGTCGCAGTGTTAGCCGCTTGGCCCGCTTGGTTCGCGTTCATTCCCGCTTGTCTGTTTTGTTTAGGCATCGTTAGATTCACCTCCTCAACGTCACTGAATATAATTTGTACCGCTCCCTATTGGTATATCCATCCTTATTTTCCCAAATGGCACTTGATTGACTTGCTTTGTCACAACTGATCAGGCATAGTGGAAGGGCAAGACTTCAGCACAAAACAACGTCAAAGGAGTGATTCTGTATGGCTCACAAGGTCATCATCTATACCCAAGTTACTTGCGGTCCTTGTCAGGAAGAAAAAATGTGGCTGACTTCTAACAACATTGCTTTCGAAGACAGAGACATCCGTCAAAACGAGGCTTTTTTCCAGGAAGCCATTCAATTGGGCGCCAGCATGACACCTGTAACCTACATTGAAAAGGACAACGGCGAGCAAATTGTCATCCATGGATTTGACAAGGAAGAACTAAAAAAAGCGTTGGATCTCAATTGATCCAACGCTTTTTACGACTGATCAGCCAAATGAAGGTTCACTTGCAACTGATTTTTGTTTGACGATTGGCGACATGTCCGGCAAGTTAGACAAAATTTGCTTCACTTCAGGACTGCATTCCGTATTAACGGAGTAATAAACCCATGGTCCCTTCCGGCGCTCTTTGACCAAACCATGAGTTTTTAGCTTAGCCAAGTGCTGGGAAACAGAAGGCTGGGAAGTTTGCAAAATTTCCACGAGATCACGGACACATAAGGACTGTACTTGCAGGAGAGCCATGATCGTCAAGCGCGTCTTGTCACCAAGTAGCTTATAAGTCTCTGACAAAAACAGTACCTGCATCAAATCCATTTCCATAAGGAACCCACCTTTGCCTTACATATCTGTTTATCAGTATACTATATGGCTTATATGATGGGGAAGATAGGAACGCAAAAGTTATGTGAACCCTGCTTATACATCTTGCTTTTTCATCGACTCAATGATCTTGTCTGCCGTGCGCGCAGCCAGCGCCATGACTGTATTTGTCGGGTTGCTGCCACTCGAGGTAACGAACGTAGAAGCACCCGCTATGAAAAGATTGGGTATGTCATGTGACTGCCCATATTCATTCACAACAGAGGTTTCCCTGTCATTCCCCATCCGGCATCCCCCCATGAGATGAGCAGTATCAGACACTACATGCTCCGGATGTCCCCCCATCGCTTCAATAATCCGGTTCATTTGCCCAATGGCATGCTTGTAAAGCTGTTTGTCGTTCTCCTGATAACTGAACGTCACCGTAGGGATCGGCATTCCGTATTCATCTTTTTCCCCTGAGAGCGTCACTCTGTTATCAGGATGAGGCAACACTTCCCCTACCAAGGTGATCCGCGCATACATATTGTAATCCAGCATGGTCTCTCGAAGCTGTTTTCCCCATAAATACGAGCCATCTTCCCTCTCGGCAGCAATGGCAGCCGCCATCCCGACCGGACGTAC
The DNA here is from genome assembly GCF_006715575.1 of Brevibacillus sp. AG162. Taxonomy (NCBI): domain Bacteria; kingdom Bacillati; phylum Bacillota; class Bacilli; order Caryophanales; family Paenibacillaceae; genus Brevibacillus; species Brevibacillus sp. AG162. Next base: position 33,114 of record NZ_VFNO01000012.1, read on the forward strand.
CCCGTGTGCACTCAATGTATATCCGCGGGCAAATCCTCGTTCCCGGTCCGTCTCATAAAAATGCTGGGTCAAGGCAAGGACAGGTGTTCCCTTATACAATCGCACTTCCTCCGGGAGTCGTCCGTATACATCATGACTGGAGTGAGGCATAATCGCTTTTCCTACCCATCCACTTGAATTCGCCAGCCCTTGCGGAAACTGAGCATTCGCCGAACTGAGCAGCAATCGGGGAGTCTCTACCACGAACCCGGCCAAAATGACCACACGAGCCATTTGCCTGTGCGTCAAACCATTATGATTGAACACCACACCGCTGACCCGGTCGCCAGCCATCAAAATTTCCGTCACCATGCAGTCGGACAGTACCTCTGCCCCTTCCGCTATCGCTTTGGGTATATGATGAATCAACCCGCTGTACTTAGCATTCGGCATGCACCCTTGATTGCAAAAGCCACGATTGATACAGGGTGGACGTCCATCAAAAGGAGCCGATAAAATCGCCAGTGGGGCGACCACACTCTCGATGCCCAGCTTCTCGCACCCTTCCCGGAACAGCTGGGCATTGGCACTGATCGGCTCCCGAACAGGGTACGGATACGGACCTTGAAAGGAGCCCCACGGAAAATGATTCGGACCTGAGACCGCAATCTCCCGTTCTATCTTGTCGTAATACGGGGCAAGATCCTGATATGTAATCGGCCAGTCTTCCCCTACGCCGTCTACGGTCTTTGTCTTAAAATCACTTTCGTGGAAACGCAGGAACACCCCTGTAAAATGCACGGTGCCTCCCCCAATTCCCCGTCCTGAGTTGTTATGTCCCAAACGCAATGGGTCATTGCCTGCTACCAGCCTTGTTTCCTGCCAGGCCAATCTCCGCATCGACAGCTCATCACTGGCAAAATCGTGTTGCGGGTCCCAAAACGGCCCTGCTTCCAGTACGACTACACGCAACCCGGCCTTTGCCAGCTCATAAGCCAGTACGCCCCCTGCCGCTCCAGCACCTACGATGCATACATCTGCGTCATCGGCATATTTTCTTTGATCCACAGGAGTGGGGCGATGAGTAATCGTATGATGGTCATGACTCGTCATTTGCTTTCGCCTCCCATGGGTCCGTCAATCCTTTTTCCACCCGTACATAGCCGCGCGGATAAGCCGGTCCGCCATAGCCGATATCTGACCAAACCAACGGATGAGAATAGTACGCACTAACTGTGTCATGCAGCAACCGCTTGAAAAAATCTGCGGGAGCAAAGTCTTTCCACGCCTCCTGGTTTTGGATGCCCCCATTCGCAACATGCTGAAGAACGGCTTCCTGCTGGTCTAGCTTCAACGCAACAAAGTCGGTTCCATAAGCGGCATGACTCTCCGCATCAATCCCTTTCAAGCCTAAGCGGTAGAGCTCTTTTTTTGGTGGAACTCCGACCTTTCGTTGCGACTCGCCGATATTACTAGCCGTCGTATCATCCAGATGCTCCACCACAAAGGTCAGCACCTCCAAACGGTGATCATTGACCAATACGCCTACGACTGTCTGTAAAAGCAAGGATTCAGGCTTCGTAAAAAATTGATTGGCAATCGCGGGCATTCGTCTGGCCCCTACCACTTTCCTGGTGTGAGCATCCCACTCTGTATGTTGGTCCCAAACATCATAGGATGGGTAACGTCCAGGCTTCACCATGTCCTCTCACCCCTTCGATAACGTTTTTTACCAAAACAGCGCAAGAAGCCCCAATGCTGCAATTGCCGTGATCAGTAAAGGAAGAATCATGGGAGGACCGACGAGAAAATTTTGACTTTGCGAATAACCTCCCACACGCTGTCCAACCCCGACCGTATGCAAATAGGCTCCGTACACGCCGCCAGCCATGCCAACCACCATCATCAAGGCAAACACCCAACGTAGCCACCCCGCATTTACAAACGATAAAACAATAGCAGTAACCGCAAATACAGGTAGCTCAAGTACGGGAATCCACATTGCCCAATGTCGGAAGTTTTGTCTGGCGTGAAAAAGTGTGACCTGAACCGCAATCAGGGCAAACGCCAATCCAGCAAAAAGAATCAGTACGCGTTCGATCGGCCAGCCATGCCACATGGAAACATCCTCCTTTTTACGTACGTTGCGCCTATTTTTTCCGTCCTTGTCAGGTCCTATTCTGCCTGTTTCACTGCGAGCAGCGTGATGAATAGAAAAAGGCCTGCTGACAATTAACCAGCAGGCTTTTCATTCCCTATAAAAAATAAACCAATGTCAGATACAATCCAAGCAAAGTTACCGTCAATGTCGGTACGGTCAAAATAACCCCCGTCCGAAAGTACTGTCCCCACGTAATCGTCACATCTTTGCGTCCCAAGACATGCAACCAGAGCAAAGTCGCCAGTGATCCAATCGGGGTCATTTTCGGCCCCAAATCGCTCCCGATCACATTTGCGTAAATCATGGCTTCCCGCAACACTCCGTCTGCCTGTGTCTCTGCAATCGCCAGCGCATTGAACATGACTGTCGGAAGGTTGTTCATAACAGAGGAGAGAACAGCAGCGAGAAAGCCCGTCCCCAAGGTCGTTGCCAATAAACCATGCGCCATGAACCAATCCAAGGTGTCCTTGACCAAGTCAGTCAATCTCGCGTTGTGCAGCCCCCACACCACGACATACATGCCAATCGAAAAAACAACGACTACCCACGGTGCTTCTTTCATAATCCGCCGCATGGCGATTGCTTCACTTTTTCTTGCAGCCAGGCAAAAAATGATAGCTGCCCCCGCAATGATGATAGAAACGGGCGTATGGATGGATTCGCTAATGAAAAAGCCAATCAACAAGACCGCAAGAATCGGCCACGCCAGGCGAAACATTCTGTGGTCGCGAATCGCTTCCTTCGGATTTTTCAGATGGGAAAGTTCAACCTGCGCCGGGATGCTTTTGCGAAAATATAGGTACAAAACCAGCAGACTTCCACCAATCGAAAACAAAGTCGGAATGATCATTTTAGCTGCATACGCAGCAAAGCCAATATCAAAATAGTCAGCGGAAACAATATTCACCAGATTGCTAATCACAAAGGGTAAAGAACTCGTATCTGCAATGAACCCGCTCGCCATGACAAATGCCAAAACCGTTTTCCCATCCAGCTTCAGTGCCCGCACCTGTGCCAACACAATCGGTGTCAAGATCAAGGCAGCCCCATCATTCGTAAACAAGGCGGATACGAGTGAACCAAGCAGGATCACATAAACGAACATAAGTCGCCCATTTCCTTTGGCAAATCGAGCCATATGGAGCGCAGCCCATTCAAAAAAACCGATTTCGTCCAATACGAGCGAGATGATAATAATCCCGATTAACGCTAGTGTCGCATTCCAAACAATCGAGGTTACCTCTGCGACATCACTGATTGTGACTACCCCGATCACCAAGGCCAATAGTGCCCCGCCGACTGCCGGATAGCCAATCGACAGCCCCCGCGGTTGCCAGATGACCAATGTCAACGTGATCAGAAAAAGAAAGAATGAAATCCAAACCACTGCATGTATCTCCTTTCCAAAAACCAAAAAGAACGGACCTCGAAAAGTCCGCTCTCCTACCATACTACAAATTGAAATTATCCGAAACGTCCGGTAATGTAATCTTCTGTTCTTTTGTCACGAGGATTTTGGAAAATCGTCGGGGTACTGTCAAACTCGACTAGCTCTCCATTCAAGAAAAACGCAGTCTTATCGGAAATACGTGCTGCCTGCTGCATGTTGTGCGTCACGATTACAATCGTATAACGGTTCTTCAGCTCTTCCAACAGCTCTTCGATTTTGGCTGTCGAAATCGGGTCCAGGGCAGAGGTTGGCTCATCCATCAAAATGATCTGTGGCTGAACAGCGAGTGCCCGAGCGATGCAGAGGCGTTGCTGCTGTCCACCGGAAAGACCTGTTGCTGGCTTTTTCAATACATCCTTCACTTCATCCCAAAGGGCTGCTGCCTTGAGGCTTGTCTCTACCAACTCGTCCAGCTTGTTGCGATCGTTCATGCCATGAAGTCTCGGCCCGTACGTGATGTTGTCGTAGATACTCTTCGGAAATGGATTCGGATGCTGAAACACCATGCCGATATTTTTGCGAAGTCGCTCAACTTCTACCCGATTACCATAAATATCCTCATCGAACACTTTTACCGTTCCCGTGATTTTGGTGTTCGGTACAGAATCGTTCATTCGATTCAACGTCCGCAAAAATGTAGACTTACCGCAGCCTGACGGACCGATTAAGGCTGTAATGGAGTCAGACTCTACATCCAGATTTATATTATAGAGGGCTTGCTTATTACCGTAGAAGAGATTCAACTCTCTCACCGAAATAACGCTCATACGGTCTTCGCTCCTTCGTGGTTGTTACGTCCTTTTACTTCCCCACTATAGCGCACCAATGTTAGGTTTCCGTATAAAGTTTATTAAGTTTCGATAAAGATTTTGTCTTAGGACTTTTTACATAGGTCATCTTACATTAAGTTATGGTAAATCTTGCTCGTAAAGCATATACGCTCCCCTGGACTAACCCTACAATGAAGCTGAACGTTTTGACAAATAAGGGGAGAACAATCGATGGCGGGCATAAAAAAGATATGGGGTCACTCGTCGTTTCATTATCGTTCAATCTTCACCAGGCTGTTTGCGGGCATTATGGGAATGGTAGTCTGTATAATGGCCATTGCCGCATTCTTCATCAGCTATCAATCGCAAGCCACACTAAATGAAAAAACAAAGCAGCAATTACATGACGCATCCGGTGCCGCTTTACAGAACGTACATAGCAGGGTCTACGACATCGTGACCGCCTTGCAATCATTTGCTTCTACTTATAAAAACAGCACGGTTACCAACAGCCAAATATTTGGCATCTTTACGGATATGACGATCAACAATCCTACTATTTCCGAATTACAGATCGTTACCACAGACGGGCGGTATTTGACCTTTCCCGGATCACCGCTCGACAGCTCATATGATCCGCGAAAAACAGACTGGTATGAAGGAGCTTTGAATCAAACGCAGCATGCTGCTTTTGTCTCGGACGTCTTCCAGTTTTCCGAGACGGAGTTTCCGAAGATTGCCGTCTCCCTCCCCTTGCGCAACGAAGAGGAGGAGTCTGTCGGGGTAGTCGTGGCTTTTGTCTCTGTCCCGAAGCTGAGCGAGTCAATCGGTCAGATTAAACTCGGGGAAACCGGGTATGCCATGATCGTGGATCATCAAGGAAAGCTGGTCGCTCATCCCGATCAATCCTACGCGTTGCAGCGTCCCCTTCTCACTGAGCTTCCGGTCGTGCAAAATGTCATCGCCGGTCAATCTGGCTACGAACCGAGCAAGATCAATGGAATCGATTCTTTTGCTGCTTATCAATTCGATCCATCGTTGAAATGGGGCGTAATCGTCGTTCAGTCTGTATCGGAGGTAAAACAAGAGGTCCGTCGCCTACAGCTAACCATTTTGGCCGTCTCATTGGTTGGACTCGTGGCACTCGCATTGTTGCTGTATGTGTACGTACGCAGAATTATTAATCCGATCAAGGAAGCTCAGCAAAAAATGACAGCCTTTAGCGAGGGTGATCTCCTACAAACGATGCAGGTACAGAGCAATGATGAAATACGACAGCTCGCTGACAGCTTCAATCGAATGAGTGAACAAATCCGGACGATCATCGGTAAAATCCAGTATGTCATCTCAGACGTCAAACAAGTAGCCGATCATGTAGGAAAAGGCTCTCGCCATTCGCACGCGATGCAGACCGAGGTCGTCTCCGTAACTGAACGACTCGCCCAAGAAATGGATAACCAGCAGGAGCAGATTGAAGAAATAAACCTCACGATGAACGAGATCACACAAGAAATGTCCCGCATCACGAGCTCGATGGAAGAAGCGATCTTGCAAAGCCAGGAATCGCGTGAACAGAACGCCATGGCTGCAGCCTCCATGAATACGTTAAAGCAAAATATGCACAGCATCTCGGAAGACATGAAAGCCTCCATTCAAGCTATGTCTTCCATGCGAGAAAGTATGGGAGATATCAACGAAATGCTCGGCTTGATATCTGCTATCTCGAAACGAACGAAGCTCTTGTCCTTCAATGCCCGTATTGAAGCTTCAAGAGCGGGTCAAGCAGGAATCGGTTTCAGTGTCGTCGCGGATGAAATCCGCTTGCTGTCCGATCAGACCGAAGAGGCATCGGCCCGTATTCAACAGGTAATCGCATCCGGGGAAGAGAGAATGGAGCACGTAGCTGCGTGCTTGGAAACGACCGATCATGCCACTGTAAATGGCATTCAAACCTTGCATCAAGCAGCTTCTATTTTTAACAATACCGTACAGCTCAGCGAAGCTCTTACAGCACAATTCGAGACCATCAGAGCACTCACAGGAACGATTTCTGCACAAAGCCAAGTCATTTCACAGCGGGTCGATAACCTGTCTGCTTCTGCCCAGCAAGTCGTATCAGGCACACAGCAAGCGGTAGCCGCCAATCAAGAGAGCCTCTCCTTATCGGAGCAATTTCTCGATGACTCCCTGCGCCTGACAGAAATCGTAGAGGATCTCGAGCAAACCATCAAATTTTTTCGAGCGGGAGAAACAACCCTTTCTTTGAAAAATTCATGATATCATAAAGTGAATGTGAACTTTTCACAAACCTATCCTGTGAAAGGGGATGTCTGGATCTTGGATAAGCGTTCCATTCACTTTTATGTCATTGCCCTACTCGTACTGCTAGCAATGTCCCTACTAACATTTATCAAGGTCTTTGTTCATAGCCACTATCTGCGTTACTTGTTTGTCGCGATATTTTTTGTTGGCTTGATTGTCGGTTATGTACGATATGTGATGAGGGTCAAAAGCGAGAATATGCAGCATCAAAGCAAATGGTACAAATATGGATTTATACTTGCTTTTGCCCTTATCTATATGGCTATCAAATATGGTGTAAAAGCTGTTGTAGGTTATGAGGCTTCCAGCGAAGACTACGGCACTGTCATCGCGTTCTTTTTCCTGGGTCTGTTTATTGCCTACTATGGTCTTTATTCACGGTATTTGAAGAAAGCCCAAAACGAATAGAACAAGAAGCCCTCCAGCAAGCTGATGTGAGATGATTCGCTTGGGAGGGCTTCTTTATTTCTATTCGCTATTAACCAAATCGTCCGCTAATATACGCTTCGGTTTTTTCGTTTTCAGGTGATGTGAAGATTTTCCCCGTCTCATCCATCTCGATCAGCTCACCCATCAGGAAGAAGGCGGTTTTCTCAGAAATTCGCGCTGCCTGATGGAGGTTATGGGTAACGATCACGATCGTATACTCATCTTTTAGCTGCATGACCAGCTCTTCGATTTTCATGGTAGAGATCGGATCGAGAGCGGAAGCCGGTTCGTCCAACAGCAAAATGGTTGGCTGCATCGCGATTGCACGCGCGATACAAAGCCTTTGCTGCTGTCCACCGGAAAGGGAGAGCGCAGAGTCGCGAAGACGATCCTTTACCTCATCCCAAAGCGCTGCTTTTCGCAGGCTCGATTCAACCAATTCATCCAAATCACGTTTATTGGTCATCCCGTGGAAACGCGGTGCAAATGCGATGTTTTCATAGATCGATTTAAAAAATGGATTCGCTCGTTGGAACACCATTCCTACCACTTGGCGCAGGCTCTCGATGTTTACTTGCGAGCTGTTAATGTCGATACCATCTACAATAATGGAACCCTCTACACGACAAGAAGGAACCAGATCATTCATCCGGTTCAAGCTCCGTAAAAGCGTCGATTTCCCGCATCCGGACGGACCGATGAAGGCCGTCACGGAGTTTTTTTCTATATCCATTGATATATTTTTTACGGCGTGCTTCTCTCCGTAGTATACATTCACGTTATTCGTCTGAATGATCGTTTCTTGCATGGTCAGTACGGACATGACTGCCACCTACCTCTTCTTAGTTTGATCCTGACGTCATCTTTTTGTAAACCCAATTCCCGAACCAACGAGCGGAAAGGTTAAAGAGCAAGACGGCAATAATCAGAACAGCAGCCGCGCCATCTGCGACATCACGCGCATCCGGTGTCAGCCCCTCGCTGTTTACCTTCCAAATATGCACGGCCAATGTCTCGGCAGGACGGAACGGGTTCAACGGTGAGGTCGTACTATTCAATGAGAAGTCGGTGAAATCCAGATTCGGTGAAGACATCCCTGCCGTAAACAGCAAGGCAGCCGCTTCCCCAAATACACGGCCAGATGCCAGAATGGCACCCGTAATGATACCTGGGAGTGCTGCTGGAAGGATGACAGACACGATGGTACGCCATTTGGTAATACCAAGCGCGAGGCTCGCTTCCTTTTGACTGCGTGGTACGTTGCGCAGTGCATCCTCTGTTACACGAACCAAGAGTGGCAGGTTAAATACCGTCAGCGCAAGTGCTCCACCAAACAGGGTATAGCCCCAGCCAGTCATGTTTACAAACACGAGCAATCCAAACAAACCAACTACGATAGACGGAAGGGAAGACAATACTTCTATACTCATGCGGATAAACTGTGTAATCTTGTTATCCGGCGCATATTCAGCCATATAAATGCCTGCTCCGATCCCGAGCGGCAACGCGATCAGCATGGTCAGGACCAGCAAGTACAACGAGTTGAAAAGCTGTGGTCCAATCCCGCCACCCGCATTGACGATATCCGGCGGAGAGGTCAAAAAGTCGAGATTCAGCTTATGCCAGCCTTGTGAGAGAATGAAGCCCAACAATCCCACCAAGGTACCGATAATCAGTACGGCAATCAGTGTCAAAACAACAGTAGCAGCACGGTCCATCAGTCTCGCTTTCATCTATTTCGCCAACCTCTTTCTGCCCAACAGGCGCAAAATCACGATAAAGACGAAAGACATCGCCAAGAGCAGCAAAGCCATTGACCAGAGAGCATTGTTATACGGAGTTCCTTGAATCGTATTCCCCATATTCAATGTAATACCGCTAGTGAGCGTACTGATTGGTTCGAGCAAACCGCCTGGCAGCTTCGTTGTATTACCAATAACCATTTGCACAGCCAAAGCTTCTCCAAAAGCGCGAGACATTCCCAAAACAATGGCCGTCAAACAGCCAGGAAGCGCGGAATGCAACACGACATTCCAAATGGTTTGCCAGCGAGTAGCACCCAGTGCAAGCGAAGCGTTGCGCAAATCTTGCGGAACAGCCTCAATAGCATCTGCTGCCACACTCGTAATGGTTGGCAAAATCATCAGGGCAAGAACTAGTCCCCCTGCCAATAAGCTGAAGCCAAGAACATCAAATTGTTCGCGAATAAATGGAACAAGCAAAGTTAGTCCAACATAACCGTAAACGACCGATGGAATACCAACCAACAGCTCGATTACCGGCTTCAACACTTTTTTCCCGAAGCCAGGAAAGATCTCTGTCATAAAAATAGCGGCGCCGATTCCGAGTGGCGCGGCAATTAAAGCAGCCAGTGCCGTTACGAAAAACGAACCAAGAATAAAAGGCAACACACCATACGCGGATGGCTCACCTTCTGGGTCCCATTTGTCATGGGTTAAAAATTCTTTGAAGCTTACTCCATCGACGAAGAACGTCGACAGCCCTTTGGAAGCAATAAAATAGGTGATCGATAAAACAACAATAACGAGCAAACCCGCACAAATCATCGCGATGGTTTTGCCGGTAATATTCTCTGTCTTTTGACGCTTGTTCGTTGTCAGCATTTTTTGCGCAATCATCGATTTACGCTCTGTATTTACCCCTTCAGTACGATGGCTCATGTTCTCCCTCCTGGAAAGAAAACGACTGTACGCAAGCAAAATGAGGGGAAGGCCCCCCTACCCCTCTATTTTGCTGTTGACGATAACGCTTATTTTTGTGTTACTTTGCCTTCTGCATCACGTTCCACTTTCATATCTGTGATTGGCAGGAAGCCCAATTCTGTTACAGTTTTCTTTTGTACTTCGTCAGTCAGGATGAAGTCGAGGAATGCTTTTGCATCGCCAGTTGCTTCACCTTTGGTGTACATATGCTCGTACGCCCATACTGGATATTTGTTCGTTGTAATGTTTTCTGCGTTTGCTTCCACGCCATCCAATTTCAGCGCTTTTACAGAGTCATTGAAGTAGGACAGTGCCAAGTAACCAATTGCACCTGGTGTTTCAGCGATGATTTTGCGAACAGTACCGGAGGAATCCTCTGTGATACCTTCTGCTTCTTCTTTGCCATCCAACGCGAATTTGCTGAATGTCGCGCGAGTTCCGGAAGATTTCGGACGGTTAACCAGCGTGATCTTCATATCCTCGCCGCCAACGTCTTTCCAGTTGGTGATTTTTCCAGTGAAGATGTCGATCAATTGTTGCTTGGTCAAGTTGTCTACTTTTACTTGCGGGCTTACCGCTGCTGCCATACCGACAACCGCTACTTTATGGTCAACCAGTTCGTTTGCTGGAATGCCTTTTTTCTCTTCTGCAAAAATATCGGAGTTACCAATCGTTGCTGCACCGCTTGCTACTTGGCTCAAGCCCGTGCCGCTTCCTCCGCCTTGTACTTGGATTTGTGCGCCTGCATTTTTTGCCATAAAGTCTTTGGCCGCTTGCTCGACCAGAGGCTGTAAAGCGGTAGAACCCACTGCTGTTACAGGTTCACCGGAAGGTTTTGTTGTCGAACCAGAGTTGCTTTGCTCCTGGGCTGGTTGTTGCGCTGGTGCTGGTGTCTGTGCAGTGTTGCCGCTTCCGCACCCCGCGAGTAATGCCCCTACACATGTCAGCGCAATAAACATTTTGCTGAGTTTTTTCATTTGATGAAAATCCTCCTTAAAAGGTTCGGTTTGTTTTTCTCTCTTACAAGTACAAACTATACAGGGGGAATGTTGTCGTATTATGTTGTGAATGTAAAGCTTTCTTAAAGATGGAGAAATTCCTGTTGTAAAACCGAAAACATGGGAATAATGTCCCTATTCTTTTCTGGGGGTGTCCATATGGATCGACTGGCCTTGCTGTTTGTTATCATCGGTGCCCTGAACTGGGGATTAATCGGGTTATTTCAGTTTGATTTAGTCGCAAGCTTGTTTGGTGGAGCGGAGTCGATTGTAAGTCGAATCGTGTATACGCTGGTAGGCTTGTTTGGGGTATATGCTATCAAGTTTCTATTTACGGATCGGGAAGAAACACCAACAACATAAAAAAACTATGTCAGGCTGTTGAGGAGAGGAGGAAACAGGAGAAAACGCTCAGCTTCTTGTCCCACCCGCTGAGGGATTCACTGCCCGTCTCCATGCAAAAAGCGAAACCGCGTCCAAAGTAGTTCTTTCAGGGTGTATTTCAGAGGTGGACGCTTAAGAACGTGTTTCGCTTTTTGCATTCCGTCTCGGTCGGTGTACCAAAGATCTTCGCTTATTTCTCCTGTTTCCTCTACGAGCTTGCCGTGCTTAAACGGGTCTTAAAAGCATTAAAAGATTGAAGAATGTAATCAGTCACGACAGAGAAGAATATTTCCAGACGTAGCGACTTGTGGAGTCCTACCAAGCGGAGAAGCGATTAGCGGGCAAAAGAAACGCAACGTGCCCATGCGACGAAGCGGCTACCACTTTTGCGTTTCCCCGCTAATCGCTTAGGAGCGGGCAGTCTTGACCCCCAGCAGGACGGAGCCTGGAGCCTAGACTGGAAATATTCTTCTCCCCACGACAGCCACTATACGTGAAACACAATATCTACGAAAAAAGACGGCACATCCTGATGAACAGGGTGTGCCGCCTTTATGGTGATGATTAATTGTCCCGTTTCAGTGGCTCGGAGAGATCTACGTGTCCCATCAGCGTTACTACTTTCTTGCCATCCTCCAGGAAGACAATTTCCTTTACTTCCGAGAACTGAAAGAATGTATTCTTCAACGCATCCAAAGCCATCGTCTCGCCACTTGAACCCATGTTGAACTGATTCTTGCTATCTGCATCAATCGTCAGGGTTCCTTTATCAAATGTGATTGAATGGTACTTGAAGTCTTTCCACAGCGGAATGTGCACGTCTGGCTTTACAGGCGACTCCAGCAGGGCAAGTGTCTTTTTGTACTTCTCGATATCTTCTGCAAACGTGATCTCTTGCTCTTCTTTTTGCATCTCCATCACATTATTATCCGAATAGTAAACGGTGACCATTTGCTTTTTCAGAGTCGGCTCTGTTGTCGATGGATCAGTGTTTGAACCAGATGGCTGTTCTACTGGTGTGGATGGCTGTGGTGTTTCAGTCGCGTTTTGCCCACATCCGGCCAAAAGCAGCATCACTAACGCTGCCATCCAGATCACTCGACTTTTTTTCATCGTGAAAAGCCCCCTTACTGATAAGACTCGTAGTATTCACGAATAGCCGCAACAATGGCTTTCGCGATTTTATCTTGGAATGCCGGATTCGTCAGCTGTGCATTCTCCTGTGGATTGGAGAGAAAGCCAGTTTCGGTCAACACAGCGGGCATATTTGTGTTTTTGATCACATAAAAGCCGCTCTTCTTGACGCCTCGATCCGGGAACTGCGTTGCCCCCCGCAAATGTTTATGTACCACTTGGGCAAAGTCTTTACTGTTTTCATTATAATAGAAGGTTTCCGTTCCTGCAGCCGTTGGTTTCGGGAATGCGTTGGCATGAATAGACAAGAACATGTCGGCATCTAACTCATTGGCAAAAGCGACACGCTCTGACAGTTCATAAAACACATCCGTTGTGCGTACGGGAACGACTTGAAACTCTGGATATTGCTTCAGCAAAGCCACAATTTTATTAGAGACAGCCAAGTTGTAATCTTTTTCATTGTTGCCAGCGGAGCCCTTCGTGCCTGGGTCTTTCCCTCCGTGACCGGCATCAACGACGATCAGGTAGCCTGTTTTCTTCGGTTTTGGCGTCAATTTTACTTCGATACCATCTTCCGTGTAAGCCAACTCATACTTGCTCTTTTGGTTCAGTTCAATGACAACGCGAACCGTGTCCGGAGATGCACTGTATTGGCTGTAACGCAGATCAGCAATGAGAGGTTCTTCTTTCGTTTGTTCTGCCTCATTCTGTTCATCAGAATCAGAATCTGCGTCTTGGTCTTCCTCATCAGCGGAGGCCGTTTCCTCGGATTCGCCTACGCTATCATTTTTCTCGTCTTGCCGTTTGAGATCTTCGATTAAATCGTCATCCAATGCTGTTTGTGGGAGATCCAAGACGATCCGGTGTGGACCTGTCATTACAAAGGACTCAGGAATTACAGGTATGGTCGTCTCAATACGAACACGGTCGCCGTCCTCAGATACATCTTTCAAAATATTGAGGCGATCGATCTCAACCTGATTATTTTTCTTGTCCCACGCAAATGACCCTCCAAGCTCGTCCTCCAATTGACGTAATGAGAGGACCAACTGATCATCAATCGTCATCCCTCGCTCAGGTCGTTTCCACGCAAAGCCTTTTTGTCCCACTTGCTCAGCTACAGCCTGTGCGGACACGTACATCGTGTCTTCCACTTGATACAGCTTGATCGGCTGGGTTGGTGCCTTGCCATTCAGCTTGACCTGTGGTGTTTCGTTCGCAATGACAGTTCGTGTGCTGTTGTCCCACCCGACTGTAACGCCAAGCGACTCCCCGACAAAACGCAGTGGCAGCAGCATACGCTTTTGTGAAATAACAGGCGGCGTATCGAGCTTCACTTGCTTGCCGTTCAACACTGCTGTACGGGAGTCAAGTGTAAGGGAGAGATGCTGCGTGCCTTTGGTAATGACAGCTGTTCGAGTAGCGTCATTCCAATCCACTTTTGCACCTAGCCCTTCGGCGATGACACGGACGGGAACCAACGTGCGTCCATTCTTGATGACTGGCGGCACTTCAGCATTCACTGCTTGTCCACCAATCATGAGATTGACAGCTTCCTCTGAGGCACTGCTTGCTGCAACCGCCCAACTGGGGATTAGCAGCAGGACCAGCAGCGCAAAAAGCAGAGGGTAAAATCGTCTCTTCATCCTGACCTCCTCCGTGATGTCTGTTTTCTTTCGTTATGTGGCGTCAGCCAATGTGCAACGTTCACCATTCTATTAGACGCTATATGATCTGTAAAGTTTATAGTCTTTTGGTACCAAAATGAAAAGACCGCCTCCGCATGCCGCGAGACAGTCTTTATAACTGATCATTTGTATCGAAAAAATCCCCTTCTCTCTTGCCTACTTACTTCTTGAACAGGTTTTTTTATCATGTTCAAGCCCCCGTTGGCAAGAAATTGCTGGATCAGCGAAATCACAGCCGGATTCGACAGCACTTTAATGGAGTCGGCTACTTTTGGGTTTTTCAATTGGGGAATAGCGTCGCCTAGATACGGTAAAAGCGGCAGTAAATCTTCGATAGAAATGGCAGGCTTTTGTGGTTGAGGTACAACTTCCACTTGAGCGGCATTCTTTCGTCCTCCAAACAGCAGCCCTCGCCGTTCTCCTGTACTTCTTGGAGGTGCTTGTTTGAGACGCCCCAGTGTATTCTTCATATCCTGCAGCTCCTGTCGCACCTGACTCATTTCTTTCATCATTTGGGCATTGCTTGCATGCTGTGCATCCGCAAGCTTGTTGATCGATTCTAGCAAATTGCTCCTGGGGACAGCCTGCTTCCTTTTCGCTTTCATTTTCTCAACGATAATCCCACCTCCCTCCTCACTCTACCCCCTTATCTAAAACGTTTTTTTATATTTTCCAAATCCTTTGCAGTGACACCTTTTTTCGAAAGCTTATTCAGCAGACTACCGACATTTTCTGTTTTCTGCATCTGACGAAACTGCGCAGCATAACTGTTAACCTCTTGCTCGGTCAATTTTTTCCCTGACTTTCTGGCCATTTCACGAATGACTTCCTTGATTCCCGCATCTGTCCTCAGCTTTTCCTTAGGAATCGATTTAACAATGTTGAGTAAAGAACCAATATCCATCAATATCCCCCCTGGTTGCAGTTAGTTCCTTTTTACTCTATGTAGCCAAGGGCGTAATGGATTGGTCATTTGTCCATGAGACAGAAAAAAAGAAGAGGTCGTAAAAACCCTCTTCTCATCCTTGTTTTGATTATGGAGTAATATCCGCGTATTTGAAATCGATAGCACCCAGACCATCCATGTCTACACCTTTCAGCTTGTCATTTTGCACCCACGAATTCGTGTAGTAGTAGAGGGGCGTGATAGGCATTTCATCCATTAAAATTTGTTCAGCCTGCGCCAGGATCGCTTTTCGCTTCTCATGGTCTTGCTCTAGGTTAGATTGGTTCAAAAGCTCCCTGTACTTCGGATTTTCCCAACCAGTATCGTTGTTTCCACCGTCTGTTTCCTTAAACAATTCCAGGAAGCTTATCGGATCATTGAAATCAGCTGTCCAACTTGCACGAGCAATTTGGTAGTCACCTTCGTTCACATTTTCCAGGAACACCTCCCACTCTTTATCATCGAGCTTCACATCTACACCAAGGTTCATCTTCCATTGATGCTGAATGATCTCCGAGACTTTCTTATGGCCTTCGGAGGTGTTGTAGGTAAGTGTGATTGGCGGGAGCTTGGTGATACCTTCTTCTTTCATCCCCTCTATAAGCAGCTTCTTCGCTGTTTCCACATCATTATCTGTAAAGTATCCCTTTTCATTCAATGTCATAGTCGGCGGTACATAGCTGGTTGCAAGCCATGGACTAAGGCCAAGAACATCAATCAATAATTGACGATCAATCGCATAAGCAAAAGCTTTCCGAATTTTTGCGTTGTGAAACGGTGCTTTTTCGGTGTTAAAACGGTAGAAGTATGTACCTGCAATCGGCTTCCATTTTATTTTCTCGGCAACCGTCTCACCAAAATAAAATGGAAGTGACGAAGTTGGGGATCCTGCCCAATCCAGCTCTCCATTTTTGAACATTTCCAGCTCTTTATATTCATCTTCTTCCATCGAGAAATCGATTCTGTCCAACTTTACGTTACCTTTATCCCAGTAGTTCTCGTTTTTCACAAGGACCATTTTGATTTTTTGTTCCCATGTTTCCATCTTGAATGGTCCGTTACCAACGATCGTTTTTGCATCTTCAGCCCACTTTGGGTTACTTTCGACAGCCTTCTTATTTACTGGATAGTATGTTTTGAAGGCCAACAGCTCCAAGAAATATGGCGTTGGGTTTGTTAGCTCCACCTTTAGCGTTTTATCGTCAATCGCTTTTACACCAACGTCTCCCGCCTTGCCAGTCCCTTTATTGAATGCTTCTGCACCCTTGATATAATACAACTGGTAGGCATAATTAGAACCTGTCTTTGGATCGAGAACGCGTTTCCAGGCATACTCAAAGTCGTGTGCCGTTACTTGATCGCCGTTACTCCATTTTGCTTTGCGAATCTTAAATGTATATGTTTTCCCATCCTCAGAAACGGTATAGCTCTCTGCTGCTGCTTCGTGTGTCTTACCGTCCTTACCTTTACGGGTCAACCCTTCAAAAATAGCTCTGATAATCGTAAGAGAAGCGCTATCCTCCGCAATACCTGGGTCTGCTGTAGGCGGATTTGAATGCAGGTTCATTCTCAGTACCTTTTTTGACTCTGCCATTTTGGCAATGCCCTCGTTCCCTGTCATCATTCCACCAAAAACGAGGACCGAACTTAACACCAGAAAAATACTCTTCTTCAAAATATACACCCCAATTTTTTTGAAATAAATCCAAAAATAGTATACAATAAAAACGAATTTTAAATGAAAATGAGACGAAAAAGAAGAGTGGTTTATACAACTCCACTCTTCTTTTTTCCTGTCATTTATTTCTTTTCTGCGATATCCGCGTATTTGAAATCGATATCACCCAGACCATCCATTACGACATCTTTCAAATTCTCGTTCTGCACCCAAGAGTTTGTGTAGAAGTAGATTGGCATGATTGGCATTTCATCCATCAGGATTTGCTCAGCCTGCATGAGCATTGCTTTGCGCTTCTCTGGGTCTTGCTCCAGAGAGGATTGGTTCAGGAGCTCTTTGTACTTTGGATTTTCCCAACGCGTATCGTTGTTTCCGCCGTCTTTTTCCTGGAACATTTCCAAGAAGTTGATGGGATCATTGAAATCACCCAGCCAACCTCCACGAGCGATTTGATAATTACCTTGGTGTACGTCTTCTAGGTATACCTTCCACTCTTTATTTTCGAGCTTGATATCTACACCGAGGTTTTTCTTCCATTGAGCCTGTATTTCTTTTGCGATCTTTTTATGACCTTCGGATGTGTTGTAGGTGAGTGTGATTGGCGGGAGTTTGGTGATGCCCTCTTCCTTCATACCCTCTACCAGTAATTTCTTTGCAACTTCAAGGTCATTGTCTTTGAAGTAACCGTCTTTGTTCAACGCCATGCTCGGTGGTACATAGCCTGTTGCCGGTACTTGACCCGCTTGCAGGATATCGGCGGTGATGCTCTCACGATTAATGGCATACGCGAACGCCTTACGAATTTTTGCGTTGGTAAACGGTGCTTGCTCTGTATTGAAACGATAAAAGTAGGCACCGGCGATTGGCTGTGTCTTCAAGATGCCAGCTTCCCTCAAAACCGGAAGTGCGTCGGTTGGCAGAGCGGACGTTGGAGCACCCGCCCAATCCAGCTCGTCGTTATCAAACATGGATAATTCCGTATTCTCATCCTCTATCATAGAGAATTCAATCTTATCCAATTTTACATTGGCTTTATCCCAGTACTTCTCGTTTTTTACGACAGTCAGTTTGCTCTTGTGTTCCCATGTTTCCATTTTAAATGGTCCGTTGCCAACAACCGTCTTTGCCTCGTCAGCCCATTTTTTGTTGCCTTCGACTACTTTCTTGTTCACTGGGAAGTACGTTTTGAAAGCAACGAGCTCTGGGAAAAATGGTGTCGGGTTTGTCAGTTCCACTTTTAGCGTCTTATCGTCAATCGCCTTTACCTCAACGTCTCCCGCCTTGCCTGTCCCTTTGTTGAAGTCTTCTGCACCTTTCACATAATACAACTGGTAGGCGTAGTTGGAAGCTGTCTTTGGATCGAGCGCGCGTTTCCAAGCATATTCGAAGTCATGTGCCGTTACCGGATCTCCGTTGCTCCATTTTGCATCACGAATCTTGAATGTATAAGTCTTCCCATCCTCAGAAACGGTATAGCTCTCTGCCGCGGCTGGGTGTACCTTTCCGTCTTTTCCGAGACGTGTCAGACCTTCGAATATAGCAGTGATGATTGTGCTAGAGGTAGTATCCTCCGCAATTCCCGGGTCTGCTGTAGGCGGATCCGAATGCAGATTCATCCTTAATACCTTAGGCTCAGCTGCTTGAATAGCGCCTTCGTACCCTGTCATCATTCCACCGAAAACAAGGACTGAACTCAAAGCCAGAAAAACACTCTTCTTCATCATATGCCCCCCTAATTTCCTAATGAGAATCTTCCAAAAATTAGTATACAACAAAAGTAAAAATATGGAAGTGGGATAGGTAAAAAAAGAAGAGAGGTGAGTATAACACCGCTCTTCTTTTACATGCACAGCTATTATTTCTTTTCTACGAAATCTGCGTACTTGTAGTCTACAGCACCCAGACCATCGATGATAACATCTTGTACTCTGTCGTCCTTCACCCAAGATTGAGTATAGTAGTAGATTGGCATAATTGGCATTTCATCCATCAGGATTTGCTCAGCTTGTGCCAAGATTGCTTTACGTTTTTCTGGGTCTAGCTCCAGAGCGGATTGGTTCAGGAGTTCTTTGTACTTCGGATTTTCCCAACGAGTATCGTTGTTTCCGCCGTCTTTTTCCTTGAACATTTCCAGGAAGTTGATTGGATCGTTGAAGTCACCCAACCAGCCTGCACGAGCCACTTGGTATTTACCTTGGTGTACATCATCCAAGTAAACCTTCCACTCTTTGTTCTCGAGCTTCACGTCTACGCCGAGGTTTTTCTTCCATTGGTCTTGGATTGCCTCAGCAATCTTTTTGTGACCTTCGGAAGTGTTGAAGGAAAGAGTAAGTGCTGGGAATTTGGTGAGACCCTCTTCTTTCATACCTTCTTCGAGCAATTTCTTCGCTGTTTCAATGTCATTATCCTTGTAGAAACCGTCTTTGTTCAGCGCCATGCTTGGTGGTACATAGCCTGTTGCAGGCAATTGACCAGCTTGCAGGATGTTGTCGATCAGGCTTTGACGATCGATCGCATAGGCAAACGCTTTACGGATTTTCACATTGTTGAACGGTGGTTTTTCTGTGTTGAAACGGTAGAAGTAAGTACCCGCGATTGGCTGAGTTGTCATTTTGCCGGATTCTTTCAAAGCCGGGATCGCGTCAGTTGGCAACGCAGAAGTTGGAGCTCCTGCCCAGTGCAGTTCACCGTTTTCCCACATGGACAGCTCAGTATTCTCATCCTCTACCATGGAGAATTCGATTTTGTCCAATTTTACGTTGTCTTTATCCCAGTAGTTATCGTTTTTGGAAACGACGAGCTTGCTCTTGTGCTCCCAAGAATCCATTTTGAATGGACCGTTACCAATAACTGTTTTCGCATCAGTAGCCCATTTCTCGTTGCCCTCTACTACTTTTGGATTAACTGGGAAGTATGTTTTAAATGCAACCAGCTCCAGGAAGAATGGAGTTGGGTTTGCCAGTTCTACTTCGAGTGTTTTATCGTCAACTGCTTTTACGCCAACGTCTTCTACTTTACCTTTGCCTTTGTTGTAGGCTTCTGCGCCCTTCACATAGTACAGTTGGTATGCATAGTTGGAAGCTGTTTTCGGATTAAGAGCGCGTTTCCAAGCATATTCGAAATCTTTTGCCGATACAGGATCGCCATTGCTCCATTTGTTATCACGAATTTTGAATGTATATTTTTTACCGTCTTCAGAAACAGTGTAGCTCTCTGCTGCTGCTGGATTGTATTTACCGTCTTTACCAACGCGAGTCAGACCTTCGAAGGTAGCAGTGATGATGGTGCTGGAAGTTGTATCTTCCGCGATACCTGGGTCAGCTGTTGGTGGCTCGGAGTGCAAGTTCAGTTTCAGTACTTTAGAGCCAGCTGTTGGTGCAGAATTTTCTGTCTTTCCTGCCGATGCATTGCTATCTGCCGGTGCCGCCTGGTTTCCGCCACCGCATCCTGCGAGTGCCGCGCCAAGAACGAGGATAGAACTCATTGCCACGAAAACATTCTTTTTCATACAAGTAATCCCCCTTTTCTAAATCTTTTATCAATATACATGGTTTTATATATTTTTTAAATATGTTTTAGAATGATTTAATAAATTTTTATTTATTTATAAAGAGAATTAATGAATTATAAATTATATTGATCGATAAATAAATTTTCCATAACATTCCTCCTCCAATATCTCTAAGAAAAACCGCGTAATATCAAGCTTTCTCAGAGTTGAGGATTCAGATCTCATTTATTGATGTATTTTTTCATTCATCCAATTTTACTGACATTCAGTAAAATAACAATAGTAATTTCATTTATAATTTTATAATTACTCACATCATCGTCAATCGTCTGCTCGTTTTTTTACTCTCAGAAATGATTTACAAAAAAAGAAGAGTGCCGTAGCACCCTTCTTTTTCACAACGAGTTATGCGCTTTTTCTTATTGAATGTCTGCCCATTTCCAGTCTACGAAACCGAGACCGTCGAGTACTACACCTTTTACTTTGTCTTTTTTCACATAAGAATGTGTGTAGTAGTAGATTGGAACTGCCGGCATTTCGTCCATGAAAATGGCTTCTGCTTGCGCCAGGATTTGTTTGCGTTTTTCTGGGTCCTTTTCCAGAGCAGATTTGTTCAGCAGCTCTTTGTACTTCGGATTTTCCCATTTCGTGTCGTTGTTGCCGCCATCTTTGTCCTTGAACAGGTCCAAGAACGTGTATGGATCGTTGTAGTCACCAGACCAGCTGGAACGTGCGATTTGGAATTTACCTTGGTTCACATCTTCCAGGAATACTTTCCATTCTTTGTTCTCCAGCTTAATGTCTACGCCGAGCGCTTTTTTCCATTGGTCTTGGATCGCTTCGGCAATTTTCTTGTGGCCTTCGGACGTGTTAAAGGAAAGAGTCAGGGTCGGCATTTTGGTAATGCCTTCTTCCTTCATACCTTCTTCCAGCATTTTTTTCGCTGCTTCTACATCGCCGTCTTTGAAGTACGGGCTTGTTGCCACTGCCATTGTTGGCGGGATCAGACCCATAGCTGGTTCTTGGTTTGCTTGCGTGATGTTGTCGATGATAGATTTACGATCGATTGCATAAGCAAACGCCTTACGGATTTTCGCGTTGTTGAACGGCGGAACTTCCGTATTGAATTTGTACATGTACGTACCCGCGATCGGGCGTGTTTGCATTTGACCGGTTTCTTTCAATGCAGGAATCGCATCGGTAGGAAGTGAGCTCAAAGGCGCTCCGGACCAATCCAGATCGTCATTGTCGAACATGGACAGCTCTGTATTTGCATCTTCAACCATGGAGAAGTTGAGCTTGTCGAGTTTTACAGCGTCTTTATCCCAGTAAGTATCGCTCTTCACAAGAACCAATTTGCTCTTATGTTCCCATGTTTCCATTTTGAATGGACCGTTACCAACGTGTGTAGCTGCTTCGCCCGCCCATTTATCGCTGCCTTCCACTACTTTTTGGTTAACTGGGTAGTACGTATAGAACGCAGTCAGTTCCAAGAAGAATGGTGTTGGGTTCTTCAAAGTCACGACGAGTGTTTTATCGTCTGTCGCTTTTACGCCAACATCTTCAGCTTTTGCTTTACCCTTGTTGTATTCTTCTGCATTTTTCAGGTAATACAATTGGTAGGAGTAGTTAGATGCTGTCTTCGGATCGAGCGCTCGCTTCCAAGCGTATTCGAAATCCTTAGCGGTAACTGGATCTCCATTGCTCCATTTGCTATCACGCAGGGTGAATGTATAAGTAAGACCATCTTCGGATACGTCAACTTTTTCTGCTACAGATGGATGTGGTTTGCCATCTTCGCCAATACGGGTGAGACCATCAAATGTTGCACGCAGTACCGCACTGGAAGTAGAATCCTCAGCCAATGCAGGGTCAGCAGTTGGTGGCTCGGACATCATGTTCATTCTCAATTCTTTAGGACCACTTGTTTGCTCCTTAGAAGCATTGCCTTGCTCGCCTGCTTTCTCACCACCGCCGCCACAACCAGCCAGCGCCGCACTAAGAACCAGGATAGAACTCATTGCTGCAAAAACGCTTTTTTTCATGGTGTTGACCCCCTTTTTTTCTATCGGTAAAAATTCATTGAAAGCTACTCCACAAATATACTGCATTTTTAGTAATATTGAAGACATTTTAAGTAAAATTAATTATGTTTTATTCAAACATCAAATTCTATTAAAGGAAATAAATTCGGTAGTTTCATCATGATGAAGTATGCCTCGTACATAAAAATTTATGCAGAATGAAACAACCCCTCCAGCCAAAAGGTGAAGGGGTTCACTATGATTACATTTGGGCTCGTCGATACTCGTTCGGCGCTACACCGACGATTGCTCGAAAATCTCGAATAAAGTGAGAGTGATCGTAGTAGCCAAGAGAGGTAGACAGGTCCAGCCAATCTTGGACTGTTCCCTGGTCAATCTGCTCTGCCGCCTCATGCAGTCTGTATCGTTGGATGACCGACTTCGGGCTGACGCCTACATAACGATCAAACAAGCGCTGCATCGTCCGCATGTTCATTCCGGTCAACTGTACCGCATCCTCGACCTTAAGTACGGATCGATCTGCCTGAATCATCCTGACGATTTCACTGATGCGCGCTACATTCGGGTCAGGCTTTGGCAAATGTTTGAATAGAAAGGCTTCTACCCTTTTCATCATTTGCTGATCATCTGGCAGGCTTAGCACTTCTTTCTCAAGCTGCTCGGTTGCAACACCAAATACAGCTTCCAGACTCGTAAAAGTGCCACTCAGCTTTGATACCGGGGCATTCAGAAACGGATAAAAACCTCCGGGCCTAAATTTCACTCCGAAAACGTGACCTTGTCCCTCTAATAGATGCGAGGAAGTCGTACGGGCTACACCAAAAATGCCAGTTGCTCCTTTTTCAAACACCAGATTCACATTGGGATGAGCCAGTACGGTTTGCGAGTAAGGAAGTTCCGTACGCAAATCCCACCGGACAACCCAGTAATGCTGCACGAAGTAGCTGATTTCAGCAGATGGCTCGTATCTGTCCAGCGAAAATTTCTTCTGTCCAATCATCGCATGCAGTACTCCCTTTGGGAGCTTGGCAGTCTGATTTTCCAAGGCGCGCCTCCTGACGTGTTTTTACAATACACACTTCCGAATTCTTCTTATAGTAAGAGTAGTAGTTGAGAGACTTGATTACAATTCCCAAATGAAAAAATCAGGGGGTAAAACAATGGATCTTCGCTTTGATTTCTACATTGGTGCTACGCCAGAGCAGGTCTGGCATGTCCTTACTTCCGATGATGGCGTAAAGAGTACTTTCTTTGGCTGTACGATCCGCTCGACTTTTCAAGTAGGCGATGAGATGGCTTACGTGGGTCCGGGAAAAGACGGTGACGACACAGTGCATGTATACGGGAAAATTTTGCAGTTCGAACCTCATCACATTTTCAGTTTCACTGAACATCCTGGTCCTGCCTACTACGAGAATCATGCGGAATTGCAGTCTCGTGTCACGATTACCTTAGAACCGGTTGGCGGTTGCACCAAGCTGACACTGATCCAGGATCAATGGACAGAAAACCATCCCTCCCACGCAAGTGCGAGCAACAATTGGCCGATGATGCTCTCGTCGATCAAGACGTATACGGAGACAGGCAAGACACTTGATTTTGGCTACTAATACAAAAGAATCCCGAGACCAGCAATTTCGTTGGCCTCGGGATTTTTGTTATATTCGTTACTCCGTCATTTCTGCCCACTTCAAGTCGATAAATCCGAGCCCATCCACTTGTACGCCTTTTACCTTGTCGCTTTGTACCCAGACATCCACATCCGTGAACATGGGGATCAAAGGCATGGCATCCATGAAGATTTGCTCAGCCTCGCCAAACAGCTGCTTGCGCTTCTCTGGGTCCGTTTCTACCGATGCCTGCTTCAGCAGCTCCTGATAGCGCGGATCTTCCCAGCCCGTGTCGTTGTTGCCTGTTTTACCATCTCGGAACATTTCCAGGTAGTTCATTGGATCATTAAAGTCTGCATTCCAGCCGATACGGCCTATTTCGTAATTGAGCTCATGCATATCCTGCAAGTGAACAGTGGCCTCCTTCACCATGAGTTTTACTTCAATGCCAAGCTTTTGTTTCCATTGGTCCTGAATTGCTTCAGCAATTTTCTTATGTCTGTCGCTTGGATTGTAAGACAAAGTGATCGGAGGCAGCTTCGTTACGTTAAGCTCCTTCATGCCTTCTTCCAACAGCTTTTTGGCTGTTTCTACATCATTATCCTTGAAGTAGCCATCTTTATTGATAATCATGGATTGCGGCAACATCCCCATCGTCGGCACTTGGCCCACTTGTGTAATGTTATCCACGATGGTCTGACGGTCAACCGAGTATGCCAATGCTTTACGAATTTTTACATTGCTGAGCGGGCCTTTTGTCGTGTTCAACTTGTACCAGTACATCGTCGCTTTTGGATGCACCACGAGCTTGCCTGTTTCTTTCAATGTCGGAATCGCATCAGTGGGAAGCCCGCCGAGTGGCTGACCTGCCCAATCCAGCTCTCCGTTCTCGAACATGGACAGGGCTGTATTATCGTCCTCGATCATCGTAAACTCAATGCGATCGAGCTTCACTACGTCTTTTTCCCAGTAGTGCTCATTCTTTTCCAGCACGATCTTGCTCTTGTGCTCCCACGCTGTCATCTTAAATGGACCGTTGCTTACATGCGTTGCTGCTTCGTTTGCCCATTTCGGATTGGCTTCCACTACTTTTTGATTAACCGGGTAGTATGTGTAGAAAGACGTCAGCTCCAGGAAGTAAGGCGTAGGATTCTCCAGCGTGACTTCCAGTGTTTTGTCATCGATTGCCTTTGCACCGAGTTCGTCTGGCTTCGCCTTGCCTTCGTGAATCAGCTTCGCGTTTTTAATGTAGTACAGCTGATAGGCATACTCAGCACCGAGGGTCTTGCTAAGTGCACGCTTCCATGCATACACGAAGTCATGGGCAGTCACTGGATCACCATTGCTCCATTTCGAATCGCGGAGAGTGAACGTATACACCAGTTTGTCATCCGAGAGCTTCACATCGGATGCTACTGAATTCACTGGCTTTGCGTTTGCATCGAAGCGAGTCAAGCCATCAAACGTAGCACGCACAATTGCTCCCGCAGTGGCATCCTTCGCAAGACCGGGGTCCGCTGTCGCAGGCTCACTCATAATGTTCGCCCGAAATACCTGCGACTTTGCATTTGCAGGCTTTTCAGAGGGCGCTGCGGTTCCCTCGGCTGGTGGGGTTGTTGTTGATGGCTGCGTACTTGTTGAGCATCCAGCTAATACGCTTCCGGCGACCAGCATCGCGCCAAGAAACAACTTGAGATTTTGTTTCATCAGAAAATTCCCCCTTATCTATATTTTCTCATTTCAAACACAATATACTCGACAGGAATTGGGTTGAATACGGGGTTGCGATAGATTTAATTTAATTTTATGAAAATTCACTAAACTATAAATAAAAGTAAAGCCCAACCAGCTTTTCGGCCAGTTGGGCTTTGTTGATCGATCAATTATTTCTACTTTAGAACGCTGGAATAATCGCGCCTTTGTATTCATCTTCAATGAACTTTTTCACTTCAGGTGAGTTCAGTTCTTTCACCAGCTTTTGAATGGCTTCGGAATCTTTGTTGTCAGGACGAGCTACCAGGAAGTTTGCGTATGGAGAATCTTTATCTTCAATAAACAGGGCGTCTTTGGTTGGAACAAGCTTTGCTTCCAGCGCATAGTTGGTGTTGATCAACGCCAGATCTACTTCTTCCAGAACGCGCGGCAGCATTGCTGCTTCTACTTCTTTGAACTTCAGGTTTTTCTTGTTCTCAACAACATCTTTCACTGTACCGCTGATGCCGGCGCCTTCTTTCAGCTTGATCACGCCGTTTTTCTCCAAGAGTGCGAGTGCGCGACCGCTGTTTGTTGGATCGTTTGGCAGCGCGATTGTTGCGCCATCAGCTAATTCATCTACAGATTTCACTTTTTTGCTGTAAGCGCCGAATGGCTCGATGTGTACAGCGACTACTGGCTCCAGGTTCATGTTTTGTCCTTTATTGAAGTCTTCCAGGTAAGGCTTGTGCTGGAAGAAGTTAGCGTCGAGTTGTTTTTCGTTCACTTGAACGTTGGGTTGTACGTAATCCGTGAATTCTTTAACTTCCAGATTCACGCCTTGTTCTTTCAGTTTTGGTTGAACCAGCTTCAAGATTGCTGCATGTGGAACGGGAGAAGCGCCTACCTTCAATGTTACTTCCTGTTGTCCGCCTTGTGCGCCGCCTTCAGCTGGAGCAGGTGCTGTTTCCGTTTTGCCTCCGCAAGCTGCCAAAGAAAATGCCAATACAGTAGAAAGTACAGATACGACTAGCTTTTTCATGAATGATTTCCCCCTTGCATGTATTTATCTTATTATTTGAAACCCTATATGGAAAAATCCTACTTGCGGCTGAACTTGAGAACCAGACGGTCCCCCAGCGATTGTAAGATTTGTACCATCACCAGCAAAATAACAACAGTCACAATCATGACATCGGTTTGGAAACGCTGATAACCGTATCGGATCGCCAAGTCACCCAAACCACCGCCGCCAATTACCCCAGACATTGCAGTGTAGGAGACCAGCGTAACCGTCGTGATCGTAATACCCGCGATCAGGCCTGATCTAGACTCTGGCAAAAGGACATTCCAGACGATCTGCCAATTGGAAGCCCCCATAGATTGTGCGGCCTCAATCACGCCTTTATCAATCTCACGCAGCGAGGTTTCCACCAAACGCGCGAAAAACGGAGCGGCACCAAATACAAGCGGCGGAATGGCACCCAGTACGCCGAGTGAGGTTCCTACGATCATTTTCGTCACAGGAATCAGCAGGATCATCAAAATGATAAACGGTACCGAACGCAATACGTTGACAACGAATGATGCGATCGTATAAAAAGTGCGGTTTTGCAGAAGCTGTCCGCGTGAAGTCAAAAACAGAATGATGCCCAACGGCAAACCAATCAGGACGGTAAACAGAGTGGAGAAGCCGAGCATCGTGAGCGTGTCCATCGTACCTTCGCCGATTTCAGCCCAATCCACATTTTCGAATGTCCAGTCCATTTATATCACCTCTACTTCCAAGCCACGTTGGCGCAGCGTCTCAATGGTCTTTTGATTCTGTGCGACATCGCCTTCCAGCTCGATCACCAACTGACCATACGGCGTATCTTTCATACGGGAGATCGTTCCCTGCAAAATACTGAACACCGTACCTGTCTCTTGCATCGTTTGGAACAGGATCGGCTGGTACGTTTTTTCTCCGAGGAAGGTGACACGAGCAATCGTGCGGTTCCCCGAAGCCTTTTCGTGCTCGACTGCTTCGCGCAGCTCTGTAGAATCCGCTACTTGCTCCACGAATTCCTGTGTCGTTGGATGCTTCGGACGAAGGAATACATCCAGTACGTTACCCGACTCGACGATCTTTCCTCCATCAATCACGCCGACACGATCACAAATAGAGCGAATGACGTGCATCTCGTGGGTAATCAACACAATGGTCAAGCCCAGCTTGCGGTTGATATCCAAGAGGAGTGCGAGAATGGAATTCGTTGTCTGCGGATCGAGAGCCGAGGTAGCTTCGTCACAGAGCAGCACTTTTGGATCATTCGCGAGCGCACGGGCGATCCCGACACGCTGCTTCTGTCCGCCAGACAGCTGAGACGGATATTTGTCCTTATGTGCCTCTAACCCAACCAGCTTCAGCAGCTCGTTTACTTTCTTATCAATTTCTGCCTTCGGACGCTTTGCCAGCTTGAGCGGGAACGCGACATTTTCGCCGACTGTCGAAGAAGACAGCAAGTTGAAGTGCTGAAAAATCATGCCGATTGCGCGGCGCTTTTCTTGCAGCTTGCCTTCATCCAGCTTTGTTAAATCGACGCCGTCTACAATAACTTCCCCTGAAGTTGGGCGCTCTAGCAAATTGATGCACCGGATCAATGTACTTTTCCCTGCACCAGAGTGTCCGATAATCCCGTATATTTCACCTTGCTCTATGGAAAGGTCGATCCCCGTTAACGCTGGGATGGTTTTACCTTGTACTTGATAGCTTTTATGCAAATGACGCAGTTGGATCAACGCATCCACCTCCCGACCACAATCTTGATAAAATATGAAAACCCCTTTTTCATAAACGAAAAAGGGGCTGCAACGCAATGTATACGTTCGCATCCACCCTTCTCATCTACACAAGATCCAAACAATCCTGTAGGAATTGGCACCGCGACGTTCATTCGAAAATGAACCGGCTGCCGGGCTTCATAGGGCCTGTCCCTCCGCCTCTCTTGATAAGAAAGATATCTACGTATATTATGTTCGTTTTTTCTCTTTCATGATGATACAAAACGGATTATATCCTTTTTGAAAATATCACGTCAATAGTAATAGTAGGAAAAGTTTTTTTGTATCACACTTAGTCCATTACACCATTACGGGTAACTGTCGCCTTTACTTGAAATTCAAACTTCGCCTTTTTGTACTTCTCTCTCCATTCATCCATAGCCATTTTCTCTTTTCCCCTCACGTTTGCCTTATAGACAATGCCAAAGCCAGTCGGGTCGACCTCCAAATCTTGGAGCTTTTTCATGACTATCCTTGCTTGTCTTACTAATTCCTTCTCCAGGGCCTCCTCCATCTTCCTCATCAACCTCGGATTATCCAGCTTAATCGGAACGGTCAGCTCCAAAATGCGGGCTTTTAGATGGATATTCACTTTGAATTTTGGTGGATCAACCTGTTCCAATTGGACTTTTGACTCGCTGTTGATCGTATCAAAGACTAATTGCACCTCTTCTTTTTCTCCCGCTGGGCTGTTTGGAGTCATATTAAAAGTTTTAGCAGGGACTGATATCTCATAGCTGCCCGTCTTGTACTTGCCCCGAATCAGCTTTAAGATAAATGCTTCGCTGGGAGAAATCGAATCAATATATTTATCTCCTTTAAACAACGCCACGCCTTTGATAACAATTTCGTCTCCTTTGCGTGATACATAGGGCATTTGCGAATCGATTCCCTCGTCATAATAGGCTCGAATAAATTCATGAATCGTTGAGGATGGGATTTTCTCACCTTTGATATTTTGATCGATCATCCGATACATGTACGTTCCAATATTGCCCTGTGATTTATAGGGATATGTCAGTAATTCATATGTCTCCCCCTCGTACACACAAAGGAAGATTCTGCTTGAGAGCGATGGATCGCGGTACAGCGTATCGATTAGGCTTCCGATTCCTGCCTTGGCCATATCCTTTCCATAGAGCGCTACCCGCAACTGGCCTGCCAAGACACGTTTGTCCGACTGCAAGTTTGTCTTATCCCTTATGCCCTTGCTCGTCTCTCCAACATCAGACATTATCTGCATTTTTTCTTTTGCCTCGGGATTAATGGAGGGCATTACAATGGTTGCCCGAATATTTCTATCTTTTGTCAGGTCGTATCCAACCAGGGTTACGAGACCTGTTTCATCAAAAATTTGTTGATTAGAGCACCCCGCAACTGAAAAAAGGAGCACAAGCAAAAGGGTAAACCCTCTCTTCTCGATCAACCATCCCTTATTTTGGCACCGATACATCAGCAGATTCCTCCTTGACTCCACCTGTCCCCTGCCTCCAAGCTACCAACAGGTAAAGAACATAAGGATACGCATAAGCCAGATACATCCCAATCTGGCCGTAAATATCGTTCATTGTGTTCATTTCCTCTCTAGTGACAATGAACAGCGAAGATATGAATATGATCGGCAATATACTATACAAGATATTTCTCATATTCCAGCCAAAAATCCGTTTCAATCCTCGTACTCCAGACCAGATGTACATAATGACATTCGGAAGGATAATGATCATCCAGATGGAGATGGCAACCAGCTCAAACCGCTCCAGAATTGGGAAGTACACCATTTTTTTCAAATTCAAAGTTGGCCATATGGTTCTCATCAATTGCCCCTGACTGAAAAACACCAAGGAAACAATCATCACAAACAAGTAGATCAAGTTGGTTGTCAGCGCGCCAAACTGCGCCCCCCGATTTAAGCGCTCTTTATCCTGCACAAAGGGATAGACGGCATACAGTACTTCAAATCCAATCGTTGACAATGACATGCCTATCATCCCTTTTAGCAGTTGCCCTATATTCGCTTCCAATACCGGACGTAAATAATCCCATTCAGCAAAGCGCAAGGGAAAGAACAAATCACCAACCAACCAGATCGCAACAGATACAGAGAAAAAAATATACCCGGCAATAATCCGAATTCCCCCAAGAATCGTGTACCAGGCAAGAAAGAGGATAATGGCGGTCAACACCCATGTAGCCAATTTGGGAAAAACCCAAGTCTGCACAACCTCGACATAACCGCGCAGAATAATCGTTGCCGACAAGAAAAAATACAAGATATAAAACAGGCTCAAAAATGCCCCTAGGTGTTTCCCGTAAACCTCCTGATGAATTCCGTAAAGGTCGGCGGACGGATATCTCTTCAAAGTCTTTAAGATGACCCAGATGGTTACATGCGTCACAATGCCTGCCATCAAGACGGATATCCACGCATCATGTCCAGCTTCTTTGGCTACAACTCGCTGGAATCCCAGGATCCCAACCCCGACTTGCGTGGATAGCACAATAAAACCCGTGTGAAGAGACGAAATGGTGTTACCAGCTTTGACCTCATCATTGACCTTCATAAACTCCCTCTCTCTCGTTAATCGATGTCCTCTTTTTGCCTCCCCCTCTCAGGGTCGAACCGCATCTTCTGTTTTGGAGTAAAAAACATAAGTCGTCTCGGTAGTAAGGACAAAGGTGCGCGTATCAAGCTATTTTTCCAATCCGAAAAGCGCACGGGAAAAACCGGATACATATAAGGGCGGCCCAAACTCTTCTGGCGCAATAAATGACTTGCAAGAAAGCTGAAGCCTGCCACGATACCAACTGCCCCCAAAAGGCCAGAGAGGAGTATCATCGGAAAACGGATGACCCTGATGGTGGAACTGATCATATAGCTGGGTGCAATAAAGGAAGAAAGGGCTCCTAACGCCACGATAATAATCAAGATATTGCTGGTAAACCCCGCCTGCACGGTTGCCTGTCCGATCACGATACCGCCAACGATACCGATCGTCTGCCCCACTTTCGTGGGCAATCTCGCTCCTGCTTCCCGCAACAGTTCAATGATGAGCTCCATGAAGATCGCTTCCCAGAGAGGGGGAAAAGGTACGCGCGATCTTGACTGAGCGAGCGAAAGCAGTAAATCAGCCGGAATCATTTCATAATGGAACGTAAGTGTGGCCACATAGATGGGCGTCAATAGAAGAGAAATAAACATGGCAATGATTCGCATCACACGATTAAAACTGGCCAGGTTCCATCTCAAATAGTAGTCATCAGGTGACTGGAAAAACCGCAAAAAGGTGGTTGGTCCCAAGATTACAAACGGACTGCCCTGCGCAATCACCACAATCTGGCCATGACGCAATCCTTGCACTGCACGGTCCGGTCGTTCCGTCAATTGAATTGTTGGAAATATCGACATCTCGTTATCTGCCAGATATTGAGCCAATATGCCCGCATCCATATCGCTCTCCGCTCGGATATCCTGAAGACGCTGCCTTATTGTATTTACATTTTCCGGGTCTGCTATTCCGTCCAAATAAAGAATGGAAACCTCTGTCGGAATCAACTCGCCAACTGAGAGTCGTTCATGGAACAGTAATGAGCTTGGCAAATACTTGCGAAGAATGCAGAGGTTGACCTGAATATCTTCCACAAAGGCGAGCTGAGGCCCCAACACCACTGTTTCAATTTCAGCAGACTGCACACTCCTTCCAACCGTATCCTCGCTAGGGACTGTAACACCGTAATTAGCCCCTTCCACGTGGATGTAGATGTCCCCGCTCAATATTCTGGAGATCGCATCTGTTTCCCGAAAGATACGGTTCCCTCCAGCTGTTCCAAGCTGTTGCTCGACATGTTCAATTCCTGCCTCATCCAGACAAAGAAGACGGAGTTTGGGCATTAGTTCGTTGTAAACTACTTTGGAGTCAGCCATGCTGGATAAAAAATATATTTGTACGCGTCCATCTGGCCGATCAACATGCTCGATAACCAAATCTGCCGTATGAGTAAACCACCTACGATTACCCTCCCGATCCATACCATCACCCCATTTCTAGAAAACCATGGTTAGTCTTCCCTGAAACATGTAAAAACTTGCCTTTCCCCATGATTTTTTCCACAAAAAAACAGCACGCCTAATTTCGCGTGCTGTCTGTATTGCCCTCTATTGTCCGTTCTGCTTCCGGTATAGCAGGTTTGGTTTTCTCCTGGATAAACAACTGAACCCGATCGACATCAGGAATCAAAACAGAGCCTGCCCGGTTTGATTCACGGAACATCCCCATTGGCGGCAATTGATAGTTGCCTGGCTGTAGCGTGTTTAATTTTAACCCGAGTGCAGACAGCTTCAGCATGTCCACCGAGCTAATATTGGTTTGAACATACGGTGTTACTTCCTTCAAAATGGTAGGAAGCTGCATCAGCGTCGTACCATTCTTCATCTGATCCACGACTGCCGTCATTAATTTGCGCTGACGCTCCGTCCGAGTATAATCGGAGGTCGCATCATGGCGGAAACGAACATATTGCAAGGCTTTGTCTCCATCCAGCTTTTGCAGACCTTTTTTCAGATTAATATCGTAGGCGCCTTTGTCTGTCGGGTCATGATAATACATGTTTTTTTCTACATCGATCTCGACTCCACCTACTGCATCAATCAGAGCCTTGAAGCCTTCAAAGTCAGTAATCACGTAACGATCTACTGGAAGTCCAGTGAACTGACTAACCGTTTCCATTGCCAGCTCAGGTCCACCTTCTACAATCGCTGAGTTGATCCGCGAGCTGCCTCTACCGGGAATATCTACATACGTATCACGCAGGATTGAAAACATGTCATAACGTTTCCCCGCAGGATCGATGCTGACCAGCATCATGGAGTCAGAACGAGGAAGCCCGTTATTTTTCATTCCTCTGCGGTCTACCCCCATCAGCAGGATATTGACTCGTTCCTTGCCGTCCCACTCTGGTATTTCTGCAGCTTTGGTGGAATTTCCACCACTAGGCGGTGCGATATTGGGCTCTTGAATATTTTGAGTAAATTGATAAAAAGAGTATCCGTAATATCCTGCTGTCGCAGCCATCACAACAAGCAAAAGAAGCAACACTCGTTTCCATATTTTCATAAAGTCCACCTTTATTCTCTCTATCCTCAGTTGATGTCATCTCTCCACTTTGATTAGTATACTCGAATTTGCGGAAAGTGGAGCAGCCTTTATTTGGGTACCTACGACATTATAAACATTTAAATTTACAAAGTTTAGAATATTAGCTATACTATTCTTATCCTTAATGGTAAGGGGTGCATTCGCGTGATATCACCGTCAGCTTTCCTCAATCGCTATCCACGTGAGGCCATTTTCTTCCTCATCGCCAGCTTTATTAACTCCTCCGGGAGCGCTTTTATGTGGCCACTTACTACCTTATACGTACATACCATTTTGCAACGCTCGATGACGGAAGCCGGATTCGTCCTGATGATCCAATCTCTGGCGGGAATCTTCGGCCAATTCATCGGTGGATCGTTGTTTCATCGACTAGGTGCCAAGCGACTTATTGTCGGCGCATTGATTATTCAAGGACTTATTCAATTCTCCATTCCTTTCGTTCAGAGCTGGCCTGTCTACCTGATTCTCATGATGGGGCTTGGCTTTACGTTCAACCTGTCATTCCCGGCCATTCAGGCATTTATCGGTTTTCGCTGGAAAGAACAGCGCCGAGAATTGTTTAACATCGTCTACGTCGGCAATAATTTGGGGATGGCAATCGGAACTGCATTGGCTGGCGTCATTGCCACCTTATCCTTCCAGCTTACATTTTGGTTCAACAGCACGAGCACCTTATTGTTTGCCTTGTTCTTCTTCCTTTTTATGAAGAACATATCCCATCAGGAGCTGGTCGGAGAGAACCTGGAAGAACAGCAAAAGCATCGCGTGAAAAATAACTTTACCCTGCTATTCCGCTACCAATTGTACTTGTTTATGGCATTGGGCGCAGCATTCATTTTCTTTTCCAATACGGTATGGAATACAGGCGTCGCTCCTTATATTACCGAACAAGGTATGCCTCTGTCTTCGTATAGCTGGCTGTGGACCATCAACGGGATTATCATTTTTGCCGGGCAGCCCATCACGTCTTGGATCAAGCGGCTGTTGAATCAGAGCCTGTCTGCACAGCTCGTCGTCAGTGCCATCGCGTATGCTGTCGGTTTTGGGTGTATGCTTGTCTACCACGGTAGTTATTACGCATTTGTTGTCGGAATGGTTATCACTACATTTGGAGAAATGCTCATCTCACCCACTATCCCTACTTTTATATCGGAAAAAACCGGAGAGAATGCACCATTTTATTTGGGGGTCGTTGGGGCGATTACAACCGGTGGGAGACTGCTGGGGCCTTTGGCTATGGGGTTCATGTATGACCATGGTGGAATTCATCCAACTCTGTTCTTGGCAACGCTTGTCTCAGCGGGTTCGGTCCTGCTCTGTTTGTTGCATGCTTATTTTCATCGGGAAAAACGAACTGAGGTTGCCAAATACTAATTTCACTGCAAAGAAGCCGCCAGATCCTTTTACAGGACCGAGCGGCTTTTTGTTAAACTATTTCTTTTCTTCCTTAATGGATACTTCCCAATCTGCCTTATGCTCTTTGTACATCGCGTTGAAACCAACCGTCAGTTCCTTCACATCTGCATTTTCACTCCAAACCTTCAGTTGGCCTGTGATGTTCAATGTGCCGTCCTTATTGACTGTCTGGTCGAATAAGAAATTGCCCCCTTCATCATTTCCCTTATCATCGGACACCTTCCAATCGTATGGAACTCCGACGATATCTTTGGCAAACTTGCCCTCTACCTCAATTGTGTAAACCGATCTATCATTTTCCATTTCCTTCTTCACGGATTTAAAAGTAAACTCATTTCCGTCACTTTTTACAGTGATCGGTTTCTTTTTCAGTTCAGCCAATGGCAGCTTTGCCTGGAGTGTTGACTTTTCTGCTGTATAGACTGCATCAAGCTTCAGTGTCAGGTTCTTGGCCGGGTCTATTGGCATGTACGTATGAACCCAACTCGTCAATGGTTCCGTTCTTGTATAGTCCATGTGCGAGTAACTCCCCGCGCCATAACTCTCGCTTATGATAACGAGATTGTCATCCCTATCATCGTCGTGCATCATGTCATCCCATTTGCCCACTACGGTACCCGTTTCATCCAGGAGCTCGTAACGAATGCCCTGTAGTTTTCTATCCGGCTTGCTGGTCGTGAACTCTAGCTCCGTACCAGTGGGAGCGAAGCGCGCTTCCTTTAACTCCACTGTCGTCCCGGTCGGGGTTTCTAACTGCTTATTCACCGCTGCTGTTTTCATGGCTGCTTTTGCTGGGCGCATATCAATTGGGATATCGAAATTCCATGTGCCTTTCGTATCTGTCAGGCGCTTCACCCGCAGTTCCAAAATCAATTCGTCCGGCATTGGATTCGCTTCATTAAAGAATGCGTCCATATCGCTTCCGTAGCCGTAGGCGAAGTTTTCACCATTCGGCAGCGGCAGCCAGCGCAGCAATTCCTGCGATTTATCATCTATTCTCGTGATTACTTTTCCATTTTTATCCTTTAGTCGAACTTCCCTGAATTCATTCACATTGTCGCCTGTAATGACCGAGAACTGATCCTTCCAGAACGAAGGAATCTTTTTGTCTGACGAGTCCTTCACCGAGCCCAGAATCATGATTCGCAACGGATCGGCTACAACCGCATTGATTTCCATGGTCAGCCCTTGGTCTGTCACCTTCAAGTCAAGCGGCTGTACAAAGCCGTTTTCTGCCGCTTTCTTCACGCCAATGTCTGTCTGCTTTTTATCAAACAGGTCGACTACTTGTTTCGCATTGTAAGGCCCTTTTGTTACCGTTATCTCACTCGGATTGATCGAGGCATAAATTCCATTCATATAGTTCGCAAACGTAGGAGAAACTGCTGTTCCGAATGTAACCACCATAGCCAATCCTGCAACTGCAATCGTTGTTTTCTTCACTATATCCACACTCCGCTTTTTCCAATTTATTTGAACGGGTTGTTTTTGAACGGGTTTGAGTACGTTCATCGGGTAAGCGGGGAGCTTGTCCATGACATTTTGAACGGTTGCCTCCGTCTGCCAAACATCTTCCGCCACATCATCGAATGGATCCAGCTCATCCAAATATTGCTCAAACTTCAACTGGCACACGCTGCATGTATCCAGATGCCGTTGTACGTCTTGTTTCACTCGAAAAGGAAGCTTGTCTTCCAAATACGCGTTCAGCATGAATGTATCCAAGCATGTCATAGGTAGAGGTCCCCTCCTTTACCCGAATTCGCAATGGCATTTTTGAGCTTGGCCCTTCCTCTGGAAAGACGTGTTCGCACCGTACTGATGGGAACATCCAGCTCCTCGCTAATTTCTTCATAGCTCAAAAATTGGAGGTAACGCAGTTCCAGGACGACGCGGTATTTGGATTCCAGGGTCATCATCCGATTTTGCAAAAAGGCTCTCTGCTCCTTAGCAAGGTACTCCATTTCAGGTGTTTGGCTGGTAGCCACTTCAATCTCTGCTTCTGTAACCGCAATCGATCTTTTCCTGTTACGCAATTCATCGAAACAATAATTGGTAGCGATCCTGTAGAGCCAGGCACCAAATTCGTAGCTTTTGCTGTAGTCACCCAAATGGTAATACACCTTGATAAAGATCTCCTGAGCGATGTCCTGCTCAAGATGCGGCTGCTCGATCATCTTGCGAATGAGCAATCTGACCCTTTTGTTATATTTTTGTATGATCTGAGAATATGCCTCTTTGTTCCCCTGGAGGACCTCCTCAATGATCAGCCTGTCGTCCTGCATCTGTCTTCCTCCCCATATCAAAACCTGTATCAAGGGCTACAGGTTCAAAAAGGCACGCTGCGCAGCTATCGCCTTTTTGCTTGTACACTGTAATACGACGGAAAATGGTGGAAAAAGATCGCAACTTTTTTTGATAAATTTTTTGTAAGTGAAATAATGGAACGAAAAAGTGGAGGTTTGTATTACCTGAGAGTTATTTGCGGCAGTCGGGTAGCCTAAATAGCAATCGAGAAGAAATCACTGTAGACACTCATATGCTAATATAGGAATGTCTTTCGTACAGAGAGGATGGGAGACGGCATCTTACCATAACGAGAGAAAGAGAGGGTAAACATATTTGATGGAAGCCAATGATCATGTAGCGCCAAATCCACATTGGAAAAAGAACATTATTCTCTTTCTAAGCAGTCAGGCGATTTCACTTTTTGGATCATCTTTAGTTCAATATGCGATGATGTGGTATATAACGCTGAATACGCAATCCGGCATCATGATGACGTTGTATATCATTTGCGGCTTCATCCCTACTTTTCTTTTATCTCCCGTTTCGGGAGTTTGGGCAGACCGCTACAATCGCAAACTGTTGATCATTTATGCGGATGCAATGATTGCCTTTGCAACGCTTATACTCGCGATCGTCTTTTTAATGGGATACAATGCGACTTGGCTGCTCTTTCTCATGGCTGCTATTCGTGCAGTCGGAGCCGGTATTCAAACCCCGGCTGTCGGAGCTATTTTGCCGCAAATTGTACCAAGCGACCAACTGACGAGAATCAATGGCATAAACGGAAGCTTGCACGCTGTTATTATGTTTGTATCCCCGATGGTGAGTGCTGCATTACTTACCATGTCTACCATTGAAATGATTTTCTTTATTGATGTTATTACCGCATTGCTTGCCATTGGTACGTTGCTCGTATTCCTCAAGATTCCTTTACACGAGAAGGCTTCCGAAATACAAAAAACAAGCTACTTCAGCGATTTTAAAGAAGGATTAGTTTACATTAAAAACAATGATTTTCTGAAGAAATTCTTTCTATTCTTCGCCTTCTTCTTTATCTTGATGGCGCCCGCTGCATTTTTGACCCCTCTGCAAGTTACACGCAGCTTCGGCGACGAGGTTTGGCGGTTAACGGCCATCGAAATTGCTTTTTCAGTCGGGATGATGGCTGGCGGAGGAATTATTGCCTCTTGGGGAGGCTTTACAAACAGAGTGCACACCATGACATTCGCGAGCTTAATCATGGGGGCCTGCACATTAGCCCTTGGAATCATTCCGAACTTTTGGATTTATCTAGTCTTCATGGCTCTATTTGGCGTTGCCATGCCCATTTTCAATACCCCGACAATGGTTTTGGTTCAAGAGAAAGTGGATGAAAACTATATGGGAAGAATATTTGGTGTGTTCGGCATGATTTCCACGTCGATGATGCCAATGGGTATGCTTATTTTTGGACCGATCGCCGATGTTGTTAAAATTGAGTGGCTTCTGGTTGCAACGGGGCTGTTCATCTTAATACTGGCTATGTTATTAGGGAAAAATAAAGTATTAATACAAGCTGGAAAGCCAAAATTGAATGAATCTCCATAAATAAAGTCTCCCATCCACGGGAGATTTTTTTATACCAAAAAAGCTGCCGAGGGCATTCTCGGCAGTATGGTGAAACAATGGCAACGACATTCAGTTGTTTCTCACAGGTGGGCAGGTGAGCGATTTTCCGTTGTCTTGCGGACCTAGTCCGATGATGTACGGTACCGCCACACGGCTCCACTCTACTGGATTCGGTGCCGTGTCCACATCTTCTGGTGAGCATAAACGGAGCATGGATGTATCGATACTGCCTCCCGGATCAAGCGCCACTGCTGCCATTCCCTCAGGTAATTCTGCTGCCAATGATTGCGTCAATCCTTCGATGGCGAACTTCGAAGCGCAGTACGGCGATAAAAACGCTTCCCCGTGTCTTCCCCAGTACGAGCTGATATTTACGACGACTCCACCATTTGCGCGTTGAACCATAAACGGTAAAAAGGAGCGAATTACATAGAAAACACCATTCACATTGATGTCCATCACTCTCGAAAACTCACTTGCTGCAAGCCCAATGACTGGACTGTTCCGGTTAATAATGGAGGCATTGTTAATCAACAGATCGGGAACTCCCACCTCGGCTTTGACTTCCTCAGCCCATTTTTCCACCTGCTCCATTACCGAAACATCGACAACAGAAAAATGATGCTGGTCCCCGAATTGCTGACGCAGCCCTTGGACCTCTTTCTCCGAACGCCCGCAGCCTGCAACCGTCCAGCCTGCTTCGTGAAAACGATCCACCATTGCCCTGCCCAAACCACGTGTCACGCCTGTAATTACTACCAGCTTGCTCATTCGCTCTCCCCCTCTGTTATTATACTTATTAAACATTTTAGTATAATAACAAAAGGGAATCAATCCCAATAAATTGGAGTTTGGTACTCTTTTTGCGTTTCCTTGCTAATCAAGCCAAAGTGGTCTCTTCAGGATGCATTTCAGAGGTGGACGCTTAAAGGCGTGTTTCGCTTTTTGTATTGCGTCTCAGTCGGTGTCCCTAAGATCTTCGCTGTTTTCTCATATTTCCTCTACGAGCTTTCTGTAAAGCCTTGAAAGAATGTAAGGATGTCATCAGTAACGCAAGAGAAGAATATTTCCAGACGTAGCGACTTGTGTAGTCCCACCGAGCGGAGAAGTGAGTAGCGGGAAATAGAAACGCAACGTGCCCATACGACGAAGCGGCTACCACTTATGTGTTTCCCCGCTAATCACTTCGGAGCGGACAGTACAAGCTTCCTTGCCGGACGGAGCCTGGAGCCTAGAATGGAATATTCTTCTCTCCACCGCAGCCACATAACAAAAGGCTAAAGTTGCTGTAGTGGTAGGGAGGAAACAGGAGAAAACGCTCAGCTTCTAGGGCCACCCCCTGCGGGATGGAACTGCACGACTCCATGCAAAAAGCGAAACCGCGTCCAAAGTAGTCCATTCAGGATGTATTTCAGAGGTGGACGCTTAAGAGCATGTTTCGCTTTTTGCATTCCGTCTCGGTCGGTGTCCCTAAGATCTTCGCTTATTTCTCCTGTTTCCTCTACGAGCTTCTAGTGTTAGACGGGTTTTTAAAGTCTCAAAAGATTGAAGAATCACATCTGTCACGATAGAGAAGAATATTTCCAGACGTAGCGACTTGTGGAGTCCTACCGAGCGGAGGAGGGATTCGCGGGCAAAAGAAACGCAACGTGTCCATGCTACGTAGCGGCTACCACTTTTGCGTTTCCCCGCGAATCCCTTCGGAGTGGACAGTACAGGCTTCCCTGTGGGACAGAGCCTGGAGCCTAGTCTGGAAATATTCTTCTCCCCACTACAGCCACTTTTAAACTTCAAGAAGGAGCGACCGCGTTTTAGCGGAAAGTCTGTAAAAAAGACGCCCGTTGCCGGGCGCCTCGTGATGTTTCGTACTTCCTTATTTGTAAGTGTCGTAAGCGTTGGTCAACAAGCCTGCGATTGTTGCCAGATCATTGTTTTCGATCTGATGACGCTCGATCATCGTCTTGATTTCGCCGTCTTTCATGATCGCAA
The DNA here is from genome assembly GCF_006715575.1 of Brevibacillus sp. AG162. Taxonomy (NCBI): domain Bacteria; kingdom Bacillati; phylum Bacillota; class Bacilli; order Caryophanales; family Paenibacillaceae; genus Brevibacillus; species Brevibacillus sp. AG162. The sequence goes on from NZ_VFNO01000012.1 coordinate 73,918, forward strand.
AGGATGGGGAAGACGGTGCATAGCCTTCGAAATACTCACGAGCTTTTGCAGTCGCTTCCTTGTCTTGACCTGCGAATACAGTGAAGATGTTATCCGGCTTTGTAGCGTGATTCAAGGAATGTACAACTGCTGGACGAGCGAGTCCTGCTGCGCAGCCACAAACCGAGTTCACAACAACAAGTGTCAGGCCTTTTGCATTCGGCAGTGCTTGCTCTACTTCTTCCGCAGTGCGAAGCTCTTGAAAACCGTTGCGAGTCAACTCATCGCGCATCGGTTGAATTACTTGGCTCATATATGCTTCATAAGACATCATTGGGCAACCTCTCCTTTGTATCACGTGTTCAACTTACTTATTATTATACCCCGACTTCGCCTACCCGAGAAAGCAGGAGCTACACTTCCATCAAAATGGTAAGAATCATTGGGTTACGGCCTGTTTTTTCGTAAATAAACGGCTTAATCACTTCATTAATCTGTGACTTCAGCTCAGACCATTCCTTGATTTTCTTATCCAATGCTTCCTGCAGACGCCCACGAACGAGCTGTGTTGCTTCCTGAATCAAGGATTCTGAACCGCGTACGTATACGAAGCCGCGGCTCACGATATCTGGGCCCGTCAAAATTTTGAAGTTCTTCATATCGAGACTGACAACCACGACCATCAAGCCATCCTCAGCCAAATGCTTGCGGTCGCGCAGGACGATATTGCCGACGTCGCCGATACCACTGCCATCAATAAGGACAATCCCTGCTTGTACCTTGCTGAGCCACGCTTTTTCGCGGTTGCAATTCAGCACTTCGCCGTTGTCCATAATAAAGATGTTGCTCTCCTCGATCCCAACCTGTTGGGCCAACTTGGAATGAGTCTTGAGCATCCGGTATTCCCCGTGGATCGGGATGAAATATTTCGGACGAATGAAGTTGAGCATGAGCTTCAACTCTTCGCTGCTGCCATGACCCGACGCGTGAATATCAAATTCGTGACTCAATACTACGTTGGCACCTGCACGGTACAGCTTGTCTATCGTGCGGCTTACGTTGATCGTATTTCCTGGAATCGGAGATGCAGAAATGATTACCGTATCTTCCGGATAAATGGAAACGGTTCGATGGGAACCGGATGCAATCCGGGTCAACGCTGCCATCGGCTCACCTTGACTGCCCGTGCAAATAATCAGCACTTGGTTGTCTGCGTAGTTGTCGATGTGCTTAATATCAATCAGCATGCCCTCTGGCATCTGGATATAGCCCAGCTCTTGTCCAATCAAGAAAACCTTTTCCATACTGCGGCCAATTACCGCCACTTTGCGATTGCACTGCTCTGCAGCATCTACCACCTGTTGCAGGCGATGTACGTTGGAAGCGAAGGTAGCCAGAATGATGCGTCCACGCGCTTTGCGTACCACATCGAGAATCCCTTCCCCTACCGATCTCTCTGACATCGTAAAACCAGGACGCTCACTGTTCGTACTATCAGACAAAAGCGCCAAAACGTCCCCGCTCGCACCAATGCGTGCAATTTTTCCGTACTCCGTTGTTTGTCCGACTGGTGTCATGTCAAACTTGAAGTCACCCGTGTGAATGACCATTCCCTCTGGTGTATGGAGCACAATTCCCAAGGAATCAGGAATACTGTGGTTCGTCCGGAAGAATGTCGCCTTCAGCTTCGCAAAAGGAATTTCCGTATCTTCCGAAATCGGAATCAGCTTCACTTCATTTAGCAACCGGTGCTCTTCCAGCTTCGCCTTGACCAAGCCCAGGGTCAGACGACCACCGTAAATCGGCACCTTGATTTGCCGTAAAATATAAGGAATCGCACCAATGTGATCCTCATGTCCGTGCGTTAACAAAAGTGCTTTGATCTTGTGCTGGTTGTCCACTAAATAGGAAACATCCGGGATAACCAGATCAATACCGAACATTTCATTCTCGGGGAATTTCACCCCGCAGTCAATGATGATGATTTCGTCCTCATACTCGACGCAGTACATATTTTTTCCGATCTCGCCGAGGCCGCCCATCGCGAAAATCTTAACGTCGCTCAATCTCTTTCCTCCTAACATCGTCGTGCATGATTATGGGAACCCGAACCAAGCATGCCATTCTTATTATATCACAACGTAAGACGTTCGTTTCACACAGTCTTGTCTATTCCACACATTCATCTTCGGTCAATAATCGAATACTGATACTCCAAATCGGCAACTCGTTCATCGGTCACGACACTCGCTCTCGCCCAGAAGTCGTGCTTTGCATACGAATCGCCCGTCCATACCTCCGTAATTTCTCCTGAAGAGAGCTTTAGTGGTACGGCCTCGACTTCTTTTAATACGGTGCCGCCTTTGTTTTTCAATCGCAGCTTCAAATCGATCTCCAACGGCTGATCCGATTGATTGCGTACTAGGATCAGACTTGTATAGGGATACCCGGCACAATTTTTGGTACAGTCTTGTCTGCTGTACACGATGGCGAGATCAATAGGCTTCTCATTGTTCATCTCCGCCGCTTGCCACTTCTCTTTTGCTTTTTGTACAACGTTGACATACTCCGCTTTCTTCAAAAAGGGCCCCATTCCTAAAAAGGCCGCAGCAAAAAAGCAAAACAACCCAAAGGCCGTGCATAGAAACACAAGGTTCATCTTCCAAAACTGTTTTCTCATCGTAATCAAAAAGCCGATATACAGGAGGATACAAACAAATACCAAAAAGATACAAAAGTACAAAAAGACTTCCAAGTCGGACTCCGTAGGCAACACCGGAATGCCATACTTCACTTGCCAATAGACATTCGCAGCGAAGCAGCCTCCATAAATCAATACGGCAGAAGCAATCGTGAGCCCCCATTTTTTCCAGAAAGGAGGCTTTTGGAAAATCGCCGCAAGAACCCCCACCAAAACAGGAACGCCAAATAACGGAATGAGCAAGTAATGCATCGAATACCTCCCGCACTTCATTGTCATTATTTTCTACGAATGATATTCCGAAAAGTCTTCAAAATACATGGCAAACCATTTCGAAAAGGAGAGGGATAAGCAAGTGCAAACCGCTCGTCGCCTATTTCGCTATCGGTACATGATGCCCCTTCTCTCCACTGTACTTTTCCTGCTCATCTTTCAGCCGTTCCCTACCTATGCCCAGCCTCCCTATGCAAAATGGGGCAGGCTCGCGATACAGGAAACGATGAAACGATATCCAAACGCTCAAATTGTGGACTACCTGCATGTCGGACGAAAACAAAAAACGCCCACCACATCGGAAGAGACGTTTAAGCTCTTGCTTCAAGAAAGCAATCGCAGGTGGGCGTTACTCGTTCATATTGAATTCGTGAATCAGACAGAAGAAGTCGTAAACATCTCCTATGAGGAGACCCGCTAGTCAGCGAGCTGTACCATCTCTTTCATCATGACTTCCATGTCCATGTCTGCTGCCATCCCGTACGCGCGGCGCATGTTTCCATCTCCATCCACAAGGAACATGCGAGCCGTATGGGCATAAGAACCATCTGGCTGCTTAATGACCATCAAACCAAAATCCTTCGTTACTTTCTCTACAGCCTGAGCATCCCCGCGCAGGAACTTCCAGCCACTCTGATCTGCCTTGAACTTGGCTGCGTACTCCTGCAAGACTTTCGGCGTATCGTTATCAGGGTCAAAGGAAATGGAGATAAACTCTACTTTGTCTCCAAACAGTCCCTTTTCTTTTAACTGATCTTGCAGCTTGGCCATGTTGTACGTGGTAGCCGGACAAATATCCGGGCACTTGGTAAACATAAACTCCACCAGTCTTACCTTGCCAGCACTTTCATTAAATGTATAGGTTGTTCCGTCACTGTTGTCCAAGGTGAAGTCTGCGATGGGCTTCAACACTTCGATCTTTTCTTGTGTCATGTACTTATAACCAAATACTCCGACGATAGCCAAAATGATAATACCAGCTAATACAGGAAACCAATGTTTCTTCATCGCAGATTCCTGCTGCAATTGTGTTCCTTCACTCATGGGTTGCTTCCTCCCTGCTTGTCCCATGCGTGATGCCTCCTGATTCACGCGGGAGGCATTCACACTGTTTCTTTACCATCTTACTGTTCCACTTCACCTGGCCATGCGAGCATGCCGCCAACCATATTCGCCACGTCATACCCTTGTGCACTCAAATACTCTGTAGCTGTATTGCTTCTGGCACCACTGCGGCAAACCATCACAATCGGAATGTTCTTATCCAGCTCATCGATACGGTGCGGCAAAAAGCCGAGTGGGATCAGCTTTGCCTCTTTGATGTGACCTGCATTCCACTCATCGACTTCGCGTACATCAATGACTTGCAGTTCCTCTTTGGCTTCCAGCTTTTCCAACAGCTCTTGTGGTGTAATTTCTTTTACTCCATGGCTCATCGCTATTTATCCTCCTATATGTACGATCAGATCAGTTGTAACCACCTCCATGATATCACACGCTTTTTTACTTTTCTAACGCGAAGAGCACCTGGCTTCACCTATGCGCTCTTGCTCCCTATTTTCTACCATTATCTCCCATTTCGCTGCGGCAGTAGCCACACGGGATGTGAACAGCTTGAGACAAAACCGTTACAAATTAATGGCATGAGTGAACACCTTTCATCCATATATACACAAAATCCTCCCCGATAACTGTATATTTCACATTGACAGCGAGGTTTTATTTTCATACAATTACGACAACAATCATTATCATCAAGAGCGGTGGAGGGACAGGCCCTACGAAACCCGGCAACCAGCAAACTAGCTGCATGGTGCCAATTCCTGCAGAATCCAGTGATTCTGAGAGATGAACAAAAGCCCGTGCATGATCGGAGCCCTTCTTCTTCTCAGGAGAATGCTCCGTTTTTTTATTAGCCGATTTCCATAGTAAAAGGAGAGATGGACATGTCCGATCAACAACAATGGAAGCCAGAAACACTTGCGGTTCACGGCGGGCAGGAGGTTGACCCTGTAACAGGCTCACGTGCTGTTCCGATCTATCAGACGACCTCCTATGTTTTCCGCGATACAGAGCATGCAGCGAATCTGTTTGGCTTAAAAGAGTTTGGGAATATCTATACACGCATCATGAATCCGACGCAGGATGTGTTTGAGAAGCGTGTTGCCCTGCTCGAAGGTGGTGTTGGTGCACTCGCGACCGCATCCGGGCAAGCTGCCATTACATTCGCCATCTTGAATATTGCGCATGCAGGAGACGAGATTGTTGCTTCCAGCAGCCTCTACGGCGGTACCTACAACCTGTTCGCTCACACGCTTCCCCGCCTCGGTATCAAGGTTCATTTTGCTGATCAATCCAATCCGGAAAATTTCCGTGCCTCTATCAATGAAAAGACAAAAGCCGTGTTTTGCGAGACAATCGGCAATCCGCGCATTGATGTCGCCGATATTGAGGCCATCGCCGATATTGCCCACGAAAATGGCGTACCTTTAATCGTAGACAACACCTTCGCGACTCCGATTTTGTGCCGTCCTTTTGAGCACGGGGCCGATATTGTCGTGCACTCCACCACCAAATTCATCGGCGGCCACGGAACAGCCATTGGCGGTATCATCGTAGACTCAGGAAAATTCGACTGGAACAACGGGAAATTCCCTGGCTTGACTACACCAGATCCAAGCTACCATGGTGTCGTCTATACAGAAGCTGTTGGTCCACTCGCCTATATTATCAAGGCACGCGTCCAGCTCCAGCGCGATATCGGCGCTGCCGTCGCTCCGATCAACTCGTTCTTGTTCCTGCAAGGATTAGAAACCTTGCATCTGCGCATCGAGCGGCATAGCCAGAACGCCTTGGCAGTAGCCCAGTTCCTCGCCAATCACTCTGCTGTAGAGTGGGTGAATTATCCGGGACTGGAATCAGACTCTCAGCATGAATTGGCACAAAAATATTTTCCAAAAGGTGCTGGCGCGATCCTGACATTTGGAATTCGCGGTGGCGTTGAGGCAGGAAAAACATTGATCGAGTCAGTGAAGCTGTTCTCCCATCTCGCAAATGTAGGGGACTCCAAGTCACTCATCATTCATCCAGCGAGCACAACACATCAGCAGATGACGGAAGAAGAGCAGGCAGCCGCCGGAGTGACCCCGGGACTTATTCGCCTCTCCGTCGGCACAGAGTCGATCGACGATATCATTTCTGATTTGGAGCAAGCGCTGCAGCGTGCGTCGAAATTATCCACGGTAGGCTAGCCATACCTTTGACAGGACAGAAGAATCACGTGATCTCTTCGGATAGAGATTGGTGATTCTTCTTTTCCTTTTCTATTTTCGTTCGAAAAATATTGAATTTTACATTCGGAATTTATAAAATACATAATCATGTACAAATTTTGGAAGGATGGTCACATGAAAATTTTGAACATTGGCAGTGAACGAACAACTTATCGGGTGGAGGTCACGTACTCTCCTTTATTCGAAGCTTCCTTGGGAATCGCTGCCGCTACCTACGATCAATTGCATCACACGATGGAACACCCTCCTGCCTACTGGCGTCAACTGTTGGACGAGCTGTCCCCTTCTGTACGGCAAGAGGTCGACTATGCGAAGGAGCACAATACGTGGAAGACGCTTTTGCAACTGCTCGATCTTTGCCCTTTCGCTGATCTGGATTCCTTTCTCTCGTATGTCAGAGAGCTCTCAACAGAACAGCTCCGATACGAGGCCCTCCCTTATCTAGGTGAAAACATGCAGGATGCACGGCGGAATGCTGCACGAGGAAGCAAAGACGCTTGCGCCGCTTTGCAGAAAGCGTGCCGCGCGCACCTCTTTTTTGAATCGTATATCGGACATATGACTTCCGTGGATGCAGAAGAGCTGCGAGGTCATATTCTCCGATTGATGGAAGGCTGGTATACCACTCATATCAAGCCGCATGAGGAAGAAATCGTTCGCATGCTAGAACGGGATTGGTCGCAAAAGCAAAACAAGCTAGCAAAGCTTAACCCGGAAGCCTTGGTGGAGTATGCGACAGGATCGAACTATCTCCCTGAGCCTGCCGTGACACGCGTACTGTTGATTCCGCAAGCGATCTATCGCCCGTGGACCGTACAGGCCGATGCTGTTGGGACGAAAATTTTTTATTACCCTGTTGCCGACGAAAATTTGCACGATGCTGTAGATCCTTATCAGCCACCCCCTTCACTGGTGCAAGCCTTAAAAGCACTCGGAGATGAGCACAGGCTCCGCATGGTCAAAATGCTGGCGGAAAAGGACCTGAGTCTGCAAGAGATAACAGATCAACTCTCCATGGCGAAATCGACCGTGCACCATCACTTGTCCATGCTGCGGTCTGCCCATCTCGTTGAAACGGCAGGCTCCCGATACAGACTCCGCCGTCATAAGCTGGACAAGCTCCCCCTGTTGTGGGATGAATTCCTGGACAGGAGCAGCACCTCATGAACCAAACCGTAGTACAAGCCTCTGTCTGGCAGCAGCGTTCTTATCGTTGGATTCTTTTCGGCCAGCTCATTTCAGAACTCGGCGCCTCACTCGGTACCCTCGCCAATAGCTGGATCATCTATCAGGCAACTGGCTCTCAAGGTGCGGTCGGGCAGATGTGGCTTTTGTATTTCTTGCCGTCTCTCGCTATTCAGTTGGTAGCCGGACCGTACATCGACCGATTCGACAAGAAGCGTGTCATGCTTTTTTCTCAATGGATGCGAGCTGCTGCGTTTTGTTTGTCCTTTGCGGTCATTACTTCCGGGACAGATTCGCTCTGGCCGTTGTATTTCACTGCCTTGATCAACGGTCTCGTTCAACCGCTGTATGTGCCAGCCAGCCAGTCGCTCCTCCCTGCTCTGGTCAAAAGAGAGCAGCTCCTCCAAGCCAATGCCTATTTGGATAGTGTCCTGCGAATTGCCTTGATTACAGGTCCTCCTTTGGGTGGGATTCTCGTAGCGAGTATCGGCGGTGAATGGGTACTCGCATTGGTCGCGATCAGCTATGCGCTCAGCGGTTTCTTTCTGGTTCTTTGTCCACTCGCCCCAGCGGATAGCGCCACCAAGAAGCAACCGTGGTTCGTCATGTTTAAGGCTGGTCTTGCGATTTTTTGGCAGAAGCCCCTTCTGCTCTGGCTTGGCCTGTACTCGGCTCTCGTCCAATTTGCTGTCGGAGTCACGCTCGTACTAAACCTGCCTTTTGTAGCCGGGGAGCTGCAAGGCACCTCGTTTCATGTCGGCTTGTTTTTGGCTGGTTATCCGTTGGGATATTTCTTCGGCTCCTTGCTCGTGCCTCGCTTCCGTAGCAGCCTTGGACAGCCCCTGATCATGTTGGGATCACTGGTACTAGGCGGCTTGAGCTTTGTTGCGATAGGCTTTACCCATGATATCTGGCTCGCAATCACCATCGAACTACTGGCTGGTCTGTTTGCTCCTTTTTTCCAAGTACATAGCACAAGCCTGTATCAGCTTCACGTTCCTTCCGAGCTAATGGGACGTGTACTGTCTGTCCGCCTGCTCATCGTGCGTGCGACGATGCCTGTCGGTATTTGGCTCGGTGGACAGCTGAGCGATCAGGTAGGGATTCGCCCTCTTTACATCTCTGTAGGCGCTGTTATCGTGATCGCCGCGCTGACGGGCATATTATTTCGAAAATTTGTAAATAACAGGATATTCCATATATAATGGGAACCGTATGGTATGACTCGTCAATTTTAAATGAGAAAAGGAGAATTTTCATGACTCATCCGACATTGGATAACCTTCAGCATGCTGTCAGCAGCGTCATCGTGGGCAAAGAAAGTCAGATCCGCCTATTGGTAACGGCCTTGCTCGCACGTGGTCACGTATTGCTGGAGGACTTGCCCGGAATGGGAAAAACCGTGCTTGCCAAAACATTGGCGCAAGCGATTGGCGGCTCTTACAACCGCCTGCAATTTACTGCGGATCTACTGCCATCTGATGTCGTAGGTCTACACGTATTCAATCAAAAAACAAGTGAATTCGAACTGCGCAAGGGACCTGTTTTTGCGGATGTCTTGCTCGCAGATGAAATAAACCGGGCCACTCCCAGGACGCAATCTGGCTTGCTGGAATGCATGGAGGAACGCCAGGTTACGATCGAAGGCGTCACCTTGCCACTGCCATCGACCATGCTGGTCATTGCTACCCAAAATCCGATCGAATCGGAAGGGACCTATCCGCTGCCGGAAGCACAGTTGGACCGCTTCCTTTTCAAGCTGTCTCTTGGCTATGGTACGCGAGAGGATGCCAAAGAAATTTTGCGGAGATTCCGCAGTGGCTCCCCATTAGAGACCGTCGAGCCGGTTATCACTGTCGAACAAATTGCGGCTCTGCAACGCGAGGTCACGACCGTTCATGTCAGTCAACCAGTGGAAGACTATGTCATCGATCTGACGGAAGCGACTCGCCAGCATCGCTCGATTGAGGTGGGCATCAGTCCGCGCGCCATGCTCGCCCTGTTGCGATCCGCCCAGGCTTACGCGTTCGTTTCTGGTCGTTCTTATGTCTTGCCGGATGATGTGAAAGTGGTGTTCCCAAGTCTGGCCGCTCACCGCATTCGCCTCTCCATGGAAGCAGAGCTGCATGTGACGGAGCAGGAAGTCGTGGAGCAAATCTTGACCAGCGTCCCCGCTCCCGTCGAAGAAAGCGTGTAGCGCTATGATCACCAAGCAAACCTTTCACGTAATCGGTTTTGTCTTGCTGCTCTTCGCCGTTTTTTCCGGCCACTGGTTTTTCTTTCTGTTTGGGGGCTTTTTCTTTTTTCTGCCTGCTGCACAAGACTGGTGGGCCAAGTCCATGTCCAAATGGGTTTCGCTCGAATGGTCCAGCGATCAAACGCGCGTCCTGTCAGGGACACCCGTGCACATTACCGTTCGCTTGCACAATCGTTCGTGGCTTCCTTTGCCTGCTACCTGGCTTCGCTTCACACTGCCGGAGCATGTCTCGGTGGAAGGCGCAGACGAGGTGCGAATCCTCAATCATCGGACGAGCGTTCGCCTGCGGTTTGATCTGCCGATGCGGCAAAGTGCCACACGCACCTTGATTCTCATTCCGAACAAACGGGGCACAGTCTGGCTGACGGATGTTCAATCCGAAACATTGCCGTTATTGGGTGAGGAACCTACCGCTATGACATTGTCGATTTCCTTTTCCTTGCTGGTTTATCCGCTGCCTCTTGCTCTTTCTCCGGTCGTGCTCGCTGAAACGGAACCGGACGGGAATCGGCTTTCTCGTCAGCGCCAACAGGACGATGTCACGTTTCAGCGTGGCGTTCGGTCGTACATGCCAGGCGACCGTTTCAAGCACATCCATTGGAAGGCAACCGCCAAAACAGGGGCACTGGAGACGCGCCTGTTCGAGTATACGGCCCATCCTAACTGGAGAATCGTCGGGCATATCCTGCCCTCCTATGAACCGATGATGCAAAAGTATAACGATACCACCAATGAACGGACAATCTCGTGTCTTGCGGCTTTGGCTGGCCTGTGCAGGAGAAAATCGGTCGGATATGAGCTGTACCTCACCGTGAAGCAACGAGGACGTGAGCATTTTCATTTGCCTACGGGAAGCGGCAAGGCGCACCACTTGCACGTCATGACCCAGCTGGCGCAAATGCACCATTTTGTGACAACGCCACTGGCGCCTATTCTTCGCCGGTTAGAGGGGGCACACGGGAAGGAAGCCATTCTCATTGTGACGCCACGAATGGACCAATCCGTACAAGCCTCTGCGGAGCGCCTTGTTCAATGCGGTCATCAAGTTGCGGTGCTGGATGTCTCTTCTGACCCTGTCATCATCCAGCGCTTTGAGCATGCTCGCTTGAAAAAAAGGAGCGTGATGATGGGATGACACTCTCTTTGATGGGCCGCTGGACGCTCGCGTTTTGGATGGAGGCCATGCTGACGGGCGTTGTCCTGATCTTGTTTGGTTATATGACAGCAGGCTTTGGTCAACTGCTATTGTTTTGCCTAGTCGCAGCGATCCTGCTCATGGCCGGGAGCTGGCTGTACCATAGTGGTGGCGGTCGCTTTATGCTCCATCTGCTGCTGTATCCCCTTGTGTTTGTCATAGGAATGGGCAGCTTCTACCTCTATGATTCCTGGCTCATCGCGCTTATACTGGCTGCTGTTTATTTTTGGAGAGTACAAAGCGCTGCATCGGAAGGTTATCGACATGACAGTCTGCAACGCAGATTTGTTCTGGCGCTGATGGCGGGCCTGATACAGCTCGTGATAGCAGTCCTTTACACCTCCATCGTTGACCCGGGTTCCTATTCGCTCGCAGCCTCTTTTTCCATGCTTGTCCTCATTACTCTCAGCTATCTTCTGGTGGCGATTGGGGCGTTCGTGCTGCGAGAAGGATTACTTTCTACGAGGCTGCCCGCTCGCATTAGCTTGCTACTCGGCAGTCAGGTGCTGGGCACTCGTATTCTTTTGATCACGGGTTATTTGGCTGTCGGTTCTATCGTACTTGGTCTCATCAATTGGATCTGGAGCTGGATAAAAGGACCTGTCAGCGCTGGACTGTATACGCTCTTTGAGCCTGTGCTTATTCTCATTGTGGAATGGTTTGAACGTTTGTACGAGAGGGCGAACCAAAAACAGGCAGCGATTCAGTTATTAACGGAAAATACAGGACAAAAACCAGATAACCCCAGTGAGCAGATACAGCTCGGAGAACCACTCTTTTCTGTTCTGCAGCCATATTTAATCGTTGCCTTCATCCTCGTGTGCGTGCTCCTCCTCGGTCGGTACATATGGAAAAAGCGCTTTAAGGGGACGATTACGCTGGAAAAAGAAGTGGCGGCTGCACAAAATACCGTTTTGACCGCTGTTCCTCCCTCTTCCAGTGAAGAAAGCGCAGAAGATGTCTCTGCCAAATGGTTCAAACAGCCCATTGGCCCAGAGGATGACCCCACCAGGTACGCCTACTATCAATTCCTCGTCCTCATGGAGAAGCAAGGAATGCCAATCGAGCTGCATGAGACGCCCCAAGAGTTTTTCAATCGCCTGTGCGAACAGTCCTTGCTAGATGCAGGTCAACTGGATGCAGTCGCTCGCATCACACGTTACTATCAGCAATATCGCTATCAGGAGCAGTCGCTTCCCGAAGCGGATTTGACAGCAATGCAGCAAGCCGTGCAGACGCTCGGCTCTCGTTTCTCTGATACGTAATACCGTTCCACAACCACGTGCTACCCGTTAGCCGTGGTTGTTTTCTTTTTCTCTTGACATCGAGATGCCCCTCCGGCATAATTTCTTCAATTTTGCCCACTCCCAAATTAAATTCACCAAATGGTTAATTAAACAAGAAAGGAGGATGCTCCGTGCAAGATTTGCCTGACTGGCTGCGTAAGCATCTTCATGTCGCATACATACCCGGCTATGAGTTTTTCTTAAGTCTCCACGTGCTTGCCAAGCCGGAGCATCACACCTCCCGCTTGCATTGGGCGGAGGAGTTGCTCACTGCTTTACCTGCCCCGCTCTTGAAAAAGCTTCACTATTTTAGTTCCATGTCCAATCAGTTTCTCGATGCCATGGACTTCCTGGCGCCTTGGGAGGAGTGCTTTGAGCATTCTGTCGAGGCTGCATTGGAGCGTGTACAGGCGATGGATGCTGGCGAGTTTGCCCAACTCATGATCGGTCCCGTCTATCATCCCAGACAACTTCACGCTTGGATGCAAGGACGTACAGACGAGATTTTTGATGAACTGAAGCCAGAGCATCGGGAGCTTTTGCGCCATCCGCTCTCGACCAAGCGAAGCTTTCTGGAGTTTTGCTACGACTACCTGCCTTTTTTCCAAACAGAAGAACGGCGGATTGAACCATGGCTCGTTCGCGCCGTACATGAGGCGCAAGAGCAGATCAAGCTTGATCCGATTCCGTTTTTGTCGCAGGTGCACCCGCGCTTGAAGGTGCACGAAGACTTTTTGCAATTTCACAAGGCAAAAACGTACACATTTGGCTATTCGGAGCTGGCTCGTATCCATTTGCGTGTCTCTACTTTTATTTCGCCGCATTTGTTGCTCGGCATTTACGAGGACCATATCTCCGTGTGCTTATCCGTTGACGTTCCCGGCACCAGAGCCACCTCGGTGATTCCCGCTGACTTCATCAACAAAATGAAGGTGTTCAGTGACCCGACGCGGACGGCGATTCTCAAATCATTATTGGCTCATCCTTACTGTACGCAGCAGTTGGCTGACCTGCACAGCATCAGTGAGCCTGCCGTCAACAAGCATTTGAATCTGTTGGTAGATACAGGCTTTATCTGGAGTGAACGGCGGGGACGATATGTGTTTTACCGCGCGATTGCATCACGGCTGGAACAGCTCGCAGTCGATCTGCATGAGTTCATCGATATGCCTGTTCCCGGACTTGCCGCTCCACCTACTTCATCACATCCCCCAGAACGGAGGAAATAACGTGTTTCATGTCGCCAAAGCTACCTTTATCCGCAATACCCGCGTAATGATTCGTGCCTATCCGTGGTCGTTTGTCATCGGCCACATTTTTTCCGGGGTGTATACGGTGCTGTTCGCCTTCTTCGCCTATCACTATGTATTTGCCGGGCAGTTGGACGAGAAATTCGCACATCTCACCGGCTCGTCTGATTACTTGTCGTACGCCATCCTCGGCGGAGCTTTTTATGCGTTTGCCGTCTCGACCTTGATGAATGTCAGCCGCTCACTCATTACGGAGCTGCGGGAAGGGACCTTGGAGGCGGTTTTGCTCACCCCTTCCTTGCGCAGGGGGTACTTTTTGGGGAATGTCGCCCAACAGCTCATGCGTACTTTGTTCGAATTTTCGGTGATTGTGCTTATTGGGGCGCTGTTCGGACTCACGCTCTCTCATACAAACGTATGGAGCGCCGTCCTTGTTTGGATTTTGTCTACAGGTGCTTTCTTTTGCCAGGCGCTTGTATTGGGCAGTCTCATGCTTTGGTTCCGCGATACGTACATCACACAAAACACATTGTTTGCCGTGATGGCCTTTGTCAGTGGGGTGACGTTCCCGATTCCGTATTTGCCTGAATGGGTGCAAACACTCGGGCTCATCATGCCGCTCGCGCCTGCGCTGGATGCTTTTCGGCAATGCGTGATTCAAGGAGCGCCGCTGCATGCTGTTTCACCACAGTTGTTTCATATGGCAGCCCTGTCCCTCGTCTATCTCGTCATCGGGGTGTGGGGCATTCGTAGGATGGAAAAACGCGTCATGGAATCGATTTTTGGATAACGAGGAGGACAACGATCATGCTGATTGCAGAAAATGTACGGAAGGTATACCGGGTGAAAGAGAAAAAAGGCTGGCTTCGCCAGCAATGGACAGAGGTCGAGGCAGTCGCTGATCTGTCCTTTCGCATGGTACCCGGCAAGATCATTGGATTGTTAGGCATTAATGGCGCAGGAAAAACAACCACGATCAAGATGTGCTCCACACTGCTCACCCCGACCAGCGGCACGATCACGGTAGACGGGTATGACGCGGTAAAGGACGATCGGTTCGTCAAGGCCAAGGTCAACATGATCGCAGGGGGAGAGCGCATGCTGTACTGGCGGCTGACAGGGCGGGAAAACCTGCAATATTTCGGCAGTCTGTACGGTTTGCAAGGGCAGGCCTTGCGCAATCGGATCGATTCATTGCTCTTGCAGGTTGGCCTGTATGAGGCCGCCGACACCCCTGTCGAGCGTTATTCCAAAGGCATGAAGCAACGACTGCAAATCGCCCGCGGCCTGATCAATGATCCGCGCTACCTGTTTCTTGATGAACCGACTCTCGGCTTGGACGCCCCCATCGCTCGGCAGCTTCGCCAGCATGTGAGTGAGCTCGCTTCACAGCATGGAAAAGCCATTCTGTTGACCAGCCACTACATTCATGAGGTTGAAGAGCTTTGCGACGAGGTATACATCATCGATAAAGGACGGCTCGTGGCGCATGATACACCAGAGCACCTGACTAAATCGCTTCGCCTGGACACAGCCTTGCAGGTAGTGATCCCTGCTCTCTCTGACTCGCTCGATTACGATTTGCGCCAGCTGGCACTGGATTACGGCGGCTCGCGTGAAATCGCGGAAACGGACGATCAGACCTGGGAAGTGACGTTACGGGGCAAAACGGATATGACGACTCCGCTGCTTTCCCTCTTGGCTGCTCATCAATCCCCTGTCTTGCGTCTCTCCACCCAACAGCCATCACTGGAAGACGTCATCCTGCACATGGCAGATCGGAGGGGCGCATGAAACAGCTAGGCAGCCTGCTTTTGGCGGAAATCATCAAGGAGCATCGCCATTCGTTTCACAGCAAAATGATCTACTTCTCGCTCTTGGTTTGGCCCGTCATCAATTTTGTTACCGCGTATTATTCGTTTGCCCCGTTCCGGATGGGAGCTGATTCCCCTCTAGCCCGGTTCATCAGCTACGAACAGTTGCCGTTGTTCTTGTTGACTGGCTATTTAGGCTACATCTTTTATTGGTGTCTGGTGCAGTCGTCATGGCAAATGAGCTTTGAGAGGCAAGCGGGAACCATGGAAATGATCTTCATCAGCCCGGTCAACCGACTCGCTTTTCTGTATGGGCGTTCGCTTTCCTCACTGATCGAGGGGGTCTGGCTGTTCTTTTGCTTTATCCTGTTAGCCTTGTTTTTTGTCGATGGCATTCAGCTGAGCGGCTGGTGGGCACCTCCACTCGCCTTCCTCATTTTGCTGGTATCGGCCATCGTCTGGGGCGGCTTTCTCTGTGTGCTCTTTCTGTTTTCACGCGACGCGAGCTTTCTGTACACCGTTTTGGATGAGCCGATGCTGATCTTTTCCGGTGTCCGTCTGCCTCCGATGGCCTTTCCGGTTTGGGCCAAGGTCATTTCCTTTTGCTTTCCTCTGACCTACGCGCTTCAGTTGATTCGCGAGTTGTTGATGGAGGGGGCATCGTGGCAGACAATGTTGCCAAGTCTGGCACTTCTGGGCGTTGTATTGCTTGTGCTGGTGACGACGACCGTCGTGTTGTTGAAGCAAGCGGAGAAGCATATGAAAAAGACCGGGAATATGGTGATGTATTAAGTCGTATCCAGTACTTTGGAACGCCTCAATTATGGTTTTTTAAAATATGGCACGTGTTCAGATGCCCACTGGGCGAAGGTTCGTGCTGGACGACCAGTGACCTGCTCGACGGTCGGAACCACTGTGTACGCAGATTTTGGAGGGTTGGCATACCATCCTAAGACGAAATCGATGGCGTCCTCTGGCGCTCCCTGCTCTCGCATACGTTCGCGTGCCTGATCTTCGGTAAGCTCGAAAAACTGGATATCCCTGCCGATCGCTTCACCAAGAATCCGAACCTTATCGAACACTGTCAGTACCTCTGGACCCGTCAGCGTGTAGGTTTTCCTGGCGTGACCATCACCGATTAATGCGGCCACCGCTACGCTAGCGATGTCGGCAATTGTGGATCATAGCGCTGGGTGAGTCACCAAATGGCTCCCGGACAATACCTTCCATGCGAATAGACTCTGCCCATTGAAGCGCATTGGACATAAACTCAACAGGCTGGAGAAGGGTCCACTCGAGGTCACTGGATTCTACAGCCCTCTCTACAGGTCCCTTCTCGCCATTCCATAAAACCGTGACTCGCTGCACTCCTGCCTTTTGCGCCAGTTCAACAATCTCGGGTCCGGTTTGCAGTGGGGTGTAACCGTCTAGCTTCGCACTTGACGGATTTCGTGTGAGTGCGCGTACATGATGAGACTATAAGTAAATTCCGTACAATTACAAAAAAGAGACTCCGAGGAACAAACGGAATCTCCAGTAATAACTTTGAACAACGTAAACCTTACTCCACCGTCAACAGCTTCTCCACAAATCCCCCAATTTCTCGTTCCCGATCAATAAAATGAACCTCCAGGATCCAGTCGCGCGGGTGTCCGTTATGATCCGGCTCTCTCATTGGCTTGTGATTGTCAGGATGAATATAGTTGACGATATCATCCCCTTGAATTTTTTCATGCGGGAATTCACCGATGAGATGCCCGGCGTGCGGACCACCGTACTCCCAGCCGTATACTTTGGCAAGCTCGCACATGTAGGTAAACAGCTCGCTGCTTGTTATATCAGGCTTGGACAAAAAGTAAGCCTTGCCCTCGTCCCACGCTTTTTCAATATCGTCGCGCAGCTTGTGTTTTACCGGATCATTTCCAAGCACATACGTCCGCCCGAGATCGGCTTCCCAGTCTTCAAAAATGGGCCCGAAATCGAGAAAGACAATATCTTCGGGAGCGACAGTCAAGTTCGGTGGATTTTCTCGGTACGGAAACAGCGTGTTTCTCCCCGCTCGCACAATTCGCTTATGCCAATATTTTTTGATCCCGAACAATTGAAAGGCCAGCTCGTAAATCTCCTTGTTGATATCTTTTTCCGTCACACCGCTGCGAATGATGCCCTTCTCTTCGATGGTGGCAAATAAAAACTCAGCTTTGGTCTCTGCTTCGCGCAGTGCCTGATGTCTCTTCACCAATAATGGATTCATCATTTGATGGCCTCCTTTTCAGTTTACGGAAGAGCTAACTCATACTTCTCGCCCAGCTCTCGCAATTTTGCGATAATGGATGGCTCCACCTGTTCATCCACAGTGATTTTTTCCTTTGCCCATGCAAGCAGCGGTTCATATTCGCCAATTAATACGGAATGATGTGCTTTTTCAAACAGCGGCAAATCATTCATGTCATTGCCAAAGCAGATGAACGGCTCCCCTGCCACATCGAACCGACTCAGGGCAGCCCATTTGTTCACTCCCCGATACGTAAGATCGAGAATGCCTTCTGCCGAATGATAATGCAGCGTGACGTCGAGTTCCTTGATTCTCGCCATCAATTCTTCATAACGGTCACATGATAAAATCAGGATTTTCAGCACGGCATTCAGTTGATCCACGTCCACGCGGCTGGCTGTCCGATTGGGATCGACATAGCTCAAAAAAGGATGGGTAGACACACAATTATGTGCGTAGTTCCACGAGTCATCGATAAAATACTGCGCGCGATAATCCTCGAGAATGCTGATGATTTCATGTGCCAAACGATCCGGGATCGGCACGCAGCCCTGCAAGCTCCCTTGGTGATGTGTCATCGCTCCGTTCGCGCCAATGAGGAGATGATTGGCAAACCGCTCATCGAGGACAGGCAGCATGTCACGACACGGTCTTGCAGAGGCGAAACCTACCGTATGTCCCGCTTGTTCGAGTGCAAGCAGGCTATCCAAAATGTTTGTTGAGATCGGCTGACCCTTGAAACAGATCGTCCCGTCCAGATCAAAAATGAACTTCATTTTTCCCACCCTTTCTAATCGCTGTCCTGTCCATCGTAATGGATAGCCGTCCGAAGCCAAAGGGACAGATCGTTCAAGATGAGTGGGACAGAAAGCTGATCTGTTACTCGAACCAGGCACTAGCCAACAACCGAATGCCCTCCTGAATATCGTCGGGAGTTAATGCTCCGTACCCTAGCAATACCGTCGGATGCTCCCTTGTATCATGCAGCCAGTATCGGGCAGTTCCGTAGACTTTTACACCTTTCTGATAGGCACGCTCCATGAGTTCCGCTTCTGTACGCTGGCTTTTTACGGTCAAAAATACATGCAGCCCTGTATCCTTCCCTTCTATTTCCACACGTCCGTCCATGTAACGAGCGACTGCCTGAAGAAACACCTCTCGCTTTTCCGCGTAGTTTTTTCGCATGTGCTGCAAGTGTCTATGCCAATAGCCATCAGACAAATACGCCGCTAGCGTCAACTGGTCCAAGCGGGACACAGGCTGATCGTATTCAGGCATACGCTGGTGAAAACGCGATAACAGCTCATAGGGAAGGACGACGTAGCTGACGTTTACGAGTGGCAGCAATGCTTTGGAGAGCCTCCCAATGTAGACAACCTTTTGGGGTGACAGACTCTGGATCGAAGGGATGTAGCTCTCTTGATATTTGAACTCCCATTCGTAGTCATCCTCCACCAGATAAGCATGCGATAAGAATTGCGCCCATAAGGTCAATTGGTTTCTTTTCTCCAAAGGCATCGTCATTTTGTTGATGAATTGCTGAGAAGGACTCACGTACATGATGCTTGCCCCGCTTTGCCTCAGCTCTTCGATGGATACACCGTCTGCCTCCAAGGAAATGCCGTGTACAAGGTAGCCACCGTTGAGAAACGTATTTCTCGCACCATCATAGCCCGGATTTTCTACGCCAATCACATGCTTCTCTCTGTCCAAAAGCTGGACGACAATCGACACCAACTGTTGCGGGGTAGCTCCAATAATGATCTGCTCTGGCGTAGCGAGGACTCCTCTCGTTTCATGCAGCAATTTCGAGAGTTCCTTTCGCAAGACGTATTCGCCTTGAGCCAGTCCCTCCACCATATACGTGCGCTGATGGTAGGAAATGAGCTTGTTGCGCAGCTTATTCCACGGATGAAAAGGGAATGCCCCGAGCTCGATGTTGCCGTAGCGAAAGTCATAGCGAATCGATGGTATACGAGAGTCTTCTCGTTCCGCTGGATGTTGCCCGGACGGAGGTCCTGCCTTGTACGTCACCTGATACCCTTTTTTCGAAATACTGCTGACGTACCCTTCCGATACCAGTAGCTGATAGGCAACTTCCACCGTGTTTTTGCTGACAGCAAGCGACTGGGCACAGCTTCTAATCGAGGGGAGAAACTCTTCATACGTGATTTGGTTACGCAATATTTCGTCTTTGATAAAGTGATAGATTTGGATGAACAGTGGTTCTCCCTCTGTAAAACATATGGCAGAAAGCTCTCGCAACGAACAGGAACCCCCTTCCTTTTTTGTTTTAGTCTACCACATATTGTATTAAGCCTGAGTGAACAAAAGATCAGCTATCCGTCAGAAGGCTTTGTCTCTTGGCCCTACCGAACTGAAAGTAGTAGAAGACGATAAGACACACGTGCATCAGGGCCATCATCAAATAAATATTGCTGTAAATGAAGCCGCTCGTATACGGATTCACCGGGTTCCAATTGGTAGTCGCGCCAAGATCGATAACCTTGCTGTATACCGCAGACGCGATCCCCATGGAAATGAAGCTCAGCATCGAAAAGATCCCCATGCCTACTCCCGCCTGCTCCTTCGTCAACGTCCTCGAGATCGAGTTCGCCATTGAAATTTGCATAAAAGACTGCCCCACATTTCCTAAGATCAAGAAGAGTGCAATGCCGATAACCGAGGCGCTTGTGAAAGTAGACAGCAAGCCAAAGCAGCCAATCAGTAAGCTAGACGCAACGAAATACAGAAAAGCATTCCCCCGCCTGTCCGCGAGCTTTCCTCCCACACGACCAAGCAATGCCGAAGCGATGGCCGCTGGAACCATCACAAAGCCGATCCAGCTCGTCGATAGCTGCTGCACCTGTGCCAAGAGCAGCGGACTGAGATAATAAAGCGATATCCCCATCCCATTTATGAGAAATGCCATCAGAATCCCGACTGTATACTGCTTGTTGGCAAAAACCTTCGGCTGTACAAATGGATCAGCTACCGAACGAATTCGTACGACGAACAGGAGCAAAGTAACCAAACTCGCCAATGCAAACCACCACGATCCATTGGTTACTCCCAAAAGCAATGACGTCACGCTGATCGCGAGTAAAGAGCCGCCCACCCAATCAAACTTCCCACCAGACGTAATCTCTTCATCCTCCAAGTATTTGCGGTAGAACGGCAGCGTAAGCAAGATCAAGAGCGGTATGGAAAACAGCCAGCGCCAATGGGCAAAGCTGACGATTAACGCCGCGACCACAGGACCGAGCGCACCGCCAAGCGCCAATCCTACTGCCGTTCTTCCCAAAACAGAACCCCTGCGCTCAGGCGGGAAGTATCGCAAAGGAATGAGCATCGCAGTAGCCGGAATGACAGCCGCTCCTACTGCCTGCAAGCATCTTCCGAAAAGGGCCATCGCAAAGGAATCGGAGACCAAACCGAAAAACGAGCCAGCCGTAAACACCAAAAGTCCAAACGTCAACAAATTCTTGAGCTTGTATCGATCCGCCAGCTTGCCATACGTCACGGTTCCGATCGCGTATAACAATCCATATGCGGTCGATAGCCAGCTCACCTGCGCTATGCTCAAACCAAACTCCTTGCTAATTTCGGGGAGTGCAATGTTAAACACCAAAGCACTCATGGATGATATGACCAAGGTAAACATCAAGATCCGGATTAATATTTCCCTGTTTTGCTGCGTTTTTGTCGCTTCCATGCCGCATCTTCCCCTTCGCTTTGTGATTCGCATTTTGACTGTCAGTACTGACTGACATTTATGTGGTAAAAAAACTAGGGAGTCAAACCCCTAGCAAAAACCTCTACACTCTCTTCGATAAATGCATCCAGAGATACCCCTGAAAAATTGCTAGTGCCGTCCAGATCGTTTAAAAACGCCCCGAAATTCATGACCATGAAGGCTGTCGCCTGTGCCTCAGGATTCGTTTGGATCATCTTGCCTTTTTTGCCCATCTCTTTGAAGTAATCTGTAAACAGTACCATCAACTGTCGCGGGTGCTTTTGGGTCCGCTCGCGGAATCCGGGCAAATGAGCCTCATCCTTAATACTAATCAGAATCATTTTCCGATTACGGTTCATCATTTCGTGATACGTTCGGCTGATCAAAAGCAAATCCTCGCGCAAATCCCACACAAGCTTCTCCGCGAAAAGCTTTGTCAGTCCTTCCGTGTAATGAAAACGGTCAAAGGCGCTTTCGAGCAAATTCCGCTTGCTGCCGAAGTGACGAAACAACGTCTTCTCACTCAACCCTGCCGCAGTGGCAATTTCTTGCGTGGTTACGCCGTTGTAGCCTCTTTCCGCGATGAGATCGATTGCGGCTATCATCAGTTTTTCGCTGCTTGTAAGATTTTTGCTGCTCATCGCTATCCTCATTCCTGAAAATGGATGTCAGTACTGACTGACATTCATCATAGACCTCCTCCCAAAAAGTGTCAAGGGGCTCACCATACAAAAGGGCTCCCCTCCGACCGATATAGCCGAAAGGAAGCCCCTCGCTCTTTTACTCGATTAAAACGCTCTTGAATATTGCTTCGGTGGCTGCAACTCATCCGCCGACAGCATATGAATCGCATGCAGTGCCCAATAAGGGTCACGCAGCATGCCGCGTCCGACTGCTACCAGATCTGTATCGCCATTGCCAATCGATGCTTCCGCCACTTTTGGATCATCGAGGTTGCCGACTGCAATGACTGGTACATCCAATGCCTGTTTAATCGCGCGTGCCAATGGTACTTGATAGCCAGGATGAACACCTGGACGGCCTGCTGAACCAATCGGTCCTTCCCCGCCACTGGATATATGGAAAATATCCACGCCTGCTTCCTTGTAACGGCGGCAAAGCTCCGTGCTGTAATCCAGCCCATATCCTCCATCCACGTACTCCACGGCAGATACGCGCATGATCAGCGGCATGTCAGCTGGCATGACCTCTTTGATTGCCTGAATAATTTCCACGCCAAACAGCGCTTTATCCCGCCCGTACTCATCGTCTCGCTGATTCGTCAAAGGGGAGTGGAACTGGTGAATTAAGTATCCGTGCGCACCGTGGATTTCAATGGTGTCAAACCCGGCTTCCACCGCACGTCTCGCTGAGTCCTGGAACTTGACGACCATTTGCTTGACTTCTTCTGTCGTCAACGCCCGTGGCGTTTTGTAGCGCGCCCCTGGGAAAGCAATCGCGGATGCCGATACAGGCACTTCGGCGTCTTCCGCTTTGCGGCCTGCATGAGCAATCTGTATGCCAATTTTGGCCCCATACTTTTGAACCTCGGAGACAATCCGCGCATACGCCGGAATCTGCTCGTCAGACCACAAGCCCAAATCGCCGTTGGAAATTCTGCCATCAGGCTCGACATCGGTCATTTCCACGATAATGAGACCTGTTCCCCCTACGGCACGAGAAACGTAATGAACAAAATGCCAGTCTGTCGGTGTTCCATCGTGTGCATCCACAGAGTATTGGCACATCGGCGGCATGACAATCCGATTTTTCAAGCTAAGTCCTTTAAACTGAAACGGGGTAGACAACAACGCCATTTGCTCCACTCCTTACTTTTTTTTATTATCATGTCAAAAGTAAGCATGTTCTGCAATCCCAAGTTGCACTTTGTGAAAACGAGAGAAAACTTTGTCCGGTTGTTGTGGTGGGGAGGAAACAGGAGAAAACGCTCAGCTTCTAGGGCCACCCCCTGCGGGATTGACTGGACGACTCCATGCAAAAAGCGAAACCGCGTCCAAAGTGGTCCATTCAAGATGTTTTTTCAGAGGTGGACGCTTAAAGGCGTGTTTCGCTTTTTGCATTCCGTCTCGGTCGGTGTCCCTAAGATCTTCGCTTATTTCTCCTGTTTCCTCTACGAGCATTCCGTACTTAAACGGGTCTTAAAAGCATTAAAAGATTGAAGAATGTCATCGGTTACGCCAGAGAAGAATATTTCCAGACGTAGCGACTTGTGGAGTCCTACCGAGCGGAGAAGGGATGAGCGGGCAAAAGAAACGCAACGTGCCCGAGCTACGAAGCGGCTACCACTTTTGCGTTTCCCCGCTCATCCCTTCGGAGCGGACAGTCTCAGCCCTCAGCAGGACGGAGCCTGGAGCCTAGACTGGAAATATTCTTCTCCCCACTACAGTCACATTTATAACACTAAAAAAGCTACCCGTATAACGGATAGCTTTCATGATAAACGTCTGAATTATTCTGGCATCGTGCCAATGTAATTGGATTGCGGACGAATAATGCGGTTTTTGCCTGCCTGCTCCAGAATGTGCGCACTCCAGCCGACCACACGGCTCACGGCAAATGTCGGTGTAAACAAATTGTCGTCCAAGCCCACCGCGCGCATGACAGCTGCGGCAAAAAATTCTACGTTTGTATTCAGCTTGCGGCCTGGTTTGTACTCTTCCAGCAGCTGCAAGCCTACTTTTTCTACGTGTGTCGCCAGATCGAACCATGGATCGTTGGACGACAGCTCGGATGCAACGACGCGCAGAGCAGTTGCACGCGGATCAATCGTTTTATAGACGCGGTGTCCGAAGCCCATCAAACGTCCGCCGCTCTCCAGCTTGTTGCGCAGCCACGGCTCAGCATTTTCCTTCGTGCCGATCGCCTCGATCATCTCCGTCACTTCAGATGGTGCTCCCCCGTGCAAAGGACCTTTCAGGGTTCCGATTGCGGCCGTAATGGAAGAAATCAGATCGGATTCGGTCGAGCTGACGACACGCCCGGAGAATGTGGATGCATTCATGCCATGCTCCTGCGTCAAAATCAGGTACGCATCCAGTGCACGTACGTGTGCCGCATTCGGCTTTTGACCCTTGAGCATATACAGATAGTTCGCTGTATGATCCAGCTCCGGATTCGGTGCCAACGGCTCGCGGCCCTCCAGACAAGCGAAGCGATACGCAACGATTGTCGGCATCTTGGCAGCCAGCGAAATCACTTCATCAATAGTCGGCGGGAAGCCATGCGAGGAACTGCCCAGCGCCGAAACACCCGTACGCAGTACACTCATCATATCTACATCTGCCGGGATCAGCTTCAGGATTCCCTTTACATGCTCCGGCAGCTCACGGTTTGCTTTGAGCTTATCTTTTAAATCAGTCAACTCCTGCTCGCTAGGCAAATGTCCGAACCAGAGCAGGTGTGCCACTTCCTCAAATGTGTGGTGAATAGCCAAATCACGTGCCCAATGACCGCGATATACCAGCAGTCCATTAATCCCATCCACCAAACTAAGGTCTGTTTCTGCTACGGCGATACCATCCAAGCCGATAGCCAAAGGATGTTGTTTTGTCATCATCACCACTCCATTTTCGTCTCTTTTCTCTTCAGTATAATCGATTCATAATCGTGAAGGGAAATAGAAGAAAACCGGAGTTTTGATCACGTTTTACAATCAGTTAGCAGGAGCTGGAACCGTCTTCTTTTTGCGTCCGTACGTCAGGAAGCGCCACAGCTTTTCCATCGGCCCCTGATTAAAACGCTTCAGCCACAGCCAGCTTGCGAGTAATTGAAACGCATAGATCGGCAACGCGAGCAAAAACCAAGAAGAGAGCGGCATGGCCGTAATACCGAACAAAGGAATCAGAATGGTCATGATGACGGTCTGACCCAAATAAGTCGTTAACCCCATTTGTCCCGTGTAGGCAAACGGCTGGAGAACTTTCCTCACCGACTCACGATCCAGCAACAGAAACAAGCTGGCTAACAAGCACAGCGCCATAGGCAGCGTACTCAGATCAACCAATATTTTGTTCACCTGTTCAAGCTTTGGACCAAATACGACACCGCTAGCCCAAACAATACCTGCTGCGATCGGAAGACTGATTACAAGAGTAGTAGCAGCGATTCGTTTCAACAATGGTTTATGCTCGCAAATTTGAGCAATCAATCCGCGTTTTCCCGCATACAAACCAAACAGGAACATCACGAAAATCGGTATCAGTGTCGTCTGCAATGATGCAATAAACGGAAAGATTTCTTGACCATTGAGCGTCTGTACGAGCGCCACGCCTTGAGTGAGCATGTACAGTCCTCCCAGACTGGCTGCCCATGCTAGAATGGTAGATGGCTTTCTTCGATAAAAAGGCATGAGTAAAAAGCCGAGGAGTGCATACACCGTCAAAATATCTCCAAACCAAATAATGACGTGAATCACACCAATGAAAAACATCGCGAACAACCGTCTGCTGAAGAGACGAAATACTTTTTGTCCACGCTGTTCAGCCCGTGACATGAAAATGTAAAAACCCAAGCCAAACAGAAACGAAAAGATCCCGAAAAATTTCGTCTGAATAAATAAATCATAGCTCAAGCGAATCCATGCATCGATCCCTGCCTCTATTGGCATTCGAACGTCTTCCGAATACAAGATAAAGCCTGGCAAGTTCACCAGCAAAATCCCGAACAATGCCAATCCCCTTACAATATCAATGGAATAAATCCGATCCTTCTGTGTGATTGGTTCAGCCTGCATATTCGTCATTCCCCCCTGCTGTCTTCAAGCAGGGTCCAGTATAGGCTACATATGCTGGTCAAAACTATCGATTCACCTTACATCTACCTTACAGGCTTGTTATCTTTTATGTCCGTCCACCCGACTGAACAAGCGGCATCGGTGGATACAAGGACTGCAAGATATCCATAAAATGCTGCGCTGGCTCGCTAATCCCCGCCTTGGGTACCAACAAATAAGAAGCGACCTTCGGTAAAACAAGGCCAGGTGTGGGCAGTTCAATAAAGCGGTTTTCAAACAAATCCCGATCGACAGCCGTCCGAGGCAAAAAGGAAACACCCAATCCATCCTCGATGAATCGCTTCGTAATGTCTACCTGCGAAACAGCCATCGTACGCAAGGAAAGCCCCCTCTGACGCAAAAGCAACAGCAACTCATCCCAGTATCCCGGATGATTGTGGGTCAGCAAACGGTTCGATTGCACCTCCTGCTCCCAATCAGGCAAAGGTGCCTCCATATCTCCGCCGCTGTGAGGGACTGCAAAAACAACAGGATCTTCGTACAAAAGATAGGTAGACAACTGGAATTCTCCCGGCACCATCCGGGTTAATCCCAGATCAGCCTGTCCATTTTGAACTAGCGGGCCAATTTCCACGGAGTCGACAATTTTAATCGAGATATCTACATCGGGATAGAGCTTGGTGTATCGGTGCAGCAAATGGGAAAAACGAGCACGGGCAATAATCGGTGAAACAGCCAGTTGAAGCTTTTCCCGATAGCCCTGTCTCCATGCCTGCAAGTCCTCCATACTGTTATGCCACTGTTGGAGAAGTCCTTTTGCATGTGGCAAGTACCGCTTGCCCGCAGCCGTTAATCGAACGCGTTTGCCAACCCGTTCAAACAGCTTGATCCCCAATTCCTTTTCCAATTGTCTTATATGCTGGCTGACAGTAGGCTGCGCAATGAACAACGCTTCTGCTGTCTGGTGAAAATTTTCTGTCGTGGCCGCCACCATAAACGTTTGCAGCACGCGAAAATCCACGTAATCTCCCCCCTGCTGTCGCTGTTTCTTTGTTCTATATGCATACAAAAGTAGGAAGAATGCAACTTTTGGGTCTTTCTTCCTCTTTTTTGAAGAAATTTACTGGAAATCGTTCCCCTTCATTCTCCTTATGGTACAATACAAAATCGAGTGCGCAAAATCATTACGCACATGGTAATCACCAAAGAGAGAGAGCAAAAAGGGGAGAGAACAGATGGAAACTGCAACAAACGTGAACCCACCGCGCAAAAGCAAGAAAAAAGTATGGTTGATCGCGGGGGCAGCGGCTGTCGTTGTGCTGGGTGGTTTAGGAACCGCCTATGCCAAGTACGATTTGTTTAAAAGCGCAAAAACGATTTACCTGCAAGCGGAAGCGGAGAGCATGATGAAATTTTCAAGCGACGTATCCAAAGCTTACGGGGAATACCAAGACTACATGAAGCCATACCTGGAAAAACCAGTTCACTCCACCACTGAGTTGAGTGAAATTGCCCTAGATGCAACAATTCCAGACCCGCAAGCGCAAAAAATTCTCGACATGCTGGGCAAAGCGAAGCTCGTGATGCAAAGCAACATCGATGAACAGAAAAACCAACAATCCGGTAACCTAGAGATTCATCTCCAGGATAAAAAGCTGGCTACCCTCGAATACTTCATGAGTGATTCCATCATGGGCTTCAAGGCTCCAGAGTTTTACTCCAAATACGCATATATGGACTTGAAAGATCGCGATGCACTCAAGGCAAAGTTGGGCGAGGAACTGCCGAAGCGCTTCGTAACCTATAGTGATTTAAATAAAGCGATCAATTTTAACCAAGATGAACTTAAATCGGTAATGACTCCGTATGCCATGCTGTATGCTGACAGCATCAAAGACAGCCAGGTAAGCATCAAGAAAGACGTTTCCTTCTCCGAGGAAGGACTCAAGGAAGATGCGCGTGAGATTACCGTTACTTTTAACGACGCAGAAGGCGCGGCTCTGGCGAAGCAAATTGCAGAGAAGGCAAAAGCAGACCAGAAACTGTTTGACCTGATCTACAGCCGCTACCACAATGTAGCTACCTTGATGCTCGACAGCGGCTACAAAGTAGAAGAAATCAGCAAAGAAGAATTCAAGAAAAATTACGAGCAAGCCTTTGATGACATCATCAAGGATACAGAAGATACAGACGCCAAATCAACTGATCAATTGAGAATGGTCGTGCTCGTGGATAGTGACCATCAAATCTTGTCCCGCAAGCTCTTGTTTGACGAAAAAGAGAAAAAAGATCAATTGGTCTACAGCAGTGTTTCCTACGATAAAGGTGCAGAAACATACAACCGTTACTCCCTGCACAACCTGTCTGATCAGCAAAATGGCGAAATGTCTTTCACCTACAGAGCGACAGAAGAAAAAGACAAGACAAAGGGCAAGTTCAGCATCCTGATGAAAGAGACCGACCAGCCAATTCTGGACCTGTCGACTACTTTCGAGACAACCAAGCAAGACAAGAAAAAAACCGGAACCTATGACTTTGCACTCGTAGTGGCAGACGAATACTCCTCCAACCCTGTTGCTCTGACCGGTAATGTTACCGTGAACGAGACGAAGACGGACAATGGTGTAGATTCTGATGGCACGGTAAAAGTGAACTTCTCGAACCCTACTCCAGATATGCCAAAAGGCTTTAGCTTCAAGTTGAAGTCCAAAGCAGAATTCGGCAAAGCACTGGAAATTCCAGCTATGACTGCTGACAACTCCATCAATTTCGCTACAGTGACTGACCAACAAATGATGGAAGCGCAACAAGAAGTCATGCAAAACGCAGATAAATTCATGAATGAAAACGCTGAACTCGTGCAACAGTTCATGATGCCTTAATTGTTTCGTGATAAGAAAAATCCGCTCATAATAGTTACTAGCAAGCTGGCATCGGTCCTAAACCGGTGTCAGCTTTTTTATTCAGATGACTATTTATTCTAAATATTACAATTCTGCTATATAATAAAGAATGGATATGCAACATAATAAGGATGAGTGATAACCATGCGAAAAACAGGTCAAAGTTATGTACACTCAAGATCCAGGGTTGGCATAAACCATAAAGTTTTAGAAGAAATAAAAGATGTTATTCGATATCTTGATACCGAAACTGACGAATACGTGGAAGTTGATCAAATTACAAAAATCAGTCAAAAATCATTATTGTTTTCACTAAATAGCTACGGTATCAACCATAAATCGGAAGCGACTCTAACAAGTAGAGAAAGAGGATCCTCTATGAAAAAAATAAAACAGACATATGCATATTTAGAATGCCAAAATAAACAAGAGAGTGATATTGTCGATGTCCTTTATGAACATATGGAGTCCATTGAGAAAGAGCCTAATGAATATGTAGAGATAGGACAAATCGTCAAATTACGTACAAATACTTTTTTGCTGATTATAAATCACTACCATGCTGATTAATTAGGGGGACCTCCTCAAGGAGGTCCTTTCTCAATGTCCATTCTTTTACTGATAACCTTTGATCACGATATACACAATCGCTCCATAAAATACGATTCGATCCACAGTCCGATACATCGACTTGGACACCGGAATGCCGAGCCAGCCTACTCGCAACGGCCACAATAACTGAATGCGTCCCACCAGCATATCGCTGATCAAATGGGACAAGATTCCCCAAAGCGCCGCCATGGCAGCCAAAGAATCGCCAAACAGCAGGAACGGAAGGAATAAAATCACCCAGGAGTGTGTCACCGTACGATGGCCGAACCCTTTTTGCAGCATTTTGGACAAAGGTCCCATCAAGTTTCCGAGCTTGCTATTTGCTTGATCGATATCGGGTACAAGTGCCATCGTTGCACCAATGACACTGCCCTTCCACGAAGGATAGGCACAGTAGCCTGCAATGGCACCGAGTACCATATGTGTTTTCCATGTCATTTGCCTTTCACACCGTCTTTCTTGGGTAGTCTGGGGAGCTTATGTACGGTTGGTGGAATGGCAAACCAATACCATCATACATACAGATGCTACGTCTCCACTAAGGACATGAAGCTTTCCGGATCGAGCCCATCTCCTTCGATCACAATGGCTGTCATTCCGGTTTCACTGCCTGATTCGTGCCCTTCTCCTGTGATCCAGAATGCCGCCTGACCACTCTGGATCGGGATGCGCTCTGTACCTTCACCACGTACCCAGCCTTCACCGCTCACCACAAGAAACAGCTGAGGGCAAGTCGCCGGATGATAGCCGACAACCCCGCCTGCCTCCAAATGAATACACCCAATCGAAACGGAATCAGGTGTGCGGATGACACGAGAAATCGTCGCCTGGACGGAATGATAGCGATCAATCGTTTTGCCTACTTGCTGATCAAATCGGAATCGTTTCATACTTTCCCCTCCACCTTTTGACGCGTAAGCCTTATCATAGCGCAACTAGTGGTGCTGTGACAGACTCATCTTACACGATTACTGCCGAAACCAAATATTTTTGTAGTCGACAAGTCCAAGCGCATTCAACGAAACACCAGCCAGAGCCGAATGATAAGCAGAATGCTGGCGTGTATGGTACAAAAACAGCATCGCGCACTGCTCACGCAAAATTCTCTCGACCTCCTGCAAGTGATGACGCTGCCCTGTTACTTCCCTCTCCAGCATCAAAGCACTCAGCTCTTGATCGATTCGCTCTCGTAAGGCAGGGTTCCACAGTTGTCGGGAAAAGCTGACATCCGACTTGAAGAATTCCACCATCCCCAGCACCCACTGTTCATCAAAAACTTCACCCGCAACCACCATATCTGCCTGCTGGATGATTTCGGGCTTCTTCAATTCCTCAATCGGTAAGACGGTCACATCGACGCAAATGCCACAATCCGCCAAATGCTTCTGTAACCATTCCGCATTATTTTCGTTGCCTGCTCCTTCATACGTATACAATTGCATCGTTTGTCCTTGGTAAAGACGATGATCGGGACAGCCTTTGAAGTCCCCATCCCAGCCCGCTGCCTCACCAGGCACATCCTTGTTTTCAGGTAAAAATCCGTAAGCAGGGGCGTACCGATTGCCGCGCAGCTCCGCGATCATTTTCTCGCGCACGATGAGTCGATCCAGTGCTTGCCGAAATGCGATATCTTGCTGCGGGCCTGGGCAATTCAGGTTAAAAGCGAGATACGTGCAGCCTTTCTCCACGCTTTGCAGCTCTTGCCATTGCTCCATCGGCCCGAGCTTATTCCAGAAGGTTTGGAAGTGCACCTCTCCTCGTTTGGAAAAGTAATCCTCGTTTCGCACATCTTTATTGTTTTGGGGAACAATCCAAATCTCTACTCGATCCAAATGAGCCCTTCCGAGAAAATACGTGGGGACAGCCTCTAAAATGAACATTTGCGAGTCATTCGTTATCAATGAAAAAGGTCCGCTGCCCACAGGTAATCGGCTAAAGGCTTGTCCCTTTTCCTGAATAACATCTCCCGGAACGATCGACAGCCGAACCGATGCCAGGATGGATAGCAGCAATTGATTGGGACGTCTGAGCACGATTTTTACCACCGTCTCTTTTTCCGCAGTAACCTTCTCTACATCTTGCAGCATCCAGCGATAGGGAGACCCCGTCTTCGGATCGGCAATGCGCTCGAGCGTCCAGACGACATCATGCGCTGTCAGTTCACGTCCGTGGTGAAAAAATACCCCTTTGCGCAAATAAAAGGTCCATTCTGTTCGGCTCTCATTTACCTCCCAATGATGGGCGAGATGCGGGATGAATGCATCGATTTTTTCGTCATACCGAATGAGAGTATCAAATAGTTGCTTCACCATATGGGACTCAGTACGCCTGTTGACAAAGGCAGGGTCAAGAGCCGGAATCGGCCTGTAAAAGGACATGCGAAGCGTATCCAGTTTCTGTTCACGGATTTCCTCCTGAATAAAGCCAAACTGCCCAGAGAGCCACTCAAAAAAATGCTCCCGCCCCTTGGCAGTGATGGCAAAATCACTTAGGAGCTGCATGGCGCCTTCCAAATCTCCATCTTGTATACGCTCTTGGGCGATGGGCAAAACAATCTGCTCGATCCCGTATAGCAAGATAATCCGTGAGACATTGCCTCGTCCTCTTCCCGGGCTCCATTCAATCCACTTCTGCTCTTCCATTTGCTTGATGACTTTTTTCACATTGCGAATCGTGCAACAAAAAATCCGAGCCAGCTCGGCAAGCGTAATCTCCTGCTGTTCACCCTCTGCGGCAGAGGCAAAATGCTGGCGCAAGCGCAAGTAGTAGTAGGCACTTTGCATCGAGATCACCACTCTTTCTACGTAAACAGTCGCTGTCGAATCCAAAAAGGGGTCCATACTCATCAAACACTTTACCCTTTTTCTTCCCCTTTTTCTAGCTACAATGAGATCGAAGAAGGAGGTTTTTTCATGCCAGTGCCTAACCACACCCCCGCCACGAAGCCTGAATCACACGAAAGCATGTCGATCTGGCGGAATCGACCCTTTCTCGTCCTCTTTTTCACTTCCACCCTTATCACGTGTGGAGCAAAGGTGTACGAACTAGCCTTGCCACTGATTTTGTATGACATGACCCAATCGCCAGTTGCCATGACGACCATGAAAAGCATTGAGTTTTTGCCTAATCTGCTGCTCGCGATGTTCATCGGTGTCTGGGTCGATCGCTTTTCTAAAAAACGCTGGTCGCAATGGATGGTTTTTGGCCAGATGGTCTTGTTGTTTTTGCTATATGGACTGACCGAATCCGGGCATGCACAGGTCATTCATTATTATGTGGCTGGCTTTTTCCTGATGGCGTTTCATTACGGCTTTCACAACGCACGCGTCAGCATGATCAAGCAAGTGGTCCCTACCCCACTGTTAACCTCAGCCAATGCTCGTTTTTCTTTTATGGGCACGTTTATCGAAATTATGGGGCCGGCGATTACCGGGTTTATCCTGCTTCTGTCGGCACTGCACACCGGGCTGCTTATTACGGGTACAGCCTATTTACTGGCTTTTATCGCCATATCGTTTTTAGATCGTACCGATGCGCCTGCCCCCTCTCAGGGCGGCTTCTGGCAGGAGTTGCAAAATGGTTGGAAGGAGCTTTTGGGAAATCGACCGTTATGGCAAATTACGGTGCTCGTGATTTTTCTCAATGCCACCTCGGGCATGTATGACGCCATGATCATTTTCTTTGCCAAGGATCACCTGAAGCTGGATAATTCCACATTAGGGCTGGTGCTTTCCGTCGCTGGACTTGGCGGTCTTCTCGGCAGCTCAGTGGTTGCCTATCTGCGGAGGCGCTATCCCATCGGCCGCATCATGGGCATAACCATCCTGCTACTTGGTTGCTCCTATTTGCTCATGGTTTTCGCGCAAAGTACGTGGATGCTCTGTCTGTCTCTGTTTCTCACGGGTCTGATCAGCACGATTGAAAACGTCTGTATTTGGACCTTCCGTCAAGAGACTACCCCTGCCCACATGATCGGGAGAATTAGCGGGATCACCGGCTCTATTTTCAAGCTCGGGATTGTCTTCTCCATCTATGGTTCGGGCTGGATGACTTTGTCATTGGGGCCTTGGGCTGTCTTTTTGGCAGCGGCAGTGGGGAATCTCGTGGTTTTTCTTGTGTACCGAAGATTGTCTTTGTGGAAATTGGCGTAAACGAAAAAAAACCCCTCAGAATCATTCTGTCGATTCTAAGGGGTATTTCTTGTGGCGAAGCTTTATACCTTGAAATGGCCTATCAGCTTTTCCAAATCATCCGCAAGGCTCGCCAGCGATGCGGCCGAGGAGTAGATTTCCTCCATCGAGGCAAGCTGTTCTTCTGTAGCAGACGAGACTCCCACCGAGAGAGAGACAGCCGATTGCGCTACAGTGGCGATCATCTGCATCGATTGTCCGACCTTGCCTGTACTTTCCGTAAGGGTATGTGCCGCAGTCGATACTTCTTGAATTTCATTCGTCACGCCCACAACAGCATCGCGAATATGAGAGAACGCTTCTCCTGCTCTTGCGACGCCCCCCATACCATCTGCCACTTCTTGAGAGCCTTTTTCCATCGTGAGGACCGCTTCGTTCGTCTCCATCTGGATCGACGCTACCAGCTGGGAAATTTCTTGTGCCGATGCAGATGCCTGTTCTGCCAGCTTTCGCACTTCATCTGCCACGACAGCAAAGCCTCTGCCATGCTCGCCCGCCCTCGCCGCTTCGATGGCGGCATTCAATGCCAAGAGATTCGTCTGACCTGAAATTTGCGTAATGACTTCGACGATTTGGCCGATTTGCTCGGAGCGTTTTCCTAAACCACCTACCAGTGCAGTCAAATGCTCCATCGTTTCTCCGATCCCGTTCATCTGGGATACCGACTGCTGGATGGTTCGATCCCCCTCTGTCGCCAGCTCTGAGGTACTGGCAGCCGCAGCAGACACGCTTTGCGCACGTGCCGCAATTTTTTCAATTCCAGCTGATATTTCTTCGACTTCCTGCTGACTCTCCTCTACGTTTTGGGATTGCCTGTCCGTTCCTTCCGTCATTTCCTGAATCGTGATGGCGATCTGTTCCGTAGCTTGGCTCGTTTGCTTCGAGCTCGCTGTCAGTTGTTCAGCTGCGGCTGCAACCTGCTGGGCATGCCCGCGAACCTGAGAAATCAACTCTCGTAAATTGGCTAGCATCCGGTTGAATGAGCCTGCCAACTGTCCAATCTCGTCTTTTGAAAAGACGGTCAGCTCTTGCGTCAAATCCCCTTTTCCGTCAGCGATATCATGAAGCTGTTTGTTCACCCGATGCAGCGGTGCCACAATCGAGCGAATCAGAAAACCGCCAACCACAATCGCGACGAGAATTCCCGCTACATTAAAAAACAACTGAATCATGGCCGAAATTCCTTCGTTCTCTGCCAGCTCCTGTTGATCTGCTTCGATTTCATTACGCACTTCTTCAACCAATCCACTCACAACCGAATCCATTTCTTTTCTCGATTGCCGTTCCTGGCCGAAATGGTGAGAGATGGCTTCTTCACGTAGTCCTTTATCCATTGCATCTACTGCTTTATTACTCGACTCCAGATAAGACTTATATAGTCTCTCAGCCTCCTCCATTTCCTCACGATGGTGAGAAGTATCAAGAGAACTGATCATTTTAGCAAACAGGCTGTCCACCTTTGCTGCCTTTTCCTTCAATTCCATCCGAAACTCTTCATCGCCCGTTAACAAATAGGCACGTTCGTCATTGTTTCGACCTGTCATGATAAACTGCATTTCTCGCAGGTCCGTCAACAATTTTTCCTCTTCGATAATTTTTGTGTAGGATGCCTTCATCGCTAACATTTGCACATACATATACGTGCCTGAACCGAACATGACTGCCAATATGACACCAAAAGCCAGGATAATTTTTGTTCTGATTTTCACAAGGTGAGCCTCCCGTCATCTGATACTCATGTTCATTCCCAGCTTCTCCTTCCTTCAAACAATTTGATGTGCAAACAAAAAACCGTCAGATTAAATTGTGGTAATCTTTTTATTTTTCAACAAAATACATTGAACAAACAATCAAGAAATAGTAGAATGCAAACGAAGTATATACCATAATTAGGGAGATGAGTTAATGTTAGGTAATTTGTCTAAGATAATTACACCTCTTGCACTTTCAATGTCATTGCTCACTGTTCCAAGTATGGCTTTTGCTGAAAAAGTTGACGCAAAATACGAGAAAGCAGTAAAACAAGAAAAACTTGAAAAACTTAACGAAAAATTAGATTACTTACGAGAGCAAGTAAGAAAAACGAAGGATTTTGATAAGGCAATGAAAATAACAGTAGAAAAATACAGTAATTTGAAGGTTGTAAATTCAGATGGTGAAGATGGAAAACCGATCAAGGCTTTATCTAACGAGGAAGGATGGCTTACGTTTACTGATAGAATTGTTTACGATGATGAAAGTGATCAATATGTGTTTGTTGGATATTGGGAGTGGGATGAGAATGAAGGTTTTGTCGGACGTGAACCATACGATTTCGTAGGTGTTTATACAGATAATAAAAAAAGTATGCCAATCGACGTTGATGGGGTTGTCATCCAAGGATGGAATGGTTTGGGTGATGAAGAAGCTTTCTTCGATACAAGAACTGATAAAAAACGTGGTAAGGTGGCCTTAGCAAAACGCGCTACGGACGCAGGTGTTGGCTTTTGGATTAATGATCGATATGTTACAAATGGCACGATAACCGCTGTACTTGAAAAAGTTACAACTAACAAAAAGGAGCGCGTCTATTTACAATATGACCATTCTTGGACAAGCACTTCAATTACAGGGATAGGTGGTAACGTATCAGGTGGCGGTGGAGGTTTTAATATATCTTGGAACACGGGAGTGAAGTACTTAAATCCACTCACCTCTACAGGTGAATATTGGAAAGGATAATGCTAAAATTTGGGTGTCCCCTTTATGGAGGACACCTGTTTTCTTGATGGAGTTGGAAAATTCAGTCTCTATAATATAATTAAATGAAGGGGCGGTAATAATGAAAAAGATACTAATCATGCTATCCTTGATTCTAGTGTTGACCTCCGGATGCAATAAGGATGCAGCCGATATCAGTGAAGATGAAATCCGAATGCTTGCATACACCTACTCAGAAAATGTATTTAATAACTATAGATACGTAGGATCTATCAGTGATTTTTTAGGTAACGCTAATGGAAAAGAAATCACATTGGAATCACTTCAAATGTATGTTAGTGGGTATAAACAAGGAAATAGCAGGATGAAAATTTATGAAAGTGTAGAAAATATCATCTCGCTCTACTTTGCAAAACACTACAATGAACAAATCATCGCAAAATTATTTGAAGCGAATCGCAAATTAACCCAACTAACAAGGCAGCTTAATGATTTGTTGACAGAAGAACATATAGCGGCAGAACTTTCCGCAAATCAAATCATTGAGTTAAGAGAGCGAATTGACGATCTACTCATCTATGTATACCCTGAGCAAGATGAGACAGGTATAAATCTTTACACATTAATTACGAAACCTGAGAAATTACTTGAAAAGTATACCGTTACGGATATAGATATCTTTTTTATGAATTTTAACAACGCTATGGAGCAATTGAACAACTTCATAGAACAATTCACTAAAACTTAATCCTTTAATCACGTTCGTGTGCAGATAAAAAACCGCCAGGAAAAATCCTGACGGTTGAACATTCGGTACGCTAAACTCCGAGCTTCGCAGCCACTTTATCCTCTACGCTGTAGTCAATTCCTTGCAAAACGTTTTAGGGAGGATGTTCGAGCTCCCATACAATCGTACGTCGCATAGACTCCTCTGCGGTAGCTTGTTCTGTATACCCCAGCTCTCTCCTGATTTTTGCTGAATCCAGCTGAATATGCTGCTTCGATTCGATCTGCGGGACCCATTCGGTCGGCAACTCAGCAGAAGGCGCTGTCATTACTTTGCCATCCCAACCATAAACGCTGCCGATTCGTTCAATCCACTCTCTCATCGACAAGCATTGCTCTTTTGCTACGTGGTAAATCTGATTCTTTGCTCGATCGTCGGTCGCCACCAGGTAAATGGCATGCGCGATGTCTTCTACGTAGCTGCGTGCCCAACGCCAAGAAGCAAAGCCTTCATCGAGCAAAATAAACGGACGTCCGTCACGCATCTGCTGAAGGTACGGATAGACGCGATGCTGATAGTCATGCGGGCCATACACCATCGGCAGGCGCAAAATCGTGCCTGGCAGACTCTGCTGCCCCATCACGGCTCGCTCCACGAGTATCTTGTCATAATCTTCACGATCTGGTCTGGCCCCTCGGAACGGATAGCGCTTCTCGCAAAGTGGAGACTGCTAGAAACGACACCTTGCGGAAGAGAAGCAGCACCGGGGTTAATCCCTCTATAAATACAGCAACCTCATGACCTGATTCTGCCAAGCGCTTCACTGCATGTGGACCGATAAAACGCGTCCCCCCAAAAATAGGATCTTCACCCCGGCACCCCCATCTCTACAATTTTTCGATCACTTTATCAATCAAGCCGTATTCGAGCGCCTCTGCGGCGGTAAGGAAATAGTCGCGGTCTGCATCTTTTTCGATTTGCTCGACTGTCTTGCCCGTACGCTCCGCGATGATCGTATACAGCATGTTGCGATGTCGTAGAATACGGTCTGCCGCGATCTTAATATCGCTCGCCTGTCCTTGACTGCCTCCCCACGGCTGGTGGAGCATGACTTCTGCATTGGGCAGCGCGTACCGTTTGCCCGGCGCTCCTGCTACGAGAAGCATCGCTCCCATGGACGCTGCCATCCCCGTGCAGATTGTGGACACATCAGGCGCAATGAAACTCATCGTATCGATAATCGCCATCCCTGCTGTGACAGAGCCCCCGGGCGAATTGATATAAAGGTGAATGTCTTTTTTCGGGTCCTCTGCTGCCAGGAACAGCAACTGAGCTACGACTGCATTGGCTACCTGATCATCGATGGCACTGCCGAGAAAAATGATGCGATCCTTCAACAACCGGGAGTAAATGTCATAGGACCTCTCTCCATAACTCGTTTGCTCGACTACTACCGGAATGAGATTCATGAAAAAGCCCTCCTTCGCTTGTTTACGCTCGATTTTTTACGCGGCCATACGCATGCTGGTTGCTTGTGGAACCGCCACTGATTTTTTGTTAAATCCAGATGAAACCTGCGTCACCACTGCCGGATTACTCGCCGGCCCCACTGACCATGTCTGAACAGCTGCTTCTCTTTCGACAGCAACCCCATTTCCGTTTCGGGCAGGCATGGCAATGACCTGATCGGTTTGAGGCTGGACTCGACTTTCCCAAACGATTACGGGTTTGGACTTGTTTGACTCCACAGCTTGTGCCTTCATGCCTCGTCTCCTCCTTGTTTTGGATAAACCGCCAGAACGACCTGATACGTTTCTTGTCCCTTTTCTTTTGGCTGATACTTCGCCACAAGCTGATTCACCAGTTGGACGTACTCCTCTACAAAAGCACTGCGCTGTTCCGCACTGGCTAGCTGAATACTCGCATTCAGCGAGGCGCTCGGAACCTCCACCTCTTGATCGGAGCGCTCCAGCAAAAGCATGGCATCACGCTTGATTCGTTCTGCTGTTTGGACTAGATGAGACAACGATCCTTGATCCTTCATTTGCTGAATGGTATCGTTGCCCCAGTTCAGTCCTTCCGAGAGCACATACGTCCGCGCAATCGCCAAATAAAGCACCTCGACGAGATTGCGCACCTGTCGACTCCCTACCCGCCTGACCAATCCGACCTTTTCCAAGGCTTTCAAGTGATAATTGACACGCTGCGGGATTTCATTGATCCCACGTGCGACTTCTGCTGCCGAAGCAGGCTCTGCCAAACGGCTTAATATCTCGGCACGGAGCGGGTTCAATAGCGCCATCGCCTGTTCCGGCTTCTCGACTACATATGTTTCCAGTTGTTCGTGCGCCACAACAACACCTCATGACATTAATCATTTACGTAAAAATAGTTTATTACGTTCGTTTTTGTTTGTCAAATGATGGATAAGCCTTTTTTTCGACAACGTCAAAAGCCCCGCTATGACCTGCGGAGCTTTTGTTTTTCATTACTATTCGGTTCACTCATTAAAAAGAGATGATTTCGCCATCCTGCGGAACATGTACGCGTCCGGACAGCTGTTTTTCCTGCAAACATTCATTCAATTCCCGGCGGCTGAGCAAGCAATGGTTCCATGTTTCCATATGGGCAACGAGGATACGGCTGTCGGGCGCGGCATTTGCGATATGGACGATATCCTCCTGCGTCATCGTGATCGGGTCTCCCGTCAAAAACTGGGCCGCACCTGCGAAAACGACGATCGCATCTGGACGATACGCTGTAACAGCTTGCTCCACTTCTTCACACCAAATCGTATCCCCCGCCACATACAGCGTCGGCTCACCAGCTCGCCCCAGAACGAAGCCAGATACTGGCCCCATCTGCTGTCCAATTTCTCCTGTTCCATGTTGACCACCTGTTCGATGTAGGTGAATCCCTTGCCATGTATACTCCTCTTCGATGGCAATGACTTGTTCGAAGCCATGCTGTACCAGCTTATCCAGATCCGGTGGCTGGCAAAAGACAGGCAAATGCTTCGGGAGAAGGCGTATGGCCGCTTCATCGAGATGATCGAAATGGGTATGCGTCACCAAGAGGGCGTCTACGCCAGCGAGTACCTCCTCCACGGAAATGGGCAATTCTACTCCTGGATTCGGACGCTGATTCGGCGTATTTGGTACTGCTGGCATTTCGCCCTTGGAGCTAAACATCGGATCGACCAAAAGTGTCAGCCCTGCATATTCCACGCGCAAGGTAGCATGTCGTACAAGCTGAATCTGCATGTCATTTCTTCCTTTCCTCGTTATCGTTATAATGGATGTACGTTTATTGTATAAGGTCATGAACGGTTGCCGCGAAACGATTGCTGGCTACCGACTTTCGCCGTGAAAGGAGATACGCATGCTAGACCAAATCGATCTCTCCATCCTTGCCTTGCTACGCAAAAATAGCCGATTGCAGTGGAAGGACATCGGCGAACAGGTCCATCTAAGCGGTCAAGCCGTCGGCAACCGCATTAGACGAATGGAGGAGCAAGGCATTATTCAAGGCTACACAACGCTCATTGATGAGAGTAAAATCGCCCCATTCCTCACTGCTCTCGTCACTATGTTCATGACCACTACCGATCATTCTCTCTTCACTCGTTTTATCAAAAGTCGCAGCGAGATCGTCGAAGCCCACCGCATTAGCGGAGAAGGCTGCTACACCATGGTGGTACATGTTCCAGATCAAGAGGCCCTCAATCATTTTTTAGATGCCCTGCTTCCTTTTGGGAACTACCGAGTCAATCTATCGATTAGCAAATTGAAATAGTTGGCAGTTTGGCAATGTATCCGCTCTCATGATTTTTCGGGGTTGCTCGATATTGTGAACAAGAGTAGAATGATGAATACGAAAGGAGGAGAAACGCCATGGAAGATATGCTATTGCTGCTGTTTTCGCTGGAAGATTTCTTCGCCTTGGTCGCGCTTTTTGTAGGATGCTTCACTTCTGCTTTTTGTCTCAGACAGTGTTACCTGCAAAACCGGGCTCTACATCAGAACGTCACGGATACGTACCGACCTTCTATTAACACGTTGTTGGTTGAGACTTATCCAATGGCGGCAAGGCAACCGCAGCGCCTTCGCTTATTCAGGCGCTTACAGCATACAGACGGCGAAATGGATACATATGGTTCCTTTGTTTTGGATCGCGTAGCGTAACGAACATCCAAAAGGAGGTTGATCATATGATCGCCAAATATATCGGAGAAGCTTTGTTGTTTGTTGTGGGTCTGCCTATTTTCGCTTATCAAACACTCGAAGGAATGCATGCATTGGCAGATATCTTCGCACAAATGTCCGATTTCACTAATTTCAAA
This sequence comes from Brevibacillus sp. AG162, assembly GCF_006715575.1. NCBI lineage: Bacteria > Bacillati > Bacillota > Bacilli > Caryophanales > Paenibacillaceae > Brevibacillus > Brevibacillus sp. AG162. The sequence continues at coordinate 115,389 of NZ_VFNO01000012.1, forward strand.
TAAGCTTGACGCATAGAAAAGCCTGGCCGCCTCTTATGACGGTCAGGCTTTCTTTAATCTGTCTGGATGCGGTCTCCTCTTGTTGTCGGCTGCTAGATCACGAGAAATTCCACATCCTCTGCTCCCTCGTTTTTCATCTGGTGTTTGACTCCCGGAGGCACTTCTACCCCTTCCTGCCTGCCCAGCACATGTCGAACGCCATCCACTTCCAGCATAGCCTGTCCTGACAGCACGAAGAAAAACTGACGCGACCGCTCGTGATAATGGCGCACTTCTGCTGTATTTCCGGGCATCCGCTCATGAATGACGCTGAGCTCTTGGCCTTTGACCAGATGCCAGCCGTCGCATTGATCGCCCCAGATATAATGCTCTGCATTCTCTTTGCTAATTTTTTTCAAACCTGCTTCTCCTCCGGTTTTTTGCTCTATCTTCACACGCAGGAGAGCTTTTGTCATCAAATGTTTACTTTTTCTGCCCAATATGCTAAAATGTTTGTAAATCGCAAGTGAATATTCAATTCGTTACTGGAGGAGCCTGTCATCATAGGGTTCTTTTTGTCTTTTTTTAGCCGACAAAAAGAAGTCTGTGATCACGGGCTCTTTTTTATTTCGTAAAAAGGGGGAAACCACATGCTTATTTTTCAGCTGGCTGTCATTTTGATCGCTTCCAAAATCGCTGGTGATATCAGCGTACGGCTGGGGCAGCCATCCGTTTTGGGGAAACTGCTCATCGGTATCGTTTTAGGCCCTACCGTTCTCGGGCTGGTCACAGACACAGAAATCCTCAAGGAAATTAGCCAAATCGGGGTTATCCTGCTCATGTTTATCGCGGGCTTAGAGACGGATATTGATGAGTTCAAACGCACCGCCAAGTCTTCAACCAGCGTAGGTGTTGCCGGGATTGTCATGCCACTCGCACTCGGTTATGGTGCCGGAATTGCGATTGGCCTCCCCAACATCGAAGCGATCTTCCTGGGCCTGTTGCTCTCTGCTACCAGTGTAAGTATTTCCGTACAAACATTGAAGGAATTGGGCAAGCTAAAATCAAGAGAAGGCGCAACAATCATGGGAGCCGCTGTTATTGATGACGTTTTGGTCATCTTGGCACTCGCTTTCTTGATGAGCTTTGCTGGCGGCGACGTGAATCTTGGCATGGTGGTTTTGAAAAAGGTCGCGTTTTTTGCCATCGTCATCGTTCTTTCCTGGAAGGTTGTCCCTTGGGTTTTGAAAAAATTCGCTCCGTTGCAGGTTACAGAATCGGTCATTTCCGCAGCGCTCATCATCTGTTTCCTGTTCGCTTACTTTGCTGAATATACAGGGGTTGCTGCTATCATCGGTTCTTACATCGCCGGTGTTGCCATCAGCTTGACCAATTACAAGCAAGAAGTAACCCACAAGGTCGAAACCATCAGCTACTCGGTTTTCGTACCAGTGTTTTTCACCTCGATCGGGGTAACGGCACAGTTCTCTGGCATCTTGGAAAACCTCGGACTGATTGTGCTCCTGAGCGTCATCGCGATTGTTTCCAAGCTCATCGGTGGTGCTTTTGGTGCAAAAATCACAGGCTTCCCGTGGAAAAACTCGATGGCCATTGGTGCTGCCATGGTATCTCGTGGGGAAGTCGCCCTTATTATCGCTGCCATTGGTCTGGAGAACAATTTGCTCACACAAGACATGTTTGCTGTCCTGATTGTCGTTGTACTCTTGACGACCATCGTCACTCCGCCAATGATGAAAATGTTCTTCTCGAAAACATCGCAGCCAGAAGAAATGGCTTTAAAAAAGAACGCCTGACACAACCAAGACTGTTTCTCGCCTAGACGCGGGGGACAGTCTTTTTTTATCATGAGGAAAATACCCTCTTTTTGATAGGAGGAACACCGTCATGAAAATTGTAATTGCTCCGGACTCCTTTAAGGGCAGCCTGACTGCCAAACAAGCGGGCGTAGCCATTCGCTCAGGGATTCGACGCGCACTCCCGCAAAGTGAACTCATCGTGAAACCGATGGCTGACGGCGGCGAAGGTACCATGCAATGCTTGGTTGATGCCACAGATGGAAGAATACTGACCGCCACCGTAAAAAACCCGCTCGGACAGGACATTGCTGCTGAATTTGGCATTTTGGGTGACGGTGTAACCTGTGTGATCGAAATGGCTGCTGCCTCTGGTCTTTACTTGATTTCTGCCGCAGATCGCAACCCGCTTGTCACGACGACCTATGGCTTTGGTCAGTTGATTACAGCCGGACTGGATCAGGGGTGCCGCAAGTTCATTCTGGGACTGGGTGGCAGCGCAACCAATGACGGAGGTGCTGGCATGCTCCAAGCTCTCGGATATGTGCTCCTCGACCAAGACGATCAGCCACTCTCTTTTGGAGGTGGTGAATTATCACGACTGAGCCGTATTGATACGAGCCAGGCTGATAAGCGGCTAGCTGACTGTCACTTCGTCATCGCGTGTGATGTCACCAATCCTTTTATTGGACCCAATGGCGCTTCTCACGTTTTTGGCCCGCAAAAGGGAGCCACACCAGAAATGGTGCTCCAATTGGATGATCATTTGCGCCATTTCGCTGACTTGATCGAAAAGACCCGCGGCATAGCCATTCACGATTTGCCTGGCACAGGTGCTGCGGGTGGTGTCGCTGGTGCCCTTCTCGCTTTTCTGAATGGTCAGCTGCGTTCCGGGATTGAGATTGTGATTGAGACGACCGGACTCGCAGAAGCCATGGACAAAGCCAATCTTGTTATCACAGGCGAAGGACAAGTCGATTTCCAGACGGCCCAAGGAAAGACGCCATGTGGAGTTGCCCAAGTCGCGCAACGATACGGCATTCCCGTCATCGTCCTCGCGGGTTCCATTGGAAATGGCATCGACACCCTTTATGAAAAAGGCGTTTCTGCCGTTGTCAGCATCACCAACAAACCGATGACGCTGGATCAATCCATGCACGAAGCCGCTTCACTTCTAGAGCAAACAGCCGAGCAGGTTATGCGGATTTATAGCCTGAAATCCTGATTGTCCACTTCAGCAGTATTGTGTTAACCGTATATGAGTGCATCGACAAGCCTTTGATAGCCGATAGCGGAAAAGAAATCGAAAGAGGCTTCCGTGGAATCATCACTCCCATCGGACTCATCATTTTCGGTACATAGATCGGCAACATTTTGGAAAACTCGGGTGCTGGTAATGCTATGGGGGCAGTCATCAAAGCAGCTCCAATCGTGGACATGCCATTCGTGCAAATCTGGACATTCATGGCAATCGGCAGCGCTGCTATGATCGTCAGCCTTGTTAACGTCTTTTATTTCTGGATCGTGTCCCACTTCTCCAAATCGAGCTTTACCACCGCTTATCGTGCCGAGACATTGGCCATACTCGTGGACGGTATTGCGGGGATTGTTATGGTCTTCATTTTGGAGCTCATTCTTTTGTAAAGCTTTTTCAGACTCGTAAATTTGGTTGAGTCTATCGGCTGTTGCTCGCCAACTAAATTTCTCCAAGGCAATTTGACGAGCTTCTTGCTTCATTTTCAAATACAGAGGCCTATTCATGATCAGCGAACAGATCGCATCGGCGAAGGCTTGCGGATTTTTATATTGATTGATCAGCAATCCAGAACGGCCATGCTGAATCACTTCTTTTATGCCCCCGTTTTTCGAGGCAACGACTGGCAATCCGGAAGACATCGCTTCGACGTTAACAAGGCCGAACGATTCATGCTTCTGCGAAGGACAAATGAACAAATCGGCTTTTCTAAACACGCGGTGGATACGACAATGAGGGATCGTACCTAGAAATTCGGCATGTACGCCAAATTTACGCGAGAGCGCCTGCAATTGTCTTGCATATTTGCTTGTTGATGATCCTCCTGCAATCATTACTTTGACAGGTTGGGCTACCTGTTTATTCACGAGCTTAGCTGCTTGCAGCAATATGGGAACGCCTTTGCGTGGAATAAGCCTGCCTGCGAACAATAAGGTGAAGGCACGGGGATGAGAGGTTTTTTGAATAGGGGAAAAGCGAGATGTATCAACGCCAAGCCATGCAACCCGGATTTTTCTCGACATACTAGGAAAACGAGCAGAAAGCCGACTTTCAAGCGATGAACTGTTAGTGATAATCAAGTCTGCTTTTCGTAATCCGGCCAAAGTCTCTGCCCGGCTGGTATGGGGAAAGTTGACAAAAGTCAACGAGTGAAGATACAAGGACACAGTAGCTTTCGGAAACATCGATTTAATCGGCCTGACGAACTCCGGGCGGTTATCAATTTGCAAAACGTCAAATCGGCGTTTTTTCAAGATTTTTTTCACATGGGTCAAATATTTCGCAGGACTGCCGGTAGAAACCCGATAAATCTGCACCCCATCGATAACAGAATACTTCGGATAACGAGGATGCGCTCTGCTGATGATCGAGACCGAGTGCCACTTACTCAATTCTTTGGCGATCGCCAGAATCGTAATTTCGACGGACCCCCCAAGAATGGGGGGGACGGGAATTTGCTCGGGGGCGATGATCACGATTTTCATACCGAACCCTCTCCTGTTTAAGAGCTAGGACTTGCAGCACACTCATCAAGTTCCTGCAAAAAAGGACCGATTCTTCTCATTCAAGCGGTGCCCATCGTAACCGCTTCATGCTCTTTTATCGCATCGCGCATCCGGGAAGGTTTTTTCATTTGATAGACACAAGTACATTTTATGTTTTGGTGATAAGAAGGTGTTGGGCAGGGTGCCTATGGTCTTCAGACATTTTTCGGAATCACTTTGTTTCCCTATGAAGGGTATAGCGCTTTAGTCGCGGGGAGTATTTTTTCAGCTCCAATCGCTCGGGATGATTCCGCTTGTTTTTGGTTGTGATATAGTTGCGATCTCCGGTTTCCGTGCATTGCAGGGTAATGTTCACACGCATGGATGTCAGCCTCCTCTTTTTTGGTTACAATGTCGTCTCGATAACAGCATCTGCTGTTGGGAGTGGATCGGGCAGCTCACTCCAGTCCGCCTCGTATTCCTCATCGTTCAGGAGACATGCATCGAGATGCTTCACGATTAGCTCCTGGTTCAGATCGATCCCGATAAAGACGAGCTCTGTCGTTCGATCTCCATGAACGGGATGCCATGTTTGCTGCCAGTCCGGCTCCTCTGCCAGAATGGCTTGTTGCTCTTCTGCCGATAACGCTGCTGTCCAATAGCCTGCCGCTCCAATTTCAATGGATGGTCCCGCCTGACTTAGTGTCATCGCCACGTCATTTCGTGTCGCCAACCAGAAAAAGCCTTTGGCACGCACGACCTCCTCTGGCCAATCCTCTAACCACTTTTCAAAACGGGCTGGATGAAATGGCATGCGTCTGCGATAAACGAAGGAGGAAATTCCGTACTCGTCCGTCTCAGGTGTATGCTCTTCCTTTTGCAGCTCAGCAAGCCATCCCGCTGATTGACTGGCAGTCTCGAAGTCGAACAGGTTGGTATTCAAAATTTCTTGCGGGTCTACCTGCCCACGAACAGCGCGGATGAAGCGTGCATTTGGCTGCAGCTTGCGCAGAACGGCTTCCAGCTGTATCAAATCGTCTGGAGCGACACGATCACATTTGTTCAGAATCAACACATCACAGAATTCAATCTGGTCGATCAAAAGATCCGCGACCTCACGGGTATCTTCTTCGCCAACTGCCTGCCCTCTGTCCAAAAGGTTTTCGCCAGACGAAAAGTCATGCCAGAAGCGGTACGCATCCACTACGGTCACCATCGTGTCCAGTCGGCACAAGGATGATAAATTGATGCCATTTTCTTCGTCTACGTATGTGAAAGTCTGGGCGACAGGAACCGGCTCGCCTACTCCCGTCGATTCAATCAGTATGTAGTCATACCGTCCTTCCAAAGCCAGACGCTCTACCTCCGTCAGCAAATCCTCTCGCAAGGTGCAGCAAATGCAGCCATTCGACAGCTCCACGACCTTTTCGTCCACACGTGAAAGACCACTGCCCGAGAGAATAAGAGAGGCGTCTACGTTTACTTCGCTCAAGTCGTTCACGATCACGGCGACTCGTAGCCCATCCCGGTTGTTCAGGACATGGTTCAGCAGCGTCGTTTTGCCCGCTCCCAAGTACCCGCTCAGGACTGTGACGGGAATTTTATTTTCGATCATGTTCATGCTAGGTTCTCCTTTTCAGCTTTCTCAAAACGTAATTATTACGATTTGTTGGTTATCATAACTCATCGAAACATTCGGAGTCAATATAAAACGTAATTATTACGATTTAAAAAACCGAAGAAACCTTCTCTCTTTTAAGAATGACTTTTTCACGATTAATCCTGCACATTAAAAAAATCAGCCAGATTTCACTCTGACTGATTTCCTCCACGCCTACTCCACTATTGTTTTTTCGCCTTATTCATCCCAACCGCTTCGCCATAAACCCCTATGACTGGCTGGTACGCCTGACGATCATTTAATTTCCCCTGCTCGACGACTGGCTGCGGGCGATTTTCTTTCCACGTAAGCTGACTGTACACATGACCTGTCGCAGTCGGCATCGTGACGAGGATGTCTTTCACCTGATCGGCATTGCCATCCGTGATGGCGAGCTTCGGAAGAATACCGCTGTCGCGTTTTCCTACAGAGATAAACGTCTGCTGATTATCCTTTCCTTCGAGAACCACGACACGCAGGTTTTTGGCCGTCTGATTCATCGATACGCCCATCTTATCGCCTACAAGCAAAATGTGATCCTTGATGTCGTCTCCGGTCACGTCTGCATACTTCGTATCAAGGACAAAGGTACTATCGCTCCCCATACTAAAGCCGCTATTGATCGTCTCGTCTGGCGACGGCATATTGTCCCAGTCTGCTTTTTGAACCGTTACCTGTAAAAGCTGCGGCTGTTTGTCGACGATGTTCCACACACTGGTCGCCACTGCCAAGCGATCCTCCGTATTCAGCCCATGCAAGGTTTGCTTGCCCATGTAGCGCAGGTTGCCTTTCGCATCCAGGAATGGCACCAGCTCCACCAGCTTTTGCGTATATCCATTGGTTGCCTTTTGCAGCTTACCATTGGCATGATAAATTCCTTGCTTCACATACGTAGCCTTATTGTCCGATATATCTACTGTACTCGTCGCTTTTGTTTTTGTATTCGTTACTTTTGCCACAAATCCATCGACAAATTGGATCGTGAACGGGATATTTTGCTCTGGTTGCAATAAGACTACCGGCGCGTACGCTTGCGATTGGATGCCGCTCGCTTGAACCGGGTCAGCTCCAACGCCCGAAGCCATGAGAACTGCGCCGCTGCAAAGAACTGCCGCCATCGTTTTGTGCCATGCTTTCATCCTATTCTCCTCCTTCGTATAGATAACATCCAACTCCTATCCTACATTTTTAAACGAAATTGCTAGGTCAATTGTTGCTAGTAAAATGTTCCCTGTTCTCTCGCACTTTTTTCCTGTATAAGGAAGCTTAGAACATGTTCGCTCGTTCTTGGAAAGCTCGAAAACGGTTTTTTTACCGTTTTGCAACAATTTTGCGGGATGGGCAAGCTACAATATAGTCAAATGGATGCAGCAACAGAAAGGAACATTTGAAATGAAAAAGGCTTGGCTCTTAACGACAGCACTCTGCGCCTCGCTTGTTAGCGGTTGCGGACTCACAGATACACCCAATGAATTGATGCGCGCCCCGTCAGCAGACGGAGATCAAAAATCGATCAATCAGGCCGTCATGCAATTTTTGCCGGCTGGGTCGCAATTATCTGTTCCTCTTCATCCCGCAGAAGCCAGTGCCGTCTCCCTACAGGATCTAAACGGGGATGGGGTTGCAGAGGTCGTCGCTTTTTACAAAACCGAAAAAACCGATTACGAAATCGGTGTGCTTGTGCTTACCCAAAAGCAAGGAAACTGGGAAAAGCTCTCCTCCTTTACTGGTGTCGGCAGCGAATTGGACTACGTCTCCTTTCAAGATCTCACAGGTGATAACATTCCAGAAATGCTGATTGGAATGGGGGGCGGCGAAGATTTGAACAAGGAGCTCTCCGTTTATTCGCTAGCGAATAATATGACCCAGGAATTGATGAAGCAGCCCTATACCATAATGGCAGTAGGCGATTTGACAGGAGATGATCACGCGGATCTCGCTCTCGTTGTTCTCGACAAAAATAACTTCACATCCAAAGCCGAGCTATATGGGGCGGCGAACGGCACAATCGCAAAAAAGACAGAGCTAGCCCTTGACGGATATGTGAATGGTTACTATCAGGCTATCATCGGTAAAGCATCGCCAACCCGAAACGGACTATTTATTGATGCTGGATTAGGTGCTCACTCTGCTTCCACTGAACTACTCCTCTGGGACAATGGACAACTGTCCAACCCTTTGGCAAAAATAGAAGGAGAGATGGACCTGACCTTCAAGCCATATTCTTTGGAAAGTGAAGATATCAACGGTGATGGCATCATCGAGATCGGCACGAAGATTCAACCCGCAGGGACAGAGGATTTGGCCATGGCGGAAATCCCTTGGGTCTCCTCCTACTTCCAATGGGACGGGAAAACGGGTTTGAAACATATCGAAGATCACTATCAACATTACACACAAGGGTTTGACCTCAAGATTCCGGCAAAATGGGGCGAAAAATACACCATCTCCATCAACCATGATACGAATCCACTGCTCATTCGATTCCTTTATTACGGAGCGAATGGCAAAAATAAGGCTGAATTACTAACGCTCCAAAGCATCCCTCAAAACGAATGGACCAAATTTGAAAGCGGATTGAAGCAAAAGCAAGTGCCCTACATTTTGCTGAAGGAAGAGGGAAAACAAGTCTTGATCGCCATTTTACCGCAAACGACACCTACCCTTGGAAAGGCTGCTCTCGCGGAATATCGTTCCATGCAGCTTACCGCAGAGGAAGTTCGTCAGCTCTACAAACCGATGACGAACCGGGAATAAAGTGAAATAGTAAATCCTTATCAAGGAGATTTGCCCTATGAAGGTTCTATTACTGGAAGACGAGAAATCCATCCGGGATTTTGTGCGCATCAATCTCAAGCGCGAGGGCTATGAGGTGATCGAGGCTGGCACCGGAGAAGAGGCACTTGATCTCGCAGATCAACAATCGGACATCGTCATTGCGATTCTCGACGTCATGCTCCCCGGCATCGATGGCTTCGAAGTATGCGGGCAGCTGCGAAAAAAATATCCGCGCCTCGGAATCATTATGTTGACGGCCAAAAGCCAGGAGCTAGACAAAGTCATGGGTCTCGAATTCGGGGCGGACGATTACGTCTCCAAGCCGTTTAGCCCAGCGGAACTGCTGGCCCGTGTCAAAGCGTTGCACCGCAGATTGACACCCATCCCTGAGGCCGAGGACAAAAATGAAATTAACATTGCCCCCTTCACGCTGCTGCTCGATGAACGCAAGCTGATTCGGGCGGATCAAGAAATTGACCTCACGCCAAAAGAATTTGCCATCATCAAATTACTCGCAGAAAACGCGAACAAAGCTATCAGTCGGGACGAGATTTTGACAGCAGTTTGGGGTCAATTTTTCGTCGGGGACTTAAAAATCGTTGATGTGAATATCCGCCGAATAAGGCAAAAAATCGAGGACGATCCGGCTCATCCAGCTTTCCTGGAGACCGTCTGGGGGTATGGCTACCTGTGGCGAAAGGACGTCCCAGATGAAAGGCATTAAGAGTAGGCTGGTTCTTCATTTTGGCCTAATCCTCCTTCTGATCGTACTGCTCTTGGAAGGACTGTTTTACTGGGCCGTTCATACGTATTACATCGGGACTGCGACCGAAGCATTAGTAACCCGCAGCACGACCTTCACCAATTTTATTAACAAGTACGCCACTGGCTATCGGTTAAAAGACAAAGCACGCTACATTTTGGAGAATGTTTCGAATCAGGAATACGCCAAAATTGAGGTTTTGGACCCAGGAGGAAAAGTCATTCTCAACTCCTACGGCTTTCAGACCAGTGAGATCATCAATACCCCTGACGTCATGGATGCCATCAAAGGACAAAGTGGTCTCTACATCGGGAACAGTCCACAGTCGCGGGAGCGTGTCATCGCGGTGTCCAATCCGCTTACGTACAGCGGAGAATTTGTAGGTGTTCTGCGGTACACGATCTCCGCTGAACCGCTTTATCAAGCTGTAAATCGCATTGCCTTGTACGGTGCTGGCGTTGGGACAGGCGTAGTCGTCCTCGCTTTTGCGCTCAGCCTGCTCATGGCAAAACGAATCGTCGACCCTATCGAAGATTTAACGAGTGCGGCGAAACAAATGGCGGAAGGAAATTTCGCTGTCCGGGCGCCAAAACGATTCGATGATGAGGTAGGAACCCTCGCAGATACATTCAATTACATGGCAGCGGAAATCGGGAAAAACGAAAAGCTGAAAAATGACTTCATCTCCTCTGTCTCTCATGAGCTGCGTACCCCACTTACGTCGATTAAAGGATGGGGCGAAACACTCATTTCCGGCGGCCTGGAAGAGCCTGAGGAGACGATGCTCGGTCTGGAAGTCATCTCCAAGGAGACAGATCGTTTGATCGGGCTCGTCGAGGAATTGCTCGATTTCTCGAAGTTTCAATCCGGTGAGATGAAATTGTCTCGCGAACGCATGGATGTCCGGGAGCTTCTCCATGATTTGCATCTTCAATTTTCAGTACGTGCCAATGCGAAACAAATCGAGTTGAAGCTGGAGACTCCCCCTACTCCACTAATGGTTATGGGAGACGCGAATAGACTCAAGCAAGTATTTGTGAATCTATTGGACAATGCGCTGAAATTCACACCACAAAACGGCTCGATTGTCATCGCAGCTTCCTTGTCAGGCGATCGGCTCCTTGTCACCGTCACGGATACTGGTGAAGGCATTAACCCGGAAGACCTGCCGCATGTCACAGAAAAGTTTTTCAAGGGACGTTCCAAGCTCTCTGGCAGTGGTCTGGGATTGGCGATCTGCAAAGAAATCATTCAACTCCATGCCGGGCGGTTTTCCGTCAGCAGCGCCCTTGGTCAAGGAACATCGATTATGGTGGATTTACCGTTGTTGGCGAATCAATAAGGCAGGAAGAGCGAATAGCTCCCTGGGAAAGATCTTACAAAAAAACTCACCCTTGCCGCATTTGTATGAGGCGTGGATGAGTTTTTTTCTGTTGGAACACGATATTAGAAGCTGTTTTGAATGACCAATTCTTCGAGGCCAAAACGGGAAGTCGAATAAGCTTGCACGCTTGCTTTCCCCAAAGTCAGCATGAGTGTTGGCAAATAGCGGGATGGGATGTTCAGCTCTTTAATGAGCGCATCACGGTTGTATCCACCCATTGGGCATGTGTCGTATCCTTTTGCTTTTGCCGCCAGCATGAGCTGCATCGCTGCATAGGACGAATTGCGGATTGCTTCATCACGAGCGATTTCCGGGTTGTTATTGTAAGCCCCTTCGATTTGCGCGATCATGGTCTCACGCACTTGTTCTGTAACGTATCCTTTTGCCAATGCTTCATCATAAACAGGGCGAGCAGACTTGTAAGCCTCCAGATCGCCGAGAATGATGATGGTAGCGTAAGCATCCACTACCTGCTGCTGATTGTATGCGATTGGGAGCAGTTTTTCTTTGATAGCAGGATCGGTCACGACGAGAAAACGCCAATGCTGCAAATTCCAGGACGATGGTGCGCTTGCTGCAAGACGCAGGATTTCGTTCAGCTCGCCTTGTGGAATTTTTTCATTTGGATCGTATTTACGCACGCTGTGACGGGCTTCCATTACCTGTTCAGCGGAAATTTTCACTTCTGTACTCATGGTTGAATCTCCTCCATACTGTATAGTACGTTGTTCAAAAGATACTACTTACTTTATTATCGTTACAAACATTTTGCAATTACTTTTTACAGTTCGCTTCATACCCTATTGTTTGGAGGCGCTCTCGATGAAATACACGGATAACATTGTCATCGTCACTGGCGGTGGCCAAGGCATTGGACGGGCTATTGCTACTATGTATGCTGCCGAAGGAGCACATGTCGTCATCGCCGAATACAATCGCGCTGCGGGAGAAGAAACTACCTCGCTAATCAACACGACAGAAGCAGTGAAAGGCACGGCACACTTCGAGCACATTGACGTCAGCGTTCCAGCGCAGATCGAACATTTAATGAGAACCGTCGATGAACGCTGGGGGCGGCTCGATGTTTTGATCAACAACGCGGGCTTGTCCGTTTGGGAATCTCCCTATGAACTGACCGTCGAAGCGTGGGACCATATCTTGAATACAAATTTGCGCAGTGTCTTTCTCGCATCGAGAGAAGCAGCCAAAATCATGCGTCGCCATGGCGGAGGCGCAATCCTTAATCTTTGTTCGACGCGGGCGCACATGTCCGAGCCACACTCAGAGGCATACGCGGCTTCCAAAGGAGGCATTTTATCATTAACACATGCGCTTGGTGTCTCACTCGGTCCCGATGGAATTCGTGTCAACGCGATCTCTCCTGGCTGGATTGAACACCGCGATTATGCCGATCTTCGCCCCGGGGATCATGCCCAGCATCCGGCAGGTCGCGTAGGTACACCCGATGATATTGCCCGTGCGTGCCTATTTTTGACGCAAAAAGACAACGATTTCATTACGGGTACTGAGCTGATTGTAGATGGCGGAATGACCCGCAAGATGATATACCAGCCATAAGCTAAACCAATGCCCTCCCTCTTGAATATGTTGTGCTAACAAGAGAAAAAGGAGGAGTTTGTATGCCATTTGAAGAGGAAGACCTCAGAATTCTCGCCCTATGGCTTTTGGCAATCGGGTATCTGATTCTTGCCTTTACCGAACTGGCAGCGCTAGAGTTTTTTTAAAAAGAATGAGCCGCTCGCTTCCCAACGGAATGAGCGGCTTTTTTCGTACGTATTGTATTGTCCTACCAAGTCACAAAAGGCGGCGAGCCTGGTGCTTGGTGCTGAATTTGTTCCATGATCGGATAACCGTAAGCGAGAATAATCAGGAAGGCCACAAGTCCAACCCATACAGGCCAACGCTCCAAAATTTTTGGAACCTCTTGCGTTGTCTCTGTCTCGGCAATCGGATATTCCGTATTTCCCTTTGGTGCGTAGAAAGTCAGATAAAGCAAGATCGCAATCAAGAGAATCGCGGATACGAACAGCAGTCCGCCACCAAACGCCATTACACGTTGATAATCCATCCAGCCCAAAGCTAATGGGTGGTCCATATACGTCGTGTAATCTGTGCGGCGTGGAGCCCCTTGCAAGCCCATTGTGTGCATGGCGAGCGACATCAAGAACATGCCTACTGCCCAAAATACCGTTTGCACCATTCCCATCCGATTCGCAGTCTTGGTCAACTGCCGTCCGGTCAATGCTGGAATCAGCCAAAAACTGACACCGAAGAAGGTGAGCGCAACAGCTGCTCCTACAGTGATGTGGAAGTGACCAGTTACCCAAATCGTATTGTGCACGACCGCGTTAATTTGGTTACTTGCGTTAATAATTCCCCCAGCTCCGCCAGGAATGAAGAACAGCATCCCTACAAATGGAGCAAAGAAACGTACATCTGTCCAAGGCAGTTTTTTGAACCAACCGAAAAGTCCAACTCCGCCTTTTTTGCGTCCAGTCGTTTCAAAGATGGCAAACATCGAAAATGCTGTCATCAAGGATGGGATTACAACAATCAGCGTCAGTGTAACGTGGATCATTTTCCATGCTGGTGAGATTCCCGGCTCCATCAATTGGTGGTGGAACCCGACAGGAATCGAGAACAACAGCAGGCAGATAAAAGCGAGTCGACTAAGCGAATCACTGAAGACGTGACCGCCGATGATTCTTGGCAAACATACATACCACGCCATATAAGCAGGCAATAGCCAGAAATAAACGAGCGGATGACCGAAAAACCAGAACAGCGTACGGCTAAGCATGACATTAATCGTTGGAACCAGCCCGAGTGACCACGGGATGAGTTGGAACAGAACCTCCACCGCTACAGGAATCGTCGCAGTAATCCACAGGATGTAAGTAGTGACGCCCATATAGAGGAAAAGCGGAGACGTTTTTCCTTTATTTTCGCGTTTCCATTTGCGATAGCTGGCAAAAACCCCGAATCCCGCCAGCCAGCTGCCAACTACAAGCAAGGCAGAACCAATGTAAAAGTATGGAGATGCTTTCAGTGGTGCGTAGAATGTATAAAGGACAGAGGCTTCATTCATCAGAATGGTGACAACAGCCATCAACGTCCCAAGCGTCATGAGAATCCAGCCGGCCCATCCAAATTTCAGAGCGGCTCCGTGCAAGGAACCACCTGTTGTGCGGGCGACTCCTGAGAAAATAAATCCAACGATGAAGTACGTGGTAAAAATAAGTGCCATCAACACGCCATGAGCGGTCAAAATTTGATAGTAATTTGTCCAGCTCGGCAGTTCCATGATTCCACCGCGAACCATGCCCTGTACCATCCCTGCCACAGCTGCCAAACCAAATGCAATATAAGCTACCCACACATAGGCCAAACTAAGACTTGCCGCAGAACGCTGAACCGGAACATGGGGGAGTGTATCGTCGATCTTCCGTGCGATTACCATAGGATTCACCTACCTTTATTTCACAATAATCGTGGTCGCCATTACCTGATGACCTGCGCCACAGTATTCGTTACAAAGGATCAAATACTCGCCTGGCTCGTCAAATGTGTGTGTTGCCGAGCTGATGTGTCCAGGCAGAACCATGAAGTTGATGTTGGTCTCTGGAATCTGGAATCCGTGAATAACGTCTGGACTCGTGACGTGGAAATTCACCGTTGCGCCGACTGGTATTTCCATCTTGGTCGGAGCGAAGCCGAACGCAAATGCTGTCATGTAAGCGTCGTATTCGTTGTCTCCTACCTGTTTCAAGCCTGGTTTATCAAAAGGAGGCGTCTCGGTAACCTTCTCCGGATCAATCATTTCCATATTACTTGGCGGAGCCATCCCCATGGCAAACGCATTGACGCACAACAATACAATAAATAAGGCCAAACCGCCTGCGCCGAGCATCAACCAGATTTTTTCATATCGATGCAAATGCATAAATAAGTACCCTCCTTTACTTCCTTATTACGCCCTATCCAGGAAAAGCCCGAATACACCCAACCAACCGACTAGAATAATACCTCCGACGATCAGAACCGCGACAAACGTTCCCTTCAAGTCTTCCTGGTCCGTTTGCAGCTTGCTGGATTTTGATTTTTTGCCTTTCGCCGCTTTGTCTACTTGCGTCTCCATCGCGCTCTTCTCCTTTCCTACGTGCCTCATGGGCGCGGTGTAGTTTTCACGCCTTCATTCTACCGCTGGAACCCCTTGGAAGTAATTCGGGGAAATCCCTTAAAATGTTCCGGGAAACCCCTGATTTCGACCGTTTTATGACCGTTTTCGGTCACAGGTTCGACACAAAAAAAGACGATCCCGTATTGGGATCGTCCTTGGACCTTATTGTAGCAATCGTTGTAGACCCTGACTAAAAAGAATGACCGCTCTTGAGCTAGCAGGCACCTGAGCGGTCATAATCCGTTTTAAATTCTGCTGAGCCGATCCCCTTAAAGGGTACCGTCTACCGTACGTTAGATCAGAGTGCTGGACTATAGAGAACAGATCAAGTCCTACTCAAAATCCAGCCAGCCCTTCTTAATCGCATACCGCACCAAATCAGGCCGCGTACGCAGGTGGAGCTTTTCCATAATGTGCGCTTTATGAGATTCTACCGTCTTGACGGAAACAGTGAGCTGCTCGGCAATTTCCTTGTTACTAAAGCCCTTTGCAATCAAGACTAGCACTTCTTTTTCCCGATCAGTCAGGATGTCGTACTTGGCCTGCTCCTCACCGTTCTTGACCATTTGCAAAAATTCCTCGATCAGAGATTTCGTCGCAGATGGATACAAATACGCCATGCCTTGATTGACCGAACGGATCGCCGTGATCAAATCGAGGTCGGGGGCGCTTTTTAAAATATAGCCGGCAGCACCGGCTTGCAGTACCCGAAACAAGTATTCCTCGTCATCATGCATCGTAAGCACGAGCACCTGAATGTCTGGTGCCGTTTCCTTTAATCGTGCGGTTGCTGTCAAGCCGTTTTCCCCAGGCGGCATGCTCAAATCCATCAAGACGACATCGGGTCGGATTTCCCATGCTTTTTCACATGCCTCTTTTCCGTCAGCTGCATAACCGACGACTTCCATGTCCTCTTGGGCGTTGATCAGCATCCCCAGCCCAGAGCGTACAATCGCATGATCATCAGCGATCAAGACGCGAATGGTCATCCTCTACCCCCTCCTTCGGCACCGGAATTCGGACGATTACCGTCGTACCTTCCTCGGGTGCGGAGCGAATATCAACGGTACCACCAAGCAGCTGGGCACGCTCCTTCATGCCAAACACACCGAGACCTTTGCCGATTTTCAATGTTTTCTCTACTTCAAACCCTACTCCGTCATCCACAATCGTGACGACAATTTCCTTCTCCCTATTCTCGAACATGATTCCCAGATGGCTCGCCTTTGCGTATTTTGCCGTATTGGTCATGGCTTCCTGTACAATCCGGTACAACGCGGTTTCCATCGCAGCGGAGTATCTGCGTTTCTCCCCCTGAACATGCAGCTCCACCTGGATATGAAAAGTCTTTTCCACCCGTTTCATCAACGAACGTAATGCAGGCAGTAAACCGAGATCATCCAGTGCAGACGGACGCAGCTCCAGCGCCATCCGCTTCACTTCCTCCATCGCCTTGGAAGTCATATTCACCAATTCCGTGACATGCTGCATAATCGGTTCGTTCAATTCTCGTTGTCTGACTACGTTCAGTCCCACTAAAATGCTATAAAGCGCCTGCCCTACGCCATCATGCAGCTCCCGGGCGATGCGCTTTCGTTCTTCTTCTTGTGCTTGGATCGCAAAATTCGTCAGCTTGTACTGGTAGCGCTCTTTTTCCACTCGCTGTTGCGCAGACATATCACGCAAAATCATGACCAGCTTCCCCTGCATTTCATCCTCTAGTCTCGCAGAGCTGGCAGCGACAGGGTAATCCACACCTGATTTCGTTCGGAGCCTCATCTCGAATGAAGGCATTTGCACGCGCTTAAAAAAGCAATCTGTGCAGCTCGTTTCTTCCATACACGTTGCCATTCCGAGACACAGCTCGCAAATATGTTTATCTCGAATCAGCTCTTCTTCTGTCCAGCCCGTCATCTGCTCCAACGCAGCATTAGCCTTTACGATTCGTCCCTCATGATCAATCACCAGGATCGCATCACTGACGTTGGCAAAGATCGACTGCATCAGGGAAAGCACTTCACTCGACGTACTCATGCGCTCCTCCTTTTGAGACAATCATTCTAACGTTTATTGTAAAGTTTCCATAAAAGAAAGTGTATCAGGGAATTCCCTTATCATCATTCGAATTGACATTTTATAAAATTAGAATATTATCTAATTAGATAAGTGATAAATTTCGTTGAAAGGAGCTTTTGACATGCCAAGCACTACTCCCTTCCCAGCCCATAGCGCTCGATTGGTTTTTCAGCCCGTCACGGAACACGATTTCCCTGAGCTGCTAACGGTGTACAATTCAAACCCCGATTATATGGATTTTGCCTTTGGACAACGGATCGTCACTATACAGACAGTAGCAGATGACCATCAAGATAATCTGGCGTTTGCGGACTCCTATAGCTTTTCGATAAGAGAAGTACACGGTACCGAGATCATTGGGATCGCCCAGTTCATTTTAAACAATCCCCGCGATAATAACCCTTGGCTCGGCCTTATCATGCTGCACAGCGCCTACCAGCGTCACGGTTACGCTAGAGAATTTCTGGATACGTTAATTGCCTGGTACCGGGAAAACGGCTACACCTCTCTGCATCTGGCCGTTTTGGAAAAGAATAGCCGGGTCGTGCCTTTTTACGAGCGATACGGCTTTGTTGTCTACGAGGAAAGAGAGACGGAAAAGCTCGGTCGCGTCATCTGTATGCAATACACGATCTAGTCATGAACACAAAAAACGGGACAGCAAATGCCATCCCGTTCTTTCTCCTTACTCTACTACGATTTTCTCAGCAGTGCCGATAGGCGGCAGGCTCTTCGTCATCATTGGGCCGTAGAAGGCAACTACTTGCATATCCTCTTTCAGCTCAGCTGGCGAGAGTACTTTATTGTCTCGCGCATTGATAATCACCGTTTTCTCGGTAATGTTCAGGTTGATTTTTTCTTGGGAGGTTTTGGTAATACCGCGACCCTCTACAAGCATTTTGTAATTGCCATCTTTGTCAGCAGAGATGCTCGCTACTTTTCCCGCTGTTCCCAGGACGTCCTGTGTCTCCAGGCCGCCTTTTACCGTGATGCTGAGCGCACTCGTTTGTGGCGGCAAGCTCATCGCCATGAATTTTTCGGTTGTAGCATCTACTGCCATACCCAGCTTCAAGTCTTCTGGCTTCAGCACTTTACCAGCTTCATCCGTAATTTTGGTGTCTTCCGTCAGGTGCAGGATGATGCCAGATTCATAGATGTTCAGTGTAACCGAGTAGCCTTTATCGGATTTGTTGATGTTCGTAATGGTACCTGTGCGCATAGGAGCGATTTCGTCCTCAACTACAGTCACGGCATCATCGGTTACATTCACTTCTGCTTGCAGGATTTCGTCCACGAATTTAACTGGCACATAGGTACTGCCATTCAGTACACGCGGCTCTGCTCCCAATGTTTTGTACATTTTTGCGAAAGGATAGCGATCCTCTCCTTCTTTTGCGTAGCTGGTGATCGCGCCTCTTTGCACTTCTGCTGCTTTTTCCTTGTCGTTCCAGCTTACTTTGAAGCCGAGAGCTTCAGCAACAGGACGAAGTGGAACCAGTACGGTTTGCTGACCTTTATCGAAGATCGCATCTTGTGCGATTGCTTGACCGTTAATGTTAACGGAAAGTTCTTTTACTGGTTCGGAGGTTGCAGATACCACGCTAGTTCCCAAAACGGCCAGTGCCGCGATTGTCATCATTCCTGTACGGATTGTTTTCATGTTGTTACGCCTCCAATGTTCTTGCTTGTTTTTGTGTGTCTCTATTCATTGGACGGCACCATTTCTGAAACGTTTCAAAAAAATTTTCATAGCTGTGTAAATCGTTCGCGTATAAGCGAAAAACGTCACGGCTGGGTTGGGATTTCGTTGTTTCGTGGCATCGGCACATCGGGCTTGCCTGACGGGTTGTCGTACAAATAAGTCGGTACTTTGCCGACGATCAGGGCTTCGGAGACTGGGATTTGTGTGGTGACCGTCTGTTGCTTGGTCGCAAACGGGATAATGACCCGCAAATCGACTTCGACGTGAATGTAGACAGTCACCAGCACCATATTGATTCCGGCTTGCTTCAGGCCTGTTTCCAGCTTCGTTTTGACGGCTCCAATCGGAACGAACGACACCGGAATATCAGGCCCAAAGTGCTCCAGAAAGACGTTTTTGGTAGCCAAGCCTAGTGGTATGGTTGTCTGGACGTGCTCTTGCTCGAATTCCTTCAAGCGATTTTGAATACGGGCTGTCGTTTCCCCCACAATCCGGGAATACTCTTTGAAGTTGAAATTCACCGCTTTGATGCTGCCATTCTCGTCTTTCTCCATGATGACGACTTCGTTGACATCGAGACCCTGCTGGGACATGCGTTTGGTGACTGCATCGGTAATGGCTAGCTTGGCGACCTGCTCTGCCTTGGCCTGGGCAATCAACATCAACGTCGGCTCTACCCTGCGTTCCACAACGATAAACAAAACGATCAATACAACAATAATCAGCAGGAGCCCAGCGAAAATTCTCCTTCTACGTCTTTTCCATCCTCCCCTTCTCAAGCGCACGATGGCTCCCTCTCCCCTTTGGCGGCCCGGTTAGTCAGGACGAACCGTACGCATAGCTGGTCGTTTCTCTTTGCCTGCGCGCTGTCTGCCGCTGGTAAGCACCCCACCGATTCCCGCGACAAACGTAGGAACGCCCGCCGCGACCAAAATTAATGCCCAATCGCGCAGATTCAAATCCGTTGTTTTGAAGATCGGCTGGAGTGCCTCCATGTATACGACACCGATCACGAGCACGATCGACGAAAGCACGGCCCAGACGAGGTATTTGTTTTCAAATACATTGCGGTGAAAAACGCTGTATTGACTCCGGCAATCGAAAACGTGAATCAGCTGCGCCATAACCAACGTGACGAAAGCAACAGTCTGCGCATGCACCAAGTCATTCGGATTCTCTTTGAGAGTCAGCCAGAACGCGAGCAGTGTCATGGCCCCGATGAGGAACCCACGGCTAATGATTTTCCAGCCCAACCCTCGACTGAATATGTTCTCTGCCTTGTTGCGCGGTTGCTGATACATCGTATCTTTCTCCGCCTGATCGACGCCCAGCGCCATAGCCGGCAAGCCATCTGTCACGAGATTGACCCACAAGATCTGGATCGGCACCAAAGGCAAAGGAAGCCCGAGGAGCATTGCAAAAAACATGACGAGAATCTCGCCTACATTGGACGCCAGCAAATAGCGGATGAATTTTCGAATGTTGTCATAGATGTTGCGGCCTTCCTCGACAGCAGCGACAATCGTGGCGAAGTTATCGTCGCGAAGCACGAGATCGGCCGCTTCCTTTGTCACATCTGTACCGGTAATCCCCATCGCGATCCCAATGTCTGAGGTCTTGATTGCAGGGGCATCATTGACACCGTCTCCGGTCATGGCGACAACATGTCCTTGGCTTTGCAGGGCACGGACGATCCGCAGCTTGTGCTCAGGAGACACACGGGCATAGACAGTGACGCGCTCTGCATACTCTGCGAGCTGCTCATCTGACATGTTGTCCAGCTCACGGCCCTCCAGCACCTCTCCGTAGCCGCGCATCAAGCCAATCTGCCGGGCAATTGCTTCTGCTGTCACCTTGTGGTCGCCTGTAATCATGACCGTCTTGATTCCTGCTTGATGGCACAAATTGATCGCGGGACGCACCTCTTCACGCGGTGGATCGATCATCCCGGCCAATCCGACAAAGACGAGATTGTTTTCCAGGGAGCCGATCGGCTGTCCCGGGCGATAGCCTTGCAGTGTCTTATACGCGAAGCCCAGTACGCGCAGCGCTTTGCCTGCCATCCGTTCCGTTTGCTCCAGTACTTGGTAACGAAGCGTCGCGGAGAGTGGAATGAGCTCTCCCTTCCACAAGATGTGTGTCGATCTCGCCAGCAATGCCTCCGCCGCGCCTTTCGTCAGCAAGGAATACACGCCGTCGGTCCCCTTTTCGACGACCGACATCATTTTGCGGTCAGAATCAAAAGGGAGCTCCTCCACACGCTGTCCCTGATTTTTCTGGTTGCTGCGCTCTGTATTGCCGCCCAATGCCTTCGCGGCAAGCACCTTGAGAGCACCTTCTGTCGGGTCGCCTACGACTTGCCAAAAGCGTGACGTCTTGCCCATCCCAAGCAGATTTCGCGTGCTTTGTTCCTCGCATGTCAACCTTGCATTGTTGCATCGGTCTGCGATTCGGATGATTTGCGTGAGCGCTCCGTCACGGGCGGGAGATACCATTTTTCCTAGATAGTGAAAGGCTCCCTCTGGTGCGTAGCCGCTGCCGCTCACCTCATACGTGGAATCACTGTGCCACACTTGGGTAACGGTCATTTTATTTTGAGTCAGGGTCCCTGTTTTATCAGAGCAAATGACAGAGGCGCAGCCTAATGTCTCGACTGATGGGAGCTTGCGTACGATCGCATTGCGCCGGATCATCCGCTGGACGCCGAGCGCTAGCGCGACAGTTACAATCGCCGGCAAGCCTTCTGGAATTGCCGCCACTGCAAGACTCACCCCTGCGAGGAACATCGTAAACAGCTCATGACCATGCCAGACACCAGCAGCAATGACCACAATCGTCAACAGCAGTGCGACGACCACGAGAATTTTGCCCATTTGCTCCAATCGCAGCTGCAAAGGAGTTTCTGCTTCTTCCGCTGTATTCATCAAATGTGCGATTTTCCCGATTTCCGTGCTCATCCCTGTCGCTACGACGATGCCGCTCCCTGTTCCTCCGGTCACCATCGTGCCCATGAACGCGAGATTTTTTTGGTCGCCAAGCGGTACAGTGGATGCTTGCGCTGTTTCGAGCTTTTTCACGTTTTTCCCGACAGGGACAGACTCCCCTGTCAACGCAGACTCCTCAACCTCCAACCGATTGGCAGAAAGCAAACGCAAATCTGCGGGAACACGGTCCCCGGCCTCCAATTGCACCAGATCACCAGGTACCAGCCGCGAAGCCGGTATCATGGAAATGTGCCCTCCCCGGATGACGCGCGCCATCGGGGATGCCAGCTCCTTTAGCGCTTGCAAGGATCGCTCAGCCTTGGCCTCCTGAATAAAACCAAGGATGCCGTTAATGAGGATGATCGCGATAATCGCAATCGCATCCAAGTACTCTCCGAGGAAGTACGAGATCAGTGTTGCAATGAACAGGATGAGTACCATAAAATCCTTGAACTGATCAACAAAGACCGAGTAGAGAGGCTTTCGCTTCTGTTCAGCCAACTGGTTGGCACCTTGTTTAGCCAGTCGCCGCTCCGCCTCCTGCTGAGTCAACCCTTGCGCAGCATCACTATGAAGGGCTTCGGTCACGTCGGCTGCCGCCAGCGTGTACCATTTTCGAATTGGCTGTGTATCCACCTACATCTCCTCCATCCACTTCTCACTCCTTTTCATGTGTATGCAGACGAGCTAGAAAATAAAACAACCCGTCCATTTATCAGGACGGGTCTGTAGTTCGTTAATTGGTTATTTCAAGCTTTTGGCTACTCCAATGCAAATCAACAAAATCGGCGGCAGCCAGGTGAGTCGCGTCAGCCATCTGGCTTTTCCGGCGCGCCTGCCGAGGGCAATTCCTATCACAAGAAGCAAGGCACTCATTACCGCGATACAGAGAGCGACGAGCAGTGGCGAGTATCCCAAAAACGTAAGGCTGATGCCTGCGCCGAAAGCATCCAAAGACAGAGCAAGCCCCAACATGACGGCCTCCCAGCCCATTATATGCCCAGAGCGATCAGCGTCGGCTTTGGAGGGATCTTTTAAAATCTGAATCATGACACCAAAAATGCGGAACTGCGACAATAATACGATGGGTTCCTGCTCTTCCTGTTTTTCTGCGGCTACAACAGCGTTGCTGCTCGCAGCAGTAGACTCCTGAGCCTCTGTCCCCGACCGTGTCGCAATGAGCCGCCACAGTGTAAACAAACCCATGAGGATTAAGACCGCGGCTCCAATATACTTGCCGATCTCGGGGGTTAACCATTCGGTAAGGGATGAGCCTACGAGCATGACACCATAGACAACAGCAAATGAACAACCGGAAACGACGACGAGCGACAAAAAGGGCATTCTCATGTTCCGTAAACCATAGGTCAATCCTACACTGACACTGTCCATGCTGATGGCCAGGGAAACGAGCAGGAGTGCGAGCCATCCGCTCATATGTGGTCACCTCTTTCCCATTGCCTATTAGGTATACGCGAAAAGCTCCGCTGATGTGCAAAAAACGAATCATTGCCATCACGGATGGAAAGTCCTACCATTAAATTAAACATTGTTTAAAACGTTGTTTAGCGGAACGATTTTGCTTCCATTAAATGTGATGAAAAAAAAGAGGCCACTGTCAGCCTCTTCTTTTTCTTTGAACTATTTGATTTCAAAAGGTACTTCCCACTTCACGTCATGTTCCACCATATAGGTAGAATAGGATACCGTGAGCTTTTTCGGTTGTTGCTTCAAGCGCGGAATCGTGATCTCACCTTTGATCTGTACCCGCCCGTCCTTGTCTCTGGTGCTTTCCGTACTCACTGACGCAGGGTAAGTCTTCCCATTTTCATCCTTTACAGACCAATCGCGGTTCTCGACTATGCCTTTTCCTAATGTCCCCTCTATGGTCATTACGGCCTCACCTAGATCTTCGCCGTTACCTGGCTCCCATGCAAAAGAAGAGAATGTAAAGGTACTGCCTGTCTCATCCTTGAAAGTCGCAGCTTTCTTGTCTAGTTCTGTTGGAACCAGATCAAATTTAGGCGAAGCCAGCTTTTTCTCATAAATTTTCTTTAGCTCAAGCTTTAATTTTTGTTCTCCCTGTATCGGGCCAAATGTATGCCACCAATTCAAGACATCGCCTTCTGGTCTTTCTTCCGCTTCTTCTTCTGTTCTTGGTGTGAAAAGAACATTCTCCTTGTTATCAAGCCCATCATCCAATGATTTCATATCCCAAGCTGCTACCACTTCCCCTTTTTCATTGGTGATTTCGTACATCATATTCTCTCCCGAAAAAGCAGGATCACGCTCTTTTTCTGTGATAATGGCCCCTTGCGGATTTTTCCGATCGTACAGGATCGACGTTCGTTCAACCTCCAAATAAGCTGATTTTGGGAAAGTGGTATCCAGCATGACCCGTGTCGCACTCGGGGAAAATTCGATATTTTTCAGCTCAATCCCGAGCCCTTGCGGCGATTGAAAAGCCGTATCCTTGAAGGCAACCGTTTTCGTCGCTTCCTTGGCTTTCTTCATATCAATCGGAACTTCAAATGACCATTTTCCTGTCTTATCAGCGATTTCTGTCTGTTCTAAATGTAAGGTCAGTTGGTCAGGAGTCGCCTCAGTTGATTCGAAGATTTCGTTCAAAAATCGCTCTGTGATAAAAAACTCTCCATGACTTCCCGAATTATCTCCTCCATCATCCTCGAACCAATCTTTTCCGTTCTGATCAATCAGCTTCGCATTCAAAACATGATCTTCAATCTTCTTGCCGCTCTCGTCGTACACATCATAGATGACTGCGATCCTCATCGAGTCAGCCAACAGCTCTTTTAACTCGACAGTAATTCCTTGATCGGTCGCCTTTTGCTCCAGCTTTTGAACAAGGCCTTTATGGACGGCGTTTTTCATACCGCTATCCGCATCCTTTTCAATCTGGAACAAGCTATTCACATAATTCGCAAACGTAGGTGATACAACCGTTCCTGTCACCACCAACGCCGTAAGTCCTGCTACTACCAATCCTGTCTTCTTCACAATATCCCAACCCCTTTGTCTTCTGGTTAGGGAGGATCGCTTTCGCGTAGAACGTGGAGGAACTGCATCAGACAGCTTATCCATGACCTCATCTGTAAACGCATCGGGTACAGGAGCCTCCGGAATGTCGGAAAAATCCTCTTCCTGCATGCCTTCTACCCACTCTTGCAGGTGCTTCTGGCATTGTGGACAATTTTCCACATGCTGCTCCAATCCTTTGCTCTCGGCAGGGGCAAGCTCATCGTTTACGTATAGCTTCAATTGATTAAACATGAAGCATTTCATAAATAGCTCCCCCTCCCATCGTTTTCGCCAGGCTGTCCTTCATCTTTTTGCGGGCGCGGAATAATCGCATCTGAACGGAGCTCTCCGAGTAGGACAGTAGCTCGCTGATTTCCCGATACGACAGTCGCTGTAGGTAAAACAGGACGAATACCTCGCGATACTCTTCATCCAGCAGCATGATGCTGCGTTGCAGCTCTGCGTCCCGTTCCTTTTTCAATAAAGTCGTCTCTGGCGTGTCTAGGTCAATCAGCTGCTCCTCATCGATTTCTACCTGTTCTGTCCGTTTGCGTTTTCGCATTTCATCGAAACAATGATTGCTCGCAATTCGATACAGCCATGAAGAAAACCTGTACTCAGGCCGATAGTCGTGCAAACGATAAAAGGTTTTGATAAACACGTCTTGAGCCAAATCCTGTGCGTCTGGCATGTTGCCGATCATCCTGTACAAATATCCGACGATCTTGCCCTTGTATCTGTCGACAATTTGTCTGTACTGCTCATGATCGCCAGCCAGGATTTGCTCGATAAGTTCCTGATCGTCCGGCATTTTGCTACTCCTCCATCTTTCACAGATCAAGCCAGCGGGGATTGCTGCGCAGCTTCCGTTTTGGTTGATTCATAAGCTATTACGGATTTCCTGGAAAAACCTTTCTCTACTTTTAAAAAATTCTATAATCACTTATCGAAACAAAAAAAGAAGAGGCCTCTGTCAGCCTCTTCCCCTGTCTATCATTCGTCTACTTGATTTCAATCGGTACTTCCCAATTTACGTCGTGCTCCACCGTATATTCAGGATAGGAAATCGTAAGCTTTTTCGGTGCTTGCTCCAATTTCGGAATGACCAGCTCGCCTTTGACCAGTACGCGTCCATCTTTGTCTCTAGTGCTTTCTGGTCTCAATGTCGCATAGTAAATCTTCCCGTTTTCATCTTTTACATACCAATATTTGATGGAGACCACGTCTTTTCCTAGTGTACCCTCTACAGTTATCACAGCCTTACCTTTTTCCTCCCCGCTAGCAGGTGTCCACGAAAAAGAGGAGAATGTAAACGAACTGCCTGTCTCATCCTTGAAAGTCGCTGCCTTCTTGTTTAAGTCTTCTGGAATGAGGTCGAATTTGGGAGAAGCCAGTTTGTTCTCATAAACTTTTTGGAGCTGAAACTTTAACTTTTGTTCACCCTGTAGCGGGCCAAATGTATGCCACCACTTCATGATATCGCCTTCTTGTTTACTGGACAGTCCAGAGACGTAAAGAACATTCTTCTTTTTCGCGATTCCTTCATCTAATACAAACATATCCCGAGCTGCCACGACCTCACCTTTTTCGTTGATAATTTCGTACGCGATATCACCCCCTGATAAAGTAGGTTCGACTTTTTTGTTTGTGATGTGGACTCCTCCCGGATGATCCTTATCATACATGAGCACTGCCCGTTCAAACTCTACGTAAGCTGATTTTGGAACCGTTGAATCCAGCATAACCCGTGTCGCACTTGGGGAGAATTCGATTTGTTTCAATTTAAGCTCAAGCCCTTGTGGTGATTGATACACGGCGTCTTTGAACGCAACCGTTTTGGTCGCTTCTTTCGCTTTCTTCATATCGACCGGAATTTCCAAGTCCCACTTCCCTGTCTTGCCTTCGATGTCTGTTGGTACAATTTTCAGGGTCAGTTGGTCAGGAGTAGCCTCTGCCGATTCGAAAATATCGTTTAAGCTCAGCTCAGCGATGAAAAACTGCCCATGACTACTCCCAGACTCTTCTCTTCCATCCTCTGCCAACCAATCTTTTCCGTTCGAATCAATTAACTGAAGCTTCATAGAGTGGTCTTCTATCTGTTTGCCATTCTGGTCGTACATATCAAAGATAATTGCAATCCTCATCGAGTCAGCCATCAACTCTTTTGCTTCGAAAGTAATCCCTTGATCGGTTACCTTCTGCTCCAGCTTTTGGACAAGGCCTTTATTAACAGCATTTTTCATGCCGCTATCCGCATCCTTCTCAATCTGGAACAAGCTATTCACATAATTCGCAAATGTCGGTGATACAACCGTTCCTGTCACTACCAACGCGGTAAGTCCTGCTACTACCAATCCTGTCTTCTTCACAATATCCCAGCCCCTTTGTCTTCTGGTTCGGGAGGAGTGCTTCCGTGCAGTGCGTACGGGAACTGTTTCGAACAGTTTACCCATGACCTCATCCGTAAACGTATCGGGTACAGGAACCTCCGGATAGGCGGAGAATTCCTCTTCCAGCATGTGATCGACCCACTCTTGCAGCTTGATTTGACATTGTGGGCATTCTACTGCATGCTGCTCCAGTCCTTTGCTTTCGGCAGGGGGGAGCTCGCCATTTTCATAGAGCTTCCATTGATTAAACATGAAGCATGTCATAAACATCTCCCCCTCCCATCGTTTTCGTCAGGCTTTTCTTCATCTCTTTACGAGCACGGAACAAGCGCATCTGAACAGCGCTCTCCGTAAGAGACAGTCGCTCGCTGATTTCCCGATACGACAGACGCTTCAAGTAATGCAGAACGAACACCTCGCGATACTCCTCATCCAACAGCATGATACTGCGCTTCAGCTGGGCGTCTCGCTCCTTTTTTAACAGGGCGGTTTCTGGTGTCTCTGGATCAACGATCTGTTCCTCCACAATTGCGGTCTGTTCCGTCCTTTTTCGTCTTCGTATTTCATCGAGACAATGATTGCTCGCGATTCGATACAGCCATGAAGAAAACTTGTGCTCAGGCCGATAGTCTTTCAATAGGTAAAAGGTTTTGGTAAACACGTCTTGAGCCAAATCCTGTGCGTCAGGCATGTTACCGATCATTTTGTACAAGTAAGTAACGATCTTGCCCTTGTACCTGTCGATAATCTGACTGTACAGCTGATGATTGCCAGCCAGGATTTGCTCGATCAATTCCCGATCGTCCGGCATTTCTACTACTCCTCCATCTATCACCGATCAGCCTTTGGGGAATGCTGCGCAGCTTCCGTTTTGGTTGATTCACCACTAATACGAACGGGCTGGAAAATCCTTTCTCGTTATTTTAAAAAATTTTATTTTCCTGTCAAAAGAGGTACCGCTAAGCTCACATCGCGATGCTCCTTCAACATACTGTCAAAGGTGATCGTCATTTGCTTCGGCAAGGATTTCATCTCCTCGATTTCCAAATTCCCGCTTACTTTCATCCGTCCATTTTGATTGGCGGATTCCTCGATATGGCATACCGCACTGTACTTTTTGCCCTTTTCGTCCGTCACGTACCATGTATCAAACGGGAAGATTCCCACAACTCCTTCCGCTAGCGTCCCCTCAAACTCGATGTTGTAGCGATCCTCTCCGCTGCCCTTAGATACTTTGTGAAACGTGAAGCGAGTCCCATTCTTTTCTGCTGTAACTTGCTTTGCTCCCACACTGGCAGGGTCCAGTTTTACGCTGAATCCTGGCTCTTCCTCTGTATAAACAGCGTGCAGCTTAAAGGTTAGACCATTCGATTCTTTCAGGTCGTGGAAGTAATGAAATTGTCGCAGCCCTTTTTCCACTGGAGCAGACTCGCGCCATTTCATCGTATTGATTACGTTTTTCTGAATGCTCTCATCATGGATAGCGACTGCAGAGTCCCATGCGCCAAGGACGACTCCCTTTTCATTGACAAGCTGATAGCTGAAGTCCTTGTTATTCGAATCAATCACCACTTCTGTTCCACTCGGTGCAAAGGTAATCTCTCGCAAATCGAACTGAAATCCTTGGGGAGAGGTATAGGACTGATTGACAGCCACTGTTTTCGTCGCAGCTTTTGCTTTTTTCAAGTTCACGGGTACCGACAGCTGCCAGTTGCCTTTGGTACTGCCCATCTTTTTCATGTGGAACTCTACGACCAGCTCGTCCGGCAGCTTGTTCCCATCGTCAAAATAGCTTCTGAGCTCGTGTTCAAACAGGATGTAATCGCCTATCTGGTTTGTTTTCCACGACACTTGATTGGGGGATGAGCTATGTAAAACCTTGCCCGCTTTATCCTTGATCGTGATTTCTTGATATTCATGGGTGGGGGCGTGGAAATTATCCCAATACACATCTGTTGCCTTGCCGTCTTTGTCTTTTACCCCGGCGATAATACTGATGCGCAGCGGGTCTGCCAGAACCTCTTTTGCTTCCAAGGTAAAGCCTTGATCGGTCACTTTCAGATCAAGCGGCTGGGCAAATCCATTTTGAGCGGCTTGCAAAATTCCAGGATCTCCAGCCTTTTGCGAGACAAACAAGCTAGTGTTCACAGACGGTGCTGCATTCACCACTGCTGCCGGACTACTTGTGAAAAACGACGGGGACACGAGGATTCCCGTTGATACAACGACTGCCAATGCTGCCACACATAATGCCAGCTTTTTCATAACTGCTCCACTCCTTGTTTTCCTAGATTCACTCTATATTCACGAGAAACAATCGTTCGGTTCACGAGGAGCACGCAAAAAAGAGCCCGACAGCCTGAACGAATCAGGATTACCGAGCTCACTTTCTATCGAATTGATTTCATAGATGGGAGGGCTTTACGCACGTGCAGCTAGTGCCCGGGCGAGCAACTCTACCAGTCTCGTTGCATACTCGCCAGTGGTATCCCTTGCCCCTGAGAATTCCGTTACTTCCATACTTGTCACGCGCGAATCTCGCAGAACAGTCGCAAGCAATGCCTTCGCTTCCGACAAGGACAACCCATTCTCACTTGGCGAATAGGCAGCAGGCATCGCGTCTTTGTGCATGATATCTACGTCGAAATGAACGAGGATTTTGGCATCAGGCGGGATCGATTGGAGCATATGAGAAACTCGTTCCCCGATGCTGCCTTCTGTGAGCTGGGCCAAGGTCATGACGTCAACGCCGAAAGTCTCTCCAGGCATCTGCTGGCAGCCGACAAGGCGGATTCGCTCTGCATTCCAGCCGCTTGGCTCGATCCATTGTCCGCGATCCTGAAGCAAAAACCACAATCCCATCCCTGCTGCCCCAATACAGCGGGAAGCCGATGGAACTACTGCATCGAGATGACCGTCAAGCACGAGCAGATACGCTTTTTCCTGATACCGAGCCTGATGAGCCTGCGCTGTCGCAACAACCAAGCTGCAATCGCCGCCGATCATCAAGACAAAGTCGTCTGTATCGAGCCACTCTTGCGCGTCCTTTTGCAGCAAATCCCAAAACATGCGCGGAGCCGGCCAATTACGAACTGGTGGAATATTATGGCGAGGCAAATCATCGGGAAGATGCAGATTTCCTACATCCTGCACATCCAAGCCATGCTGCTGCAACTGCTCGATCAATCCTGCTGTACGAAGAGCGTCAGGACCTAATTCTGTACCAGAGACATATGCCCCTGTGAAATGCGGGATACCAGCCACTTTTACTTTTATAAAAAGTCCCTCCCAAGGAAATTCATCGTATGAACATCCCTAAAAGTATATCACAGCTTCGTTTGCAATAATTGGATGAGATCACTGACGGACGGCCGCAGCCAACGATCTGGCAAGGAAGCTTTTTCCCCGCGCAGCAATTGGCAAGCAAGCGCATTCGGATGGGCATCTGCACTCAAGAAATACACTTGATTCACAGGCTGTGGGAGCGCATCCATGACTTCCACATATTTGTTGACATACACCTGCAACGCATCCCGATAAGCTGGAGTTGTTAGTGCTGCGCCGCACCACACGTCAATTCCGGTCAACGCCTTGGCATGGGCTGCATCCAAGCTTTTGGCGAGTGAGCAGACAACGAACAGCAGCTTCTCTGGCGCCAGCTTGAACCGCTTCTGATACTGCTTGGCAAAACGGGCGAGTGTCGCATTCCAAGATGGCGTATCGTAGCTGCCGAGATCAGGGATACATTTGAGTGCTCCGACCAGTTGTTCGTCTTTTTTCATAAACAAGAGACCGTCAATCACTTGAAACGAAAGCCCGGTCAACTGCCCGGACAAAAACTCACCCACCCGCTCATGCATGACGCGAGAGATTCGCTGTGAGGATTTGCGCTTTAGCTTTTGCCGTATGCGCACCTCTTCTTCCTCCAGGTAGACCCGTATCAGCCTGGAAAACAAATCTGCCTCCGTAGTTGGCTCTAGTATCAGGCACTCCAAACGGCTATAGGCATCTGCCACGCTTTGGTCCCATTGCCCTTCTTTTTCTGTGCCCATCATTACCCTCCCTCACATCATATCGGGTGCGTGATCAGCCACGACCAGCACATCCATGTGTCGGACCTCCCGCAATAATCGCTGGATGACCGAACCCTCGAGAATTTCCTTCCAGCGGGTCCGCGCCGACTGCCCGATGACGACCTGTGTCGTTCCTTTTTCGTTCATATGCCAAACCAGCTTGGTGAAAACCTTGCGTCGGGAAGGGGCTTCGTATCGTTCGAAACGACCTCCGAGCCGCTCTGTTAGTGCCTTCAGCTTCGCCAGCTGTGTCTCTTCCTCTTCTGTCAGCGACGGATGGTCCTGCACGTAAGCTACATGCCAGGTCGCTTTCAAGCGATACGCGATGCGAAACCCTCGTCGAATCAATCGTTCACTGTCTGCACGCAGGTTGACGCAGACAAAAATCACTTCCCGCTGTCGCCAAGGCCCACGAAGCGTTCGTCGCTCCCACGCCTCCAAGCGTTCATCGACGTCGTCTGCCACCTCACGCAAGGCCAGCTCCCTTAACGCGATCAAATTCCCTGTTTTGAAAAAGTTGGTCAGTGACTGCTCCACCTTTTCCATCGCGTAAATATTGCCCTCCCGCATCCGCTGACGCAGTGCCTTGGGTGAAATATCAATCAGCTCTACCTCATCTGCCTGATGCAGAATATGGTCTGGCACCGTCTCTCGCACGCGGATTCCCGTGATTTGCTCGACGCTGTCGTTTAAGCTCTCGAGGT
Source organism: Brevibacillus sp. AG162 (assembly GCF_006715575.1). Classification (NCBI taxonomy): domain Bacteria; kingdom Bacillati; phylum Bacillota; class Bacilli; order Caryophanales; family Paenibacillaceae; genus Brevibacillus; species Brevibacillus sp. AG162. The sequence continues at coordinate 147,675 of NZ_VFNO01000012.1, forward strand.
GCTGAATGTTCATCGTGGATATGACAGAAATACCCGCAGCCAAAATCTTCTCGACATCGTGGTATCGCTTCTCATAGGCACTCCCCGGCACATTCGTATGTGCCAGCTCATCCACCAGCACGACCTCCGGATTTCGCCGGATGATTTCGTCCGTGTCCATTTCTTCCAGCGTCACGTTTTTGTACGGAATGCGCTTGCGCGGGATGAGAGGAAGTCCCCCTACCTGCTCAATGGTTTCTTTTCGTCCATGCGTTTCCAAAAGTCCAATCACCACGTCGATGCCATTTTCGGCGAGCTCATTGCCTTCTCTCAGCATCGTGTACGTCTTGCCGACACCAGGTGCGGCTCCTACATATACCTTTAGCGTCCCGCGCTTGATTTTACCGATTTCCTGCTGCATCTCCTCATCGGAGAGTCGTCGGTACGGATTGGCCGTTACCGCTTGTTCTCGCTTGGTCGGCATGACACGCTCACCGTCCCGCTCGGAACGATCCGCCACGATCAAGATATCGATATTTTTCGTTTGCCGAAGTATCTTATGGACGATGGATCCGTACCATATCTCTTCCCAGCGCGTACGCTTGGACTGCCCCATGACGATTCGGGTCACATTATTCTCCATCGCATAAGCGACGAGCTGATTTGCTACGTCCTTTTCACGTGCAAGCATCTGCTCTTCAAAGATACCTCCGACTTTGTCCACGAGCTTTCCGATGGATCTCTTAAAAGTCGCTTCTTCCTTCGTCAGCTTCTTGGATAAAGGGAGAAAACAGACGACCAAGAGCTCTCCGCCGAGCCGCTTGGCAACCTGTTGTCCGCGCCGAACCAATATCGAGCCGTTCCAATGATACTGGGCAGAAACCAGAACCTTCTCTGTGGCTCCTGACGCCCCCACCATGCCGTGCTTCTCCCGATAATCCTCCAAATCCTCGTTTACGCCCGTAGCTACGAACCGAAGAGCGAGTTCCCGCAGCACATGCAGATTGTCTCTGCGAAACAGCGGATGCTTGGTTCGAGTCGGGTTGCGATCGTCTTCTTGCAGCCGTTTCAGAATGGCTTCTGGCGTAACGTCTAGCAGTTTCACCTCGTCGGCCATGGCAAGCGTATCTTCCGGGACACACTGGTCGATCCGCACCTCTGCCTTCGTCAGTCGCTCTGCCATCTCTTTCATCCCGGCCAATTCGTAAATGTTGACCGTCGCGATCACACTAATATTGTGGTTCAGCAAATACTGAACATCGTCCAGGCTGGTTGGACGCGGGGCATCTGGACGATTGCGATGAGCCAAGCCGTCTACGAGCACGACTTCCGGATCTCGTTCGATAATGGCTGCAACGTCCAGATCATGTCTCGCTTCCCCGAGGGAATACCAGATGATTGGCTGGATTTGCTCCAAGCCCTCCCGCTTTTGCGCCAGCTTGGGATGAGTGGCCTCACCTGAGCCAGCTACGACCACATCCACCCCTTTTTTCTTAAGCGTCTGCCCTTCCATTAGCAGATGATAGGTTTTCCCTGAACCACTGACTGCCCCCAGAATGATTTTCAGCCTGCCCCGGTGCATTCTGGAGATGGACTGCAAGATTTCCTCCGGGGATTTTCGCCGAAACTGCTCTACCATCTCGCAGCCCTCCTTCACTCTTTACTTCTTCATTTCGTCCAAAGCCAAATTCAGCTTCACTACATTGACACGCGGCTCTCCGAATACACCCAAGCTCCTTCCGTCTGTATTCGCTTCAATCAGTGCCTGTAGTTGTACCGGTTCGAGATTGCGTGCCTTGGCTACACGCTCTACTTGTATCTGGGCAGCTTTTGGCGAGATATGCGGGTCCAGACCGGAAGCGGAGTTGGTCAGCAAATCAGCCGGGATGTCTTCCTGCTTCACGCCAGGATTCGCTGCAAGAAATGCGGCGATATCCTTTTGCGTACGTTCGATCAGGGCCGGGTTGGATGGCGCGTAGTTGTTCGAGCCAGAGCCTGCCGCATTGTTATCAATAGAAGAAATGCGTCCCCAGAAGTACTTCGGATCGGTGAAGGTTTGCCCAATCAGTTCGGAGCCGACCACCTTGCCGCTCGCATCGGTGATGAGACTGCCGCTTGCTTGTGCAGGCATGACAACCTGTGCAACTCCTGTCATCGCCAGCGGGTAGGCAATGCCGCAAATCAGCAGCAAAACGAGGCTGAGACGCAAATTTTTCACTATCATATCGGTTCACCTGAGCTTTCTTTTTTTCAATATGAGTTACACCAGATTCAATCCGGTCAAAATCAAGTCAATCAGCTTGATACCCACGAACGGAACGATAATTCCTCCCAAGCCATAGATCACTAGGTTGCGGCTGAGCAGCTTTGTCGCGCTCATCGGTGTGTACTTCACACCTTTCATCGCCAACGGAATCAGGATCGGGATGATAATCGCATTGAAGATCAATGCGGACAAAATCGCACTCTGCGGTGTAGCCAAGCCCATGATGTTGAGCGCACTCATTTGTGGGATCGCCAGCATGAACATCGCAGGAATGATCGCGAAGTATTTCGCTACGTCATTGGCGATACTGAACGTCGTCAATGCACCGCGTGTCATCAAAAGCTGTTTGCCAATCGCCACGACCTCGATGATTTTGGTCGGGTCAGAATCCAGATCGACCATGTTCGCTGCTTCCTTCGCCGCTACCGTACCCGTGTTCATCGCCAAACCGACATCGGCTTGTGCGAGAGCTGGCGCGTCATTCGTACCGTCACCTGTCATGGCGACCAGCTTGCCTGCCGCTTGTTCTTTGCGGATCAGCGCAATCTTGTCTTCCGGCTTGGCTTCCGCTACGAAATCATCTACACCAGCTTCGCGGGCAATCGTCGCTGCTGTCAGCGGGTTATCCCCCGTGCACATGACCGTACGAATTCCCATCCGACGCAGCTCTTCAAAACGTTCGCGCATCCCTGGCTTTACGGTATCCTTCAAGTAAATCAAACCGAGAATCGCATTGCCTTCTGCTACAGCCAATGGCGTGCCGCCCGCCGTTGCAATCCGGTTTGCTTTTTCATCCAAATCAGCAGGAATGCTGCCCTCTTGCTCTGCTACGTATTTTTTGATGGCGTCGACGGCCCCTTTGCGGATGAGGATACCGTTTGCCAGATTCGTCCCGCTCATTCTTGTTTCAGCGCGGAACTCCACGCCTTCGGAATCGGACAATTCCAGTTCAGCAGGTGCCAGCCCTTGTTTTTTCGCCAGCTCTACGACAGAGCGTCCTTCCGGTGTTTCATCATGAACCGAGCTTTGTGCAGCTACGCGGTTCAATTCCGTGCTTTTGCTGTTGCCTACGGTGACAAACTCGGCAGCCATCCGGTTACCATGCGTGATCGTTCCCGTTTTATCCAAAATAATGGTGTTGATGTCACCAGATGCCTCAACGGCTTTACCAGACATGGCAATAACGTTGAACTGTGTGACCCGGTCCATACCCGCAATCCCAATCGCTGACAAGAGTCCGCCAATCGTGGTCGGAATCAAGCATACGAGCAAGGCAATCAGAGTCGCAACCGGAATGGCTGCATTCACATAGTTCGCAATCGGCTGCAAGGTCGTGCAGACGATCAGGAAAATCAACGTCAAGCTGACCAACAGCGTATTCAACGCGATTTCATTCGGAGTCTTCTGTCTCTTCGCGCCTTCTACCAACGAAATCATGCGATCCAAAAACGATTCGCCGGGATCCGTCGTCACGCGGACACGGATGCGGTCACTGACGACACGTGTACCTCCCGTGACAGAGCTGAAATCGCCACCTGCTTCTTTAATGACCGGAGCAGATTCACCCGTAATCGCTGATTCGTCCACTGAGGCGACACCCTCGACGATTTCCCCGTCGGATGGAATCAGCTCGCCTGCTTCCACGATGACCAGATCGCCTTTTCGCAGTTCTGTGGAACTGACGACTTGAATCCGACCATCTTTCCCCACTTTTTTTGCTTGCGTGTCCTGCTTCGTTTTTTTCAAGCTCTCTGCCTGTGCTTTGCCGCGCCCTTCTGCCAAGGCTTCTGCGAAGTTGGCGAACAAAATCGTCACGAACAGGATAAAGCTGACGACGCCGTTATAAAGCGGGTCCGAAGCTCCCCCGAACAAATTAGGCACAAACGTCAGGAGAAGCGTAATGAAGAACCCGATCTCTACCACGAACATAACTGGATTTTTCATCATTACACGCGGGTCCAGTTTTTTGAAAGACTCGACAAAGGCCCGCTGGTACAAATCTTTAGGAAGCGCAACCGTGCGCGTTCTACTCATGGAAAATTACTCCTTCGCCTCTAGTATTCATTTTCAAATCGATGTTCAAAAAGTCGGCTTTTGAACTTCCCCTTAACGGATTGTGAGCCACTCGGCGATTGGACCGAGCGCAAGCACAGGCAGGAATGTCAGTGCGCCTACGATTACTACAGTCGCAATCAGAATCACTGTGAATACACTATTGTCTGTGCGCAGTGTACCCATCGTTTCCGGTACTGGCGTTTTTGCGAGCAAGGAGCCTGCTACCGCCAGCATCGTAATGATCGAGACGTATCGACCGAACAGCATGACGAGTCCGGTAGAAATGTTCCAGAATGGCGTGTTGTCGCCCAACCCTTCAAAACCGGAACCGTTGTTGGCTGCCGAAGAAGTGTACTCATACAGCACTTGTGAAATACCGTGGAAGCCTGGATTCGACACTGCGGACGATCCCATTTCTGTTGCCAATGCAATGGCGGTTGGCGCCAAAATAATCAGGGGATGAACGAGAATCGCGATGGCGATCAGCTTCATCTCTTTTCCTTCGATCTTGCGGCCGAGGAATTCAGGCGTACGTCCTACCATTAAGCCCGCCAAGAATACAGCCAAAATCGCATACATCAAAATGTTAATCGTTCCGACGCCATCTCCGCCGAATACGCAGTTGAGCATCATTTCACCGAGCGGAACCAAGCCGCCAAGTGGTGTCAATGTATCGTGCATGTTGTTCACGGTTCCTGTCGTTGCCGCTGTTGTCACGGCAGTGAACAAGGCGCTTTGTGCGATACCAAAGCGGACTTCTTTTCCTTCCATGCTGCCCATTTCTTGTGACAGGCCAGCCTGTTCCAGCGCCGGGTTGCCGTTTACTTCGTTGGCATACGCCGTAATCAGGAACGCCAGGAACATCACGAACATCGCTCCAAAAATAACCCAGCCTTGCTTGCGGCTCTTCGCCATGAAGCCGAATGCGAATGGCAGTGCAGCCGGGATCAAGAACATCGACAAAATTTCGATCACGTTTGTTAGCGGTGTCGGGTTTTCAAATGGATGCGAGGAGTTCACGCCAAAGAATCCGCCTCCGTTTGTTCCCAAATGCTTGATCGATACGAGTGAAGCGACCGGACCGCGAGCGATTTGTTGCTCCGTACCGCTAATGGTTGTCGCTGTTGCCGTCGGTTCCATCGTCTGCGGCACGCCTTGGGACACCAAGAGCAATGTCACGGCAATCGCCAGTGGAATCAACACCCGTGTATGAGCACGTACCAAATCTACGTAGTAGTTACCGATGCTGCGCTGTCCGGTCAGCCCGCGCATGAAAGCCATTACGACCGCGATCCCTGTCGCTGGCGTGGTAAACATCAGGTAAATAATGACCAGCATCTGCGATAGATACGACAATCCGCTTTCTCCGCTGTAATGCTGAAGATTGGTATTCGTCAAAAAGCTGACAGCTGTGTTAAAGGAAAGCAACGGCTCCATCGCCGCAATGCCACTTGGGTTTCCAGGCAGCATCCCTTGCAAACGAAGCAAGAGATAGGCAATGGCTACCATCGAAATGTTGCTGACCAGAACAGCCATTGCGTACTGCTTCCAGGTCATATCTGCTACGCGAATGCCAGACAGCTTGTATATCGCTTTTTCCAACCCGCCAAAAACACGGTCCAATCGGGTCGTCTCCAGCGAAAAGGAGCGTGCCAAATATCTTCCCATCGGTATGGCGAGCACGAAAAGCACCACCAAAACCAACGCTATTTGTATAAAGTCCACGACAGTTCCTCCTACTCCCTCTAAAAAATGGTTCCAAATGAACGAATGATTCGATCAGCCTCTAGTATTTTTCCGGGTAAATCAATGCGTGGCACAGGTACATCGCAAGCCCTGCCACAATCAGCAGCAACCAGATCATTTCTCTTTCCCTCCCTGTTCTCTTACCACGGCGTCACAAAACTTGATGAGTGCAAAAAATACACCAAATGAAAGCGCCAAGAGCAGTATGGAAACCACGTCCATGCCATGTCCCTCCTTTTTTGCCGTACGAATTATTCCGTGAAGTCTGGCCGAAGCGTCTCTCTCGCTATCCCCTGCACAGGCTTTCTTTTTTGAAGAAAACCTGCCATTTGGGATAAAAAAATAGACCAATGCTTACGATTTCCCCGAAAGATCGCCACATTTGACCGAGCTGAAGATGAACAGACGAACGAAGTCGCCCGCTTCCCGCGGCAAATAAAACGATCCTTTGTATCGGAGAAAAAGTACTCATTGGTCTACCTAACGCCCAGCCGACTTGAAGTTGCCTTCTTTGCGTTTTGTCTCCCGTTTCCTTTTTCAAAAAAACAGCTATTTACTTGTGAGTAAAACGGTCATTGGCCGTTTTTGAGCAAAACGAAAAGACCTGCATTACGTTTTGAGTCAACCTTTGTCGTCCCAAATGGAAAACAAAAAGGCCTCCTCAAATAGGCGGTCTTTAGACCTCCCTCGCTTTAGCCGACGAAGTTAGCTGACGGGTAGGATGGCGAAAGAGTGTCTCATCCCTCCCACGATTCATGCGTGGGATTAACCCCTACTGATTGGGTCCTCCGTTCCCGAGTGCCTCGGGATTTGGCCATATTTGCAATTGTTGGTTACGAGTCTCATTATACGTCCGGCATAATCGGATGTTAATGTCCTATTTCAGTCTTTTTCACACGATTTTTGCATTCTTTATCCGTGTAAGCGATTTAAACCTATCAGGCCTCATCCGATCATGATATTTCATCGTTTCTCTTGCTTTTTCACATAATCAGCCTATTTGTTTGACAGTCTCTACACTGCTGAGTAATATTAGGCACAATGATAAATTATGGGAGGTATGGCGTTTGGCCATCTCTAACAAAAAAAAGCTGGAAGCAGAAATCAGCGAAGCATTCATAAAATTTCAGCGCGAACTGATTGGACGAGGTCCACAGGAAGCGAAGACCTACATCGTCGGTGATATGGTCATCGCCAGGTTCAAAGGCGTTCTCACCGTCGAAGAAAAGCATCTGTCCAGTCACGATAAAGGTCGCCGCATCGTCAAAGAAATGCGCGAGGTTCTCCGTGAAATGTACAGCGAAGAATCAGAAGAAATCGTAGAGAAGCTGACAAGCTGCAAGGTACTATCGAGTCATAGTGACATCAGCACGAAAATGGGTGAACGAATCGAGGTATATGTATTGGACAAGGACCTCGAAAAAATGTTGGGCTAATTTCACGAAAACAAGGCTCCGCCTCATTTGAAGACGGAGCCTTTTCTATTCCTCTCTTACCCACTCATCTGTTCAGCCAACCAGCCGTAGCCTTTATACCCGGGCTGGCTCACGATGACGTGATTCTCCCCGAGCGCCTTGTATAACATCGCGTTCCGATGCTCCTGCGTCATAAGAAAATCTATATCGCGGTCTCTTCAAGGGGGAGCGACCGCGTTTAAGCGGTAAGTTTTCATGCGTTCCGGAATTTATTTTATAAATTCCTATACGATCACAAAAATTCGGCAGGTGCCCAGCTGCTTGAACAGTGTAAGCAAGTCACGTCCCTCCGCCCACTCATCAGGAAAGAGGTAGACGGAATGGTAGCGCAGCAAGGATTCCTGATCGCGGTAGCACTCGTCAAATGAAATGGGCAAAAAACGCTGAATCGTCTTGTCTCCAGGCCCCGCTGTCAATGAAAAGGCACCAGGATTCCTTCCCCAAAACGCAGGCAAACTGTCGCAGCATAGTGTCTGGACAAAAGAAGTGAAAGCTTCCCCCTTGCCCATTACAAGATAATGCTTCATAGCAGCGCCTCCCTTTCCTTATTGGAGATCCTCAATGGACGAGATGTTCATGTACGAAGGAACCACGAGTCCGATTTTGGTTCCGTCGAGATTCGGACCCAAATCCTCGATTTGCCCACCAAATTTTTTTAAATAGCTCGTATCTGTAGACGGCAGCCAAGCCGCAACCATCCCATCTACATCCCCAATGGCAACTCCTGCCCACATCGGTCCAGTCTGAACCTGACTCACTTCGACTTCATACCCCAGCTTCTGCTCCAGCACATGCTCTACGACGTGTGTGCTGGCAATTTCAGAATCCCATGCTACATACGCGAGAGTCAGCTTCTCTTTTTGGACAGGCTGGATGCCCGCCACCCATTTCGCTACTTTGGCTTCGTTGTTTTTTACCCATTCCGCAGCAGCCACTTCCGGATCTTTTCCGTCAATCATTTGGACCATGACCGACTCCATGTCGGCTGGCTCCCACCAGAACTTATCCAGAAATTGATAGGCAGCAGGCAGATCCTCTTTCAGCCCTTTTCGCACGATGGTATGGATTTGTTCCGCTCCGCCAAAGCCGTTCTTCGGGTCCGCCAAATATTTCAAATCCATCTTTTTAAACATCCAATGGGGCGTCCAGCCCGTAATGATAATCGGTTCCTTCGCTTCATACGCCTTGATCAAAGCTGCTGTCATTGCTGCATCTGAGCCTTCGACAAGCTGCCATTTATCCAAGCCATATAGATTCATGACTTCCTCTGTCTTCACCATCGAGCCTGCTCCTGCATCGATTCCGATGATTTTGTAGTCGAGCTTTTCTCCCAACGCGTTGTCCGATGTCTCAGAAGAAATTGGACCGATCACCGTTGCTGTCGGTATTTGTGTGTTTGTGTTTGGACTAGAGCAGCCTGCGAGCCAAGCCGTCGCTCCCATCATCACTGCCAGTAAAGCTGGAACCTTTTTGTTCATCATGTGTTTCTCTCCTTTTTTCCTGCATGTTGAGTAAGCCGATCCAAGACGATAGCGATGATCACGATGGATAGCCCCGCCTCGAATCCTCTTCCTATATCCACTTGCGAAACGGCGCGATATACGTCTGCACCCAAGCCTTTCGCCCCGATCATAGCCGCTATGACCACCATCGACAGGGCGAGCATGATGCACTGATTGACGCCCGCCAAGATCGTCGATTTCGCATACGGCAGTTGCACTTTCACGAGCTTTTGCCACCCGGTTGCGCCAAAGGCGTCCGCCGCTTCCTCCATTTCCTCTGGGACCTGACGTATGCCTAAGTTCGTGAGTCGCACGATTGGCGGCAAAGCAAAAATAACGGAGGCAATGACTCCCGGCACCTCGCCCAAGCCGAAGAAAAAGATCGCGGGAATCAAGTAAACGAACGCTGGCATCGTCTGCATCAAATCAAGTACTGGCGTGACCAGATTGCGAAACGTATCGTGTCTCGCGCAATGAATGCCCACCGGAATCCCGATGGCGATCGAAATCATGGTGGCAGTGAGGACGAGTCCCAATGTCTCGATCGTTTCATCCCAGTACCCCAAGTTGTGAATGAGAGAAAGTCCGATAACCGTAAAGACCATGGATGCTTTTCCTGCAAAAACCCATGTGGCGCCCCCTAGCAGCAAGATGAGGATCAGCGAAGGTATCTCTGCCAAAACCGTGGAACAGTAAGTCACCATCGTGGAAATGACGATAGACACCGGATCAAACAATACCCCTTTGTACTGGCCCAGCACCTCCACGAACCCTTCCATCCATTCGCCAATCGGCAGCTTAGGCACGACGTCCATCACTCATCACCTCTGCTCTCTGGTGCTCTTGGACATTGACTTTGCCTACCAGCCCGCCCAACACCGCTCCTTTTACGATGACACCCAACAAACGCTGCTGCTCGCCCACTACCGCAATCGGGACGTGCAGGTCTGCCATCATCGGGAACAAACTGTGCAGACGTGCGTCAGGCGAAACGGTAGGGAGATCGGTATTCATGATCGTCTCCAGCGAATCTCCCGTACCGATCGCGAGTGATACGTCATACGCCGTAATCAAGCCGAGCAGTGTACGCTTTTTGTCCACGACGTACAAGCTGGACACGCCGTTATCCATCATGAGTTGCAGCGCTACTCGCGCCCCTTTGTCAGGCGTAATTGCTTCTGCCCGTTTCATCACATTTTCAGCAACGAGCACCCTGGACAGGTCGGCATCCTCGACGAACTTCCGTACGAACTCATCCGCTGGGTCTGCCATGATTTCTTCCGGGCGGCCGATCTGAATGATCTGTCCGTCCTTCATAAAGGCAATCCGATCGCCCAGCCGCAACGCCTCGTGCAAGTCATGTGTAATGAACAGGATCGTCTTTTTCATCGTCATCTGAAGCTCCAGCAGTTCATCCTGCATGTCTTTTCGAATGAGCGGGTCCAGTGCACTGAACGCTTCGTCCATCAAGAGAATATCTGGATTATTAGCCAACGCCCGCGCCAATCCGACCCGCTGGCGCATCCCTCCACTCAATTGATCCGGGTACGCGTTTTCCCACTCGGTTAATCCAACGAGCGCAAGCGCTTCCCGTGCTTTTTCTTGCCGGAGCCCGGGCGGTACTTGTTGAATCTCCAATCCAAACTCGACGTTTTCCCGTACCGTTCGCTGCGGAAACAGGGCGAAATTTTGGAAAACCATCCCGAGCTTCTTCCTCCGAACCTCGCGCAAGGCTGTCGCCTTCATGTCCACGATCTCTTCGCCATCGATCTCGATGCTTCCGCTCGTTGGGTCAATCAGTCGATTACACAGTCGAATTAACGTTGACTTGCCGCTGCCGGACAGGCCCATGATGACGAAGATTTCACCTTCCTCGACTTCAAAGCTGACCTGATTGACACCGATGGACTGGCCGGTTTGCTTGTAAATTTGTTCTTTCGTTCGTCCTTCTGCCAGCAGCTTCAAGGCTAACTCGGGCTGCTTGCCGAACACTTTTGTCAGTTGATGGACTTTCATTTTGGGCATGGTATCCCCCATCTTTCGTTTTTTTCGTGAATGAAAAAAGCCCGCGAAGTTTCCACACTCCAGCAAAACCAAGCAGGTACGCTTGATTTTTACTTGTGTTGAAAATCCGCAGGCTTACGTAATACCTGGCGTCCATTTTCAGGACTCCCTGTACTCTGTCTTCCTGATTTCGATTGTCAGCGGTTTATGTCTTACCGACTGCCTCCCAGCGATCCACACCATTCCCTTCGTCTGTATCGCGTAAGCTGCTCGTCGGTATTTCCATAAAAAATAGGCCGATACATGATTCTTCTCCAGAACAAAGGTCCTAAAGAAAAAGCCTGCATCGGCCTATCACACGCCCGCAAGGAATCTCCTTATTGCGTATTATATGCCTAGACTTTATCCATCCATGACCTTCCCTGCTTTGGCCGACGAGGTTAGCTGACGGGTAGGATGGCAGAGAAGACATTTTCTCATCCCTCCTGATCACTCAGGATTAACCCCAAAAGATTGGTTCCCCCGCTTCCGAGAATCTCGGAACTAGGCCGTATGTGTTGTTTCTTATTTGAATGGTGATTGTGATTTGAATTATACGCTCGCTTCCAGTTATTGTGAACGTTCGTTTAGCACAGTTTTAACTCGATTCTGTTTTTCTTTATGAGTCGGATTGGATTAGCTGTTCGTTGCTTATTCGATTGAAAGATTAGTGCGTTATACTCGCTGTTGTGGTGGGGAGGAAACAGGAGAAAACGCTCAGATTCTTGGAACCCCTGCACGGGAGCATGGGATGCCCGGCTCCGTGAAAAAAAGAGAAACCGCGTCCAAAGATCTTCGCTTATTTCTCCTGTTTCCTCTACGAGCTGTTGGGAGTCTACATGCTTTTTAAAGACCGCTTGAATGCTGTTTTCAAGATGAAGAAAAAAGCAGCGTGGGAAGAAGAACATTTCCAGTCCTAGCGCTTCTGGAGCCCAACCAAGCGGAGAAATGAATGGCGGGGGTTTTCAGCTTCAACCTCTGCGAATACATCTTCGAAACTCTACTTTTGAAGCGCTCCCGACATTCATTTCGGAGCGGACAGTCTAACCCCTTGCGGGGCGTAGGCCGAAGCGTAGACTGGAAATGGGCTTCTTCCCCTCCACTACAGCCACTTCCTACCACGAAAGCAAAAAGCTCCCGCCTCATTGAATCAGGCAGGAGCTTTGCTTTTCAAAGACACGATGATTATACGACGTCGTAGCCTTGGTCTTCGATTGCTTCTTTTACTGCATCGAGAGTCAAGTCGCTCTCGTTGTAGGAAACCTCAACCTTTTTTTCAGCCAGGTTCACTTTGCCTTCAGCACCCAGTTCTTTCAATGTGTTCTCGATGCGCGCTACGCATTTGTTGCAAGACATGCCTTCTACGTTCAATGTGATATTTGTCATGATCAATCTCTCCTTAAATGATAATTGTATAGGTAAGGCGGACAAAGCCGCTTGTTACTGTTGTTACAGCTTTACTCGTTGCAGTCTCAGTGCGTTGAGTACAACGGATACGGAGCTGAAGGCCATTGCGGCACCGGCAAGCCATGGAGCGAGGAAGCCGATTGCGGCAATCGGGATGCCCAAGGTGTTGTAGGCCAATGCCCAGAACAGGTTTTGCTTGATGTTGCGGATGGTGAGTTTGCTCATCTCGATGGCGTCTGCGACACTGGTCAGTTCGCCGCGCATCAGGGTAATATCGGCTGCTTCCATCGCCACATCTGTACCTGTACCGATTGCCATTCCGACGTCAGCGGTAGCGAGTGCAGGAGCATCGTTGATACCATCGCCGACCATCGCGACTTTTTTGCCTTGTTCTTGCAGTTTTTTCACTTCTGCGGCTTTGCCTTCGGGCAGGACTTCTGCGATGACGTGATCGATTCCTGCTTCACGGGCAATGGCCTCGGCAGTTTGACGGTTGTCACCGGTCATCATGATCACAGTCAATCCCATTGCTTTCATGCGCTGAACAGCTTGCTTGGAGGTTGGTTTGATCGTATCCGCTACGGCAATCAAGCCAGCGAGCTTGCCTTCGACGACTGCGAGCATCGCTGTTTTACCAGAGCGCTCCAGTTCCAGCATGGTATCAGATACTGCTTGGTACGAAATTTGATGTTTTTCCAGCAAGCGGCGGGTACCGACGAGTACTTCTTTGCCAGAGACGGTTGCCCGGATACCGAAACCAGGAATGGCTTCAAATGAACCAGTATCGGACAGGGTGATTCCTTTATCTGCAATTCCTCTAACGATGGCTTGAGCCAATGGGTGCTCGGAGTTTTTCTCAGCGGCACCGACCAAAGAGAGCAGCTCTTGCTCTTCGATATCAATGGCAATGACGTCTGTCAGTTCTGGCTCGCCTTTGGTTACAGTCCCTGTTTTATCGAGGACGATCGTATCCAGGTGGTGAGCCGTCTCCAGATGCTCCCCGCCTTTGAACAGGATGCCCAGCTCAGCTGCGCGTCCAGAACCCGCCATGATCGAGGTCGGTGTAGCCAAACCGAGGGCGCACGGGCAAGCGATTACGAGTACAGCAATTGCTTTTTCCAAAGCCTCACCGAAGTTGCCAGGTATAACGAAGAAGTACCAGATCAAGAAGGTAAGAATAGCAATCCCTACGACGATTGGGACAAAAATCCCAGAGATACTGTCAGCTACGCGTTGAATTGGTGCTTTTGTTCCTTGTGCTTCTTCCACTACTTTAATGATTTGCGCCAGAGCCGTTTCTTTTCCGACTTTGGTTGCTTGAACCTTCAAGAAGCCGTTTTTGTTCAAAGTGGCCCCGATGACGGTATCGCCTGCGGCTTTATCCACCGGAATGCTTTCACCAGTCAGCATGGACTCATCAACAGCGGACTGTCCTTCCATGACGATGCCATCGACAGGTACTTTATCGCCCGGCTTCACGTGAACGACGTCGCCCAGTCTCACTTCTTCTACAGGAATGGTCATTTCGACGCCATCCCGTACGACTACTGCTGTTTTTGCTTGCAAGCCCATCAGCTTGCGGATCGCTTCCGAAGAGCGTCCTTTCGCCTTCATCTCAAACAGTTTACCCAACACGATCAAGGTGATCAGTACCGCACTGGTCTCAAAGTACAGCTCTAGCATGTGGCCGCCATGAGCACCGATGGAGTCGATCGCTACCCACAGGCTGTAGAAATAAGCGGCCGAGGTACCGAGAGCAACCAGCACATCCATGTTGGCACTCTTGTTGCGAAGGGCTTTGAAAGCTCCCACGTAAAACTGTGCTCCGATGATGAATTGTACGGGTGTTGCTAATGCGAGCTGTACCCACGGATTCATCAAGATTTCAGGCAGCCAGATAAACGAGGTGAAGGAAAAGTGGCTCACCATCGACCAAAGCAGCGGGAGCGACAGAATCGCGGAAATCCAGAACTTGCGGGTCTGACGTTTAATTTCTTCCTGGCGACGATCTACTTTTTCTTCTTCTTTTCCTTCTTCCTTGCGAGTCGCCTGATACCCGAGCTTTTCTACCTTTTGAATAATGTCCGTCACACTTACCTGCGATGAATCGTACTCGACAGTGGCTGTTTCCATCGCCAAGTTCACGTTTGCCTTCAGAACCCCGGCTGTTTTGTTCAAGCCTTTCTCGATCCGTGTGGAGCAGGCCGCACATGTCATTCCCGAGATGTTTAGCTCCACCTTGTCAGTAATGACTCCATAGCCGAGCGATTCAATTTTGGAGCGGATGTCGTCGATGTTCGTTTTCGTTGGATCGAAGACGACTGTGGATTTTTCCAAAGCCAGATTGACGTTGGCGGTTTCCACTCCCTCCATTTTTCCCAAGCCCTTTTCGATGCGCAGTGCACAAGCTGCGCAAGTCATCCCTGAGATTGCGACTGTTGCCTCTGCTGTTTTGGTACTCATTCTAATCCCTCCAAATACCCTATAGGGGTATATTTTATCGTATCGTTTCCCTTACGTTGTTTCCTGATCACACCTTTACTATACAATACCCCCTCAGGGTATATCAAGTACTTTTTTCAATTTTTTTCTAAATGGGCTTTTAAGTGCTGAAAACACAGGGAGATCTTAACGGCAATGTCATCCCCCAGCTTTACACCGTTAAAAGAAGGATGTGACTAACAGCTAATTACTTACGTATTAGTTCAGAGTAAGATCATTCAGAAACAAATAGCTTTAAGGAGATTAAATGATGGAAACGAAATCACGGAAAGTCATTTTAGTTGGCACCATATGCTATACGATTTTAATTTTATTTTTTATGTTCTTTGCGTTTAACAGGCTCGACGGTGCAACTAGTGTAGATGGATACACCTTTATCCTTGTTCCAGAAGGAGTACCACTTAAATTTCCAGAACTAAATTATTCATGGATTGTTGATTTTGGAAACATTGCTGCTTTTATCCCTTTTGGAATACTGTTTCCCCTGTTGTATCGTGTACGATTTGGGAAGTTCATATCCTTGTTTGTCTTAGCGATTCTCGTTCTAGAAACTTTTCAGGCTTTAACCTATCTTGGTAGCTTTGATGTAAATGATGTGATATCCAATACATTAGGTGCAGCGATTGGCTATGTTGCCTATCGAGTTGGATTTTCTTCAAACATTTCTTATAAAAAGCTCATGGCTTCAGCTCTAACTATTGTTGTACTTATAATGGGAATCATGGTGGTCTCTGAAATCCTCAAAAAAAGAGAAGGCCCTATTCAGTCATTAACGGTTATGAAAGAAATGACAGGAACGACACCAATGACTGAGAACCTCCCAAGCTTCACCGTAGCAGGTGAGCGAATAGAGCCGAAAATGAACGTGTATAGCAGTGAAGGTGAATCCACCAAAACTTACAACTATATTCTGGGGAACAAAGAAAATGTCTGGCTTTCTTTCTATTTCGGCATTCCCGACAATGGAGACGCTAAGGGTGAAGCCAAAATCATCGTAGATGGACAAGAAATATCTCAGTTAAACGAACAATCCTATCAAGGGGCAGAAGCTTTAAAGGAGATGCCTTTTAACGAGGTAAACGAAATTACCATTATCGTTTCCGGAAACGCTAAGCTGTGGGATGTTGGAATCCGTGGAATGCAACATTGGTGGGAGTGAGTAAAATAAACGAAACGAGCCTTAGAAGCGATTCTAGAGGCTCGTTTTTCTTTGACTATTTTGTTGTTCAGAAAAGCAATTAGTCGATCTTCGCTCTCTCTTATTTACCTTGATTCGCTTCTTTCTGATAAGCCACCGCGATTTTTGCAGCTACTTCAGCATTGTGCTTCACTAGCGCGATGTTCGTTGCCAAGCTCTTACCTTCTGTCAGCTTTTTCACTTTATCGAGCATGAATGGCGTTACCTGTTTCCCTGCAATGTTGTTTTCTTTTGCTTCTGCGAGTGCTTTCTGGATCACAGCCTCGATTTCCTGGTGGTTGAGTGCATCTGATTCTGGTACTGGGTTCGCGATAATCATACCGCCTTTGAGGCCGAGATCCCATTTGGTGTTCATCATCTTACCGACTTCTTCTGGTGTATCGATGCGCATGTCTACGCCAAATCCGCTTTCGCGAGCGAAGAAGGATGGGAATTCATCCGTGCGGTAGCCTACAACTGGTACACCTTGTGTTTCCAAATATTCGAGTGTGCGGCCGATATCGAGGATCGATTTCGCGCCTGCGCATACTACAGCGACATCTGTTTGCGCCAGCTCAGTCAGGTCAGCAGATACGTCCCAAGTGATTTCGCCTTCACGGTGTACCCCGCCGATACCGCCAGTTGCAAACATGTGGATGCCAGCCATCTCAGCTGCGATCATGGTAGCGGCTACTGTAGTCGCACCGATTTTACCGCTAGCCAAAATGTAAGCAAAGTCGCGACGGCTTACTTTTGCTACATTTTTGTTCGTCGCAAACTCTTCCAGCTCGCTGTCAGTCAAGCCGATTTTGATTTTGCCGTCCATGATCCCGATCGTAGCTGGTACAGCACCGTTGTCGCGAATGATTTGCTCTACTTCTTTTGCCATTTCAATGTTTTGCGGGTATGGCATACCGTGCGAAATAATCGTCGTCTCCAGCGCAACTACCGGCAGGTTGTTCTCCAGTGCGTGGCGTACTTCCTCAGTAAAGGTCAAATATTGTTTCATCTCTTATCGCTCCTTTTCGAATTGTTCTACGGCCAGTTCCAATTGTTCTGCTTTTAATAGAGGAGATACGGACTGCTCTGTTTGCAATGTCAGAGCGGATGCTGCCAATCCAAGGCGGCACGCTCTCTGGAAAGACTCTCCGTTTACAATGCCATACAAGAGTCCCGACGCGAACGCATCTCCTGCACCTGTTACATCTACTACTTGCGTTGGATACGGAGACATATGCTCCTCGACGTCCTCGGATTGATAGTAAATGCCTTCTTCACCCAAGGTCACGATGACGTGCTTGACGCCTCGTTCCCTGATCTTGCGGCAAGCCTCGGCGCATTCTTCGATCGTCGTGATCTTTATGCCAGCCATCAGCTCGGCTTCTTCGCGATTCGGCAAAATCGCTTCTACTCCGTCCAATTGCTGTGGGAGCTTCTTTGCTTTAATGGAAGAGACCGGGTCAACGAAGAGCAGGATGTTTTCTTCCCGGCATCGTTCGATGATGTAGGCCAAGCAGTCCGCCGGAATGTTTGTATCGATGAAAACCACGTGGGCTGCTGCAATGTGCGACCATTTTTCCGCGAACATCTCCGGTGTAAGCGCATCGTAAATATCCATGTTCGCCAAGGAAACAACCATCTCGCCATCGATATCGAGAAGCGCCGTATACGTTCCCGTCCGCTGTGTAGGCAGTCGCCACACTTGGCTGATGTGCACCCCGTGTTTTTTCGTCTCCTGCAAGAGCCATTCGCCTTCCTTGTCCTCACCAATGCTGGTGATGAGGGACGTATTGCAGCCAAGACGACCGAGGTTCTCCGCGATATTCCGTGCCACCCCTCCACACGATTCCATAATCGTTACGGGATTGGATGAGTGTAGACGCACCTGTTGCTTGCCACGTGCTTTGCGGTCTAGGTTGGCCCCACCAATACAAGCAATCATTCCTTCATCACGAAGTACATAAGCCCGTCCTTTGATTTCCCCGCGTTTGGTCAACTGTGCGATGTAGCCAGCTACCGCTGAACGTGAGATGCCAATCAGATCAGCCAGCTCTTGTTGCGTGATAAAAGGATTTTGCCGGATATGATGAAGGATCTGCATGTCTTTTTCCACGGTCATCCTCCTTTCTTCTGTTTCGCTTTCACAGCTCGTTTACAAACAAAAGTTTATCACTAAGACAACTGTTTGTACAGGCGTTTTCATTTTATTTTTTATCTCAATTTGACAAATCTGAATATGATCATGTAGGATTATCTTAAATTCAAGATATCCAAGTTTCGATGTAAAGGAGGGTCCATATGTCTGACAAATCACTGCGAAATGATCCCCTCGATCTTTTTGTAGTTTTATCGAGGTCATACAACTGGGTTACCGCTCACTCCAATCGTCACATTCGCGAGCATGGACTTAATCCAACTGAATTCGGGGTACTAGAGGTATTATTTCATAAAGGTCCTCAACCATTGCAGCAAATTGGCGAAAAAATATTGATCTCCAGCGGAAACATCACATACGTTGTGGACAAACTCGAGAAGAAGCAACTGCTCATTCGCAAGCCCTGTTCGGAAGACCGCCGCGTCATTTTTGCGGAACTCACGGAAAAAGGGCATCAATTTTTGTCTGAAATCTTCCCCCCTCATCAACGTGCCATTGAGAAAGCGATGGAAGGTCTCACACTAGAAGAACAGCGTCAAGCAATCGAGCTGCTAAAAAAGCTGGGACGCACTGCTCAGGCTACTTATTAGATGAGCAGTCCCCGCTCTTCACCACAATCGTTTCAAAAAAGTGTTGACAAAAGATCTGATACGTAATAATCTTAAAATCAAGATTTACACATTAAAAGTTAGTGACTTACTAATCGGAAGGGGAATATGATTTTCATGAGTAAAGTACTTTTTATCAAAGCAAACGATCGCCCAGTTGAGCAGGCTACCAGTGTAAAGCTGTACGAAGCTTTCACCAAAGCATACAGAGAAACACATCCAAACGACGAAATCGTTGAGCTGGATCTGTTTGCTGAAAACCTCCCTTATTACGGGAACGACATGCTGACTGCTATGTGGAAAGCAGGAAACGGCATCGAGCTGTCTGCTGATGAGCAAAAACGTGCCGACTTGGTTAACAAATACCTGAACCAGTTTACAGAAGCAGACAAAATCGTATTTGCTTTCCCTATGTGGAACTTCACTGTTCCTGCTGTTCTGCACTCCTATATGGATTACCTCTCCCAAGCAGGCAAAACATTCAAGTACACAGCTGAAGGTCCAGTTGGTCTGATGGGCGACAAAAAAGTAGCGCTGTTGAGCGCACGCGGTGGCGTTTATTCCGAAGGGCCTATGGCTGAAATCGAAATGGCAAACAAATACGTTCGCACGCTCCTCGGCTTCTGGGGCATCAGCAATGTATCGGAAGTGATTGTAGAAGGTCACAACCAATTCCAAGACAAAGCAGCTGAGCTTGTTGCAGCTGGTGTAGAAAAAGCAGCAAAACTGGCGGAATCCTTCTAAGGCCCGCCAGCCTTTTTGGACAATATCTTAAATTAAAGATACACTAATTAAAAACAATTAAGGAGAGATGAAAAGTGTTGGATACTGGATTATTGTTGATTCGTTTGGTCATCGGTTTGACGTTTGCAGGTCATGGTGCGCAGAAACTGTTTGGCTGGTTTGGCGGTTATGGTTTGAAAGGAACCGGCGGCTGGCTGGAGTCTATCGGAGTGAAACCTGGCGTAGCGATGGCCTTTGTGGCTGGATTGTCTGAGCTCGTTGGCGGTCTCATGTTTGCAGCAGGCGTAGGTATCTGGCCAAGTGCTATTTTGCTCGCTTTCACAATGCTGGTTGCCATTCTGAAGGTACACGGTCAAAATGGATATTGGGTCACACAAAACGGATTCGAATACAACCTGACGTTAATCGCAGTTGTTATTGGTGTGGCGTTGATCGGTCCAGGCGCATACGTTTTGTTTTAATGGTGACTCCTCACAACCCGTAAGCCAGCAATCGTATTAAGGGAGGAAACATCAGTGATGGAAATCCGCGTCTACACACAGAACGAGCAAGCAAAAGGACATTTTGGCGACGGTGAAATCGTAGAGAATAAACCAATTGGCTTCCCTCATGAAGGCTCCGTTGTCAAACGGGTAGGACCACTTTTTTACTGGGCATGGGCAAAATCACTGAAGACATTTGAAATTCCGCTGCACCCTCACTCCGGCTTTGAAATTTTGTCGTACGTCCTCACAGGGACAGTCGGACATCGGGACACGCTCGGAAATCTTCAAGAGGTGTCGACAGGCGGCGCACAGATCATGCAAACGGGTTCAGGCGCGTACCATGCAGAAGAGCTTGGCAAGGATACGGAAATGTTTCAAATCTGGTTTGAACCGCATCTCGCACAAACGACGAAGCAACCCCCGACTTACCATCAGTATGATCATGAGGAGTTTCCGTCTGAGGATGCTGATGGTGTGCAAGTAAAACACATCATCGGATCGTCTGCGCCGATTCAGTTGGTCACAGATTCCTTGATGAGTGACATCACGATTCCCGCTGGAAAGTCGTATGCAAAAGAACTCCCGGCTGGTTATGCTCATGCAGTCGTCATCGTGGAAGGGAACGGAAGCGTTGCAGAGAAAACAACGATCAGCGAGAACCACACCCCGGCAACCAAAGGTGACTTTGTCGTTCTCTCCTCCAAGGAAAACAGCACAGCCATCTACCAAGCATCAACGAATGCTCCGCTCCGACTGGTGTTGATTCAAGTACCAACTGAGGTTGATTATCCGCTCTATCGTAAATAATCTACTCTTCCAAACGCCCTTATCCTATTATCAAGCCCGACCGTCACATTTTTGTGACGGTCTTTTTCGTATAAACTCCGCCTACTCATGGGACATTAACGAGGAAATCGTTAACAATTTTTGGTGCCGATCAGAAAGGAAGTTGAACGTGGAAGATATCGTGATGACTCGAGCCATATTCGGGACAACTATGGCCTTTCACATTATTTTTGCGACCTTGGGCGTGGGTCTCCCGCTCATGATCTTGCTGGTGGAGCTCCTCTTTTGGCGGACGCGTGACCGCGATTACGAGATTATGGCCAAACGCTGGACAAAGGCCCAGGCGATCTTGCTCGGTGTCGCGATCCCCTCTGGAACGATTGCTGGGGTCCAGCTCTCCCTGTTATGGCCAGGGTTCATGGAGATTGTCGGCAAGGTGATCTCGCTTCCTTTTCAGATCGAAATATTCGCTTTCTTCGTGGAAGCCTTATTTATGTCCATCTACGTCTACGCGGCTCACCGCCTATCCCGCAACATGCGTTTGTTGAGTTTGTTCATGGTTTTGCTTGGTGCGACAGCCTCTGCGATCCTGATTACGAATGTCCACGCCTTTGAAGGCACGCCCACTGGCTTCCGGATGGTCGATGGGCAGATTGTCGACGTGGACCCGTGGAAAGCTTTTTTCAATCCCAGCTTTATCGTGACGGCAGGTCATGTAACTGTTTCTGCTTATATGACGGGGGCATTCATCGTCGCTGGAGTGGCAGCGTGGAAAATGCTGCGCGCCGAAAAAGGCAGCCGCGTTTATTTGTATCATCAAAAAGCACTCTTGGCCGGCTTGATCGTAGGTGGCACCTTTTCCCTTTTAACCGCTTTGAACGGTCATGAATCTGCACAGCTTTTGCATAAATACCAGCCGGAAAAGCTGGCAGCTGCGGAAGGACTGTTTGAAACACAAGCATACGCCCCGCTCGCGATTGGCGGCTTTACCGATCCCGAGACGAAAGAAGTCAAATACGCGATCGAGATTCCATGGGCGCTCAGCTTCCTTGCAGCCAATCGCTTTGACGAGGTCGTGGTCGGTCTGGACGACTTTCCACAGGAGCTGTGGCCTCCACTCTACGTCCATACACTGTTTAACGGAATGGTCATTATCGGCAGCTTGTTAATCTTCGTTGGTTTCATCGGCTTCGCTTGGAAGAAGCTCCTAAAACGCTCTCAGTTTCCCCGTTGGGTGCTCTGGGTATTTGTCGCGAGTGGACCGCTCGCCTTGCTAGGCATCGAATTCGGCTGGATTTTTGCCTGCACAGGACGCCAGCCATGGGTGGTTTATCGTGTGATGAAAACAGTAGATGCCGCTACCCAAGCAGCAGGCATCTCTACCCTGTTCTGGATTTTCCTCTCGGTGTACCTATTTTTCGCGATCGTCACCCTGCTCGTATTCCGCAGCTATTTTGGCCGCCACCCTTTGGAGCTCGATCCGCCTGAACAGCCGAAAGTGGACGGAGGAACGGCATGACCGACACGATTATTGCCATTACGCTACTCTGGATTTTCGTCGTCATCTATTCCGTCGCGGCCTCCTTTGACTTCGGTGCAGGTTTTTGGTCGATGATCTATTTGAATCGGGAAAAAACCAAGGCCACCCAAATCGCCAATCGCTACCTCTCGCCCTCCTGGGAGGTCGTGAATGTCTTTATCGTGTTAATTGTTGTCGCGCTCGTTACCTTTTTCCCTGGCGCGACCTACACACTGGGGAGTCTGCTGCTGGTTCCCGGATGTCTGGTCGTTTTATTGATGCTGATTCGCAGTACGTTTATGGTCTTCTCGCATTTGATTTACAAGTATGACAAGATGCTCAGCATCGTCTCCGGCGTTACCGGGATATTGGTGCCAGCTCTGTTAATCAGCGTGCTTCCTGTGACGCAAGGCGGGTTGTCTCGGATGATCAATGGCGTGGAGTATCTCGATTGGGGACTGTTTTTGACTAGCCCACACGTCTATTCATACATTGGTCTTGCCGTCAGCAGCACGCTCTTCCTCTCTTCGCTGCTTCTCGCAGACTACTCCTACGTCGCAGGTGAAAAGCAAGCCTTCGCCATCTACCGCCGGGATGCGGTGATTCTGGGTCCGATTACGTTGCTGGCGGCATTGGTTACCGTGCTCACGATGCAAATGGAAGCTATGTGGTTGTACGACCGCATTCTCGACTATTTGCCGTGGCTTATTGCATCGGCGGTTTGCTTTTTCATTAGCTATATCGCTCTCTTGCTGCCCCAAGACCGTCGATATTTCGGCATCCATCTTCCGCGAATCGCGGTCATTGTCGCCACAACGCAATACCTGCTCGCCAGCTATGCGTACGGTGCGGCACGACTCCCCTACATCGTCTATCCCCACGTGACGATTGAGTCCAGCTTTACACATCCGGATACGTTCCACGCTCTGTTCATTTGTTATTTGGTCGGCTTTGCGATTCTCGTGCCCGGTTTTATTTATTTTTGGCGTCTGTTCATGAAGGACGAGCAGTATGTACGGCAAAAATAGCATTTTCTCTATACAAAATAGTAAGAGGCTTCGCCCTGATATGGCGGAGCCTCTTTTTTGTTCGGTCATGTACTCCCTCACTGATCCGGTACAAGTCCGTTACTTCCGGCGATTGCTTGCAGAAATGCAATGGAGACGAGAAAAACCCGCCAAGGCTTCCATGCCCGAGCGGGTTTGTTTTTTCATCATTCCATCGCCTAAACCAACGCTGGCTTTTTCTCCAGCATCGTGCCTTCCTGCGCGTAACGTACGTGCCACGAGAATGCCTTTTCCAGTACATGCGGGGTGTGCCCGCCGCGTGTGAGTGCTTCCTCGTAGTACGCCATCAATTGATCGCGGTACATCGGATGCGCACAATTCTCGATAATTTTGATGGCTCTTTGACGCGGAGCCAAGCCTCTCAGATCAGCCAAGCCTTGCTCAGTCACGATAATATCTACATCGTGCTCGGTATGATCCACATGGGAGGCAAACGGAACGATGCTCGAAATATTTCCGCCTTTGGCAATCGACTTGGTTACGAAGATGCCCAGACGTGCGTTGCGAGCAAAATCACCAGAGCCGCCGATGCCGTTCATCATTCGCGTACCCGATACATTGGTCGAGTTGACGTTGCCATAGATGTCCGCTTCAATCGCGGTATTGATCGCAATCAGACCAAGGCGGCGAATCAGTTCCGGATGATTCGTGATTTCTTGCGGACGCAATAGCAGCTTGTCACGGTATTGAGCGAAATTTTCGGTGACATGCTTCATCTTGTCAGCCGTCAGCGTAATCGAACAGCCTGAGGCAAACGAAATTTTACCTGCATCAAGCAAATCAAACACCGCATCCTGCAACACTTCCGAGAAGACAGTCAGATCCGTGAACTCCGAATCCAAAAACCCGTTGAAAACCGCATTCGCTACCGAACCGATTCCCGATTGCAATGGCGCGAGATTGTTCGGCAAGCGTCCCTCTTTTACCTCCTGACGCAAAAACTCGATCAGATGTGCCGCAATCTGCGCCGTTTCTTCGTCCGGCTCCACAATCGTCGAGGGAGAATCCAACTGATTCGTCAGGACAATCCCTTTTACTTTATCCGGGTCGACGGGAATCCCTGCTGTGCCCATTCGCTGATCCACGGACGTGAGCGGAATCGGTTCACGCTCTCCCTGTTTCGCTGGTGTATAAATATCATGAATGCCTTCCAACTCCACCGATTGAGCCATGTTCAGCTCAATGATGACATGCTTGGCATTTTCCACAAAAATATTGGAGTTCCCCACGGACGTAGCCGGAATGATCATGCCCTCTTCTGTAATTGCAACCGCTTCCACAATTGCGTAATCGATCGGGTCTATCGCTCCCTGACGTATGGCTTCTGCTGTATGCGACAGATGCTGATCAACGAACATCATGCTGCCATCGTTGATTTTTTTGCGCATGACCGGATCTGCTTGAAAAGGCAATCGCTTGTTGATGATCCCCGCTTCCGCCATCACGGCATCTACATCGGAGCCGAGTGAAGCTCCTGTATATACGTTTACGCCAAAAGGCTTGTTCTCTTTTTTCGCCAGCTCAGCCAATGCGAGCGGCACGACCTTGGCATCACCAGCACGCGTGAAACCACTTAACCCGATCGTCATGCCATCCTCAATCCATCCTGCTGCTACCTCAGCTGTCACGATTTTATCTGCCAGTCGTTTATCGCGTAAGCGCTCCCACATCATTGTGACCTCCCATGCCATCTTTGTTGCCTTTACACTAGCACACGAATTCTGAGCGGGCACTCAATTTTCAACAAAACAGAATATTTACGCGGCGATCAAGAAAAAACGACAGCGAACCATTCTCATTTATCAGATATTTCAGAAGCCGAGTAATTGCCGAAACGAGCTGGCGTACGACTGACTCACAGGAACTCTCGTCTTTTGCTTGTCCTTCATCTCCAATAAAAACGTCGAATGAAAATGCGGGTGAATAAAGCCGATCGATTCCATATTGACGAAATACGACCGATGACAGCGCACAAATCGCTCTTGTGGAAGTATGTACTCCAGTTCCGCCATGTTGTATTTGTTCATATATGATCCACTAGCCGTATGCAGAAGCGTTTTGCCTTCATGAGAGCTGATATAGACGATCTCCGTTAATGGAATAGGCAGCCAGCCGTCCTCCCCTTTTCCGACCAAAAACGATAGGCGCGGCTCCGGATTGGTGAGCGGAACGCTTTGAGGTGGATAGATGGCGGTAATACAGCCCATGACCTGACCATTTCGGACTAATGGAAGCGAGAGTCCGTAGTACGGCACGCCAAAAATACGACTCTCCACCTGATGCCCCACTTTTCCCATTTCCATGAGCGCTTGATGTGTAGCCGAGCCAATAGGAACGAGATCCCCTGGCGCAATTTTCAAATCAATATTGGAACTCGGCTGATAGTACAAGTATTGTGAGCCGTCCGAGATTGCAATCGATACCCCGTCTGGCACGACTTCCCCAATCATTTGCAGCACCTCTGGAACCAATCTGTCCTCCATGCTGATTCCTCCTGCTCCTGTTATTGCTTTTCTATCTTCTATTAAACCATATCTCCCCGCCCGCAAATCAATCCTTGTCTTTCCTCTCAATACAAGCGAATCCATCCAATGACAGCCAGGCATTGTGCTATCATGAGATTACAAAACATTCACGATTGTTTGAGCAAAGGCGGTGCAGCATGGACCACACCATTGTCTTGATTGCAAAAGGAACGGACACTCTCGAATTTTTGCTAAAAGAACTGCGGGCTTATTTCGAACCGTATTGCAAAGTCATCGGCTATGCCAGCCATGAGCACATTCCCGATTTGAGCGGAGTCGATCATGTCTTTATCACAACCAAATCCCCGGAGCTGTACACAGTGGCCCGTCAAGCTGTCGCTGATTCCGTACCCATCACAGTTTTAAACCGTTTTTTCGAGTTGCGAAAAATGAAAGCGCTGATGCAGATTCCTCCGGGGACGACCGTACCTGTCATGAATAATTCGCCTGTGACTGCACAAGAGGTCATTCAGAATTTAATAGAGGCGAACGTTGATCATATCAATTACATCCCTTTTCATCCTGGCTGTACATTTGATGATCTTGAATTTCAATACGCGATCATTATGAGCATCGCTGACGTACCGTTGCCTCCTCACGTAGAGGTTATCGATCTCGGATTTCGCAAAATCAACATTCATGACTTGATTGATATCGGTCGCAAAGTAGGCGTGCCCAGTGAATGGGAGCGCGAGTATTTGTCTGCCTTTATCTTGGAAATGTCTGAGCTCGCCAAAATGCTCGGCACCTCCTATGCAGAAGTACAGAAGCTGAACAGCCAGCTGCAATCTACCTTTCAGGCAGTCAAAGACCCTGTGATCGCCTGCAACGAACAAGGTTTGATCACGTTTATTAACGACGTCGCCGTTGAACTGTTTTGTCCACAGGCATCCTCTATTGTTGGACAACCGTACACGGTGTTGAAGGAGTACAGCTTGCTGCAGCCCTTTTTTGAGCAGGAAGATCAGGAGGATGCCCTGGTAACCATTGATCACAAGCAATTTATCGTCAGCAGTCAAAGCATCCGCCGCAGGCATGAGCATTTAGGCTTCGTTTGTACGCTAAAAGACGTGACCGAAATCCAGCGCTTGCGAACCACGCTTACGTTGCGCGGTCATACAGCGACCTACTCCTTTTCCGATATCAAAGGACAAAGCCAACCGCTGCTCCAAGTCATCGAGCTCGGCAAAAAGATGGCAAAAAACAATCAAACGATCCTGCTGACAGGCGAAAACGGAACGGGAAAAGAGCTGTTCGCCCATGCCATTCATCAGCACTCGCTACGCAAAAACGGCCCCTTTGTCGCAATTAACTGTGCCTCCTTGCCGGAAAACCTGCTGGAGAGCGAGCTGTTCGGCTACGAAGACGGTGCCTTTACAGGAGCGCGAAAAGGCGGAAAGCCCGGCCTGTTTGAGCAAGCGGACGGTGGGACAATTTTCCTCGATGAGGTAGGGGACATCTCTGGAGCCATTCAGGTCAAGCTGCTTCGCGTGTTGCAAGAAAAGCAGGTCATCCGTGTAGGCGGAACAGGCATTCTCTCTGTGGATTGCCGCATCATCGCTGCTACCAATCGCGATTTGGAAGACGCTGTTTCCCAAGGAAGCTTTCGCGAGGATCTGTTCTATCGCTTGGCTGTCCTGCCGATCCAGATTCCCGCTTTGCGCGAGCGAATCAGTGATATTCCCCTT
The DNA here is from genome assembly GCF_006715575.1 of Brevibacillus sp. AG162. Lineage (NCBI taxonomy): Bacteria > Bacillati > Bacillota > Bacilli > Caryophanales > Paenibacillaceae > Brevibacillus > Brevibacillus sp. AG162. Next base: position 175,404 of record NZ_VFNO01000012.1, read on the forward strand.
CTTATCGATGAGCATCTGGAGCAGCAAGGCATTCGCAAAACATGGTCGCCAGAAGTCATGGAGCTATTCTATCGCCATGACTGGCGGGGGAACATTCGCGAACTGAAAAATGTCGTCGACTACGCCATTACGGTAAGCGAGCATCCCGTCATCGGCATTCAGGATCTTCCCAAACGTTTGACCGATAGCCTATTTCAAAAGCAGCAGACGGCTTCTATCCCCAAATTGGACGACAACCGCGACCTGGATATTTTGTATTGCTTGCATCATTATTACGTATCCAACAAACCAGTCGGGCGTTATCAATTGGCTCACTCCCCTAAACTACAATCCGTAGGCTGGACGGAGAGCGCACTGCGCCACAAGCTGAAACTGCTAGAGCAGCAAGGATTCGTGCGTTCAGGCACAACCCGACAAGGAACCTCCATCACCCCCGCGGGTATCGAATTGTTGCGAAGACACGGGCGGATTTAGCTTCCGCCCAATGAATAATAGGTTGTATTAGGCTGCATAAAACCTAATAAACATTCCTAAAGCTCATTTTATTCCCTTACCTTGCCTATGAAAATCCACTGAAAACGCTTATATTCGGGAAATTTCGACACTTGGCACGACCCTTGCTTGTCATAAGCAAAAAAAAGCGAGGTGACCTCATGTCTACACATCCATTGAAACCTGCAAAGAAACGTTTTTCTGTGCCGCATACGTATGCCATCCTCTTTATCATCATCATTTTGGCAGCCCTGGCTTCCTACGTACTCCCGGCAGGTGAGTTCGAACGCGTCAAGGACGCTGCCTCAGGCAAAACCATCGTCGTCAACGGCAGCTACCATCCTGTAGAAAGTGATCCAGTCTCGTTCTTTGACATGTTCAAAGCGATTCCAGAAGGGATGCAAAAAGGCGCGCAAATCATTTTCTACATCTTTATTGTAAGCGGTGTTTTCGGAATCATCCGCCAGACCGGAGCGATTGAAGCCGGGATCAATAAAGGGGTTCGACACTTGGAGGGTCGGGAAAAGCTGCTCATTCCTGCTTCCATGTTCCTTTTCTCCATCGGTGGCTTCACGATGGGAATGGCAGAAGAAAGCATCATCTTCGTACCGATCGGTATTGCGCTGGCTCGTGCAATGGGCTTTGATGCCGTAACTGGTACAGCCATGATCACCATGGGGGCGGCAGCCGGCTTCATGGGCGGGATGATCAATCCATTTACGGTTGGGGTGGCGCAGTCGCTCGCGCAATTACCACTCTTCTCTGGACTTACCTTCCGTGCTGTTGTGTATGTCTTCGTGCTCGCTTTTGCCATCTGGTACGTCATGCGCTATGCGTATCGTGTCAAAGCAGACCCGACCAAGAGTGTGCTTTATGGCGTAGAGAATCACGCTAGTCAAGAACAGGCAACAGTAGACATCCCAGATTTGAATGCACGCCACAAGCTCGTGTTCCTGGTAATGGTCTGTGGTCTCGCCTTCAACGTATACGGTGTATTCAAGTACGAATGGTTCCTGACAGAGCTTACTGCTTCCTTCCTGATCATGGGCCTGGTTGCTGGTCTCGTCGGAGGTTTGTCGGTCAATACGCTGTTCGATTCCTTCGTCGCTGGTGCGAGAGCCGTTACGTTTGGCGCGCTGATCGTCGGTTTTGCCCGCGCGATCACAGTCGTCTTGGAAGACGGAAAAATTATCGACACGATGATTAACGGTCTGACTTCGGCGATTGGTCATTTGCCAGATGCCGTAAACGTCATCGCCATGTTTGTGATTCAAGCCTTTCTCAATCTCTTCATTTCTTCCGGTAGTGGACAGGCAGCGACAACCATGCCGATCATGGTGCCGATTGCGGATTTGCTCGGCATCCAACGTCAGATAGCGGTTCTTGCCTTCCAATACGGTGATGCTGTTACCAACTCGATTATCCCGACTTCTTCTGCGTTGATGGGCTATCTGGCTGTTGCAGGCATTCCGTATGAGAAATGGGTCAAATTCATTTGGAAGCTGCTGGCTGGCTGGGCCGTGATCGCCTCGATCGCGCTCATTGTAGCAGTGACAATCGGCGTTTCGTAACAAATGGATTGGCGTAGCCTTCGCTTCACTTATCGACAATTGACGAACTAAACCGATGGAGGAACCATGCGCACAACGATCAAACAATTGCAGCCCGCCATTTTTTCTCTATACGAGCATTTACACCAGCATCCAGAGATAAGCTGGGAGGAAATCCAAACCACCTCATTCATTGCTGACTTCTTGAATAAATACCATTGCCGCGTCACTACCTTTGACGACGTGACGGGAGTTGTTGGCGAATGGGGCGATCTGACGCCAGGAAAATTGACTGTAGGCGTACGAGCAGACATGGACGCACTCTGGCAAGAAGTGAACGGCGTCTTTACCGCTAACCATTCCTGCGGACACGATGCGCATATGACCATGGCATTAGGCGTCCTCATGGTACTGCAAGCAATGGACGTCCAGCTCCCTGGGCGCCTGAAGCTCATTTTCCAACCAGCGGAAGAAAGCGGAAATGGCGCACTTGCGATGGTGAACAAGAAAGTAGTGGACGATGTTGATTTTCTGTACGGCGTACACCTTCGTCCTATTCAAGAAATTCCGCGCGGTACAGCTGCTTCTGCGATCCTGCATGGGGCCGCTGGTACGATATTCGGGCAAATCAAGGGTGCCGATGCTCATGGCGCACGGCCTCATCTCGGAGTCAACGCTATCGAGGTAGCCGCAGCGATTGTTGAGCAGTTAAAAGGCATTCACCTCGATCCGCTCGTCCCTTATTCGGTCAAAATGACGCAGCTTGCAGCCGGCAGCAAAAGCAGCAATATCATTCCGGGCTCAGCGCAGTTCCACTTGGATCTGCGGGCACAGACGAATGAAGTCATTCACGCCCTATTTGCCCGTGTCGAGCACATTTTGCAGCACGTTTCCCGTCTCTATGAAGTTGAGCTGTCGTACGAGATCACCGAACGTGTCTATGCAGCGGAAGTGAATGAAGAAGCGAGACTGATCATGGCGGATGCCATTACCCAAGCCTTGGGGGCAGAAAAACTCGAACCGCCGATCCAGACACCAGGCGCGGAAGACTTCCACTACTACACCAAAGAACGTCCACAGCTTCGCGCGACCATGCTAGGTTTAGGCTGTGGCCTGACACCAGGACTTCATCACCCGCAGATGACTTTTGAAAAAGAAGCACTGCTAGACGGCATCGAGATTTTGGCAAGAACGGTACTGAAAACGTTTGAGCGACAATCCATATGAACGGTTGAGGAGAGATGAACATGAAAATCGAACGCGTGGACCTGCAACGAATCAAAATTCCGTTGAATTCCCCTTTTGAGACGAGCATGGGAGTCGAAACCCACAAGGAATGCATTCTGGTCCGTGCATACAGCGGTGCCCATGTCGGCTTCGGCGAAAGCGTCGCGATGGACGTCCCAGTCTACAACGAGGAAGATGTCGATACGGTCTGGTACATGCTCGAAAAGTATTTGATCCCGCAGCTGTTTTCACGGGAGATCGAGCATCCTGATGACGTATCCCGCCTCTTCTCCTGGATGCGCCGCAACCACATGGCCAAAGCCGCTTTAGAGGGTGCCGTCTGGGATTTGCACGCCAAAATGAACGGCCTCTCCCTCTCCCAAGCATTGGGCGGAACTCGTACGACGATTGACGTCGGTGTGAGTATCGGAATCGAGCCGACCATCGAAAAACTGCTGCAACGCGTAGAGGGCTTCATCCGTGACGGCTACAAAAAGATCAAAGTGAAAATCAAACCGGGCTTTGATGTCGAGCCAATGCGTGCGATCCGTAACACATTTGGACCAGACGTTCCGCTGATGGCGGATGCAAACTCTGCGTATACACTGGCAGACATGGAGATGCTGAAGGCTTTGGATGGCTTCGGTTTGATCATGATTGAACAGCCATTGGCCCATGACGACATTATCGACCATGCGACCTTGCAAAGGGAGCTGAAAACGCCGATCTGCCTCGACGAAAGTATCCATACGGTGGAAGATGCCCGCAAAGCACTCGAGCTCGGCAGTTGCCGGATTATCAACATCAAGATCGGTCGCGTAGGCGGTCTGACCGATGCCAAGAAGATTCATGACCTGTGTGAGAAACGCGGCGTACCTGTTTGGTGCGGTGGAATGCTGGAGGCAGGGATTGGCCGCGCGCACAACATCGCGATGGCTTCGCTTAGCAACTTCACGATTGCAGGCGACACATCCCCTTCCCATCGCTACTTTGCGGAAGATATCGTGACACCTGTCATCGATTTTGCAGCACCTGGCATGCTGGCTGTACCGACAACTCCAGGAATCGGTTTCGACATCAATGAGTCTGCCATTCGCAATGCCCTGATCGAGCATAAAAGCTACTATGCGAATCGGGAGTCTACTACGACTGTCATTCCTACCTGGTAGTCGACACTCAATCGAAGTGAAAAAAGAACAGAGAGTGCCTATTGGCCTCCCTGTTCTTTTTATTTATATGATGATTGTATTAATCCGTAATCGTCAAAAGCTTGCACAAATTACGCTCGGCATGAGCTCTCTTCTCTGGCGGAAACCGCTTTAGCAAATCCAGTGCAGCATACGGAAGCTTCAATGCATGTGGATCGCTGTATGTTCTTTCCCAGTACAGCGGTGAAAAGATTTCCTCGAATGCTGGCTCCTTCACCTCATCCTCCAAAGTAAACGGAGGAACATGGCGATTTAAATAGATTTGAAGACGATGATTTACGATACCAGGCTTCACAATATTCTCATAACCGAATCGCTCCAGATCTGTTAACGCATGAGCATGTGTGATGTTATGAACGACCTCGCTCGCCAAATGATAGCGTACCCCGTTAATATCACGCGGCGGTATAACCAAATGTAGCTCGTCAAACGCTCTCTCTGCCATCTCTGCGGTTGAATCATAAGGCGCAACTTCGTCTTTGACATCGTCAATCGTCATGCCATGATAATTCTCGATGCCCCAATAACGGTCTTTCCTGTCTTCTGTCGTCGCTTGGAGAATCCTGACCAGGCCATCCACCACAGTCGGAGTGATCATATCAGGGCGTTCGCGCAGTGCTTTTAATGCCAACACACCTAGTGCTAGTCCATGCCCTGATGTTCGAAGCTGCTTCACATTTTGCTGGAGGCCATCGATGACGTGCTGTAACAAGGAGAGGTCAGCTTGCTCGTCTTGATCTAGTGGAACAAACCATTCAGGTTTTTGCTTGCGGAAGGACTCGCATGTCCGCTCAATGCCCTCTTTTACATGTTCAGGGAGATCATGCTCACGATCCATGAAGTACCCTGCTAATAAGGCTGCCCCATAGTGACCGTCGAACCATCCTGCTACAGCTGCACGTGCCATTCCCGTAATGCCAAGCTCCAAGTAAGAATCAAGTAAACGCATGTAACCCCCTCCTTTTTCCATTTATGTACCCATAATATAACATACATTTTTGTTTGTAAAGTATTGTATTTTGGTTTTTTCGCACATGGAAAAAGGCCCCGTATATCCGGAGCCCTTCATCTACTCGCTATTATTTTCTTTGCTTAATCCAGCTTAAATTCTACTTCGTCAGTCTCCGGCCGATAATCGACAATCAACCCTCTTCCATTCATATACCACAACTCATCTTTTTCCATATAAAATGTGATGCCATCCTCTACTGTCGAAATCCCGATTTCATTCGGCAACTCTTTGGCAATCCCCATCGAAAATGAATCCTGAACCGTACTAACGCCCCCATACCGGACAAAAAAACGAATGCTGTCTCCTTCTTTGCATCCCCATTCTTCCCGAAACCATGCTACCGCTGCTTTAGTGATCGTCATTTTCATGAGTACGCCACTCCTCTCTGCTTATAGTTTACCTCGATTTAGAGATATTTGAAACATAAAAGTATGTTAAATGGAATTGCTCCACTATTTGAAAAAAAACCGATTCCCTACGCCGGGAAAACGGTTCTTTCCATCTGTTTAAGGCTTTATTGGAAGTGTAACCAAAAAACTCGTTCCGATACCTACCTCACTGCTGACCTGAATTTTTCCGTGGTGCGCATCGACGATCCATTTGGCAATGGAAAGCCCCAAGCCTGTCCCTTCTGTCGCTCGAGAGCGCATTTTATCCACTCGAAAGAAGCGATCAAACAAATACGGAATATCGTCTTTGGAAATCCCGATCCCACTGTCTTTTACGAGAATCGAAACGCGACTGCCTTCCTTTTTACAAGCGACATAAATCCGGCCGTCCTTGTTCGTGTACTTCAAGGCATTGTCCAGCAAGATAACCATGAGCTGATGCAGACGTTCTTGGTCCCCCACCATCTCAATGGGTTGCTGGATGTCTGTTTCGAGACGAATTTCCCGTGCGATGGCAAGTTGTGCAAACACCTGGGTGCATTTGATCGCTACTTCGTCTAAGCGCAGTGTCTGATTCATGATCTGCAGCTCGTTAGAATCACTGCGAGCCAGTGTGAGCAAATCGGAGACGAGCTTGCTCAAGCGTTTGGCCTCCTGCATCCCAATCATGATTTTTTCGCTTTCTTGCTCAATCGTATGATCCGGGTGTCTGAAAAGCCTTTCCAGATTGACCATGATGGCAGTGAGCGGCGTCCTCAGCTCATGGGAAGCATCGGCAATAAACTGCTGTTGTTTTTCCCACGAGACTTGGATCGGAATTAGTGCTCTTCTCGCCAAAAACCACCCAGCCACGATCGCAATGACAATACTGATAATGTCGCCGATTATGACAACGTACAGCAAGCTGTCCAGCATGTTTTGCTCAGGTGCCAGATTGTAAATCAGTTGAAACTGGTACGCGGTCTGTATCCGATTGCCTACAACGACCTTTTTCGGAACAGTAACTGTCTGCACGCGGTAGACTTGTCCATTCACCGTTTTCGTTTCGATTCCGTCTGCTTTTCCATTATGCTGGAATTCTACATATTCCTGTGGCTCCAGCCGGTCACCAAATGCGGTCCCAATGACACGACCAAAGCTATCCCAGACGAGCAAAACATATCGGCGATCCAGATCGTTAAACTTTTTCCTCTCCTGACGGTTGTATGGAAAAGGGTCGTCTTCAATTCGATGGAGACGGGGCAAAGAATCTACTGCCAGCCTTTGACTGACTTTGGTCATTTCTCGGTCCACCTGCGAATAGAGACGGTACTTCATGGTGTAGTAGACTGCACTCCCCAGTCCGTTCAACAAGAGAAGCACCACTACTACGTTCAACGTTACGAGCCGAATCCTCGTTTTTCGAAACATCATTTGTCTTCCTTTTTCAAAATGTAGCCCACATTGCGGATCGTTCGGATGAAGCCTTCGTAAGCACCCAGCTTCTTGCGCAGGTAGTGGACATACAAATCGACCACTCCATAATTCGCTTCTGAATCAATTCCCCATACGCGGTCAAAAATTTGTTGGCGCGTCAATATTTGCTCCCGATTTTGCAGGAAGTACTTAAGCAGCTCGTACTCCTTCGTCGTTAGCTTCATCGGCTCATCATCAACAAACCCGTCATATTCATTTATCTTCAGCGATAGCGGACCGTACGCCAGCTCGCCTTCTGTATTCTGTTTCCCTTGTCGGCGCAAAAGGGCTCTCACTCTCGCCGTCAGTTCTTCAGCCGCAAAAGGTTTGACCAAATAATCGTCTGCTCCGGCATCCAATCCCTCGACTCTCGACTCTACGCTATCTTTTGCCGTTAAAAACAAAACTGGCGTTATTATACCTTTTGCACGCAACGTTCTCACCAGTGAAAGGCCATCCATTCCTGGCATCATAATGTCCAGGACCAACAAATCGTAGATGCCGCGTTCCGCCAATAACAAGCCGTCATCTCCGCGCTCTGCCGTATCCACCTGATATCCCTCATCGGTCAGGACTCCTGCAATTGTCTGAAGCAGCGCTTTTTCATCCTCCACTGCAAGAATAAGCATATTGATCCCTCTTTCATTTGAAAAAGCTGTATGTCATTCAGCATAGCATAATCGACCGGAATCACAATAATGACCACACTCGCCGATCTCGGCTGTGCACACGCTCCTTTTATTAGAGCACGTATTTTTTTGAATCAGATTTGTAGGTGCTGGCGGAAATACAAAAAAGCTGCATTCTCCATTACTTTTTACAAGTAATCGGGAATACAGCTTTTCGTCTTATTCCTTCAAAACTGAATACGCATGATTGCTAAGAGTGTGTGGATAAGTCCTCGACCGATTAGTATTCGTCAGCTCCACGCGTTACCGCGCTT
>NZ_VFNO01000013.1:0-179403 GCF_006715575.1 Brevibacillus sp. AG162
TCGACTTGCATGTATTAGGCACGCCGCCAGCGTTCGTCCTGAGCCAGGATCAAACTCTCCAATAAAGTTTGTTACTGGTTCAAAGCTGGCAAATCTTTTAATGATAGACTCATTAACGCTTTCGCTGTTCAGTTTTCAAAGAGCATAACCGCGCCGTAGCGCAGATTTCTAATTTAACATACCCGAACCACTCTATCAACCGACAATTTCTGCCATCATCTGTTCGAAGTATGTAATGGTGCCGGCGATAGGACTTGAACCCACAACCCCCTGATTACAAGTCAGGTGCTCTACCAATTGAGCTACACCGGCATTTGATTTGTTTTTTCGTTGTGTGCGTTTCGTGTGTGTCCCGCTCACGAGATTTAATATAGCACGTATAAATTTTAAATGCAATAGAAAATCTAAAATAATTTCATTCAAAATAAAAATCGGACGAAAAAAGAGCAGTGGAACAACTCCCCACCGCTCTTTTCTTCTATATATTATCCCGCTCATATTATCCCGCTCGAAAGCCCTCTCCCAACACTTCCTGAGCAGGGCACAAAATAATGAAGGCATCGGGATCCACCGAACGCACCATGATTTTTAGCTTGCTCACTTCACTTTGGCTGACAACTGCCATGAGCACCTTACGCGCGTCTCCAGTATATCCACCAGCACCATCAAGCAAAGTGACACCACGGTCCAAATCATACAAGATGGTTTCTCTCAGCGTATCTGTTTCATTCGAAATGATATAAGCGACTTTGGATGTATTCCAGCCCATCTGAACAATATCAATCGTCTTGCTGGTCACAAACAACGCGATAAGTGCATACAATGCTTTTTCCGGATCGAATACAATCCCCGCAAATAAGATCACTAGTCCATCAAAAACAGCTACACATGCCCCTAAGCTAATTCCTGAATATTTGTGGAGGATCTGCGATGCAATCGAAAAACCGCCCGTCGATCCTCTCCCCCGAAACACGATTCCAATCCCAAGCCCAACCCCGATTCCTCCATAAATACTCGCCAGCAGGAGATTCGTAGTTAACGGCTGCAGGTGACTGGTCAGCATGACGCACAAAGGGAGAACAATCGAACCAACCGCCGCCTTCATACTGTATTGCCGATCGAGAAGTTTAAATCCTAATAGAAACAAAGGAATATTCAATGCCCATTGCACCACTGCTGGAGAAAAACCAAACAAGTTATGCAAAATCGTAGACAGCCCAGAAACTCCCCCAGAAGCAATTTGGTTTGGATTCAGAAACAGATTGAAACTCGTTGCCAATACTAGCGATCCCAGAACCAGCATGCTGTATTCGAGTACTTTTCGCTGCGGACTGTTCATCTGGATTGCGGTTCGTCTTTTTCGTGCCACATGGTTCCACTCCTGACATTATCACGTAAGCAAAATCCGCACATACACTACCATGTTTTGGTGGAAAAGAAAACCCCTATTTGCTCATCCCTCTTATGTAAGATTTACGCATCCCCCAGAAACATGCACGCTAAAGCCATGAGCCGGATAAGATATGAAAAGAAAAAGTTGACTGCACACAAAATAAAAAGGATAATTATAATATAGTAATTATTATAATCTAAGAACGGAGTGACCTGTAATGGATCAGCATATTGTCAGTGTCACACAACAAGTCAAGCATCTAGGAAAAAGATTAACCATTCAAAGAAGAGCCGTACTCCTTCTTATGCTAACCACTCGGCAATACTATACAGCCAAAGACGTTTACCATACATTGAAAAACGAGATGCCAAACATCACGCTCTCAACCGTTTACACCAGCCTGCGCTTTTTCGTAAAAATGGGTATTCTCAAGGAGCATGTTCATCACGACTCCCCCAATCAATTTGAATGTATGGTAACAATGGACGACATTCAGTTGCCAGAGGTCATTTGATTCCTATTCCTTTTCCTCAACGCAAAAAACTCCTGAAATCATCAGGAGTTTTTTTGTATGCCGTCAGCTATTAAAAATCAAAGTTATCCGGGTCTGGACCAACACGGTGATTTTGGTTCAACGCATGAATCATTTCCATGTCTTCTTTCGACAGTTCGAAATCAAATACGGATGCATTCTCGACGATTCGATGCTCTTTGGTCGACTTCGGAATGGTCACGACGCCATTTTGCAAATCCCAGCGTATAATGATTTGGGCAATGGACTTCCCGTATTTTTCTGCAATTCCTTTCAGTACTGGATTGTCCAATAGCTGTCCTTGCATAAGCGGAGACCATGCTTCAAATTGAATCCCTTGCTCCTTGCAGTAGGCACGCAGTTCATCTTGGGACAGGCGCGGATGGAATTCCACTTGGTTGACCATCGGCTTAATCTCAGCGTCTTTAAGCAGTTCCTCTAAATGATGAATGTGGAAATTGCTTACCCCGATGGCTTTTACCATCCCTTTTTTGTACAGCGTCTCCAATGCTCTCCATGCGTCTTTGAACTTTCCTTCTACCGGCCAGTGAATAAGGTACAAGTCCAAGTATTCCAGCCCGAGTTTTTTCAGGCTCGTCTCATATGCAGCCAACGTGGACTCATATCCCAAATCCGCATTCCATACTTTCGAGGTAACAAAAAGATCTTCTCGAGTGATGCCCGCTTCCTTCAAACCTGCACGGATTCCACGGCCAACACCTTCTTCGTTGTTATAAATGGCGGCTGTGTCGATACTGCGGTAGCCGTGCTTGATGGCTGTCTTCACAGCTAGCTCGAGCTCCTCACCTTCCTCTACTTTAAAAACACCCAGACCCAACCAAGGCATTTTCACTCCGTTGTACAGCGTAGTCGTATCTTGCAAATGTTTTGGCATAACTTGTCTCCTCCATCCTGGTTCTCTATGTTAGTATGACTGTTTCCAGTCACCTAATGTGCTTCATGTCGTTTGACAAGTGTTATTATGAGATAGACTAACGAAAAGGAAAAGTACGCACTTTTTTGTATGATAGGCACTAAAAAGTACCTGTCATTCAGGAGGAAATCAACAATGAAGAAGAAGTATAACATATCAGTGGAAGCCACTCTCGAGGTCATCGGCGGTAAATGGAAATGCGTTATTTTGTGTCACCTGACTCACGGAAAAAAACGTACAAGTGAGTTGAAAAGACTGATGCCGGGCATTACGCAGAAGATGCTGACGCAGCAACTGAGAGAACTTGAAGACGATGGCATCATCAACCGGATTATTTACAATCAAGTTCCGCCAAAAGTGGAGTATGAGCTCAGCGAGTACGGCTGGACCTTGAAAAGTATTCTCGATTCGCTCTGCCTATGGGGCGAAAAGCATATCATTAAGGAATACGGCGACAAGTATGCTGTATTGGAAGAAAGTATCTTGAATCAATAAAAGAACAGGAGTAGGTGGAGTGACTTGGGTTTGCGGCAGATCGACGAAGCTTCCAAACAAGCTCTGTCCCTCAACAAATAAAAAAGCTGCCGATCTAATCGACAGCCAAAATGGCGTAGTCATACACAGCTCTTCCCAGTAATCCTAGTGTGTTCAGAGCGGATTGAGCGGTTACATCTTTGGATAAGGCCGTAATGGAAAAGCAGCGATTGTTCGTATACAGCAAGCCTACATCATGCTGTCTGCCCGTATCCCAGCCCGATTTACACGGCAGTTCCCATGCAGGAAAATTGAATTCTTCCTGATTTGGCAATTGGGACGGCAAACCATTACGAACTTGCTGCTTTTTCATAATGGCGATCATCTCTTTACAGGCGCGCTGAGACAGATAACTGCCCGTTGCTATTTGACCTAGCATACTCGCAATATCCCCAGCGGTTATCTTATTGTTTTCTGTGATATCGATTGGATAAATCATCAGCTTTCGTGAATAATAGCTTTGGCGCATTCCCAAATCAATCATGGTCTGTTCGATCTGCGCTTTTCCTACCAAATCAATCAGCATATTTGTCGCCGTATTGTCGCTCTGAATAATCATGAGGGTCACCAAGTCGCGAATCGCAAGCTTCAAGCCTGGAGATAGCGCGTACAAAATCCCCGATCCCCCCACCAGATCCTCTTGGCGTAGAACAAGCTGATCATCCAATCGAAAATGCCCCTGCTCACTTGCCGCGAAAACGGCTGCCATGATCGGCACTTTGATCACACTCTCTGCAATAAACAGCTCGTCCGGTACATGTTCAAAACGGGTTCCTTTAGCTGAGCCCTGTTCCTCCACAACGACACCCCAAGTCCCCTCCGCTTGACCGATAATGGCTGACAACCTTTTTTCCAGCTCCACAGCTTTTCTTCCCTTCTCCCGTTGCTCGTAGTTTCTTGCCGCTCTCCCTTTATCATACTATTCCGAAAACAAATCAGACAAGAGACGGTACCTACTCACAGTTCGTTTATCCATCCTGAACTTGGAAATAATACGTAAGATAAACCTACGGACAAGGTGAGGCATCGTGCAGAACTCCGATAAGATTGGCATTCGCCAATTTGTCATCCTCGTAACATTCATCACCATAGGAGATTCCATCCTGATCTTACCTTCCGTACCTGCGACTGAAGCGCGTCACGATGGATGGCTATCAGGATTGATCGGCATCGTACTGGGGCTGGCCATCGTATACTTGTATTGTGTAGTCGGTCGCATCTACCCCGAACAAACACTGATTGAAAAGAACAAGCTCATATTTGGACGTTGGCTCGGCACGTTCTTTTCTCTCTTCTTTTTGGGGGCTGTGTTAATCAACGGCGCTGTCTATATACGGACGATCGGAGAATTCATGACCACCCATATTATGAAACAAACACCCATTGATGCTGTCATGTTTTTACTCGTTGCCTGCGCAATATACGCTGTTCGATTAGGCCTTGAAACTTTTGCCCGGACCAGCGAAATTTTTTTCCTTTGGTTTGTCTTTACGTTCGTTTCGTTTTTTCTTTTGTTAAGCCCTCAGTTTCAATTCGAGAACCTTTTCCCCTTCTTGGAAAATGGCATTAAGCCCGTCATAAGAGGAGTATTTTCTGTGACCGCTTTTCCCTTCTCGGAGCTGGTTATTTTCCTTATGATTACTCCACTCCTAGATGCAAAACAAAAGCTCACGTCTGCTTTTTTGCGAGGAGCGATATACGGTGGAGTTTGTCTGCTTGCCATCATCTTCTTGTCGCTTTTGGTGCTCGGCCCGGATTTGGTTTCCCGAGAAAACTTTCCGAGCTATTCCCTCGCCAAACGAGTCCAAGTAGGGGAGTTCTTTCAAAGGCAGGAAGCGATGATGGCTCTCATGTGGTTTGTCTCCATTTATTTCAAAGTGGTACTGTATATGTACGGATTTTGCGTGGGTATAAAGCAGCTTCTCCATTTAAAGGAGCACCAGTCGCTCACCTTGCCCATATGCATCTTATTCGTTGCCATCGCGATTATCATCGTTCCAAACGGAGCTTTTTTATATGAAACGTATACGTACTGGCCTTTCTTTGATTTAACAAAAGGGTTCCTGTATCCGTTGATTCTCGTCGTTGGTTACTGGATACGGAAGCAAATGAACAACAAGCCGGCTTCCCTTCAGAAGTAAGGTGTCGGCTTGCTTTATGCTTACAGTAGTTGTTTGATGGCTGCTACTCGCTTCGCATCGACGTATCGGAGAGCCTGTCCTTCTTCTCGTACTGCCGATCCAAAATGAACCTCTTTGACACCCGTACGTTTTACGAGCTCTTCCACATTAGCCAGTGACAATCCACTCCCTGCCAAAATTGTGAGAGGTGTGTTCTCTGTCAGCTTGACGAGCTGCTCAATACAATCCGCTCCCTCGATTGCTGTTTTTTTGCCCCCAGAAGTAAGAATGGTACGGACCTGGGGATATTCCAGAAGAATACGCGTTGCTTCCATTTGATCCACAGCATCATCAAAAGCACGATGGAATGTCACATTCAATGCACCTGACACGCCAAGCAACAGCTCCAATCCCCGTTGATCGAGCCTATTTTCTGGAGTCAGCATGCCAAATACGACACCTGCTGCCCCAAGTTCACGGATGATACGTACATCCTGCCGCATGACCGCAAGTTCCTCAGCCGTATAGCAAAATGATTGGCTATGGGGTCGCACCATGACGTTTACCGGGATGGAAACCGCCTTGACCACTGCGTCAATCAATCCCCAGCTCGGAGTAATGCCTCCCTCCAAAATACCCGAAATGAGCTCCAGCCTGTCAGCTCCGCCCTGCTCCGCACGTTTTGCATCCTCTACTGAAGTCGCAATCACTTCTACTAGCATGATACTTCGCCTCCGTTTTTAGCATTTGTTCAAGACAAAAACTGGCCGTTTCTCCCCGACCACCAACTGATTGTCGTTTTTAATGGCTTTTGGTGCCAACGCATGCAGTCGGTCGATGGTTTCTTGGTTTTCATACTGAATCTGCTCCAAGATCGACGCGATAATAAGCGGCCATACTAATTCAGAGCCATTCAGTACCTTTAGCGAAAAGCTGAGTCTCTCTTTTTTCAAAGCAAAGCCGTATACGCCCATCGCTCCGCCTTTGGCGATTATATTTTCATCCATTAAAAGCGCTGTACAGATGAAGTTGTGACTGGCAATGATTTCGGGACTGCTCGTCATCCAGCCTGTCACTCTCTCTACTGCCTCACGTGTCTCGTGATCCTCGATCAGATCCGGGCAAGCGAGCTTTAGATATGCGATCGCCAGGTTTTTGAGCGGCAACGCAAAAACTGGGAAGCCACAACCATCGACGCTTAGCTGAACCTGTTCTTTTGGATAGTCAGCCAGGTTGGCAAACACCGCCAAGGCCTCCTGTTGGGCTGGATGCTCTGCCTTGTAGTAATCATGAGTGGAATCTCCTTGATCCTTCGACAGTGCCAAATACCCCAAATGCTTTCCTGCACAGTTGTGAAAAAGCCTGCGCTTTTCTATGCCTTGGGACAAGCAAGCAAACTTCGGCTCCTCGTTTAGCGGATAAGTCGGGCAGGTGAGCAATTCGTCTTCCTGAATGCCGGTCTTTCGTAAAATCGACTCCAAGCCTTCCATATGATAGGCTTCACCACGATGGGAGGCCGCAAAGAGTGCTGCTTCGCTGCTGTTCAGTCCGAATTTTTCATCAATTTTACGTTTGGCGATAGGAATGGCTTGAAAGGGCTTAGCTGCGGAGCGCAATAAGGTGATATGGTTCTCATCGCCTGCCCGATAAGCCACCTCTCCTTTTTCATTCACGCCGCACACGATGCCGTTATGTACGTTCTCCAGAATGCCTCCGCGATATTCTTCCACTAAAGGGACATCTCTCATCAAAATCACCCGCTCCACTCCATGTTGATCGATTATGAAAAAAACACTAGCAGTAGCACCCTCCATCCGTCAATCTTTTTCCAAGCGATAATCCCTCCACTTTGGCGTCGATTGTTGTATAATGTCTCAAGGCGCCCATTTGGGTTCCACAAATAAGAAATCCGTGCATCTGCACGGGAGAGGTTCGCGAACTCCCTCTATAAAAAACTAAGCTGGATAACAGTACCTTTCTTTGGTATTGTTATTGTTTTTTTGATGGAAAGTTCAAGAACTCTCTTTCTTCTAATTCAATTAAGAGGAGATGGAGAGCAATGAAAAAGGAAAAAGCCGTTGTTGTCTTTAGCGGAGGTCAGGACAGCACTACCTGCCTGTTTTGGGCCAAAGAGCAATTCGGCGAAGTAGAAACCCTCACATTTGATTACGGGCAGCGACACAAGCTGGAGATCGAGTGCGCCCAGCAAATAGCCGCAGAGCTCGGCGTCAAAAACTCCGTATTGGACATGAGCCTGTTAAACCAGCTCGCGCCCAATGCACTCACCCGCACAGATATTGACATTACCCAGGAAGAAGGCCAATTGCCATCCACGTTCGTCGACGGACGCAACTTGTTGTTCCTTTCCTTTGCGGGCGTTTTCGCCAAGCAACGAGGAGCACGTCACTTGGTAACCGGTGTATGCGAAACGGATTTTAGCGGTTATCCCGATTGCCGTGACGCCTTTATCAAATCACTCAATGTGACATTGAATTTGTCGATGGACTATCCGTTTGTGATTCACACGCCGCTCATGTGGCTGAACAAAGCACAAACGTGGAAGCTGGCGGACGATCTGGGTGCCTTCACCTATATTCGCGAAAATACCCTCACCTGCTATAACGGCATCAAGGGAGACGGCTGCGGCGAATGCCCTGCCTGCCACCTGCGAAAAGCCGGACTGGACACGTATCTTTCCGAGAAAAATCAACCTGGAGAACAAGCCTGATGAGCGCGAACTTTGATTTTCGTATCGTTGATCGCATGCAGGCACTGGGTACCCATATTCAAAAATCACAGCTTCGCTACCATAACAAACGCGTTTTGGTAAGCAAGGAATTTACTTTTGACGCTGCACATCATCTGCACGCTTATGAAGGAAAGTGCAAAAACCTCCACGGCCATACGTACACGGTCGTCTTCGGCATCAGCGGCTTTCCGGACGAGATTGGACTCGTGATCGATTTTGGCGACATCAAGCAAATCTGGAAAGAGCATATCGAAATTTATTTGGATCACCGCTATCTGAATGAGATGCTCCCTCCGATGAATACCACTGCCGAAAACATGGTCGTGTGGATTTTCGAAGAGATGGAAAAACAATTGCAGTCAGATGCCTACCGCGACCGCTACAACGGCGCTCGGGTGGAGTTCGTTCGCCTGTTCGAGACACCGACCAGCTATGCAGAGGCGAGACGGGAGTGGATGGTGGAATGATCCCGGTCTTGGAAATATTCGGCCCTACAATTCAAGGTGAAGGAATGGTTATCGGGCAAAAAACGATGTTTGTGCGAACAGCTGGCTGTGACTATCGTTGCAGCTGGTGTGACTCCGCTTTTACGTGGGATGGATCTGCCCGTGATGAAATCCGGCAAATGTCACCCGAGGCAATCTGGGAGGAGCTCACTCACTTAGGCGGGGACCGTTTTTCCCATGTCACGATCTCCGGGGGAAATCCTGCGCTTTTGGCTGGCATCGGCGAGTTAATCGCCCTGTTGAAGGAGCATGGCATTCGCACAGCAGTCGAAACACAAGGCAGCAAGTGGCAAGCGTGGCTTCCACAGATTGACGACATTACGATTTCGCCGAAGCCGCCTAGTTCCGGGATGGAAACAGATTTTCAAGCGCTTGATCGAATTGTGTACGAGCTGTTGGAACAAAACCATCCAGGACTCAGCCTGAAAGTCGTTGTTTTTGACGACGCCGACTTTGCCTATGCACGCACGATTCATCAGCGTTTTCCAGAGGTGCCTTTCTATTTGCAGCCAGGAAACAGTGATCTGACGGACGCTGATACGCCTCGGCTTCGGGATAAGCTTTTGGAGAGCTTTGAATGGCTGATCGATCAGGCGATGGCGACGCCTGACATGAATGACGCGAAGGTACTTCCCCAACTGCATGCACTTGTCTGGGGCAATAAACGAGGCGTTTAAACGATATTTCACTCTCATGGAAGAAAAGAGGACTGTACTCATATGGCACATCAACATGAACGCGATTTATCCTCCCTCACACTTTTGGGGAATCAAGGGACAACGTACAACTACTCCTATGACCCTAGCGTATTGGAGTCTTTTGACAACAAGCATCCGTACCGCGATTATTTCGTAAAATTCAACTGCCCGGAATTCACCAGCCTGTGCCCGATTACAGGCCAGCCAGACTTTGCGACGATCTATATCAGCTACATTCCTGACATCAAAATGGTAGAGAGCAAGTCGCTCAAGCTGTACTTGTTCAGCTTCCGCAATCACGGCGATTTCCACGAGGATTGCGTGAACGTCATCATGAACGACTTGATCAAACTGATGGACCCGCGCTACATCGAGGTATGGGGCAAGTTCACTCCTCGCGGCGGCATCTCGATCGATCCGTATTGCAACTACGGGAAACCGGAAACGAAGTACGAGGAAATGGCGAGCCATCGGATGATGAATCATGATATGTATCCGGAGAAAGTGGATAATCGGTAGAGTGATCAGGTGATGAGAAAGAAAAAACCCTTATTGTAAATAAGGGTTTTTTCCTTTTCCAATTAGAAATCAAGGTCGTGATCGTTGGTGTGATTCTATTCCTTCTGCTACGGTTTACTGCGGAAGGAGGTGATACTATGACCAAGCATCTGTATTTTTACGCAAGTTTCGAAGATGCAGCGCGACTCAATCGGGAGTTGATTCAGCTGGGCTACAGGAATTATTATCTGGAGCCGCACGAACACCTGGTTGCTTTTGTTTTCGAGCCTGTTACCGAGGTGAGCCACGCCATCTTGAAACACTTGTTTGATGCAGATGATCTGTCACACCTAGAAAACTAACTCTGCAGGGCTGGTGCTCCTCGAAAGGGGCATCAGTTCCTATTCCTTGGTTGCTGCTGTTTTTCAACTTTGATGAGCTGCCTAAGTGCTCCTTTAAAAAAGGGCGCTTTTTGGTAATATTTCTCACCTGAAAATATTGCTAAAATATGGATATGAAGGTAATGTATTATTGGATATCAATAAATTGGAGGTGGTAACATTGAAAAAATTTATCCAAACCACACTTCTCGCGTTATCTGCCATGCTTGTTATTCCGACCAGCGCAATAGCTAGCAGTGCCCAACCACAGTCTACAGAAGCGGTTGCTCCTGTTTCAAAGACCACAGAAGTTTTGAGTTACACTAAATTAGGAAGTAGAAGCTCTGTTGACTCTAAATTGTTCGAGATTGAATCCCCTGGAAACATTACTGTTCATGTAACGCAGAAAAGTAGGCTTTCTTCCATTACACCCAACTTGACCTATCGAATCTTGAGTTTTGGTCCAGATGGTAGTTCTACATTTGGTACTGGACGTTTTGACGGCAACGGGTCCTTTACATTTACAAACACCAAAGAATTACCCGCAGGAAAATACTATATATTGGTTAGGAACAGCGGAATCGGGAGAGCAATGGGAACCGTGTCTGTGACAATTCCTTAAATGTTTGGATTATTTATGGAGGCTTTCGCATATGAAAGCCTCTTTTCTCTACGCAACTAGTTGCTGACGGATACTTACTATCGACACTTAACCACTTAACGATTGTGTTCATCTCTCGTTCATATTCAACGATTACACTTACAAACGTAGTCAAAAGAAAATGATGCAGGAGATGATCTAACATGTTAACAGCGGCTGTCATTTTTATAAATCTCGCTCTACTTGCCTATACGATTGGCGTATGGAGCGAAAGACGTTCTGGAGAACTAAAGCTGAAACACCTTTTCTATTTTGGTTTCGGTTTAGTATTCGATACCGTCGGAACCACTTTTATGAAATTGCTCGCTGAGAGCTCCAGTTTCAATTTGCATGGCATTACTGGGTTGATCGCTCTGATCTTGATGTTCTTCCATACAGTGTGGGCGTGTGTCGTCCTGTGGAAAAAGAAGGAACATCAAATCAGGCAATTCCATAAATTTAGCCTGATCGTATGGCTTTTATGGCTTGTTCCTTATTCCATTGGCTTCGCTTTAAGCTTTATGAAATAGGAATGCTCTCTATTACGCACCGCGCGCGGACAATCTACCCTTACCTCAACCCTCTCAACCGATGAGAGGGTCTTTTGCTTTTCTCGCGGCTGTTCAACCTATCATCAACTTTGCCTACCATTCGACAATATCTCCTAAAGTAATCAGAACGATAATCGTATAAAATGTAATAAATTACTATTTTTAGAAATATAAAACTTTTAGCTACGACTCAATAATCGTTTTCTAAACAACATTCACCATTTCAGAAAGGTTGATGCTCATGTTTAAAAAAGCACTGATTATCCTGTCATTAAGTTCAGTCGTCGTAGTACCCTCTCTAGCCACACAAGTCCAAGGGGCAGCGCTCCCTACACAGGAAAAGGCAACCACCTACGCTTCCAATAAAAAAATCAGAAACGCCACGTATGGTGAAGAAATCTGGGTGTCGCTTACCTCACCTATTCCAGCCGGATGGGTTATCGTTAGAACTTTAGGAACGCAGAACCTGATCAAGAATGTGAACGGTGCTTCTTATGGCACGGAGGTAGAGGTGCTGCTAGCTTCGCCTATCCCAACCGGATGGGTCATGGTTCGAGCCTTTAGAGGATCGAATGTAATCAAGAATATGAACGGTGCTTCTTATGGTACGGAGGTAGAGGTGATGCTCGCCTCGCCTATTCCTGAAGGATGGGTCATGGTTCGAGCCTTTAGAGGATCGAATGTACTCAAGAATATGAACGGTGCTTCGTACGGCACGGAGGTAGAAGTGATGCTCGCTTCGCCTATCCCAAAAGGATGGATCATGGTTCGAACCTATGGAGGATCGAATGTGATCAGAAATGTTAATGATGCTCCTAACGGAACACAGATTGAGGTACTGCAAGCCTCGCCTGTTCCTGAAGGATGGATCATTATCAGTTCAGGTGGAAATTCGAAAGTGATCAGGAAAGTTGGCTAAAACAAAGCGCACATGACATGCATCTAGTCCGCAGGCTGACGTCGAAATGCAATCGGCATCAGCTTGTCGGCTTTTCTTTATTCATAAGTTTCCATCAATCGTGGAATTATAAGGGAAGCAAACGTCCTAAGGAGGCTAATGATGAGCACGTTTTACGAGAAATATGGTGGGGAAGATACGGTCGCAAAAGTAGTGGACTACTTTTATGATTTAGTTTTAGCTGATGACACCGTGAACCACTTTTTCAAAGACACCGATATGGAAAAACAGCGTAAACACCAAACAAAGTTCATCAGCTATGCCCTCGGTGGTCCGAATCAATATTCTGGCCAGTCTATGGCAAAGGCTCACGAAGGGATGAATCTGCAACCCATTCATTTTGATGCTATCGTTAGGCATCTGCGTGATGCCTTGACTCACTTTGGTGTCAGCGAAGAAGATATTGCCGATGCGCTGAGCAAAGTAGCGTCACTACGGGATGATATTTTGTATAAATAACCGAGCGACCAGGTGGATTACGTTCCTCTCAGTGGCCCTTCGTTATCGATTGGCCATTTTTAGTTTGCTCATACACATTTTGTAAAATTCTTAGCAACTCTATTTTCTTCCTTACGTATATGATAGGAGCAATATTTGAACAATGGAGGAAGTTTCGAAAATGGAAGATCAATATTTTGTTGGTTATGGTACATTGGCCCTCATCAACGCCGGACTAGCTCAAGGAAAAAATCGAAGCGGTCTTAACTGGTTTTTTCTCTCTTTATTCCTCGGCCCGATAGCAACACTAATCATTGTAGTCTGGGAAAAATTGCCCGAGCAGAAAGACTTGTCACAGTGAGCATGTTGATAAGGAGGCAGACATGATGCAAATCCGAAATGTACAAGAGCACGATTACCTCAAAGTTATTCCGGTCCTCAACGATTGGTGGGGTGGGCGACAAATGTCTGATATGTTACCCAAGCTGTTTTTTATCCATTTCCAGTCAACGAGCTTTATTGTTGAAGAGAATGGAGAAGTCATCGCTTTCCTCATCGGCTTCTTGTCCCAGACGTTGCCTGGAGAAGCTTACATTCACTTCGTTGGGGTACATCCGGACAAGCGAAAAGATGGGTGGGGACGCGAATTATACCACCATTTCTTTCAAACTGTAAAACAAAAAGGATGCGATACGATTCGATGCATTACCTCTCCTGTTAATAAAGGCTCAATCTCCTTCCACACCAAGTTAGGTTTTGCGGTTGAAAAAGGAGATAAAATGGTGGATGGAATTGCTGTGACCTCAAATTATGATGGAAAAGGAAATGACCGGGTTACTTTTGTTAAGAAGATCTAATCTTATGGCAACCCGTAATCACAGTTCAAATACCCAAAAAAGTAGGTCGTTCACATGCTTAAAGAACTTGGTTTCGGCGCTGTTTTGCAGATTCTCTGTATGATCATAGCGATAACGACGGGGAACATCGATCAAGCAGGCAATTATGCTGAGTACCTTGCATTTGGTCTCCTTACACTAGCTGGATTAATGGTTCTGTCCCCAGTGGCATTTTTGCTGTCATCTTTTCATTTACGTAACCAAAAAGCACCATTTCGCGTACTTATCAATAGCCATACCAAAGTAATCTTTCACGTGGAAGGATGCGGTCTGATTTGAAAAGCGTAAAAGAATTATGGGGCTGGACCAAAACGTTGGGCATCTCCATCTCACTCGCAATGCTGGTTAACATATTTGTCCTCCAACCATTTAAAGTGAATGGACAATCGATGGAGCCCACTTTGCAAAACGATGAACGCATCTATGTGTCGAAATTATCCCACACATTCTCTTATCTCCCTGAGTACAACGATATTGTCGTGGTCGACAGCCGTGTAAACCGGGATCGTACGTTACAAGATGACATCCTTGAAAATCCTTTACTCATGCTCGCCACGGGGAAAAGCGAAGCCAAAACATTCTGGGTAAAACGAGTCATAGGCAAACCCGGCGATACTTTGGAGTTTAAGAACGAGAGCCTGTATCGGAATGGACAGCCGTTAAACGAGCCGTACATAAAAGAAAAGATGGTCAACGTACCTGATGCTAAAATCGTCATACCGGAAAATCATGTGTTTGTGATGGGAGATAATCGTAACAATAGCGATGATAGTAGAGTCATTGGCGTGATTCCACTCGATCATATTATGGGAAAAAAACTGTTTTAATCAGATGAGAGCCTTTTCCAATGAGGAAGGCTCTCAGTTATTGAACGCATAGACGAATGTCCGTTTCGAAACGCCTGACAAACGCATTTACTAGTGATAAATGCATACAAAGGGGCGTTTCTTGATGAGCTCTCGGCACTCTCATTCCTTACGCTTTATTCGATTTGCCGATCGGCCCGGGCATTTTCATGGGTATGACACACTGACAAGCATTTCGGGTCGTCATCGTCACCGAATACGTGGCAGAACGTCACCCCCTCAGGGAATGAGAGATCGGCACGTCCATTACTACGAAGGTACCACTACATTTGATGATGGACATGTGCATCGCTACAGGGGATGGACGGGGCCGCCTATACCGCTGCCGGACGGAAGTCATTACCACGAGTTTTCAGGGCAAACCACCTATGATGACGGGCACACTCATTACTACCGGGGTGTAACCAGCGAGGCCCTATCTTAAGCGAAGAAGGCTGTTCCTCCCCGGAACAGCCTCTCGTTTCCTCTACTTATTTTTCCAACACTGACGCCAACGGACAGTCCAATGTATATAGGTTGCGATACCTTGGATTGTCCTGATACAACTGCTCATGTGTCCCCCGCATCGAGATGACTCCCTGCTCCATAAAAATGACCTCGTCCATTTGCTCTACACCGCTCAAGTGATGAGTCACCCAAATCAATGTTTTCCCGTGCAAGACACGAAAGATCGTTTCCATCAGATCGCGTTCAGTCAACGGATCTAATCCCACCGTCGGCTCATCAAGGAGAACGATCGGCTTGTTTTGCAGCAAAATCCGGGCAAGAGCTATACGCTGCCTTTCTCCGCCAGAGAAGCGCAGACCAGTTTCCTGCATCCGTGTTTGATAACCGTCCGGTAGGGATTCAATCAGCTGATCCAGACCGACTTGAGCTGTCACAGCACGAACCTCTTCATCGGACGCATTGGGCCGACCAAGCCTGATGTTATTGGCTACGGTTGTGTCAAACAAATACGGCTGCTGATTCAGCACGGAAAACAAACTAGCAGAGGCCTCTTCTGATTGGACAGGCTGCCCATTTACTGTCACCTGGCCCGCTTCCGGCTGTATGGCACCTCGAATTAAGTTCAGTATCGTCGATTTGCCAGCTCCGCTGCGACCGAGCAACGCGATTTTGCCCCCTTGAGCCACCTCAAAAGACACGTCCTGCACACTCCAATTGTTGGCTTGTGGGTAGCGAAAATGAACATGATCGAGCTTCAAACTGCCCCCCGCTTGATCTGCCACCTTTTCCTTCTGCGCTTTCACAATGGATTCACGACTACCCTCGATCTCCCGAAGCCGCTTCAGAGACTCCTTGTATTCTGGCATCCGCACAACCGCGTCAGAAATACGGGCAAACGCATCCATCAACGGAAATGCAACCAACCCAATCGCAGCAATCAACGTAACCGGAATCTGATTCGCAGCGGCAAGTCCGCCCGCCCAAATGACCAGTAAGACAATGGCACCACCGATTGCACACTGCGACATCCACTGTACTCGCCATTCTCCGCGTCGAATGGAGTTTTCGATCTCGGCGGCCGTCTTTTGCCGTCTTGTAAACAACTGGAGAAACTGCTGCGTACGACCACTGAGAATCCAGTCACTCATGCCAAAAACAGCATCAGTCAGCTCCCGGTATGCTGCCTGTCTCTCCTGCTTGAACTGACGACTCTTGGCAATGGATGACCACAAGACTACTGCCGGTGCAACAAACAGCAGAAAACCACAGTAAAGCGCCATCAGCAGCGCGAACATCCCGTCCATTCTTCCGAGTGCCACAATACCTGCCCCGTAGAGGAGGACCGCTGAGACGGCTGGCAGCACAAAGCGCAGATAGACATTCTGTAGTTGTTCGATATCATCTGCTAGTACGCCAAGTAAATCTCCCGTGCGAAAACGAGTGCGGAGGAGCTGCGCTTGCGGCTCGATGGCCTGGTACAAACGAACGCGCATACGCGACAACACACGCAAAGCTGCATCGTGTCCAACCAAACGCTCCAGGTACTGAATGACTGCTTTGCTAAAGCCAAAAGCCCGGACAAGTACGATGGGAACATAGACCATTAAGACGTTTTCGGGCTTGAGTGCGGAGCGGGAAATCAAATACCCGGACGTATACAGCAAAGCACCCGCACATGCCACTGCCAAGGTTCCCAGCAAAGCCGCTGCGGCAAACTGCCAGAAAAACTGGCGAAAGTATGGAAGAAACCATCCCTGATTGCCTTCTCGCGCTTCCTTCATCCTTTCTCCCCCTTGGCACCAGCTGTCAACAACCGATAAAATACGCTTTTTTGTGCAACGAGCTGTTCATAGGTACCCGCTTCTACCAGTCGTCCCTGGTCGATTACCCAAATCCAATCCATGTCTCGCATCCAATGTAAACGATGTGTAGCCAAAAATACGCGCCTGTCTCCCAACACCGACAACATGGTCTGTTTGAGCTCCCATTCCGTTTCAATATCTAAGTGAGCGGTCGGCTCATCGAGCAAAACCACTGGTCGATTGCCAAGCAGCGCACGTCCCAATGCAACCCGCTGTGCCTGTCCGCCGCTTAACGTACGTCCCCCTTCGCCAATGATTTCGTCACAGCCATTTGGCAAGCTGTCCATCAGCTCTCCCAGACCGACATCACGTATCACCTGCTTCACCTGTTCCTGCGTCGCTTCCGGCTCATAGAAGCGAATGTTATCCGCCAACGATTGATTGAATAAATACGGATGCTGTGGAATGTAAGCGATTTGCCGCTGCCACTCCTGCTTCGCATCCCCCGTAATGGGTTGCCCATCTACTTGAATCACGCCAGCTTCGGGATCAGAAAAGCCGCCTAGTACTCCGAGGAGGGTTGATTTTCCTGCCCCGCTCGCCCCAACAATGCCCACTCTTCTCCTATTGCTGCCCAATTCCGCAGATATCTCACCCAGTACCTGTCTGCCATCCTCACCGACGACTCGAATATCGGACAAGGTAATCGTTCCATCCCATACACCAGTCAGCGACGTCTGGCTATCCGTCGCCTGTGCTTTCTCTCTTTGTTCATCTGGAGCGCCAGTATCGATAATGGTACGAATAGTTCCCAACGCCTCTTTACCATCTAATGAGGCGTGGTAGTCCGATCCCAGCATCCGTACTGGCAAAAAGTATTCCGGTGCAAGAATCAGGATGACCAATGCCGTTTCAAAGCCAAAGTTTCCTTCAATCAGCCGCAACCCAAGACCGACCGCCACAAACGCAACCGACAGCATGCTGAAGAAGTCGAGTGCCAAAGAAGACAGGAAGGCGACACGCAACGTACGCATCGTAGCGGATCGATATTGATCGCTCACTCTACCGACGGTCTCCCCATGGTCTTTGCTGCGCCCCAAAAATCGGAGCGTCGCAAGCCCGCGAAGCGAATCGGTAAAATGATGAGATAGCATTCGATACGAGCGCCATTGTTTGTCCGCCTGTTTACGCGCCGCCAGACCGAGTACGATAAAAAATCCGACGAGAACAGGCATCGTTACCGTTAGGATCAGTCCAGAAATCACATCTTGCATGTAGACAAATGCCAGAAGCGGAAACGTAACAAAAACCATATCCAGCGTGCGCGGAACAGACAACTCTAGGTAGGTACGTACACGATCTACACCTTCCAGGACAAGCGTAACAAGCTTTCCGCTTCCTTCACTGGCGGCAAAACGTGGACCACGCTCGAACAATCGGGATAGAACACGGCCTTGCAAAGACTCACTGGAAGCTTCAGCAAAACGGCCGGCCACTTTCTTTTGCAGCCAAACGATGGTATGACGAGCGGCTATCATGACCAAAAACAGCGCAAGCGGCTGGTACGCCATCTGGACCGCTTGACCTTCAAACAAGATCGCGATCGACTTCGCCAAAAGCAGTGCCTGACCGATAATCGCCGCACTTTGCAGGAGGGAAAGACCGGCTAGCAGCAGCATAACCGGTCGGATTCCTTGTAATCGGAACAATTCCTTGTCCATTAGTACTCCAAATGATCCTTTTCAGTGACGCGTTTGTGGAAAACGAAGTAGCTCCAAGCCTGATAGGCTAGTACAAACGGTAAAAGCACTGCTGCAACAATGGTCATTGCTTTTAACGTGTATGGACTCGAAGCTGCATTATAGAGGGTCAAATCAAACGCGCTATCAATCGTGCTGACCATCACCCGTGGGAACAAACCGATAAACATAGAGACGAACGTCAGCAGGATCATCGCACCTGTCATCCCGAAAGCCCATCCTTCCCTGCCTTGTCTCAAGAAGTGGCGAGCCAGTACAAAAGCCACAACACCTAAGAGTACGGCTGCTGTCAACAAAACACCCTGGCGCTCAAACAGATCAGTTACCATGAATGTCCACCCTACAAGCACCGCCATGAGAACCGCTTGCATCGGCAACAGCTTCGCTGCCAGCACACGTGATTTTTCACGCAGCTCGCCCACAGTGCGCAGTGAGATGAAGTTGAGTCCGTGCAGCAAGCATAAGCCCGTTACTGTCACTCCTGCCCACAACGAGTATCCATTCACAATGTCCGAGAAGCCCGCAGTCATTTCCATATTCTGATCAATCGGCACCCCCTTCACCAAGCTGGCAAAGACCATTCCGAACAACATCGGCGGTACAAAGCTTCCAATCAGAATCGCTGCGTCCCACGTCTTTTTCCAAGCCTCGCCTTTCCCCTTGCCTCTAAATTCAAATGCCACCCCGCGTCCAATCAAGGCAAGCAGAATCAGCGTAAGCACGAGATAATATCCGCTAAACATCGTGGAATACCACTCTGGAAACGCTGCAAACATCGCACCAGCGGCTGTAATCAACCAAACTTCATTGGCATCCCAGAACGGGCCAATCGTATTGATCAAAACCCGCGTTTGCAAATCATTTCGTGATAGCAGGCGCGTCGCCATGCCGACACCAAAGTCGAAGCCTTCGAGAAAGAAAAATCCGGTAAACAGAACGGCAATGAGCAGGAACCACAGTTCATTAAGCTCCATAACGTTCACCCCTTACACGATCAAATGGATCCTGGAGCTGTAAATCCTCTACTTCCTCATGACTATCCATATCCGGTCCTTTTTTGGCTACACGAGCAAACAGATAAGCCAAGACGCAGAGCAGGATGAGATAAATCGTCGTGAAGGCGATCAGAGAGAACCATACCTCTCCTGTGCTAATGCTTGGCGAAACCGAATCTTCAACACGCAAAAGCCCGAATACCGTCCACGGCTGACGACCTACCTCCGTCATGATCCAACCTGCTGAGTTTGCGATGAATGGTAGTGAGATACCCGCAACCATCAACTGCATGAACCGCTTGTTTGGCTGTTCCAGCTTTTTGCGTAAAGCGAGATATGCCCCGTACAAAGCCAGCAAAATCATGGCACTACCGCCCGCTACCATGATGCGGAAGCTCCAGAAGGTAGTCCGAACTGGTGGAATGTAGTTTCCTGGACCGTAAGTTTTCTCATACTCTGCTTGTAGTTCCAACATGCCCGGTACAGAACCTGAAAGTGAGTTGTACGTCAGAACGCTAAGCAAATAAGGAATTTTTATTTCAAAACCGTTTTCTTGTTTTTCTGGATCAATCG
Source organism: Brevibacillus sp. AG162 (assembly GCF_006715575.1). Lineage (NCBI taxonomy): Bacteria > Bacillati > Bacillota > Bacilli > Caryophanales > Paenibacillaceae > Brevibacillus > Brevibacillus sp. AG162. The sequence goes on from NZ_VFNO01000013.1 coordinate 20,271, forward strand.
TTGCAAAGACCGTCCAAGGAGCTGGGTCCGAGCTTGTTTCCCACAGTCCTTCACTCGCTGCCATTTTCATCGGTTGGGTAGCAACCAAATACTGTGCCTGACCATGACCGAATTGAGCAATAGCCAGCGAGGAAATCAATGCTACCACGATCGCGATTTTGAAAGATTGTACAAAGAATGTGACGTCTTGTTTTTTCAACAGCTTCCAAGCACTGATACCTGCTACCAAGAAGGCACCTGTCGCAAATGCCGCAAATACGGTATGCGGGAATTCATATAGTAATTGTCCATTGGTAAGGAGAGCGAAGAAATCGACCATCTCTGCACGTCCGTTATTGATAGCAAAGCCGACTGGCTGCTGCATGAACGAGTTGGCTGCCAAAATCCAGAGAGCCGAAAGAATCGTTCCGATGGATACGAGCCATATACATGCGAGATGCACTCCTTTGGACAAACGATCCCAACCAAACACCCATAGTCCAATAAAAGTCGATTCGAGGAAGAATGCTAAGAGGGCCTCAATCGCTAGCGGTGTCCCAAATACGTCGCCGACGAATCGTGAGAAATCAGACCAGTTCATCCCAAATTGGAACTCCTGCATAATCCCTGTCACGATCCCGACCGCAAAATTTATCAGCAAAAAGGTTCCCCAAAACTTGGCCATTTTTTTGTACAAGTCATTCTTTTTTACCACATACATCGTTTCCATAATGGCTACTAATAATGACAGCCCGATGGAAATCGGCACAAAAACAAAGTGAAAGATAGTTGTTATCGCAAATTGAAGTCGTCCCAAATCCACTATATCCATGTACAAGATCCCTTTCTATTCGCGTTTTGGCCTTTATGTACCGGAATTATACCAGTGGGGAAACCAGCATTTATGACGACTTTGTGAAAATAATCACAAATATATGTGAAAAAATTCACAAATGATTCTCTCTCTTGTAACCCCCTTTTCGCATTCATCTTCGTGAGAGAGTTTTTTGTTTTACCCTGTATACTTCCGGTCATGTATCATTGTAGCAGGACTTTTGACCCTAGAGGGTGTCCGATTCGTTACATGATTTTTAACACTCTGTGACTGTTTAGGATTTTCCTATCATCGGCGATTATCGTACGTAGAAAAGTTGGAGAGGAGATTTGATCCTCTTTTTTCATTCCCGAATTCTCAATATATCTTCCTCCACAGCCTTTCAGTCACACTTTTGCTTTTTTAGCAGATTATGAAAATACCCAGACGATCACCGACCTCGAAAAGCATTCGAAGTCGGTTGTGCCTGGGTACGTGGTGAAGTAACAACCGCTTATTTTTTGGCGGATTTCGTTGACAAGGAATCGATGATGTTGCCGATGGTCGCAGCATCAAAGCTCTTCTCTGCCATCTGATACAGCTCGTAAGTAAATCCTTCATGCTCCCAAATCACGATTCCGTTGGCGAAATAAACCTTTTTCCCGCCAATGGTTTCAATCTTGACACCCTCTGTCGTGCTGATGCCGTTTTCGCCACCATTTGAAATCAACAAGGAAATAAACTCTTTCTCTTTTTCATACTGAATTTCTACCATACCCTTGCCATGAACGACCGTGTTTTTATAGGAATAATGCTCTGACAACCATGTCGGTGCGGGAAAGTCCATTTTGCTGGCTGCGCGTGCTTCTTCCAATGTCATCTGTGGGGGGGCCTTGTGTTCTATAGGTATCTCGATTCCTTGGGTATTGGACTGTGCAGCAGGCAGCTCTTTATCGTATTGGGTAATTTCCATGTTCCCGACCTGAAAGCGTGCCAAGATCGTCTGGAGCATTCCTTGGGCAAACGATGTAGTCGAGAATGCACCTAAAAGGCAAACAACAGCAACAGCACTAATTGTGGCAGCTTTCCATTTATTCGTTTTCATATAGATCCCGTCCTTTTTGTTATCAGGTAGTTGTATGTTTCCTGATTCCAATTTGAATTTCAACCGATTGTATATGTTGGCTTTTGGAGTGGCGTCATCCAGCTCCAGATCAGTAAGCAAGTCGGTGAGTTCACGAAAATCGTCTAGATCATGCTTACTCTTCATAACGGAAGCCCCCTTTTTGCAATTCCATCTGCAGCTTTTTCAAGCATCTGTAGAGCACGACGCCAATATTTGAACCACTGACACCAAGAAGTTCTGCGATTTCTGCGTTTTTAAGACCAGCCGCATATTTCATGGCGATGATATTGCGCTCCTTGTCACTCAGCTTCGCCAGTGCTTGAAATAAGGCTTGATGATTATCGTCGCGGATCACGATGTCCTCCGGAGACGACTTCGGCAAGACCAGATTCAGAATCGAATCCAATGAAAAGCTATTTCTTTTTTTCTGTAAGCGAAAGTAATCTGTCACTGCGTTTCTGGCGATCGCAAACAACCAGACCTCAAAGTTTGATTTATCCGGCGAGAAGCTGCTGTATTTTGATATCACCATTTCAAACACATGACTGCATATTTCTTCCGCTGTGTAGTGATTATTGATACGATAGCAAATATATTTGTAGACGCGCTTATAGTACGCACCATAAATTTGGGCAAAAGTTTCGGTCGACATGCTTTCCGCTTGCCTTTCGTGTTCTTCTTTTTGGCAGATGCCTGTGTTCACTTGGGCAATCTCCAACTACTTCTCCTCCCTTCTGGATGGAATAAACAAATTGCGCAATTTGTTTGGATGTGAGCCTCACGATAGTTAATACGGCAAAAGTAGAAATGTATTAACAACGTTTTTCAAGATGGAGGAAATAACGTGTGGATACCCTATGAAGAAACGATGACACGAGCATAACAGGCATATTTGCCATCCATCCTGAATTTGAGGATGATCACGGAGCAATCATTTTAGATAACACAAGTCCTGTCCCTACAGAAGGAACTGCACGCATGTGGATTCTTTTTCCCCATATGTGTAAAGAGGTCCACACAAAAAGAATGGAGCATGGGGTGATCGGATATTTTATGGAAGGTCCGAGAAGGGTAGCTGTAGTCGAAACAATAGAAATAATCGGGTTGCATTCAAACCCTAACTCGTAAACTGCGTTTTGACTTGGAGGGAATCATATGTCTGGATTCATGGAAATTGCAATCGCACTGTTTTTTACGGACAATTCTAGTTCCCTTTTCTAGCAAAAAAAGCAGGCTGTCAACAAATGACATCCTGCTTTTGATTCCGTTATTTACCCCAGTGCGGTGGACGCGTAAACGAAGGTGGCAGCTTGGTGATTGCATCGCCCTTCGCCGCGTTGAGCTGAACCTGCGTGAGAAACAATGTCTCCGTCAAGTTCGCTCCGCTCACATCTGTATCGCGAAAATCTGCACCAATGAGATCAGCTCCCCGCAAATCCGCTCCTCTCAGATCAGCAGCTATCAAATAAGCGCCACGCAAATTGGCACCTCGTAAATCAGCGCCTTTGAGCTTGGCACCGATGAGATCAGCGCCTCGGCCATAGTTTTTTCCTTGCTTGCCCCCTTTGTACTTGGCAACCGCGTCCTTACGTACCAGTTCACTTGTCTGCAACAATAGTTCATTAACTTTTGCTCGATAAAAAGCGATGTCCAGCTTCAGGATGTCTTCAGGATTGCGATCCGTCAGGCGCTGTGTCTCCTCTAACGCTTCCTTCAATGCAGGATGGAGGGACTGGGCAGCTTGCTTGGTCAACGCCTCCGTTATATACCAAAGCAGCTCATGAAGCTGCCACATGATCGGAAATACTTCGTACATTTGCTTCGCTGATCCGGGTTCCTTCCGCCAATCTTGACCGCCATAAGTGACTTGAGACACCTTTTGACCAGCTCCAAAGCAATCGTAGACAGTACAACCACGAAAGCCTATCCCTCTCAGCTTTGTGTGAACACCACACCGGAAGTCTGCCTGTAAGTTGCTACAGGGCTTGCCTGCGTCTTTATTAATGGCAAAGTCAGAGGAAGCAGCAAAAGGCAATGCGACACAGCACAAGCCAAAGCAGCTTTCACAGTCACCTTGAAGATGACCGCGACTATTATCGTCAATAGATTGTATGTGTTCTTGATGCGTAGCCATAAATGATCCTCCTGGAAAAAAACACGATTCTCTCGCATGTGGCGAAAAGAATCGTGCTACTTTTAATTAAATGCGATTTGAGATTCGATCAGGTAATTCCCAAAGACTTCGGCAAAGGCTTCTGCTGTATTATAGCCTTCTTCCAAGGTGTTGTTCGTACCACCGAATTCCAAGAGCAGGGCTCCCTCAGAAATGGACTGATTGTACACCCCGTTCCCCTGATTTGAACCTTTCAGGATAATCCCCCGCGACAAACCGGGATAAGAGACTTCCAGACGGGCGTGCAGCTCTTCCGCCAGCTTTTTGTTGGCCAGATGGTTCGGATTCGCTGTTCCGATTACAAACAGCATCCGGGAATAGGTTTTGCCATTGATCGTGATCGCTACCTTGCTGCGCGGCTCGTCGCTGTCCCGATGAATATCGAAAATGTACTGCAAGTGCGGGCTGGTTGCAGCCGCTGCCGCTACCGCCTTGTACGACTCGGAATAAGACATCGAGTAGCTTTTATTTTGTTCCCTCAATCTCTGAGCGAAATCGTCCTGGCTCGCCATTGCCGAAATGCCTCTTGCTTGCAACAGCTCGCCCAGCCTTTTCCCAACAAGCGTGATGTTGATCTCAGGATCATCTACCGAGCTCCCTTGTTGGTTCCGTGCTACATTTCGCCAAGACTCACGGTTATGGGTGTGATAGATATACACTTTCTCGTTTCCAATCATCCCACTGTTGTACTCGTATGTAGCTCCTGTCGGTGGCAAAGTACCAGCTGGTTGAATCTTCTCTACAATCCACCCCGCGATATAGGCGGTCGAATTGTCTGCCAGCCTGATGATGTACCAGTCTCCTACTGTTTGCACAACCGGGAATACTTGTCCGGGTTGAACGGTTCCGATTATCGCATGATCGGTTGAGGGACCGTTGCGGATGTTAGAATCAGGATTTTTGACGCGAATCTGTAGTTCTTGTATAGAAGAGGGAGGCGGTGTTGTTGGCAAAGTCGCTGGTGCCCCCGGTGTTGAACTCGGCAGTGTTGGAGCTGTCCCAGTCTGTTCCATTGGTTTGAAGATATAGGCATAGGTCCCGTTAAAGTTAATGGTGTACCAACCATTTGCATATCCGTAATGATTGATTGTCATCCCGCCATGGATTTGACCAATGACGGTACCAAGAATATCTGGCTGTGCATAAACTTCATAGCCTTCGGTTAATACGATTGTCCCTTGCCCGAATTCACTCCCTGTATTGGATGGTAGTACAGGAGGGGGCGGTGCTGGAATTGTTGTCGGGTCCGGGATTTGTGCTGGTGCCTGGGGTGGTTTTGGTGGTGGTGCTGTTGTCTCCGTCAAGTAACTGGCTTTCACCCAGCCGTTCTTTTGATCAGACAGCTTAATTTGTGCCCATTCCCCTTGCTTTCTCACTTGCAAAAACACACCGTTTTTGTCGATGATCTGCAAAATTTGTGCAGTGGCATTTGGTTCTGCCCGAACATTCAGCATGTCCACATTGCTTTTGACATATTTGATCTGTGGAACTTCTATCATCTTGACATACTTATTATTGACCCATCCGGTATTGCCGTTCGGCAGCTTTACCTGGGTCCATTCTTTTTGCTGTTTGGTGATTGGCAACCGCGTCGCTTTTTTGAGTGTTGCGACGATCTGGGTAGTTGTACCTGGCTCGCTTCGAATATTTAACTGATCGACCGCCACTTCTACATGGGTGGCCGCTCGCGCAATGGACAGAGGCATCAGCAAAATCAGGAAGAAAACAGCTAGCAAGCTGACATTTACTCGTAAAAGCAAGTTCCTCGTTCCCCTCTGTTTTTTTCGTATTTTTGGAAAATCCAGCTAATAGAAAGAACTTCTCGATTCACCCGTATATTCCTTCATGTTTTGACATCTTTTGCTCTCAAAACAGCAATATCGTCACGCTCATTCTATCTCCTGAAAATAATGACGTTTTTGCTAGAAAAAAGTTACAGAAAAAAGGATGAAGCAAAAAGCTTCACCCTTTCTCTTTCGACTCTATTTCCTTCCTACCATTTCGCTGCCCAAGCTTCTATCTCCACTTTGAGCGAAGGGACAGCCAATGCTGGGACGTAAGACATAGTCATCGCTGGCGGTTTCCCCCCGTGGAACTTCTCCCACACCTGATTAAAATGCCTCCAATCCATTTCCTCGGTTGCCCATATATTGATTTTGATGATATGGTCCGCAGTTACTGACTCACTTTCAAAATTGCGCAGGATGTTCTGTAGCGTGTTTTCTACTTGTTCTTTCATATCTGTCGGCAACTCTCCGTGAAGGTCCATTCCTACTTGCCCAGAAAGCACGAGCAACTCGGCTCCTTTTGGAACGACGGTCAGATGTGTATAGGGTCCCATAGGCGGAGCAACTGTACTTGGATTTTTGCGCTGGACCATGGGCTTCACCTGGTCGGTTTGTTCTTCTTTCACGATCGCCAGTGTTTGATGATCTTCCCACCGGCCATTGATTTTCACGTTTTTCTTGGCAATCCCTTCCTTGTGAAAACCAGCTTTTAGCAGCACCTTAATCGAGCCTATATTATGCGGCATCACGCCTGCTTCCAAGCGGTGAAGACCTAATGTTTCGAACGCATAGTCAACGACGAGCTTTACGGCTTCGGTCATGTAGCCTTTTCCATTATGCTCTTTGTCCAGGAAGTAGCCGATCCAGCAGCTTTGCAGATTCTCTCTTACGACCTCTGAAAGGATGACTTCCCCAATGATTTCATCCTGTCCTTTTTCCGCAACGACAAAGACGTACCCTCTGTCTTCTTCTTTTAAAGCTGTCGCGCTCTTGATCCTGTCGATTTGTCCTTCCAGCGTGTAAAACGCCTCTTCTCTCGTCCCAGTGAAATTTTGAAAGAAGTCTCTGTTTCTCACTTCAAGCGCCAAGAGGCTCTGTGCATCCGATTCCTGTACTAGCCTTACGTAAATGTTCTCTCCGTTTCTTTGCATACAATCCATCTCCCTTTTTCGAAATAAAAAAACACCACAGGAAATCCTGCGGTGCCCAAATAGAAAACCACAGGAATGCGACCTGTGGCGTTTTTCCACTGTATCCTGATGAATCCCACTACATCAAAGGATGGTCGCTATATCCGTTTTTGGACATACTTCTCCCGTGATTTAGCCAGATCAAAGAAAACAGCGGTGGAGTATCCCATTCCTTTTGGCAAAGACATTAATGATCTTTTTTTCATGGGGATACCCTCCTTTCCGCTGTTTTTACGTGCATACCATTTCGATATAGAGACGGTTGTAGCAACAACCGTTACAATTTTAACCCATGAACTACTCCACAAGTATAGCGGCAAATGACGTTCGTGACAACATCCTCTCGCATATCTTATCCCATCCATAGCCTTTGATAAAATTCGCCGTCTTACTCCAACGAAGAGGAATAGATCCATTATTTTGTGGAACAATGAAAAGGAGAGAAGATTGTCATCATTCATAATCCGAGTGCAAGAAAGAAGGGAGCTACCTTTATGACGATTCAACGTTTTGTTCGGGAGTCTCGCACGTTCAAAGCAAGCCATGTGCTGCCCCCGGATACGAACAATCACAATACGCTGTTCGGCGGCAGGCTGATGGCGCATATCGACGATGTTGCTGCAATCTCTGCCATGAAGCATGCCCGGGGACCAGTCGTTACCGCCTCTACTGATTCCGTCGACTTTTTGCAGCCGATCCGGGTGGACAATGAGGTTGCCCTCGAAGCCTTCGTCACATGGACGCATAACACGTCGATGGAGGTCTTTGTCAAAATTGTTGCGGAGGATTTGCTAACGGGCATTCGAACCGTCTGTGCCACATCATTTCTTACGTTCGTCGCGATTGGCGAGGATGGGCGGCCTACCCCCGTGCCCAAGATCGTGCCAGAGACGGAAGAGGAAGTATTCCTGCACAACGGTGCTGACGAGCGAGCTGCGGCACGTAAAATACGTCGCAAGGATAACAAGCATCTCGCGGATATGCTTGGAACCAGACGCCCGTGGGAACCGTGATTGGACACCCCATAAACGAAAAAAAGTCCCTTTCCTTTTAGCAGGAAGGGGACTCTCTTGTGTTTTTAACGCCTTATTCTTTGGAAGCCCACTTGTAATCGACCACGCCTTGATGATCCATGACAACATCTTTTAGCTTCTCATCTTGAACCCAATGTCTGGTATAAAAGTATACCGGAGCAACGGGCATTTCCTCCATCAGGATCGCTTCTGCCTGAGCCAGCAGCTGCTTTCGTTTCTCAGGATCTTTCACCGTCACGGATTGATTCAAAAGCTCTTGATACTTTTTGTTTTCCCATCCGGTATCATTGCTGCTTCCATCCTTCTCCTTGAGCAGCTCCAAATAGTTGCTCGGATCATTGTAATCTGCATGCCAGCCCGTCCGTGCAATCTGATACTTGCCATTCTTTACATCTTCCAAAAACACTTTCCATTCTTGATCATGCAGTGTGACATCCACACCTAGTGTTTGCTTCCACTGCTTTTGAATCATTTCTGCGACCAAGCGATGATGCTCGGACTTGTTATAGGACAAGGTTATTGGCGGGAGCTTTGTCATTCCCAGCTCCTTCATGCCCTCGGCCAGCAGCTTTTTTGCTGTCTCCTGATCGTTGTCCTTGAAGTAGCCATCCTTTTTCAGGTTCATCGTAGGCGGCAGAGCACCTGTAGCAGGTATTTGCACACCATCGAGCAGCACCTCATCAATCGCCTGACGATTCATTGCATAGGCAAACGCTTTGCGAATCTTTGCGTTGGTAAACGGTGCCTGCTCGGTGTTGAACTTGTACCAGTAAACACCTGCAACCGGCTTTGTTTGCAATATTTCTTGGTAATTCAGTGCAGGCAACGCCTCGACGGGCAGAGATCCAAACGGAGCGCCTGCCCAGTCAGACTTGTAATTATCGAACATAGACAGCTGTTTATTCTCATCCTGAATCACGTCAAATTCCAGCTTGTCCAGCTTCACAGCCGCTTTATCCCAGTACAGGTCGTTTTTGACCACCGTGATTTTCTCTTTATCTGCGGAAACTAATTTGAAAGGTCCGTTCCCGACATGCGTCGCAGCTTTTCGGTACCATCCAGGGTTCTTCTCATCGAGCTTTTTGTTCACGGGGTAAAAAATCGGTGCTGCCGTTAACTCTGTAAAAAACGGTGTAGGCTGCTCTAACTCTACGCGCAATGTCTTGGCATCGATGGCTTTTACTCCTACCTCGTCCAGCTTCATCTCGCCTGTGTTGGCTTGCTCCGCATTTTTGATGGAATAGAGCAAATAGGAATAGGAACTATCTGTTTTCGGGTCTAGCGCACGCTTCCACGCATATTCGAAGTCATGGGCAGTGACTGGATCGCCATTGCTCCACTTCGCCTCACGCAAATGAAACGTATACGTTTTCCTATCATCGGATACGTCTATTTTCTGGGCGATTGATGGCTGAACTTTTCCATCCGGACCTAAGCGGACCAACCCATCAAACATCGTGTGCATCACAGAAAACATCGCTTCATCCTCAGCCATTGCGGGGTCCAATTGACCTGGCTGATCAATCAAGTTCAACCGCAAAACCTTATGTAAAGAGGTAGCACTTGTTTCCTGGGATTTTACTTCGTTCGCTGAAGCATATCCTACGGAGGAAGCCAACACTCCTGTCGACACCAGAATCTTCGCAATGATCTTGCCTGGACGTTTCATCTCTATCCCCCACTTCGCTCTATTAACAAACTTTCCATACAATACCAAATTATTACTTATTAGACAATGAACAAGCGATAGTGAAGAAAATCATCCGCGCTTTCCGGCTCCATGTCATAGGACTCGAATCCATTTTTCAACAATACTTTTTGTGATGAGATATTATCCGGTGTTGTTTTCGCACAGATCATTCTGACATTCAAGTGGGGAACATGCCCCTCCAAAAAGACCTTCAGTGCTTGCGAAGCCACGCCTTTTCCAGCGGTATCTTCCCCGACCCGATAGCCGAGATGTCCGATTCCTTCGTCTTTCTCGATGTCTACCAAATTCATTCTTCCCAAGATGTCACCCTGGCTGTTTTTGATGAGGCCAAAAAACGAGATTCCTTGCGCCTGCTCGTCGAGCAAGGCTTGCAGACCTCGTAAAAAATGGTCATATTGGTAGTAAGCGTCTCCCCGACTGGGAACCGATTTTTCGAAAAAGGCTCGATTACGGACTTCAAATTGAAACAAGCTGGCTGCATCTTGTATGCTTAATTTTTCAACAGCAATCATCATGGGTACGTATCCTTTCTTGAATCGAGGTGGAATGAATATGGCAGTTGCTTATTTGGAAGAGGGCACGTTTATCGCCTTTATTGCCTTTACGATATTTTTCTTTGTCGCTTACAAGCTCGATCAGATTTCGTTTGTCTCGTTCATTGTGTCCTTGGCCGTCACGGCTTGCGTTCACGCTGCCTTCTATTGGTTAATTGTAAAATATTGGCCGTTTTTTTAATAGTTTTTAATAACACAAAAAAGGCGCAGGATGAACATCCGCGCCTGTACGTTTATCTGCTCACAGCTTCGCTTCATAGGCCGCAAGCAATTGAGCCGCTTGCTTGTTGTACTGGTTAACCAAGCCTTGAATGGCTTTCTGCCACTCAGCTTGCGGGAGCGGCAATGGCAGTTGATTGGCTGGCTTGCCGTTCACGATCAGTGCTGTTGTGAGCATTTGCTGTTGTGCGTCACTGAGTGAAGTCGTCGTTAACACCTTTGGCTTGAGCACTTTTTTTCCTTTCAGGGAACGCATGAGCTCTGTCATCAAGATGTGCTGATACTCCGCGTATAAATTCATCGTCATGTAGTAGCTCATTCCCTCTCGCACCGGCACAATTCCCTGCTTCTGTGCCCACTCCAACACCTGTGGCGTCGTCATCGCTTGACTTGTTTTGCCTGTCGCCATGAAATAAGCCACTCGGAACATATCTTCGTCGCTCATGACAGAACGATCCTCATCAGCTTTGATGATACCCTTGGACACCAACTCAGAGAGGACCACTTGCTTGCCTGCATCCTTCGGCAGATTCAAATAAAGCGCCAGATTGGCAAAAAATTGGCTTTCGCTGTTGCCACCAGCTGGCCAGCTATACGGTTTGCCGAAATCGATCAGCTCAAGGGGACGGTATCGCAGCATATCCGAGTAGGCCGAAAACGCTTGGAATGTAATCGGGCTATAGGAGACCACTGGTTTTTTCGTCAGGAACCTTGTGGCAAACACCTCTTGCCCACCTTGACCGAGATAACCGAACTGGTCTTTGGTTGTGAATACATAAGGCAACTGATCCTCTGCCTTACTCCATACTTGTGAGAATACTTGGTTCGTTGGCAAAATCGCTTCATATTTGGCCGATGTCAGTACCTTTCCTTCCAGTGACATAAGGCCGTACAATCCCGTCTTGTTGTCCTGGTAGGCAATGGCACCCGTCTTAAGATCATATAAGTGCATGTACTTCATAGACTGATAATCGCCCGAGCTTAGGCGGAGCAGCTGTGGTGAATAGACGTCCCATCCTGTACTTGACTGAATCAATACCCGATCAAAATAAGATTCCGTGTGAAAACCTTTCACGCTAGTGAGCTTGTTAGCGAGCTGGTTCCCTTCTTGCGCCCATACATCCTGCGTGCCGTCCAACCGTGCTGTCATCACGATCTTTTGATTTTGTACTATCATTTCGTTTGCATCACGATACACAAAATCGCTCACGACCTGAAGCTGCCTGCCATCGACCTTGGTCATCGCCATTCCGACATTCTCCGCTCTCACACCCAAGGTGTAAACGGAGTCAGCAACTTTGATCAAGGTGAGAGGAGGTCTGTCGTTGCCTGACTTCCACAACGCGACTTTGATCTCCGTAGTCAATAGCTTGCCTTCAGGGGTATAAAGATCCGCCCCATCGTGATCCATTGCAACGATGAGATTGGTATCGGAATCCATGTAGACTGATTGGTAGAGCTTGCTGATCGGTTGGTTCGTCTTGCGGTCCACAATCATCTCGCCTTTTCCCGGCTCATACTTTTTCGTCAAATCATCGGACAACGGTATTGGATTTCCGGTTTCTACCGGTTTCCCGACGGAGTTGTATCGCAGCACCTTTCCATCCGGCTCAGTCACCAGCACCTGAATCGATGCTTCCTCATAGCGAATGACACGATTCTCAACAGGAGCCAAAACCAAGCCTTCATTTTCAGAATAAAGTCCGATTTTGTTTCCGTCCTTGATGCTAAGCATGCTGTAGCTGCCCAATGTCACATACGAGTCGAACCAAAAATCAGGCTCCTTGACTTCTTTATCCCAGCCTGGGAGGATTGCTTTTTTCCCGTCTCTACGAACGAGCAAGCGTGCGGCTGGAGGACCTTCTACCGAAGAATAAGTGAACGGTATGACCGTTCCTCCTCCAACCTGGACGACTCCGTACAGATTCGTCTTAGGGTCCTGTCCCAGCACATAGCTGCCATGCAAAAACTGGGCACCTTTTTTCAATGGATGCGACGTACCTTTGGATCTAGAATGATAAGTAATGACATCTCCAGAAACCGTGTAGTACACATCCGTATTTTGCTCGATCGCCACTTCTTTATATATGGGCTCTGCTAGCATCCGTCCGTCCTTCCACAGCCCTTGTCCTTTGGGCCCAATCACCTGAAAGTATCCATTATTCCAAATATAAATCGAGGTGTATTTGGGCTCAAGTACGTACTTACCATTGCGATCAATCAAGCCTTCTTTTCCACCGGATCGCACCTTGAGATATGCAGTGTCAGGACCGCCTTCGTTTGGAATCAGTTCTGCTTTTGGCAGCGCAAACAGCTTTTTGCCGGAAGCAGGATCGTACATGATGAGCTCTTTTGGAGTAGTCGCGACGAAATAACGCACATTTTCCGCCTCTTTATTTTCCGTCTGATCAGGAGCAACGAGTTCAACCATCGACAGCTTGCCTGCAACTGGCGGAATCAGCACCTTTCCATCTACATGGAGCACCATGGATGATTTCCCCAAGAACATAATCGCCATCCCCTGCTCTTTGGACAAATAATACGGATGCGCCCCAGCAAACTTCATGGTCGACAGCTTGTGCGTCTTCAAATCGATATATTGGAACCAGCCGCCTTTTTGAACAATGGCGATATTTTTGGAATCCGGAATGTCGATATAATCCCAAATCGCGGGAGTTATTTCTTTCCCTGTCCGCGCGTCGAGAATTCCTTTTTTACCGCCCTTTGTTACGATCATGTTTTTGGAAGATAGCTCAAAATCATCATAAATAGCCTGTGTGACCAGCTTGTTACCGTCCGTAAAACCGATCTTGTAGTCTGTTATATACGGCTGAATCTGGGAAAACGTAGCCGCATGGACAGAAGAAGTCCACGCACTTACCCCGAGTATGACCGCGGTAACCAGACTCACGGTTTTTGTTTTTATATTCATTGGTGATTAGCCTCCCTTGGCAAACATTCCCTTCCTTTGACGCTTCGTGGGGTGAAATAGTTTCGTTGCACTTTTTCAAACAACTGGAACCTTTTCTTTCAATCAACTCGCTTTTAAGCGTGCTATAATTGTTCACACCGACGCAGTATAATCATCGTATACGGATGGGAGTGCTTTTAAGAGCACTTGGAAAGGATGTTCCCATGAATTTCTTTGCTGCCGCCTTGCAAAAGCCGGATGTCAGACGATTTGGGATTTTGGCGTTGTTTTGTTTGCTGCTGTACTCCTTGGGAAGTATGCTGAACATGGTTTTGCTAACCTTTTTAGTTACCTATTTAATGAATCGGCTGCATCAATACCTCACGAGTCTCACACACAAAGTCGTGCCGATCCATCCCAAGCTGATTCTCATTTTTCTCTATATGCTGCTGACGTTCTTTCTCGTTGTGGGTGGGATGAAAGCCATTCCGGCTCTTATTCACCAAACTGGACAATTGTTCCATCTCATCGAGCAAGTGTACCACCAAAATCAGCACAATGAGTTTGCCCCTTATCTTATGTCTGTTGTTGGGAAGCTCGATATGAAGGGCATCGTTCAGGGCAGCCTTGATTTTCTCGCAGTGGTCAGAAACGTTGGGTTCAATGTCTTTCTGGCGATTATTCTGAGTCTGTTTTTCCTGCTCGGCAAAGACAATGTCGTTACGTTTACCGCTCAATTTCGCACGAGCAAATTATCCTGGCTGTACAACGAAATCGCTTATTTCAGCCAAAAATTCATCCTGACCTTTGGCAAAGTAATCGAAACACAGCTGTTGATCGCCTTATTCAATACGACCTTCACCGTCATCGGATTATGGATCATGGGCTTTCCGAATCTATTGGGACTCGCGATTATGGTCTTCATACTGGGGCTCATTCCGGTTGCAGGTGTCGCCATTTCATTGATTCCGCTCAGTGCCATCGCCTATAGTGTCGGTGGTATCGCAACCGTCGTCTATTTGCTCATTTTTATCATGGTGATTCACGCGCTTGAGGCCTATGTGTTGAATCCTCGCTTGATGGCAACCAAGACTCACTTGCCGATCTTCTATACGTTTGTCGTCCTGATCTTTTCCGAGCATTTCTTTGGCGTATGGGGGCTGATTGTCGGGATTCCGTCCTTTGTTTTCTTGCTAGACATCTTTGAAGTGAAGAAAATGGAGCAACCCCCTGCCAAAAATAGATCCGTTCCAAAAGATGTACAAGTCAACACGTGACAGATAGACATAGAGAAAGGAGCCCCTCGTGAGAAGGGCTCCTTTTTGTTTTTATTTGCCTTCAAACCATTTGATCAAGGCTTGTGTGCCGCTATCAGCCTCACCGTTCGCTGCCAGTTCTTCATAGAGCGATTTGGAGAGTGCGAGTCCTGGTGTCATCAGCCCCATTTCCTCCGCTGCTTCCAATGCAATCCCCATATCCTTGATAAAATGTTTGACGTAAAAACCAGGTGCAAAGTTGCCGGCGATCATGCGCGGCGCCAGATTCGACAGCGACCAGCTGCCTGCGGCACCCGCTCCAATGCTCGTCAGCACTTTCTCCGGGTCCAGACCTGCTTTTTTCGCATACGCGATCGCTTCACACACACCGATCATGTTTGTGGCAATACAAATTTGGTTGCACATTTTGGTATGCTGGCCTGCACCTGGTCCACCCTGCAACACAACGTTTGTCCCCATGATCCTAAACACAGACTCCATCGCCTCAAATACTTCCTGATCGCCGCCAACCATGATGGTCAGGCGCGCTTCCCGTGCCCCCACATCTCCACCGGAGACAGGCGCATCCAGGGAATGCAGCTCGTGCTTTTTGGCTTCCTCATAAATATGTTTCGCCAGCGACGGCTTCGATGTCGTCATATCGATCAAATAAGTGCCCGGCTTCGCATTTGCCACAATTCCGTCCGCGCCAAGATACACTTCCTCGACATCAGATGGATAGCCGACCATTGTGATGATGACATTTGCCTCTTTTGCCAGCTCACTGACATGTTCCTTCCAAATCGCACCGGCTGCCAGCAAATCTGCCGCTTTTTCCTTTGTACGCGTGTACACCAGCACTGTATATCCTGCTTGCAGAAAATGGTTTGCCATGCTTTTCCCCATGACACCCGTTCCTACAAATCCAATGATTCTATCACTTACAGGCAAAGCCATGTGAACCACTCCTTCGTTTCTCTCTTTCCTGTTATCTCGACAATTGTACTTCTCGAATCTATCCGAATATTCCTGCTACGCGTCTTTATGTGTTTAAATGGAAAAAAGGACATATGTCCTTTTTTTTCGTGCGCAAATGCCTTTTACTAAAGAGGGTATAGCCTGCAAGCAAACGAGCAGGAGGCTTGATACATGAAAGAACTTCACGACCGCACCCTTTTGCATACGCTGGTGCAAACTAGTCCTTTGCCCGATATTTTTGATGGCGTTACCCTCCATGAAATCCGCCTGTATCAGGCTGAGAAGGGTGACATCCTCTGTTCGAAGGGCGACCAGCTTCACCACATGTACTTCATTCTGAAGGGAAAAATCAAAATTTTCACGACGCTTCCTAACGGAAAATCTTTGTTGCTGCGCTTTAACAATCCACTCGCGATTATCGGAGACGTCGAATATGTCACACAATGCGAGGTCCGCAATACGGTTGAGTTTGTCCATCGCAGTCTCGTGGTCAGTCTTCCCTTCAAAGTTTTGCAAGAAAACTACCAGAACCACCCGCCCTTTTTGCAATTCATTCTCCATAAAATCAGTCACAAGCTGCATACATCATCGAACTCCACCAGCCTGAATCTGCTGTATCCCGTTGAAAATCGCTTTGCCAGCTATTTGCTCTCCACGCTGTCCAGCGACACAGGGTCGACTGCTTCCGAGGAGCTAAAGACGGCGAAGCTGACAGAGGTAGCCGAGCTGTTGGGCACCAGCTACCGACATTTGAACCGGGTGATCCGCAACCTTTGTGCAGCATCCGTGATCGAACGCAAAAAAAGCGCACTGATTATCAAGGATCGAGAAAAAATCCGTGCGCTTGCGAGCGGAAACATTTATGAGTGATCAACCATATAGGAGGTCATATTGTGCAAGGCATTCTCTTTTCGTTACTCGCTGGCGTTTTTATTTGTCTGCAAGGCGTGTTCAATGCGCAAGCCAGTACAAAGCTCGGACTGTGGCAAACCAATGCGATTGTTCACGCCTTGGGCTTTCTTGTATCGTTCGCGATCTTTCTCTACGTTCGTGATGGCGATTGGAAAAGCATCGGGGAAGTCAACAAGTTGTATCTGCTTGGAGGCGTTTTCGGGGCCTTCATCGTTTTTAGTGTCATGAAAGGCATTACGGCTATCGGCCCTGCCTACGCCGTATCGATTCTGCTCATCTCACAATTGCTCGTCGCCCTCCTCATTGATTCTCTCGGCCTGTTCGGTGTGCAAAAGGTTCCGATCACCTTGAACAAGATCATCGGAATCGGCATCATGATCGCAGGCGTAGTGGTTTTCAAACTCAAATAAAGGAGGAGGGCATCATCGCCCTCCCCTACAGGATCAATTGCTCCGGATTCAGCCCCATTAGCGCCTCATGCACAAACCTTCCGTCTTTTCGAATGAGCACATCGTCAAACCAGATTTCGCCGCCACCGTATTCCGGGCGCTGAATGCAAATCAGGTCCCAGTGAATCGCGCTGCGGTTGCCGTTATCCGCCTGATCATAGGCACGACCCGGTGTGAGATGAAAGCTGCCGGCGATTTTTTCATCAAACAAAGTATCCCCCATCGGGTCCAAAATGTACGGGTTAAACGCAATGGCGAATTCACCGATGTAGCGTGCACCCTCGTCCGTGTCCAATATTTCTATGAGCTTGTCTGTATGGTTAGCGTACGCCTCGACAATCTTTCCTTCCCGAAAAGTAAACCGGACGTTTTCAAACGTTGTTCCTTTGAAGTTGCTGGGCGTATTGTAGCTGATCGTCCCGTGAATCGAATCGCGCACGGGAGAGGTATACACTTCGCCATCGGGAATGTTTCGTTTGCCTACCGCTGTCCGCGTCCCAATCCCTTTGATCGAAAACGTCAAGTCTGTCCCTGGCCCGACGATGCGCACCTTATCCGTTTTGTCCATGAGTTCGTACAACGGCTGGCACGCTTCGGCCATTTTTCGATAATCGAGTGAACATACGTTGAAATAAAAATCTTCAAATGCTTCTGTCGTCATGTTGGCCTTTTGGGCAAGGGCCGAGGTCGGGTAATTAATGCGCAGTCCCGTAATCTGATTATCAACATGATGGAAAATAGAATCATACGCTTCTGCGTACAGACGGTACTTCTCCTGCGGAACATCCTTCATCTCACTGTCATTGGTCTCGCCATGAACTCCGATATAGCCTTGCATGCCAAACCACATGTCCTTTTCCCACTGAACCGTCTGGGCAAGCTGCTCTTTGGTTAGCCCTTTCAACCATTCCCGCTGGACTTTAGGCCGTACAAAGCGCAGGTGGGGATACGCTCCCTTCGCATACAGCCGCTTCACCAATTCCATTGCCAGCGGCTCTCCTTCATCCACGACCATGATCATAATATGCTGCTTGGCTTGCACATCCAGGCTGTACGAAATTAAGTTGTCTGCTATTTTTCCCAGTCTTTCATCTCTCATCGTGCACGCCTCCTTTCCAGATTTTCATTGCTCTTCCAGCATAACGCGCGTTTGTCAGAGGAATATCATCTGAAAACAAGTGATCACCACACTGTTGTGGTCGGGAGAAGCCCTGCCACATGTTTTCCAGTCGCCTATATCCTCTCTTCGTTCGGGCGGTCTCCTTCCAAACATGTGGCAGGGCTTTCGTACAGCAGTAAATTCCTTCGTGTTATTAAAACGTTTTGCAAGTTAACGCAAGGAAGCTTGTGAAAGTCAATTCAGTTGAAATAGAACATCTTAGAACCACTTTCAACGAATGAACGAATAGCTACGTAGGAAGAAGCGAATTTCCAGTCCAAGCGCCTCTGGAGCCCAACCTAGCGTAGGAATAAATGGCGGGGAATTTAAGCTTTTATTACATACAAAAACGCATTCGCGTTTTCTGGTTTGAAGCGCTCCCGCCATTTATTCCGAAGCGGACAGTCTTACCTCCCCTTGCAGGGCGGAGGCCGAAGCGCAGACTGGAAATTCGCTTCTTCCTCCCACTACAGCTCCTGCAAAAAGTAAAAAGCGATGCCAATGCACCGCTTCTCCATGATTCACTTTCCTAACCGCTTGTGCTGGACATCTTCCACACGCTGACTGATCCTGGCGAGTACAAAGGCGATGATGACCGAGAATATCACAATGCCGTAAAATCCGGCTCCGATCCCTATGCCAATCCCTCCAGCGAAAAAGATCATGGCTGCGGAGGTCAGTCCTTTTACTTTCAAGCCGTCCTTCAAGATGACGCCTGCTCCCAAAAAGCCAAGACCTGTGACAATCTGTGCAGCCAATCGCATCGGGTCCATCATCGTTCCGTTGCCAGGCGCGCTGTATAGCTTTGTGCTGTAAATGGAAACAAGTGTGATGAGCGTGCAGGCCACGGACACATACATATACGTTTTCAGCCCGGCAGGCTTGTTTCTATGCGAGCGATCCCACCCGATGAATAAACCGAGAATCGCACTCACCACTACCCGCATATACATTTCCAAGTCATACTGCACATACAACCATTGTAGAGTCTCCATCCTCGTCACCTTCTTATAGCGATAGAGACATGATATGTGCAGATTCGAAAAATAGACCGCCTTCTTCTATATCTTATTTCCTTTCAATCTTCACTTCTGGCCCGACAAAGACTTCAAACAACCGCTCCCAAGGAAGCTTGATCTCCCTATCTGTTAATTCGACGATTTCGCCTTCAAACGTATTCTTGCCTCGCTTCCCGATAACCAGCGATTGATTGGCAAAGTAGTTTTCGTACCATTCGTCCGCATGTGGTGTCAGTGCATCCCTCACAAACTCATTGACTTCGTCATAATCATCTCCGAGATTCCATTCATTTCCGTTTAACTCTTTAACGAGATCGCGTGCTTCTGCCATGACTTCATTGCGGTAATGATGGTCATTTACAAACGATGACAAGAGCAGATTGATATGGGTTTCTGCCGCATCCACCGTTAAGGGCACACCGAACTGATTTCCTTTTTCCAAAAAGGCTGATCGTTGCAACGCCTGTCCCAACGCGCTTCCCATATTGTTTCCCGCCGTTCCCCATGCCGTGTACGCGAACAATTCCGGCAGCTTTACTTCTTCTTGTAGTCGCTCGATCAACTCAGGGTCAGCTTTGTTTGTAATCGTCACGTCTGTAATGGCGACCTGCTTTCCTTCCTCCAGAAGCTCGTTGATTTCTTCGACGAACTCATCCAGGTCTTCGCGTCTCTCTGCGTTGCTCTGTCCTTTTTTCTTCGGCGAATTGATCATTAACACGATATCTGCGTCGTCTTCGTCCCGGACTGGTTTGCCGCCTGCTGCGATGATATGCTTCTCGACATTTACATCAAAGGTCGTGTCTTCAAACGGCGCCGTCCACTCACTGCCGTCTATACCCGAATACTCGACTGCTACTTTTGGATGGATGCGCATTTCATTCAAAGCGAATCTGCTCAACAAGACCGTTCCTACTTCGTCTGCTCCAGGGAAAATCGCTACACGATCCTCTACATCCAGCTCCTTTGCTTTTTTGACCAAGATCTCCCGCTCTGCCCGGTGAAGACCATGGGGAGCAGCGTCATCCTGAGCCAGCACTAAATAATCAATGGTCCCGTCCTTTACCCAGTCGATCAACAAGGAGTTAATCTTGTGGTTACGCTCGCGGGCGTTCAAGTAATCTTCCAGCACAGACTCGGGAATCTCCCTTTCCAACTGATCGAGCCGGTCCTTTTTTTCCGTCATGCCGAGGTTGTGCACTTCATCGTATAAAATGGCCCATTCTCTGATTTGCTCATAGTACTTCAATGTTTCGGGATCAGTCGCCGTCACCGCCAAGCGTTGAATCGTATCGAAGACGTAGATCGGCTTTTTGGAATGTTTATCTCTCAGTCTCTTAATGGCTTCGATATTCGACAGGGCATCTTCATAGGACTGTTGATCGGTACGGGACGCAACCAGCCCGCCATATGCCAGCATGCTGACAGAGATGACTGAGCCGTCCACTTTGCTTGCTTGTTTGATCAGCCAATCGCCAATTTCTTCCCCATCGCCCGGGGTCATAAAGTGACCCAGCATGTCTTCATCCGGCATAATCGCCTCCATCCCGCCTGCCCGTGCTGACATTTTCGGAAAATACGTATTGACCGGGCGATCATCGAGGGGAACAAGGGCGACGTTGGCAATTGGCTTTGGTGACGCTTTTTTCGCCGCAACTGTACTCGTCTGCGCAAATGGAACCATGCCTGTTACTAGTGCTGCCATAGCCAGTGTCGAAATGACAACGCGCAACTTTTTCATAGATCCAATCTCCTTTCAACGTGAAAAGGTTTAATCAAGGACGGCATTCGCTAGACGCAATTGTTCCTGTAATTTCGCTACGTGAATCAAACGCGGAGTGGTCTTGTCGTGAAACGCAATGGCCGCTGCTGTACCTGCTGCTTGCCCTGTAGCCATACAGCTCGGGGTAAGCCTGGTCGTAGCCAACGCCTCATGCGTCGTAGAGATACAACGCCCCGCCGCAAGCAGGTTGTCGATAGACTGAGGGAGCAGGCATCGATATGGAATGTCATAAGCGCCCTCCCCTTCAATATCTGCTGCTACTACGCCTTTGCCAGAAGGATCGTGAATGTCAACCGGATAGCCGCTTCGTGCGACGACATCCGGAAAACGCCTGCCCGCAACCACGTCTTCGATCGTCAAACTGTACTCCCCGACGATTCTGCGTGTCTCACGGATGCCAATTTGCGTTCCGACTGCGGAGATGGATGCTTTCGCAAAACCCGGAACTTTGTTTTTTAAAAATTCAGACACCATTAACACTTGACGTCTCCCTTCTTCCTCTGCTTCCGTCAAATCCTCGACATCTGTTCCATCCAGCCCCTGTACCCGCGTGCAATTGATCAGAACTTCATCGCTCTCAGGCCCTGTGAAAAACAGAACTTGATCCCGATTAATCGGAACACCTGACATCTTCCAATGCGTATAAAAGCCTTGGACACCTGTCAGTGGAATGGACGGCAATTGTGCAAACGGCGTCTTATGATAAAACTCATCCGGATGATCGAGCATATACTCTTTCACCTGCTCCAGATCGACGCCGCGCATGCGAAACTTCATGGTCATCGGCTGTGTCAGCCCATCTGCATCTCGACCTTTGCTCGTCGGCGCTCCCGATAAATAAGCAATATCTGCATCGCCTGTAGCATCGACGAACACCTTGGCCTTGATTTCATACTTGCCCGATTTGCTGGTGAGCGTAACCGAAGTAATCTCTGTCCCCTCTACCTTCACCTGATCGACAAAGCTATGGACAAACAGCTTGACGCCCGCTTCCTTGAGCATTTCCACAGCTACCAGCTTGTAAATTTCCGGATGATACGGCGTGACTGTACTGACGAATCCCACCGTATCCTGCAAATGTCCAGGCGATCCCCCCTTTTCTTGCAAGCGGTCGACGATTTCCTGTGCAATTCCTTTGATGACTTGCTCGCCTTTCTCCGTATGAAACGTCATCCACGGATAAACGAGCGCAATCGTCGACATCCCTCCGAGAAAGCCGTAACGCTCGATCAGGATCGTTTTGGCTCCCAATCGCCCGCTGGCGAGAGCGGCACTGATTCCTGCCGGCCCCCCGCCTACTACGACTACATCTGCTTCCACTACTCGCTCCATCTGCACTCACTCCTTGTTCAACTTCCTTTAATCTTTTAGACCCGTCATCGATACTCCCTCGATAAACTGCTTTTGGGCGAAAAAGAACACGATCAAAAGCGGCAAGGTCGCCATGACGGACGCACTCATCAGATGATGCCAAGCTGTCCCTACTTCATCGGTAAACAAGGACAAAGCGAGCGGCAGCGTCATCAGCTCTCTGTCGTTGATGAAAATGAGCGGATCGTAAAACTCGTTCCAGCTCGTCAAAAACGTAAATATCGTCAGCGTCGCGATGGCTGGCTTCGCCAGTGGCAGCATAATGCTCCAGTAAATCCGCCAACGCGAGCAGCCATCAATCATCGCCGCTTCCTCCAGTTCTTTCGGAATCCCGAGGAAAAACTGACGCATGACGAATACACCAAAAATTCCGCCTGCCCCGAAAATGGGAAGCACGATCAGTGGCACATGCGTATTGATAAACCCAAGCATGCGCATGAACAAAAACATCGGAATCGACGTCACCTCATGCGGGATCATCATCGTCGACAATAGCACCAGAAAGACGATATTGCGTCCGCGAAACGGAATACGGGCAAACGCATATCCCGCAATCGAGGCAAATAAAACCGTTCCAACCGTGACCAGAATCGCAATGTACAGGCTGTTCCAATAGAACAGATGAAACGGCGTATTCGCCAAAACCTCCTTATAGTTCTCCAAGCGGATCGACGAAGGGATAAACTCTGGCGGAAAGACGAATATTTTGGCTGGCTCTTTTAACGATGTAGAGAGCATCCACAAAAAAGGCACCAGCATCAGTAGGGATATCGCTCCTAACGCTACATAGTGACCGCCAATCCCCAATAACTTGCCCGCATGTAATCCGTGGCGATTACTCTTCATGGAACACCCACCTTTTTCTAAACTGCCACTGCAAGAGCGTAAACACTAAAATGATAAAGAACAGCACAAAGGCAAGTGCAGACGCATAGCCGAATTCAAAGTTTTTGAACGCACGCTCCCAAATGTAATAGACGAGCACCTTTGTACTGTTATCCGGACCACCCTGAGTCATGACGTAAATCTGCCCAAATACCTTGAGTGAGCCGATGATCGTCAACAACGTGGTTAAAAAAACCGTCGGACTGATCATCGGAATCGTAATCTGAAACAATTGACGCGTCCGACTAGCTCCATCAATGCGTGCCGCCTCATATAAGTGAACGGGCACCTGCTGTAAGGCAGCGATGAACAGAACCATGTTCAAGCCCACATTTTTCAGGACACTCGTCACGATCACCACCGGCATTGCCAGCTTTGGATTGTAAAGCCACGAGGGACCTGTAATCCCGAACATCTGCAAGATTTGATTGATAAACCCTGTGTCTGTCGCAAACAAATACTTCCACACAATTGCCCAGACGATCAGTGATGTCATGACCGGCACAAAAATGGCCGTGCGGAAAATCCCGATCCCCGGCAGCTTGCGCACAAGCAGCAAGGCCAACCCCAACGCCAACACGATGTTCAGGGGGACGAGTCCGGCCGAGAACGTAAATGTATTGCCCACGACCGTCCAAAATTCGGCATCCTGAAAGATCGCTCTGTAATTTTCCAAACCAATAAATTCGGCTTCCCCTAGTAACGGCCAATCCGTAAAGCTCATGTACAGCGCGAGCAAGAGCGGGCCTAGCAACAGCGCCACAAACCCGATGACCATCGGACTTATAAACAGCCATCCTGTCAGATTCGCTTCCCGGTTGAAGGATTTTTTCCTTGTGCCACTTGTTCTCTTGTCAGGAGAGAGCGGGACATTCAACTTGCTCTCCATACGATCCCTCCTTATTTTTCAATCGCATTCCGCAATGCATGGATGGAACGGCGAATTTCATCCTCGGTTCTCCCGATCGCCATCGCTCCTGCTAACAGGACACGTACCCCCGTTTCCCGCAGAGCTTCCATATCCTCTGCCACAATTTTTCGCTGTGTCGGGACGATAATGGGAATGCCTGCCTTCTCTACGATGTACCGATAGGTGAGCAGGTCGGCAAACGTAAGCCTCGTGCCATATTCACTCCCCGGAATAATCGACGCCTCCAATGCGGTCATGGGAAAATGCTTCACAGCTTCCAATCGGTTCAAATCAAACTGATCATCGATGGCAAACGTACTCGTCACCCCTCCGATTTTCAAAAGGGAGGCTGGCAAATGATGACCATAGATGGAGATGAAGTCGATTCCCAGCGAATCGAACTGCTTGATTTCCTCGGGATTGAGCTCCTCCATTGACCCGCCCGGGACAATGCCAATCGGCCCTGCGAACTGGCTGCGTATCGTTTGGAGAAAGTCCGTATATTCAGCCAAAGGACCGAACCGATTGCCACTGGCACGGTGGTACACATTGATGTGCATCTTCAAGCCATCTGCACCTTCCTCCATCGCTGCTCTGGCCAAGGTCTCATCATTTTGCGGGAGACTGACCATGAGCAGAAACGGCTTCTCTTCCAGTGCCTGTTGAAAACGATTCATCGTAACCTCCCTCTCAAGTCACAACGGCCTGTATCCCAGACCGTTGTGACGAGCTTACTTTTTCATGATCGGATTGACTTTCTCTTCCAGCGCCTTCACGATATCCGCAGGCTGTGCCGTTTGACCAAATAATTGATCAAATCCAGCCAGTATCGTCGTGTCGATTTTTTGCCAGTCCACATGCCCTGGTTGCAGATGTGCCTTAGGCATTTCGTCGATAACCGCCTGCTTGATGTGTGCAGGGTCTGGGTTGCCTGGAACATTCAAAAACGGATCGGAATTTAGAACAGACAAACGCGGCGGTACAAAGTACGTCGAGGTCTCCTGGACACCCTGCTCACTCGCGAGAAACTTGAGGAATAGCTTAGTCTCCTCCAAATGTTTGGTTCCTTTGAAAATCGAATACCCTGCCTGACCAAGCATCGGTGCCGAGCCTTGTGAACCCGCTGGCATCGGAGCAATGTCCCACTTAAAGTCCTTGATCGTCCGTGCCTTCGAAACGTAGCTGTACACATCAAAGAACATGCCAATTTTGCCTGATTCAAAGCTGACTTGCTCTCCAGCCTTCGGATGCGACCCATCGGTAAACATCATCCGTTGGAGCATGCTGAGTGTCTCCACCCCGTATTGGTCATTCCACGTAAACTGATTCATTTCTTTGTTGAACGGGCCGCTGCCATTTGACCATGAATAGGAAGACAGGATGATCCACGTTTTCCAATCTCGGAAGAAGTTGGCCCCGTAGATTTTGCTCACCCCGGTTCCGCTCGAGATCGCTTGCGCCGACTTTTCGAACTCCTCCCACGTCCATTTTCCTTCTTTCGCTAGGTCGTTCGGCGATTTCAACCCAGCCTTGTCAAACAAGTCTTTGTTGTAAAACATCACGGTAGGCGGGGTAGAAAACGGCAGTCCGTACAATTTGTCGTCTTTTTGGAACAGCTCAAGCGTCGACGGAATAAAGTCGTCCAGCTTAAAAGCAGCATCGTTCTTTACATCCGAGACATCTTCCAATATCCCATTCTCCATAAACTGTGGGACCATTCTCTCAGACACCCACCCGATGTCAGGCAGCTCCTGACCAGCAGCCAGCACCGTCACCTTTTGCTGGTAATCGGGGAATGGCACAGATTCCAGCTTCACCTTGATGGTCGGGTTTTGTTGGGTAAATTTTTCAGAGAGCTTCGTATACAGGTCCAGGTGGGCTTGGTTGCCCCATGTCAAAAACGTAAGCTCGACTGCTTCTTTCTTGCCCGTTGTGGAGTCACCGGGAGTTGTCGCGGTGTTGCTGCACCCAAATGTAAACGCTGTCAAAGCAGTAGACAATGCCAACAGGATTGCCTTTTTCATGGCGTACCTCCTTATCTGTTTTCCCTGTCACCAGTATAGAATTGAGTGAATAGTGAGATAAATCACGCGGTATTTAGATTTGGTATGAGATTTAAAGATCTTCAGTACCTACGCTGTCTCGGTAGCCTCCGGGTGTCATCCCGACTTCCTTTTTGAATACCAGCATGAAATGCTTCGCGCTCTGATACCCTACTAAGCGGGCGATATCATACACCTTCAGCCTCGTCTCGTGTAACAGCTGCTTGGCGCGGTTCATCCTCACCTGCGTGATGTAGTCAGAAACATTTTCCCCCGTCTCGGTCTTGAACAATTGACTCAAATAAATCGGATTCAAATGAACAGACTCCGCCAGCGTCTGGAGTCTCAGATCCCCGTCCAAATGATCGTGAATGAATGCTTTTACCTTGCGAATGATTTGTCTTTCTTCTCTGTGGCTGCCGTCGACAGTGTTTTCTTCTTCCCGGACTTTCTTTTTGCGATCCAACACTTGCCTGATTTTTGCGAGCGTGCTTATCAGTTCTAATCGATCAATAGGCTTCAAAAGATAGTCGGAGACTTTGTACTTCAATGCTTTCTGTGCGTAGTGAAAATCACCATAGCCACTAATAATCACGATCGGCAACTCCTCATACATCTCCCGAATTTTCCCGATCAGCGCCAAGCCGTCGACTTCCCGCATGCGGATATCTGTCACAATCAAATCAGGCATTTCCGTGCGCAGATAATGCAGGGCATCCTTCCCATTTTCCGCTTCTGCCATAACGGCAAAACCAGATGTTCCTTTTTCAATTAACATTTTCAAGCCTTCCCGAATCATTCTTTCATCTTCCACCAGCAATACTTTGTACATGGCGTGATTCTCCCTTCTGGAAATCGAGTGGAATCCTCATCGTAATTTTCGTGCCTTGATCCGGTCTGCTCTCAATCGTTAGCCCGTACTCTTCCCCGAACAATAAGGTCAGCCGCTGGGAAATGTTTCGCAATGCTGTCCCATTGTGTGCGTTGCCTGTCATCTCATGCTGCTGCATAGGCGTATGCAGACTTGTGAGCAGATGACTCAATGATTGCTCAGACATTCCCTTGCCATTGTCCCTCACGCTGATTTGCATGACACCCTCCTGACAAAACGCCGTGAGCCATATCGTCCCGCCCTGTTCCTGATGCTCAATCCCGTGTGCAATTGCATTTTCAAGCAAAGGCTGTAGCAGCAGCTTCGGGATACGCTGATCCGACAGGCTCTCTTCTACGTCCATAAACACTTGAAGGCGCTCTCCCAGACGAATCTTTTGGATACGGACATAGGATTCTAACGACGCCAGTTCTTGCGTCAGCGTAACGTGCCCATCCTCTCGAGCGACCGTATAGCGCATGAGCTTTCCGAGCGAAGAAACCATGTCGGACACATCGTAATTACCCGAGCGGATCGCCATCATATTGATCGATTCGAGTGTGTTGTAAATAAAATGCGGATTGATCTGGCTCTGCAAGGCCGCCAGCTCCGCCTCCCGCTCACGCAAGCTGCTAAGATACACCTCATTGACAAGGCGGTTGATTTCCTCGACCATCTGATTAAATTGCTCGCTAAGCTTCCCGATCTCGTCTTGGGACTCGACAGGAACTCGTTCATGGAAATTACCTCGCTTTACTTGCAGCATCTTTTCTTTCAATTGAACAAGCGGCTTGCTAAGCGAATAGGAAAAATAAATCGCGAGTCCGCCAGCGACGAGTAAAAACATCGCCGCAATCAGCATCGTAAAGCTGCGCAAGCTATTGGATTCTGCGAGCAGGATATCGAGCGGTATCAGACTGATCACCACAAGCCCCGTCTCTCTCGATTGATGATCCACGAAGAGATATCGCTGTCCCTGAATCATCATCTGGTTCGCATCCCCACGATTGATTCCTTCGGTTTCTTGCAGCAAAGTACGATAGCCCGGTGAGCCTTCGCTCTCCCTCTTTTCATAAAACAGCTCGTTTCCCTCATTTACGATGATCAAGCTCCCATCCTTGGTAAAAGGCATATCGGACAAGATTTGGTCAAACATGTCCATCTTCATATCGATTTTAATAATCCCGAGCGGTACTTTCGTATACGGCTCTCGCAATAACCGAGCCACTGACACATAGCGCTCACCAGAGGCATCCAAATAATACACGGGCCGATGCTGTGGAATAATGACGGCTGCCCCCTGTTCCCTGATCACACGCGAATACCATCCCTCTTCTGCCAAGTCTCCCTTGCTCTTCATGATGGAAGGGTCCAGATTGGAAAAAATCATGCCATTCCCCGCGATGATTTGAATGCCTTTTACTTCTGGTCGGCTATAGGAAAGACTGGAGATATACAGCGTCATCTTCTCCCTTTTTTCCATGGAGAGAAAAGAAGTAGCTGACGTATTTGTCTGAATTTCCTTTAAAATGGACAGGACTTCTGGATCGTAGAGCGGCATGAGAGATAAACGCTTCATCTCCCGTATATTGCGCTCCAGGTTGCGATTGATCTGCCCCACAATCTGCCCTGTGTATTCAGCCGTCCTTGATTCCGTTGAAGCTGAAAACTGGCTGTACGTGATGATTCCTTGCAAGCTTAACGGGATTGCAATCAAACAGAGAAAAAGCGTGAGAATCTTCGCCCGCAGTGTACTTTGCAAAAAAAGCGCCGAGACTTTTCTTTTCATAATGGCCCCTTTCCACTTGTTTGAATAATCAGTATTTTTTCATGAAAAAAATCCGTCAGATCAAAATCCTGACGGGCTGTTCCTCAGTTTATTTCGATGCCCATGGAGAGACAATCGTAGAAGGTATCCTCAATCAAAAAAATTCTCTCGTCACGCTAATCCCGAATTCTCTGCGTCAGCGATTTTTCCTAAACGGATGATGACCTCTTGGCCAGACCTAAGCTTGGATATCTTCATAAGAGCCTCCCAGCATGGAAACTTTTCATACTATTTAAACAGAAAAACGGACGCCTGTTAACCGTCCGCTTGTAGCTTGTTCGACTATTCTATTGTTTTAAAGTAAAGGACGGTATCATGCAGGCTGCCATCAGCCGATCGGGCAAACCCCGGAATGCGTCCTGCTTCCTGGTAGCCCATCGACTGATACAACTGGTTGGACGGATCTCCCGCTCGTGTATCCAAAACGAGGAGGCTGCGGTTTTCAGCAAGGGCCCTTGCCTCTGCCAGCAGCATCAGTCCACGTCCAATCCCTTGACGCTGCGCTCTAGGATGAACCATCAGCTTGGCGATTTCTGCCCGATGCAATCCATTTGGACGACTCACCAGATTCAGCTGGATGGTTCCGATGATGACCTCTTCCTGTACAGCTACCCAAATTTTCACATGTTCTTGGGGCACCGAAGTCCAATAGGCGCGTGCTTCCTCCAGCTGCATAGGCGGTAAAAAGCCAAGGGAAGCCCCATCCTCCACGACATCGATCAGCAACTGGGACAGCTGACGCAGTTCTTCCTCTGAAAACTCGATTCCTTCCCGATAACAAAGCGCTGGCTTCATGTAAGCCCCTCCGAATTGTTTTTAAGGTCGATATCCGTACATACTGAAAACAAACAGCAAGCATAGATAGATAATCGCTGCGGGTACAATGGTAAGAGCAATGAAAAACCTTTTCTTCACACTGTTGTTATTTCGAAACAACCAAAAGTAGATGAACAGCAGGATGAGGAGAAATGGGACAAAATAAAAACCGAGCATGAATCCAACCCAATCCGAGTTGGTTTCCCAGAACTGCTCCGGCACGGGCACCCGATGATATTCACTATATATCTGTTCTTTACGAGAGATAAATAGGTAGGATAGCACGAGATAGTAACCGAATATAACGAATTTCAGCCACGGCTTGATCTGTTTGGCGGCAAGTGTTATAGAAAAGATGATCCCCACGATAAACCATAATGCCAAGTATTCCATCTGGATCCCTCCTACGAAGGATTATAGGGATCGGATCTGCTGGAGATAAGTACCAACTTTTTTTGGTACCTCACCCTCACATGATTGCAAGAGTCGACAAAATTTGGAATACTCCCTATAATAGACTTGTCAAACAACACGGTATGCGAGTATCTTTTTCAATAGAAAGCTCACTACCTGTAGGAGATGGTCACGATAACGTACGCTCTTTCGTTTTTCCTGTCGTTTTGTATCGTTATGGTGCTGATTCCGCCTCTGGCTAAATTGGCATTTCGACTTGATTTTGTGGACAAGCCTCGCAAAGACGTGGAAAGAAAAATTCACCGGGAGCCTATCCCATTGACAGCCAGCTACGCTATTTTTGTCGGCTTTGCTGCATCGTTTTTGCTCTTCTCGAAAGAATCAACCGGGCAAACGATCGCTGTTCTGTCAGGCTCACTACTGCTGCTTATTATCGGTACCATTGATGACTGGTACAAGACGCAAGGCAAGGATTTTTCCGCCCTGCCCAAGCTGATCGTCCAAGTATCGGCCGCGGTGATTGTCTACTTGTCGGGTATTACTTTTTCCGGCTTTTACAATCCTTTGAGTGGCGAATACATATTGCTCCCGGAATGGTTGCAGTTCATTCTGACCATCCTGTGGATTTTCGGAGTAACGACGGTCATCAATTTTTCGGATGGCATGGATGGTTTGGCTGGAGGGCTTTCTGCGATCTCCGCAGGCACGCTCTTTGTGGTCGCTTTGGTAAAAGGACAAAGCACATCTGCGATTATGGCGATCAGTCTGATCGGTGTTGCCTTGGCTTATCTGCGGTACAACAAGCCGCCGGCCAAAATTTTCATGGGAGATGCAGGCGCGACCTTCCTCGGCTTTATCTTGGCAGTCATCGCGTTGGATGGTGCCTTTAAGCAGGCAACGGTTCTCTCCTTGTTCATTCCGATTTTAGCACTCGGTGTGCCGATTTTCGATAATCTGTTTGTGGTGACCAAACGCTTCCTTCAAGGTAAGCCGATCTATCAAGCAGATGCCAGCCAGGTTCATTATCGCCTGCTGCGTTCTGGACTCAATCCAAAGCAGGTCGTCACCTTCCTGTGCTTGATCAGTGTTTGCTTTAGTCTGACGTCCATTATCCTGCTCCTGCTCGGAGTATAGGTTATCGGTCACAACGAAAAATGCCGCTCGGGTCTAATTCCGGCGGCATTTTTTTATGAGCGGATCACGCGAAGTCTCGCTTCGCTGTCGTGGTCGTCTGAAACGTTTGAAAGCCTGTCCGTTCGTACAACGCAATCGCAGGTTCGTTATGGGTGCCTGTGACGAGATACGGCTGCAAGCCCTTTTCCAGCGTTCGGTTCACAAAAAAACGGACAAGCTCTTTGCCGTAGCCTTTGCCTTGATGCACGGGATCTACGAACACATCGTAAACCTCGCCATGTCCTGTGATGATCAAGGACCCTACGAATACTCCCTCATGCTCGAATAAGTAAATGTCTTCTCTCATATCGTTCAGGAGCCATTTCTTCCATGCGTTCATCGTTTTCTCAGGATAGTCTGCCAAACGGTATGGCTGAAGATCAATGCCTTTGCGTACCTCATAGTAAGCGTCACTCTGCGATTGGATGTACATATCCATATCGGACTCGGTGAATTTTCGTACGTCGAGTGTCGGTTCCGGCCCGATCTCTCCTGTGTATTTCATCAGATGATGTCCCCAGATAGAAGCAAAGCCTCTCTTGGCAAAAAAATCAGCACCCTGCCCGTGGTCTACGCGATAGGTAGCCATGACTGCCGTCGGCTTCTCCTCGTGCTGTTGCAATTCCAGCCAAAGCTTCTCGAACAGCCGGGAGCCGATTCCTCGCTTTCGATGGTCTGGTCGGGTATAGACGTATATTTCTGCTGTCCCGTCTTCACCGGAGGAGTTCAAATCATATGTGCAACAGCCGATGATTTGCTCGTTTTCCTCCCAGATGTAAACTGTAGCTTTTTCCACGATATCGCCAATCTCTTCGGTCCTCCAAAGCATGCCTTCGCCAATCATCGTCACGATTGTCTCTTTGTCTTTTGATTGTGCTTGTCGGATCATCTACGCACTCCTCCGTTCTCTCCCGTTAGCTCTGTTGGACGGTTGCTGCTTCTGCGGCTTTTTCCAGCTTCTTGCGATGTTGCAGGCAAGCTTCGCATCTTCTGCTTTTTCGCCCAAAAGCCGTGTAGTATTTGCTTTTTTTGCAAGATCGGCACGTAATGTACAGCGAGCTCGACAAATTGTAGTTCTCTTCTGGCGTGTTTTCCTTCAAGTGTACCGTCTTGTTGTATTTGATGAGCAAATGAGCCGTATGGATGGCATCGACCAAGGCCGAGTGCAGCCTGCCCTCCTGGATGATTCCTGCCGTGTCAATCGCTTCTTTCAGACTCATCTGCTTGCGATCAGCCAAAAGCATGCTAATTGGCGGCTGGATGTCGTTGTAATTGCGCATCCAGTTGAAGTCCAATCCGAATCGCGCACAATGCTCGATCATCAGCCGCTTGTCGTCTTGCCCCCATGTGCACAGGTAGTACTCAGAATCGTTGCCAATCCACTTCATAAATTCTGCGAATGCCCGCCGAAACGGGATGAAGGTTGGCATGTTCTCTTTATCGAGACCGATGAACTTGCGCGTTCTCTCTGTGATTCGGCGCTCAATGGCTGGAAACGTGTAGCGCTGAAATGTGTCGACCTCTACGCCATTTTTTCCGGGTACGACTTTTGCCGCTCCGATCTCAATAATTTCCGGGATCTTGTCTTTCTGATAAGTCAGTGTCGTTTCAAGGTCAAAAACAATGATCTGCAAGCGTTATCACATCCTGTATGTATTGTCTCTATTATGGCTCGGATCGGGCATAGAAAGCAAAACAAAGACAAAAGCGGCTGCCTGATTGAAACGAAAAAGGATAAGAACCCCATAGGATTCCTATCCTTGTGTTTAGTTGTTTAGCTTGGCGATTTTGTGGTCTCTCTCGTCAACTGACGCAATCCGTAGCCCATCCTCGCTACTTGCCCGTCTTCATCCCGGAAAAACTCAATCCAGGGGACGGAGTCTCTTTTTTGGAAAACGAAGCTGTCTTTTTGTACCGGTATCAGTGGGTACGAGAGACCATCCACCTCAAGGAATAGCTTGCCTTCGTTTTTGGCTATCGATGCGCTTACCCATTCCTGCGAAGAGTAGCGACCCTCGTACAGTGACAACTGCTCATCGTCGACCGCGTATGGATCATAGGCATAGACCGGAGCTCCGGCTGGTCTTGCAAAATAACTGTTTAAAAAGCCGAGGACCAACTCCCGGACGCTCACGCCATCGAGATTGACCAGAATCACGCCCGTAATCCCTTGACTGGGAACCGAAAAAATGTGCGAGCTGATTCCCTTCAACGATCCGCCATGCTCTACCAGCAAGCCATCTGGAAAGGCAGGCGAAACCATCAGACCATAGCCGTAGGAGCGGTGCCCGTCTACACGAGCAAAGGGAGTGAGCATCTGCCGAACGCTATCGGCAGACAGAATCGGTGTCGGGTTTCCCGCTGCACCCAAACGAAAGACTTCCAAATAAGCGAGCAGGTCATTTACAGTTGATTTGAGGAAACCGGCTGCTCGCATCGCCGGGGCATCGTGCCAGATGGGTGCTGCAATGATTTCGTTTTCGTCCTCGATTTTTTTGTTGGTATACAAAATCGTGACGTCATCTTTGTCAGCCAATTCATCTACGAAGAAAACGGTTCTGTCCATACCCAGCGGCTGCAAAATATGCTTCGCAACGTAGTTTTCATACGTCTGGTTGCTGACCCGTTCAATGATCGCCCCCAAAAGCCCGTACGCATCGTTGTTGTAGCTAAAGGCACCCCCTGGCTCTGAGAGC
Organism: Brevibacillus sp. AG162; assembly: GCF_006715575.1. NCBI lineage: Bacteria > Bacillati > Bacillota > Bacilli > Caryophanales > Paenibacillaceae > Brevibacillus > Brevibacillus sp. AG162. Next base: position 54,328 of record NZ_VFNO01000013.1, read on the forward strand.
GGCTTCCCTTCGAATCCAGCAATGGCTTCCATGACTTCTTCGTACGTATCCAAGTAAGGCACTGTCTTCAGTTCTTCCTCTGCCTTGGTTCCAATGACAGCAGGATCATTCTCCATACTCCGCCTCATTGCGCCGTCTAAGTAAGGCATGGGCGCTATTCCAGGCGTATGTGTCATGAAGTGATGAATCGTCATGCGCGCTGTCAGCTCGTGGTCGCCCGCCCGAAACTCAGGCAAATATTTCACAACCGGATCGTGGACAGACAGCTTTCCTGCCTCCTGCAGCTGCATGATCGCAACGCAGGTAAACGATTTGGTGATGGATGCGATGCCAAAAACGGTGTCGCGGGAAAGTGGCAGTTGCTGTTCTCTGTCACGAAAACCGAACGTCCCCTCGTACAAAAGCTCACCATCACGTGCAACCGCAATAGCTGCACCCGGAGCCTTCGCCTCGTCCAGCAGCTGCTGTGCATACGCCTGGAACTGTTCCTTCCATGCCGTCATTTTTATCAACTCCCCATCGCTTGCTCATAAATCGCTTTTGCAACACGGGCGATGGTTAGCTCTGCGGCTTCTTTGTCAGTCACACCGCGTGATAGTGCCGTGATTGCAATCATCCCTTTTCCTTCGGGCAAATAAATGATGCCAGCATCGTTGACGACATCATTGACGGTTCCTGTCTTATGAGCGACCTTTGTTCCTTCTGGCAGCAAGTACGGCAGACGGCTGTTGTAATGCTGACGTCGCATGATGTCCAGCATCAGCTCGCAGGAGGCTTCCGTGAGAATTTCTTTTCGCGCAATCATGATTAGCAGACGGTTCAGCTCGGCTGGTGTGGCTACGTTATTATCACGGGTAGGCATCGAAACATCGTGGATCAATTCGTAATTGCCTGACTCTTCCCGTCGCATGAACTCATCGAATCCTTCCTGAGAAGGTGTGGGCTCGTTCATACCTACACAGTGGTTGAGAAGCACCCAGCAATTATGACGCAAATGAATCTGCGAAAGACCCAGTTCGTGCATGTGCTCATTCACCTTGTCGATACCGCCGATCAGCTCGAGGATTTGGTCTGTCGCGTAGTTATCGCTGACAATCGTCATCAGTGTCGCCAAGTCTTTGACTGTTAAGGCCGCTCCAGCATCCAGCTCTTGCAAAATGCCTGACCCCGGCACGCGATCCTCCCATTTCAGTGTTACCCGCTGGTCGAGGCGGATTTGTCCTGCTTCCACCTCGCGCATCAAGGTGACCATGATCGGAATTTTGAATGTACTTGCCAGTTGAAACAACTCTTCATCCAGATGCCCTACTGTCTCTCCTGTTTCCAGATGTACAGCTGCGATCCCATAAATACCGGGAGCTTCCTTAAGCACGTTCTCTACTGCTTGCTGCCATGTCATGAAAATTCCTCCCCCATCGCTTGTGAAACGGCCCACACATGGATTTTCGTGTCGGCCATTTCCTTTGACGCGCTATTGTTCTTTGTATCCCCACTTGAAGTCGATGTACCCTAAAGGATCGACCGTGATACCTTTTACCTTTTCATTTTGTACCCATGAATTCACGCTGGAATAGACACCTGTGACCGGCATTTCTTCCATCAGGATGCTCTCCGCTTCGACCAGATACTGATTGCGCTTGGCCTCATCTGGCTCGGCGTACGCCTTTTTCACCAGCTCTACGTATTTCTCGCTAAACCAGAAGGTAGAGTTATTGGAGCTGTACTTCTCCATCATCAGCTCCAGGAAGTTGACGGAGTCATTGTAATCTCCCGTCCAGCCTGTTCGGGAAATCATGTACTTCCCTTGCTCCTGATCATCAAACATGACCTTCAATTCTTTATTGATCAGCTTGACGTCCACACCGAGAGATTGCTTCCATTGAGCCTGCAACGCTTCGGCAATCTTCTTGTTGAGGTCGGACGTATTGTAAAGATAGGTGATTTCGGGCAGCTTGGTGATGCCCATCTCCTTCATTCCTTCTGCCAATAACTGTTTCGCCGTCTCCACGTCGTTATCCTTGAAATATCCTTCCGGCTTCAGGGAGGCGGAAAGCGGGACAAAGCCCATCAAGGGAGTCTGTCCGGCTTGACCGATGTTTTCTGCGATGTCACTGCGGTTGATCGCGTAGGCAAACGCTTTGCGGATTTTGCTGTTCGTAAATGGCGGCTTTTCCGTCTGGAACAAGAGATAGTAGTTGGTGGCACGTTGCATGGTTTGCAGCTTGCCTTCGTCGCGCAACGGTCCAATGGCATCCGCAGGCAGTCCGCTAATCGGGCCGCCAGCCCAATCCAGCTCACCGCTATTGAACAGCTCCAGCTCGGTATTCGTATCCTCTATCATGGAAAACTCGATTTCGTTAAACTTCACGACGTCCTTGTCCCAATAGTGCTCGTTCTTGGCCAGCTCAATCTTGTTTTTATGCTCCCAATTCACCAGCTTGAACGGCCCATTGGTCACGATGGACGCGGGCTTTTTCGCCCAATCGGGATTGGCTTCTACCACCTTTTGATTGACCGGATAGTAAAAGGTCGCAAGTGTCAGGAAGTAAGGGGTAGGGTTTTCCAAGGTGACTTGCAGTGTCTTGTCATTGACGACCTTGATGCCGACATCCTCCGCTTTCGCCTTTCCTTCGTAAAAGGCTCGGGCATTTTTGATCGGATAGTATTTGTAGGCGGAGCCGCTGGCTGTCTTCGGATTGAGCACGCGCATCCAGCCAAAGGCGAAGTCTTGAGCCGTAACCGGGTCGCCATTGCTCCACTTGCTATCGCGCAAAGTAAAGGTATACACCTTTTTGTCCTTAGATACTTGAATGTCGGATGCAACGGAATTGACTGGCTTGCCATCCTTGTCCAATCGAACGAGCCCGTCGTACAGCGAACGGATGAAGGCACCGGAAATCACGTCGTTGGACATGCCTGAATCAAGTGTTTCAGGCTCGGCGGCATTCATTCGCAAGGTCTGCTCTGCCGCAGGCTGCACAGTTGCCTGCTGTGCTGGCGCTGGTTGCTGCTGGTTGTCTGGTGCGGTTTGAGTCGGTGTATTGCCGCTGCTACAGCCTGCAAATAGTCCCGTAAGCAATACGAAGAGACTTGTCATGACAACTGGTCTTTTCATGCTGTACCCCCCTGTTTGAATCGGATTACCGAATATTGAATAAATATTCTGCAAATTTTATGCCATTCGTGTTTTCCGTTGTTCTTTTGGTGAGATTATTCAGTGCTGAATACTTTTACCCGGTTTGGTCCGACAAGTTTCTACCAGTAGTCTCTGTCACGCAAAAAAGAAGTATTCATCCTTGAATACTTCTATTCATCCGCGCATATTGAGGCTGTCCTCTCTAGCTTATCGCTGGTTCATACATGGCTACCGCATCACATGATCGTCGGCAAAAAACGATCGGGACGTGCTTTTGCTTCGCCAGCTTCTTCATATTTTTACTCAAGCTGTGACTCACGAAGTTAATAAAGACAAGAACAAGCTCCGTATCAGAAGGAATCGTCGCCTTCACATCGGATTTTTTGCGACCTGATACGTGATAGACATTCTGGAACCCTTTGTTCTGCAACAAGCTCTCGATTTCTGCTACCCGATCTCCTCCTACCACGAGAACGCCTGCCATAGTCCTTCCTCCTCTCTTTTTTCCACGCCTATTTCTATTTTCCGGTGCGCGCTTGCGAAATCTTTGTCTCAGGCTTTTCCGCCGGGAGTCTGTATTTTTCCGTCCGTTCAATCTGAACGACCTGTGAATCGTGAACCACAATATGTATGGAGCCGTATTCCAGACCGTCCAGTGCGCGCGCGATTTTCTCCAATAAGAGATCGTCTAGGGAAATCTCATTTTTTGCCATGGGGACCACCCTCCTGTTTCGCCAAAATTCTTGTATATGATTCATTTCCTTCGATTGACGGAAAGCTCCCTGCGCAACTAGACAGCTTGGTTGTCTTTGTCCTCGCGGGAGCTTTCGGTCGACCGATCAGCTAATTATTTAAAAACCGATGCATTTACTATGATATGAAAATTTTACCATACGACTCTGCTATCGGTCAATGCCCCGTGCAGTCCTTCGTTCCCCCATTGATTCCCGTTACACCAAATGACAGGCGACAAATCTGTCGGTGCTAACTTCGCGAAAAGCAGGCACTTCCTGTCGGCAAATGTCTTTCACATACGGGCAGCGCGTGTGGAATTTGCACCCTGCCGGAGGATTCGTCGGACTTGGCATGTCTCCCTGCAGGACGATGCGTTCACGCTTTTTCTTTGGGATCGGGAGAGGGACAGAGGAGAGCAATGCTTTGGTGTACGGATGAAGCGGCTCCGAAAACAATTCATCCCGAGGTGCCAGCTCCAGCAATGACCCCAAATACATGACGCCGATCCTCGTGCACAGATGCTCCACGACGCTCAAATCATGCGAAATAAATAAGTACGTCAGCTTCCTTTGCTCCTGCAACTCTGCAAACAAATTGATGATTTGGGCTTGGATCGACACATCCAGAGCAGATACTGGCTCATCCGCGACGATAAAATCAGGGTTCAGCATGATGGCCCGTGCGATACCGATCCGTTGTCGCTGACCGCCCGAGAACTCATGCGGATACCGATCGACATGATACGGCGCCAATCCACATAAAGCCATGACCTCTAAGACTCTTTCTCTGACCTCCGTTTGTGGGAGCAGCCCATGATCAAGCAGCGCTTCCCCCAGTGCTTCTCCGATTCTGACACGCGGATTCAGCGAGCTGTACGGGTCTTGAAAAATATATTGCATCTGCGGGCGCAAAGCTCGGAGCTCATGACGATTCAACGCGTGCACATCGATACCCTGGAAGCAGACTTCTCCCTCTGTCTTTTCCAAAAGGCGCAGGATGGTGCGACCTGTCGTGCTTTTCCCGCTGCCGGATTCCCCAACCAGCCCGAACGTCTCTCCTTTTCGGATGGAAAAGCTTACGTTATCTACCGCTTTTACATGACCGATCGTCCTGCCCAGAAGCCCTCCGGTAATCGGGTAATATTTTTTCAATCGGCGCACTTCCAGCAAATTACTGTCCACGGGCGATCTCCTCCTCATACAGCCAGCATGCGACCTTTCTGCCGTCTCCCCCATCACGCAAAGGCGGCTGTTTCACCCGGCAAATGTCCAAGCACTGATCGCATCGGTCAAGAAAATAGCAGGATTCACCGAGTGTCGTCGGATTCGGTACTTGACCAGGGATGGAATACAGTTTGGCTCTACGTTGATTCAACACAGGCTTGGAGCGAAGCAAGCCTTGTGTATATGGATGCTTCGGCTCCTCGAACAGCTCGACGACAGGAGATACCTCTACCACTTTCCCTGCGTACATCACGACCACATGATCGGCCATTTCCGCTACGACACCCAGATCATGCGTGATAAAAAGAATCGCTGTTTGGGCTTCGTCCTTGATTTTGCGCAGCAGATCGAGAATTTGCGCCTGAATGGTCACATCCAAAGCAGTCGTCGGCTCATCGGCGATCAACAGGCGAGGATTGCAGGATATTGCGATGGCAATCATAATGCGTTGCAGCATGCCCCCGCTCAATTCATGGGGGTACGATTTGGCGATTTCTTTTGCCCGCGGGATTCCGACCAGCTCGATCAACTCAACGGCTCTCGCTTGGGCTGCTTTTTTGCTTAGGCCTTGATGCTCCATGATCGGCTCCATGATCTGCTCACCGATGGTCAGTACGGGATTGAGAGACGACATCGGCTCCTGAAAAATCATTGCCAGCTCGTTGCCCCGAAGCTTTCGCATTTCTTCTTTGCTGACTTTTCGCAGATCACGGCCTGCAAACCATATCTCACCCGAAACGATACTGCCTACCGCCTCTGGGATTAGTCTCATCAATGACATGGCTGCCGCGCTTTTGCCGCAGCCTGACTCGCCTACGATGCATACGGTCTCTCCTTCATGGATGCGCAGATCGAGGGCATCGACTGCTTTGACCACGCCTTGTTCGGACTTGAAGTGCGTGCTTAGATTTTGGATGTCGACTAAAGCATTCATGCTTGGCTCACCTGCCTTTTCGTGTATAGAAGGAGCTGTAGTGGAGGGGGAGAAGTGATTTCCAGTCTACGCTTCGGCCTACGCCCCGCAAGGGGTCATGACTGTCCGCTTCGAGAAAAATGGCGGGAGCGCTTCAAACGTAGAAGTTTCAATGAAGTATTTCATAAGTGAAGCTTAAATTCCCCGCCATTTTTCTCTACGCTAGGGCGGGCTCCAGAGGCGCTTGGACTGGAAATCACTTCTCCCTACGCTGCTTTATTGTGAAAGTTGGTTCACGATGGTGATATCAAAAACTCATCAACGCTTCTGCTTCGGGTCCAAAGCATCCCGCAGCCCATCTCCCAACAAATTAATCGAGATCACGGTAGCAAAAATAGCAATCCCAGGAGGTACCCACAGCCACGGTCTTTTCTGAAAATCGATCAAGGTATTCGCTGCATCCATCATGTTGCCCCATGTTGGCGTTGGCGGAACGACACCGAGGCCGAAGTACGATAATACGGATTCACTCAGGATGGCACCACCGACGTTCAAGGTGGCAACGACAATCAAGAGTGGGGTCAGATTGGGCAGCAAATGGAAGAAGAGCTTGCGTCTGTCGCGCAGACCGAGTACTTCTGCTGCTTGCATGAATTCACTTTCGCGCAGAGTGAGCATCTGGCTACGGACCATTCGGGCCAAGCCGGGCCAGCCGATCAGGCTCAGCATGACCATGACGATGTAAATGCGGTAGTCGGTCGGGATTTTCCACTCGGAGAGGACTGCGCCCATAATAAACAAAAGCGGCAGACCAGGAATGGTCATAAGCACGTCTGCTACACGCATGATCACTTGATCGACCCACCCGCGGTAAAAGCCAGCCAGTGCACCGAGAAGGGCGCCAATGGAAACGGAGAGCACCATGGAAGCGATGCCGACTGTCAATGAGATTCGGCCAGCCTGCATCAACCGCGTCAAAATGTCTCTGCCCAAACTGTCCGTCCCGAGCCAATGAGAGAAGCTTGGCGGCTTGTTGATCATGGCCGTATTAATCTTGCCGGATGCGTACGGAGAAAAAAACGGACCGATGAAGCATACCGCTGCCATGACGAGTAAAAACACAAGTCCAAACATGGCCAGACGCTTCTTTTTCAGTCGCATAAACGCCTCGTGCCACAAAGAAGAACGCAACGCTACCTGCTCCGGTCTCGTCACCTCCGCTACTTCACTTACCGTTGATGCCATCGGTTTTCCCTCCTATTTCAACCGAACCCGCGGGTCAGCCACTCTGTACAGCAAATCAGCAGATAAGTTTCCGATGACGGTGAGAATCGCCAGGAACATCGTAAAGCCCATCAAGAGCGGGTAGTCCCGTACAGAAAACGCCTGCATGTACAACTGTCCGACACCGGGCCAGTTAAAGATTTTTTCCGTGATGATCGCCCCACCGAACAATGCTGGCAGCTCAAAGCCCAGCAGTGTAATGGCCGGCAGGAGCGCATTGCGCAGCGCGTGCTTGTGCAGGACTACTTTTTCCTTCAATCCTTTTGCCCGGGCCGTGCGCACGAAGTCTTGTTGAATGACCTCCAGCATGTTCGTTCGAAAATAGCGAGTCAGCGTCCCCACGCTCAACAAAGTCAGCACCGTCACAGGCAAAAACATATGCTGGGCCACGTCCCACGCATAGGCGAGCCCTGTTTCCTTGCTGCCGATCGTCATCATGCCCCCTGCGGGAAACAGCTTGGCATCAACGGCAAACATCTTGATAAACAGCAGCCCGACGAAGAAGACAGGCAACGACATCGCAGCAAAAACACCGATCGTCACGAGCGCATCGAACCAGGAATGCTGCCTCGCAGCAGACAGAACGCCGATTGAGATCGCAATCAGCCACGTAAAAAAGGTAGAGGTAATCGCCAGCAAAAACGAATTCCAGATATAATCGTTCAACAGCGACATCACCGGCTGCTGGTATTGCAAGGAATAGCCAAAATCGCCTTGGAGGGCGTTTTTCATCCAGATGAAATATCGTTCGACAACAGGCTTATCCAGTCCGTACATCGCTTTTAGCTCCAGCTTTCGTTCGGCTGTCAGCTTGGGGCTCGTATCAACGAAATCACCAGGCGTTAAGGCATACAGGAAAAAAATCAAAATGGATGCGCCGAAGAGCGTCAACGCCATGTAAAAGACCCTCTTCAGGAAGTAGGACGTCATCGTTGGCCTCCTTTCATGCTTGGGGAAAAAAAGAAAGCCCAGCCCCAGGGCCGGGCACAATATTCGTGAGTCAGTTACTCGACCTGCTACTCAATTTTGATGCCAGGCAGGCTGGTCGAAATACCCGTGAACGGATTCGGCTCCAAGCCCTTGATCTTGCCGTTGTGCGCAGACAAAATTTTGCGGTAGCCGAGGAAGATGTACGGTGGGTCATCGCTCAGCTCTTTATACAGGTCTTTGTAGATCGCTTTGCGCTTCTCGATGTCCAGCGTAGATAGACCTGCTTCCAGCAATTCGTCTACTTTGGCATTGGAGTAGCCATTCGTTCCCGTAAATCCGCTCTTGCCCTTTTTCGTCGAGAAGGCGTCTACACCGTCATCTGGATCGATCAGCATCGTGGTCGAGAACGAGGCGAGGTCGTGATCGCCTTTTTCCGTCCGTGCCAATACGGCGTTGTAGTCCATCATTTCCGCTTCAAACTGGATGCCCAGCTCTTTGTAGTTTTCTTTGGCAATCGGGATCAGAACCTCTCCCAGCTTTCCTTTGGTCGTGTAGTAATGCACGATCAGCTTTTGTCCGTCTTTTTCACGGATACCGTCCGCGCCTGGCTTCCAGCCCGCTTCATCCAGGAGCTGCTTCGCCTTTTCCGGATTGTAGGCGTATGGATTGACATCCTCCGTATATGCCCACGAAACAGGGCTGATCGGTACATTGGCGACTTGCGCGTATCCTTGGTAGGTCAGGTCCAGAATCTTTTGGCGATCCAGTCCGTAGATGAAGGCTTGGCGGACGCGCTTGTCTTTGAAAAATGGCTTGGAATGATTGAACTTGATATACGAATAGGCGCTGGATGTGTACAGATTGATATTCACGTATCCCAGCTCTTGCAGCTGTTCAATGTTATCCGAGTTGACGGTAAAGGAGTTGTAGTCCATTTCCCCTGTCTGGATAAACTGCAGAGCGTCGCCCTCGGTCGTCTTGTAGATAAAGTGCTCGACTTGCGGCTTGCCCGCATAATAGTGCTCGTTTGCGAGATAGCGGACTTCTTGACCAGGAATGTACGCCTCGAATTTGTAAGGTCCTGCTCCCAATGGCTTGCCGTGCAAGGTGCGGAGATACTCCAGATTGCCTGGTTTGTACTCCTTGCCGTAGTACGCCTTGGAGAGCACCTGCCCGCCTAACAGGACGAGAGACTTGGCGTTGACTTTCTCCGTCGTGATCTGGATCGTCTGTGGATCAATCACCTTGATCCCTTCGATGGTGTTCGCTTTGCCTTCCTTGTATTCACGTCCACCCTTGATACTTGCTACGAAAATGTCTGTTTCGCCGTCGTACGTTTTGTCGTGCAGAATCGTCAGTGTAAAGGCTACATCCTCTGCCGTCAGCGGTGAACCATCACTGAATTTCAGATTCGGTCTCAGATGGAACGTATACGTGAGCTGGTCAGGAGATACGTCCCATTTTTCCGCGAGCTTGGGTACTGGCTTTCCTGTCGCATCGACATCCACCAATGATTCGAAGATCGCTGAGGAAACGTTGCCATCGTAGCCGTTGTGGTAAAAAAACGGGTTAAACACGCCGCCTGGCTCCGTCAGTCCCGCAATGAATGTATCGGTCCTTTTGGCGGCTGCTTCCGGCAGCTTGGATAAATCCGTAGCCAAGTTGATGCCGTCTTTTATGTCTTGCACCTTGCTGGCAGCAGGTGCTGATGCTTCTGTTGACGGAGTCGCCGTTTGTGTCGAGGTAGCCGGCGCACTGCCTTCGGAGCTGCAACCTGTGACCAGTAGCGTCCCTAGCAGCAAAGTTGAAATGATTTGCGAAAGCCTTTTTTTCATGGTGATCCTCCTTCATATCCACTCACTCAGTGAAACCAGCTCCTCCGGTGGTCCGGTCGGATCAAAAGATAATAACTTATAATTCTTACCTGTTTACTATGAATTAGATTATAGGTATCGATACCGGATCGGTCAACAGTTTTTTCCAAATAAAAAAAGCCTCGATTATTCGAGGCTCTCACAAGTGGCATGTCTTTTATACGGAATGCCTAGTTTCTCACACGCCTGCATCACGAATAGAGAATGTCGCTCGCGCATGGTTTTCTCTATCTTTTTTTCCAATCCCCAATCAGATAGATTCGAAGCTGGCCGAAGTGCCGCACACAAATCCCAGTACGGGAGCTGGGTATAATCGAGTGTCTTCTTGACAGACTGATAGTGAAGCGTAAACGCATGCATGGCCTCCACGCCAAACGCCCACAAAATCTCCAGTCTGGCATTGCCGAGATCAGATAAGGGGTCACCGATCGCAGCGTCCTCCCAATCGATGACAGCAGCCAGTTTTTCTTCCTTCCACATCGTATTTCCCGGCCAGAAATCCCCATGCAAAAGCGATGCTGCATTTGCTTGGGGCAGCGGCCAAACGGACTCCAGCACTTCGCGAATCAGTTCCTCATCCAATGATTTGTCCAGGATCGCAGGTTTTTTGTGGAGCTTTTCCGTTATCGCTTCTTCTTGTTTCGGCAAATAAGTGCCCGCCAGCCTATAAGCGTCTACCGAATGGATGCGAGTCAGCACGATAGCTGCTTGTTGCAGAAAGCTGGACAAGTCGGCTGGCGCGGTGACTGTCTGTCCTTCTATGAATTCGATGACAAGGCACGGCGTGGGGAAAATATCGCTGGATGCTTCGAGATGATAGGGCGTTGGAGTCGGCAAGCCAGCGGACTTCAGTATTTGCAAAAGTTTGAATTCATCTGATGCGATCTGCGGATTTCGCTTGAGGTCAGCCTGACCGTGCTCGCGGACAACTACTTTTTTCTTCGTGCCGTCAGGGCTCTCTATTTCTAGCGCGGTGACCTGTGCAGAAATCCCGCCTTTTAGCTCCCAAGCACGAAGGAGCTTGGCTGACGGATTCATGTTATGTACCAGGCGTGTCCATTTCTCATCCATTATTTTTTCCCCCTTTATGCTCCACTGTCTGATTATCTGTACAGCCCTACCTTCATCATATCCATGTACGATTCTAATTCCGCAAAAAAGGATTGGACATGCTCGAAGCCTTTATCGCTAGCCTCGTAGTTTTCGCGGACGTACTTTTGCGTCAATGCCTCTACAGCCGACAGCAAAAAATGCAGCGCCTTCTGTGGATCGAACTGCGCTTTGATCAATGACGTATCGACTTGCTCCAGAAACAAGGGAAGATATCGCGCATTGAACTGGACCTCCCTGTCTTCGATCTCAGTCCGGCATTCCTCGGGATAGTCGAAAAAGGTCGCAACTGCCATTTGATAAATAGCTGGTTCCTCGGCAAAGAGCGCCATTTTTGCTTGATTAACATGAAGAAATCGTGCAAAAAAATCTTGCGGTGCCGCTTCCATTCGCGCCTGTATATAGACAAAAAAATGTTCGATACAAGCATCAACAATCGCCAGAAACAGTCCCTTTTTATTCCCGAAAAAGTGGAACAGCATCCCCTTTGATACGCCTGCGTTCTGGACCATTTGATTGGTGGAGCCTCGTTCATAGCCTTTCGCGGAAAATTCAACAAGAGCCGCTTCCAGCAGCTTTCGCTTGTTCGGCTCCAGTGTTTCATCCTGCCAGATTCCTTTTATGTCCGTCACCTTCTCTCTCCGATCTTCTTTTCCCTATCATAACGCATATTGACCAGGTGGTCAAAGTGGAGTTATACTTTCCTCGAAGACTTCATCATCCATATTCCACCACAAGGAAGTGATGCCTGATGACACGGACTTTCCCCGTATTCGCCCGTATCATCCTTGGATTGATTTTGCTTGGAGCAGGTGTGAATGGTTACATGGTCTTGGTTGGATTCGAGCCTATCTTCCCAACCAGTCCTGCTGCTATGGAGCTTTTACAAGGGTACCTACTGGTTTTGGTCAAAACCGTCGAAATCATCTGTGGATTGCTATTCCTGACCAACCGCTTCGTCCCACTGGCGCTAACCGCCACCGCTCCGCTTGCTGTCAACATCTTGACGTTCCACCTGTTTGTCGATCCCGACATGCTCGTTATGGGATTGATTGTCGCGGTTTTGGAAGTGTATTTGCTGTGGAGCTATCGTCGTAGTTTTCGTCAGTTGATGACGATGTAGACAAAAAGACACTATATTCCGTCTGTTGTGGTCGGGAGAAGCCCTGCCACATGTTTTCCAGTCGCCTGTATCCTCTCTACGTTCGGGCGGTCTCCTTCCAAACATGTGACAGGGCTTCCGGACAGCTGTGGATTCCTTCGTGTGCTTAAAACGTTTTGCAAGTTAACGCAGGGAAAGCTTCTGAAAGACTAATTCCTTTGGACCAAAACAGCTTAGAATCACTTTCAATGAACTAACGAAAAGCTACGTAGGAATTTCCAGTCCAAGCGCCTCTGGAGCCCGCCCCAGCGTAGACTGGAAATTCGCTTCTTCCCCCACTACAGCAACGATAAAAAGGCAAAAAGTTAGCCGGTACCAAGAGGTGTACCGGCTTTTCAAATATCATTTTTTCGGTAAATTAATCTGCCATGATATTCCGTAACGATCTTGAACCCAGCCGAACTTTTCACTGAACGGCAATTGTCCGAGCGGCATGAGTACTTGTCCATCCGAGGAAAGCTGTCCAAAAACCCGGTCAACCTCTTCCTCCGTATCGCAGTCAACAAACAACGAAATCGCAGGAGTAAAGGCATGATAGTCACCGTTCGTATTGTCGATGCACATGAAGGTCTGGTCTTTTAATGTAAAGGTAGCGTGCAGGACTTGTCCATTCTCGTGATGCATCACCTGCTTGATTTCGGATCGCTCAAAAATGGAAGTGTAAAACTTCATCGCTTCTTCTGCTTTTCCATGGAACATGAAAAACGTTGTGATGGCTTGCACTGACAACCACTCCTTTTCGTGAAGATAAGCGTCTACCTATTCATTTCCTTACGTCCATTCAATCATCCGCCACTGCTCTTTTTTTCTTTGCACAGCATAGTCGCTGTTTCTGCTAACAGAACGATTCCTGTCTCCATCTTGGCTATTCATCCTGCCATGAAAAAATCCAGTCAAAACACGAAAATGAAGTGTTCGACTGGATTGGGCTTCATAAAGTTACTGTGTTGCCCTCATCAAGAAGGAACCACGCAATTGTTACACCAATAATTGTCGAAGTGAAATTTCTATTAAAAAATAGTTGGTACCATGCCCCCGTCCATGCGAATTGGTGAACCTTTAAATGCGGTTGCATAAGGGCTGGATAGAAATGCTGCCAGCCTGCCTATTTCAAAAGGCTTGATAAATCGCTGTAATTCGGATTGGGGCAGGTGTGCAGCCATAAATTGATTCTCTTTTTCCGAAAATGCCATATCATCAGGAAACAAACCATCAATGATTTGATATACATTTTCGGAAAGTGTTGGTCCTGGCATGATTGTGTTGGAGGTAACTTCTGTTCCTAGCGTTAGTTTAGACAAGCTTTTTGACAGTGATAATAGCATAGATTTCGTCATGCAATACTGAGGCATTTGCCCTGAGGGCATGATCGCTTCTTCACTTGCTATAAAGATTATTCGTCCATAATTGTTCTTCAACATGTTAGGTAAATAAAATTTAGATAATCCATTAGCGGCAAGGACATTTGTTCGGAAATATTTTTCCCATACTTCATCGTCAACGTCTTCATAGGACATGATTTCATAAATACCCATATTGTTAACGAGAATATCCACATGGGGATATTGCTCAAATAAAGCTTCTCTTTGCTGCCTATCCACAATATCGGCCGTAGCATTCTGAGGAGAAGTATCCGGGAATTGCGCCTTCAATTCATTTATGGTCCTTTCTACCTCTCCATCATTCCGTCCATTTACGAGGACATTGACGCCCTCTCTGGCAAGCTCAATGGCAATTGCTTTCCCAATCCCTCTCGTCGATCCAGTTACGAAAGCAGTTTTGTTCCTTAATCCCATATCCATAACACTATTCTCCTTTGTTGTCATTCACGGCAACCTGACTAGAAGTTCATCTTGGAACATCCTTGTGCTCCGGATAGAGATTATCGTACTTTGTCTGGATCGTTGGGTAACTAGTGTACAACGCCAAATTTCTTGCTTAACCCGCCAAATATGGAGACCGGGAAAATACTAGCCCTGCTTGGAACGCCAATTTGAAGGTGTATCTCCTTCCCAAAGGCGGAAGGCCCGATAAAACGAGTTCTGATCTTCATATCCAACTAAGAAAGCCACTTCTTTTATATCGAGCTTGGGATCGGCCAAGTATTCTCGTGCCTGTTCATGTCGAGCCTGTGTCAACAGTTGCTTGAACGTTGTGCATTCATCAGTAAGACGGCGCTGCAAGGTACGATCGCTCATGCCCAGCTCGCTCGCAACAGCTCGAATATCAAGGCGGCCGCAGGTTAGACTTCGCTTCAAAATCCACTTGACCATCTCAGCAATTGAACGACTGCCCTGTTCATCCAATGATCGGTCCAATACAGGCGTCAAAATCTCCAGCAATTCTTTGTTGTACGAAAGAAAGAGGCGGTCCAAATCACGTCGATGGAGTGTTAATCGGTTATCGGTGGCACCAATCCGGACAGGGCAACCGAAGTAAGCTTCAAGGGCAGCTACATCCCCCATCGATTGAGAAAATTCCACGGACTGTGCAGTTAAAGGCTTGCCCGTGCCCCGTCGCCCAAGCTCTAGAAGAAAGGCTAGCGTGGTTCCTACCAGCACTGGTGGTCCGGGTTGCTCGCTCTGCATCCACTCCAATTCGATTGTACAGCGCTCGCCCTCCTCTGTTATGCGCAAACTTTCCGGAGGGCACAGTTGTTTGTACCGGGCCATTCGATTAAGAGCGTCGCGATAGTCACGAGCATGGTAGGTCGCTAAAACGGCCGGTGGGTATTGTGCTGTTTCAAAGGTGGTTGAAAGCTTGATGATTCCGATAGCCGAGTCACCAACTAGATCGGAGTACGCTTGCCAGATTCTGAAATATTGGGCAGTGGTGACGACAGCTGGTTCTGTAAGAATCGCGAGCGGCACGCGCGCTTTGTGAGCTAGGTCGTGGGGGGCAATCCCTAGTCGTTGTAATCCCGCCAAAAATCCCGCCGGGAACTTTATACGGTCTGATTTCATTACGTATGGATCTCCTTTAGTTGCTTACCTATTCGCTCCGGTTATGATTCATTATACATACGAGCATGATACTCGGTACTGGGGATGCTCATAGCCTATACGAACGAACAGTATGGTTTCACACGAAGAGAAATGATGCGGCGACTCGCTATCGGGGCTTAGACTCGCTTACTTCTCCCTTTTCGTCTATGCTCGCTCCATAGGAAATGCGGTTGAGCTTGTCGATAATCCTCTTTTTGTTTTTCTCGTCCATCGGAGCAGGCTGACCGTTTGTGAGCTTCACCGGGATCACGCGGCTCTTGCTCCCGTCTTTTGAAAACGTCAGTTGGACCATCACGGCTTCGCGACCTTTCGGATTGCGCGAGGTGGTAAACACAAAATTCCCTACGCTGTAGTAGATCGGCACCTTTTTATAAAACTCAACGCCCATGATCGAATGGCTGTGCGACCCGACAATGGCATCCACACCGCTGTCGATCAGCTTTTTCGCCATCTCACGCGCATATGGTTCTGGATAATCCTTATATTCCCGATTCCAGTGCATGACCGCAATTGTAATGTCTGACTCCGCCACTGCCTTTTTTACATAGGACAGCATCGGCTCATACGAATAGGCATGTGCGAGACCTGGCTTGTTTTTTCGGGCATACCAACGCTCATTTGGAAGGACACGGCTGATCCCGATGACTGCCACGCGTTTCCCCTTAATCGTTTGGATGTAGGGAGCGAATGCTTCTTCCTCGTTTTTCCCCGCCCCCACGTAACCGATCTTCGCCTTTTTCAAATGCACCATCGTGTCAGAGAGCGCGTCCATTCCGTAATCGAGCGAATGATTATTCGCCAGATTGACCACGTCGAAGCCCGCGTTCACGAGTCCCTTCAATGACTCTGGCTTCGCACGATAGGTATATTCCTTTTTCTCCGGACGTCCTCGCGTACTGACTGGTGTCTCCAGATTGCCAATCGTCAAGTCTGCCTGATTGAGAAAATCCGCTGTTTTTTGAAACGGATAATCTACGCCGTACCGCGCGATCTGATTCCCGACGCTCTTATCCAAAATCATATCCCCGACAAACACTACCTGAATGGAATCCTGGTCCTGCATATCTCCTTCGCTGCTCGCCTGGACAGCAGCAGATTCCGTTCCCATCGCAACACAGAGCATCACTGCAGCTACCACGATTACGGCGTGTTTCCATCGTCCTATCTTCATGCCCTCAGCCCATCTCTCTTTTTTGCTTCCATTCTAGAAGGCGTGGGATGTGAAGCCTGTTGAAGCATGTCTGGCTTCCGTGGAAATTTCTCGCCGAAAAGTGACGGGCATGCAGAAGATGGCGGTTTGGGGCGCCTGCTACTCGAGTTAAAATATTCCACTATTTTCCAAATGTCGATTTTTGCCGATAACAAGTATAATGGACACATAAGATTCTAATACATAGGACGGTAAAAACATGCTCCATCATTCCATTATGCTGAAAACCAAAACAGCAATGCCCGCCGCTCGGTCGAATAGCGTTCACAGGAGCCGACTGCTGCAAAAAATGGACGCTGGTCTGCAATGCCGACTAACCACGTTATACGCCCCAGCCGGGTATGGAAAAACGACCTTGCTCAGTCAATGGGCTCATCAGTACGGCGGTACCACTGTATGGCTCTCACTCGATGAGATGGATAATGACCTGATTCGCTTTTGGAGATACATCGTATTTACGCTGTCTGGATCTACCTTCACAGAACTCTCCGAGCGAATGGAACCAGCCATGAAAGCAACCAGTCATACCTCGATCTTTACCTTCATCGATTCCCTTCTCAATGAACTCGCTGCTACGTCGCAGCCCCTTGCTATCATTCTCGATGACTACCACGTGATCTCGGATGAGACGATTCACAGCAGTCTCGCTTATTTTCTGGAATATGTCCCGAGTCACGTCCATCTGTACATCGCCAGTCGCAACACGCTGCCTTTTTCTACAGTCAAATGGAACGTCCGCCATGAAGTATGTCACATTGAGGCGGGACAATTTCTTTTCAGTCATCAAGAGACGGACAGCTTTTACCGGCAGGTTCATGATTTACCTCTGACCGAAATGCAAATCGAACAGCTCGTGAAAAGTACGGAGGGTTGGGTCGCCGGCTTGCAGCTCGCTGCCATTTCACTCGTGAATACGGAGAACCACGATCAATTTTTTGCCGGATTTACCGGCTCTCATCGCAATATTTCGGAGTATTTGTTTCATGAAGTGATCATGCGACTTCCGGAAGTGGAGCGCAGCTTCCTGCTCAAAACCTCTGTGCTGGCGAGAATGGACGCTCACGTGTGCCACGCTCTGACTGGACTGACCCATTGCCAACAAATGCTGACCCACTTGCACCGCCAAAACATTTTCTTAATCCCGCTGGATGATTACGGGACGTGGTATCGGTACCATCACTTGTTTGCCGATTTTTTGCGCAGTCAATTGGAGCAGACAGCTCCCGGAGAAGCACGTGAGCTGCACCGACTAGCCAGTGGGAGCTATGCGGAACGCGGAATGATGGACGAAGCGATCGATCATGCGATGGCCGCTGCCGATTACACGTTGGCTGTAAGTTTATTGGAGCAACATATTCCGGTACTGCTCCAACGCGGCGAGTTTTCCAGCTTTCTCAGAACGCTGGACAGCATCCCTGATCACGCAACCTATTTCTCACCCCTTTTTCGCCTGATCTATGTGTTCCTCTCGGTTGCTTGCGGTTATACGGATCGGGCAGAGCTTGCCCTCGCCCAATTGGAGCAAAGCGTTGCAAGCCTGGAAGACTCGACGGAGCATCAACAGTTTTTGAGCGGGCTGTTTTTTGTGCGGGCGAATCTGGTGTTTGCAACCGGAGATTTTGAGAGCTGGATTGCCAGTTCATCACAGTTGAGTGGTGAGCTGCCTGAGAGTCCGTTGTTTTACCATTTTAATTACAACACGACAGAGCCCTTTATTCGGCGTACGCGATTCGGGTTAAAGGGGATGCTGTCCGATCAGACAGAGGCTGTCGGCAAGCAGTTCTCCGGCATACTCGAAGCACATGGTTGGAAGGATTCCTTGATCAACCTGTACGTCGTTCAAGCGTTGGCGGAGGGGCTGTATGAGGAAAACAGACTGGAAGAAAGCCTCGATCATCTTCAGCGAGTTCGTTTCGTTGCCTTGCAAAAGCAAATACCTGGCCTGCTCGTCCCCTATGCACTGACATACGCCAAGCACAAGCTGGTGGAGGGAAATTTTGCTGCGGCACGAAAAATCATTTCGGAGGCACGAGAGACGGTCGCGAGCTGGGGGGCTTCGTATTGGTTCAACCCATTACAAGCATTTCTCGCACACATCGCGATCCAGGAAGGGGACATCAATTTGGCGAAAACGGAGTTGTCCAAGCTCCCCCCTTCCATTTTGAATCAGCCTAGCATTCAGAGAGAATTAGAGGTTTTGACCTATGTCCGTTTGCTGCTCGCCCAGCAGCAGGAACAGGAAGCCTTGCGTATGTTAGCGATCCTAAAGCCATCCAGTATTCGCGAGGAGCTATTAATCAGTCAGGTAGACATCGCCATCCTGCAAGCCCTCGCCTACCAGCAGTGCGGCAACAAAAAGGAAGCGCTGGCTTTCCTTCACGAAGCGCTCTTGATTGGCGGAAACAACTGCTACGTCCGTAGCTTTCTCGACGAAGGAACGGCGATGTCTCACCTCTTGCACGATTACCAGCTCCGATTGAGAAAACGATCCCAACAACCTGGTCCGTCTGTATCGGCTGCGTATGTCAATCAACTGCTATCCCTTTTCCCTAAGAAAATGGAGAAAAGAAAAGCTCCTTTGATCGAGCCGCTAACCGGAAAAGAAATGATTATCCTTTCCATGCTGGCCAAAGGAGCATCCAACAAAATGATCGCCGATGAGCTAGGGAATACGCTCGGGACGGTCAAGGTGTATTTGCATCGGATATACGGCAAGCTCGGTGTCACCAATCGCACACAAGCTCTACTGAAAGCTCAAGAAATTTCACTGCTTGAAAATAGTCCTGTTGATTAACGGAACTTTTCGATATGCCCTCTTGCAAAAAAAGCGTCCAGCATGCGGGGCTCTCTGCCGAGGAAAACGTGTTGCATACTTTCATGTCAACACGTTTTCCCTTATTTCGGTGCCATCCTGATTGCCCCATCCAGCCGGATCGTTTCTCCATTCAACATCGGATTGGTGATGATGCTGTTCACGAGCATCCCGTATTCTTGCGGATTTCCCATACGAGCGGGAAAAGGAACAGTCGCACCCAACGCAGCTTTTTCCGAGCGCGGGAGCTGATCGAACATCGGCGTGTCAAATAGACCGGGAGCAATCGCCATTACGCGTATGCCATACCAAGCCAGGTCTCTTGCTAGGGGCAGGGTCATGCTTACGATTCCGCCTTTGGAGGCGCTATAGGCAACCTGCCCTACCTGCCCTTCAAAAGCCGCCACCGATGCGGTATTGATGACGACACCCCGCTCCCCCTGCTGGTTCGGCTCGTTTCCTGCCATTTGCTCCACCGCCAATCGAATGACATTAAAAGTACCGATCAGATTGACTGAAATGACTTTGCTGAAGGATTCCAGTGGATGTGGACCGCTTCGCGACAGTGTTTTTTGTGCCAAACCGATTCCCGCACAGTTGACCACGGCATGAATCGTACCGAATGTGCCAGCAGCCTGATCGATTGCATCCCGTACACTCACCTCACTCATAACATCCGTATGCACGAACAAAGCATTTTCACGCCCCAGCTCATTCGCCAGCGCTTGCCCCTTCTCTACCGTCAAATCAAGAATGGCTACTCTTCCCCCGTGTTGAACTACATTCCTCACAGCGGCTTCTCCCAAACCGGAAGCACCACCCGTTACAATGGCAACCACTTCCCGCATATCCAAGCCATTCTCTCCCTTCCTCTGCAATTGCATCCGCATTCAGAAAAAAGCTTTGCAAGTTGGGTACCAACCGAGTACCCCCTTGTCACACGTGGTTTTTATTCGAAACAAGCAGACTGCACCTTCTCAAATCCAGACAGGTATGAGACATCTGTGTCCGGGCAAAGGACAGTTGTGCTTATCCATCTCCAACATTTTAGGGCTTGCTATTTACAATCACCCCCATTATATTTTACTTACCGGTAAGTAAATAAAAGTGGAGAGGAAAGAACCCGGATGAAAGTGTCTTCTACCAGAGTCATTGGTCTCGATTTTGCGAGGGCGTGGGCCATGCTGGGCATGATGATCGTCAATTACGTCGTCATCTTGAACGCAGAGCATAGCGGACCTGACTGGCTTATCGCTTTATCCAGTTTGTTTCAAGGCAGAGCATCTACCGTATTCGTTGTTTTAGCAGGTATTGGAATTGCGTATATGACAAAAAAAGCGAGGACCTCAGGCGACCCGGCCCTCTTGCAGGCTAGCCGTCACATTCTTTGGAAGCGCTCCTTGTTTTTATTCGTGACCGGAATCTTGCTCTATCTCGGTAGTTGGAGCGGCGACATCCTGCATTACTACGGCGTCTATATGCTCATCGCCTCCTTCCTCCTCGTCGTATCGGGGAAAACGCTTCTTCTCGCTTTTAGCGGCATCCTGCTCACAGCCCAAACGCTACAATTGTCGTTCAACTATATGCAAGGGTGGGACCCGAGGCAACCATTTATCGAGTATCTTGATTTTTGGACGGTCGAGGGATTCTTGCGGAACTTGCTGTACAACGGCTATCACCCGGTATTTCCCTGGATGTGCTTTTTTCTTCTCGGCTTGTGGCTGGGTCGACTTAACCTGCTTGATCGATCTGTACGCAAAAAAATGTTGGGCTGGACAACTGCCCTGTTTGTCAGCTTGGAAGTTTTATCGTATGGGCTGATCAAGCTCTCTACTCCGGTCGTCGGAAGCGAGATCGCCCTATTTTTATGGGGAACGAAACCAGTTCCACCCAACCTGTTTTATGTGCTATCCAGCTCAAGCTCTGCTGTCATCATTATCCTTCTGTGCGTCAGCTTTGCGGAAAAATTCGCAAACAGCTGGTTTACGCAAACATGGGTAAAAACCGGACAGCTGACACTGACACACTACGTCAGTCATATCATTGTCGGGCTCGGCCTCCTCGCCTTGATTGGCAGATTCGAAAATCAAACGCTCGCTTTTGCGATGCTCTACGCCGTAGGATTCTTCCTCTTTTCCATTGTGCTCTCGCTCTTATGGAGGCGTTGGTTCGAGAGGGGACCTTTGGAGAGCATCATGAGAAAAATAAGTGGGTAACCATTCTGTGGGTTCATCCGTCTGCTATATAGGAGAATTTTGCTAATCATTCACACACCAATTTCGAAGTAGTCAGACGAACTGGAGATGATCTCATGAGTCCTATGGTTTTTTTCAAAAAGGCTGTCCCCGCGAACGCGGAGCAACTCACCCAAATTGCTATTCGCTGCTTCGCAGAAGACGTCCAAAAGTACGGAGAAGGCCCTGCCGGACATGACCAGCCCGACCAGCATATTTTGTTCATGCAAAAGGCCCATTACTATACGATCTTGCTGGATGACCAGATCGTCGGCGGTTTTTGCCTCATTCCAGTCGATCATGAGCATTTGGAGCTGGGGATCATCTATGTCGATCCTGATAAGCAAAACTTGCGTATCGGAAGCCAGACCATGCAGTTCATGGAAGCAGCGTACCCACACATCAAGAAGTGGACGCTCGATACCGGCTATGAAGCCGTACGCAACCAGCACTTTTACGAGAAATGCGGTTACAAAAAGATCGGCGAGACAGAGCCGAACGCAGCGAATGGTTTTTATAAATTCAGGTATGAAAAACGGATACCTAAATAGATAGATGGAAAAGGGAGAACAGCTACAGGCCATTCTCCCTTTTTTCTTTCGTTACCCCTATTTTCGAATGCCCTTCTTGGTCGCCAATTCCAAGTAGTACGTCGTTTCCGCCTGTGTTTCCTTCGTAAATGCTTCACTGGCCGCATATGCCCGCTCCACTTGGATTTCACTCAGTTTTTGCAAAAAGGCTGGATCCTTCTCCATCTTAGCAATCGCTTCTTCCCATTTGCGGATAACCAACTCTGGCGTTCCTTTAGCAAAAGACACTCCCGTCCACCAGAAAACCGACAACCCTTGAATCCCTTGCTCCTCCGCAGTAGGAATGTCAGGGAGGAATGGACTTCGCGTGTCACCGGATACGGCGAGGATTTTGACCTTGCCCGCTTGCAGCATCGGCATGATCTCCCCCACTGTATGTACCGCTAAAATCGCATGCCCTCCAGCGACTTTCGGGACGGAATCGGAGGCGCCTTTCGTCACGATCATTCTCGTCTTGGCGAAGTCAGCTCCGATCACATCCAGCCACTCCGCTACCCCAAAAGCGGAAAAACCTGCTGGCCCTACAGAAGTCCACGTTAACTGCTCCGGATTCGCGCGCACCCACGCGGAAAATTCAGCGAAATCTTTCCAAGGCGCGTCGGCTTTTACTGCAAAAGCAAGCGTTCCTTTGCCAATCCTGGCTGTATAGACTTGATCCTCGTTTGTAATCGGCGGTGTTTTCATCCCAGCAGCGAGCATCGTCGTATTGGATACATTGACAGCAAGCGCTGTGTAACCATCATTTTTGGCTTGCTTTAAAGCATACTCCGCTCCTACTGCCCCACCACCTCCCGCCTTGTTGACGACGACGATGGGCTGCCCCCATTCCTTACTCAAATAATCTGCTGCCGCTCTGGCCACGAGATCGACTCCTCCCCCGGCAGAATACGGCACAATATACTCCACCTGCTTCGATGGATAGGCCGACTCGACTGTCCCTTGATTTCCACATGCGCTAACGGCTGCCGCCAAAAGCAACGACATCATGACAGCCGCCCATTTTTTATACCCTCTCAATGACTCTTCCTCCCTACGCGACATCTACTCCCCGGTCTCGCTCTTCTTTCAGCCGTTGCTGTGTCCGGCGGTTCAACATCATGGAGATGATCAAAAGTGCTCCTGCTGCCAGCAAGATGGTCAACGATAAAGGCCGAAACAAAACAATGCTGAGATCACCCGAGCCCATCGCCATCGTTTGAATGAATGATTCTTCCAGAAGAGGTCCCAGAATGAAGCACAAAACCAACGGAACAACTGGCCATTTATATTTGGAAAAAACATACCCAAGTCCGCCAAACAGAAACGCTACCCACACATCAAACATGCTGTTCCGCACACTGTATGCCCCAATCGTGCAGAACATCAGGATGATCGGAGCCATGATGCCATATGGCACCCTCGTCAATTTGACCCACACCCATACCATCGGGAGGTTCAGCACGAGAAGCATCGCATTCCCCACAAACATCGAGGCGATGACCGTCCAGACAAAGCTCGCATTTTGTTCAAACAAAACAGGGCCGGGCGTCAATCCGTAGATCATCAAGCCTGCCAACAAAATCGCCAGTGGCGGTGAAGAAGGAATCCCGAGCGAAAACAGCGGGATGAAGCCCGCACTGCTGGTCGCATTATTCGCTGCTTCTGGTGCCGCCACCCCTTCGATCGTTCCCTGACCGAACTTCTCGGGATGCTTCGATAGTTTTTTCTCCATATCGTATGCCAAAAACGACGTGATCGCAGCGGAGCAGCCCGGCAGCAATCCAAGAAAAAAGCCGACAATCCCACCCCTCAGCATGGGCCCGGCACTTGCTCTCAAGTCTTCCTTTTTCGGGTAGACACTGCCTGGCTTGCCAATCAGAGTAGCTGTACGTTTTTCATCAATCCCTTTGAGGACTTCTGTAATCGCAAACAACCCGATGATGATGCTAATCATGTCAAAACCGCCAACCAATGCGGGGACGCCGTAATCAAAGCGTGGCATGCCAGAGGATGGTCCCAGCCCGACAAGAGCGAGCGAATAGCCGAATGCCCCCATCAAAAACGATTTGACCAATGATCCTCCTGATAAACTGACCATCACCGTGAGAGCCAAAATCATCAGCGCAAAATATTCAGGCGGTCCGAATTTTAGCGCTTGATCTGCCAAAATGGGAGCGAAAAAGACGAGGCCGATTACCCCCAGTACCCCTGCACCGAACGAAGCCACTGCGGATATCCCTAATGCCGGCCCCCCTCTCCCTTTTTTCGCGAGCGGATAGCCATCCAGACAAGTGGGGACTGACGATAGCTCCCCCGGGATGTTGAGTAGAATCGCTGTCGTCGAGCCACCGTACATGGCACCGTAATAAATACCTGCCAGCATGATCATGCCTTGTGTCGGCTCCAACACGGCTGTCACCGGAAGCAGAATCGCGATGGCAGAAGTGGGACCGAGACCTGGTAATACACCTACAAAGGTGCCAATAAGAGCGCCGAGTGCTGCCATGAGCAAATGCTCCGGCGTGAGGGCTGAAGTAAAACCAGCCAGTAATAGTTGGAACGTCTCGATGATCAGCACCTCCTTATCATGCTTGCTCTAAAACAAATCTCCTCCAGGCAGTGTGATATGCAGCGAGTAGATGAACACCACATACAGCCCCCCTGTCAAAAGGACCGAGTACACGATGGACGTACGCCACCTATAGCTGCCGATCAGTATAAAAAAGGCAAAGGAGACAAAGAGCGTAGCCATTGTGTAACCGATCGCGCCGAGCAGCCAGACATACAGCAACAGGAATAAAAAGCAAAGCAGCAGGCGCAGCCTTTTTCCAGGAAGAGGCGGTCCGGGATTTGGGGAAGAGACTTCCTCCGTCACACGGAATGATTGGACCAGCAGCACACCTCCGAGCATGAAAAACAATAAGCCGAGAATCGCAGGCAGCGTGTGATCCCCTACGTACAACGACGTCGAAAATGCCTCCAGACGATAGGCCTCGAACGATATGAAGACTCCAAGGATCATACTTAGAAGGGCACCGATAAAATCTGGCTGATTATCCGGGCGTCTCATGTGTATCACCTCAGCAAAAAAGCTACCATCAGCCTATGGCTCATGCGCCCATTGTGTGCGAAAACAGAAAAAAACTACCATACCCAGTCCGCACGGGACAAAGCATATGGTAGTCATCTAGATTTCGATTTGGTCGATCAGACGAATAATGGCATGGGCGACCTTCGCTTCATACGTCTCATTGCTTTCGAACTCGCTCCAAAGCTCTTTGATATCGTAGTTCGAAACATCGTCTATTCGCAGTCCGCAAAAGGAGGAACCATCCTGCTGCTGGGTCGTTTCCCGTTTTGCAGACTCGGAGGAGACATCGTGGATCATCAGCATTTTCAAAAGCTTCTCCATATTGGCCTGATTGCGGATCAAATGAGGCTCCATCCGCTTAACCACCATCCATAATTTTTGCGAATTGACCATCGTCGTTGTCACCATCTGCATTCGCTACCCCCACACTAGTTATAACTATATATAACTAGTTATAATTAATTATAACGAATTACTCAAGTGAAATTGTTGTCTTCCGACTGTTGTGGTCAGTTTTGTACGTATAAGAAATGCCCTCCAATTGGAGGGCATTGATTGTATGGTTCAGTATGTTGCTTATATTTCTACTGTCAGAGAAAAAAGATGATTACCAAGGCTCCGGCCAGCCGTATTGTATAATCGAATTTGTTTGCTTGGCTGGTTGTTCTACTAAAACTGGTAATGTAACGAAGGCGGTTAACATACACAAAGACAATATCCATTTCTTCATGACCTATACCTCCTGTTTGGATCTATGATTACTTCCATTATACACGTTTACCAATTTATGGAGTATATCTACAGGAAGATTTTTTTTCTGTGACACATAGAATTCAAAAAGAACGCTAAGACTTTTATCTGCTTGTTTTATCTCATTGATTGCGCGATAGTAATTCACGCTTTCCACAAGACTATCGATTCCTAAGTCTACTTCGCTTTGTTGAATGTAAAAGATGCCCTTCGTTCGGAAATACAGTCCCATTTGATTGTATTGATTCGGAGTAGTTAAATTCTCTGGCAAAATAGATGCTTCTGCCAAAAATAGTTCACGAATTTTCTTTACTTCTCCTACCTGTATATAAATCTCCAGCAAATCATTCGCGATCACAATCTTGTCATCTTGTGCTTGTTGCGCAAGACACTCTTGTAATACCGGAATGGCCTTATCAAATTTCCCTGTCTTTCCGTATAGTTTCCCCCGAATATGTCTGGCATGTTTATGTACTTCGGGATAATCGAACATTTCGTATCTCTCCAGATAAAAATGTCCCAATGTGTAGTCTTCCAGCTCAAAATAGGAAATGATGATCGCAAGAATGGCTGCTGCTTTTTGCTCACTCTGACTATGGTCGATTTCAAGTCCTTGTTTACACAGATGGATGCAATCTGAATAGAATCCAAGACGCAATGCATGGAAGGAAAATTTATAGTAGGCCAGAATTCGCTCATTGATATGCAGATAGGACGTATAGTGCAATAGCTCCTTGCCCTCTACATAGGTTTGATCTAGCTCACTTAAATTTTCACGTCGAATCATGTATCGTTGGAAAAGCGATCTTGCCAGATACAAAGGAATTCCATGCTCACGTGAGTAGTTACAGATCACGTCATAAAGAGCCAAGCGCAGTTCTTCATCCACTTCCGTTCCTGCGGTTTGATACAGATAGTCTAAAGTAAGAAATGTATTGCTTTTGGGACAATTCAGCAATTGCAAAGCTACTTTGTGGGTAAGAACCACATTCTTCTGTTGCATCACAGCCTCTAATAGAAACTGAAGTGTCGCTTCACGCTTAATTTTATGTAAATAGGGTACGATCGCTGTATAAAGTGGAATATCCAGTACTTTTGCCAGTTTCAAGACATGCTGCATATTTGGTAAAGTAAGTGCATCGGATTCTATCTTACTAATGGTTCCAGAAGCTACACCTGTTCTTTCTGATAACTCAGTCAGTGTTAAGTTTGCTCTATTTCGATATGCTCGTAATATGCCCCCAAAGGTCTTTCCCTCTGAAATCACAGCAAATACACCCTCCTGATGATTCCTTTTTATGGATATGATAGCACAATAAACCACGAATGATATAATCGATTTGAATCATTTTTTAAATAGATTACACTTTTTACTAGAGTGAAGGAAGGAGAAAATGGAAAACTATCTCTTTAGAGTGGGCAATACTATTACTAGGAGTCCATAAGGCAATTATCACTTATTTATTTCCAATTGAGTGGAGAAGATTTGGACCATGAAGTGATCGGGAAAGTTCCATGGCTTCATCAAAATCGAGTGGATAAAGCCTTTATGCAAGCCTAGCAATTGGTTTATTAAATGTTACTAAATTATTTTATGTTGTACTAACGAATTAATTTCATGTCAAACATAATTTGGTTAAGAATGACCTGATATGAAACTACACTCATCAATAATTCACTGTCATAACACCCAAGTATTGGTATGGGTATAGATCAACAGCAATCATATTATGCGTACATGAAGGCATTTACGAAAAAGCCGCTTAACCAAACAAGCGGCTTTTTATGGCTATCTACTTCTGTCTTCTTTAATACTATCCGTTCTTTCAATCATTTCTTAGAATCACGTTGTTGTCTATACGCATTTAGAGCATCCATCCAAATCGTAACGAGCTCTGCAAAATACTTTGTTTCAATGATCGACTCCAATTCCTCGCCAGTATCTATACCCGCTTCTAGCTGTTCCTCAACGTATGAGTTATAAATCCGAGTATAATCCCTCCGTATTTCGGAACTGTATAAATTCCCTGTCCCTTCTGATACTTCTTCTTCCCCGGAAACAACTCGTTGTATCCTATCTAAGATTAAGTTTTTTGAGAGTTCCGATCTAACCTGTCCCTCCAAATACTCTTCCACTAAGGAGAGGTGTTCCGGTAAGCAGATTCGTAGTTTATCAGCTTTTTCATCGAAAAAAATTTTGTAAGGTATCACAAGGATCCTCCCAGATTATGGTTCATAAATGGGGTAAGCTGTAGTAATCCTTCCCTCTTTGTCTAGCCACATTTCAATTTTAATGCCAAAGATTGCGTCAGCACACACTTCATAAATAGCGGTCATTACCTCATCTGCTGACCAATGTTTTGACAGAAGGTTGAGATAAGTATATGCTTTCTAGCATTTGTTGTCTTCCGACTGTTGTGGTCCTGTGAACCTCTGCCACAACCTCTTTCATTTATCCAAACAAATAAGCTGTCGCCAGGACAATGCTCGAGAAAGCATAGCCCGACAACAGCTTCACCTATCCTTCTACTACTCCATCGTCAAAACAACCCGACCATTGATTTGACCTTTTTCCAAACGCTCCAACACTTCGTTAATCTGATCAAGCGGCTGCGTCTCGATGATCGCGCGAACCTTGCCGCGTGCTGCAAAATCAAGCGCTTCTTGCATATCCTTGCGCGTCCCCACGATGGAGCCTTTCACCGTCACGCCATTCAACACCGTGTCAAAAATCGGTATCGGCAACTCAGCATTCGGCAAGCCAACAACGACAAGAGAACCGCCGCGTCGAACGGATTTGTACGCTTGTTCAAACGCTTTTTTAGTGACTGCCACACTGATTGCACCGTGGACACCGCCTACCTGCTCTTGAATTGCTTGTACGGGATCAACCTCACTGCCGTTTACTGTCACATCTGCCCCTAGTTCTTTTGCCAAGT
The DNA here is from genome assembly GCF_006715575.1 of Brevibacillus sp. AG162. Classification (NCBI taxonomy): domain Bacteria; kingdom Bacillati; phylum Bacillota; class Bacilli; order Caryophanales; family Paenibacillaceae; genus Brevibacillus; species Brevibacillus sp. AG162. The sequence continues at coordinate 83,305 of NZ_VFNO01000013.1, forward strand.
CCAGCTTTTCCTTGTGAATATCGACCGCTACGACGTTGTAGCCCATCGCCTTGGCATATTGGAGAGCCACATGTCCCAAGCCGCCGATGCCGTAGATCGCCACCCATTCACCCGGCTTTACGTTTGCTACCTTCAATGCTTTATAAGTGGTTACCCCTGCGCACAGAATCGGTGCTGCTTCCACATCGCCCAGATCGTCAGGAATGCGCGCTACGTAAGCAGCAGGTGCTACGCAATATTCGGCATAAGCGCCGTCAGCGGAATAACCCCCGTTTAACTGCTGCAAGCACAATGTCTCCCAGCCAGTGAGGCAGTAGTCGCATTCGCCGCAAGCGGAGAATAACCACGGAATTCCTACACGATCTCCAATTTTCAGTGAGGTAACGCCTTCCCCCAGCTTTTCGACAACACCTACGCCCTCATGCCCAGGAATCAAAGGCAGCTTTGGCTTCACAGGCCAATCCCCATGTGCCGCATGCAGGTCCGTATGGCAGACACCGCACGTCTTGATTTTTACCAGAACCTCACCGTGCCCGACTTCTGGAATAGCGACTTCCTTTACTTCCAGCTTTTGATGGAATTCGTTGACTACTGCTGCTTTCATCTTGACCTTCCTCCTCTTTTTTCCCCTTCAGGCATGTGCGCAAAGGGCAGGTATTCTTCCCGCCTCCTACTAATTGCAAGCAATGTGCCAATATGAAAGCGCTTTAAAAAGCAGAAATGATGCCACTCCTCGTCTTCCGTGCAGCCGATATTGCGGCACATGAGCCGAAAAATCGGCCCACTTGCCAACCTTTTGGCCGAAAAAGGGTATTCATCCTTGCCTGCGGTATTACTACGTAGTGGAAAAAGGGGGAGTACGCATGCAAATATCCAAGTTCATGACGCCGGAAATCATTTTCGGGAACCAGTCTCTCGGCCAGGTAGGGGAAAGCTTGCGCCGATTGGGAGCTTCTCGCGTCTTTCTTGTCAGTGATCCTGGTGTGGCAAGCGCTGGCTGGATCGAGCGAATCATTTCTTACTTGCAGCAGCAAAAGCTCGACTACCATCTATGGACCAACGTGACAGCCAATCCGAAAGATTACGAAATTCATGCCGGGATTGCCGAATATCGCGCCAAGGAGTGCAATGCCATTCTCGGTGTTGGCGGAGGCAGTGCGATCGATGCAGCCAAGGCAATCGCTTTGTTGGCTACCAACGAGGGCAGCATCGTCCAATACGAAGGCGTCGATAATATCCAGCATCCCCTTCCTCCCATGGTGATGGTACCAACGACAGCGGGCTCCGGTTCGGAGGTTTCGCAATTTTCCATTATTGTGGACAGTACACGCAAGGTGAAAATGGCGATCATCTCCAAATCGCTCATACCCGATATCGCGATCATCGACCCGCAAACCTTGATGACCAAGGACAAGCTGCTCACTGCCAATACAGGTATAGATGTGCTGACACATGCCATTGAATCGTATATTTCGCTCGCCGCGACGCCGCTGACCGAGGTGCATTCGCTGCAAGCCATGCGTCTCATCGCCCAGCATTTGCGCCCATCTGTCGCCAGTCAATACAATACAGAGGCCAAGCAAGCGATGGCCATGGCGAGCCTTCAAGCCGGAATCGCTTTTTCCAACGCCATACTCGGTGCTGTGCATGCCATGTCCCATCAGCTTGGGGGATTCCTCGACGCTCCGCATGGCGAGGTGAATGCCATCCTGCTCCCCCATGTGCTCGAGTACAACTATATCGCGGCACCGGAAAAATACAGGCAAATTGCTGAATGCCTCGGGGAAAACACGGCGGGCTTGAGCACACATGCCGCCTCTCGTCTCACACTCAAAGCGGTCAAGGAGCTGGTAAGCGATCTGGAGGTGCCCCAATCGTTGTCCGCCATCGGGCTGCATCCAGAGCAAATTGACCTACTCAGTTCGCTCGCCGTACTGGACGTGTGCATGACGACCAATCCCCGCGACATGACCGTCCATGATGTCGCAACGCTGTTTCGCCAAGCCTTGTAGGAGGTTCGTCATGCATACCAAACAAGAGATTTTGGAAAAATTGACCGGGATTCAATCCTCGCGAAAAAGCTATTACAGTGAGCTCGTCTATCTGATCGAGGAGATGAAAAAGAAAAACAAGCAGCTCGCCGTCATTAACCAGCTCACACAAATTCAGATCAACGCCACCTGGCAACAAACAACCAGTTATATCGCCGCACAGCTCTCGCAAATTCTCGCGTTCGAGCATTTTGCCCTGACCATTGTGAAGGGAGGCATGCTCTCCTCCTATCTCGCCAAGTGGAAGGACGGGGATTGGCAATGCCATACGCTGACACAGACCGTTTCAGTGGAAGCCCCTGTGCTCACCGGGCAGGTTCACCTTACCCTTGCCGAAGTGCTGCCTGAGCATCACGCTACCTCTGTTCCGCTGCGCAGCCAATTGAATCAGACCTTTGGTTTTCTGACGCTCTTACGCCAAACAAAGCAGCTGGCAGATCGAGACGAAGCCGAATTGATCCAGCTCGTCGCCAGCCATGTCGGTGTCGTCGTAGAAAACAGCCTGCTTTTTCAAGACGTGAATGAAAAGATCAAAATCGAAGCCCAACTGATTCAATCCGCAAAAATGGCGGCGATTGGCGAGATGGCTGCGGGCATTGCCCATGAGCTGAACAGTCCGCTCACGGCCATCCTCGGAAACTCTCAATTGCTCATGCGCGAGATGACAGATGCCCCAGAGGCCCCTTTGATGAAAGACATCTATCAATGCGGGGTACGCTGCAAAAAGATCATTCAAAACCTGCTCACCTTCTCACGGCAGGAAGAGTACTTGTTTTCTACTACCTCTATTGACGAGGTCGTAGAGGACGTGCTCGGGCTGATTGGCTACCAGCTGTCTGTTTCCGGCTTGACCATAACCCGGGAAATGTCCGAGCCTCCTCTGCTGTTTCATGGAAGTCGTCATCAGATCGAGCAAATTGTGATCAATCTCCTGTTAAATGCACGGGACGCTGTGGCAGGCAGGGAATCTCCACACATCGTTATCCGTTCCTTCCTCGTACCAGAGGACAATAGCTCTTACGTAGGGTTATCCGTTTACGATAACGGCACAGGGATTTGTGCAGAACAGCTTTCGCAGATTTTTCAGCCCTTCTTCTCGACGAAGGAACGGACAAAAGGGACTGGTCTCGGGCTTTCCGTCAGTCTTGGAATTGCAGAAGCACACGGCGGGAAGCTGTTTGCTGAAAGCGTGGAGGGAGAGTACAGCAAGTTTACGATGCTTTTGCCACTGTTAGCTGACGAGGAGGACAACGATGGAGAAAAAACGGATTTTGATCGTGGATGATGAAACAGAAGTGACTACCTTTTTCACCTATTTTCTTAAGAAAAAAGACTGCGATATTATCGTCGCCAATTCTGGCAAGGACGTGGAACGGCTGCTTCGCTCGGATTCTACCGGCTTTCACGCTGCACTCGTGGACCTGAAGCTGCCTGATGCCGACGGATTGACGCTGCTCAAACAGATCAAGGCCGTATTTCCCGCCTGCGAAGTCTTGATCATGACGGGCTTCAGTACGATTAAATCGGCTGTGACAGCGATGCAATGGGGCGCGCGCGATTACTTGGAGAAGCCGTTCGACGATCTGGACAGTCTGGAGCAAGTCATCGACGCGGTGCTCTCCTCTGCCAGCAAACAAAGCGATCACCTATCCCAAGAAGCCGCCCAATATGGTATCGTGTATTCATCTGACAGTCCGATGGCCAATGTGACCGCAATTGCCAAAAAATTAGCAAAAAAGGCGATCCATGTGCTCATTGAAGGCGAGACGGGTACGGGCAAGGAGCTGATGGCCCGTTTTCTCCACGGAGCAAGCAATCGCGCCCAGCAGCCTTTTGTCGCTTTTAACTGCGGGGCAGTCCCGGAATCCTTGCTGGAAAGTGAGCTGTTCGGCTATGAAAAGGGCGCTTTTACCGGAGCCCTCAAATCTCGCAAAGGCCTATTCGAGCTGGCACATAACGGAACGCTGTTTCTTGACGAGATCGGGGAGGCTCCCCCTTCCATCCAAGTGAAGCTCTTGCGTACGCTAGAGACGGGAGAGTTCATGCGCGTCGGTGGCGAGCAGATCGGTCAGAGCAATATTCGCTTTATTTCTGCCACCAATCGCGATTTGGAGCATGAAGTCGAGATGAATCGTTTCCGCAGTGACCTGTTGTATCGTCTGGAAGGGATCAAGCTGTCGATTCCTCCTCTTCGCGAACGGATTCAGGATATCCCCACCATCGCGCACTACTACTTGCAAAAGCGCAGTGGAGGGCCGTGCGAAATCGACCAAGATGCCATCGAGCTCTTGCAGCGCTATGATTGGCCCGGTAATGTCCGCCAGCTGATCAACGTTCTGAATCAAACCATCGCCTTGCACGAATGCGAACGACTGCGTGCCGAGCATTTGCCAGCGAATTTGCGAAGCCGCACGGTACAGGTGCATCCACCCACTGTCCCCAAACGGATCGAGCAGGTCATCGATCACGAATGCGAGCGTTTTGTCGATACGATACTCCGCCTTGTCACCTCTGTAGACGGGATCGACTTCGATTATTTGATCAAACGTATCAAGCAACTCGAAGGCGAGATCGGGCGAACGATTATCGAAAAGGGCTTGACCGAAACGAATGGAAACAGACAGCTTTTAAGCAAAAAATTAAACATCACCAAACGGACGATTCGCTACATTTTGAATGAAAAAGCATAACGTCTGCATTGGCGCATCTAGGAGGCATTCACGTCGTGGTTCCCGAAAAACCTTTCTCGACCCTGAAAAAAATCCCTGCTGACTTCTCTCTATCTGCCGTTATTGTTGGACTTATCGCCACGATGGTCTCCTATGCAGGACCATTGCTGATCGTCTTTCAAGCTGCTAAAGGTGCCGGACTCAGCGATGCTGTCCTCGCCTCTTGGATTTGGGCCATCTCGATTGGGAGCGGCTTGACGTGCATTGTGCTCAGCATCTGGTTTCGCACCCCGATCATCACTGCTTGGTCGACGCCAGGGGCAGTTCTGTTAGTCACCAGCTTGACGGTATACTCTTTTCCCGACGCAATTGGCGCGTATATTTTTTCGGCCGTGGTCATCACACTCGTCGGTGTTTCCGGTTTGTTTTCCGTCTTGATGAAATACGTCCCGCAGTCGATTACGACCGCCATGCTCGCGGGGATTCTTCTGTCTTTTGGCGTAGAGGTCTTTGTTTCCATGCAGCACCTGCCTGTATTGGCTCTGCCGATGATCTTTTGCTATCTGTTCGCCAAGCGCTGGTCCCCACGGTATGCTGTCGTGCTTACGCTTTTGGTTGGCTTGGTTGTCGCCTTTCTTTTGGGGCGTTTGCAAATGGACAATGTCCAGATGTCCCTCGTCCAGCCCGTCTTTACGATGCCGACGTTTTCTCTCGATGCGATCATCGGCTTGGGAATTCCATTGTGCATCGTCGCGCTTGCCTCTCAGAACGCTCCAGGAATTAGCGTCTTAAAAGCAGACGGGTACGATACACCTGCTGGACTGCTCGTAACGACTACTGGCATCGCTTCGCTCTTGCTTGCTCCTTTTGGTTCACCGGGAATCAATCTGGCGGCGATTACAGCTGCCATTTGCACGGGAAAAGAAGCTCATCCGGATCATACCAAGCGCTACATTGCCGGGATTGCCTGCGGGGGCTTCTACTTAATCTTCGGGATGTTTGGCGCTACGATGGCTTCGGTATTCGCTGCCTTGCCCAAAGAATTGATCGCCGTCATTGCTGGCTTGGCTCTGTTTGCTTCACTTAGTTCCAGCCTCGCACAGGCGATGAGCGAAGCGAAAGAACGGGAATGCGCCTTGGTTACATTTCTCGTCACGATTTCCGGTATTTCCATTGGCGGGATCGGCGCTGCCTTCTGGGGCTTGATTGCAGGGGTAATCACTCATCTGATTTTGAATGGCAATGTGAAAAGCTGGTTTGTGAAAAAGAAGAATACGCAGCCGTTGGCTTAAATAAAGGTGTGTTCCAACGATGCATCATGCTACAAGTTAAACCAGGGCAGGAACCTTAGATGGCTTCCTGCTCTTTTTGTTGTTCGCCCCATCTTGGCTCAACTCCTAACAGTTTTCAGTACGCCCTAAACCGTTTGTGCCGAAGTTAATCAATGAATTTGGCGAATGGGATACGAAGCATGAAACCATAATAAGGGCATATTGCTGGAAGGAGTGACGCACAATCATGAAAAGAATGACATGGCTATTCATCATTTCCATAATGATGGCTGGCTGCCTGAACAATAACCAAGGCCAACAACCAGGGGCTCAAACACAGCAAGCTCAAAATCAACAACAAAACCAAAATCAACAGCAAAATCAAAATCAACTGCAAAACCAAGCTCAACCGCAGGGTAATTTGAATAATCGCATTCAAATTGCCAATCAGGCGGCAGAAAAAATTACAAAAATAAACGGTGTGACGCAAGCGAATGTGCTGGTTACACAAAGAAACGCCTATGTAGCTGCTGCAGTGAATACGAATCAAGGTCAACTCACCCAAGAGCTCGAAGATCAGATCTCCAAGCAAGTCCGCGCAGCCGATCCAAACATTCAAAACGTGTATGTGTCCACCAATCCGGAATTTGTTGATAGTGTCAATCGGTATGTGACAGATGTAGGACAAGGAAGACCGGCTGCTGGCTTTTTTGAAGAATTTAACGAGATGGTCCAACGGGTTTTTCCAAACGCCCGATAACGAACCGGTCTTTACAAATGAATCCTTGCCGGTATTCCTTAACGTACAGGATACCGGCGTTTTTTATATCAATCTCAACACTTCCATTTAACACTGTAACCATGTTGTATATGTTGCTTCCATTATTCGAATAATGTATTAGAAGAATTTGGAGAAGGAATGATGATATGGACAGCACAGATCAATGGTTAGATTCTGTCATTCTCGGCATTGATGTCGGCTCGACAACCGTCAAAGCGACAGTGGTAAACCCGAACAACAAAGAAATTCTGTGGTCAGATTATCAACGGCACCATACAAAGCAGGCGGAAAAGGTTCTGGAGCTATTGGTTGCCATTGGAAATCAGTTTCCTCACATTCCTCAAAAAAACATTCGTGTATTTATTACAGGCTCTGGCGCAGGTCCGATTGCTGAGCACATCGGAGCGAAGTTTGTTCAAGAAGTGAATGCTGTCACGATGGCCGTGGAACAACTTCATCCCGATGTAGGGAGTGTCATCGAACTGGGAGGACAGGACGCCAAAATCATTATTTTTAAGGAAAACGAGGAGACAGGCAACAAGCAAGCCCTTACGTCCATGAATGACAAATGCGCATCTGGCACGGGTGCCACGATTGACAAGTGCATGATAAAAGCGGGCATGCCGATGGATGAAGTGGGCCGACTGCATTTTGATGATTCCAAACTGCACCATGTGGCAGCCAAATGCGGTGTGTTTGCGGAAACAGACATTGTCAATCTGGTAAAAAGCGGAATTCCCTCCGCTGAAATCATGTGCTCCCTTGCCGATGCGATTGTGATGCAAAATCTCTCCGTTCTCACCCGCGGCAATACGTTGCGCCACCGTGTCCTTTTACTAGGCGGTCCTAATACATACTTGCCCTTCCTTCAAGAATGCTGGCGAAAACGGATTCCGCAGACCTGGCAAGAGCGCGGATACGAATATCCTCGAGACATCCCGATAGAAGAACTGATCTTTGTTCCTGACAATTCCCAGTACTACGCCGCTTACGGTGCCGTCATTTACGGAATGCATGAGCCGGCTGGCGTTGGCAATTACACGGGTTTGGAAGGACTGAAGGAATTTATCGCGAACGGTCGGAAGGCAAAACTGGGTGAGAAGGCAGGCCCCCCGCTTATGCGTTCGGAAACCGAACAGGAAGAATTCCGCAGAATGTACAGCATACCCACATTTACATCTGCGAGCTTCACGCCGGGACAAAAGGTACGCGCCGTAATCGGTCTCGATGGCGGCTCTACTTCATCCAAAGCGGTTCTCGTCGATGATAGCGGAACCATCTTACTGAAGGAGTACCAATTATCAAAGGGCAATCCCTTGGAAGATACAAAGGAAATGCTGAAGAGGCTTCGAGACAGGGTGAGTGAGCAAGGAGCCGAATTAGAGATCATCGGCTTCGGGGCCACAGGCTATGCTGCCGATGTTCTGGAAAAAACATTGAAGGCGGATGTCAACATTGTCGAAACCGTTGCTCATATGATGAGTGCTGTCAACCAATTTGGCGATGTCGATGTTATTTGCGACATCGGTGGACAAGATATCAAGGTCCTCTTCATGAAAAATGGAGACATCCGCAATTTCAGACTGTCTAACCAATGCTCTGCAGGAAACGGAATGTTGTTGCAAGCGATGGCAGACCAGTTCGGCATTCCCGTTCAAGAATATGCGGATACAGCTTTCCAAGCTGACCTTTCCCCTACCTTCTCATACGGATGTGCCGTTTTTCTCGATGCCGACCGTGTCAATTTCCAAAAGGAAGGCTATTCGAAGGAAGAGCTGTTGGCCGGCCTCGCTTTGGTTTTGCCGAAAAACGTTTGGCAATATGTCGTGCAAATCCCTCGCATGTCTGAACTGGGACGCAAGTTCGTTCTGCAAGGCGGCACGCAATATAATCTCGCTGCGGTAAAAGCACAAGTCGATTACATCAAGCAGCGCGTTCCTGATGCAGAAGTTTATGTTCATCCCCATCCAGGAGAAGCGGGAGCAATCGGCGCCGCGATGGAAACGCTGCGTGTGGTCAAGCGCCGCGGCTATTCTACCTTTTTGGGTCTTGAATCAGCGATTAACCTGTCCTATTTGAGCCGTAACGATGAATCTACTCGCTGTACATTCTGCCCGAACCATTGCAGCCGTACGTTTATCGATTCCGAGACACCGGATGGGCAAACGGCCAGGTATATCTCCGGTTTTAGCTGTGAGAAAGGAACGGTGGAGGACAAGGAAGCCGTGATCCAGCTCACCAAGAAGCGACAAGAGCTGAAGAAGCACTATCCGAATTTGGTGGAATATGAAGCCGTACGCATGTATCAGCACTTTTACGACCCAGAGCCGCTCCCCCAAACGGATACACTAGTAGAGGATGTTCGGTTCAAACGAAGCTGGTTAGGATGGGGGGGCACGCGGAAGGCTTCCTATCAACGTCCATTCCAACGCTCTGCCCCGGCGGCAATGGAACGAAGAAACCAGATACGCATCGGGATTCCCCGCGTGCTTAATATTTGGTCCACCGCCCCTTTTTGGCGCACCTACTTCGAAACGCTGGGTGTAGATAAAAACAATATTGTTTTCAGTGACTTTACCAGTGAAGAAATGTGGCAAGAAGGCGGAAAGTACGGTTCTATCGACCCTTGCTACCCGTCTAAGGTGGCGCAAGCCCATATCCACAATTTGCTGTTTAAGCACCATGAGAAAAAGCCGCTTGACTCCATCTTTTTCCCATGCATCACCCATATCCCGACGCATCTGCAAAATGTAATGGATTCATCAAGCTGTCCCATTGTAGCAGGAGCACCTAACGTGATTAAGGCCGCCTTTACAAAAGAAGTCAACTTCTTTGAGACGAGAGGAGTCACCTATCTCGATCCAGCCGTTACCTTCACCGAGCTGAATTTGATGAAAAAACAGTTGTATGAAGCGTTCAAAGACTTTTTGCAAATGACAGAGGATGAAAGCGATTTTGCCGTGCAGCAGGGCTGGATCGCGATGAATCTGTTTGATGCCGAGATGCAGGAAAGAGGAAAAATGATACTGGAACAGGTGGAAGCGGATAATCGGCTCGCGATTCTGATGATCGGCCGTCCCTATCATTCCGATCCTGGCATGAATCATGGTGTTTTGGAAGAGTTTCAAGTATTGGGTTATCCGATTCTCTCCATGCGCTCCATTCCGAAAGATGAAGAGTGGCTGCACCGCTTTTTCCAAGACGATCTGGAGAGCGGACGTGTGGAGTATGCATTAGAGGTCAGTGACGTGTGGCCGGAAAACTTCAGTTCCAATTCTGTGCAAAAAGTATGGGCATCCAAATTTGCCGCCCGTCATCCCAATGTGGCCGTACTTGACTTATCCAGCTTTAAATGCGGACATGATGCGCCTACCTACGGGCTTATAGACTCGATCATTTCGACGGCAGGGACGCCTTACTCCGCCTTGCACGATATTGATGCCAACAAGCCAAGCGGGTCGATCAAAATTCGCGTGAAAACCTATGCCCATAGCTTGGGACTCCATGAAGAACGCTTGCATGATCTGGCCCAGAAAAAGGCGGAACTGCAACAGCGTTTAGAACAGAAGCGACTGGAGCTTTCCAGCTTGCAAACAAAAGAGCAAACGAACTCCTACGAGCAAAAAAACCTTTCTCAGACCGGCAACTAAACGTCCAGAAAAAAGGAGCGACAACCACCAGATGACTACAAGCAAGGTGCTTCCCAACGAATCGGAGACAAAACACTCAACTGATGAGAGCAAGTTGCTTCACTTTCAAGCAGAACAGGAACTTGCGTTAGGTTTGGAACAGGCAAAAAGAACACAATGGTTCGATCCGGTACCGCGTCAATTTTTAATGAAAGATAAGGCAACCACAACGATCCTCTTTGGTGGACTTACCATGGCGCACGATTTTCTGGTTGAGGGAGTATTGAAAGGATTGGGCTATACGGTGAAGCACATGGATTGCCCGGATACCGAGTCACTTCGGTTTGGCAAAGAGTTCGGAAACCGCGGGCAATGCAACCCGACGTACTTTACCGTAGGCAATCTGATCAAGTATCTGCATCATCTGCGCGAAGTCGAAGGAAAATCAAAAGAGGAAATCGTGAGCAACTACCTGTTTATCACCAGCGGTTCTTGCGGCCCATGCCGCTTTGGCACCTATGTCACGGAGTATCGCAAAGCCTTGCGTGATGCCGGATTTGACGGATTTCGCGTTCTTTTGTTTCAGCAGCAGAACGGTCTGAAACAGGCAACAGGCGGCGAGTCGGCTCTGAAATTGGACACCTCGTTTTTTGCCGGTTTTCTCAAGGCGGTTCTCCTGGGAGATATTTTGAATGCCATCGCTTATCGGATTCGTCCCTATGAGGTGGAAGCAGGCTCCACCGATGCCGCTCTCGCACGCTGCAAGCAGTTCTTGTACGATGCCCTGCATCAACGCAAGTGGCTGATTCCCGCGCTGATCAGATGCCGCAAAGAACTGGAAGCAATCAAGGTAGACCGTACACAAGTCAAGCCGAAGGTGAGCATCATCGGCGAGTTTTGGGCGATGACAACAGAAGGTGACGGCAACTATCAACTACAGCGATTTCTCGAACAGGAAGGGGCCGAGGTGGAAGTACAATCGATTACCGCGTGGATTCTTTTCCTGATTTGGGAAGGACGCTATGACACTCAAAAGCGGATGAGACTGCGTGGAGAAGATTCAGGCCGCTACGGCTTGGAAGGGAAAAACCCTGTGGTACGTCTGCGCATGTTGGCTATAGCTGACCGTGCCATTCGAGTCCTGTTCCAGGTCTACGCGAAGACGATCGGGCTCAATGGTTATCATCTGCCCGACATGGACGAGATCGCAGAGGTATCCCACCAACACTACAACAACCATGTCCGCGGTGGAGAAGGTCATATGGAAGTAGGGAAGCTAATCTTAAACGTCGCCAAACGGAAAGTAAACATGACCCTCTCCGTCAAGCCATTCGGATGTATGCCGTCTTCTGGCGTCTCCGATGGTGTTCAATCATTGATTACTGAAAAATACCCCGATGCCATCTTCCTTCCGATTGAAACAACGGGAGATGGAGCGATCAACGTATACAGCCGCATACAGATGATGCTGTTTAAAGCAAAACAAGCTGCGCAAAAGGAGTTTGACGATGCTTTAACCAAAAAAGACATCACGGTTGAGCAGCTTCGGAGCGCTAGCATTTCAACAAGTACCCATCCATTGCGAAAAAGCCGTCATGTCGTGGCTTGTACGGCGGCAAACATGGTATATGGCATGCGCGGTTTTATGAACTGGTATTCACTCCGACGAAACAAGGAGGAAGTAAAAGGGGTATAAAACTTTTAAGGAAAAACGGCTCTTTCGAACTGATTCGAAGGAGCCGTTTTGTATGTTCTTACCGGTAAAGTCCTTGTTTCTCGGCGTAATTTCCCCAATGCGGGCGGCTACCGTCTCTATCCGTAAAAGGATACTCGTCCGACAAGCCCCATGTACTGACTGTTTTCCCCGTTTTTTCTGCGACAGCCGGGTCCGAAGCAAGCGCAACCACTGCTCGACCGATGTACGCAGGTGTTTCCGACATGATGAAGTGCTTATCTTGCTTCACTGCCTCTCTCCACGTCTCTTCTGTCACGCCAAAATGATCGAGCATCGCTTCCGAGCGTAGGAAGCCCGGCGTTAGAGCCAATGCGGTAACCCCGTGTGGGCGCAGGTCCTCTGCCATCGACGCAGCCAAATGAATCGTCGAGATTTTTGCCAAGCTGTAGTACAGATTGCCGCGGTACCGATAGTCGATTCCGTCCGTAATCTCGATGATCAACCCTTTTTTCTGTGCCACCATGAGCGGAACCGCATAGTGACTGGTGATCATATGCGTGCGAATGGCGCGCTCTTGCATCAATAGGCCGTCTGCCAATGGCTGCTCCCAGAACGGCGTTCCCCAGTGAGTCAACGGATCTCCACCCCAGATGTCATTGACCAAAAGATCGAGCTGTCCATTTTGCTCCGCCTTTACTCGCGCAAAGAACGCTTTTACCTCTTCTTCCTGCGTATGATCGACTCGCACAGCGATCCCGATTCCCCCGCTTGCCGTCACGAGCTCTGCTGTCTCTTCGATCGTCTCCTGTCGTGCCATATCAGAGTGCTGACCACGCACCGTGCGTCCCGTTACATATACCGTCGCCCCTGCTTCTCCCAGACTGACGGCGATGCCCCGTCCTGCCCCTCTTGTGCCGCCTGCTACCACCGCTACTTTGCCTTGTAATGGTTTCATTCGTAATGCCTCCTTATATCGATTCATGCATCAAGAATAACGAAGTAAATATGACAACCGCTGTCATATTCGTTACGATACAATCAAAGTAATTTTGTTTTTATTTCTAGGAGGGCTTATTATGCGGGCAGATCGACTCCTTACGATCTTGTTGCTCTTGCAAAACCACGGTCGCATGACTTCCAAGCAATTAGCAGAAAGGCTGGAGGTGTCCGAGCGAACCGTTCATCGTGATATGGAAGCTTTGAGTGCGTCGGGTGTTCCCGTCTATGCGCTGCGCGGTGCAGATGGGGGCTGGGCTTTGGCAGAAGGCTATCGCAGTAATTTGACCGGAATGAAAATAGATGAGCTGCAATCACTGCTCGTAGCCTCCCCTGCTGCCTTGTTGAATGATCTCGGACTCCATGAAAACTATGAAGCTGCTTTTCTCAAACTGCTGTCCGCACTGCCAAAAACCGTTCAGCAGGACGCCATCCACGTACGCCAACTCCTTCATATCGATGGGGCTGGCTGGCATGAATCGACGGAGACGTTTCCGTTCTTATCGGTGGTTCAAGATGCCGTATGGCTTTCCCGCAAGCTGTTCATTCGTTACATGCGCGAAGATGTGACAGTTGAACGCATTGTCTGCCCGTTCGGACTCGTCGCCAAGCGCAGCATCTGGTATTTGGTCGCCAAAGTGGACGAGGACATGCGGACGTACCGGATTTCACGACTTTTGGATGCACAGCTGTTAGATGATGGCTTCATCCGCCCAAGTGATTTCGATCTCGCTTCCTATTGGGAACAATCCACCTTGGACTTCAAATCCAGCCTCCCACGTTATCCTGCGCGGTTACTCGTCAAAAAAGAGACGTTGCCAGCTGTAAAACAGGAGCGTTATATAAAAATAGCTTCCACCCAAGCCGCAGCAGACGACTGGATGGAAGCAGAGGTTGAATTTCATACACTTGCGTCAGCATGTTCGCTGGTGCTCAGCTTCGGCCCGCACATTCAAGTGTTGGAGCCACAAGAGCTGAAACGTGAGGTCGCAGAGCAGGCGCATGCTATACTTCGCCTGTATGAGGGCCAGAATTAGCAAGGACTTTTGTTTCTCGTCCGCAAACGAGCAGGACGATTGTTCCCACGATCAGCACTGCGGTAAACATACTAAAAATGAATGTGTAGCTGTAATGATGCGACGAGTAGTAACCGACGAGATACGGCGCGATAATACTGCCGATTCTTCCGACGCCGGATGCCATACCAGAACCGGTAGCGCGCAGCGGTGTCGGATAATTTTCCGGCGTGTACGCGTACAAAGCACCCCAGGCCCCCAGATTGAAGAAGGACAAGAAGGCTCCCGTCACCAACAGCTCCATGGTGCCACTGCTTTGTCCAAAAGCAAAGGCCATCACTCCGGTCATGAACAAGAAGGTTGCCAGCGTCCATTTCCGTCCCCATTTTTCCACGAGGTAGGCTGCCGCGAAATAGCCTGGCAGTTGGGCCAACGTCATGATCAGTACGTACTGGAAGCTTTTGATCATCGTAAAGCCTTTGTCGACCAAAACAGATGGCATCCATAAAAACATGCCGTAGTACGAGAAAGCAATTGCGAACCAGACAACCCACAGCGTAACCGTCTCTGTGCGATGGGACGTCAACAGCTTTGCAACAGGAATCTTCTCGGCTTGCTTTTGAAACTGCGGAGATTCAGGAATGCTCTTCCGGGCAAACAAAGCGTACACGACAGGCAGCGCTCCGATCATGACAGCCACGCGCCAGCCATAGTCCGGAATGATGAAATACGCTATGACAGCCGCCGCGATCCAACCGACCGCCCAAAAGCTCTCCAACAGCACAACCGTACTTCCTCGCTTCTCCGGTGGCGCAAACTCGTTTACCAGCGTCGAGGCTACCGGCAGCTCAGCACCCAAGCCGAGTCCCATCAGGAAGCGGAACAGCAGCATGGTTGCAAAACCAGTTGCGAAAGCGCTCGCAAAGCTCGCCAAGCCAAACAAGACCAAGGTCAGCAAAAATACTGGCTTGCGGCCAATCCGGTCAGCCAAATAGCCACCTGCAATCGCCCCAATCGCCATGCCGACGAGATTGCCCGTTCCTAGCAGCCCGGCCTCTTCCCCTGTCAAACCCCATTCCTGTCGTAATGCCACCATAATAAAAGATAAAAGTGCAACATCCATGGCATCGAACATCCAGCCAAAACCGGCTGCCCAAAAAACTTTTTTGTAAGGCTTTGACATTCTCGTTCCCTGCTTTCCTTTCTTTTGCGCATGATATTTGCGCCTAGTTATCATTTCGCTTTTTCGTCCAATATCCTGCTCGCAGAAAAAAGTTCGACTATTGTGATAGTAGCCTTTCCCAAGAAGCTCCATTCTAACCAGACCATGACGAAAAGGCAGTCCGATGATTCGTAAGACCGCCGAATAACAAGAGACTATTTTTTTTTTATTGAGGAAGCCGCTGAATGAATCTGTTCATGAGCAAAGAAAGAGAAATCAAGATGGGAGGGTCGTCCGGATGAGGCACATGAAGAGTTACTTGCTGATGAGGGACGATCGTAGTTGGTGTGACAATGATTGGTTTCTTGGAACGTGTGCGCAATGTCTCGTACGGCAAGAGAAAATCCATCGCCTGCATGCCCCAGGCAACAGACGTCGCCATCAAGTAATACGTGCCCGGTTTGACATTGGTAAAACAAAAATTGCCTAGTGAGGGAAGCAATGTTCCGTATAAAGGAAGACCTTCTGGAATCGGCTTGGCAAACAATCCAATCAAAATGACGCCTTGAAAAGGCTCTGTGGACTCGATTGTTCCTGCAATGGTCATCGGTCGCTCGGGGGCCGGATGTAACCGAGTCCACTCTGTCAGCTGCTGCAAGGAACGGAGACGGTCTTCCGCTAGCTGCGCCGTTTCTCGAAATTCGCTAGGCGATACCCCGACACGCTCTGTAAAACGGGTGGAGAACGTCCCCAAGCTCTGCTGACCAATTTCCAGACCGATGTCGCGAACACTCATATTCGTGCGTAGCAGTAAATCCTTTGCCCGTTGGAGTCGCATGGTCGATACGTAATAAAGTGGCGGGAGCCCGATTCTTTCTTTAAAAATCCGCGCAAAATGATACTGACTATACGCAACATGATTCGCCAGCCGGGAAAGTGGTAAAGGCTCGTCTAAATGCCGATGTATATAAGCAATCACTTCGTCAATTTCAGTATACCTGTCCATCAATCGAGCCGCTCCCTCCTTCTTCTGCACAGCCAAAGACAGAACATTTGTTCTGAAATAAAATTTACCATATTTTTCTCATCGATGGAAGGAGTAATTTGCATCACTTACGCTTTCGTTTTCTGCAACCGGATTTCGTTCAGAAACGCTTGCATCGTGTTCGTTACAAATGAATCTTTTCGGCGAATAAAAACGGTTGTCACCTCATGATAAGGCTCCGGGATGCGATGGATATGAACCGTTCCGCTCTCGACCAAGTGGTGTACTGCCGACTTCGGCAAAATGGTAATGCCAATCCCCGCTGCTACGCCCCCGATAATGGTCTCAAACGTTCCGAACTCCATCACTTTTTTCGGAATCAGGCCCTCTACCTTCATCCAGGTCTCTAACCGTTCCCGATACCCGCACCCCTTTTTGTAGAGCAAAAGAGCTTTCCCTGTGATATCACTGGCAGTGAAGGAACTGTTTTTCGTTACCAACACCAGCTCCTCTTGAAACACTTGCTCCTGCTCGATCAAAGGATGGTTGATCGGTCCACTCACGAACGCTCCATCCAGCGCGAGATCCAGCACTTTTTGCAGCAAATTCTCCGTTACCCCAGCCTTGAGTGAAATATCGACATGGGGATACTGGCTGCAATACGAGGATAACAACCCCGGAAGGCCATTAATCGTCTCAACCATCCCGACTTCCAACACCCCGGACGGCTCAGACGCCCGATGAAAGTACTTTTGCATTTCTTCGAATTTGGCGATGATCTCTCGCGAATATTCAAGCAGGCGCTTCCCTTCTGTATTTAAGGTCATGCCTCGCTTGTTGCGATAAAACAAAGGTGTCCCCAGCTCTTTTTCCAGCAGCTTGATCCGCGCCGTCACATTCGACTGAACGTAGCTCAGCTCGGCTGCGGTCTTGCTCACGCTGCCCAAAGTGGCAACCATCTGAAATATTTTCAAATCATTGATCTCCACGTTTCTCTCCCTCCTTTCATCTATCACTGAAAATGATACATAAAGTTATTATCAATCATTATACTAACATATTTTCATCCAGTATGATGTGGTAAGTCAACTTTGTCAGCTTCAGATTGAAAAGGAGAAATCGCATAATGAACAAGCAACTACTTTTGGGGTCTATTTTCTGCATGGTCGCCAGTATGTCATGGGGGGCGATGTTTCCGGTTGCGCACATCGCACTGCAAGAGATCGATCCATTTTACTTCTCATTTCTTCGATATTTTTTCGTAACGATGATTTTGTGCGGTTTGCTCTGGGCAAAAGAAGGCTTGTCTGCGTTTCATTTTGAGGGGCGCGGGAAGTCTCTGCTGTTTTTTGGAACAATGGCGTTTACCGTCTACAATATGGGAGTATTTCTCGGGCAGGATTTGATGGGAGAGCCAGGCACGATTGCAGCGTCCATTATGGAAGTGCTCATGCCGATGATCTCGATTGTCCTTTTGTCCATTACGACTAGAAAGCTGCCGCCGTACTATACGTTGGCGACGATTCTGGTAGCTTTGGTCGGTGCTGTCCTTGTTATTACCAATGGCAATCTTACCTTCTTTACTACAGCAAGTGAGCATTTGATCCCGTTGTTCTTCATTTTCATCGGTGTCGTGGGTTGGGTTGTTTACTCGATCGGCGGCGGGCGTTTTAGCACGTGGTCTACACTTCGCTACTCCACGTTGACGTGTCTCTTGGGAACAGGAGTGAATTTCGTGATTGTCACGACTGCCTCCCTCTTTCAATGGCTTCCGGTTCCTACCGTCGAAACTGTGATGTCCATCAAGTACGAAATGGCGTTCATGGTTCTTTTACCCGGCTTTGTAGCTCTTCTGAGCTGGAATGCAGGCATTAAGCTGCTTACTCCGCTCAACGGCATTTTGTTTATCAACCTGGTTCCGATCACGACCTTTGCCATGATGGCGTTTCAAGGTTATGAGATCAGCCGTTATGAATTGTGCGGCACCTTGCTCGTGATCCTTGCCCTGATCGGGAACAACCACTTCCAAAGAAAGCAACTGCAATACCGTTCCGTCACCAAGCAACAACCGAGTGGAAGAAAAGTTCCGTCCATGTAGTCTAAAAAAGGAAGGATAGAAATTCAGGAAGCCCTGAATCTCTATCCTTTTTTATATCTCCTGGCTCTCTCATGATGACAAGCATACATTTTTAACAGAAGTGATCCGAATATTGTCCGACTAGCACCTTCGTCGTTTCAATCCAGAGCTTCCGGTGCAAAATTGTCGGACCCAATCTTCTTTCCATAAACCGCAGCATTGACTCGTTGTCATGCTCGACAAAGCACATGCCAAAAGGAAACGTTGGCAGCGCCTGTTCAATCGTTTTCATCAACAGCGTAATTCCTCTTGCCTGTTGCTGATACTTCTCCTGGACGAACATCGTTTTGTACAAAAGCAGATTACCAGCCATTCGCTGTACGATCACCCAGCCAATGACTTTCCCCTGATAGCGCAAGCCTGTACTGTAATCGGGATCGAATTTTCCTTCTTCAAAAAACGGAGACAATAGCGACGTGTACCATTGCCCTTCTCCCTGTTCAATTTCCAGTCGCTCTGCTGGTGTCAGGTCTTTCCAAGGAAAGAGGGTAAAATCTTCGGGGAGCGTCAGCCTCTCCACCCACTGGCACTCACCCAGCCGCATTGAGCCGAGTGTGTACATATAGGTTTTGACCTTTGGCAACTGCCAGCCTTCCCTGATCGCTATTTTGGAGAGCCATGAAAAATCTTGTGCTTTGATGAAGCCAGCGAACTGACCATCGCTGATGCCTTGCTCTCTCATCTTTTGCTCAGCGTGCCACAGCAGCTTCATGCCCATTCCCTGCCGTTGATGCCCCTCTGCTACAACAAGCTCGATGATCTTGGCCTGTCCCTCGTTTATAGCGGATCGCCCCAACACGATGCCCGCAGGCTGATTGTTATTAGAAGCCCCAAATCCCCAAACGGATGAGCTGTTGATCTGGTCCAGCCACTCCAAGTGCTTGGGGTGCACCAACGATTTATACGCCCGTGCAGTGCTAGCAGTCAGTTCCTCTAGTTGCAATGTTCGTACCTCCTCGATGGACTTTGGCTTATTCATTGCTTGGGTTTTACAGATGCTGTTGCTCTACCTTGTATGAGATTCCCGGCCTTATCCCTCATGAAGCCTGGTTCAAAGGAAACCTTGCTGTGTTCCGTGATGAAAGACCCGAACGTGGTGTAAAACGTATCCTGAAACGTTACCCGAATGGTGTTTCCTGACACCTGGAATCTGGCATACCCTGTTACCTCTCTCATGTCGTCAAAATTCCCGGAAGGTGAGAATAACAACCGCAAATTGGGATTTGGGTCATTACGAAGTGGTTCTGACGCCGACAATGTATAGGTTGTTCCCTCTTCAGTGACGTCTGGGGACAATTGTGGGTTAGTAGCATCAAACCCGACACCGATCTCCTCTGTATCCAGCAAATCTTGGCCGCGATACAGCTTGAACACTGCATAAGAGTTATCATCTTCTGTAACCGTTGGCTTGGCCTTGATCGTCACGCCATAATCTCCATGGTTCATTTCCAGTAAAGACCCGTCGACCTCGACTGTGATGTATTCCTTTTCATTGATCACAAAACGGTCCAACTGGTTGTCATATTTGTACGAGAGAGGCTGGTTTTTTACAGATACCTCAAGATATTCGCTTAATACCCTTTTATCCATTGCCGGCTCCCATTTGTCGGCAATCGTAACTTGACGCGTCTGAGTCGGAGCAATCGGCAGCTCGATCTTTGCATCTGGCAAACGTTCCATGCGTGGAATGTTGAACAACATTTGTGCTTTTGCCACATACGACATCCAGTGTGTTTTTTCTGGACTTTCACTCAGAAGCTCGACCTTGGAAGAGGCCGCATCGATCATTTCCTGAGTGACCTTGGGCCTCAGCTCGATCATATCATTCGTCGTATAAAGGCCCTCAACTGCCTGCTTCACTTCCTCCAGCAGATTGTTCCCTTGATCAAATAGCTCCTGTGCTTTTTGAATGCCCGCTAACAGCAATACCTTTGTCTCCGAACCATCTTTTAGTTTCGCCACTTTCGCCTTCGCTGCATCGATCGTGCTCTGTGTCACTTCCGGTTTTAGCGCTGTCTGGGTTTCATCGGTGAACAGGTCACGAACGGCTTTTTGGGCTTCCTCCAGCAAATTGTTCCCGTTATCTAAGAGTGTTTGAGCTTTCCCGATATCAGCAAGCAGACCTGACTTTGCCGATACACGATTGTCCAGCCCCTCGACCAGCTTTTTCGCATCATCGATCTGTTTCTGGGTCGTTCCTGCCCGTAGTTCTTCTTTCTTCCCATCCGTAAACAGCTCTTCGACTGCTCTCTTGGCTTTCAGAAGAGCGGGGATCGGCGGAGGATCGATTGGCGGCGGAATCACAATGACGGGTTCTTTGAATCGGATGGAAAAACTGTCACTCGTGACATCTTTCTGTGCACGCTTGATGTGTCGCTTGTCGATCGTGAAGCTGACCTCTTTCACATTGTCCGTAGCGGTATGCTTTTTGGCTTGTCCAATAAACAAAATGGTGAGCTCGTCGTCACTCTCTTGTTTAACCTCAATATCCAGCCCGTCAGGCAGATGATGTACCTCGATATCATCGGCAGACAGTTCACCAAGGAACTTGCCGTTAGACAGCTTGAGCGTTTGTTTTGCCGTGATGCTGCCATCATTTGCTCCTGCCTCTTCTATCACCGTCTCGCTGACAGAAAGCGCGGGCAAATCAGGCAGCTCGGCTCCATCTATGGCTATCTCAAAGACGGCTTCCGCATCGTCCATTTTTGCCGTAATTTCTACCAAACCTTCTTTCTTTGCTGTTACCTTGCCCTCAAAGTTGACGAAGGCAATTCGTCTATTGCTAGAGCTCCAGAGCAGCTCCCGTCCAGAGACGATGCGATCATGATCATCCCAAGCAACCGCGACCAGTGTCAGCGTCTTGTCCGTTTTCTCTTCCGTAGACAACTCTGCATCTTTTGCCATCGCTACCAGCTCGATTCGCTCTGCTTTTGTCCCTTTCTCAGCGATCACGAATGGTTCAAATTCCTCTTCTTCGCCGTCATACTGCAAGCGCAGGGAAACCGTCTGTTCTTTTTTCGCGGCACGAATCGGTGAAAAACTGAGCAAAACAAGCTGTTCTTCCTCTAACCAGACGAAGCTTTTGATTTTGATCCAAATGGGATTTCGATCATCTATAGCGGACGTCAAACGGAAATCCTTTGCAGCAGGTGCCTTGTCTGGAGCTGTCTCCAATCGATAGGCAATAAAGCCGTTGGTCGCTGTATGCCCCTCTGACTCTAGCAAGGACTCCCATGACTGGTTCTCTTCTTCTACTACTTCTTCTGATGCCTCTCGTACTTCCTCATCTGTTTTGTCTTCTGCTACTGACGTGCTGGCTGTCCCGATTGTCTGGATTTCTTTAATCGGATAGGAAACGGCTGCATAGGCGTTGCCGACAAAAGAAAGCAAAAAACCAGTGGAAACAACGGCTGTCAGGATTGTTTTGGCTTTTGGCTGCTGTTTGCCCATATGTAAATACCCCCTCTTTTTCTTTTGTATGACAAAATCATGCAAACTAATGCTATCAGAGGAGGAAATGAAAAAAACCTAACAAAAGTTAGGTTTTTGACGTTCTTTTTTAGACGAGTAACAGATCGACAAAAGACGCTTGATCCAGATTCCCGAAAAACTCCTGAAGATTGATGTCGGCGAGTCGCTCACTGACTGAGGAGCGGTCGTACGGCGTATCTCGCAGCACTGCTTCAAGCTCCGCCACATCACGTACACCGAAGAAATCTCCGTATATCTTCGCTTCTTTAATTTTGCCTTTCTCAATATCAAGCTGAATCTCCACGGTGCCGATATCGAAACGTTTGGATTGACGGTAATTGCTTTTCGGTGACTTGCCGTAGTTCCACTCCCAAGTCTGGTAACGGGAACGGGAAAGCTCGTGAATGTTCTCCCAATCCTTTTCAGTCAGTATGTATTCTTCGATCTCCCCTTCTCCAAAAATCGAACGGAGAATCGCCAGACGGAACTCTTCAATGGTCATCTTCGTCCCCAAAAACTCCGAGATGTTGGCGACGCGGCTGCGAATAGATTTGATCCCTTTCGACTGGATCTTCTCTGCGTTTACCTTTAGAGCAGACACGACGTTTTCCATTTCCGAATCAAAAAGCAGCGTGCCGTGGCTGAACATGCGTCCTTTGGTCGAATACTGCGCATTGCCAGAAATTTTCCGTTCCCCGACCTGTATGTCATTTCGTCCTGTCAGCTCTGCTTCTACCCCTAATGTTTTCAAGGCTTGTACCACAGGAGCCGTGAATTTGCGGAAATTGTGGAAGGACTCGCCGTCATCATTCGTAATAAAGCTGAAGTTGAGATTGCCCAGATCGTGATAAACAGCACCGCCTCCAGACAGTCTGCGAACGACGTGGATATTGTTTTCCTCTACATAAGCCGCATTAATCTCCTCAATTGTGTTCTGGTTTTTCCCGATAATAATAGAAGGTTCATTGATATAAAACAGCAAGTAGTCGTCACTGTTGGGCAAATGCTTCAGGGCGTACTCCTCAATCGCCAAATTGATGCGCGGATCTGTTATCCCTTGATTATCGATGAATTTCATTAGATAGCCCCCATCCGTAAGCGTTCTATCTTCCTATCATACCATTTCCTGCTGGTCTGCACTGCTTTCGAATCTGCTCATATATGCGGCTACGTTTACTTATCTTATTTTTTTTGTAGTTTTTTTGAAAATCCTCTATAAAAACGTTTTCAAATTGTCGATAAAGGACGTAAGTCTAGGGCAATCATCTTGGTGTTTTCTTTTCTAGATGAAATACTATGGATCAACGAGGTGTTCTTTATGAAAACAGCCAAGTTCTCCCGTTCAAGCTCTCTACGTACCAAGCTCGTCCTGTTATGTCTCCTGCTATTGGCGCTTCCTTGCCTTAACATCGGAATTCAGGGCTATTATTCTGCAAGCTACAGCTTGGACGACTTGGGCAGCCGCATCTTAAAAAACAACGTGAACTTGACGATTGAAATGATTGATGTTCTCCAGAAACAGGTCGAAGCTGGGAAAATCAGCAAAGAAGATGCACAAGAGCAAGTAAAAATTCGGATCCTCGGGCCAAAGCAATCGGATGGAACCCGCTCGATTAACAAAAATATCGATTCCGGTGCCAGCGGGTACATGTTCGTTCTGGATGAGAAAGGTGTCATGCTCGCCTCTCCTTCTATTGAGGGGAAGAATCAATGGGATACAAAAGATCCTGACGGTGTCTTTTTTACCCGAGAAATGATAAAGCGCGGTCAGGAAGGTGGCGGCTTTACATACTATCAGTGGTCAAAGCCAGCGGAGCCAGATGTTCTCTATCCGAAAATCGCTTATTCCAAGCTAGACCCTCACTGGGGATGGATCGTAAGCGCAAGCAGCTACATGGAAGACTTCAATGCCCCTGCCGAAAGTGTACTGTCTGATTTGCTGATCGTGCTGGGACTCTCCTTGATCGTCGGATTCTTCGTCTCGTGGTATGCCTCCGGGTTCATTTCCAAGCCCATCTCCTTGGTTGCTGAGCGCGTGAAAGAAATTGCCGGTGGAGATCTGTCCGGGAAAGACATCGTGGTAAAAAACCGTGATGAAATCGGACAATTGGTACATGACGTGACCCATATGACAGATCATCTGCGCCAGCTCATCTCTCGTGTCCGCATCAGCTCTCTGCATGTTGCTTCTACCTCTGAGGAGCTGACAGCGAGTGCAGAACAGACGAGCAAGGCAACCGAGCAAATCGCCGTCACGATGCAAGAGATCGCCATCGGAGCAGAGGATCAGTCCAAAACGATCGATGGAACGGTCAAGACGATCAACGACATGTCCTCCCGTCTGCAACAAATTGCATCCAGTTCCGAACAAGTCTCTCTGACAGTCGATACAGCGAACATGCTGGTCTCAAGCGGCAATGAAGCAATTGGCGGTGCCATCGCTCAAATGAATTCCATCAACACGACTGTTCTCGAGTTGGCAGAATCAATCAAAATGCTTGGTCACCGCTCTTCGGAGATCAGCAATATTGTCGAGGTCATCACCTCGATTGCCGAACAAACGAACCTGTTGGCGCTAAACGCTGCGATCGAAGCGGCCCGTGCTGGAGAGCATGGACGTGGATTTGCTGTCGTCGCCAATGAAGTACGCATCTTGGCTGAGCAATCAGCAAAATCTACTCAGCAGATTAAAGACCTCATTAGCGCGATTCAAGTCGACACGAACAAAGCCGTATACGTGATGCAGACGACGACATCTGAGGTTTCGGCTGGAATCGAAGTCGTACATGAAGCCAGCAAGGCCTTCCAGGAAATTTTATCTGGAACGACAGAAGTAGCACGTCAGATTCAGCAAGTTACAACTGCTACTCATCACATGACAACCGGAGCGGAGCAAGCTGTCCATTCCATTGAAGCGATTGCCTCCACTGCGGAGACAACGGCTTTCGGAACACAAAACATTTCGGCTGCCGCTGAACAGCAATTAGCCTCTATGGAGGAAATTTCGTCCTCTGCTGCTTCCTTGTCAAAAATGGCGGACGAGCTGCATGAATCGATTCAGCAATTTAAGGTGTAACCATCATCTCTGAAACGAAAAAGGCTGCCTTTGCTGGTCACCCCTGACCTCGCAAACGCAGCCTTTTCGATTCAATAAAAGCCTCTTTAAGCCCGAGGCGGTTGCTCCGCTTCCCACGTAATCGAAATCGTCGTCCCCTGCCCGACGGCTGTTTTCACCTCGATTGAACCACCAAACGCTTCCACTAATGCTTTTGTAATGACCATCCCAAGGCCTGTGCCTTCCGTCCGGGACTCGGTGTCTGTGCCACGATAATACCTCTCAAATAGTCGATCAGCTGTTTCTTCATCCATCCCACTACCATTGTCGTTAAAAATAAGCACAGCTGTAGATGGCTGGACTGCCTGTACGCTGATGGACACAGTCGTACCGCTCTCGTTGTGAATCAAAGCATTGGCAACCAGATTATCCACGATACGCTGAAACCAAGGCTTGTAGACGAGTATGTAAACAGGTTCGGTAGAGGGGATAAAGCGGATGCAGCCTTCCGGATACAACGGATGTTTTGCTGCTTCCGTAATGGCTTCAGCTGTGCAAACATTCAGGTCAACGAGCTCGACTGTAGGGGCACCTTGTCCGTTCCTCAATCGATACGTCAGCGCCAAGTCGTTGATCAAGTCTTCCATATACGCTGACTTGTCCAAAATAATTTTGGCGAAAGCATGTACCTCATCTGTCGTCCACGTATACGCGGTATTTCCTAACAGATGCGCGTACCCTTTGACAGAGGACAGCGGCGTTTTCAGATCATGGGAAACGCCTGCGATCCACTCATTTCTCAATTGCTCCGTTTCTTGCCGAAGCTTTTCGTTGCGGTTAAGCGTTTGCGACAAGGAGTCCATCGAATCGATCACATCTTGGAAGATAAGGTATTTGCGCTTTTTCTTCCCTCGCTTGTCTTGGCTGAGCGGAACACCATCCGCATTGGCAGGCTCCTCGTACTTTCCTCCACGCAGAAAGGTCAGCCATCGTAAAACGTGAACAATCGGTGCGCCAAATCGCTGTCCGAACAAGTAGGACACAATCCCGAAGACGAACATTGCCGACAAGAGCAACATACCCATCCCGATGAAAAGGGCCTTACTTTCCGGTGTCAAAAGGGGCTCTTCCCCGGGAGTCGTTCCTGGCAACGGAAAACTGAGTACCCAGGTTTGACCGCTGTTTTGATCATAATGCGATACAATTGTTGCTCCGTAGCGATCCGGGTATACCGAGCGCAACGCCAGTTCTTCCACTGAGAAATCCTTGATCGCTTTTGCAGGCTTATTGAATGAAGCCAGCTCCGCTCCCTTCGGATCAAGGAGCTGCACCCAGCCCGATTTACTCTTCAGTTGATTTTGGATGCTTGGAGGAAGCATAATCTCGTGATTTTTATGTACAGCCTCCTTAATCACCTGCTGCAAGAAATCGTCATCGCGATTCGTCCTCCCATACAGCAAGGTGTGAACTACGCCGTCTTTCTCCTGTATCCATAACGATAGCTGATACGGAAACGGGCTTTTTCGGAGCCAATAAGCGGTTAATTGGCCGGGACCGTAGTAGCTGGGTACGTCAGCCGGGGTAAAGAAAGAGTCGGTGACATAACCCTTTTCATCAATCCGCTGAAGCCACCCACCGCTATCTCGCACCTGCTCCAGCAGCTTCGGGTCAAAACGGACATCCTCTCCCTCTACTTCAATGGTCTGGATCAACCGCTGCAAGCCGACACTCTCAAATTCACGTGAGGACTGTACTTTTGACATTTCTTCAAGCGTCCAATATAACGTAAACCCAGCAAGTACAAAGAGGATCAGGCCAACCAGCACCAGCCACATGATCAGATGGAGCGCAATTCTGCTCTTAATATTCATAAGGAATGCCCTTTTTCACCATTTTGTACCCGAGTCCCCTAACGTTCACCAAAAACTCCGGCTGCGCTGGGTCGGGCTCGATACGCTCCCGAATCCGATGGATATGCACCATGATGGTGTTGTCGTCACGTAAGCTATTCACGCCCCACACTCGTTCGTACAGCTCGCTTTTCGAAAATATCCGATTCGGATTTTTGCACAAAAATAGCAACAGTTGAAAAACAAGGGACGGACAAGGAATGACTTTCCCCTCCACATAGAGCTCCCCTGCTGCTTCATAGACTTGAAAACGACCAAAATCATAGACCCCATACACGGGTGCTGTCGGTACGGTCGGGTTCGTTTTGCGCGTACGGCGAAGCAATGCCTTGATGCGTGCGACGATTTCCATCGGGTTAAAGGGCTTCGTCACGTAATCATCCCCGCCAACGGCAAATCCGGTCAGCTTGTCAAAGTCGGTATCTCTCGCACTCAAGAACAAAATCGGCGCTTCCGTCAGACGGCGGATGAATGGACAAGCTTCTATGCCGCTCATGTTTGGAAGCGTTACGTCCAGGACGATCAGATCATAGCTTTTTCGTTCGCATGCGCAGAGCGCCTCTTCGGATGTTTTCACCTTGTCGATTGAGTGGAACCCTTCTTTGTGCAGTACGGTCTCAAGCAATTGGAGAATGGCTTGTTCATCGTCCACGAGAAGGATAGCTGCATCTTTCACGATCACTTCGCTCCTTTTCCCGCTTTTGCGTTATCCTCCATTTTATCATGCGTACTGTCAGCACGCGCCCGCAACAACCTTAACGGAATCATAATTTTGCCGCGATCGATTTAAGCATCCTGTAAGCCAGCGTTTCATGTCCGATAAGAATGGCTTTCTATAATGGAGCTAGCGCTAGAAAAAGATAGGAGTGGCGACATGAAAAAAGTATGGATTTTACTTGGTGTGGGAGCAATTCTTTTGACAGGATGTGCTGGGCAATCAGAAGCAACCTCAATATCCGCTGCTGCTGAATCCCCCACAAAGAAAGAAGAAGGTGCAAAGACGATGACTGTTCAAGCGGAATCTTTTGTGCAAGCTCTCCATGACGGAAAAATAGAGGATGTGTATGATCAAACAAGCTCGTCGTTCAAACAGCAGGTTTCAAAAGCACAATTTGTAGAAGGGTATACCGCTTTTAGCAAGGGGGTGAAATCATGGAATCACCATTCCCACACGTCCGTAAACGGCAGCTATTCTGACACCTGGGTGGATCAGGACGCCAAACGGGGCCTCGTCCTTACGACGGATGAAAAAGGGACCATTACGGGCGTTTTATTAAAGCCGCTGCAAAGCTACCCTGACACCGACAATGCTTTAACAAAGCTGGTATATAGCGCACCGTTTACAGGTGAGTGGTATGTGTTCTGGGGAGGTCAGAATGTCCTTTCGAACTATCATTACGAGGTGGAGAGCCAACGCTATGCATACGATCTGATTCAGGTCAAAGACGGATTGTCCTACAAGGGTGATCCTTTGAAAAACGAGAGCTACTATGCGTTCGGGCAAGAAATACTCGCGCCACAGGCAGGAACAGTCGTGCATGTCGTCCATGATATCAAGGATAATGTCCCTGTCGGAGCAATGAACGCGCAGCAGCCTGCTGGCAACGTCGTCATCCTCGATCATGGCAACGGAGAATTCAGCTACTTCGCCCATTTGAAGGAAGGCTCTGCCAAGGTGAAGTTTGGCGATCATGTGGAGAAAGGAGATTTGCTTGGGCTATGCGGAAACTCCGGCAATTCCAGCGAGCCTCATCTGCATTATCAGGTCTCTGACGGCAAAGATTTGTTCCATAGCAAATCCATTCGCGTGCAATGGGAGGACGGATTGAATCCGCGTCAAGGTGAAAGCATTACCGTGAAATAAATCGTATAGCTGTTAAACAGTGGCAGTCCATCCCTTTGCCTTATATTCAAAGAGATGGACTGCCGCTTTGTTTTAGAGGACAATATCATACTCCATTGTCTTGGCAGTTTGTTCTGCTACGTCCGCGTCTACTACTCGTTTGATGATGTAAAAGGACATATTGATACCCGCTGAGATCCCAGCAGATGTCACGATATTTCCTTCATCTACGAATTTTACTCCTTTTTGCACAATGACTTCTGGAAATTCCTTTTCCATTCGATCGAGACTAGCCCAATGAGTCGTTGCCTTTTTGCCCGATAATAAGCCTGCTTTTGCAAGTAAAAAAGCTCCTGTGCAGACAGAGGCCATCAGCTCCACCTGCTGCATTTGCTTCCGAATCCATTTGATCACTTGCTCATTATGTACTTCTCGTTCCCTCGTCAAACAAAAAAATTCCTACTTGCCATTGCTTGGTCTCCATGTGGATCTCCCCCATTTCACGTTTGGATATATTTTACAATAGCTTTTTGCGAACATCTCTAGTT
Organism: Brevibacillus sp. AG162; assembly: GCF_006715575.1. Lineage (NCBI taxonomy): Bacteria > Bacillati > Bacillota > Bacilli > Caryophanales > Paenibacillaceae > Brevibacillus > Brevibacillus sp. AG162. The sequence continues at coordinate 112,504 of NZ_VFNO01000013.1, forward strand.
TTTTTAGCTGTAAGATTCTGCTAGAGTCATTGATAGAAGATTAAAAATGATGGAGGAGGTCCGCTGTCTGATGAGTACCAGCCCGAATATTATAGAGGTCGCGTCCCTCATAGGAGAACCATCCCGCGTCTCCATCCTGGTCAGCCTGATGAACGGCAAGGCACTCCCCGCCAGTGAACTCGCACGAAACGCAAAAGTCACCCCCCAAACAGCAAGCACGCATTTGGCAAAGCTGGTGGAAGGCGGTCTTTTAGTCAGCGAGTCGCACGGCCGACATCGCTACTATCGTCTGGCCAGCCCTGAAGTCGCCCATGCCCTGGAATCGTTAATGACTATTGCTGCACCTAAGCCTGTTCGTTCCTTGCGCGAGTCCGACCAATTGCGAGCCGTCCGCTATGCTCGCACCTGCTACGACCATCTCGCAGGCGAAGTGGGCGTTGCCCTGACGCAGAAAATGCTGGAATTGCAATTGATCGAGGCATCCGGTCAAGACTACGTGCTCAGTGATGCGGGAAAAACCAAGCTGCAATCACTCGGCGTAGACCTTCAGGCCAAGCCGAAGAGCAGGCGTCGCTTTGCCCGTCCGTGTTTGGATTGGAGCGAGCGTCGCCACCACTTGGCAGGCAGCCTCGGGGCCTCACTCACCAACCGATTATTTGAGCTTGGCTGGATCGAGCGAGTGCCAGGAGGGAGAGCAGTCCGTGTCACGCCTTTAGGCAGCTCTGGCTTTATGACCGAGTTCGGACTGCATGTAGATGAATGCAAAAAGCACAGCTAGCTACTCTGCCAGCTGTGCTTTTTCACTTACTTGCCTTCGCGGGGCAAACGTCCAGTTCACGAGGAAAATCCCTGCGAAAATCAACAATCCTCCCGCATACACATGCCATTGCACTACCTCACCCAGCAACACCCAGCCCGACAAAACACCGAAGAACGGAGCGAGGAACAAGAATGCACTCGTTCTGCCCGGATCTCCGTGATTCAACAAATAAAACCACGTCGCAAACTGCACAATGGAAGCCATAATCGCGAGCCATAGGACGACGAACACAGCGGTCGGTGTGATAATCAGCTTCGGCGTTTCCAACGTGAACCCCATCACGAGGAGAAGAATTCCTCCGAACAACATCTGATAGGCTGTCATCACCCATACATTGAAACGGACTCCCCACTTTTTGACGAGAATCGTGGCAATTGACCACGCAAGGGCGGACCCGATACCAAACAGCGTTCCCGTCTCCCATTGCAGATGGAAGCCAAGCGTGATGAACACCCCAACCAGTCCAATCAGAACCCCCATCCATTGCGTCAGCCGATAGGATATGCCTAGAAGCAACGTTCCCCATATGACCACGAGCAGTGGGTTCATAAACGTCAGGATCGAGGATTCACCCGCTGTGATCGTACGCAGACTTAAAAAGATACACCCCATGACGGCGGCCGTCTGCAAAAATCCGATCAAACACAGCTTTCCCCAGTCACCCACCGACTTCGGGAGCGGCTTTTTCCATACCCATGCTCCCATGATCAGTCCTGCCAGGGTAAAACGCAGCCCTACCAGCAGCAATGGTGAAAAATAGGCCAATCCAATCTTTCCTACCGCAAAAGACGAGCCCATCAATGATGTCGTCACGACGACAAGTATTCCGAACAAAATTCGATTCATGGCGTTGTTCCCCCGTTTCAGGCAAGCTACTTGTTTCTTCTTACATGTAGTGTACCTGACGGATAGTTCGATGAGGGTCGAAGCGTGCAAATGGTTTACAGTTGGTACTTCTCCACCATTTTGATTCCGATATGATTCAGCAAGACAGCGAGCACTTTCCAGACCGCTTGACGATAAAACGGGAGATGCTTGACATACACCGCAGTATATTCCGGTTCTCCCTCGGCTCCCCTGTCCGCTTTGAATGCGCCTACGCCCGCACTTTGATGGAGCAGGATGCCTTTGCTCTGTGCTTCTTGTACCAAGAGGCATGACAGCATCCGATATAGCCCGGTCTCTTTGGGGAGCGTCGTATCATAGCCGAATAGCGGTGTCGTCATCACACCATTTCGCTCAAAGTAGCCAAGAATGCCGTCCAGTCGTCCGTCTTTTTCCAAGCCGATGAGGGTCAATGTCTTCTTTTGTATTGCCAGTCGGACGAACTCCACCGAAAACTGTGGATTATGCCGGGAGTATTTATCCAGGTACAGCGCGTCATATAAAGCAACGATTCGCTCGACATGATGTTCTCCCAGCTCCTCATGACGCAGGATGCGATAGCCGGATTTGGCAAGCATTTTCCGATCGCGATTGAGCGTATTGCGGACCCGCCACTTGCCCTGCGCTGGCCAATCGGGGTGAAAAAGGTAAACGTAGCGGCTGGGAACCATGAGATAGCCCTTCTCTACAAGTCCCTTGTGGAAATCCGGATACAGTCTGCGACAGACAGATCGAAACGCGATGATATGGCCAGGGAACTTTTGGATGCCGTTTTCCGTGATGTCCTTGACTTCATCTGCACTCACATCATGATACAGATTCGTCGATAACAGCCAGTTGTTGAAAATGACCATTTTGTTGCATTGGCTTTTTTTCATCCAATGTCCAAGCCCTGTCAGAACAGTCGACAATACCCGCCTCAACACCCCTGAATCGAGCATGCCTAGCTCTTCCTTCGCATACGTCACGTAATGGGTAAACACCGAACTGACATACGAATTGTCGTACTCGGTATCGTTCACCGTGACGGGCATGATCCGATCGCCTACACGGAGTGCATGCATCCGCGTCTGTACATTTTGCACATAGCGGGATGGTTGTTCCGTCATCATGGGCAGCAAGTAGCTTTTGACGTAGTCGGAATCCTGTACTTGTTCCCAAGGGATTGGCCCCACCGAGGTCCCTTCATACCATTCAATCCATTGCCTGCTCACCTGGAACAAACATCCTCTCTACCCGCCGCAATTTTTTCGTACCGAGATTCAACTCGTACGGTGCAAACACAATCGCAGGCAATTGTCCTTGCTGATCGGCAATGACTCGCTCAAGACTTTGGCGTACTCGTTCCTGCTCCCGCATGGACGGTCCTTTCCCATCCTTCATGAGCAGTGCTACCTCAACTTGCTCGTAGCTGAGCTGCCGTACCGTGTACTCTTCAATCGTATCAAACGAGGTAATGACAGCACGACGGATGAAATCAGGAAAGACCGATATTAGGCGCACCTCATTTTCATGGCGAAAAACAAACAGATCATCTGCCCTGCCCTCAATCCATTCCAGCGCCATAAATACCGAGCCACACGGACATGGGGTACGCTTTTCCGTTAAAATGTCGTTCAAACGGTAACGGATAATCGGCTGTGTCGTCCGGGAAAAGTCTGTGATGATCGGAAAGAATCGCTCCTTTTGCTCATCGAGATATTCCTTTTCCACCACCACGAGGTCTTCATTGATATGCAGCGTCCCGTGAGAGCAGCTCACCGCAAGCAGTCCTTCTGTGCATTGATAAATTTGATGCACGATCTGCCCGAACACTTCTGCGATGTATGTTTGATCCAACGGGTCCAGCACTTCTGCCACCGAGATCACTTTGATCGGAGATATCCGCAATTTCCCTTGATGCTGGGCAGCCGCGAGCATTCTCAACATCGAGGCTGGCGCAACCAGCACCGTCGGCTGATACTGATTCAGGTGATCAAGGTGCTGATCGAGCGGTATTTGCAAATCGAAGAACGAGAATTGAATGCGCCGCCTGTTGACCGCCGTATACAGGTTGCTGTTCGCTCGCAGGAAAAAAGCAATCCGATGCGTTGACCATAGCTGACCAGGCAGTGCTTTTGCCAAAATCACCCCTGCCCATTTCGCCTGCTCCTGCGGTCCCACGAGAAAAAGCCCGCGATTGCCAGATGTCCCAGAAGACAAGCCTACGGTCACGCCGTTTAATTGGGGAGTGAAATCGCGTGTCGTTTCTGCTTTCAGTGCAATCCCAAACGCTACTTCCCTCTTGATCCCGCACGTATTCAGCTCGTCAAAATGACTCATCATGCTCTTTTTATCAATCGGCTCCATCTGTCTCCATTGTTCTGGCGTTCCCAATCTCTTTCGGTAAAAAGGAGAGGCTGGCAAAATGCGAGACAGCATCGCTCTGACCTGCGCTTCTTGCCATTTCACCAGTTGCTCACGCGAGGAAAACCGACGGGCAAGCCACTTCGTTTTTACATACTGCTTCAAGAGCGTCATGATCTCCATGTGAACTCTCCTCTGCTGGCCTGCCAGACTTCCCCGCAGTGTGTCGGCATGATTTTCATGTCGGGGCGTTGGCGGGATAGCACATGAAGCTTGTGCAAATGCTCGCGATACGCCGGTCGATCCGCCATGATCAACCTAGCCAGCGGATGAGGCAACAGGTTGCCGCGATAGGCTTCACTCGACCAAGCGGCATCCGCACACAAAAATACATCCCCATGATCCCGATCACGCAGGAATACACCAAACTGCCCGATTGCATGGCCGTTCAGATCGACGATATACAGACTCTGATCCGCAAACAAATCGTAGCCTTCGGTGTACGGTGCGTAAGCTTCAGGCAATGCCACCAGCCCTCCGCGATTAATGAAAGTCACCCTTTCTTCGAAATCGTCAGGCATCAAATCAGGCAAGTACGCCTCCCGTAACGCCGCCCACCCCGTTTTTCCCTTGACGTGGTTGTAGGCACTCTCGAAGCAATATAGTCGCGCATGCGGAAAATCGCGCAAACCGCCGATATGATCCGCATGAAAATGAGAAATAAGAATGCCCGCTATGTCTGTCGTTCTGATTCCGCGTGCTGCGAGCTGCTCAGAAATACTCTCATGTGCCTCCGAGAATACCGGCGTTATTTTGCCGTACAGCGAATAAGGAAGCTTGCTCGTAGCTTCAAAAAAGCGCTGCGAATAGCCCGTATCAAAGAGCAGCAAGCCGTGGACGGGGTGCTCGATAAGCCCTGCAATGGCGTGAAACGGGATGTTTTTCATCCGGCCGCCTTTTCGTGAAAACATCTCGAGCTGCTGGCAGTAGCCCGTGTCCATCAGCGTCAGTTTAACGTCCATTATGCGTCCTCCACCAATCTGTAAACGTCTCGATGCCCTGGGCAATGCTCACCCGTGGTTCATAGCCCAGATCGCGCTTCGCCTTGGAGATATCCAAGGTTTGTGATTTGGCGAGCACGCCTACCGAGTAACGCGTCAAAACCGGCTCGCGATAGCCCAAAACGGTCTTGGAGAGCGTCTCCAGCACCCAAGCTGCCGCATACGCCTTCCAATATGGCAGCTCGCGCGTTTTCAGCGGGACCCCCAAGCGGCGGAATACATCTGACAACACCTCGATCATCGTCACTGGCTCCCCATTTGTAATGTTGTAAGCCTGTCCCAATGTGTGCGCTGGAGAATCCATGCACAAGATCAACGCGTCCACGACATTTTCCACATAGGTCAAATCAACGATCGCCTTGCCTCCGTCGATCAGCGGAACGAATTTCTTTTCATTGGCGCGAATCAATCGGGGAAGGATTGCATTGTCCCCTGGGCCAAACAAGGCCCGAGGACGAATCGTTATCGTCGGAAGCCCTGCAAGAAACGCCTTGTCGACTTCCAGCTCCGCCTGGTATTTGGTCTGTGCGTATGTATTGGCAAAACGTACGGGCATCGGCTCATCTTCGCGGATTCCCAGCTTGTCGTCAAAAGCAAAATAAATACTCGGTGTCGATACATGAACCAGACGCTCGATGCCGTGTTGCTTGCAGCCCTCGATGATATGAATCGTTCCTGTCACGTTCGTCTCGTACATGTCACGGTACGTTCCCCACGGCGAGGAAAAAGCAGCCGCGTGATGCACGATATCCTGATCGCGGCATGCCTTCCGCATGGCTTCTCTGTCTCTTAGGTCTGCCCGAAGAAATCGGATGCCTCGCTCCTGCAATAGCTGGCCGATTCGCTCGTCTCTCCCTTGCGCTGTTACCTCATAGCCCATTTCATGGAGTCGTGTCGTCAGCTTCTGTCCGAGAAACCCCGTCGCCCCTGTTACTAGAACTCGCTTGTTCATTACTTCCTCACGTCCTTACGCCTCTTCTCCGTTCCATTCGATATCGCTCGTACTACAAGCGATCATGCTTTTTCTCGTTCGTAAACTCTGCCAAGCCAAATCTGCCAGCATGGAGAACTGATCAAAAAAAGGCCGCGGATCATCCCGCCTAAACAGAACATCCCTTGCAGAAAGCAGGTCGCTCACCCAACGCTTTGCTTTCTTGCCATTCGTCATGCCAGCAAGGCCGTATGTCAGCATCGCCATCCCTAGCATGCAAGCTTGTTTTCCAGCAGGAACAACCGTTTTTCCCCGATCAGAAAAATAAGCAGTCGCAGCCTCTTGCTGTCCTGCAAACAAATGCACACCGCTTGTCAGGCGTGGATTGCACTCGATCACGTATAGCTCTCCCTGCTCATTCTCCATGAAATCAAATGCGATTTGTCCACTAAACGTACACTGTTGCACGAAGCGACTAACAAAATCTCTTACCTGTGGATGGTCTGAATAGACGAAGTGAATCGAGGCACCCTGCCCTGCTGTATATGTTGTTTCGTAATCGGCGTACAAGGTGAGCTGTCCATCATGAGCAACCGCGTAGCTGCACACCTGTTTCCCTTTTATAAACTGTTGGACTAGCCATGGCTGCCTAACTGTCGGTTCGGGTAGCGTGGACTGCCCTGCCGCAGAGGACGGGTTTGCCACGATCTGTACATGAGCTGCGAAGCGAGAATACACGGGCTTTAGCACAACTGGCCCCCTAGCTTGCAGCATAGCCTCCCGCAATTGAACAGGAGATTGTACCCGAACCGTCTGTGGAACCAGTGCGCCCACCTCACGGGCCATTTCGGCAAAAAGCCATTTGTCGTGCAACGAACGCAGTACCTCGATTCCTTCTACAAGTACTTCACCAAAGTCAAGCAAGCGATCCCGCCCGCGCGATACGTAGAATATCTCCTCGCAAGTCGGGATCAAAAGATCGATACACTCACGCTGCATGATTTCACACAGCTTTTCGATATAAGCATCGGGCTCTTGTCGGGGAGGAGGCACTTGGTAGGAGCGCTCTACATAACGAGAGTGCTGGCATAAATGTCGCCGCGCACTCTCTGCTACAATGACTCGATGTCCCGCAGAACCCAGCAAGCGCGCCAACTCTAACGTAGCTGGAGCTCGCCCTCCTGTCAGCAAGACGGATTGTTTAGTATTCAAGCACAATTCCTCCGAGAGACAAGCCGGCGGATGTGCCCAGCAGCAACAGATGATCGCCTCGCTGTACCCGATTCTGCCCAATCGCTTCATGCAGCGCCATCGGGATCGAAGCTGCGATGACATTGCCGTGCTCCGCCAGAATGTTCACCATTTGCTGGTCGCTAAATCCGAGCTTGCCTGCCATGATCCGCATCGCCATCCCACTGGCCTGATGAGGAATGACTGTACGAATTTGTTCCTTGGTTACGGAGGCTGAGGACAGCAAGCGCTCCACAAATCCGGTAATCAACTGCGAGGTCAGGCGAAAAATTTTCCGTCCATCCATATCAAACGCAAAGTCTGCTTCTCTTCCTTTCGCAAATTGGCTCGGGTGGATCAGCGTACCGCCACCCCTTATTTCGGAATAATGCGCTCCTTCACTATATGTTTTCATACTTGAACCCAAGATGCGGGAGCTTTCTGGTGCTGGCGTCCTGCCGATGACAACAGCCGCAGCTCCATCTCCGAACAGCACGCAGCTCTCTTTTTGCTCCCAATTCAAACCTGCGGAGGATATCTCCGATGAAATGATCAAGACTCGCTCATAAATACCAAACGCCATCTGGCACGACATCACATCCAGCGCAGTGACGAAGCTCAGGCATGTCGCATTTATATCAAAGCAAGGGATACCTGTTTTGCTTAGTTGAAGCTCTTCCTGAATCAAGGCAGCCGTGCATGGGATTTCCTGCTGCGCCGTCCCGCTTGCACATACGATACAATCGATATCGTGAAGGGAGAGGCCCGCCGCTTCCAAAGCACGCCTGGCAGCGATGGCCCCCATCTGTGCTGCCGTTTCGTCCGTCACAAAATGCCTGACGCTTACCCCGGACTTTTTCTCTACCCATCCAGCCGCAAGTCCCAGCTTTTCTTCCAGTTCTGCCGCTGTCACTCGCCGAGTGGGCAAGTATTTTCCTGTTCCGAGGATTTTGATTTTTCTCTCCATAATCTGTGTCTCCCTTAGCTCGCATTACTCACACACTATTCGACATCTGCCCTATATTTTACATAAGTTTGTCGATTTATGGTAAACAGAATAAACACTTGGTACTAATTACCCAAGTGTTTGTTGTATCGGGATTTCTTTTTTGATCCGCATTTCTAATGTGCTGGTTATGATCGATCTTTGCGATTCCCTCGAGAGTAAGCTTTTTCGCATGCTGATCCCTCCTATTTTCATCGAAAGCAACTGTCATCGCTTTCTATACCAATGATGATAAATTGAGGGTATGCTATATTGAAAGTAAGAGAGATCAGCATGAACCTGAAGTGGAGGCATTATCGATGAGTATGCAAGAAGGCTATATTGAAGTTCCTGGCGGAAGAGTATGGTACAGTCGTGTCGGCGCAGGGGAGAAAACGCCTCTGATCGTCCTTCACGGAGGACCTGGCAACACGCATGATCCGCTCAAATCAACGCTTCATGTCTTAGGCAACGACAGACCCGTCATTTTCTACGATCAGCTCGGATCAGGAAATTCCGATCGACCAACTGATCTGACTCTTTGGAAAACCGAACGCTTTGTGGAAGAGCTGGCTTGCATCAGACAAGCCCTTGGCTTAAAAGAGGTTCACATTCTGGGACACTCGTGGGGCACGATGCTGGCAGCAGCTTATTTGGTGGATGCCAAGCCGGAAGGGGTACAGAGCATCATCTTCTCCAGCCCATGCCTGAGCGCAGAACGTTGGAAACAGGACGCAGATCGCTTAATCGAGCAATTGCCAGTGGATGTGCAACAAACCATCGCTACACACGAGGAGCAGGGCACAACTGATTCACAAGAATACCAGGATGCCATGAAGGAATACTACAAGCGCCATGTGTGCCGCCTTGATCCAATGCCAACAGTCATGACAGAAAGCCGTCCAAGAGCAAACAAAGAGGTTTACATGAAAATGTGGGGACCGTCTGAGTTTTGCCCAACAGGGAATCTGAAAACATTCGACTACACACCCAAACTGCATCAAATCAACATCCCTTCCCTGTTCGTTTGTGGCCGCTACGATGAAGCGACTCCAGAATCGACAGGTTATTATCAGTCTCTGGTGCCAAATGCCGAGCTCCATGTCTTTGAAAACAGCTCCCATGTCGGCTATCTGGAAGAGACAGACGAATACGTGCGAGTCGTCCGCAGTTTTTTACAAAAAGCAGATACGAAAACCTCATTCTTTTTTTAAGTAAATCAGGAAATTTAGTATGTTTAACCCTAATATGATGAGAAACATATAGGTGGACATAGCATCGCCACTTAGATTAAATTCATCCGCTATGTAACCCATAATCATAAGATTCGTTCCAGAAACGATTACTGAAATTGCTGAAATCATACTAAGTGTAAATCCATTGACAAGATTACATCGTTTCTTTTGAAGCAATAAAGCAACGGAAATAACGAGTAAACTTATGATAAAAGTAATCAAAACAATTCTTACTAAATCGTTTATCTCCATCCCTGCCATAGTCATCCCCCTAACAATCTTATACCTGCTATATTTTACCACACAAAAGAAAGACCGAATTTCGCAAGCAAGTCCTTTTGCAAGATTCGGTCCCTTCTTTTATACTCCTTTTCTTTTCTCTCGTCCGATCAAATACAAGAAATACGGCGCACCAATGACAGCTGTCACGATGCCTACGGGAACCTCCATCGGCGGCAAAAGCCATCTGCCTAGCCCATCAGCGGCGACCATGAGCGTAGCACCGAGCAGAGCGGCGACCGGGAGAAGAAGCGCGTGCTTCCCACCTACCAATCGACGAGCAATGTGCGGTGAGAGCAGACCGACGAACCCGATGGAACCGACAACCGCCACACATGCACCTGCAAGTGCGACAGAGGTTATCAAAAGTACAACACGCAGTCTCGTCACATCCTCGCCCAAGCCTTCTGCTACTTCATCTCCGAGAGTCAATACGTCGAGCCGGTACGCCAATAAATAAGCAATCGGTAAAAAGACGAGTATCCACGGAAGCACCGCCCATACGTGTTCCCATCCACGCCCCCACAAGCTGCCTGCCATCCAGAGCAGTGCCGCATTGACATCCCCCGGATTTTTGACCATCAGGTATTGGATGCCCGCCTGACAAATGACCCCGATGGCGATCCCTACCAGCGCTAGAGTAGCGGGCTGGACGCGTTTTCGCGCGGTATATACATACAAAATAGCAGCGACAACTGCCGCACCCCCAAATGCCGCCAACGGCAGCAAATACGCCGGAGATTTGGGAAAAAGAAAAATGACGATGGCAGAGGCGAGTCCCGCCCCTTTAGTGATGCCGATTACGTCAGGAGAGGCCAACGGATTGCGAATCATTCCTTGTAAAATAGCCCCGGATACCGCCAATCCCGCTCCAGCCAGCATGCCGAGGACGACACGCGGCAAACGATACTCTCCAATAATAAAGCTATGATTTTTCGGCCCCGTCCCAAAAAGTGACTCGACTACCTCGCGCGGCGATATGGACACCGCCCCCGTTCCGATGCTGATAACAGCGGTGACGATGAGCAACAGAAGGAAGGCAGGTGCAATACTTTGTCGGCGTGTCATGAAGCTTTCCTCTCCTTGCCCACTAAGTAAAGGAAAAAGGGAGCGCCCAGAAAAGCGGTCACGATGCCTACTGGCGACTCATACGGATACGCAATGAACCTGGCAAGAATATCCGCATAGACCAGCAGCAATGCGCCGAGCAGCGCTGTAATCGGGAGGTATAGCTGACTCTCTCTTCCTAACAAAAGTCGGGTCAAATGTGGCACCATCAATCCGATAAAGCCGATCGGACCAGCAACGGCAACAGCCGAGCCTGCGAGTACGATGACAATGATTCCACAGATCGTCCGCACCCGAAATACATGTTGTCCAAGATTTTTGGCCACATCCTCACCCATACGCATAATCCCGATGGAGCGAGCCATGAAAAAGGCAACCACTAGCCCAGCGATCGACCATGGCAGCACACGGTTCACATCCGTCCAATCTGCTCCATCCAATGAGCCTGCAAGCCAAAACAGGACTTGGTCGGTAGAATGCTGATGGAACAAGATGAATGCCTCTGTAATCGAAGCGAGAAACAAATGGACGGCTGTCCCAGCCAAAGCCAGCTTAACAGGAGTCATCCCCCCAGCCGCACCGAGATAGTACACCGCAAAGCCACCTATGACAGCCCCGCCAAAAGCGAGTGGTGCTAAATATGGCACCGGGAGATTGGGCAAGAGTACCAAGGCAGCAACGACAGCCATCGATGCACCTGCGTTAACCCCAAACGTCTGTGGAGAAGCAAGCGGATTGCCTGTCATTGCTTGCATAATCGCACCAGCCACACCAAGACCAGCCCCAATGATGACCGCCAATAGCGTTCTTGGAAGCCTGAGCGTCGTCACAATCAGATGCTCCTGCGATGTAGAGGGGGCAAAAAGGGATTTTACGCCACTCACTACCCCCATGTCTGTCCAACCAACTGAGATACTGACGACTAAACCAAAAACGAGCAGGAGAATTCCTGCCGCAAGAACAATGCCCGCCTTTGAAGCTCCCTCCATAGGTACAACCTCCTCCCGCAAAAACGACGGGATCGATGTCAGCTACGACACCCATCCCGAAAAGTTTCTTCTTTATTTGCCAGAAAGAAGCGTTACTGCTTCCTCCGAACTTAACTCCGATCCGATCAAGCCACGTGACAGCGCCCATTTATTGCGTGCCACTTCAAACACCTTGCCATTTTTTACGGCGTTGATGTTTTGCCAAAGCGGATTCGTCTTCCATTCATCCACAATCGTCTTGTCACCTGTTTTCATCAAAAACAGTACGTCTGGATTGAGGGCAACCAGCTGTTCCAGATTGGTTTTTGGATACGCCTCTTCACTCTTTGCCGCATCCTCCAACCCGAGGTATTCCAAGAGAGAGCCAGCATAGGAAGCATTGGAGTGAGCGAAGAATCCGGTCGGGTTCACTACTGCTGGCAGAATCTTCAGCTTGGCATCTGTTTTTGGCAGCTTCGCTTTGATGGCATCCATTTTCGCTTGATGCTCGTCGAGGCGTTTTTTGCCTTCTTCTTTCAAGCCTGCTGCATCTGCGATTACGGCGTAATTGGCTAGCATATGCTCATAGTTCGCTTGGTGGTCATTCAATACAATGGTTGGTGCAATTTGCTTCAATTTGTCGTACACAGCCTTGTGCTTGTTCAAATCTGCAATGATGAGATCAGGAGCAAGGGAACTGATCAGCTCCATGTTTGGTTCGTAACGAGAACCGAGTGATGTATAAGTGCCTACTTTTTCTTTCACCTCAGGAATGATCAGATTCGCATCACTGTCATCAGAGATACCTACAGGAGCTACACCCAATGTCGCCAAAGCATCTGCAAAGGAAAAGTCCATCACGACAATACGCGCAGGCTTGCCAACAATTTCTGTTTCCCCCAGCTCATGCTTGATCACTCGCTTTTCACTTGGAGCAGCTGGTGTAGACTCTGTATGGGTTGCAGCTGCTGGAGCTGTTCCCTGTGCATGTTGTGTCGCTGTACCGCAACCACTCAAAAAGACAGATACCAAAAAAATAAGAAGAAAGCCGGGTAACATCAGTCTTGCTCTCATGATGATAAACCTCCTACCAAAATAAAACTCCACCGAAATTGAAAATCATTTTCAATAGAGATTATATCGATAGCCACTACACCATACCATGAAGAATCTTGCTCGATTTCATGAATTATCTTGTCTCATATGCGTCTTGACGTATTCCGATGGTGATAGTCCAACAACTTTTTTAAACATCTTGCTAAAGTAAAACTCATCGTTATAGCCTACGCTTTGTGCCACCTCACGCAATCGACTCCCTGACAATTGGAGCAGCACCTTTGCCCGATTGATTCGAAGGCTTGTCATGTAATCGGAAAAGCTCACACCCTTTAACATTTTGAACATGCGTGAATAATAGCTGGGACTGACATTCGCCTTTCCTGCCAACATTTCCAGCGTGAGATTAAGCATGTAGTGCTGATCGACATACAGAATCGTTTCTTCAATGCTAGCTATCGTATTTTCGTTGCTCTCAATCGAAGAAAAATCTTTCACCAGGATGTACAGAATGCGCTCGAATAACAACCTCTGCCGAAATTGCTCTCTCTCCTCATTCGACGCATAGCTTTTATGTAGTTCCTCCATTAAATGCAAGACCTGCGAATGGCTTCGTACCCGGAAAGTCCCTTCCAGAGGAAAATTTTCTCCGCCCGGAACAAATACTCTCTCTTTCCCTGTTTCGTTTTGTTCGATCCAATAGGAGAACGCAATGAAAAAGACCTCCAGCTCTTTGTCTTGTTCCGTCCGCAAAGAAACGCTCTTCTTCGGCTTGATAAAAAACACATCTCCTGCCTCAACTAACTGCCTCTTCCCGTTCTCTTCCATTGTTCCTTTACTATTTTTGATAAACCCGATTCGATGAGAATTGACAGCTGAGAGAATCAGTGGTTCGTTGTGACGGCAAATCGCAACACTGACCGTGTCGAGGGAGTAGATCATCTGTTTTAACTGTCGATAGGCTTCATTTGCAATCAACGGTGCATCCCCCTCTCCTATTCCTTCTATTATAGCTTGTAAACTCTATCTAACGCATTATTTGAGGGCTTTGGTAAATGAAAGAAAGCTGCCCGAAGTAGATCCTCGACAGAACCACTTCGAACAGCCTGTTATTTCAATCCAATATGCTTGTCATACACATCGTATACGGAACGTGAAATAATCGCAGCCGATCTTCCCCCATAACCACCCTCAGGAACGATTACGGCTACTGCCAGGACAGGATCGTCGACTGGGGCATACGAAATGCTGACACCATTCGTAATGCGGGCGTGCATTTTCCACCTTGTCTTTTTCTGTCCTGTTTTCTCATCTGTCACCATCACCGGTACATAAATATCTTGCTCAGATGTACCCGTTTTTGCAGCTACCTGAAACGGCATTCCCTCATACGCGCGGACTGCTGTTCCCCCTGGCTTTGTCACCATCACCATGCCTTGCTCTAAAATATCCCAGTATTTATCGGGGTGAGGGAAGGTACTCATGGTTTTTGGCGTGTGCGTTTTCACCAGTTTTCCTTTAGCGTCTGTGATCTTATCTACCATCTGCGGCTGCAAACGCACACCTTTATTCGCAAGTGTCGCTGCATACTGTGCCAATTGCATCGTCGTTGCTCGAACTTGCTGGCCGAAGGAAGCCTGCACCATCGCTGCTAATGGACCGTAGTTTTCATTCATCACCAAATAGTCTTCTTTGCCTTTGTTTTCATTCGGCAGATCGACGCCAGTCTGAACCCCTAATCCAAATGCGTGATAGTACGATTGCAGCACGGACGCTGACTGTTTTCCTTTTCGACGGGACAGCTCCTCCCCGATTCTCGCCATGTACGTATTCGAGGATTTTTGCAGGGAAATCGCAGGCGTAATCATGCCATGCGCTTTGGAATTGTCGTTCTTAATCCGGTCTGTTCCACGTCCATAGTGATACACCCCTCCATCATTCCAACGATCAGCGGGAGAGATGATGCCTTCCTGCAAACCGAGCAATACCGTAATCGGCTTGAGGACAGATCCTGATGGCACAATTGAACCCGGATGCTTGTAACCCTCCTGGATGGCCGCCTCGCCCGTTAATGGCCGCGTATCGTATGGCGCTTCCCGAATCGTCCCATTCGTCACCGCCAGCTTGATCTCGTCATACATTTTTTGATCCGGTCCCTCAATCCATACGTTTGGATCGTATTCCGGATAACTGACCATCGCGACGACCTTGCCTGTCTTAACCTCTACTGCCACGACGTACGCTCCCTTTGCCCCCCTCGCCTCAGGGATGGTTGCACGCATCTTCGGAAGAAACGCTCGGATCGAATCCCGGATATCTAGCTGTACCCGCTGATCGATGGTGAGATACACATGATTGCCCGGAACGGATGGAACTTCCTCCACTTGCTTCACAATTGTCTGATCTGCTGCGACCTCATACATCCGGTAACCGTTGCTCCCGCGAAGTTCTTTTTCGTAAGACAGCTCAATCCCATCGAGCCCGACTAGCTGGTTCGGCAAATACCGCTCGCTCTCATCCTTGTAGGAGGCGAGCTTCACATTTTCAGCAATGTGAAAGGGCCGAACATACCCGACCGCCTGTACAGCGATTTGCTTGGGATCGTAATTCCTGATCGGTTTTGTTACTACTTCAATCCCCGGCAGATCGCCGCGATGCTCACCCAGTACCGCGATTTCTTTGTCCGTCAAATCCACCTTCAACTCTTTTTCCAAATAGCGCGGCAATTGCCGTGCCACTTCCACATAATTGCCTTTCTCGTAGGCATAGCCGACATCCATCTTTTTTAATAGCGTGGCCTTGTCGAGGCTCAGTATTTTCTCCAGCTTTTCCACCAGGTCAAAGTACGCTTTCTTCTCCATGACCTCTTGTTCACGGAAGACAGCGAGATGGGAAGGCCGACTTTCGGCAATGACATACCCGTTGCGGTCATAAATGTTTCCTCGCATAGCAGGAATGTAATCTTTTTTATACGATCTGTCTGCCAGCTCATTTGCATAATCGCTCCCTTGCTGGATTTGGATTTGCGCCAATCTCAAAATGATGACCACAAACATCAGAAATACGACGATATAGACGATTTGCAGTCGCTTCACACGATCATTTTTTTCTTCCTTCATCCTTGCTCTCCCTACTCTTTCAGTACCTTCGTGAAAATCCGTTTGATACGTGCATCGAGTACATGACTGCCACCCCGACCACGCACATCTTCGATCATCATGGTAACCAGCAAACGCGGATCATCTGCATTAAAAACGGCGTACCATCCGTTTTCCACTCCGAGCTCGCCCTTTTTCTGTTTCAGCTCAGCTGTTCCAGTCTTGCCCGCCATGCGAATACCAGGCACACGCGCTCCTCGTCCTGTGCCGCGCGGGTCTTCCATGACCTTTATCAAATGCTGCTTCACCGTGCTCGCCACATCGGCAGGTATGACATTTGTCTTCCAATACCCGCCTTTTTTGTCTTCCTGCACTAGTGATGGATAGACGATACTCCCGTCATTTGCAAAAGCGCTGTACACCAACGCGAGGTGAAGCGGTGTCATCGTTACCTCGCCCTGACCGTATCCGGAGTCTGCCAATTGAATCTCGTTTTTGAAACCGTCGTTATACAGCTTCGACTTGTCCAGTGGATATGGAATCGGGAGAGCTTCATGGAATCCAAACAGCTCGCTCTTTTTCACGAATTGCTCCTCCCCCATGGAGAGTGCCGCTTTTGCAAAATAAATATTGTCGGAGTACACCAATGCTTTTTCCAAATTGACAGGTCCCCCGTAATCGCTGACCCGCGTTACCTCGTACCCACCCCAAGACGCATCCTTTTGCCAATGCAGTCCGCGGACATGGATACTGTCCGCAGGGGTAATTGCGCCTGACTCAAGTCCAATCGCTGCCGTAATCGGCTTGAAGGTGGAGCCCGGCGCAAACCCGCGCGTGAATCGATTGAGAAGCGGCTTTTGCGGGTTTTCATTCATTTGCTTCCACTCTGCAGCCGACATCCCAAGTACAAACGCATTCGGGTCAAAGGACGGAGAATTGACGAGGGCCAGTATTTCCCCGGTCTTTGGTGAGATCGCCGCAGCTGTGCCTGCTTCGTTTTTCAGCTCCTGGTAAATCGTCTGCTGTACTTCCGCATTTATGGTTAATGCCAATGGCTGTCCATGCTTGGCGAAGCGTTCCGCCACGGTCTTTTTTTCTGTCCCTTCTGCATCCGTAATGACGATGCGCCCACCTGCGCTCCCTCTTAGCTGCTCCTCAAAAATCTGTTCCAGTCCTGATTTGCCAATCACATCAGACGTTTTATAGCCCTGATCCTTTCGCTTCTCGTACTCTTCCTGACTGATTGCGCCTACATAGCCGACCAGATGGGCCGTCGCGTCCTGATAGGGATAGTAGCGGACTTTCTTTTTGTGCAATGTGAGCCCTTCTGTTTTTTCCAATTGTTTGATGCGTGCATCGTCCTGCGGCAGCGTGGCGATCCGGATAAACTTGGCCGACTTGCTTGTCGTAGCTTGGACCTTCGAGGTGAGGACATCCAACGGAATTTGCAAAAGCTTGCTGACCTCCATTTTCCCGGTCTGTGAAGCCTGGCTCCATTCTCCCGGATTTATCCCGATATCTACCACGACACGCTCTGTTGCCAATGGACGCCCTGCCCGATCCGTGATTTCACCTCGTCTGGGATACACTGTATTGGCTCTTACTTTGTCCCCTTCTTTCATTTCTGGAAAAATAAAAGAAGGATTCCAATGAATGTACCAATCCTCCAAGTCGTTCTGCGTTTCTTTGACAAGCGTTGCTTTCCCTGTAAAGGAAATTGGTTCGACGAATGTTTCCATCGTCAGCCGATAATGAAAGTTGATCTGCCCATCCTCACCCGGCATGACGTCGCCATTGTACATCGGCTCGACCGCAATCGCTTTGGCCTCGATTCCTCCGTAAATGTTTTGGTAACGCGAAACGAATTCTTCTTTGCTGATGGTCTTTTTTGTATGTAAAGAAAGCTGCTCGTACATGTCAGAGAATTTCTGTTCTCCCCACTTTGTCGTATACGCGGTGAATGCTGCCTTTGCCCTCTCGCCATCCGACCGCGTGGTGTCCTTCCAAAAGTCCCAGAAAAGATAGAAAAACCCTGAAAGAACAACGAGAAAAACCGTCCAAAATACCAACCATGTCTTTTTCACTAGTCATTCACCTTCCCTCCCACACGATATTACAGTCGGATACCATAATATATGGAAAAAAGATGATGACAAGATGAGACTATTCTCATAGGACGATGATAAGTGTCAGATAGTTACATCAAATGCAAAAAAACACAGGAAATTCATCCTGTGTCTGCCGTACTGCTTACTATTCTTCCCACATGTAACCAAAGCGCGGAATCGTGGTGACGTTCTCGCCATATCTGCCCAGCCGCTTACGCAAGCGATAAACGAGCGCGTTGATCTCCGCTCGGCCAACATCCGGGACGCTGCTCTCCGTATTCAGCAACCGCTCCGGCCAGACGAGTACCATGATTTCCTCATAGCTGACCGCCTGATTCGCACGTTGGTACAAAAGCATGAGCAAGTCCATATCTTTTCCGGTCAAATGGATTCTCGCGCCATCGAGACGTATTTCTCTGCGTTCCAGATTGATGACCAAGCCGGAAGTGGAGGTGGTTTCTTTTGGATTCGTCAAAGGGAATGAGAACTCCCGCGTCACATCCATCTCGCTGCCCTCTGCGAAAAATATCATCTCAACCACGCCTTTTGCCAGCGTAATATGATCACCGTGATAAAGAAAATGCGGTGCTTGCTGTATCGGCATTCCGTTTACTTCTGTCCCATGCTTGCTTTGCAAATCAGAAATCGTATATTGGTTATTGATTTTCCGTATCACTGCATGCCTTCTGGATATATACGGACTGGAAAAAGCAATGTCTGGTTGTAATTGATTGCCCCGTCTTCCAATTGTACACTCTTCCTTATGTAGAAACTGACGCTTTTGAAGCTGCTCGGGGTCTCCTTTTTTGATCAGTACATATATGCCGTCGTCCAACATTCATCACCTCGAAAAGAGTTGGAGCTATCAGTATTTATTACATAATAAATTACGCATAAGTCAATACTTTTTTCTTTTAGTGGAAAGTCAAAAAGTTTTAAACATAATTAATAGCAAAAAAGCCGCCAATTGTCCAGACAACAAAAGTGACCGGTCGATTGACAGCTCTATATCATCGCTATCCGACAAACGAATAGCGTTCGATTTTCTATGTTGATCGTGTCTTAGGAGCAGCGCTTGAGAGCAGCGAATTGTTTCGGTTCAATCGCCAGTAGATGACAATCTCCATTCGGGATAAACAGTTTGTAGGAAACTCCCTTTGGCACAATGATAAACTCTCCAGCTTCCACCCATATATTACGCTCGTGGTACATCATCAACAATCTTCCTTTGACGACAAACAGCAGTTCATCTTTCTGGTCATTTTGTTGCCAAGGATACTCACCTTGCAGCTTCTCTAGCTTAATAGACGTATCATTCAGCTCTCCGACAATCAGAGAGCCCCAGGAATCTTGCAAGCGTGATAAATGTTGTGCGATGTTTACCTTTTCCATGATGATCCTCTCCCCTTTGCACTCTACGATATTATAATTTGCAGGAGAGAGACATAGTAGCGAAATGATAAATCATCTCATAAGGCGATGATAAGATACTGAAATTTCTGATACAAAACAACTGTCATCCAAAATTAATCGGAAAAGTCTCGAAACAGCACATCCAACTCCTTCTCGTCGTACCTATCACCGTCACTTATAAATTTTTCGATCTCTATCGTACCGTCCTCCATAATCTCGATCTCCCATCTTTGACCAGGGACAGCTACCTCGATCATGATGCTTTCACTCCTTATTTTACTCAAGCGATAAAAGATATGTCGCTCCTCCAATTTGTTTAGCAAATCGTTCAACTCATTTAGCCGCTCCATAGGCTCACCCCGTATTCATTTCTCGCAAAATAAAAATGGGCAGTTGCCTTAATGGACTGCCCCTAGAATAGACTGCTTGTCTTTATCGTCTCACTGCTCTGTCGTGCCAAACCGTTTGGCATTTCTCGCGCGAGCACGCTCGATTTCGACTTCTCGATTGCGTGGCTCTGCATTCGTCACCAGCGAATCCAAGAGATTTTTCGCAACAACGGAGACCTCTTGGACCGCGCGGTGAAAAGCCTCTTCATTGGCCTTCGAAGGCGTGTTAAAGCCCGAGAGCTTTCGCACGAATTGCAGGGCTGCTGCTTGAATCTCATCTTCTGTCGCGGGTGGGTCGAAGTTGAACAAGGTTTTGATGTTTCGGCACATCGCTTACACCTTCTGTTCCTTTTTTTGTATCATTTTACTATACGTGATCGTTGAATCGCTAGATGAGAGGAAACGGAGTGAAGCACAATTATGGCCAAACGCGCATTAACCTATGCCCTCCTGATCATGTCCATTCCTGTTGTTGTAGGAGGATGTACGGAGTTCTTCGGGACCATATCAGGCAGGATACAAACGAACCAAGATGCGATTGCTTACATCCATCAAAAATATAACATTCCTTTAGAAGATTTGAAGGCTGACATGCCATCATTTCGTTACGGGATGAATCGGTATTTTACGAGAGTCCACGATGTCAAAAACAAGAAAGTGTATGAGTTAACAGTAAGGCCCATGCCTGATAACCATGTGCCTGTTGTAGAAGAGTTACCTTTCAATCCACAGGAAGCAGCGTCTAACTAACAAAATCTTCCCCGCTTCACCTCGGAAGGATTGAGTCCATACTGCTTGCGAAACGCCTCGGAGAAATGACTGAAGTTGGAGAATCCCACGATGAGTGCAACCTCACTGACATTCAGATTGCCCTCCCGCAGCAATCCAAGCGCTTTTTCCAAACGCCTTTCCCGCAAATAGGCAAATACACTCGTCCCGAACTCTTCTTTGAAGCCGATCTTCAGCTTGTATTCATTGAGCTGTGCCATACGCGCCAGTTCGATCAGAGAAGGCGGAGACTCCATATTTTCGAGTAGAATGTCACGGGCGTTGTGAATCTTTTCCCGATCACTCCGAGATAACTGTGTCCTTGGTCGATTCTCTTCCCGCTCGAACAAAAACGTATCCAGCGCCGACGACACAATCTCCAGAATCTTGCCTTCCGTATGCAATCTACGCAGCTTCAGATGAGAGGATGAAAAATCGTTCAACTGCTGGAGCATCCGAGCCATATTCGGTTGCAACGGCATTCGAAACAGACGATAGGCTTGATTGCCAAGCAGCCCTTGAAATGAATACGCTGCTCCCACATCGCTCTCAGCCACCCAATCATTAAATTGCTCCACGGAAATACCGATCCCGACAGATCGATGTGGAACATCCGCCCGGTACATAAAATGCGCATGAAAGTCGTTCATCAATTGAAGGGAGCAGCTCCCAGGCAAAAACTCGTGCTGACTTCCCGAAACGACGAACTCCCCGCTCCCCTCCAAACAAAAGCTGAGCTCAACCATGGCTGCCTGCGACTGTAAATTCATGACGCGGTTTTCCTGAAGGGAATAGCTGGATTCGACCAGCTCCAATCCCGGTCGAGGAATCACTCTCCGAAGGTAGCCATCACTATTCGTCAGTGTATACCGATTCGCTTCGGACACAATGCGATCACTTTTTGTAGAGGGCAATGCATTGATATAGCTATCGTATATGGAATGTACAGATGCTTGATCCATGACCTTCTCCCTGCCTAACCATATGTAGGATATTTTTGCAAATGATTCTTATTCTCATAATAGTTACACAGGCGAGTATCTGCAACTACAAAAGCTGCCCCTCAGAGGATTGGGCAGCTTCTATTTCCACGATACTATTTATACTCATAAAAACAAGGATAAGAATAGGCGAGAAATTCAAATCCTTTTTTCTCCAAAATCGGTCGACTCATCGGACTTGCATCCACCATCAACAGCGGATACCCGCGTTTTTGTGCTGCTTGTACCCGTACCGCGACGAGGGCCGTATAATAGCCTTTATTTCGGAAGTCAGGCAAAGTAGAGCCTCCCCACAGACTGCCAAAGGACGTATTCTCATGCAAATACATCCAAGCTGCACTCACTGCCTGATCGCCACTGTACGCAGCGTACACGAGCAGGTGCTCAGGATCTTCCGCCAAATCCCGTTTTAATCTCGCAGCAAGCTCCGCATTGACACTGCCCCATAGCTGCTCCTTCAGCTGCATGATATCATCAATGCCCGCCGAGTCTGTGATTTGCCGTATCTCTGGCGGAATGACAAGGCTTCGCAACTCCTCTGCCTGCGCCACCTCCAACACAAGCAGCGCCTCCTCCTCATCAACTGTAAAACCATGGCCTTTCAGCCTCTCAAGCAAATTAGCCGGTTGGTCATAATCAAACAGCTTCCACTCAAAGGACTGCTGAAGACTTGAGAAATAGGCAAGTTCCTGCTTGATCACTTCCTCTGCATTTTCTTCATACAGCCTGGAAAACAAGACCACTCCTGAATCATCCGGGGTTGGCGAGACGTGACGAACAAGGTGTTCTGTCTCCTCCCGTCGAAGTGGCGGATAGGTGATTTCCACTCTCATCTCTTTGTCAAAAAGCTGCAATACCTCTGTCTTATTCATGTTTTCTTCCTCCCTTGCCTCTGTCAGGACTAGTGCAGAATGTTCAGCAAAAACGTTAATGTACCTATACTGATAACCGTCGTAACCAACACGCTGCTAGAGACGAATTGTGGTCGCATATTGAATTGGATCGCATAAATCGCAGTGGTTGCGGCAGAAGGCATGGCTGCCAGAACGACCAGCACCTTTTGCAGCAGCGGATCAATCGGGAATAACAGACAGATGAAGTACGCCAAAAGTGGTGACGCCACCAGCCGAATGACACTCGCAGCACTGAGTCCCTGCCACTCTAGCGCTTTCGTAGATACATTGGCGAGCTGCATGCCCAAAATGAGCATCACAACTGGAATCGCCGCCTGTGCAACGAGATCAATCGCTTGGTAGTAGCTTTGCGGGATGACGATTTGCAGTTGTTGCATCAAAATCGCGAGAACCACAGCGTAATTGGACGGCTGCTTGAAGATCGCCTTGATAGCCGTCCCCATTCCATTCCCGCCTCTGGAGGCAAAATACACACCGAATACGCCCATCATGATCGAGTGGAAAACCATGATTTGCACCGCATATGTAAAGCCAGCCTCTCCGAAGGCGAACAAAATAATCGGCGTCCCGTAGTTGCCACTGTTCATGAAGGCAGTCGCGAGCATCAGCGCGCTTTCCTGTTGCTTGTCGTATTTGAACATGCGTGCCGTCAACTGCGTGATCACAACAAGAGCAGCCAGCAAGAGCAGCGAAATCACGACGATATAAAATAATTGCAAGTCGAGCTCTGTTTTGTAAAAGGTACGAAAGACGAGCGCCGTCGACAAGATGTAAATCGCCAAGGAAGAAATCGGCTTCAAATCCATTTTGAAAATGCGCTGCAAAATATAGCCGCTAAGAAAAATGAGCAGGACAGGCAGGATGACTTCCACAAATATCATGACTCTTCCCTCCTACCGTGCTGCTTCCATGAAGCTTTTGACCTCAGACAGCGTCGGCAGGGCGGGAATGGCGCCCGTCCGTGTTGTTGTTAGCGCACCAGCCGCATTGGCAAAGCGCACCATGTCCTCTAAAGCGGCTTGTTGGATATCCAGCATACTTTCCCCCGCCTCAAGAAGCTGATAGAGTAGCGCGCCCACAAACGCGTCTCCCGCTCCAGTCGTGTCGATCGCGGTTACTTGAAAGCCACCGACTGTACCGAATCGATTTCGTGTGCGGTAAAAACACCCCTTTTCCCCCAGCGTGACAAAAACAGCCTGCAGATCATATTGCGCAAGCATCCACGCTGTCGCTTCCACGACATCCTCGCTCCCCATGAGAAAAGCCAGCTCTTCCTCGGACAGCTTGACGATATCGGCCTGCGCCACTCCTTTGAGGGCCATAGCCTTCGCTTCCTCCAGATCCCCCCATAAGGACGCTCGAATATTCGGGTCAAATGAAAGGAGCCGTTGATGCTTTTTGGGGTACTCGACGGCTTTCCAGGTTGCTGATCTGGCTGGCTCATGCGTCAAGGACAACGTACCGAAATGAAAAATGGCAGCCTGTGCAATCAACGCCTCGTTCACGTCTTGCTCCCGCAGCATAATGTCTGCACCCGGATTGCGGTAAAAGTGAAAAGAACGATCGCCTGTCTCATCGAGATGGACAAAAGCCAATGTCGTAGGCGCTTCCTCCGTGAGTACGATCCCTTCTGTGCCAATATTCTGTCGGATCAAGGTCTGTTGCAAAAAACGCCCGAACACATCATTTCCCACCGCACCGATAAAGGAAGTCCGCTTCCCAAAGCGCGACAGGGCGGCAAGTACATTGGCAGGCGCTCCTCCAGGGTTTTGCTCAAATGCAACGCTGCCCGGCTTTTCCTTCTGCTGTACAGGTGTAAAATCAATCAATAACTCGCCACATGCAACCACATCTACCATGTTGATTTCCTCCGATGACCGTGATAGCTCCAGTATGTCACAGGTTCTTTTTTTTGCCAATGAAAGCCAGCGGCTGTATGTTGATGCTTCCATTTGGTAAAATCAAGAAACGAGGTGATTCGCTGTGAAAAGTTTTGGGTTTACCATTTTTGAACCAGTTGGAATAAGAACTGATTATCCTTTGGTTGATTTGGAGAAAAAACAGGTGACAGCAAGAATCTTCTATAAAGATAAACTTCTGATGACGGTGCTCGTTGATTTACGATCAAATCATATTCAAAAGGAAGGAAATCTATCAGAAGTTGCTCACCTCACTACTCCAGATGGAATGAAGATCGTAGATGAAGAGAGAGAAATTAGCATCATAAAGAGCCAAGCTGAATTCTTTATTGAAAACAGAATTTCGAATCCTACAGAACACGAAGAGCAGCTCATAAAAAATCAATTAAGGAAATAAAAGAAATGGCTAAAGATCCAGACATGATCTGTGATCTCTAGCCATTTCTTTTTAATAGATCGTCAAATCCCACGCGGAGGGACGGCAGCCATAATGCCTCCTGACACGCCGCTTTTCGCTGGCACACCCACAAAAGCGGCAAAATTGCCGGAAGCTCCAAACAAATTGGAAGGGATGGCGCCTGTGAAAGACGAATAATTCCGAATTCCATACCGAAAGGAGTCGTACCATGAATTTTAATCTAGATGAAGCGATTGAGGTTCTTGAGCGTACGCCACAAGCATTGGAATATTTGTTAACGGGCTTATCGGATGGGTGGTTGCTGCACAACGAAGACGACGGCACCTGGCATGCCACCGAAGTGATTGAACACCTGATCGAGGCTGAGAAAACGAATTGGCTCCCACGTCTGGTGATCATTCTTCAAGAGGGAGAGAGTAAACCGTTTCCTCCATTTGATCGGTACGCTCACTTACAGGAAACCTCGGTTAGATCGTTCGAGCAAAAGCTGCAGGAATTCAAAACGCTTCGTGTACAAAACATAGCCAAGCTGCGAACGCTCGTGGAACCGGAAAAGCATCTGGAATTAACCGGACTCCATCCCGCTTTTGGGGTCGTAAAAGTACGGGAGTTGCTCTCTACGTGGGTCGTTCATGATTTAACGCATACGGCGCAGATCGTACGGGTCTTGGCCAAGCGGTACACGGCGGATGTAGGGCCATGGAGCGAATATTTAGGTATCCTGAACAAATAATCGAACAGGCAGGGGTAGCTCTGGACGCAAATGTACGTCATCGCTGCCACTGCCTGTATTTTTTATGGCAAAAACAGCTGCGGAACGGTATACAGCGCTGGGGCACCACCCGTATGCAGGAACAATACGTGATCACTCTTCTTAAAATACCCTTCGCGAATTAAGCCGATCAACCCCGCCATCGCCTTTCCGGTATAGACTGGATCTAGCAAAATTCCTTCTGTCCGAGCGACCAGCTGAACAGCTTCGATCATGCCATCCGTCGGAATCGCATAGCCTGGCCCGACAAATCTGTCGTCGCAAAGCACGGCTTCTGCTTGTATGTCCCCTTGCAAGCCGATCAGTGAAGCTGTACTGCGAAGCAATCCCATCACCTTGGCTTCTTGTGCAGCCCGATCTCGACTGACATTGATCCCGATTACTTTTGTGTTGGACTGGCGCGCCATAAAACCGGCAAGCAGACCGGCTTGCGTACCGCCGCTTCCCGTTGCCGTTACGACATAATCGTAGGGACTCGTTGTTTCCCATGCCTGCTGCTCGATTTCCTCCGCGCAAGCCATGTATCCCAATGACCCGACTTCGTTAGAGCCTCCTACAGGGATCAGATATGGTTTTCTGCCTTGTTTTCGCAGACTTTCAGCGAGTTCTTCCATCGCTGCAAGCAAATCTGCCTCTGCGGGAATGACCTCGATTTTTTCTGCTCCGAGCAAGTGAAACAACAGATGATTGCCGCTCGCTTGCGGTTGGTAGCCGCCCGTCTCAGGCGCGGACAGCACGAGCTGGCAGTGCAGACCTTCGCGGACTGCCGCCGCCAGAGTCAACCGGCAGTGATTGGATTGGACAGCTCCACATGTAATCAACGTGTCTGCCCCTTGCTGGATTGCCTCCGCTACCAAATACTCCAGCTTTCGTGTCTTGTTTCCCCCTGCTGTCAAGCCAAGCATGTCGTCTCGCTTGATAGAAATGCTCGGTCCTCCCAACTCCTTGGACAGTCGCTCCAGCCTTTCGATTGGTGTAGGTCCGTGTGTATAAATTTTTCGCTGGTAACGGATATGGTTCATGCCCTTCGTTCCCTTCGGTTTGGAGTGTGATTTGGTATTCATACGCTTTGTGTTGTACGAATTCCTTCGCATTATGTGACTTTGTTACAGGCAAAAATAAGATTGCCCGGTACAATGGGTCTCGTAAACCACAAAAGTTAAATAGCTTGAGCTCAGAGCTCCTCTTTTTTGGGCGTTCTTTCCTGAAAAATTTGTCGAAAATTTAAATATTTTGCAATTGTAAATATGAGGAATAACAGGGATAATATACTCGATAGACTGTAACCCAATTTCAATCGTGGAGGGAAATCTATGAAAACACTCCTGCGAATTGCCATCGCCTTAGCCATGGTATTAACCATGTCAAGCGGTGCTTTTGCTGGTCCAAATCCTGCCGCTTACGAGGCAAAGTTTGTAGGATTAAAGGAAACTTACAATGCTGGTGAATCGATTAAGCTATCCGTAGAAACAAAAACAGCCGGGCAGATTACCGATGCCAAGTTTTTGCTGAAAACAATTGGTGGCAATGACAAGGATAAGATCACCAGTGTCCGAACTACCCATAGCAAAACCAAAGCTACCTATACGACCACAGGTTACCTGAAGCCTACCTCCCAAGGTATCTACTTGCTCGCTTACCAAGCCACTCACAAGAGCTTTGAAGGAGAAAAGAAAATAGAACTCACTGCAACTCTTTCGATCAAGGATCCAAATAAAATCACCTTGAATGTCACACCGAACACCATCCATGTCAAAAAAGGCAAAGAAGTGCCTATCCTCATCACATACAGTTCAAAAGCCACTCCTCAATTCACTTACAGTACACAGGTTACTGAGCTTTACACGAAGCGAGTCGGCAATGAAAACAAGAAAGTCGTACTCTTCAAAGCTGAAAAAGCCGGAAAATTTACAATCAATATCACTGCAAAGAACAAATACGATGAGGTCTCTGAAGCAGTCGAAATCGTTGTTTCGGATTAAAAGACAATATCGAGCACTATCATTTCTCGCCATACCAAAAATCCCGTCCCCTTTTTATAGGGCAACGGGATTTTTGCTGATTGGCTCTATTTCCATCCGTGATAGTATCTACACTTTCGCCAATGCTTCTCTCAATCGTTCCCGATGCACCCATAACGGCTTACGCAGTCCAGCCTTCTTCACGATGCCTTCTACAGTTAGCTCATGGAGCGCCTCTGTTACGGTTTCACGAATACACCCCATCATTGTCGCCAGCTCCTGATGCGTAAGGTTCACTGCCAGCTCGACCCATTCTGGTGCGTCAGCCTTACGCTCTTCTCCATATTTCTCGCACAGCCTGCCGAGCAAATATACGAGACGCTGTCGCACACTTCCATACGCCATGAGCTCCATCATTTCTTCTACCTCTTGCAAACGATTCGAGACAATCTCGATAAAATGCAAGGCAAGCCTCGGCTTCTCTAGCATCAGCTCTTCAAATTGTCCTTTATCAATCGAACAAATCAGCGAATCTTCCCACGCTTCGGCGTACATATTGGTTGAACTAATCGTAAACGAGCCGATCTCGCCAAACACATGGCCTGTGCCGAGCAAATCAATCGTTAGCTCTTTGCCGTCAGCCGAAAGCTTGTATAAGCGAACCTTCCCAGCCTTGATCAAAAACAACCTTTTCTGCTCCAGGTGAGGGGAGGAAATCATCGTTCCTTTTTTGACTACTTCCATAGGGGTCGCCGGTTCCAATTGGGCTAGCTCCGCTTCACTTAACGTCTGAAACAAATTGATGCGAGATAAAAACTTCTCCTTTTCGATCACTGTGTACTTCCTCCTGCTCACTGTAGGCTGAACTACATATTATATAGATCACTCCCATTATACTCCTCGTTAGGAATGGATTTCGAATGAACAAAGGAGTGTAAATCGTTGAACACATTCATGATAATTCTTTCACTGATTTTGGCTTTGATGTTTTCTATCTCGGTGTTAATGAAGTTTTTACGTGCAAAATCTATGCTCCAGCACTGGAAGGAATATGGGTACCCACTTTGGTTTATGGACGTGATTGCTTCACTTGAGCTGGTCGGAGTCATCGGCGTAATTAGCTCCTTTTGGATTCCTGGGGTATTAACACTCGCTTGCATCCTGTTTGCCATCCTCATGCTTGGTGCTATCCATGCCCATCTTTTTCGGGCAAAACATAAGCCCGTCATGGCGATAAATGCGGTATTTATGCTTATTTGTTCGTTGCTTCTTCTTTGGATTTAATCGTTTCCGTGTGCTTTTGAGGAAAAGCAAACAAAAAAGGCTATCTCCTGAGCTTCCTTGGAGACTAGCCTTTTTCTCATGGTCATTTATGCTTGCTTAAGCAAAAACTGCTTGCCATATTCCCCATGATCCAGAATCGTCGGATGCTCGATCTGAATCGTCGAATGGTCAATTCCGTACTTCGTTTGCAGAATGTGGTTAATCGCCAGAATGACACAATACGGCTGGATACCTTCCCGAACGAACACATGCGCTGTCAGGGAGTAATGCTCCGTGGATACCGCCCACAGGTGCAGCTCATGAACATCCTCCACGCCCTCTACTTCACTGAGGTCCTGACGGATTTGCTCGAGATCAAACTGCTCTGGAACAGATTCCATCAATACGAGCAGCGACTCACGAATGATTTTGGCGCCACCTGTAAAAATAATTCCCCCAATCACCATGCTGATCAACGGGTCGAACAAATAGTAGCCTGTCATGTAAATGAGAATCGCCGACGTAATTACACCGACTGAGCTGAGCAAATCTCCAATAAAGTGCCATAATGCGCTTTTTACATTGAGATTGTCTTCTTCTTTCATACTGCGGGAAAGTACGATGGT
Source organism: Brevibacillus sp. AG162 (assembly GCF_006715575.1). Classification (NCBI taxonomy): domain Bacteria; kingdom Bacillati; phylum Bacillota; class Bacilli; order Caryophanales; family Paenibacillaceae; genus Brevibacillus; species Brevibacillus sp. AG162. The sequence goes on from NZ_VFNO01000013.1 coordinate 142,018, forward strand.
CAGTACGACGTTTACAACCAAACCGATGGATGCAATGGTCAGCATCAACTGCAAATCAACGTCTTGCGGATTGATCATCCGTTTGATCCCTTCAATGACAATCCCGATCGAAATCACGGCAAGAGCCAAGCCATTCAAGAACGAAGCAATAATTTCAAAACGGAGAAATCCGAATGTGTACTTCTTATTCGGCTTGCGTGTCGCCATATAAATAGCGGTCATACTCAACCCTAAAGCAAAGACGTCAGAAATCATATGGGCGGAATCGGACAGGAGCGCAAGTGAATTGGACATCAAGCCTCCCACAACCTCCACGATCGTAAAAAACAATGTCAATAGGAGCGTAATCCACAGTGTTTTCTTCGATGTTTGCTGTTCTTTCACATGATCAAGATGATGATAATCACCCTTTTTCATACGTATCACCTCTGTCTATTTAATTGTAAAAATTATAATGTAAGAATTAATGTAATCATATCCTCTTTTCCAACGATATTCAAATGAACATTTTATGGATCATACAAGTGATTTTCATTACCAGTTGTGTCTTACAAGACAAAAAAAGCCTCATCCAAAAGGATTAGGCTGATCATTCCTTATGATGATTCCCTTCCAAAATCCGTCGGATATTGCCCTTGTACTGGGTGAGCAAACGGCTGGCATCTTCTGCTGGCAACCCAGTCTTTTGCATCACGATCGCCAGTTTTGCGTCACCGTCTGCCTTGTGCAACAGTACGTCTGCCTCATCAGTAGAGACATTGGTCGCTTCTGCCACGATTTGTTTTGCACGTTCCTTCAGTTTCTCATTGGTTACCTGCACATTGACCATCAAATTTTTGTATACTTTCCCCAACCGTACCATGCATCCGGTCGTAATCATATTGAGAACCATCTTCTGCGCCGTAGCTGCTTTTAAGCGAGTCGATCCGGTCACCACCTCTGGCCCTACTACCACATTAATCGCTACATCCACACCTTGGCTGATCTGCGCCATCTGGTTGCAGGACAATGAAATGATTTTTGCCTGCTGCCTTCTTGCTTCCGCCAATGCTCCGATTACATAGGGTGTCCGACCACTCGCCGCAATGCCCACCACGGCATCCCCTGCCTTTACGCCATAGGCGATCACATCTTCCCTGCCGTTCTGCTCAACGTCTTCGGCTCCTTCGACTGCCCTGACGATCGCTTTTTCCCCGCCTGCTATGACTCCCTGCACCAATGAGGGGTCCGTCCCAAAGGTTGGGGGGCATTCAGCAGCATCGAGCAAGCCCAATCTCCCACTCGTTCCTGCTCCAAAATAAAAGAGTCTTCCGCCGTTTTCCAGACATGCTGCGATCAAATCAACGGCCGCTGCTATCGAAGCCAGCTCCTTTTCAACGGCAAACGCAACTGTTTTATCCTCTTCATTCATGATCTGAATAATTTCCATCGTAGAGAATTTATCCAGCTCTTCCGTATTCCGATTTCTTGTTTCTGTCGTTAAATCACGCAGGTGAAACTCCATCCAGTTACCTCCCACCCATCTACACTCATCTTCTCTTTCTACCCTACACCATGCTGCTTTTTCTCCGATGGAAACAGGCTGACCGGAAGATGTCCAGCGGCCTTTCGTTCCCCGAACAAAATGTCTGCCACAAGCTCTATGGCCTGGTACGTATGGTCGTAAACAGCGAGATACGCATCGACCTCTGGCATTACCAAGAGATCATACGGGTTTCGCAGGGCGACAGCCACGACCTTTTTCCCCTGTTGAACGAGCCGGTTCACCAGCAATGATTGGCCTTTAAAGATATGGGCATTGTACGTAAAAACGACGATTTGCTCTGTGGCTGACATCATATGCGCCACAAGCTCCATTTCTTCCTCTGGCGGGTTGAGCGTCGACATCATCTGGTATTCAACTTCACGATATTTTCTCAATGGTGCGACCAAATCGCCAGAAGCTGCTTGCCCATCCTCTGCCAAAGTAAGATTGGCAATCCCCGGAAAAATCACGCCTAGCGGTTGCGTGCTTCTCTGCAAAGGAAGCAGCTGATGTTCATTTTTCACCAAGGTTATGGCTTGGGCGAGCACACTTCTCGCCATGTCTGCATGTTGGACAAGGTCAAAGGAAGGGCCTTTTGCTCGCAAGCAATGCTCCCACGAAAGAAATCGTTTCTTTAATTGAAGCACGCGATTTACTGCTTCGTTGACCCGCTCGTCTGACAGTTCCCCCGAATGAATAGCCGCAACGAGTCGTTCGTACGTTTTTTGCTGAACTTCTTGCGTGTGGGAAACCAGAACAAGATCGATCCCAGCCTGCACACAGCGCACCGCCGCTTCCGCAACCCCGATGGTACCCGCAATGGCAGCCATCTCCATGCAATCCGTAATCGCGACCCCATCAAATCCGAGGGACTCACGCAATATTCCCGTCACGATCTCCATGGAATACGTAGCAGGAGAACCCGACTCATCCATACTGGGCAAACTGATGTGTCCAACCATAACCATGGGGACTCCTGCCGCGATACTGCGCTTGAATGGAACCAACTCAACCTGATCCAGTCGCGTCCAATCATGCCCAAGAACAGGAACGGCTTCATGAGAATCCGTGCTCGTATCGCCATGACCGGGGAAGTGCTTGATAGAGGGAATGACACCACTCGCAAGCAAGCCTTGAATGGCGGCCTCACCAAACCGCGCCACCTGCTCTGGCGCTTCCCCAAAAGACCGTACCCCAATGACCGGATTGTCCGGATTGTTGTTCACATCGACCGTCGGGGCGAAATTGACTGAAATCCCTGCTGCACGCAGCTCCTCACCTGTTGCCTGATAAATGCGCTTGGCTTGATCGAGATTGCCTGTGGCACCCAAAGCCATCGCTCCGGGAAAGCGCGTCGCCGCTTTTTGCAGACGGGAGACCACGCCATTTTCCTGATCGGTCCCGATCAACAGCGGATAGGGATGCCAAGACTCATACGCCCAGCTCTGGAGCTTTCGCACGCGCTGATAGGTCTCCTCCGGTGTCCCGATATTGCGGCTAAAAAGAATCACGTTTCCGATCTGCTTTTGTTTGATCCACGTTTCCATTTCTTCGGGAATATCCAGCGTAGGGTAACCGATCATCAGCAGTTGCCCGACCTTCTGTTCCACTGTCATATGTTCGGCTTGCATAGAATCCTCCTCCCTACCGTCTTGCTCTTGTTAAGCGAATGCTTTGCCGTATTTCTCATACCGCTTCCAGCTGCGATACCCGAGTCTCGCATAGAAGTCGACCAGCGTCGTCCAATCGATGACAATGTTTGAAATACCGCGGTTCCGCAAAGCCACAATGCCCGCCTCCACAATCGCCAGTCCCAAGCCCCGTCCTCTATACTCCGCATCCACGCCCAACGGACCGATGCCGCCCAGCCCATCTGCAAACAATGGTGCCCAGTAGACGTTTTGGGCAACAAACGGAGAATCGGCATCATTGATCCGGCAAAAACCGACGATCTCATCGTGCACCTCCACAACGACGAATTCGCGTCCGGTTCCTCCCCGCTGGAAATAGTGAGTGGCTTCATACTCCCAGCGTCCGGGAAAGCATCGATGCAAGAAGGCCAAAAAAGCATCTTGGTCCGCCCTCGTCAACAGTCGAAAGCGGCCATCTGGTACCTCTGGCAATTCCAGCTTCGCTGGCTCGAGATACTGGCATAACAGATCGTTCTCCAACCGATCCTCCGAGTGATACCCTTGTCGCTCAAACCACGCTTTTACGTCCGCAGATTCATCGGGTATACCCGGAAAATAATGATACGGATCGCGTCCCAGCAAGACCTTTTCCACCCCTCGCTCTCGCAACGCATTTTCTGCCCTTGCTAGCAGTTCACGCCCGACACCTTGCCCGCGATGACCGCTAGCAACGAGCAAAACTTGAATCCAGCCAATGCCTTTTCCCAACTGAATGTCGAGCTTTTCCTGCCAGCATTTGGCCACGACAAAACCGACAGGACGCTGCGTCACAGCATCTATCGCAATCCACGACCCGGCTTTGACTACATTCTGATCCTCGAAGCTGTTTTGCCGCATGAGCCCAGGCCGCATCGGAAAGCGATCACCCAACTCCTGATTCCACAGCTCGCACAGAGTGTCCGCATATAGATCGTCCCAAGGTACGTATTGCATCGGATGCTTGCCTCCCTTACGCCCTATTTCAATCCAGAAGTTTTGGAGCCTTCCACAAAATATTTCTCGGCAAACAAAAACACGATCAAAATCGGGATCAAGCTGATTAATGCCCCTGCCACCAGCAGTTGATCCTCTGTCTTGTACTGACCGCTCAAAGACAAAATCCCGATCGGCAGCGTAAAGTTCTCGTCCGAAATGAGATAAATGACTGGCGCCAAAATCTCATTCCACTTCCCCATAAACGTAAAGACCGCCAGTGTTGCCAAGGAAGGCTTGCACATCGGCAAAAACACCCGCCAGTAAATCTGGAACGGATTGCAGCCATCCAGCTTTGCCGCTTCCTCGTAATCCTTCGGGATGTTCAAGAATGCTTGCCTCATTAAAAAAATGGCAAACGGCTGTCCGAGCCACTCCAAAATCCAAAGCGGGGCCAACGTGTCGAGCAGTCCCAAATTTTTAAAGATAATAAACTGCGGGACTATCGTGACGATCCCCGGGATCATCATCGTTCCCAGCACGATCATGAACAGCGTGTCGCGGAAAGGAAAGCGCAGCCTGGCAAAGGCAAAGGCAATCATCGAGCTGGACAATAAGGCCCCGATAACCGAAAGAATCGCGACAATCAGACTGTTGATTGTATAGCTGCTAAAATTCGCCTGTTCCCACACGGTTGTATAGTTGCTCCACTGTGCTGGATTGGGCAGCCATTCTGGCGGAAATTGCATGTACTGCTTATAAGTTTTCAGCGAGTTAAACACCGTCGTTAAAAACGGAACCAGCATAATCAACGCACTGGCTATGACAAACAGGTATCCAATGATTTTATTTAGAGGGAAACGCTTTTGCATGGCTACCTCCTTGCCTCTTAATCATAATGAACCCATTTCTTTTGCAGCTTGAATTGGATGAGCGTAATGGCAAGCAGGATGATGAACAACACCCACGCGATGGCAGAGGCGTAGCCCATTTTGAAAAAGCTGAATGCTTGGCGGAACATGAACAGCATCAGGACGAGGCTGGCGTTGTTCGCACCACCTGTCGAGCCTGCCTCCGTAGAGCCCCCGGTCATGACAAAGATCTGCTCGAAGTTTTGGAAGGAGTAAATCGTATTCAAGATGACGACCAGAAACGTCGTGCCGGAAATCATCGGGACTGTCACCCGCCAAAACCTTTGCCAAGCGTTTGCTCCATCAATCGAGGCTGCCTCGTACATGTCAGAAGAAATTCCTTGCAGCCCAGCGAGAAAAATAATCATCATATAGCCGACCGATTTCCAGATAGCGATGAGAACCAAGACCGGGATGACCCAGAATTCATCAATCAGCCAGTTTTGCGGGGCTAGCCCAAGTTTAGACAAAAAAGCATTGGCAAAACCGATCCGCTGGTTAAACACCGCATCCGCTACATACGCGATTACCGTCCATGAGGAGATAACCGGCAAAAAGTGAACCATCCTGAAAAATTTCAGGCCCTTCAGCTTTTGATTCAGGGCCACTGCTAACAGCAACGCCAAAAACGTTTTGGCCGGAACGTACAGGATCGTAAAATAGACCGTATTCCATAACGCGCGATAAAACAGCGGGTCTTCAAACAGCTTTTCATAATTGTCCAAGCCAGTCCATTTGGGCGGATTTAAAATATCGTAGTCTGAAAAGCTGAAGTACAATGACGCGACCGATGTTCCCACGACGAACACGAGAAAGTGGATGAGATAAGGGGAGACCAGGAGCAGTCCCCATCTCCCCTCGCTATCCAACCATTTTCTCTTTTTCACAGCAGGCTTCGCCTGTTGCTTGGTTTGCAGCTCTAGCATGGTTGGCACACATCCTCACTGATTGATGACTACTGCTTCTTGAAGAAGTCATCCAGAACTTTTTGAATGCCTTCGTCTGTTTTCGTGATGAATTCATCCGTTCCGTATTTATCCATGAACAGTTCCGCCAGATTATCCGTGAACACCTTCACCCACTCGGTAAAGACAGCGTTGGTATCAATCGTGCCCGCGAACTCCAAGGTGTCGAGGAAGACTTTTTTGTTTTCCGGCTTCGTGGCTGGGTTTAGGAACATTTCGGAATTCGCCACTGATTTTTTCACCGGAATGGCTTCCCCTACTGCTGTCCACTCTTTTTGTGCTTCATCTGATGTCGTCCAGTATGTGATCCATTCTTTAGCGGCCTTGACCTTCTCTTCCTCTGCTTTTTTGTTGATGACCCATGAGTTGGCGATTACGGGTGCGAAGCGTTTGCCGTCCGGTCCTTTTGGCATAGGAGCGACATCGTAATTCAACCCTGCACCATTCATCGAGGTTGTTGCTGCGTAAATATCGATTTGCATCGCCACAGCCCCGCTCAAAAACGCTTTGAAGTTGCTTTGGAACGCCTTTAGGTCAGCCGGGTTCGGGAAAAGCTTGCGCTGCATGCCGTCGACCATCCACTCGACCGCTTTTTTGTTCTCTGGGCTGTTGATAATCGATTTTGTCAAAGTCGGGTCCAATACTCCGCCACCATACGCTTTCAAGATGTTAAACGCACCGCGTGAGCTACCAAAAAACGCGAAGCCGTACTGCTTTACTGATTTTTTGTCAAAAGCAGGATCATCTGCATTTTTCCCGTTGGCATCGAGGGTCAGCTTGACGGAAGCTGCCTTCAAATCATCCCAGGTCCAATCTGCAGTAGGATAGGGTACACCCGCTTTGTCGAACAAATCCTTGTTGTAGAAAAGGGCTCCGACCTGGATGCCCTGCGGCACGCCCCAATACTTCCCATCTGAGTCCTTGTTGAACTCCAGACCGTTGAGCTCCTCTTTGCTGATTTCTTTCGTGACGTAGTCGGTGATGTCGAGAATTGCGCCGCGTTGGGCGTACCCAAATACTTTTGTCCCGTCGCTCTGCCAAAGATCAGGGGCATTCCCGGCTGCGATCTGAGTCGTCAGCTTTTGATAGAAGTCATCATATGGAGCCGTCATCGTTTTGATTTTGATGTGAGGATGTGATTGTTCGAATTTTGCAATAATTTCTTCCATCTTTTTCTTCGTGGGTGGATCAGAGCTGTAGCCCATATATAATTCGACTTTGTCCCCCTGCTGTGTGGAGGACTGGCTGCTACATCCAGAAATAAGCAATGCCGCGGCTAAGCCAATCAAACCGAGTGCTGAGAGAAACCTTCTCTTTTTCATGGAAAACCTCCCCAATTGCAATAAGTAGAAAGCTTGCATAGCTAACGATATATCCAAACATCTAACGTTCTTGACTGATAAGGATAAAAGGATAAAGGCAGGAGTTTGTGTATTCTAAGGAGGATTTGCTTATTTGTATTGCTCCCGAACAGCTTTACGCGTCTGGCGCAAGTACGCAGCAGAGACATCGTAATTTTTGGCAGCAACACCTCTAAACAAGATGTCGATCACATTGAGTTGTGCGATTCGTGAGGAAGTGGCGGCACTGCGTTCATCCGCTTCTGTTGAAAACGTGGTTAAGTGAATATCCACGCATTCCGCCAAGGAGTTTGTACCGTATTTGGTAATGCCGATGGTCACAGCTCCCGATTTGCGGGCTTGTTTCATCGTCGTAATGATCTGCGAGGTTTCCCCCGAATTCGAGATGCCGACTGCACATCACCAGCCGTCAAGGTGACTGCCGAAGTAAGCTGCAAGTGGGAATCCGAATGGGCCGTGCACATTTTATTGATGCGCAAAAATTTATGTTGGGCATCCTGGGCAACCAATTGAGAAGCACCCACTCCGTAAAAATCAATCCGGGTGGCACGATACAACTCACCAATCGCCTGCTCCACTATTTTTGTATCCAAAATTTTGATTGTTTCCCGCAAGGAGAGGATGTTGTTGAACGAAACCGATTCAATCAAGGTGTACATATCAGCATCGGGAAGAATCTCTTTGTATTCATCCTGAGCGGTAGACGATTGCAGATCACCCGCTATTCTGATTTTCAACTCCTGAAAACCATCTACACCGATACTTTTGCACATGCGTATGATGGCAGCCTGGCTGGATTCGCTTCTTTCCGCGAGTTCCTTGATGGAAAGACGAATCACCTCATCCGGATTGGCTAAAATGTAATGTGCTGCGTTTTGTTCAGAACGCTTGATATTGTGCAATGATTCGCGGATGCGCAGCAACCCGCCATTCAACACGATACCACCCCTTTAGTCTCGAGAAATTGTTAAAGCGCTTACATTCAAGTGTTACTTTGGCAATTCATTACATATTTTGTATTATAGACACTTGAAATAAAATATCAATATGAATTGTCAAATTTGAAATAAAATTTCAAAACTATTTTTCGACACTTTCTTCCGTTGTTTGTCTTGTTATCATTTTTTACAATTTTTACAGTTACTTATACGGATCTCTTTCCGTATTAATCTATGTACGCCCAATTGACAATTAATGGGGATGATTGAAAATGTCCAAACGCAAAGCACTACCCTTCACCCTGATAGCGGTACTCCTTTTGTCAAGCACACCTGTTCTGTCAAACGAAGCCGCGGCAGCCTCTTCCCACAAAGCGAAAGCAACTGTAACTGCGAGCAAGTTGGAGGAATTATCTATAAAAGATCTGAATCAGAAAACAAAAGCGACGCTGAATCACGTCAAGGAAGTCATGCCTGACCTGAAAAACTATCACATCGCCTCCATCCTAAAAGAGAGTGTCGTCACCACTTCTGGTCCTATCGATCGTCTGGAAATACTCTTGTCGAGCACACGAGAGGGTACTAGCACACATTTCGGCGTTATCCATGTGAACGCAAGTACGGGAGAGCTGATCGGCGTCGACATTCAAAACAAACTCCCCTCTTCGAAAGAAGTTTTCAGTGAACAGGATGCGATCAAAAAAGGCAAGGAGCATCTCAAACGCTTATTTGGAAAGCAAGCCGAAAAATACAAGTTCTCAGAGATCCACTCCTCTACTTCCCAGGATAACAAGAAACAGATTCTTGTGATTTACACATCCACGGACCATTCGATCAACGTGACCATGGATAGTGTCGGAGAATTAAAGGCTTTCAAAAAAAACATCTACCCCGAAGCAGCATTAGAAGGCAACAACAAATAATATGGACCTTTTGTCCAATAAAAAAGAGACGGTTCTGCCGTCTCTTTTTTGATGCTACGAAACCAACCTTACAACCCTGTAATATTCTGTAAGGTAAATCAATTTCCCATTTCTCTCCTTTCGATTACGATTCTCCTGTTACATGTAAAGGAGGATCACCAAAAATGAATGGCATGGAAATCAACATTCACTATTTTCGCTTGATTAATGACTTGGGGAAAGAGTATCCGGCTCTCAATCCCGTCTCTTTTTACGTAGCGGAATACGCTGTGTTTATTCTGGCGTTGAGTGCTTTGGTCTATTGGTTTACGAGAAAACATGAGAATCGCATCATGGTCGTTTGTGCGGCGTTTACGTTTGTTCTCGCTGAGCTATTCGGGAAAGTAGCTGGAAGCTTTCATGCGAACAATCAGCCATTCGCAGAGCTTGCGAACGTCAATCAATTGGTACAAAAAGCGGTCGACAATTCGTTTCCCAGCGACCATACGATCCTGTTTTTTTCCTTTTGCATGACCTACTGGCTTTTTAGAAAGACGACAGGGCCATTCTGGATGCTGCTTGCTGCTTGTGTCGGTCTTTCTCGTATTTTGGTAGGCGTTCATTATCCGGCAGATGTCATTGTGGGTGCCCTGATCAGCATTGGGTCTGCCTTGGCGGTCTATATGATCGTGCCGAGATTGAGTTTTGTTCATACTCTACTTGCTTTCTATGAAAAAGGAGAGCAAGCAATCTTCCCTGCCAAATCGAAGACGAGAGACGTTTGATTCCCCGCTACGTCTCTGTCATCGTTCCACCATAGACATGCAATACCTGTATCGAAGGAAAATGACATGTATGTATGACATGACCTTTTCCCATTATGGAACCAACCATTTAGGAGACAATCATCTTGATGAACTGAAGAATAAGAGGAACACCTTGTACAGGAATGTCACTCAGAATCAAAACTCCCGGCTGGACAACATATAAATTGGGAGGCTGAAGCATTCCATTTATGAAAAGATTCACAACAGAAACTTCATTCGGGTCCAGAATACCGGAAGTACTGAATGTCATGACAGCATCACTGTTGGTATACATGTTTTTGACTCCATCTGAAATTGCCGTATACTGATAAGTTTCTGTTCGTATTAAACCGGGAGTACATGGACATGGGGGGCATGGCGGACACGTTGGGGAGGGTTTTACTGGGAAAATTCCGGGACAACCTAATGGCTGGACGATTTGCAGACTCTGTCTCCTCACTGGGTATGACTGTGTGACATAGCGTCTCATGAAATCACTCGTCCTTTCTCGAAGTGCTTCGACCGCTCACTCCGATTTACACATAGGAGTGAACCCCAGGCACATTCCATCCACCTGGGGCCACCATCCTATTCACCTTAGTTAACGACAAATTCTACAACTATGGGTGTACCACCGTTTTCGGCATCTCCATCTGGAATTGTAATCGCCGTCGTTGTGATTGTGGAAGTATTACCTGCCTGAATCACCCCATTGATGTAGAGATTGTAAAAAGCAAACGTCCCAGGAAATGCTGTCGCAGCAGTACCTGCGTCATTGGTAAAGGCTGTTGCCGCAATGGCAAACGTAGCACCAGTACCAGTTCCAGCGCCCATGGTGGACGTAAATCTCAATGAGGCTAGATACGGTTTAACAATCGGCATTTTGAACACCTCCTCCTCTATTTATTCCCTACTAGTTAATGACTTGTTTCGTCCGATTGAAACCGACAAATGCCAGTAGAAACCTGCACATTTTTCCTTGAAAGAGTATAATTGGAAAACGAAATTACCCCCCCACTTTTACCAGTAGGAGGGCTACATGATTTTTAATCTTGAAACAGTACTCGCAACTGCTCTTTCTCTGCGTCACTCAGTACGTATTCTGCCATCGGGAACAGCACACTCTCTTCTTTAAAGAAATGTTCCATGAGTATTTCTACTGACTTCAGCAAATGAGTGTGGACAGCTGCTATTTCAACAGGTTCAGACTTTTCCATTTCCACAATTCGAATAAATGACATCAGGCTTTCCTTAATAAGATCATGCTCTTCCTCCATGGCAGCAATCGGTCCCATTTCCCGTTCGATATAGTTAGCCATCAGGGGATACAGGCCTTCCTCCTCGCGTCTGGAGTGATGCTCCAGTTCCGAAAAAAACGTGGACCCCAGCTCATGAAGCTCCGTTAAGCCTTTCTTTCTTCTAATGGGTTCTGCAGTAGATTTCAGGTTAGTTGCTAGATGTATGAGCTCATTCATCTGCTCAGCCAATGATAGGTGCTCGTCTTTCAATTTTTCCAGAGCTGGACACAGCTTCCTCTTCCCTTCAAACTCCTGCATCATCCCCATACATCCTATAGGCGGTGGTCCCATCACAATCCCTCCATCTACTAGTGGAAGTTAGTTACGAAAAGAAATGCGATACGCTAGCTGTCCCCGATTATCCCTAGCAACCATTCGAATACAGTCTTCCTCTTGCGAAAAAACAACCGGTCCATTCTGGATGGGAATCGCAACAAACTGGCAAGGATTAAAGTAGAGTCGCAGATGCTCCTCATCCTCCGTGATCTCCCATTTTGCCAGCCGCCTTTCCAAGAGAGCCGGACTATGTGGTTCGGCATCATCTGCCAAATCTTGAATGAGTATCCCCATTTTTTTATCCACCAAGGAAGGCAGCTCTTGGTGAAGCTCGGCAATCGTTCGCTTACTAGGATTCATGGCAACTGATCACACTTCCTTCCCCGGATTATTTCCCTTGTTCTCTTCGATCTCGCTGGTCTTTTCTAAATACCATCCATGCCAGTGGGAACAACACCACCGCAGCACCGCTGAGCAATAGCACCTCCATATATCGCTGTGCAAAATACATATTGACTGTGTACTGGGTGCACACAATGCTGGCGAATAGGATCAAGGCCAATAGGATGACACCTCTATAGCTGCTCTTCATAACTTTTCACCCCTACAGCGTATACGGCTCCATCTTTCTCTTGAATAACTATTTCCGGCAGTGGTCTTCTCGGCGGACCAGCGAGCGGATTACCTGTAGCAATATCAAATTTTCCATGATGGCAAGGACATAGCAGCTCTTTCTCATCTCGGTCCCAAAATACCGGACAACGCAGGTGGGTACATGCATTTTGATACGCCTTGTATTCTTTTTCCTTCACATATACGAACAACGCGCTGTCATGCTCTCCTGGATAGTTAAACTCAATCGCATCTCCAGGTTTTATATCGCTGAGATTCGCGATTTTTTGTGTGGGATACGACTTGCTGGATGAACTCATCAGCTCCTTGGCAGCCAATGCCCCCCATGGCAGAGTTGATGCCGCGAAAAGACCGGCTGCTCCTACCATTGTTTTCATAAAACTCCGTCGATCCAGACTACGCTCATTGGAACGATTGATGTTATGCGTGTAATTGTCATCCTTCAACGGAATTGGGCGGGTTTTCTCGTTCTCCATAAGGTATTTCTCCCCTCTAGAATAGCTTCTGTTTGCCCTGCAGAATGCCAGGCAGGCTAATTTTCACATTGGTTTCGCCTTCCAGCACATCCGGGTCGTGGCTGGCAGTCCATTTGCCATTGGCCAAAGGAATCTGTGCCCGTTTTTCTTCCAGCTCTGCTTCCTCAATCCACTGCAAGGTGTTTGTCGGGCAAACCGAAGCGCACATCGGCGGGATTCCCTCTTTTGTACGGTCATAGCATAGATCGCACTTGTACATGAGATTCTGCTCTTCATCAAATTTGGGAATCCCATAGGGGCATGCAATCGTACAGTTTTGACAACCGATGCATTTCTCTACCAATGCTGACAAAACGGCTCCATTATCTGCGATTTGAATCGCCTGAGCAGGACAGCTGCGGGCACAAGCAGGATTGACACAGTGGAAGCACATGAGAGGAATCGTTTGTCTGTTGATAAACGGGTCCACATCCAGTACGTAGTTTCGATTTCGGTTGTCGTGACCTCCACACTGTGTACACGCCGCCAAGCAGCTTCGACACCCGATGCAATTGTCCATTTCGATGTATAAGACTTGTTTACCCATGGCGAACTCCTCCATGTTTGTGCTTGATGATTTTCGCGGCGCACGCTTTAAACTCAGGCATTTTGCTGTAAGGGTCCAATGCCGGGTTGGTCAGCAGATTGATAGACTCCGCTTTTCCCCAGTGGTACGGGACAAACACCGTATCCTCTCGAATAGCCTCGATAACTTTCACGCGGTACTGTGCCTCGCCTCTTCTTGTTTTCAGAGTGACCAGCTCATCGTGTTCAATGCCATACCGAGTCGCTGTTTTTGGGTGAACCTCTAGCAGAGGATCAGGATACATGTCCTTCAAAAACGGGATTCGTCTTGTCTGGTTCCCGGACAAATAGTGGAACACAACTCGTCCCGTCGTTAACCGCAAAGGATATTCTTCATCTGGCTCCTCCGCTGGCGGGCGGTAAGGCAACGCACATATTTTGGCTTTGCCATCCGGGTGATAAAATTTTTTATCCAGGAATAAATGGGGCTGTCCCTCATCACCCTCCTCGCGGCATGGCCAGAAAACACCATTGTTTTGATCAATTTTCTCGTAGGTGACCCCGTAGTAGTCAGCTACTCCGCCTTTGGAGACCTGACGTATTTCATTGAAAATATCCTGAGGAGACTTCAAGTACGAAAAGAATTGTCCGCGCCCCATTCTTTTGGCGATTTCTATCTGAATCCACCAGTCAGGCTTGGATTCGGCAAACCAATCCTGTGCCTGACGATGACGAATGATGCGGCCTTCGAGATTGGTTGTCGTTCCATCGTCCTCTGCCCAAGTCGTAACGGGAAGCACGACATCGGCGTATTCAGCTGATTCGGACAAGTAAAAGTCGCAGCAAACCATAAAATCTAGACTTTTCAAAGACTCCCTAACATGGTTTAGATTTGGCGCACTTACAACCGGATTGGAGCAGAGTAAGTATAAGCTGCGGATCGTTTTATCCTTCATCAGCTGGAACATCTCATAGGCAGAAACACCTTTCTGCGGCATCTCTTCCGCAGGAATGCCCCAGGCACATGCTATTTCACGCACATGTTCAGGATTGTCGAGCTTGCGGTAGCCAGGCAATTGATCGGCTTTTTGCCCGTGTTCCCGTCCCCCCTGACCGTTTCCTTGACCAGTAAGGGTTGCAACACCTGATTTTGGACGGCCAATCTTGCCTGTGACGAGCGACATGTTCGTATAGGCCGATACGTTGTCCGTCCCTTTCGACTGCTGTTCCACCCCACGGCAAAACATCACAATCGCATCGGGTGCCCTCCCGAAAATGTCGGCAGCCCGCACAATCTTCTCCACTGAAACCCCTGTTATTTCGCTGACATGCTCCGGTGTGAAGGTATCAACCACTTCTTTTGTTTCTTCAAAACCATTCGTATGATTTCGAATAAAGTCTTCATCTATATGCCCATTCTTGATCAGGAGATGAACGATTCCGTTTGCCAGCGCCAAATCTGTACCGGGCCGCAGATCCAGGTGGATATCAGCTCGTCGTGCCAAAGGTGTTTCCCTTGGATCGGCTACGATTAGATAACCGCCTCGATTTTGCACTTCCCAAATACGAAACATGCTGGTTGGATGACATTCAGCCGCGTTTGAACCGGCCAAAAACAAGCAGTCTGTTTGATGAATATCCGTCCAGGGAACGGTAGAACCGCGGTCAATCCCCAAGCTTCGATTCAATCCTGCCGCAGCGGAGGACATGCAGAAGCGGCCATTGTAGTCGATATAGCGGGTTTGCAAGGCGACCCGCGCAAACTTACCCGTGAGATAACATTTTTCGTTCGTCATGGAAACGCCAGAGTAAACAGACAAGGTATCCTTGCCATAGTTGTGCTGCAATTCCTTGAACTTGGAAACGATCAAGTCAAGTGCTTCCTCCCATGACGCTTCCCGAAATCCTTCTGCCGTACCTTTTAGCGATGCATCTGTTCGAATCAACGGCCGCTGTATCCGATCCGGATGATTCACCTGCTGATAAGCCGTCACCCCTTTTGGGCACATCTTCCCCAGATTGACAGGGAAATCGTACCGTGGCTCCACTCCGATAATCTTGTTCGTCGTTGTATCTACACGCAGGTTCATCCCGCATTGCATGCCGCAGTAGCAGCAGTGCGTGCTGACCAATTTCTCGTCAGGATGAATCTTGTTTTCCACTACTTTAAAAAATTTATCCTTTGGCATGTTGATTTGCCTCCCTGGCATTGATCTCGTGCGTAGGAACTCCTGTGAAGCGGAACATCCGGTATTTTCTGCGGCACGGCAAGCAAAGTTCAGCCAAGTGGAATCCTTCTTCCATTTGAAAAGCCATTTCGTTTTTACCCAGCACGTTGATTACATCTGCCGACTGTTCCGCAGAAACAAACTCATTGCTGCACACTTTGCACTTTTTCATTTCCTGCTCGCCATAGTGTTCGCGATAATTGCGTGCAAACACACTCATGGGACGGAACGGTATGTGAGCCAGTTTTCCGAATGGCAGATAAATCAATGTCACAATCACTGCAAATTGATGAGTGACTGATATGACCGGGTGCCCAAAGCCCCCTAAGAACATGTTGCTTGCGGTTAACATCAAGCCTGTCACACTGATAAACAGTAGCAGGTATAAAGGCAAGAAGTCGTAGACAAAGGATTGTTCAGCCCGTGCCTGCATGTTCTTATGTCTGCGATACAAAGCCATGACTGCTCCGCCGATGACCATAAAAGCAGTAATGTTCAACGCGTTGTAAAAGAGAAAGGCAACCCAGCCATCTGCTTGTACTGTCAAAACATCCACACCCATGAACACGACCTGATAGTAGCCGTTGTCCGTCATCGTGAAATACATCCAGCCAAAAACTAACGGAAAGGTGACAAACGCGGCCAAGATGCATCCCCACCCCAGCAAAATGTGCTGTGTCCAGCGGTACCATCCCCGATTCCAAATAAAGCGATAGATGGCTAGATGATCCACCGTTGTATTCGCCGTGCTTTTACGAAAGAGCAGCCGTAGCCCCTTTTTCAAAATCACATTCGTTGGCGGGCGGTCTGCCCACGCAGAAAATCGGTAAAGGAAACCTCCAATAAAGACAAGGGTTCCCACCATATATCCGTAAAGCGCCAGGTCAATATGAGTGAAAAAACGTGTTCCCACGTAAGTTAGGACGAACAAGCAAGCAATGATGATAAAAGCACGCTTCGCCACCTTGGAAGCAAAAATATAGTTCATACAACACCCTCCCTGCTGCTGCTCATTTTTTCCTTTCATTCGAGACCATTGTAGCAATGGCTCGTAACCCAGGTTGTGATTTACCTCACACCACTGCCACAATCATGATGATTTTCTCCCCCCAACCATCGATTTCGGATGATATAATGAGTTACCTATTTATCCTTGTTGTAAGGGGGGACCCACATGACCGGAAATGGCACAACGTTTGTGGAGCAGATTTCTTCCGATTTTGTGAAGAGCCTTGAAACGTTTTCTGTTAGGAAAAGCTTTGTTCCCGGAGCCGTTCTGTTTTTGGATGGTGAAAGAGCCGACCAGCTATTCTTAATTTCGTCGGGCCAAATCAAGCTCACAAAAAACACGAACGATGGAAAAGAACTGACCCTGCAAGTATTTGGTGCAGGAGAGCTTGTCGGAGTCTCTGGGCTCTTCGAACAGGAATTGACGTACACCTCCACAGGCACCATGTTGATGGAGGGTGAGGTATGGATCATCCCGCGACAAGGGTTGGAAAAAATGCTCATCAAAAACGGTCAATTTTGCGTAGACTTCCTGCGTTGGATGGGATTGATGAACAGGCGGATGCAGTCCAAATTTCGTGATTTGCTACTCAATGGCAAAATCGGCGCCTTGTATTCAACGCTAATCCGCATGAGTAACACGTACGGCAAGCCACACCCCGACGGAATCCTCATCGACCTTTCCCTTACCAATCGTGATTTGGCGCAATTCATTGGCCTGACACGAGAAAGTGTCAACCGGATGCTTTCCGATCTGAAAAAACAGGACTCCATCGATCTGCTTCCCCACGGGCATATCTTGATTAAGGACCTTGCCTATTTAAAAGAAGCGATTTATTGTGATGACTGTCCTCCTGATATTTGCCAAATGTGAGCAAACTCTGCATACTTTTCTACACGAAAAAAGTCCTGGACTTGTCCGTCCAAGACTTTTTTTATAAGTGATTCAGCCTGATTTATCCATGTCTTTGCTCCACGAGCTCGCTGAACATGCCCGCATAGTACTCGACGTCTCCTGCATCGTCCAGAATCGCGCTGATCGTTAACCATTGGAGATACTGATCCCCATTCTTCCGGCGATTCCAGATCTCACCTTGCCAATAGCCGTTCTTTTTGATCGAGTCCCACATCTTTTGATAGAAGTCGGCATCCTGCCTGCCTGATTTTAAAATATTGGGGGACTTGCCAATCACCTCATTCATCTCATAACCGGTCACTTTCGTAAAAGCATGGTTCGCGCTTTTAATAACTCCTCGTGTATCGGTAATCAGTATCGCCTCTCCCGTCTTTTCCATAATGGTGGCGGCGAGCTGCAGCTTCTCTTGATAAAACATCCACATCACCAAGACCAAGCTTGCCAGCGCAAACTGAGATAACGCCATGAAACCGATCGCGTAATGTCCGGTTAGATTAAACAGCATCGTTAAGATCAACGGCGGGAAAAATCCTCCTAATCCCCCCATGGCAGATACGATCCCATTTACAATCCCCGCTTGTCGCGAGAAATACATCGGCACTAATTTGAACACGGCACCGTTACCGATTCCGGCACATATCGCTACCAACAAGCACCCTACTGTATACATCAAAATCGATGGCGAAAACGATAAGACAATACCAGACAAGGCGAGCCCGGCAAACACAATCATCAATGCCTTGAAGGGGTTCCACCTATCTCCTAACCAGCCTCCCAATGGTCTCGCAAGTGTCGCCAAAAGAATGAACCCTGCTGTTCTCATACCTGCATCTACTTTATCCAGTTGGAAATGGCTCACTAAAAAATTCGGGAGATAAACGGTGAAAGCGACGAAGCAGCCAAACGTAATAAAGTAGAACAAACTGATTAACCATAGTTTTTCGTTTTTGTAGACACTCTTTATCTGCTGACCAAGAGGAGTCACTACCTTAGGTTCATTTCTATCCCCCATCAAGAAGGTAAGCGCAGCGAATCCCGCGAGTAATAACATGAACATCTGTACAGTGGAGGCCCATCCAAACGATTTAGCCAGAACGGGCGCTGCAAAAGTGGTTACCGCTGTACCAATATTCCCCATACCGTAGATTCCGTTTACAGAACCATGCTTCTCTTTCGGATAGTATTTCGGTAGAGAAGTGACACCAACGGAAAACACCGCTCCGCCTATCCCCAAAAATAGCCCGCCGATTAACAAATCTGTATAAGTGGTCGCCTGGCTAATATAAAAAACAGGAGCCAGCAGCAAGAGAAAGCTTATGCTAAATAAAATTCTCGCGCCAAATCGGTTACTCCAATATCCAACAGGGATTCTCAGCAACGATCCTAGAAGAACAGGAATCGCTGTCACCCACGCTACTTCGCTTGCACTCATGGGTACGGTTTCTTTGATAAAAGGCATGAGCGATGACAGAATGACCCATACCATGAAACCGACCGTAAGACTCAACGTCTGTAACGGCAACTGCCATTTTCGTACCATAAACAACACCCCTCATTTGGGAAATCTTCTTCATCCACTATGATAAGAGGCAAAGTTTGGTTTCGTTGTGATTTTAATCACAGCTCCTTCCGGGCAACCCGCTTATAATCAAAGCGAAATCTTGAATCGAAGGAGTGGATTATACATGTTTTGTTATCAATGTGAACAGACTCCATCAGGTGGTTGTAAGGTCATCGGCGTTTGCGGAAAGAATGAAGATCTTGCGAGTATTCAGGATACAATAATTTTTGCTTTAAAAGGGATTGCAGCTTATGCCACACATGCTCGTCAACTGGGATATATCGATCCTGAAGTGGATGGGATTACTCAGGAAGCTCTCTATTTTACATTGACGAATGTGAATTTCAACTTGGATGAACATTTGCAAATGGCCATGAAAGTAGGCAAAGCCGCGATAAAAGTCATGGAGCTTTTGGATCGGGCCCATACGGATCATTTCGGAGTCCCACAGCCAATCACAGTCTCACAAAATAAAATAGAAGGAAAATGCATCGTTGTTACAGGACACAATCTGTTTGCTCTCGAAGAGCTGTTAAAACAGACAGAAGGCAAAGGAATCAATGTGTATACACATTCCGAAATGCTGCCTGCACATGGCTACCCCGCACTGAAGAAATATCCTCATTTGAAAGGAAACATCGGGAAAGCATGGTACGATCAACGTCAATTGTTTGAGAAATTTCCTGGCGCCATACTGGCTACAACAAACTGTGTAATGCCCATTCGAGGCAGCTATGCCGATCGTTTCTTTTCCTATGATATAACCGGTTTGGAGAACGTGACGAAAATTGTAGATAACGATTTTGCGCCGCTCATTGAAAAAGCATTGTCTCTCCCTGAGGTTTCCATCGAATCGGAACTGACGTTGACGACCGGGTATCATCACAAAACGGTCCTCGGCATCGCTCCCGAAATTATTCAGGCAGTCAAGGAAGGACAGATCAAACGCTTCTTCGTCATCGCTGGTTGCGACGCTCCTGGCAAGGGAGGCGAGTATTACCGTGAATTGGCTACGTCCTTACCGCCAGAAACAGTCATTCTTACTACCTCCTGCGGAAAATTCCGTTTTAACGATGTAGATTTCGGCACCGTGCCAGGTACCAACATCCCAAGATATATTGATTTGGGACAGTGCAATAACTCCGTTTCTACCATTACGATTGCGGCAGCATTAGCCGATGCCTTCGAGTGTGAAGTGAACGAGCTGCCGGTAAGTATCGTTCTTTCCTGGTTTGAACAAAAAGCGGTTTCCATCCTGCTCGGTCTGTTTAGCCTGGGGATACAAGATATACGGATTGGCCCAAAATTGCCTGAGTTCATTCAGCCCGGGGTTCTGCAAGTACTGCAAGACTTGTTCCATATTCAGTTGATTGGTGATGCTCAAGAAGATATGAAGCAAATGCTGGGAATCACTCAGTAGGCGTAATAGAAAAAACGGCTGTCAGAGAGTTAGTGGTAAGACTAACCAATGACGGCCGTTTTTTCATTCTTTACCTATTAAAGAACTGATCCATTTTCCTGTGTGTGCGTCGACAACTCCTTTGTCTCCGCTGAGGCGGTAAACAAGCCGCGGTTTTGGTTCCTCTACCTCGTTAAAGTCTATATCCGGTAGCAAGTAGTAGAGTTCGAGCGATTTTTTCACGGCTTGCTCCGTTTTTTTCGCAAAGGCCAGGTCTACTCTCTGCATGTTATTGTCGAGAATAACGGGCGAGGTAAGCTGCTTATCCCCTATAATACTGCTGCCTGAGGACGAGTTGACAGCTATTTCAAATCTTGCGTTCTTAATCAGAATACCATTTTTCAACCATCCAAAATGCACTTTATAGTCCCGCCAATTCGTCTCCTTCCCCCTCGGACCTCCATCATACGGCTGTGGATCAAGCATATAAATATCTGCCAACTGATGACGGAGCTTCGTTTGCAGGAGATGGATTGCGCTTGCCTCCGCCTGCTCACGGGTAATTGCTACGTCTTTATGACTCGCCGCCTTTGGAGCTGAAGCAGCGGGCATTTCCTTCAAAATCTTGATCGGTTTCTTTGGTTTCGCCACCACCCCTTTGCCATCGATCATCACGCCTGAGATCGCATCTACCATTTGCGGATCGGTTGGTAGGTAATCGTAGACCAACATGTATTTCTCCCCATGATCTCCACTGGAAAAACTCTTATAATACAAGGTTGGCTCCGTTTTTTGTTCCAACAGCTCGCGCGCTTCCTTTTCCGATATGATTTGGCTTGCGTCAGGCAACTCCCCTTCATACCATAATCGAAAGAATCGCAGAACCTTTCCGTCTCCTCGCGTGGTTACAGCGATATAATTGTCCTTAAAAGGAATACCATTTTCTACTCTCTGAAATTTAAAATAGTATGTACCGTCGCTCTTGTAATCGACTTCATCTGGCTCTATTAAATTCGCTCGTTCCTCAGAAGGAATGACTTTTGTGAGAAACTGCAATACTCCCTCAAGAGCAATTTGCTTGCTATTCGTTGTAGCAGGGCTAGGGGCTTCACTGTCTTTGTCACTATATTGATAGCTTAACAGGTTCCCTGAGACAGGATGAATTTTATACATGATACTTGATTGATCTGAATGATACCAACTAAGGTTCCATCCCGCATAGGGTGTAAAGTCATCAAACGGTTCGATGTATTCTCCATAACGATACTCATAACCTTCGGGAATAGTCACCCATTTCTTGGCGTATTCAATAGCCTCTTGTTCTGAAAGAATCTTTTCTGATTTTTGCTCAGCTGCCTGTACCAGTGTACTCTCATCTGCAATATTGCCTAGTACAAGTAAAGATGAAAGAACGAGAATCGACAATCGTTTCCAAAATCCTTTTGTACTACTTTGCTTCATACACATGTTCCTCCTCTATCTATTCCCATTGATTTCATCGGATCATTACGGATTTCATCACTTTGATATTTTTCCATTCTTTGTTAACTTTATATCAATATACATATTTTGTAAAACAAAAAAAGAGACGGTTTCCGCCTCTTTTTCCTCCACCTTGACTTGCTATTTCTACCATTGTGTTTCCGTTTTGTGTTCAATTACTTGTACGACTTTTGGTTCAACTGCTTTCATCATTTGTTTCAGTAAATCATCGCTGATCGTTACTTTATTTTTTCCATCTTGAAGCTGTCCTTCAGCCTGTGTTCTTGCAATCACATCAATGACTTGTTGTTTCGAGATATTTTTCGATGCTGCAACCTCCACAACAGATTTTCCTTTTGCTAGTTCTTCTTTTAACTCTGTCGGGCTCATTTTTAGTAGAGCAAACAGTTTTTCATCGTTTATAAAATTATCAGCATAATAATCAGGCTTACCGTCTCTGGAGAAATAACCTTCTACTTCACTGTTTGAAGGTGTAGGAGCTACCGGAGAAAGACTAATTGTATTCCCCTGAACAAATACTTGGTAACCCTCTCCCTCTGATCCCTTCTTGGTGTAATTCAAGATAAAAGTTTTCTCATTTGGATTGTCCATTTGCTCCATGGCAACCTCGTAATCTTTGATGTTGCCGTACAATTGATCAATGAGCTGATCTACCTTCCCCTTGATTTCCTGATCAGGTAAAGTAATGAGTGGTTTCTCCTTAGGCTCCCAATTCTCTTGCGTCAGGTCTTGAATCTCATCCGTAATACCGTTTGTATGGAGGGTAATCTTTTTGCCAGTTCCCCCTTTTTCCTGCAAGACGATGCTTAGTTGGACCTTTTTGGTTGAATCATTGGGGTCTCCAAGGTAGCTTGCATTAATAATCTCAAACGATTTTGTTTCGGGAATGGCACGATACAGCTTCTCAAGTGTTGCTTTCCCAGCCTCATCCAGCTTGACTTGTTCAGAAGTCATTGGTGCTCGAGTAAGCATGTCAATCACAACAGGGGCCGCAAATGCTGCGGTTGGAATCAAAATCGCAGCAGCAACAATTCCACCAATTAATCGTTTTTTCATGGTTATTCCGCTCCTTTTTCGTTGCAAATAGTGAGAATAAGATTGTTCGATTCTTTTGGAAATGGCCGGCGGGCATTCCATCGTTTCTGCCTCTTCAAGCAGATGTTCACGGATTTTGCGTTCAATAGTCATTGATCTTTTCCATCCTTTCCAGGGGGAGATTCCCTAAGTATTTTCGAAGCGCCTGGAGGCCAGCATGATATCTGGACTTGACTGTACCCAGCGGAATATCAAGCAACGTCGCAATTTCCTCAAGAGTATAATCGTGATAAAAGCGGAAGATAATCACTGTCCGCTGTTTGTCGGTCAGTTTTCGTATGGACTGGGATATCATTTGGTTTGTTCCATCCATCAACGCAGTATGTTCATCCAAATAAGACTCTTCGTGGGAGAAGGAACGAATGCGTTCAACAATGCGGAATCTCCTCCAGCTCTTGACCCGAAATCTCTGCACTTGACGGATTACCAGGCCATGCAGCCAGAACTGGAAAGGACGGTTCGTATCGTAATTAGCCAGTGAGGTCCACATTTGCATATAGATTTCATTCATGACATCTTCCCGATCCTGCTTATGATCCACCAGAAAGGAGACGGTCCGGTATACGTCCTGAAAGGTGGCATCATACATCGTATGAAATGCCTGTTCATCACCCTCTTTCATTTTTATAAGTAATTGATACATCTCTTCATTTTCCATTCAGAGGGCCCTCCTGAGTAAGCAGCTTACACCCTATATTGTCTCTCGATCGGAAAAAGGTTCGGTTTTCTTCAATTTTTTTTTGCAAACGAAAAAGAGACGGTCGATTCCCGCCCCTTCTTTCAATTAATCATGTAATCCCTTACCATCAAGAATTTGCTGCATGCATTTTTCAACCCTTGACTCTCGCGTTTTGGCTTGCTTGGGTGCTGAAAAATGAAGAAGGTAGGCTCTTTGCCGTCCTGGCGTCAATGCTTCAAAAGCAGTTTTCAAGGCAGGGATTTCATCTAATTTATTTTGAAATTCTTCAGGAATGCTGTATTCTTCATGCTTTTTAAAGTTCACTTCCAAACCCGCTTTTTCCACTTCAATCGCTTCATGAATGTAGGCCTTCAAAATGGGTTCCATTTCCATGATTTCTTCCACATTAGTGAACCGGATCTGGCGCGCAGCCTGTACATTCTCCGTTTGTTGAATGAGAATCCCATTTGGATCTTTTAACAAGGCACCTTTTTGAAACAGAAGCGCACAATATTCTTTAAATCCATGTATTAAAACGATGTTTTTTTTCTCAAACGTGTAACAAGGATGCATCCACTTAAAATCTTCGGTCAGCTCACAGTCAAGAACAATGCTTCTGAGCTTCTCAAATTCAGCCTTCCACTTTTTTGCCTTGTTTAAAAATTCATCAACCTTAGGATTCGTTTTGCTTGTTGTCACCAAGGAACACCCCTCATCTAGTTGGTGTCATGTCAATTTTTAGTTTTGACATTATCGTATTTGTATTATTCTATCATCATGTATTCAGGTTCCTTCTTTTAAAGAATACGCTCTATCAGATTGAGAAGGTGATTGATTTGGATATCGATTTCTATAAAAAATGGGCTTGCTAAAAATCGAATCCTGGTTATGTTACTGTGAATGGAGAGAATATCGTCATTGATCCTGCCGGCGTACCAAATACAGGTGTAAGATTACCGCTCACTCCGGAGACTTTGCTTGACTTGCTCCATAACTTCCAGAGACCAGTGCAAATGGAGAAAGGCGATATGCAGTTGGGGCATATCCTTACGCATGGTCATGCTATTGTAGAAATGAAACAAGCTTATGGCCATTATTATAAATACGCGTACAGTTATCTGAGACTTTGCCGAATGACGGGCCGTAGTCCATCTGATTATCGATTGTTTCAGTGTATTTTGTGAACGGATTATGTTTAACCGAAATTAAGTCTCAAATAAAACGAATGAAGAGGCGGAAATGATCCGCCTCTTCATTATTAATCAATCCCAAGCAAACCTCTGCTCTTTCCAAAGATCACCGTACATTTATTATAGTTGTTGTGGTACAGGGGGAACGAGGCTCTAAGAATGGTTTATCGACTTGTTCCAATAGCAACGGAGAAACAAACATGTTGTCACCTCGAAACAAAAAAGTCCCCAACTGCTTTTAGCAAATTGGGGTACACAGGAAGTAATACGTGAATAAAAAAGTGCTTATCAATATAGTAGGTTATCAGCTCATTATTTACTACAAGTATATATAGGTATGCATACCTTCTCTTGCCACAAAAAATAGCGTAGACCCATCTGCACAGATTAAGTCGTACGCCTTATCCCCAAGAGAATCTACACTAGATTTCATATTACATTACCTTTATCGGCTTGATTTGGCAGCTATTTCATGTATAAATATTGGTAAAACTTCCTTACTCGTAACTCACCTTCATAATGTCTAGAAAAGGAATCTTCCTAATTGCTCCGTTTTCTTCTACATAAACTAGCCTTGTACGCGAAGCAAGAACTGTGATTCGCCCGCGTACTTTTTCAGACATTCCCCAAACAGTCAGTGACCTTTCATCCCCGTCATCCTTTGCTTCAACGAGCTGATTTCCCAATTCTTCTAATTCAAACTCTTCTCGAGTAGGTCTTTTTAGTGTAGATGCTTTTGCCATGTCATTCCCCCTAGATCCTCTTCTTTCTAAACTTATGCATCAAAATTAATACCTTGTCACCCAATCTTGTCCCCCTAACGCACGGGCGGACAACTTTTCACATAGCATTATTTTAGCGATAGAACAAGTTCTGTTTGTACACTTGTTAATCGCCAGTTATTTGTAAAGGAGGGATAGAGTATGGGAAACCAAAACAATAATGAAGCGAAACAAATTAGACAAGTGGAACGTATCCTCGAAGATGCAATTGAAGCCCTACGGGAAGCACTACAAAGGCTTAGAGAGATTCGAAACGATCTTGACGATTAAGACTTACTAAAACGATAAAGCGGGTCCATCTGAGCATGTTGTGATGGACCCCCTACATAACGTTATTGGCTCTCTCCCGATTGCATGATGCCATGTTTTCGCTTGATACGTCGCGCCTGTTGGTTAATCCATTTGACTACACCCCACATCCCAAGCTGCATCCCCGCAAAAATCAAAAAGAAACAGTGGGCTTTCATGATTGTTTGAAAGCTTATTGTCTTACACGAAAGGCTCCGAGGTTTTTTGTCATACTACTGAAACAAGGTGTTTACCCGAATCTGCATTTACTGATAATACACACGAAATAATGGAGGAGGATCGCTTGGGCGAAGTGAATTACCTCTCATCGTTGGAAATAATTGGTACGCTAATCCTGCACAATGGAATAGGCTTGAAAGGACGTTCAGCTATCCTCCGGGAAGAGAGATGATGCCTGTGGAGGTTAGGTTAGAGCTTATGATTGGTTTCGGCATGTTGATTATCGCATTGCTGGGGCTGGTTGTATCTATCGTCACTGCCAGAAATGCCTGTAGCGGCTGCGGTAAAAAATCCAAGTCCAACTGTAGAACAAAAGATGGTTGGAACAGGTGAGGCATGGATTGCACCAAAAAATACACCAAAAAATACGAAAGAGCAGTACTCTGTGTATGCCATTAACAACAAGATGATCGGCGTGACCGTCGATCAAGATGCTACAAATCCAATGAATAAAGATTCGTTTACTTTTTACTTAGACAAATTCCCAAAAGGTTACACACTGGAGAAGATGGAATGGAAATCAAATGAGAAAACGATTCTGAATACAGTTGAACAAGCTGTGAAAAACGATTTTTCCGAGAGTAATGAACCTAAATTTACGATCGGCGGCTCCTTGCAGATACACAGTTTTCATTATGATGCTCAAAAGATGAAGGGTCAGAAGGGTGTCCTAACGCTCACTTTTAAAAACGAAGCAAATCAAAAATTGGTATGGAAAAAGGATATTGTGCTAAAGTAACAGCTGAGTATTATGCATACGCTGTTTTCTGAAATAGCCGTAGGTGGACCAGGACAAAATAAAAAAAGAGGCGGATAATCACCGCCTCTTTTCCCCAATCAATCCCAAGCAAACCTCTGCTCTTTCCAAGGATCACCGTACATATCCTCATGTAACCATTAAGAGATTATTAAACAATCAAACCCGTCTCCTCAAAACAGGGACGGGTTGTCATTTAACATTGGGTTATCTAATTTCTGCGGCTATTCCCTAGCTTGTTGCTTTAATTTCATTTCTTTTTCATCAGAGATATTAAAAGCCTTTTTAAAATTTGGTACGGTTTGATCTTCCAACGGTTGTGAATTAATCCACTTCATAAATTCTTCTTCCCCTACATAATTTATAAGGGTGTCTTCAAAAAAGTATTCTGCACTGTCAAATTTACGTAATAATTCATCTTCCGTATGATGCTCTTCGGTTTGATGCTCTTCGTGTGGCGCAAAGGTCGGGCCATCAAAGTAGTGAGGCCAGAAGTATTTAGGGTCTATTGTATTTGAATAGGTAATATCCTTCCCGTCATACTCCCCTTCATTATTTATATCGATATGCAAATGAGGACCAGTAGTATCTGTACCAGTATTTCCTGATACCGCAATTTCTTCTCCTTTCTTCACAGAATCACCCGTAGATACAGATTTGGATTTTAAATGAAGAAACCTAATTACTAGTTTAGTATTCGTGTCAGGGTCCTTGTCTCTTGTTTCAATTGCCACATAATTGCCTGCACTTGTCCAATAACCTGCACTTAATACGGTTCCTTTTTGTGGACTGTATACAGGCTCTTTATTTACTGCAATATCCATTCCTTTATGACTTTTAGAATATCCCCTACTTAATTCACTATCAGTAGTAACCCAACTCCAGTTAAAATCGTCGTATGGATTTATCCCTTCTGCGTAAGCTGTTCCATTGCCAGCACTAACTACAGTTGATACCGCGAGAGCTAAACCAAGAATACCTGCCCTTATTTTCCTCACGCTTCCACTCCTTTCATTTTATGGTATATTATTACCAGTATGATTATAGTATTTGTTTGTCAAATTTTCAATTAATTTGTATAAATATTGGAAAAGGTGGTAATTTAAGTGTACAAAAAGTTAAAGTTATTCATTTTGCTTTCTGCCGTTTCGTTAGTTGGCTGTTCGACTAGTAACAATGCAGTAGCAAAACCGGAAAGTCCTCATCCTACGCCCGTAGAATATAGTAAAAAGTTGGAAATTCTTGATCGGTTAGAGAACCACGACTCTACCTTAAGTCGAATGACAGAAATACTAGCAATCGAATGGCATCATTTATTTACACAAAAGAATGAAGAGGATCTATGGAATACATATTTTTATCTCACTTGGAATTTACGTCCAGACGAAAAAGAACAAGTAAGGAGCGAATTATCTACAACCCACAAAGAGCTCGCAACATACTTGGATATGCAGAAACAAGGCACACTCCCCGCAAAAGAAGTTAGTATTAAAAATATTATGGCAGAGAGAAACCCCAATAATGACGGTTATCTCGTGAAAGCAAGTTACCTTCTAACACTAAAAGACGGTACGACCAAAGAAGTACGGGTTGAACTTAACGCAGACGACTACATGGAAACTTTTAATCCTCGTTTTAACACTATAGCTACAGGAGAAAATCTTCCTGAGCCTAAAAATGAACAAGAGAGATTACGTCGTGAATTTATACTTAGGGCACTTGACTATAATGTAATCAAAAAAATGACTTACGATGAAATTTTGGAGATGATCGACATGAAATCGGTCGATACAAAGTAAACCTATGTACGTTATACTGCTTAAAAGGGAAATAAAGTTTCCACTTTCTGAAATCTCGGTCAAGTAAAGTATTTATTTCGTGTACCCGCAGATTCCTGATACGAATCACAGTAAAAAACCCGTCTCCTCAAAACAGGGACGGGTTAGCTATTTCTTGAACACAATTTGAACATTTTCACTGACTGTTCCTTTGATTTGAATTTATTGCTTTTAATGTTTTGCTCAAATCAACGAACTGTAATATATTTCAATGGTGATTTGATCTATTATCTATTTTTTACAGTTCGAGGAGGATCATCATGATTTTAACAAAGAAGTTCAGCAAGCAATTCTTTAGCTTTGCCCTTATCTTTTCTGTAATATTTTCGGGTCAGAACATCGGTCATGCGGAAGAGAAATATAGCGACGATTTAATACCAACGATGACTGATTATACATCTCCTTCTGGAACCATTACAGCTGATTCGGAGTACTCCAGTGAGTATCTAGCTTATAAAGCCTTTAATGATGCTTCATCCGAAATAATAGGCTGGGCAGCAGCAGAAACAAACTTACCACACTGGCATTCTTTCGAATTTAGCACTCCTAAAGTGATTTCAAAATATACTCTAAAAGCTGAAATTCAAGGAACTATTATTCAGTTCCCGTATATGCCAAGAAGCTGGGAATTTCAAGGTTATGACGCATTAAATTCTGAATGGGTAACATTAGATACTCGTACAAATGTTTCTGATTGGCCGGCTGGAGAAAAAAGAGAATTTATGTTCGAAAATTCAACTGCTTATAACAAGTATCGAATCAACATCACTGACATTCCTGGAGACGGTAATGGCGTTGCTGTAATTGGGGAAATGGAAATGATGGAGAAAATCAAAACAACGCCAGACCCTGATCCTCAACCAGAGCCAACTGGTGATAATGCACTTCTTGTTATTAAAATGATCAGTGGACTTGAAAAAGAATTTGATTTAACTGCATCTGAAGTAAAAGACTTCATTGACTGGTATGATGGACGTGCAGACGGACGTGGCAAAGAAACATACATGTTCGATAAGGACTTTAACAAGGGACCATTTACCTCTCGAAAAGATTATGTAGCATTCAGCAAGATTCAATCCTTTGAAGTCATGGAGTATACCAAATAACATGCCGAGGCACCTCCTGTAACAGGAAGGTGCCTCAAATTTTTAAAAACGCTGATCTATGCTGCAAGAATAAAGTCGACAAACACAGGCGATCGAAGCATGCCGCTCTTTGTCCAGTTCCGCATTTTGACGCGTGCTTTAATCTAAGGCTGGATGTAAACATAATCACGATCCTCACCAGTGATTATTGATTTTGCTACTCCGTAAAACGCCTGCTTGTGAGTAGGCGGAACACCAAGCTCAATGACACCTGCAGGTCGTCCGTTCACATGGGCCAGCCATCCAAATTCACCTTTGCGATAACCTGCGATATGAACGTCAACATAGCTATAGTTGATGATCTTTAAGAAGTCATCCGTTCGCTTATCTACATGGTATCTCCCGTCTTTGCGCTTAGGGACTATTCCCTCCATATCTCTGGCAACAATTGCGTCCCATAAGTCCTCGCCTCGACCATCAATGTACGCGATTTTGCTCATGGTTGGGGTATCAGTTATTGCCCGGTCTAGGACAACTTTGCGCTCCATTAGAGTCAGCCCTCTAAGGTCAGATCCATCATAATGTAGGATATCGAATACAACGTGGGAAATTGGCAGCCGCAATCGATTCGACTGGAATCGCTGCATAGTTAGCTCGAAGTCCGGAATACCCGTATCCGGGTCCATGACCGCCAACTCACCGTCCTCCAGTATCATGTCAGTGCCACCTGTTATGAGTTCAGGGTCCTTCGCCGTGACATCATTATTGTGTCTTGTGTTAAGGCGTGTCTCGCCGTTACTTCGTGAAAGGATTAGGCGGTGGCCATCTATCTTTGGCTCGAAAATGTATCGTCCGTCCGAAAATGGCTTATCTGCCTGTTCAAGCAGCATTGGGAATATAAACATACTGTCACCTCAGTACTAAAAAATCCCCGACGAACACGTCGAGGAGAAAATGTAAGGTTATTGGTCTTTTTAGCACTGATATACTCAACAATCAGATATTTACAATTACTTCGTCACACTAATAAGGTCCTCAACGTAAAAAAACGGCCCATGACTAATTAAAGTATATTTACGCTGGGGAATTAATTTTTAGTTATTCACGTCTTAGCATTTCTCAAGTTGCTGTACAAGTTTGCTAAAACGAGTATGCATTCTAGTAACAGATTCATCTTTGTGCCCATAACGACCCATTGTAGTGTAATAATCTAATCCGCCATTAACTAAAGAAAAAAGAAATTCTTGTCTTGGAAGTTCCATTTCCACTTGAACTTTATTCTTCTTAGTTACAGTAAATAATACCTTATCAATACCTTTGCTCTCTAGTGAAATGTTGGCTTGGAAGTGAATTGTTTCTTCCGTTGCCTTCTCATTATTAAGTAGAAAGTTCTCAATTAAAGTACAGAAAGATATCCACAGGTTTAAGTCATAATATGTATAATTGAAGATAATTGTATCCCTATTTTTTATTACTATTGCTTCTCGAAAAAATTTAGTATACGTTTCGAAATAGTGTTTAACTTCGTTCTCATTACAAATATCTACAAATGAATGATCAACCTTTTCCAGAATAATATCTTTGTTCACATGGTCAATATTGAGCTCTAAACCTATGGCTCTATTCGGCTTTAATAAATATGTGTGAACACTAAACATCTGATGTTCCCCCAAAATGAAAATTTTTTGAAAAAGTAGTCCCAGTTATTTAACTGGGACTACTTTTATTACCCAAATTTATTCTACTTCATTCCAACCATATGGATATAGTGTAATAACTTTATTACTCTCAGTAATTCGTAAAAAAAGGCGATTCTTCGGTAGACAGGCATCAGTTGTAAACCCGGATCGTCTGGAAAGACTGTTTAAAGCAGAAGCACCTCTAAAGAAGCTGGTAACCGACATCACCTATCTACGAGTCGGAGAACGATTTTTTTATCTATCTGCTGTGCAGGATCTGTTTAATAACGAAATCGTTGCTTGGCATGTCTCTTCCCAAAACGATTTGTCACTCGTGATGAGCACCGTAGATAGTCTTTGTAAGGGAAGAGAGATGAACGGTTCCGTCCTACATTCGGACCAAGGTTTTCAATACACTTCCAGACACTACAATAAACGTTTGGGTGAGTACGGAGTACTAGGAAGTCATTCGAGACGGGGAAATTGCCTGGATAATGCCTGTATCGAGTCATTCTTTTTTCATCTGAAGACAGAAATGATGTATCGATGCTCGGCAAAATCATTTGAGGAATTAAATCAATCTGTTGAAACATACATTGCATTTTATAATCAGAGTCGTTTTCAGAAAAAACTAGGCGACCGTTCCCCGATTGAGTATCGGAAAGCGATCGCCGCGTAACTATGGGTTTTTAGGCAGTCTACTTGACAGGGTTATGACCATTGTTGAGTTTTTTTCTAAATGCAAATTTGTTGGTGCCCAGTTATTTCCACCATCAATTGACTACATCAAAACGACGCTAGTCGCACCTTCAGCTTTACTGAATCCAAGGACAACAGCTGATGGGGATGCTCCATTCACCTTCAAATCTGAAATTGGTACAACGCTATTCTCGACTTATACCCTTCTCTTTCTGAGGATTTTCGTTCGAGCCTACACCGTGCGGACGACTTTCATCGCACACGGCGTTCCATCAACGAATAAGAAGTTTTTTACAATGGGCAACTTTATCGTAAGCCAACTGTTTCTCTTCGTCTGCTATCCAAAGTTAACCCAGATCATCGGAAAAAGGAGCCAGCCCAGCAGTTCCCCCATGAAAACATCTATGGAAAAAACGATACATAAGCTTTCAAAACAAGATGTCATGACATTTGCACAGAGCATAAAGGAAAACTGGCCACATCTTGAGCTTGACCACAAGAAAGTAATTATGCAAACTGTATTCTCCAGAATTGAAGTAGATACATATGGTGAAGCTGTTGGTGGTCCTGGTCGAAGAGTAGCATGCAAAATTATTTCATTTGAAAAGAATTAAGAGGCGGTTTCCCGCCTCTTTTTTCTCCCAATCAATCCCAAGCAAACCTCTGCTCTTTCCAAGGATCACCGTACATATACTTGTGCAACCATTAAACATTCAACGTAGAAAAGGTAGCTTACGTAGAGACCTCCTAATGTTCTTCTAGTATAGTTCTATATACCCATTGTATAATTGTGGTAATCTGGACGTTAGGAGTCATGTGGGATGCGCAGTAAGTTTTTTGTAGTGTTTTTTAGCTCGGATTAATACTTATACTTGGAGGATATCAAGGTACTGAAAACTCTAAAGCTAATGTTGTTATTACTATTCAAGAATAAAACTTGTCCCCCCTTTAGCTTGAGAGAAAAGAAGGGAGCAGTGAAATGATTCAATTTGAAACAGCATTCTTTATGTTATATTTGTTGTGTTGTATTGCCTTTGTTTTTTTATATATCTCTTTGTATGTAAATCGCCACTTTTCTTTTAAAAAAATAGAATTTACACAGAAATTTATTGATTCAAATAGAGCAATGACAGCTGAAATTGACAAAATATTATTCAACATAGAGCTTGTTATCCATACTTATGAGAGTGGCAATTTTTATGGAAATGAAAATCACGAGCAAAAGCTAATGGATGAATTGCATGATTACGCTACTCAATTGTTTAGTATTTTGAAGTATTTCAATAACATTGCAAGCGGGGTCGATAAAAACATTTTTGATGAAAATGTTGTGCGAGTGAACTATGAGCATGATATGAGAGCTTGCTATAAACGCCTCAGATTAGCTAGAAGAGGTAGAGACTATAACGACGAAACTTTTCTACCTCTTGAGTTTCTCCTTAAAAAATGGGATTCCAAAAATCCGGCCAAATTAAAATGGAAGGTGGGTATTTAAGTGGATAACCACACCTTCAAAAAAATAAATGAATTCTGTGATAATGTTAGTGATAGAACAGTGTCACAAACAGAAAGAGATTTTGTAATAAGGAAATATTCTGAAAGTTATATAAGTTCAATCGAAAGCAAAATACAAGCTAACAATAACCAGCCATTAACTCAAAATCAATTAGACGATATTCGAGATACACTACTTAACAACTCAAATATGGAGAACTATGTAATTGCGGCGCGGGATTATTATCAAAAACTTGAGGAGAAATATTATCAAGATTTTAAGAAAAAGAACAATGGTTTTTGGCTAACTGTGGGGGTAAATCTGATATCAAATTTTATCTATTCATTTTTAATAATAATTTTATTTATTGTCGCTAGAGATCAAATCTCCAGTTGGATAAGTTCACTAAAGGTTGATGGTAATAATCCTCCTCCTATTGAACAGCAAGAAGAGAAACCAGGCTCTGCATCCAGTTTGAAAATAAAAAGTGATTCAATAATAACAAACTAGAAAAATCTATTTGAAGTCATGTGGAAACATGACTTTTTATTATTCTAGTGTTATTGTAGGTGTGGTTGCCTTTGCCATCGATTACCCCTCCTAGCTTCTAACATCAATAATGGTATCCATGGGTATCCATTGAACATCTTCATCTGTAAGCAGTTTTACCTTTCTGATATTCGTATCTATCCACTCAACTTTTCCCCACATCCTGCAAGTAGTTCCGATGCTATTCTTCTTGCCTATCCACCAAGTAATCGCGACAGCATAATTTTCTCTTCCAGCATCTCTAAGTTGGTAATGAAACGATTCAAGCTCATCCTGCTCAAGGATAGGCATAGGTACGAGTTTGTCGTCTTCCTTCATTTGCAGATAGAGCTCGCGCTGTTCCGGTAATACAAACCGAGATGAGCCGAATAAATTATCGATTTTCTTTGCCATTATTACCGTCCCTTTCGCACCCACGTCTCAAATACTTCCATCTTGTCAGGTTCCGCCTTCTGCCAATCGATGTATTCTTCACCGGATAATACTTCTAGTACCGCCATTACTTCTTCGCGGCTTCGTCCAGTCTTTACGCATATTACGTCAATGCTCGGAGGCTTCGGTTTCATCGCATAGTAATTTCCTATAATCCGAAGTACCTTACGTTCAATATTAGATAAGGCCATAGTAACCACTCCTGCAAAAACAAGAACATTTATTTGTGTTATATGCGAACAGATTTCGAACGTGCAAATAAAAAAAGTCCCCCGCAAATATTTCTGCCAGGGTTCAATCATAAGGACGATACTTTTTTTGAGTTCATCTGCCTCACGTTTTCTTGCTTCCACATCTGCACGAAAGAATAAATGAGTAGCCTTTTCTTCTTTTGGGGGTGCGAGCTTACCACGTTTAGTCCAGGACGACTAATTTTAAGATAGTCGAGCACCCCTGATGTGGTCATAACATTACCTTGAATATAAGCTTATAATTCTTCTAAGCTGCTGAAAGTAATCACGGTCGTCATCCTTTTCTCGATTTCAAGGCTTGTACAAATGCGGCAATAAAAATACTAATGCTTCCTCCTTCCTTCTAATTAAAGGCATGTAACTCATACCCTCTGATCTATCAAATACTTAACTAAGGTAAAGAGGTATAACAAAAAAATTCCTTATGATTTTTGAATAAAGCAGGTCAATCCGCTGTACAATGGATTATATTCCCATTAACTTGAAACTTTTTCCGTTTTATTGCGTCATAACAAATAAGTGGTTACCTAATTGAAAAAAATTCACGGTTACAACACGTCTTTATCAGGAGGGAAAATGATGAAAAAACTTTTAATATTCTGTGCTAATGGCGTCATAGCTATATGGTTCTTTTTACTTTGGTGCAAAATGATGCTTCTTTCCAGTGATATGCCTATAAACATTACTTATGATGAGATGAAAAGTGTAGTTCTTACTATTCTCGTCTCTACAACCATTACTATCTTTTACGTTAAAATAATTCCTGGAAACAAGTTATATTATTTACTCTTCTTTCCTACACTTCTTTGGGGCTTTTCTATGACTCAATCATTAATCAACAATTATCACGAATACGATACCATTATTACTATTACCGGATTTATTTGTAGTGCATTAATTTTTTTAGTTTTATTTTTTGATGCTAAACGTACATCAGTATCATCTAAAATACTTTCCTAATACAAAGAACGTTCACTTCCCAATAGAAGTGAACGTTCTTCTGATTTGTTTACATTCCCGGAAATGGGATTGTCACCATGGAACCTAGGGTATCAAAAAGTTTAGCTAAGAAATCCCAAAGTTGACGGTTGCCGTCTTCGCTTCCTTCATTATCCTCCCCACAATCAATTACTTTTGTTCGACGAACTATTTCATCAAGTTCTCTAATGACCCACTTAGGAGGATCAAACTCTGCCTTAACAAATTTGGCAACTTCACCTGGATATACGTGACCTAAAATTTCAATTGCGAGAGATTTCGTAGAAATATCAAGATTTACACCATACACATCGTAGTAAATATCTTTAATTTCTCTTGCAATTTCTTTCCCTGTCATTACCTCATTATCTAGTACAGTTCGAAGATAAGAGTCATTGTCAATATGAACGCTTCCTGGCTTCATTGTGAAGGTAATGTTTGTTCCTGGTACATAGTGAGTTTTTCGTGCCATTATACATTCTCCTTTTAGTTTAATAGATAAGCAACAGTGTTTGACCGGTCATTGTCGCTTTCACCTATCTAGGAAAAAAACAGGGGTAAAACGGAACAGCTTTACTTAAAAAATCACAAAGAATTTTTCATCCCCTGATTTTCTCAATAAACCGTGTCGTAATCTCTTGAATTCCCTCTTCTTTTGGGAGCTTAAGAAAACCAGCTAGGGAGTCAATTTCAGATTGCATTTCTTCCAAAACCCTTATTAACGCTTCGTTATCTCCACTTTTTGCTCGGTCGACCATTAAACTGAATGCGTGATTACATAATTGTGTAGTTTCTTTAGACTCCGATTTTTGCATTGATTCACGCCTCTTTCCCCCATTTTTAAGCTTTCTCCGACCTCTTTTGCTGTGAAGCCTTCTAAGACGATCTTGCGTATAACGTGCCTTTCCTTTTCATTGGATAGTTGCCGTAACAACTCTTCTACATAAAGGCTTCCGTCGTGATTAACCGTGCCCAGATGCCTGCCAAAGTCGTCCAGAATCGGGCATTCATTACGCAACCTCTTTCTTTCTCGATAGTTCAGGTTCCAGGCAATGCGTCGCAAAATTATTCTGCATTCCTCTTTCGTCAAACGCTCACCTACTTTTTAAATTAGTTGAGTTTCACAACCACAAAACCAAAAACAAGATCGTACGTTCGGTTTTTAAACAAAAAAATAAACGTGCCAGATTCACGCTGGCACGTCCGGATCTACTTTATCCATTTTACTAAATGATCTAGCTTCCTTGCTGAATCCTCCTGTCATGTAAACTTCTGTAAGCAATTGTATTGTTAAATGCTTTCAAATTACATTTTAAGACAAATAGAAAAGCCCTCCTTGTGGTCTTACCCCTGTCAAGTAGACACAATTAAAAAAGCCTACGCAGCCAGTGTGTTTCGGTATTCAACCGGGGCACACTGGTTTAATTTTTTCTGGAACCGTTCATGGTTATAAAACCAAATGTATTTTTCAATGGC
>NZ_VFNO01000014.1:0-125167 GCF_006715575.1 Brevibacillus sp. AG162
GTGTGGAAGCGCGGTAACGCGTGGAGCTGACGAATACTAATCGGTCGAGGACTTATCCACACATTTAGCAAATGATCATGCAGATCCAGTTTTCAGGGAATAAAAGAAACCTTCTTGCTGATGATAGCAGGAAGGTTTTTTCGTGTAGATAAAGCAGTGGCAGGAAAACTAATACAGATCAGAGGGCAAAGAGGGAAGGGGCATCCGGTGATTTCGGTGAAATTGCTTTCGAATAACCGAGGGAAAGGTATCCATATGATTATCCAAAAAATGTTCGACCAAATATCGCTCAACAAGTCCGTGAGACATTGTTAGCTCTCCCCACCACTCCGTTTCATAGCGGCAAAGCATGCTGAGTAAATAAAGCAGCAAGTAATGACTGGCCCATTCGGGAAGAGGTAGAGAAGAAGCAGAACCATTCCAAAAAAAGAGGACGTTCTGATGCAAATGAAATAACGGGTGTTGATCCAGTTCAGACAGGGCACACTGAGGAAGGGTCAGTTCCTTTATGTTTTTATTATTCCCAGGGGAGAGTTTTTCCAAGTTACAAACAGAGGGAGCCAGCCTGCGAATGTACTGGATGAAGGTCTCGGTAGAATAGGATAATGGCCCGTCCGTTTTTTCAGGAAAGGTAATGCGAACCAAATCATCCTGACTTATATACTCAATCTTTAGCGTTAACCAGTTACGTGGTTTATCCGTAGCAATTCCGTAACTTTCGCTGACGCTGGGGATGGATGAAAATAAGTCATGGACTGAATAGCGGTCTTGTAACGGCACAAGCTGGAACGCTTGAGCTAATTGCGCAAAAAACCCTTCCTTTTGTGGACGAACCTCGTCCTCCATTAGCATATAGGCGTTTCGTTTAAGCTTTCGTGTCGTGACACCATGTTGAAGAACACGACTGTTTTGGGGATAATACGGATCACGAGTCAATAACATCGCCTTCAACAAGTGAGAGCAGCCATAAAACAGCAGCAATGGCTGGATGGACAAGTCGGCAACAGCGGAAGTGGAATAAAAGTGTCTGGCTTGTCTCCAGAGATACAGGAAACGCGAGCTTTGTTGAAAAGCTAGTCGCTCGGCATGCTCAAGACCCTTGTCATGATAGCAGGCAGCCAAATATTTACGTGCAGTTGGTTCTGTCTCAAAATAGCGTAATGTTTTCCAAGCGTTATCCATGTTACCCACCTTTACCAATTTTCGTAATATGGCTAAGTTTCCCTAATTGTTTTTTGATTTATCTGTCTTATTGATTCTATAACCGAACAATATACTCATTTCTTGACAGTAAATTAAGCCGTTTGTTAAACTGTCTTAAACTATTCGCCGAGAGGAGCTTTCAACTGTGCGGGAAGACAAATTTGTTAAAGAGGGCTTAACGTTTGACGATGTATTGCTCATTCCAGCAAAATCTGAAGTTTTGCCAAGGGATGTTGATCTGCGAGTACAATTGAGTGAGAATGTGAAGCTGAATATTCCTCTGATCAGTGCTGGGATGGACACCGTAACGGAGTCTGGACTTGCAATCGCCATGGCTCGCCAAGGTGGTATCGGGATTATCCATAAAAACATGTCCATTGAGCAACAAGCAAGCGAAGTAGATCGTGTAAAACGCTCCGAAAGTGGCGTTATTACCAATCCATTCTCTCTGTCCCAAGAACATACCGTCGAAGAAGCGAATGCTCTCATGGGTAAATATCGTATCTCCGGTGTTCCGATTGTCGATGAGAATCAAAAACTGATTGGAATTCTCACCAACCGCGATCTGCGCTTTGTACATGACTT
Source organism: Brevibacillus sp. AG162 (assembly GCF_006715575.1). Taxonomy (NCBI): domain Bacteria; kingdom Bacillati; phylum Bacillota; class Bacilli; order Caryophanales; family Paenibacillaceae; genus Brevibacillus; species Brevibacillus sp. AG162. The sequence continues at coordinate 1,789 of NZ_VFNO01000014.1, forward strand.
CTCCATCAAGATCAAAGAGGTTATGACCAAGGAAAACCTGGTGACGGCTTCTGTCGGTACTACATTGCAACAGGCAGAATTGATTTTGCAACAACATAAGATCGAAAAGCTCCCGCTGGTAGACGAGAACAACATCCTGCGCGGACTCATTACGATTAAAGATATTGAAAAAGCAATCCAATACCCAAATGCAGCAAAAGATCTACAAGGCCGCTTGCTGTGTGGTGCTGCTGTTGGGGTATCTGCAGACACGTTTGAGCGTGCAGCAGCACTTGTACAAGCTGGCGTGGATGTTTTGGTGATCGATACGGCTCATGGGCATTCCAAAGGCGTAATTGAAACGGTAAAAGCCGTTCGCAAAGAATACCCAACGCTCACAATCGTCGCAGGAAACGTTGCAACTGGACAAGCTACTCGCGATCTGATCGAAGCTGGCGCATCTGTGGTGAAGGTTGGTATCGGTCCTGGTTCCATTTGTACAACTCGTGTCGTAGCAGGTATTGGTGTTCCTCAAATTACAGCGATCCACGATTGTGCACAGGTAGCGCGAGAGTACAATATTCCAATTATTGCCGATGGCGGCATTAAATACTCCGGTGATTTGCCAAAAGCAATTGGTGCAGGTGCTTCAGTGATCATGATCGGCAGTCTGTTCGCCGGTACAGAGGAAAGCCCGGGCGAATTCGAGATTTTCCAAGGTCGTCGTTTCAAGGTATATCGCGGAATGGGATCGATTGGCGCGATGAAAGCCGGCAGTAAGGACCGTTACTTCCAAGAGAACGCACAAAAGCTCGTTCCGGAAGGGATCGAAGGCCGTGTTCCTTACAAAGGCCCATTGGCGGATGTCACGTATCAGTTGATTGGTGGACTGCGTGCAGGTATGGGATACTGCGGAGCAAAGACCATCGAAGATTTGATTCAAAACTCCCAGTTCGTTCGCATTACCGGCGCTGGCTTGCGTGAGAGCCACCCACACGATGTACAAATCACAAAAGAATCACCGAACTACTCGATTTCTTAAGCGAAAAATAGTATAGAAGACCTACGTCCCCTTTCTTTTTAAAAGAGAGGGGATTTTTGCTAGTGTCTGGTATGTGGAAATGGGAGGAAACACGCTTTAGCCACCCTGCAACCTATGGTACACTTACAATTGTGTGCTTGTTACATGAAAAAATAAAATCGACAGAAATAGGAGAGTGAGAGATTACATGAAGCGAAAGACATGGACAAAGCGATTGACAGGTCTGTTCCTTTCTGTCGCTGTTTTTGCTACAGCAATGGGAGGAATGGTTTCAAAGGTCGAAGCAGCCCCTGTAGCATCTCAAGCGAATTTACAACTGGAAGCGAAGTCTGCCATTCTTGTTGAGGCATCGACGGGAAAGGTTCTCTATAGTAAAGATCCTGACGTAGCACTTCCGCCTGCGAGTATGAGTAAGATGATGACCGAATACTTGGTTCAGGAAGCTGTGAAGCAAAAGAAAATCACTTGGGATGAGGTAGTGCCTGTAAGTGAATATGCGTTCTATATCGCTAAAATTTCTGATTCGTCCGGTGTGTATTTAAATTTAGGCGAATCCTTTACGGTTAAACAATTGTACGAAGCGATGGCAATTGTATCGGCCAATGACGCTACTGTACTTTTGGCTGAGAAGATTGCGGGAAGTGAGCCGGCCTTTGTTGAATTGATGAACAAAAAGGCAGCAGAGCTTGGCATGAAAAATACTTCGTTCGTCACTTCTACCGGTTTGCCAGCCAATGAATTAGGCCCTTACTCTGTTCAGACCGAACAAACAGAAAACCTGATGTCTGCTCGTGACTCCGCGATCCTCGCACGTGCTCTGATTCACGATTTCCCGGATGCGTTGGAAATCTCCAAAAAACCAAGCTTCACATTCCGTACAGGCACCCCAAATGAGTGGAGTAAGAAAAGCTACAACTGGATGCTGCCTGGCCTGATTAGTTACTACCCAGGTGTAGACGGATTAAAAACAGGGCATACACAAGCAGCGGGCTATTGCTTTACAGGTACGGCTGTTCGCGACAACATGCGTTTGATTAGCGTTGTGATGAAAACAAGCACCGAGACAAAGCGTTTTGCTGAGACGAGAAAACTCATGGACTACGGTTTTGGCAATTTCAAACTCACAAAACAAATGGACAAAAATGTACCAGTCAAAGGATTTGAAACAGCTCCTGTGAAAAACGGTGTAGAGGTAACTGTACCAGTTGTTACAGGCAGTGAAGTAAATATGATCACAAAAACCGGTACCGAAGCAAAATACACACCAACGGTTACCTTCCAGGAGCTAACCGCACCGATTACGCAAGGACAAGTAGTCGGTAAGATCGTTTTGAAAGAAGAAGGTGTGAAGGAAACCGATTTCTTGCAGCCAGAAGACGCAGCAAAGGCAGGCGTGGATATCGTAGCAGGACAGGCAGTAGAGGAAGCCAGCTGGATTCGTCTGTTCTTCCGCAGCATCATCGAATTCTTCAGCAATCTGTTTAGCAGTGGAACAGGAAATTAAATAACTATTGTTTTCCCCTACATCTATCGTTTACAATGACGGTAACAGGAACCATAACACCGCATAACAGTTTCGGTTCTGACTCATGATGTAGGGGGTATTTGTAATGGTACAAGTAGGAACGTCCCGCGTTAAAAGAGGTATGGCTGAAATGCAAAAAGGCGGCGTCATTATGGACGTCGTGAATGCTGAACAAGCGAAAATTGCAGAAGCAGCGGGTGCTGTTGCTGTAATGGCTTTGGAGCGTGTACCGTCTGACATTCGCGCAGCTGGTGGAGTTGCTCGTATGGCGGACCTTAGCATTGTAGAGGAAGTACTGAATGCTGTTTCGATCCCTGTTATGGCTAAAGCTCGTATCGGTCATTTTGTTGAAGCGCGTGTTCTCGAATCTCTGGGTGTAGATTATCTCGATGAGAGCGAAGTACTCACTCCGGCAGATGACTTGTACCATATCAATAAAAAAGAGTTCACTGTACCGTTTGTATGTGGCGCCCGTGATCTGGGTGAAGCTCTCCGCCGTATTGGGGAAGGTGCATCCATGATCCGCACGAAAGGTGAGCCAGGAACCGGAAACATTGTAGAGGCTGTTCGCCATATGCGCACGATGATGTCCCAAATCCGCAAAGTGCAAGCCATGTCCTACGATGAACTGATGGCAGAAGCCAAAAACCTGGGTGCCCCATATGAACTGCTTGAAGAGGTACACAAAACAGGTAAGCTGCCAGTCGTAAACTTCGCAGCAGGTGGAGTAGCAACACCAGCAGATGCTGCCCTGATGATGCAATTGGGCTCCGATGGCGTGTTTGTTGGCTCTGGTATCTTTAAATCAGAGAATCCAGAGAAGTTTGCTCGCGCGATTGTGGAAGCGACTACCCACTACACGGATTACGAACTGATTGCTCGCGTATCCAAAGGCTTGGGAACCGCAATGCCAGGAATCGAAATCTCCAAAATTCGTGAAGCTGATCGCATGCAAGAGCGCGGCTGGTAAGGTGAGTAGCATGAAAATCGGCGTACTCGCTCTACAAGGAGCTGTAGCAGAACATATGCGAATGCTAGAAGAGGTTGGTGCCACAGCCGTCCCGGTCAAAAAAGTAGAAGATCTGGATGACCTAGACGGGCTGGTCATTCCCGGCGGAGAAAGCACCACGATTAGCAAGCTGATGCATAAGTACGGATTCATGGAGGCGGTTCAAGAGTTCGGTAAGGCGAACAAGCCGATCTTCGGGACTTGCGCAGGAGCGATCCTTCTGGCAAAACAGATTCAAGGACAAGACGATTGCCATTTAGGCTTGATGGATATCAAAGTCGAGCGAAATGCTTTTGGTCGCCAAAAGGAGAGCTTTGAAGTCTTGATGCCTGTTGCGGGTGTGGCGGCAGATTACCCGGCCGTGTTCATCCGGGCACCGTATATCATGGAAGTGGGAGAGAACGGTCAAGTCTTGGCCAAGCACGAAGACAAGATTGTTGTCGCCCGAAGCGGTCACTATTTGGCAGCAGCTTTTCACCCAGAATTGACCGAAGATACAAGACTGCACAAATACTTCCTCGACATGGTCAAGGAATACAGAAGCTAGCTGCTATACCGGAAGATCGGCCGTAAATAGGTGCCGATCTTCTTTTTTCTGTAAAGATCGAGGCGGGCTGCTCTTTACATACGTATAGAACCTGTAGTACAGTTAACAATAATAGTATTCATGAATGAGAATGCGATGATGAGAACAAGTACTTTACAAGAGCCAGGCCTAGAGAGTCGGTGGTAGGTGCAAACCGATCCGGTTATGTGAAGGAATCCATCTCGGAGTGGCAAAGGAACAACAACTTTGCCCGGAACCGTCCCGTTATGACGGAAGAGTGGGCATATGCATGAAGGATTGCTGCATGTGTCAACGAGGGTGGCAACGCGGGTATACAACACTCGTCCCTTACCAGGGGACGGGTGTTTTTTGTTTTTTTTCAATACGATTCGGAGGGATTTACACATGTTGGACGTAAAAGTATTACGCCAGGATCTAGAAGAAGTAAAACGCCGTTTGGCTCACCGCAATGAAGATATTTCTGCGTTGGATCAATTCGTAGAAGTAGATGAAAAGCGCCGCCAAGTCATCCAAGAAGCAGAAGCGCTGAAAAATAAGCGTAACACGGTGTCCGAGCAAGTAGCGGTTATGAAACGCAATAAGGAAAATGCAGACCATCTGATCGCTGAAATGAAAGAAGTAAATGAGCGCATCAAGGCTTTGGATGAAGAGCTGCGCCAATTGGATGAACAGCTGGAGTTCATTTTGCTGAGCCTCCCGAACCTGCCGCATGAAAGCACGCCGATCGGTACGACAGAAGACGATAACGTGATTGCTTGGACATGGGGAGAGCCACGTGCATTTGACTTCGAGATTAAGCCTCACTGGGAGCTGGCTAGCCAAGCAGGAATCCTCGATTTTGAAACGGCGGCAAAAGTAACAGGAAGCCGTTTTGTTTTCTATAAAGGTTTGGGCGCACGTCTGGAGCGCGCACTGATGAACTTCATGATGGATTTGCACTCGAATGAGCATGGCTATGAAGAAGTGATCCCGCCGTATATCGTCAACCGTACGAGCATGACGGGAACGGGTCAATTGCCTAAGTTCGAAGAGGATGCATTCAAAATCGAGGGACCAGATTACTTCCTGATTCCAACTGCCGAGGTGCCGGTCACCAATATGCATCGTGATGAAATCATGGATGGAGCGGATCTCCCTCGCTACTACACTGCTTTCAGCGCATGTTTCCGTTCGGAAGCGGGTTCTGCCGGCCGTGATACGCGTGGGTTGATTCGTCAGCATCAATTCAACAAAGTTGAGCTGGTGAAATTCGTGAAACCAGAAGAGTCTTATGACGAACTCGACAAACTGGTGAAAAACGCTGAAAAGGTGCTTCAACTGCTTGGACTGCCATACCGTGTCCTGAGCATGTGCACAGGCGATCTAGGATTTACGGCTGCGAAGAAATTCGACCTGGAGGTTTGGATTCCAAGCGGCGGCACATACCGTGAAATCTCGTCTTGCTCGAACTTTGAAGATTTCCAAGCGCGCCGTGCCAATATCCGTTTCCGTCGCGATACAAAATCGAAGCCGGAATTTGTGCATACATTGAATGGTTCTGGTTTGGCGATTGGACGTACAGTAGCAGCGATCTTGGAGAACTACCAAGAGGCAGACGGAACAATCGTAATTCCAGAAGTTCTTCGTCCGTACATGGGCGGAGTAGACAAGATCGCACCGAAGCAATAAGCGAGAGATTTGGAAAGCAGCTCTTGATCCATAACGGGTCAAGGGCTGTTTTATATTGTGTACTAATACAGGTGGAATTTTTAAAAAAACGTGTTGCACTGTACCAATCTCTGTTATATAATAAAAACAAATTTTAAGAATATTGTTTTAATACAGAGAGGGAGGAATGGAGAATGGACTGCTATCGGTGTGAAGGAAACGGAGAACAAAATTGCCCAAGATGTGGAGGCGTTGGTCGTGATGCCAACGGAGCGGCTTGCCATAATTGTTTGGGAGATGGGCATGTAAGCTGCAGCCATTGCAGTGGCAGCGGGTATCAGGAGTAAGGACATTTTTTTTGCCACTACTGTTATATAATAAAAATCATTTTATCGATCTGTATCATAATAACTTTGGAGTAAGGGAGGAGGAGCTGTTTTGACTACTGTACCAACGAATCCATATCCGCTGGAGGTTCAGATTTCCGGTGAGATGCACCCGGGTTATCAAGATATCCTGACACCAGAAGCAATCCAATTTGTAATGAAGCTGGAGCAAAGGTTTGGCGAAAGACGCCAGCAATTGCTGGCTAAACGCGTGGAGCGTCAATTGCAGATCGATGCAGGTCAACTGCCCGATTTTTTACAGGAAACAGCGGACATTCGTAAAGGAGATTGGACTGTTGCTCCATTGCCTAAAGATTTGCAAGACAGACGGGTGGAGATTACAGGACCTTCGGGTGACCGGAAAATGGTCATCAATGCACTGAACTCCGGTGCTCGGCTTTTCATGGCTGACTTTGAGGACGCGAACTCGCCGACCTGGGAGAACACCATACAAGGTCAAATCAACATGAAGGATGCGGTACGCCGCACGATCTCCTACATCAGTCCAGAAGGCAAATCATACAGCCTCAATGAAAAGACAGCGGTATTGATCGTGCGTCCTCGTGGCTGGCATCTTGATGAAAAACACATCCGCCTCGACCAAAAACCGATCTCCGGCAGCCTGCTTGACTTCGGACTTTACTTTTACCACAACGTAGATGCTCTTATCGCGAATCAGACAGCACCGTATTTCTACTTACCGAAACTGGAGAGCCATTTGGAGGCTCGCCTCTGGAACGATGTCTTCCTTTTCGCGCAGGATGAATTAAATATTCCACGCGGCACGATTCGTGCGACCGTATTGATCGAAACGATTCTCGCAGCTTTTGAAATGGATGAGATTCTGTACGAGCTGCGCGAGCATAGTGCAGGACTGAATTGCGGACGTTGGGACTACATTTTCAGCTATATCAAAAAGCTGCGGAATCAGCCTGATGTGATTACACCGGATCGGGCGCAAGTAACCATGACAGTTCCGTTCATGAAAGCATACACCACGTTGGCCGTGAAGACTTGCCATAAACGGATGGCGCCTTGCATTGGCGGAATGGCTGCACAAATTCCGGTGAAAAATGACCCGGTACAAAATGCAGAAGCCATCGCCAAAGTGCGCGCTGACAAAGAGCGGGAAGCGTACGATGGACATGATGGGACTTGGGTAGCTCACCCTGGGCTCGTGCCAGTAGCCATGGAAGTGTTCGATCGCTTGATGAGAGAGCCGAACCAAATCTGGTACAAACGTGAAGACGTAGACGTATCTGCTAAGCATCTTCTGGCAGTCCCAGAGGGCACGATTACAGAAGCGGGTGTTCGTACAAACATAAGTGTCAGCTTGCAGTACATCGAGGCTTGGTTGCGAGGCTCTGGGGCTGTGCCGATCAATAATCTGATGGAGGATGCGGCTACAGCAGAAATTTCGCGGGCACAAGTCTGGCAATGGATGCGCCATCGTCACGGAGTCTTGCAGGATGGTAGAAAGGTGACAGAAGGCTTGGTGAAGCAGTGGCTGAGTGAGGAGCTGCAAGCAATCAAGCAAGCAATCGGCCAAGAGAGATACGACAACAGCAAGTATCCGATTGCTGGTGATCTGTTCTTGCAATTAGTAACGACAGAAGATTTTGAAGACTTCCTTACGGTACCGGGTTATCGCTATTTGTAAAAATAAAAAGAGTGGGGGAAATGAAAATGACGAAAGTAACCAAGCAAGAAGCGATTCAACAGGTGGAGCAAAGCTGGCAGGGGGAGCGTTTTCAAGGGATTACACGTCCGTATACGGCAGAAGATGTCGTTCGTTTGCGCGGCTCCGTACAAATCGAACATACGCTGGCTCGTTTAGGAGCAGAGCGTCTGTGGGACCTCTTGCATACCGAGCACCATATCAAAGCGTTGGGGGCTTTGACCGGGAATCAAGCGATTCAGCAGGTAAAGGCAGGATTAAAAGCGATTTACTTGAGTGGCTGGCAGGTAGCGGCCGATGCCAATCTGTCTGGTCAGATGTATCCTGATCAAAGCCTCTACCCAGCAAACAGTGTTCCCCAAGTCGTAAAAAGAATTAATCAGGCATTGCAACGGGCTGATCAGATCGATCAATCAGAAGGCGGTACCGACACGCATTGGTTTGCTCCGATTGTAGCAGACGCAGAAGCGGGCTTTGGTGGGCCACTGAACGTCTTTGAATTAATGAAGGGTATGATTGAAGCAGGTGCAGCAGGCGTGCATTTTGAAGACCAACTGGCTTCGGAGAAAAAATGCGGCCATATGGGCGGAAAAGTACTCATTCCGACGCAAGCAGCTGTGCGTAATCTGATTTCCGCCCGCTTTGCAGCAGATGTGATGGGAGTCCCGACGATTATCGTGGCACGTACCGATGCCAATGGCGCTTTCCTGATCACCAGCGACATCGACGAGCAGGATAAACCATTCCTGACAGGTGAACGAACAGCAGAAGGATTCTTCCGTCTACGCGGTGGACTGGACGCGGCGATTGCACGTGGTCTTGCGTACGCTCCTTATGCAGATCTGATCTGGTGCGAGACTTCTGAGCCGAATTTGGAGGAAGCACGCCGTTTTGCAGAAGCGATCCATGCGAAATACCCGGGCAAGCTGTTAGCCTACAATTGCTCTCCTTCTTTCAACTGGAAAAAGAAGCTGGATGAAAAGACCATCGCTCGCTTCCAGGAAGAGATCGGCGAAATGGGCTACAAGTTCCAATTTGTCACGCTCGCTGGCTTCCACTCCCTGAATTACAGCATGTTTGAACTGGCGCGTGGTTATCGTGATCGCGGAATGGCTGCCTACTCTGAATTGCAGCAGGCGGAGTTTTCCAGCGAAGTACATGGCTATACGGCTACTCGCCATCAGCGTGAAGTCGGTACCGGGTATTTCGATGAGGTTGCGCAAGTTATCTCTGGCGGTAATTCCTCTACGACTGCACTCAGCGGGTCGACGGAAGAGGAGCAGTTTGCTCACAATTAAAGAGGAAAAACGAAGGACTAGGTGGTTCTCTGGTATTCAGAGGGCCACTTTTTGCGTTCACTTCTATTTTTCATAGAGTCTTAATAGCTTTTTAACAACGCATTTATATCAGTTTCATTTTGGTTGTTTACGATTGGATTAGAAAAAACCAAAAGATCAAACACAAACCAAAAACGAAAAGGGGCCTTAAAGATGAGAGGGAACCAGTTAAGCTGGAAACGAACCGTTGTTGTCATGACATCCGTTTTTCTGCTTGCGGGATGTGCCACCGAGACGAAATCAGGCACTTCTCTGGATACGTCGCAATTGACCCTGGATCAAATTGTGGAAAAAGCGAAGCAGGAGGGAGAAGTCAATTCCGTGGGTATGCCTGACACGTGGGCAAACTGGGGGGAGACCTGGAGCAATCTCGGAAAGGAATATGGCTTGAAGCATACGGACACTGACATGTCGAGCGCAGAAGAATTGGCGAAGTTTGAAGCAGAAAAAGAAGACGCCACAGCAGACATCGGTGACGTAGGCATCGCTTTTGGACCGTTAGCCAAGCAGAAAGGGCTGACGCTTCCCTACAAAACCTCTTACTGGAACGACATTCCCGACTGGGCAAAAGATGATGAAGGACATTGGTTGCTGGGCTATACCGGAACACTGGCTTTTATCACTGACAAGACAAAGGTGCAAAACCCTCCCAAGACATGGGCAGATTTGAAAAACGGAAGCTACAAGATCGCGATCGGCGATGTCATGAAAGCGAATCAGGCGCAGTTTGCCGTTCTGGCCGCCGCCTATGCTAATGGGGGAGATGAGAAAAATATTCAGCCTGGCATTGACTTTTTCGCTGACTTGGCAAAAAACAAGCGGCTCAGTACGAGCGATCCGAGCCTTGCCAATCTAGAAAAGGGTGAAATCGAAGTCGCAATCTTGTGGGACTTCAACGCGCTCGGGTATCGGGACAAAATCGATAAAAACCGCTTTGATGTCCTCATCCCGGAGGAAGCATCAGTCAGCAGCGGGTACGCTACGGTTATCAACAAGTACGCCAAGCACCCGCACGCTGCCATGCTGGCTCGTGAATACATTCTCTCCGACGCTGGACAGTCCAATTTGGCACGCGGCTATGCACGACCAATTCGCGCCAACGCCAATCTGGATGAATCCGCGAAAGCCATGCTGCTCCCCGATGAAATGTATAAAAACGCACGTCCGGTGGGCGATTTGACTGCGTGGGAAGAGACAGCCAAAAAGTTGCCGCAGCTATGGCAAGAGCAGGTGTTAATCCATGTGCGCTAGCAAGCTCGCCATGATTGTGCTCGACGGATTGAGATTTGACACAGCCGTCTCGCACATGGGTTACCTACATCACCTGGTCGAGTACGGCATTGCAGCCCGCTTTCAGGTACGATCGGAATTGCCAAGTCTGTCTCGCCCTTTGTACGAGGTTCTTTTAACGGGAACCCCTGTTTGGAAGAACGGCATTTCCAGCAATCAGACGGTTCGGCTTTCACATCAGGAGAGTCTCTTTCACCTGACGCGGAGAAACGGGATGTCCAACGCTGCTGCCGCTTATTGCTGGGTAAGCGAGCTTTATAACAAAGCCCCATTCAATCCGTTTCACGACCGAATCCAATTGAACACCGACAAGCCGATACAAAACGGGATGTTCTACTGGGAAGATCACTATCCGGATACACACTTGTTTGCTGACGCCAACTTTTTGTTGAATGGATACAATCCGGATTTTCTTTACGTCCACTCTATGAATATCGATGATGACGGACATAAGCATACGGCCGATTCCGCGCGATATCGAAATCGCGTTCTGGCGGCAGATTCGATACTGGCAAATGTGCTTCCTGCGTGGATCGATGCGGGTTATCAAATCATCGTAACAGCCGATCACGGGATGACAGCCGATGGAAATCATGGTGGCACTTCTAGCGCTGACCGGGACGTTCCCTTGTTTGTCATCAGCAACCTGATATCTCCGGGTATTCGCGAGGAGGCAATTCCGCAATTGCAGGTGGCTCCGCTTGCCTGCCATTTGCTCGGGATCTCCCCCTCGAAAGAGATGCAGCCATTGAACGTATGAGGGCTGAGTAAGACGTCTCCCTGAGGGGGCGTCTTTTCCTCTAAGAAAGGAGCTTTTGCGATGAAACGATTTGTCAGAATGCTTTGGATCACGACGATTCCGTTCTTTGCAATGATCGCTCTGTTTCTCCTCGTCCCATTGCTTTCCATGATCGGAGGGAGCTTTCAGGCCGAGGGGGGCGGCGGTTTTACAATCAGTCACTATCGGGAGATTTTTTCAAATCCGTATTACTTGCAGGCTTTTGAGAACAGCGTGCTCATCTCGTTCCTGTCTGCTCTCATTGGAATCGTCGTTGCTGTTTTCGCCACCTATGCGATTACCCGTTTTCCACAGTCTCTGCAAAAGCGAGTACTTGTCATTACCAATCTAACCTCCAATTTTGCGGGGATTCCGCTCGCTTTTGCCTTCATTGTCCTGTTGGGAAACAGTGGATTGTTTGTTTTGCTCGCGAAGCAACTGGGGATTGATTTTGGACAGTCCTTTACTCTGTATTCGTGGAGCGGCTTGACGCTTGTTTATATTTATTTTCAACTGCCCTTGGCGGTAATGCTTTTGTATCCCCTGTACAACGCCATTCAGAAGCAATGGTTGGAAGCGGCCGAACTGCTTGGGGCAAGTCCCTGGAAGTTTTGGCTGAGAATCGGGTTTCCCGTACTGCTTCCAGGCATCGTCGGCACATTCAGCATACTGTTTGCCAATGCAATGGGTGCCTATGCTTCCGCCTACGCGCTCACCGGGAGCAATTACAATCTGGTGCCCATTCGGATTGGTGCGCTAGTATCTGGCGACATTTTTGCCAGACCCGAGCTGGGTAGCGCACTCGCAGTATTGCTTGGACTGACGCTTGCCGGCGCCTTACTCGTGAACGAGTGGCTGACGCGGAAGATTCGGAGGGATTTGTCTTGAAGCGGATCAGTTTGTCATCCTTGTCGTTTGCGTTGGTCATGCTGTATTTGTTTTTGCCAGTAGCTGCTACCATCCTTTACTCGCTGGCAACCGAGTGGAACAGCACGGTTTTGCCGGAAGGACTCACAGGAAAATGGTTCGCGGAGCTGTATGCCGATCCCCGATTCTTGCAGGCATTCGGGCGTTCTTTTCTGCTCAGCTTTCTGACGACTGTCGTTGCCGTGGTCATTATTGTTCCTGCTGTATTTTCCATTATCGTCTACGCTCCCCGGATGGAGAGGCTGGTTCAGATTTTGGTGATGCTGACCTATGCCGTTCCGGGTGTCATTATGGCGGTCGGATTGATCCGTACGTATTCAGGAAACGGAATTCCAATGGTCATCATCACCGCCGGGGCGTATTTGGTCGGATTGCTTCCGTATCTTTATCAGGGAACGCGCAACAGCCTGCTTGCCATGCAGGCACGTTCGTTGATGGAGGCAGCCGAGCTATTGGGTGCGAGCCACTGGCAGGCGTTCGTACGGATTATCGTTCCGAATATCATGTCTGGAATTTTCGTGTCCTCGCTCTTGTCTTTCTCCATTTTGTTTGGTGAATTCGTATTGATTAACATCCTGGTAGGAGGAAGATACGAAACCTTACAGATGTATCTATACGCCAAGCTATCGTCAAGTGGACATGTCGCCAGCGCGATTACCGTCACTTATTTTGTCCTGATGGCTATTATCACTGGCCTGGTTGTAAAATTCACGCGCCGAAGCTTCGCACGCAAGGAGGTCCCCTGATGAGTTACGTCCAAATCGAACACTTGTCCAAAACCTTTCACGGTCAACACGTGCTGCAGCAACTTGATCTTTCGATTGAAAAAGGCGAGCTGGTTACCTTGCTTGGCCCTAGCGGGTGTGGCAAAAGTACGCTGTTACGCATTCTTAGTGGTCTGACGGCTCCTGATACGGGCATGATCTACATTGACGGCAAAGATGTGACGGACGTGTCGCCAAAAAACAGGCAGATTGGCATGGTGTTCCAATCGTATGCGCTCTTTCCCAATCTTACGGTCAGTCAAAACATTGCCTTTGGTCTGGAAATGAACAAAATCTCGAAAACGGAGATTCGGCTGCGTGTCCAGGAAATGATTGAGCTGGTGGGATTGGTGGGAAAGGAGAAGGCTTACCCACGTGAATTGTCTGGCGGCCAGCAGCAGCGTGTGGCACTCGCCCGTTCTCTGGTCACCCGGCCAAAAGTGCTTCTGCTGGATGAGCCGCTTAGTGCGCTTGATGCCCAGATTCGTAAAAATTTGCAAAAGCAGCTACGCACCATCCAACGTGAGTTAAACATGACGACTGTGCTGGTTACTCACGATCAGGAAGAAGCCATGGCTGTCAGTGACCGCATCTACATCATGAATGGTGGACGAATCGTTCAGCACGGCAGTCCTCAAGAGATTTACACGCAACCTCGTTCTGAATTTGTTGCTCGCTTCATTGGCAATTACAACGTGCTGACTGCCGAGCAGCTTAACCGAATCACGCCTAATCTGTCTCATCCGGCAGTTGAACGTTTCGCAATCCGTCCTGAGACTTTTCGCGAACAGCCTCTGGGTGGGGAGGACATCTGTTTGACCGGGAATATCGCTCAGGTAACCATGCTCGGCAACATTACCCGTTACGAGCTGAACATTGGTGATGTTCCTGTACTGGTGGACACCCTTCACCTGTCCTTCGAGCAGGAGCAGATAGGCACAACAAAAACATTGTATGTAAGTCCCAAGGATGTGATTCCGCTTTATGACACTATTGCCTGAAGAACGACAGCAAGTGATTCTGGACGAATTGAACCGCCACGGTAAAATTCAGGTGATGAGTCTGGCAAAAAACCTGGCAGTAACACCGGAGACAATCCGGCGTGATCTGGACCATTTGGAACAGCAACGTTTGTTAAAGCGAGTGTACGGAGGAGCAATCCCTTATCATTTGGTGAAACGTGAGCCGCACTTTGAAAAGAAACAGGCGATCCAACAGACGGCAAAAACGAAAATCGGGCAAATCGCGGCAGAGCTTTTGTCTGACGGGGACACGATCGCGCTTGATGTCGGGACGACAACACTGGAATTGGCACGGGCTATAAAGGGCCTCAACCAATTAACGATTGTCACGAATTCGCTCCCCGCCGCTTCTTTACTAAACGAGCTGTTGGAAGCCAATCAATTCAACGGTCAGGTCATTATGCTGGGGGGACTGACCCATCCGGCTCAACAATCAGTTGCCGGGGCGTTTACCTGCGAGCTGCTCTCTCGTTTTCATTTTGATAAAGCGTTTATTTCCTGTGGAGGAATTACGGCTGATGGCTTCACCGACTATGACATGGAAGAAACTTTGTGCTCGACCATAATGGTACAGCGGGCGGAGCAAGTCTTTTTATTGGGGGACACATCCAAGATCGGCCAAACGCAATTTTTTCGCATTTGCGGCTGGCCGGATGTCAGCGCGGTCGTTTGTGACCAGCCAATGCCGGATGAATGGCTTTCGTCTGGCATTCAAACTACCTGGATAAGCGAACTTCCGGGAAGGAGAGACTTCACATGATGATTGACTATCATCTTCATCTGGAAGAGGGGCCCTATTCTTTGCGTTGGCTCGACCGTACGAATGCCGCCCTCGACCACTTTTATCCGCTGTCTGAATCTCGACATACCCGTGCCTGGCTGCTGGACAGTCTTGCACGATTAAATAATCGGATGTCTCTAGGAGCATATGACCCATCTTGGATCGATCTGTATTTACGTGAGGCGTTAAACAAAGGCTTGAAAGAAGTGGGGATTGTCGATCATTTATACCGCTTTCGTGAAGCTCGTCCCTACTTTGAGCGGTATATGGATCTAAGTGATACTGATTTGGGTCGCTTGCAGCGCACATGGCTTGATCAAGTATGCACCGAGAGCCTCAGTGACTTTTGTGTCGCCATTGAGGCGGCAAAGCAGCGTTGGTCAGCAAGCGGCGTGGAGTTGCGGCTGGGGATCGAAGCGGATTACTTTATCGGCGGGGAAGCAGAATTGGAGAGCTTGCTGGCAGGTGGTTCATGGGATTATGTGATCGGCTCCGTTCATTTTTTGCAAGGATGGGGCTTTGACAATCCCGAGACTCGTCAATTGTTTGAGCAGCATGACCTGAAACAGCTATATGCGGATTTTTTCCACACAGTTGAATCCATGATTAGGAGCAACTTGTTTGATTTTGTTGCCCATCTGGACAATCTGAAAGTGTTCTCCTATCGCCCAGAGGAATCGGAGCTTGTTCCCTATTACCATCGAATCGCAACTGCTTTGAAAGAAACGGATACAGCGACCGAAATCAATGCGGGTCTGTACTACCGCTATCCCGTTCAGGAAATGTGCCCCAGTCCTGCTTTCCTCGACGTTTTGGTGGCGCATGGCGTTCCACTGACCCTCTCGTCCGACGCCCACTTTCCCGACGATATTGGGAGATACGTGGCGGCGAATCTGGAGATCCTCCATTCAATGGGGGTAACGGAGATTGCCACTTTTTCCGGTCGTCAACGGATCATGAAGCCAATCCGTTATGCATCAGCTATTCCAGACGAGAGCTGCTGATAGGAACTGGAACGGATAGGATTTGCCGAAAAATGGATATACACATATAATAAGAAAGTAGGTGATCATACTTGTCCCCGTAGCTCAGCAGGATAGAGCAACGGTTTCCTAAACTGTAGGTCGGAGGTTCGAATCCTCTCGGGGACGCCATTGAAGGAAAAGCCTTGGTGTATCAAGGCTTTTTCTTTTTTATGCATACCCCTCTCATCGTTTATTTGGAAAACATGGAGACATTGAACATGTCTTGAACGTATAACTTGTAGCAGAAAACGATGGAGATAAGGGGTGTTTCCTTTGAAAAAAGTGATCATAGGCATGGTTTTGGCGATTTTTTTCAGCGGTTGCAGCTCAGATGCGGTCGTACAAAATCAGACTGCTGCGCCACCAGCAAAGGAAGTAACGAACACTGGCACAGAATCGCAACAATCGGTCGACAGCTCTTCAAGCTATAACCAAATCGCAAAATATATGGAAGAAGAGAGCAAAAAAGCTTTCTCCCCCTACTATGAGCTTGTCGAGTTTACAGTATCAGATTATGAAGAGAAAACAGTGGACGGAAAAGTAGAAGCGACATTCGGGTATCAAGTGAAGTACAAAAACTTTGAGAAAGACCCTGACACTGTGGACTACATCAAAGCGGCAAAAGATAAAAACGATCCTAACTACCAACAGCTGTATGATGAATATTTGCAACCCAAGGACATGAGCTTTCATTTGAAAGCCGTAGTTGAAGATGCGGACTCCATAACGCTTTACACTAATGTGAGCCCAAAAGGAATCCAATGGGAGAAGGCAGTCATGTCTGATTTTATCTTTAAGAAATAATGAAGATAACAAACACACAAAGAACGTTCACTTTAAATAGGAGTGGACGTTCTTTGTTTAAGATGATTTGGAGAGACGTCTAGCATGTAAATAGCACATTCTAAGAATTACTATACAACTAATAAATCCAATAATCGTAATGATTGTATTGTATTCATGGTAGCCATTTGATTAAGGATTCAACCATTGAAAAGCCCCAAAGAAAAGAAGGGATAACAAGAAAATAAAACGAGCTTGTGTTAGACGTAACTTTTATATAGAGTAGGACTACTCTTGTGGAGACGAGTAATATTAGAAACATATTTTTCATATTAAATAACGTCTTCCAAAAGGCTGAATATCAATGTTTTTAATAGGGTAAATGGACAAATTGCAAACCTTTCGCTAACAAAAGTGCATTTTTTGAGCTGAAAATGACAGATTCTAATGAGTCAACTGCTAACATTCTGGCAGTGAAAGCCGATCAAGTGGTAACGTTCCTGCTAATACCATTGTTAAAATCACTACCCTTGGTCACCAGGAGTACCAGGCTATGTGTGAAAAAACTGCCCTAAATTTCCGATGAGCACGTTCCGTACAATTTACTCACAGTTCTTACAAAAGGCTGTGGGTAAAGTGAAGTGGATCGCGGTCTGGAGAGGGATTTTCCATTTTTTGGGACAATTGTGTGAAGCGTAAGGTAAGAGTATGCAAAATTACAATTACTTACAAAAGTTTACACAACAGGGATATTAAGTTATTGAATTTGGGTGTTTGGTAAAATGGACTGAGTGGATCGGGACGTGTCAGTGTGATATGGCACGTCTTTTTTTTGATCAAAAACCGAATGTATGATCCTATTTTGTGAGGAGGCATTATGTGATCGAACTTACTGACGCAGCAAATAAAAAGTTTCTGGATGCATTTCTTGCCCAAGCAGACAATCAAGAACTTTACCAGCGAGTGCTTTTTTCCCCAGACGATACGAAAGGTATCGAAGAACTAAATAGACGATTCAAAGAATTCTATGCCGAAGCGAGACTTATCAAGTACATTTCATCAATTATTCACTATACCTCAATCGAACTTTCTTTACGGAACCGAAAGATAGACAAAGCGTGTCAACCGACCGATGAAATTGAGCGGTTGGTTGACGGGCTTACATGCATTTCGAATGAGGGTGATCGGGAGGGTATACAGGAGTGGAAGGATGCTTTGTCTGACAAACGCTTGCTGGAGGCTATTCAAAGACTTACAGAAAAAGAACAGGCGACATTGACACTTCTTTATTTAAGGAACCTCAAAGAACGGGAAGTTGCACGTCTATTAGGCGTCACCCAGCAGGCTGTTTCCAAGGTAAAGAAACGAGCGTTACTAAAGCTCAGAAAACAGTTAGAGGGAGGCGAAATGCATGAGCCTGTTAATGCTGCTATAGCGAGCGCAGAACAACGATGAGGATGCTATGATGGAGATTATCGAAAGGTTTGAACCGAAGATTCGTAAGTCGCTGAGATCAACAGACTCATCTGTACGGGATGACATTAGGCAGGAAATGTCATTAAAAATTATCGAGTATATATTGAAGTATAATTTTGATAAAACACTGGAATGTTTTGATTTTGTGAAGGGGGTGTCCCAAAAATAACATTCGCCTTATCAATACTCAACATCCCGTCCCACTTTTAGCAGTGAAACGGGATGTTTTACCTTTCTCATTTGGGATTCGTTTATTCGAGGTTACCCATTTGGAATACTCCCCAAGGTAATTTTTACTTCTTTGGTTTTAGTTTCACTTTCCTTATTAATCCATTTTTCAATAGTTTTAAACGAGTAGTCCTTTATATCGGGAATCGTTACTTTTAACGTCGTATCATTTTCCCAATGCAAATTACGAATGGGTACGGTGAAATTTCCATTTGTTATCTTGTTGATTATTTCGCTATTATTTTGAAACTCCGTGTTCTTAATTTCGACAGTGTCAATTATCACTAAACTACTTCTGCTTACAGTTGATCCTTCATTTTTCCCGAATTTTATAGCTAAATATTTGTTATCGACCGTAAATAGAGCCTCCTGAAAAAAGCTTGATTGCGGGAGGGGGATAGATGTGACCTGATCGTTTTTATATTTTACAAGAACATTGTCACATAACTTTATTCCACAACTGTAACTTATGACTGCGAAGGTAGCGTTGGGATTCGGAAGTGGGTTAACTCTCATGCGATCTATTTCAGTTTTTCGTTCAGATGAACTGGTAGTATATTCTTCTAAATATGTACGTATAGTAGGGATTTGTTCAATTGGTATGGCAATCGTTTCACTTTCATTTGTGATAATCAGTTCTTCCCTGTTTTGATTTTGGTTACTGTATGAGCCTACAGAATCAGTAGTTGTCTGATTGTTTGAAGAACATCCAATTAATCCGACTCCTAATATAAAAATTAGAAATAAAGCGTAAGTTATAAAATTTTTCATTTTAATCATCTCCTTTGGTTGTAAAAGTTTCAAAAAATTCCTCTTTATATTATTGAATACAAATTAAAGGAGGAAGAAACATGGCACTAACTAAATCTTTGAAATTGAATCTTCTTGAAAGCACTGGTTTTTTTGAAGGTAACGATGGTTACTCTAGCGTTTCTGGAGATCATGATGAGCAAGGTATGTCTTTCGGAATTATCCAATTTAACTTTGGACAAGGTACGTTAGCTCCATTACTTAAGGACTATATCAATGAAAACGAAAAAGATTTTAAAGACATTTTCGGCAGCAGCAAAGCAGCTACACTGAAAAAAGTTGTTTTTGATTATTCGAAATCAAAGCAAGTCTCCTGGGGAAAAAGTATCACAACTAAAGGTGGGGCTGATATTAGTGCTGAGTGGAAAAAACCATTTCAAAAATTGGGCGAAGAAGCAAGCATGCAAAAACTACAATTAAAACATGCAGAAGGATACTTTGATCGCGCTGAATCATTGGCTGAACAATTTGGCATCATTAGCACACAAGGATTAGCATTTCTTTTTGATCATGCAGTACAATCTTGGCGTTTCAATGGTTCGCACTCAAAAATCGAAGACGAGATCAATGATTTGGATCGTGAGTATCGTAACAGCGAGAATGGAGCAAGGTTGCCTGATGAAGACCGTCTAAGTGTACTTCTTGATTACATCCGACCAGGTGATGAGAGTGATCGGCGCCGCGCAATTAAAAATGGTCGGGGTAAAGTGCATGGTAAACAGTATGACGTGGATGATTATGGCCTCTCGTACGATGATGAGTTCTAGAGAAAATCCAGGGGCAATCCCTGGATTTTTTTGTTACAAATGATAGACGCTAAAAAATGTAAAATAGTTACATTTCAAATTGCAAACCGTAACTAGGGAACTGCTCGGAACACGAAGGAATGGAAAATGCAATTAAAAGCTGAGGAATCAGGATTCTTCAACGCCTCAGAACAAGAGAGGGAATCCAGAGGAATGCAGCAAAAAGATGGTTCTGAACCAAATAGCAATAGCACTGTTAGCACAAAATATAAAAAGTTTTTTCATGTTTACCTCTTAGATTTACGTCTGCTACTCGGAATTAAACCGTCAATTTGGCAGGAAGGATTACGTACTCACGCGGTCTTATTCATTTCTCTCGCACCAGTACTCGTACTCATTGTCGATCCAATCTTTAATATGATCGTAATTCTCCCAAGTATCTTCCACGTGATACACACTCGGCTCACAATCAAACGCTTCTAGATAATGATAGCGATACTCCCCCGTATCGAAATCGAAGTAAAACATCGCGAACTGGTTTCCTTCTTCATTCAGCATGTCTTTTGCAAATACTCCACCCGACTTCTCATAAACCTCAGGGCCAGTAATCTTCCTTTGTTTAAAATCAGCGATTAGGTTTTCGAAACTCTTCTTGAAATCCTCGCTAACCATATCCTTTTCAATCAACCAGCCAATGAAAAAGCCTGTATGTACGTATGCCTGTTTTTGAGGAAGATCGTCTTCAAAGTTTTCGTAATGATATTTCGCTTTATCGTATACCGTTGTCACTAGCGAATCCTCGCTTTCTATTTGCCCATTTTCCAAAAATTATACAGGATAGATGTAAGGGTAAAAAGCCAAAAGAGGGTGAAGAAGGAAGGATAGGAATTTTGTAGCATTGCTATGATGCGGAGTGGTAGTATTTAACTGTTATATAGAGAGAACCATTGGTTGGTTCATAGAGGGGTCATATTTCATGCGGAAATTGCTTGCCTATTTTCTTAGCGCTGTAATGATTAGTCTATTAATCCTTCCTGTAGAACCCGCGTCATCTAGAGGCTCAAGTTCATCTAGCTCCAGTAGTTCAGGCAGAAGCTCAGGATCGTCTAGTACCAGCTCATATTCGTCCGGCAAAAGTTCAGGATCATCGAGTACCAGTTCATATTCGTCGGGCAGAAGTTCAGGATCGTCGAGTACCAGCTCATATTCGTCGGGCAGAAGCTCGGGATCATCGAGCAGGCTCATCCTCCTCCAGCAAAAGCTCAGGCTCGTTCAGCAGAAGCTCATATTCTTCAGGAAAAAGCTCAAGCTCATCCAGCAAAAGTTCAAGCTCCACGATAAAAAGTGCAAAACCGTCAAGCGGCTTCAAATCATCCAAGCCGGTTAAAATCAAAAAGGATGATGACGATGACGACGAAGAGCAATTTGGGGAAGAAGAGGCTAG
Source organism: Brevibacillus sp. AG162 (assembly GCF_006715575.1). Classification (NCBI taxonomy): domain Bacteria; kingdom Bacillati; phylum Bacillota; class Bacilli; order Caryophanales; family Paenibacillaceae; genus Brevibacillus; species Brevibacillus sp. AG162. The sequence goes on from NZ_VFNO01000014.1 coordinate 23,034, forward strand.
CCAAGAAGAGGAGACGAGCGAAGAAACCGCTGCGGAAGAGGAGAGAATCAAGCGGAACGAACTCTTAATACAAATCGATAGTGGTATTGGACCATACCATTTACAATCGAATCAATTTTATCATACGACCATATGGGGTGACCCAACTCATAATGGCTCTCTATACTTTACCGTACATGATAACGGACAGTTAGAAGAGGTAGATGAGAGTGAGATAAATGGGGCAACAGTATTTAACATCCCATACAATTTCGATCCAACGCCATTTGAAAAACAGTTTTATCTTCATAGCCTACCAACCAATCAAATCTATCTGACATCTTTTCAATATATGCAAATTTACTTGTTTTTACGCCCGGATGGTACCATTCAATGGCTCCCTCAATATGAAGCCTTTGAGAAAAAACTCCCCATCATAGAAGCAGAAGAGGTACTGCTGTCAGAGCAGACACTGGAAGTGCATAGCAACGAAATGGCCTTGCATAATTTCCCGAAAAACAAAGTCTATCGGAAGAATATTAATAGGATTCCCAGGTATTTTCTGTTCAATAATGAAGAAAATGTTCAATTAGTAGGAAAAAAAGAACTTAAGAACTATGAAGTTTTGGAATATGACCAAATGATTGAGCCGACTTCTTCTGATCTTATGGGAGAGATCAAAGAAAAAATCCAGGATTCAGGTGTGCCGACAGGGTACATATACCAGATGACAGTAAACAATGCCCCGCGATATTTTAACTATAATGGAAGCGGTTCGGTTGGGTTTGTAAAGAACCTGTCATCTGTTCAAGCAAATTATAAGGTTCGCGATTTTGAACAGGTTGTCCAAAAGATGCGGGAAGAAAAAAAAGAGGAAGAGAAAAGGCAATCGATCTGGAAGCTGTATTTGATTACAGCCGGAGCGATTATGCTCGGCATTTTTCCTTTATCTTATTGGTTTATGAATAGAAAAAGAAAGAAGAAGAAGCAACCTCCTAACAAGATCATTACGAAAAGTACGAGAAAGAAAAAGAATGTAAAGCCAGTAAAGCCTGAAAGAACACCGATTCAACAGCCCCTACCCAAAAAGAAAGAAATAAGAGTAGAAGAAAAAAAGAAGTATGACGGCGGACTGTTTCAGCAATTTGAAGCCGCAAACAAAAAAGAACAGCCGAAAAGCGCTGGAAGCGGGCTGTTTGATCAATTTAATTCCTCCAAATAGAGACCATTAAAAAAGCAAAGCCCGTCCTCAGCCAAGCTGGAGACGGGTTATTCATTCCATTCTATAACGTATACTCGCTTAAAATAAACTGCGGAGCTAATAAATACTCGACGGGGTATAAATCATCTCTCCTTGTTAGTAATGCCTTCACTAACCCAATTTGATACTCTGCCGTTACTTCAATGACCACGAACGCATCCTGCTTCTCATTCAGAGGATAAATCACATTGCTCGAATCAAACACTTTGTGATCCATATCCAATGTAGCCAGGTGGTAGGGTTGGCCTTTCCACTCTGTGCGATAAACCGCAAACGCTTTATTTTCTAACAAGTGAACCAGCTTGTCTTTGGATAAATTCAGTTCAATTCCTGTCATGTAGCCTTGCTCATCGAGATCGTTCTGGTACTCTTCATCGATCTCATCGCCAACCGCCTTCTTATACGTTTTCGTGGATAATCGCATGTCATGCAACAGCTTTCCCCTGTTGAAATCAACGACTAACGGGATGTGCAACGAGGAAGGATCGACATAACGGCTAATCTGGTTATCCTTCTCCTTTTGATAATCTATGATTTCCTTATCGGGTGGTTGCAAATAAATATAGCCCATGCTGCAATAACCATCGCATGTAATAATCATGAGACTGCCCTCTCTTTCTTTAAATAATTCGACGAATGGTCAGAATTTTGTGCGTATGATAGAATGGTTTACCAACAAATGTGAATCGGAGGGAGCATGTCGGATGCAGAATGATAAGCGAATCAAATTCATTAACCCTGAAACAATGCCACCCACGTTTGGCTACACCCATGCGGTGGAGGTTCGGAACGCACGTACGATTTATGTATCTGGTCAGGTCGCTCTCAACAAGGACGGCCAAGTGGTCGGCACAGGCGATTTAGCGGCACAGACAAAACAAGTCTTTGAAAATATCCGATTCGCTCTGGAAGCGGCAGGAACCAGCTTTGATCATGTAGTGAAATTGACTTTTTTCGTGACCGACATTTCCAAAATGCACATTGTCCGTGAGATTCGAGATCAGTACGTGAATACAGAAACCCCGCCAGCGAGCTCAGCAGTGGAAGTGAGCAAGCTCATCAGAGACGAGCTGTTGATTGAGATTGAGGCCATCGCCGTAGCAGATATATAGTTGTCCCATCTCCCTTCTGTTCGATTATTCATCGTTCAGGAGGGTTTTTTTATGTTCTTTTGGGAAGATTATGGAGCGAGATAAGCGGATCGGAGTTGGTTGCATGAATTATATCATCGCAGGAATAGGTTTGATTACGGTATTTTTGCTTGCTTGGCTGGCAAGTAGCGATAAAAAGCACATTCGGTATCGCCCTATCCTCATCATGATTCTGATTCAGATCGTGTTTGGCTTGCTGCTGTTGCGAACCAATATTGGACTCATTCTCATATCAGGCATTGCCAGCAGCTTTTCCGTACTCCTGGACTATGCTTACGAAGGGATCAATTTTGTTTTTGGTGGCATTGCGAATCCGGATGCGTCGCCGTTTTTCTTGCAGGTTTTGCTGCCCATTGTGTTCGTATCCGCTCTGATAGGCATTCTACAGTACACGAGAATCCTCCCTTTATTTATCCATTATGTAGGACTCGTATTGAGCAAAGTGAATGGCATGGGAAAATTGGAATCGTATAATGCGATTGCCTCGGCGATCGTCGGGCAGTCTGAAGTATTTATTACCGTGAAAAAACAGCTCGGCGCCATACCGGAAAACAGGCTGTACACACTGTGCGCCTCTGCAATGTCCACCGTGTCTATGTCGATCGTGGGTTCCTTCATGACCATGCTCAAACCGGAGTATGTAGTAGCTGCGTTGGTACTCAACCTATTTGGTGGTTTTATCATTGCTTCCATTATTACGCCGTATGAAGTGAAGCCGGAAGATGACTTGCTCGATCAAGAAAAAGAAGAGAAACAGGCTTTCTTTGAAATGCTCGGGGAGTACATTCTGGATGGATTTAAAGTAGCCGTGGTTGTTGCCGCGATGTTACTCGGATTTATTGCACTTATTGCGATGGTGAACGGGTTGTTCACTGCGGTATTCGGTATCTCGTTCCAAGCGTTGTTAGGATATGTCTTTGCTCCGCTCGCTTTTCTTATGGGGGTTCCTTGGCATGAAGCTGTACAAGCAGGAAGTATCATGGCGACTAAAATAGTGGCGAACGAGTTTGTCGCCATCCTCGACTTTACGAAGATTCAAGGTCAGTTGAGCGAAAGAACGGTGGCCATCGTGTCAGTGTTTTTGATTTCGTTTGCGAACTTTGGCTCCATCGGGACAATTGTTGGCGCGGTAAAAGGCTTGAATGAAAGGCAAGGGAATGTCGTCGCCCGGTTTGGATTGAGGCTGTTGTATGGGGCAACACTCGTCAGCATTTTGTCAGGAATTATCATCAGCATTGTGGTGTGAAGGGGGACCCTTTCGGGGGTCTTTTTTTTGTTAGGTACCGTTTCGTAACCAAATGATGGGAAGCAGCGTCTATCAATTGAGATATTCGTCTTTATTTCTCGGGTCGTATCCTTCATCAAAGGAATGGGAATCACGGTTGTTACGCTCTATGAGGACTCTCTGCTTCCGGCGCTTGGCAATCCAATCGATGATGGCTCCAATCAGCAAGAGACCTCCGAAAATAAGTACGACGAGTAACCAGAGTGGCATTCAACCAACACCTCACTTTTTACTAAAAGATACGTTATACCAGTGAAGAAGTTGCGATGAAACCATTCAAGAGGAAATGAAGGAGTGAAGTCGGATGAGAAAATGGGTGTGTATGACCGTAATGGCAGGCTTGATTGTGGGAGGCTGTTCAACTGACACGAGCGTACCAACAGATACTAAACAGCAGCCTGTAGCAGAGCAGAAGCAAGAGGCGGGAAATAGCGGTGGCGACCAAAAGCAAGAGAAGCAAACCGCTGACGTACGTCAAATTATTCTGGATGAGCAGTTTTTGAAGCTGCTCGCCAAAAACGAGATCAGTGGCTTCGATATCCACATCGGGATGAAGCGGGATGAGGTTTCTGCGCTATATGGCAAGGTAATAAAACAAGATTATTGGGATGGCGGGCGCTATGAGGTCTTTGAGAAGCTAGAAAGTGCGCTCATTTATTTTGATGGGCAAGATCGCGTATATGGGATTGATTTGGCCGGTCTTCATCTAAATGAAACGAATCTGGACACGATCCGTAAAAATCTGGGAGCGCCCGTCAGTGAAGATAAGAGCATGGCCGATGAAGATTATGTCATGTTTTTTGAAGCGGGAGATAACTCCGTATTTATTAGTGCAAAGGACGAGAAATCACCAGCAGACAAAATAAGAATCATCAATAAAAAAATGATCGAGGAATCACCGCAGAAAGAATAAAAAAAGCCAAGTCAGAAGGATCTCAAATGTGACCTTCAGGCTTGGCTTTTATATTTTTAACAATGGTATTACTCAACCGATCTTTTACCAAACAGGATAGCGTCCAACGCGAACTTGGAGCTGCCGCTGATACCAAGAGCAACCAACATCGCAAGCAAGGCCAAATCCAGCTCATAACCAGCTCCACCTTCACCGCCCAGGAAGCCGGCAGCAAGCTTGGCTTTAAAGATCGCACCAAGCATGACAACAGACAACGCACCTGCGAACACGCGAGTACCCAGACCCAGAATCAAGGCAATGCCGCCTACGACCTCCAAGAAGGCTACGAGATAAGCAATGAATGCAGGGAGTCCCATGGTCCCGAAGAAACCAGCGACATTCTCCAGCCCCATTTGGAATTTAGCCACTCCGTGAATGGCAAAAGTAAGACCAGCAATCACACGTAGAATAAGTGCGCTCCATTCAAAACGATTAGACATGTATGAATCCCTCCGAAAATTCAAATGCGTAACAAAGTTACTTTTCGTTAGTAAGTATACAATAATAATTTCTTGAGTCAAGTGATTTAACAAAATCCCAACAGTTGGCAAGTGTAATTTTCAAGGTTGATTCCCATCATTGGTTTTGATGGATGGAACAAAGAGCGTTATACTGGAAGGAGAATGAGGTGATACCTATGAAACAGTCTACCCTCTGTCCTAAGTTCGAAAAAGGTATGCAGTTGTTGGGGAAGCGATGGACAGGTCTAATCCTATACCAGTTGTTGTCGGGACCACAGCGATTCTGTGCATTGGAAGGGGCCCTGCCAGTAAGCGGAAGGCTACTTTCTGAGCGTTTGAAGGATTTGGAGAAGGAAGGACTCGTGCATCGGCAGGTGTTTACTGATTCTGCTCCTGTCCGCGTAGAGTATTCCTTAACGGAGATGGGGAAAGCTCTGACTCCGGTTCTCAAAGGAATTGAGTCTTGGTCGCAGAGCTGGATCGAGTTGAATGCAGACGAAATGGCTAACGACAGCGAAGAATAACACAGCCTATATAAAAAAGCATCAGGAGAGTACGCCTGACGCTTGCCACGATGAAAACCCCTGGAGACAGGGGTTTTTCTGTTATCCGTTAATCTTCAAGAAGGGTCTTCGCTCTTTTCTTGCAAAGACTTCCACTTCAAAAATTCAATATGGCGTTTGACCTCAACCAGGTCTTTCTCGGTCAGGCCATCGACATCCAAAAAGGTCGCCGGCGTTTCCCGGACAGAACCGCGTTGCCAAGATGGTTCTTCCGTGCGCCCGTGGAGAAAATCGGTGGATACTTCAAATAAATCTGCGACTTTGGAAATCAGATGAAAATCGACGCCCTTCTTTTCGCCTGACTCGATCCGCGAAAGTACCGTATTATGTATGCCCAGCTTTTCAGCTAATTGAAGTTGTGACCATTGTTTTTGTTCGCGCAGCCATTTTATGCGTTGACCAACTATGGACATCGTGAGACCACCTTTATCGTTTTGGCAATTCCATTCTAACAATTTTCCAAAACGGAAAAAACAAGATTGCTAATATGACAAAATCTGTATTGACTTTGCTAAAATTGAAAGGATATGATGTAACTATAAATATTTGCCATTTTTGCAAATCAGGAGGGGATAACTGGTGGAACGACTCAACCTCCCGTTTATCGCGCAACGACGTAATGAGTGCAAGCTGACCTTGCAAGAAATGGCGGAAGCACTCGGGTTTCGAAATGCTTCAACATACTTGAAGTACGAGAAGGGAGATTATGATTTCAAGGCTAATCATTTGCCGGTGTTGGCTAAAAAGCTACGATGTAACATGCTTGATCTTTTTATCAGGATAGTTTGCTGATTTAGCAAAAGGGGTGGAATGGATTGAACGCTTGGGAGGCAAATAGAAGGCAGCTGGAAATATGGAGAAAGACCGTCGCTTACGAAATTGAAATGATGGCGCCACAGAGTATGCCAGCTTGCGAGGGATTTCTCGAGCGCTTGGTCATGTTTGAAAAGGAGTTGGAAAACAACGCGCGATGCCCATATAGTACGACACATGATGGGAATGATGCCGGGTCGCGTCCGTTACCCATTCAGGAAACAGAAAAAAGCCCGGTACGGACTTCACCGTGACCGGGCATTCGATATATTTTACAGCTTGCTTATCTCTTCTTTTAGCAGCTCCGAATGGGTTCCAAAGACGACTTGCACGCTTCCTTGACCCAGTCGCATGACACCTGCTGCACCGAGGTCCTTCAAGGCTTTGTCGTTCACCTTTTTGTCGTCTTTTAAAACCAGACGCAAACGAGTGATGCAAGCGTCTACGCTAACGACGTTTTCTTTTCCACCAATGTGAGTGAGCACTTGGATCGCTTTATCCTGCATCGAATTGTTCCTTCCCGTAGCTGTAGCTGTCATTTCTTCGTCATCTTCACGCCCTGGCGTCTTGAGGTTCAGCTTTACGATCATGAAACGGAACAGGACGTAGTAGACCACGGCGAATGCCAGACCAATCGGGATGATCATCCAAGCATTCGTAGAGAGATGGAAGTTGATGCCGTAGTCGATCAGACCCGCTGAGAATCCAAAGCCGTGCTTGATGCCCAGAGAGGTCACGATATACCCGGACACACCCGTCAATATCGCGTGGACAAAATACAGGAGTGGAGCAGCGAACATAAACGCAAACTCAACTACTTCGGTAATCCCGGTCAGGAACGAAGCGAGAGCCGCACCAATAAACATAGAAGCAACTACTTTGCGCTTTTCAGGGCGCGCTGAGTGAATAATAGCGAAAGCCGCTCCAGGAAGTGCGAACATCATGATCGGATAGAAACCAGTCATAAACATTCCTGCTGATGGGTCTCCCGCAAAGAAGCGATGCAAGTCGCCGTGTACCACTTTTCCTGTCGCATCGGTAAAGTCACCGATTTGGAACCAGGCAATCGCATTGAGTACGTGGTGCAGACCAAATGGAACGAGCAATCGGTTGAAGAATCCGAACAAGAAAGAACCTGTTGCGCCGAGACCTACGATCCAAGAGCCCAATGAGTCGAGGGCAATCTGGATCGGGCCCCAAATGATCCCGAAAATCAAACCGATGACAACCATGGAAAGAGAAGTGATGATCGGGACGAAGCGTTTTCCACCGAAGAAGCCTAGCCATTCTGGCAGCTTGATCGAATGGTAGCGGTTGTAGAAAAACGCTGCAATACCACCCGCCATAATACCGCCGATGACACCCATGTTCAGTTTTAAATCGTCCGCGATGAAAGGCATGGCAGCAGGAACAGCTGCAAGTACTTTCGTTAATACGACGTAGGCAATGACAGCGGCCAAAGCAGCAACAGCATCTCCAGCCAAGCCAATGGCAACACCGACAGCAAAGATTAATGCCAGGTTGTCAAAAATGGCTGCACCGCCAGCAGCCAAAAGCGGAGCGATGTACGTGTCCATGAATGCACCGAAGGCGCCGAGATTGAGGTCCTTCTCGAATTTGAGAAGACCAAAGCTTTGCAAAATCGCTGCGGCTGGCAACGTTGCGACCGGGAGCATCAGGGCTCTTCCGATCTTTTGCAGAAAAGCGAGCATAGGATAAAACCTCCTTGGAATGGGATGAATTTATCAGGGAAGCCGCTCTCCGGATGAATGGCAAAATGATGAGGGCACAAGGAATAAGCCGGAGAGAGACCATTCTGATCGATATATTGGAAGCGCTTACACTACTCAGGCGACAAAACCTTTTATAAGGCTTTGTCTTTCAGATATTGAACGACCTCGTCTACAGTAGAGAGTGTAAGAACGTGCTCAGCCAATTGCTTCGCTTCCTCTACGCTGGTGGAGCGGATACGTTCTTTGACTTTTGGCATGACCGAAGCGGCACCGCTGAACTCATCGAGCCCCAATCCGAGCAAGAGCTTGGTAGCCAACGGATCTCCCGCCATTTCCCCACACAGCCCAGTCCAAATGCCCGCCCGATGGGAAGCTTCGATGACTTGGGAAATCAATCGTAAAACAGCTGGATGGTAGTAGCTGTACAGCTCGGCGATATTGGCATTCATCCGGTCTACTGCCAGGGTATATTGAACGAGATCATTCGTGCCGATGCTGAAAAAGTCTACCTCTTTCGCAAACGCATCTGCTTGCAGGCAAGCACCCGGAATCTCCATCATCATGCCTACTGCGATCTTCTCGTCAAAAGCGATCCCTTCTGCCCGCAGCTCTGCTTTTGCTTGCTCCAGCAATCGTTTGGCTTCACGCAGCTGCTCCAAATGGGAAATCATCGGGAACATGATCAGCAGGCGGCCAAATGCGCTGGCACGCAAGAGAGCGCGTAATTGCACCAGGAACAATTCCGGTCTGGCTAACGAGATGCGCATGGCACGGAAACCAAGGAACGGGTTTTCCTCCTGTGGAAGCGCGAGGGCTGGCAAATGCTTGTCGCCGCCAACATCCAAGGTGCGAATGATGACCGGCTTGTCGCCAAAAGCAGCGGCTACGTGCTTGTATGCAGCAAATTGTTCGGCCTCATCGGGAAGAGTGCTGCGATCCATGAACAAAAACTCGGAGCGGAACAACCCGATTCCTTCTACACCAGATGCGATCAGTGCATCAGATTCTTCTGGCACAGCCATGTTTGCCATCAGGTGAACGAGGTGACCATCTGTTGTTTCGGCAGGTAGATCTTTAATGGCTTCGTACCATTGGCGTTCCTTTGCTTCCTGTGCGGCTTTTTCCTGATAGGCAGCCAGTGTATCCGCATCAGGCGAAACAATGAGCTGTCCAGAGGTTCCATCGATGATCAGCAAACTTCCGGAGTCTACTTTTTCCATCAAGGTATCGCCTGCACCCATGACAGCGGGAATTCCGAGAGAGCGTGCCAATATGGCTGCATGAGAGGTAGCGCCGCCTTTTGCCGTGACAATTCCCCGTACATGCTGGAGTGGGAGCTGAAGCGTCTCGGATGGGGTGACGTCCCAAGCAACCAGGATAAAAGGCTCTTCCGGGTAGGAGATGACGGTGTCACCGCCCGAAATATTTCGAATCAGACGGCGGCTCACATCACGAATATCATCCGCGCGCTCTTTCATGTAGGCATCGTTCATACTCTCAAAGAGAGCAATGAACTGATCGGCTACTTGCGAGACGGCAGCAGATGCCGCCAGTTGTTGATTTTCAATGAGCGCACTCATCTCCCCCACAAATGCCGGGTCATCCAAAAAGGCGATATGAGCAGAGAGGATGGCCGCTTTTTCCGAGCCCAGTTGTTCCTCTGTCTGTTCTTTTAGCTTTTCCAGTTGTTCGCGAGCTTGCTCTACGCTCTTGCTAAGTAGTCCAAGCTCCTGAGTCGTATCCACTGGAGTCGTATCCACTGGAGTGGTGGACTCTGCCTGCGTGATGGCTGTTTCGTGTGTGAGGCGTAAAACAGGGGCAATCGAAATGCCAGCGGAAACCGGGATTCCTTTTAACATACATCCTTCACCTTCCTGTCCGTCGTTTACACTATATGTTTGACGAGGATTGCTCCAACAGCTGCTGAATCGCAGTGGCTACGTTTTGTTCATCCGCTCCGTCGATCCGAACGGTCAGGGTGTCGCCTTGGGAGACACCCAACGTCATGATGCCGAGAATGCTTTTGCCATCTGCGTGTTTTGTCCCTTTGCTCAGGGTAATCTTTGACTGAGATTGCGACGAACAATTCACGAGTAGAGCTGCTGGTCTCGCGTGGAGCCCACCCTCTACATTGACGGTTACTTCAAATTGAACCATGTTGTACCTCCTTCAACCATGCGCTTCGCTTATTTTAAGACGACAGTCATCAGTGGCTCTTGGCCTGCTTGCACAGTTGCTTTTGCCACCACATTTTTTTCAGCAACCCGATCACCGTTCGTAATAACGATTGGTGTTACGATCGGACAGCCCGCTTCTTCCAGTACACTCTTGTCGAATTGGATGAGCTTGTCGCCAGCTTTGACTTGATCGCCAACGGAGACAAATGGGGTAAAGCCTTTTCCGTTTAATTTCACGGTATCAATACCGATATGCATCAATATCTCGAGACCGCTTTCAGTCGACAGCCCAATAGCATGGTGGGTAGGGAAAAGATGCGTTACCTTTCCATCGACAGGGGAGACGAGAGTGTCTGCACTTGGCAAAATCGCTACACCATCACCGACGACTTTGCCTGCGAATACAGGATCAGGAACTTCAGACAGGGGTAGTACGGTACCTGTTAATGGTGCAAGAAAGGTTACCTCTTGTTGTTTTTTCCGGGAAAAAAGACTGCGTAGCATAGTATCCTCCTTTTGCGTCTGAACCAAAAAAGGCATGAGACGGTTGAATTCATACGACGACATACTTACTATGTCCGTATGATCTCACCGCTCATGCCTAGTCGAGCTAGTAACACGCAGGATTATGATTTAATTTTGTTGTAATAAGCGATAAAGGTGCAGAGCCATGTAACCAACCTCGTCTTCTGGTACAGCAATCTCGAGACGGGTGGAGATGTATTGAGCCAGCTCTGTTGCCAATTGATAGGCTTCTGGCATGGTGGTTTTGACTCGGTCCAGAAGCGGGTTCTTGATGAATTTTTGCTGACGGATGCGCTCAACGGCAAAGCGCAAATGGGTAATGAGACGAACGTAATCAATGGTACTGCGTTCAATCGTAATGGCTGTTCGCTCTTCAATCAGGCTTACCAAGTCTGTGATGATGTTGGTGAATTGGACAGCCTTTTTTACTGGGACGTAGCTGATCGCGGAGTGAATGTGCAAGGCCAGAAATCCGATTTCACTATCTGGAATGTCCAGGTCGAATGCGTTTTTGATCATATCCGCTGCCCGATTCGCCAGTGCGTACTCTTTCGTGTACAGCGTCTGGATTTCGAACAAAAACGGATTCACGATCTCCATGCCGTTATTGAGCCGATAGATCGCAAACTGGATATGGTCAGGCAATGCAACATGGACGTGTTCGTTCAATTCTGGCGTAATTTCACTCGCAATGAGAGCGATAATTTCTTCCGCAATTCCTACGACAGCAGGATCTACTTGGCTCAAGATGTTCTGATACTGCTTCTGATGATTTTCATTTTCGAGCATGAAGCGCTTTTCCACACGCGAATCTTGGGCGGGGATGGCATTCCCGGGTTTTGCGCCAAATCCGATTCCTTTTCCGAACAGGACAATTTCTTGTCCGGATCCGGGTTCTTCTACGAGTACGACGTTATGGTTCAACACACGCGTAATTGCGTACGTTTTTTCCTTTTCACGGGACAATCCATTCCACCACCTTTTGATAGACAAAAAACGGTCCATGACCGTATTTGCTTACCGCAAGCGGTCACATCCAATTTAATGAAAAACGCCGATGAACCATGACGTTAATCAGAAAAAAGAGCCGAAAAAACCTTTTTAACAAGAAAAAGATCTTCTCGGCTCATGCCTGCATTACCAGTAACACGCCTTGTGAAAACGCTTCAATTAAAGCTTATAATAGCTCACGTCTCGTACATTGTCAATCACCCTATTAACCGGCAAAACACAGTAGGCAGGAGAAGCAGGAGCCTGTCCCGAATTGTTTGAACCAACAAAAATAGGGGCAAAACAAAGCCAAGCGGACGCCTCATTAGCAATCCGCCCGCTTTGTTACTTGGTGTACTTGTCGGCAATCGTAGATGCACAGAAGGAGTTCGGTTTGATCTCGGCACGAAAGTGATTGGTTTCTGCTAAGCTCAACAAAGACTGGATAAACTTACGGGTAGGACCATTCGTGCCGATATCAAAATGCAGGCGGATGGGAGTATCTAAGTGGCGGTCCCGCAAATATTGGCGTACTTCTGTGGCAAGTCCGACTGCGTACATCGCTTCCTGGAATATACGCTGTTGCAAGGATGAGTACCGGCGTTCTTGAAATTTGTGATAAAAGAAGGTTCCCCCATGGCCGGGACGAATCACTGTGATAACTAGGGCAAAAAAAGTCCCGCGGCTTTTTAATTGAGAGTCGGCCCCCACAATAATTTCAAATGGACCACCTATGGATGAGATGGTATGTTCGATGTGGGAAAACACTTCTTCTTTTGCCAGTAGACCTCTAGTCGGACTGTGAAAGCGATCAAATAACGTATTTGCAGAGGTTAAGCCCACTCACATCCCTCCAGAAAGAGGCTAACAATGATTTGCATACTTCTTATCCCTTACATCATTAATGTATGTAATCTCTCAGATAGTATGTGAACGGGTTAGGACAAAAACTTCTTGAATCAACTTTTTTGGGGAACGTGGTCCGTTTGTTCGGGACGAAAGACTGTTTTTGAAGGAGCTTTAGGAAACGTGATACAAGCAAATGAACATGATTATTATATGAAACAAGCCATGGAAGAGGCCCAGAAAGCCGCTGCGATTGGCGAGGTTCCGATCGGTGCGGTCATCGTGCGCGACGGGGAAATCGTTGGTCGCGGCTACAACTTGCGGGAAACACAAAAAGACCCTACCTTGCACGCGGAATTGATCGCGATACGGGAAGCAAGTGAACGCTTGGGTGGATGGCGCTTGATCGGATGTACGCTGTACGTGACGTTGGAGCCGTGTCCCATGTGTGCAGGTGCAATCGTTCAAAGCCGCATCGAACAGGTCGTGTATGGCGCTCGCGATCCAAAGGCGGGCTGTGCCGGGACATTAATGAACCTGCTCGCGGAACCGCGCTTCAATCACCAGGTGCCAGTCATAGAGGGGGTTCTTGCAGAGGAATGCGGGAAGATGCTCAAGGACTTCTTTCGTGGATTGCGAAAAAAAAGACAGCCGGTACAGGAATGACCCGGCTGTCTGGACAAACCGCCTGCATGCAGGCGGTTTTTATTTGTTTACGTTTTGCAGCATATTCAGTTCTTCTTCGGTCAGTTCGCGATACTCACCAGGGGCGAGTGACGGGTCAAGGTGAAGCGGGCCCATACGAATCCGTTGCAGATAGGTGACCTGCAAGTCGAAAGCAGCAAACATCCGCTTTACCTGATGGAACTTTCCCTCCATGATGGTGACGCGAATCTCTGATATTTCTCCCGAAGAGATAATCTCCAGCTTGGCTGGCAGTGTAGTAAAGTCCTCCAATTCCACGCCTTTGGCAAACTCCTGTACATGGTGCTCAGTGACCCGGCCATCGATGCGGGCAAAGTACTCCTTGTCCACTTTCTTTTTCGGGGACAAGAGGCTATGGGAGAGCTGACCGTCATTGGTCAAGAGCAAGAGACCCTCTGTATCAATATCCAGTCGGCCTACCGGATGCACTTTGATTGCCCATTCGTACGGGAGCAAGTCCACTACGGTTTCATGGACATTGTCCTCTGTAGCAGAAACCACTCCAGGCGGCTTGTTCAGCAAAACGTATACCCAGCGCTTAAAGTTAAGCGGTTCTCCATCCACAAGGATTTCCTGTTCCTCGGGAATAACGTGCATCCCCGGGTCTGTTGCGACAACGCCGTCTACGACGATCAGTCGCTGCTTTACTAATGCTTTCACTTCCTTGCGCGTGCCGATTGCCATATTGGCCAGCACCTTGTCCAAACGTTCACGTTTCATATATGTTCCTCACTTTTCTTCTGATCGGATACCAATCGGGTGTGCTGTTATTAGTTTGGCCTAATGAGTCGCGCAAATCAAGGGGCATGCAGAGGAATGAGTCTTGCATTTTTGACTGTATTTTGCTATAGTAGATAATGTTTCTGACAAACTAAATATGGAGAGATACCCAAGTGGTCATAAGGGGACGCACTCGAAATGCGTTAGGCGTCGTGAGGCGTGCGTGGGTTCGAATCCCACTCTCTCCGCTTAGATTTTTCGGATCGAAGAGAATGAAGCATAAGTTTGCCGCTATGGTGAGCTTATGCTTTATTTTTGTAGAAAACGGGAGTTCCAGCTAGAAGCTTTTGATAAAATTTTTCTGATCCTTTGTAAATAAATAGCCACGTCGTTCATAGAACCTGTGAGCATGTATGCGAATTGGGTGGGATAACAGCTTTATCCCGGAAAATCCATTGTTCTTTCCCCACTGTTCCAGCTGTTCAATCAACATATTACCTACACCTTGATTTCTATACGTTTCCTTCACAACAAATCCCAGGACGTTTACGAGAGAGTCGGAAAAAAGCAATTCATAAGGGCTTCCATGAATATATCCGATGACTTCGTTATTTTGCTCACAAACAAAGATCATATCATTTGTTTTCTTTGTGATGATTTCGATTTTCTCTTTTACCTGATCTTCGGTAAATACATGCAGATTCGGGTTAAATTCTAGGTTTAACAAATAAATATCACGATAATCCGCGACCCTAATTTCTCTCACACTTTTTTCTCCCATATTTGAACGCCTCAATTCGTTGTATGGTGCTGTCCTCCTAGGTAATGGCTCAGGTGGGACAGCATTTTCTTTTTTCTATCACAAAAACTGTAAGCAAATTTCATTTTCGCGTCTAATAAGATACAAACTTCATAAAGGAGCGTACGAATGGATTCCGATGACCGAATAGAGCGATGGTTCCAGCAATACGGCCATGATATTTACAATTACCTCGCGTATTTTACCGGACGTAGAGATGTGGAAGATTTAGTCCAGGAAGTTTTTACGAAGGCGCTAAGAGCCTTATCAAGCTATGAAGGCAGAGCACAGCCCAAGACATGGCTTCTGACCATCGCGCGCCATGCAGCGATTGATTATAGGCGAAAGCAAAAAATGATGGATTGGTTCCCCGAAAACGTCCTTCGACTTCTTACTTCCAAAGAGCGTACACCTGAGAAGGCATTGGTGTTAAAGGAACAATTGCAAGAAGTTTATGAAGCGATGAATCACCTGAAAAGCACATATCGAGAAGTTCTGATCCTGCGGTTGATCGAGGGAGTATCTACAGTAGAGACAGCAGAAATCTTGGGCTGGAGTGAAGCAAAAGTCAGCACGACGCTCCATCGAGCCATCAAGGAATTGCAAAAACAAATGGGCAATAGCGGCAGGGAGGTCCATCTACATGACGCCATCTTTTGAAGAAAAAGAGATAAGCACAATGCTTCAATCATTTCCGTCGCTTCAGATGGACGAGGACAAACGACGTGAAATCGCGAGTCATATCCGTCGAGAAAGGGAGCTGCTCGTACAAATGAAAAGGCGAAAAAAGTATGCCAAGGTCATCGGGGGCGTAGCTGCTTCATTTGCTTTATTGTTTATTGCTTATCAGTGGATGCCTCCCGAGGTTACCCCTTCCGTACCAAGCGCACAACAGATGAATACAGGGGAGAGTCAAAAGGCAAAAGCCGCGGAAACTTCATCCCAAGCCGATATGGTTCTGACCCTCGATTCACAAATTCAGGAGTATGTAGAAGAAGCGATACATAAGACCGACAAAGCCTATCAGCCCGAGAACATGACGGTAATCGTTACCGATCCAAATACTGGAGAAATTCTTGGGATGGGGAATCTGAAAAAACAGGATGCCAATGACCGGGTTCCAGACATAGTAAAAGCGAAACCAGATCCTGTGGCCGCATTTCCGATCGTGACGTTGGCGGCTGCTATTGAAGAGGGGAAGTATGATGACAACGAAACTTATAAGTCCGGAACCTACGAGATTACCCCGGGCAAGTTTATAAAAGACCACAATAATGGTACAGGCTGGGGACAGATTACGTATTTAGAAGGTATCCAACGTTCTTCGCATGTCGCTTTTGCCAAGCTCAGTGAACAGATACCCAATGATTCGTTGCAGCAATATTTTAAACGGTTCGGTTTTGGAGTGAAAACTGGTACCGAACAAATCAATGAACAGCCTGGAAAGATACCAAACATGGATACTCCCTATGATAAGGCAATGGCAGCTTATGGACTTGGGGGTTCTGCCTCTGCCATTCAACAAGTAGCTGCTGTCGGGGCCATCGCCAACGGGGGTGAATTGATGAAACCCCATGTCACGAGGGAGGCAAGGAATCACATTGACAAAGGGCGTCGAGTCATATCAGAAGAAACAGCCAAACAGGTTCGAGAAATTTTAGAGGTGTTAGTAAAAAACAAACCTGGCTCAGATACAGCCTTTTCCATAAAAGAACATACAGTCGCTGGGCGCACAGGAATCGTAGAGAAACGCGACCAGAAAGGAAACTTCATCGAAGGAAAATATACGTATTCCTTTATCGGATTTGCACCAAGTGATGATCCAAAGCTATTGGTTTACATAGCTGTTGATGACCCGAACACAGACCTCTGGGTAAAATTATGGGGACAAGAAATTGTTGCTCCTCCTTTCAAAGAGATCATGGAAAACAGTTTGCAGTATCTCCAGCAACGATGATCAAGCCATCCATCAAAAAAGGAAGCATGGCGGCATACCCCCAAAGGTATCCGTATGCTTCCTCTTTTTGTTTTCCCCATTCTACTTCCTGCAAAAATAAGGCCCACACCACTGGGTTTCATGGGTCTTCACATACGTCCACGTAAAATCCTTATCTACTACATACACATCGTATTCTTTTTCCAAGTCCGCGACAGAAAACTTTGCAGCATTTTCCAAGATCAACACTTCGTTTTCAAGCTGGTAAAACACATAGTACGACTCATGGGCAACTTGCTGAAAGGCTTCATCCGCTTCCTCGCGTTCAAGACAATCCCTCAGCTTATTGCTGAATAAATGCCACAGATACCCCTGGTAGCCATCTTTATTTTTGAGAAAAATCCTGTCTTTATTTTCTTCGGTCAGATGGCTCGCAAAATGCTTCTCCCATTCTTCCCGTAAGTATGGTCCCCAAATAGACAGCTCTGTTGTCTTCGTGTTCTTTTCCTTCATCCGGTCAGCTAGTTTCATTGGGCGCCTCCATTTTGGTACAAGATCATTTCTTAGAAAATACGTTTGAAAGAGTGAGTCGGTCACGTCTCGCCTATTGACAAAGAAAAATTGGGCGCATATTATAATACCCATAAGGGTATAGGTATAAAGTTGATCAATCACATTTTCATTCAAAAACCTAGGAGGAGACAACATGTCTGCACAATCGAATTTTTCCGCTGATAAAACATTAGATTGCAAGGGCTTGGCATGTCCCATGCCTGTCGTACGCACAAAAAAAGCGATGGAAGAAATGTTACCGGGTCAAGTGATGGAGGTACAAGCGACGGATAAAGGGTCATTGGCTGACCTGAAGAGCTGGGCAAATAATACGGGACATGAATTTTTGGGAACGATTCAGGAGGGGGAAGTATGGAAGCATTTCCTGCGAAAAGCGAGTACCCATGAGGTGAAGGAGGAGACGAACTTCTTGCGGACCATTTCTAATGAAGAACTGCAAAAAAAGCTGGAAGCCAATGAGAAGCTAACGCTCATCGATGTGCGAGAACCGGCGGAATACGCTTTTCATCGCATTCCTATAGCTATTTCAATACCCCTGGGAGTATTAGAGCAGCGCTTGGATGAGCTACAGCCCGATGACGACATCTATATCATCTGCCGATCTGGCAAACGCAGCGACATGGCTTGTCAGTTGCTGGCCGAAAAAGGTTTTACCAAAATCACCAATGTAGTACCGGGTATGTCCGGCTGGAATGGCCCGGCAGAAAAACAGTAAGGGGGAGAAAAAGATGATGGAACAACAAACAAGCGTGAAGGCAATGACAGCACACGAGCTAACGCAGCTTCTTTTTGCACAGGAGGAATTGTTTATTCTCGACGTTCGCAATACGAGCGATTATGAGGCTTGGCAAATCGAAGGGCATCGTGTAGTGAGCATGAACATCCCTTACTTTGATTTGCTGGATGGGGTGGAGGCTGTTCTTGAGAAAATCCCTGTGAAACAGAAGCTGTTGGTCGTCTGTGCAAAAGAGGGCTCGTCCATTTTTGTCGCAGAGATGCTGGCAGAAGCGGGCTTTACGGATGTTTCTTACCTGCAAGGAGGCATGAAGGTGTGGAGTGAGCATCTGGAGCCAGTGAAGGTGGGAGACCTCCGTGATGGCGGTGCGATTTATCAGTTTGTCCGCATTGGAAAAGGCTGCTTGTCTTACATGATCGTATCAGGAGGGGAGGCGGCTGTCGTCGATACATTGCGGATGACGGATGTGTACGAAGCTTTTGCAGCCAAGCATCAATGGACGATCAAGCACACCATCGATACTCATCTGCATGCCGACCATATTTCCGGTGGAAAGAAGCTGGCAGATCGGCTCGATGCATCGTATTGGCTTCCAGAAAAGGATGCGGAAGAGGTTACGTATTCCTATCGTAAGCTAGAGGAAGGGCAGGAAATTCAGGTGGGCGCAACCAAAATTGTGATTCTGCCGATCTATTCCCCCGGACATACCATCGGGAGTACGTCACTGATTGTCGATGATACGTATTTTCTCACGGGAGACAGTCTGTTCGTAGCTTCGATCGGACGCCCGGATTTGGCTGGGAAAGCAGAAGATTGGGTGGGAGACCTGCACAACACCTTGTATAATCGATATAAAGAGCTTCCCGAGCATTTAGTCGTGTTGCCTGCTCATTTTGGCAGCTACACGGAGCTTGGTCCAATGGGTGCCGTATCTGCTCGTTTGGGTGACTTGTATCGCAATAATCCAGGGTTAACGATTGCGGATGAAAGTGAATTCCGGCATATCGTAACGCATCATTTGCCGCCGCAGCCGAATGCGTATCAAGAGATTCGTCAAGTGAACATGGGGAAATTAAAACCGAGCGAAGAGGAACAACAAGAGATGGAAGTAGGGCCAAATCGCTGCGCCGTTCACGATAAATAACCAAAAGGTAGTTCAAAAAATCGTCTTTTGATCACGTATTTATGTAACAGGAGGAATGAAAACATGGCGGATATTGTGGTAGATACAAAAGGTCTGGCTTGCCCGATGCCCATCGTCAAAGCAAAAAAAGCAATGGACGGGATGCAATCCGGTCAAACCATGGAAGTACTCTCGACAGACAAAGGTTCTCTGAACGACTTCACTGCTTGGGTCAAGCAAACCGGGAATGAGCTGGTTTCCCATGAGGTTGAGAACGGTGTGTACAAATTTCTAGTGAAAAAGCTGTAGGGAGACAGGAGCGAGCACGTTTGGATGAAGCAGCTACCAGTTCGTGCAGTGCTCGCTTACTCCTGATTTTCATAAACGATACGTACGCCAAGGTGCGTATAGGTTTCTTCTTTGTAGTGGCCATTTGGGCATTGCTTTTCACTGAACAAGGCATTTTTGTGTGAGCGCAAAGGTTCTTGGCAGGTGGGGCACCGATGCTGAAAAATGGATTTGAAAAAACGAACCATTTAAATCACCTTATTCACAGTTATTTACTTGGGATTAATTTTACTTGAAGATGGTTCATTTGAAAAGAGGGTTGAGCATTCCGATGTGTTAGGTAGGAATGCGAGGAGGATATATGGACGTTTTATTGCTTCTGCTCATGGTCTCTCTCGGTTTTGTCGGTTCCTTTTTTTCCGGATTGCTCGGGATTGGCGGAGCGATCATCAGCTACCCGATGCTCCTGTTTATACCACCGGCACTAGGTGTGGCGCAGTTTTCCGCCCAGGAAGTTTCAGTGATATCGATGTTTCAAGTATTTTTCGCGTCACTGTCTGGCGTACTGGCTTTCCGCAAAAGAAACGGGAAAAACTCGCCCCTGATTCATAAAGGACTCGTCAGAGATATGGGTGTAAGCATCTTGGCAGGGAGCCTGATTGGTGCGGCCCTCTCTCAATACTTGTCGAATGAAAGCATCAATTTGGTGTACGGGATACTGGCGATCATCGCTGTGATTTTGATGCTCGTGAAAAACAGGGGAACAGAAGCGGCAGCAGGGGAAGTCACATATAACCGCTTCATTGCTGCTGGCGCTGCGTTTGCCGTGGGAATCGTATCCGGGATTGTCGGTGCAGGGGGTGCGTTCATCCTCATTCCGATCATGCTGACTGTATTGAAAATACCTACAAGGGTGACGATTGCCTCATCTTTGGCTATTGTATTCATCTCCGCAATAGGTGGTGTGATCGGGAAGCTGTCAGGTGGGCAAATTCCGCTTTTGCCCGTTTTGTATACGGTCATCGGAAGTGTTTTGGGGGCACCAGTGGGCAGTATGGTCAGTGCCAAGAGCGATGTGAAATATTTGCGGTATGGCTTGATCGTGCTGATCTGTGGAACGGCTATCAAGATTTGGAGTGACATTCTATAAGGAAAGATGCTTTTCGTAGCAAAAGCTTCTTTTGCCTATTTTTATGCCCATACAAGTATAAGTATTGTAAAGGAGCGTTCTTAGATGGAAAAACAAAAAGAAAAAACGACGATTGTGCTGTTCAGCGGCGACTTGGATAAAGCAATTGCAGCCTTTATTATTGCGAACGGTGCTGCTGCCTATGATCATGATGTCACGATTTTCTTCACCTTTTGGGGTCTGAATACCATGCGCAAGGACGAGATCGTGAAGGTAGAAAAGGGCTGGCTTGAAAAAGCGTTCGGTTGGATGATGCCAAGAGGCGCCAATAAGCTCGGGCTGTCTAAAATGAACATGATGGGCATGGGGCCAGAGATGATCAAGCATGTCATGAAAAAACACAATGCCCTGACGCTTCCTCAACTCATCGAGCTGGCTCAGGAGCAGGGAGTGAAGCTGGTCGCTTGTACGATGACGATGGACTTGCTTGGTCTCAAACAGGAGGAATTGCTCGACGGAATGGAGTATGCAGGTGTAGCCGCTTATTTGGGGGATGCCACACAGGCAAAAGTAAACCTGTTTATCTAAAACAGCTCGCGTAGGCGCTTCGCTTGACATTGCCTGTATTTCGCATAAGATACCTGTATGTAAGTAAGGTTGTTCCAAGATTATAAGTATGCCTTGTCGTGAAACAGGAGGAATTCATATGGATTACAACTACAGTGACGATATCAAAAGACGTTTACGCCGAATCGAAGGACAGGTTCGCGGTGTGCTGAAAATGATGGACGAGCAGAAAAACTGCAAAGACGTGGTAGCGCAGCTCTCTGCCGTTCGCAACGCTTCAGACAAGGCGATTGCCCAGATTGTAGCGGAAAATCTGCAACGCTGCTTGTTAGAAGAGCAGGCTGTTGGAGGAGACACGAGCAAGCTGGTGAAAGAAGCCGTAGAGCTTTTGGTCAAGAGCCGTTAAACCGATTTTGGAGAGGAGTTTCCTATGAGTTTTACTACGATTCTTTTGCTGATCGCCTACGCCATCATTATTTGGTATGTCATCTCTCGCTTTGTTCCTGTGAAAGGGTTGGAGAATCTCAAATCAGATCAGTTCAAGGAACGGGTCAACCAAAAAAGCAGGGTGCTGCTCATCGACGTACGCGAACCGCACGAATATAAAGCGGGTCATATTCCATCAGCGGTGAACATTCCTTTGTCTCAGCTCGACCAACGTGCAAAAGAAATTTCCAGCAAAAACGATATATTGCTGTACTGCCGGAGCGGGATGCGCAGCAAGCAGGCAGCAAAAATTTTAAAGAAACACGGCATTCCTCAGATGGCCCATCTGCAAGGCGGGTTCATTACCTGGCACGGTCCGACGAAAAAGAAGTAACAGCTAGCACCTGGTGTATGTGTGAATACCCGGGTGCTTTTTTATGCGATGAAAAAACAGGGTTGACATTTTGTTTCGTTGTAACTAAAATGATTACAACAAGGGCGATGCAGTAACGCCTATTCTTTTCGAGATAGTTGTAACTAATTCAGTTACAACTATCTCATACAAAACGGAGGGAATATCATCATGAAGATTGCAATTGTAGCAGCAAGCGGTAAAGCAGGTAAGGTGATTATGAAAGAGGCGTTGGATCGTGGCCATCAAGTGACCGCGATTGTGCGTGATGCATCCAAAATCGAGCAAGCTGACGTAGCTGTGATTCAGAAAGATGTGTTTGACCTGACAGCCGCAGATTTGAACGGCTTTGACGTAGTCGTGAATGCTTTTGGGGCACCAGCGGGCCAAGAACATCTGCACGTAGAGTCAGGGAAGGCTTTGATTGAAGCATTGAAGGGTGCTCCCTCTACACGATTGCTCGTTGTAGGTGGTGCAGGCAGTCTGTTTGTAGACGAAGCCAAAACACTGCGTCTCGTAGAAACTCCTGATTTCCCTAAGGCTTACTTGGCAACAGCGCAAAAGCACGGAGAGTACTTGCGTGTATTGGAAGAGTCAAACGGCATTCAATGGACCTATATCAGTCCATCTGCCTTTTTTGACCCAGCAGGGGAGAGAACAGGCACGTATCAACTCGGAAAAGACCATCTGCTAGTGAATGCTAGCGGACAGAGCTATGTGAGCTATGCCGACTACGCAGTGGCGTTGCTCGATGAAATCGAAAATCCGAAGCATCGCAATGAGCGCTTCACAGTGGGCTCCTAATCTCGATTTGGAATTAGGCTCCTGAACAAAAAGACCAGCTTCCTACTAAAGGATAGCTGGTCTTTGTTGTGTATCGAGATTATCTGCCAATCCCACCGACGAATGGGTAGGAAAACGGGCGTCCATTTAAGGAATAAATGATCCCTTTAATCGGGTAGTAGATCGCCATCAGTCCAAACACAATCAGGAACGGAATCCCAATCAACAAGAAGGTGAAGAACCAGGAAATAGCGATGAGCACCGTCATAATGATGTGGAAGAACAAAGCTTGCAGCGCCATATTTTTGGCGTCACGATTTTGTACGAGCAACCAGACAAGAATGGGCACAAGGATCGGTGCAAAAAATGTGCTAGCGTGCGTTATGACTTTTACACCTTTATAATCCATAAATAAGTCCTCCTTGATTAGATGTAAAACTGATCTACTGTCATTGTAGCGTATGGAAATCATTGAAAAAACCATCATGAGCGTGATTATTTGATCCGACTATAGACGGAGGAATTTTTATTTCCATTCGTTTACTGTTATAGTAGTAAGAAAATCTTTCGTTTTTGGTAGATAATTCGTAATGTTTTTTGGATATGATAAATGGATAAGCAAGAATTGAGAAGGGAGCATATAGACATGATGATCGATTGTCATCATCCATCCAGCATGAAGGATCGGATGATGTTCTTCTATAATTTTTTGCGGTCACCTGGCCAAGTAGGCAGTATTACTCCTAGCTCCCGTGCGCTTTGTAAACAAATGGTTGCGCCCATCGACTGGGAACAAGCACATACAATTGTGGAATTAGGAGCAGGAACGGGTATCTTTACGAAATGGATCGAGCAAAAGAAAAAACCGGAAGCGGTACTGGTATCCTTTGAAAAGGAGACCAAGATGCGCAAAAGGTTGGAACCACTATTTCCCGATGTACGCTTCCACGAAGATGCGGTAGATTTGAATCGGGTTCTTTCGGAAGCGGGATTGGGCAAGGCCGACTGTATTTTGTCGGGACTGCCATTTGCCAACTTCCCGCAAGAGCTGCGCGATCAAATTATGGATCAGGTATATCATGCGCTAAAACCAGGCGGAGTATTTGTCGCTTTTCAATATTCGCTGCAAATGAAAAAGCAGCTTTCCTCTGTATTTGAGCAAGTATCGGTGAAGATGGTTCCATTGAATCTGCCACCTGCCTTTGTCTACGTTTGCCGGAAGGATGATGGCAAGGGTGTCGGCTAGGAGGATTTCGAAATGATTGTCGATATGCTGTCCGAGTCTGTGGGTCAGTTTGGCTATTTTGCTCTTTTCTTTATGTTATGGCTAGGGATTGTCGGTATGCCGATTCCTGACGAGGTGATCGTGCTGTCTGCAGGAGTACTGACCTCGATGGGACTTCTGCATGTTTTTCCTGCATTTATTGCGACCTATTTGGGTGTCGTTTCTGGGCTGTCATTGGGATATGTACTCGGGAGATGGCTAGGTGCACCTGCACTGAACTGGATTAGTCGCAAAAAAGGAATGAACAAGTACGTAGATCAAGCGCAGTCGCTGCTCGATCGTTACGGAAGCTACGCCCTATGTATCAGCTATTTCTTTCCTGTCGTCAGGCATGTGGTTCCTTACTTGGTCGGGATCGGGAAAATGACGTTTCCACGGTACGCCCTGTTTTCGTACACAACCGGCTTTGTATGGACGCTGATCTTGTTTTTGCTCGGTCATTTCATGGGGAATAAGGTGGAGATGCTTACTTCCTATGTGGCCTTGTTGAATAATCGAACCGTGATTTTCTCTGCCTTAGGTGTACTGGTTCTCATTGCTGCTGCTTATTATGGATTTACTGTTTGGAGAAAACAAAAAAGCATGGCAGCTGTGTCACAGCCTTTGATGATCGATCGTGATCGACAAGAGTAATCCGGATGTAATAATAACGAACCCTCTGCGTAGAGCAGAGGGTTTTTGCGTATGTGCGGCACTGGCACAATGGATGGGCTTTGGATAGCGATTATGAGGTAGCCTTGTTTCTTCGAATGTTTCGCTGGCGCAGCCATTCCGGCAAGATGATTCCGAGTAAAATGATCACGACACCGCTCACTTGGAGTATAGAGACAGATTCATTCAGAATGACAAAGGAGGAGAGCACAGCCATAGGTAGCTCAGCTGCTCCTAATATAGCTCCCATCCCCGGTCCTATGTGGGGCATACCATAATTGAAAAAAACGGTCGGGATCAAAATACCGAAAAAGGCGAGTAAAAATACGTAGGGAAACAACCCGTCCAACAATGCTCCGTTGAATAGAAAAACGGGTGGGTAAATCAGGCTGGCCAACAGAAAAGAGCCAGTCGCCATGCTGGAGCTACGAATCCACGGATTAATAGCAATGGCGGTTTTCCCGCTGAACAAAATAAACAATGTAAAAGAAACGGCTGAGAGAAGACCGAATACGACACCCAGGATATGAAATTGGGCCAATCCGCCACTCTCAAAAATTCCTCCTGCAAGAAGGGTCCCTGTCAGCAGCAATAGGAGGGAAAAAATCGTCTCCTTTCCAGGCATCCGGCGAGTCATCACAGCTTCAATTAGTACGCCCATCCACGTGAATTGAAACAAAAGGACAATGGCGATCGAGGCTGGGATATATTGCAGGGCATTGTAGTACATAATTCCCGTCGAACCGACTGACAGACCTACGGCGACCAATACTAGCAACTGGCGAAGGGGAGGCTTGGTCCGCAGGAAGAAAAGAGCGGGTATCCAGGTCAGCACAAAGCCCAAAAACATTTGCCCACCAATTACCTCTGCGGGCGAATATCCTTGCTTGTAGGCAAGTTTTACGATGGTTGATAGTATGCCGTAACTACATGCTCCAAGAAAAACCAGGAGGATGTATCTCATCTGATGCATCTCCTCACATACGATAATAATTCTTAGCTAGGATATTACGACAGCGTCCGTTTGTCTATGGATGAAGAAGATTCCATTTTTGGTTCGAACAAAGGTTTATGTTTGATCCCAGCGGGAAATAGTGAAATGACACTATGTAATCGTACCCACTACAAATGGTGTAGCTATTTTGGTGAACAGCTTAGAAAAAAGGGGGAGGCTTGTGTACCTGAAGTGGAGGGATCGATTATTTTCCACATTTTTATTGTTGATTCTAGGTCCTACTATTCTTATTTGCTTCCTTTTTTATGAACAAGCCGAAGAGGCAGTATTTGAACTACACGAGACGAACATGGATGTGAATATCGGGCTCGTCGATGAAAGGCTTTTGTCTCTTTTTCAGTCTATCCAAAAGGATACCGATGAATTGGCGAATAGACTGTCCAGACGTATGACAGAGGGACCATCTTTTGTCGAAGGAAAAAAGAATGGCTTCAGGCGTGAATGGACATCGCAGGAACAAGCCGTCCAAAATTTATTCGAGCGTTTCTCCCGTAATCAAAATGTGGTAGGAAATATTGTTTTTCTCGGTGAGGATGGAAGAGTTTTCTCATTATACGAAGATAAGAGCTGGAATGCGGAAAATCAATTTCTGGAACGCGAGCCATGGGGAACCGGAGAAAACAGGGTAAATTTCCTTACCAAAAGGGAGCAAGAGGGGCGCCCAAAATCATTTTTTCTTGAGAAGCGCCTGGAGAGTTCGAATCCAAAAGCTGCGGGACTTTTAGTAGTGGAAATCAATCTGGATAAACTGACAGACTGGATCCGTACCTATGTCGTTCCAAAAGAGTATGGCATGATGGTCCTTTCCCCCTCCCGAACCATTATGATTCACACCGATAAAACAATGATTGGAAATCATGTTTCGGTGCTTCCTCATTATGAAATGGTACGCAGTCAGTGGGAACAATCTAATGAAAATGGACTCTTTTCCTTGCTCATCCAAGGCAAGGACATTTACGTATACCGTCAAGTATCTGAAAAAAGCGGGGGTGCTTTTTTTGAGTGGATGCCGAGAGATGGGATTAATGAACGATTACAACGATTGAACCTCATCTTTTTTTTCACTCTTTTTATCGTTGTTTTATTTGCCTGTTATGTGGCTCACCGATTATCAAAATGGATTGGTGAGCCGATCTATAGCTTGGTATCTGCCACTGACTCCTTGTTGAAAGGCGATTTTTCCGTACGTGTCCCGATACAGGGGATGAAAGAAATAACGCTGCTGGAGAATAAGTTCAACACCATGGCAGAACAGATGCATGCGTTAATTACCCGAGAGCGGGAGTATTCGCAACAGAGCCTGGATCAAATCGTTCGCAGCTTTTATTTAGCCGTAGAGATGAAGGACCCTTATACAGCAGGACATACAGAACGAGTTACGCACTATGCCCTTATCATTTACGATTATTTACAGAAACAGGAGCAGCTTGCGGTTTCACGAGATGATTTACGTTATGCTGGCTTAATGCATGATATCGGAAAAGTAGCCATTCCTGATCACGTCCTTTTAAAAACAGGAAAGCTATCGCCTGACGAGTATGAATGCATGAAAACTCATTCCATCATCAGTGGAAAAATTGTGGAGCAGATAGAAAACCTGTCTCATATCAGTCCAGGGGTACGGCATCACCATGAGCGATGGGATGGAAAAGGTTACCCTGGTCAGCTCACAGGGGAAGAAATCCCACTGATTGGGCGCATTCTTGCCGTTGCAGATACGTTTGATGCGATGACTTCTACGCGTTCCTATCGCAAAGCTATGTCCGCAAAAGAGGCGTACGAAGAAATTCTGCGATGCCAAGGAACACAGTTTGACCCCTCCATTGTTACGATTTTTAAGAAGGCTTTTGAGGATGGAGCTATTCAGATTACACAATCGGCGAATTGTAAGGGAAGAGTTAGTAAGGATAGAGAGATTTCCTAGCGCTGGATAGCTTTACTCCTTGCTATCGGCTACTAACTTTGGTATTCTAGTTCTACCGTGCTAGACGGGGAGGTTGCGGTGCCCTGTAACCTGCAATCCGCAATAGCAGGGTTGAATTCCTATCCTAGGTTTTCTTATGTGAGGCTGCCTTATGGCGGCGGTGTTGAGGAGCGGGTCCTGTGCAACGCGAACCCATGAACCTGGTCAGGTCCGGAAGGAAGCAGCCATAAGTGGATCATCGCGTGTGCCGCAGGGTAGCCTGCTCTGAGCTGCTACCATAAGTAACGCTCGGATAAGGATTATCGAAGATAGGTGCACGGTACTTATCACGCATGTACAGATAGCATGTTTCCGAAGGGAAGCATGCTATTTTTGTTATACGATCCAATTGTTTTTTGTTGGAATTTGGCGATAACTAGCGAAACATTTCCATGCTTTTCAGGTGGATAGAATGAAGGTTTTACGAGTATTTTCACGAATTTTCATAATAGGCGGAAAGGATTTCGGTTTCTTTCCTTTCAAAATACGTCATAGGCCAGGAGGGACAAGCAATGAGTGCACTTTCTTCGTTACATCTCGTTGGCTCGTCCGGTCGATTGCAGCGGTTCATGCATCAACTGCCTACTGCCGTTTTATTGGTGAATCAAGCGGGTAGTATCGTGGAGGTCAACGAACAACTGCTTCGTGTAACCGGATATTCACGCGATCAACTTGTCAAAAAGCCTTTCAACTCTCTTCTTCCCCATCGAGGTTCCATGGAGCACTTGTATGAGGAATATTTGCGAAAGGAAGAAGAAGTGGGAACCAAAGGTGAGGTCGAACTGGAATGGTGTGATAAACAGGGGAGATGCAGGAACACATCTGTCATGATCATGGTACAGCAAGCAGAAGAGCTTCTGTACATGATCCATTTTCCCCAACTCGCAAAAGAAAGCGATCAGCTTTTGTCGCAACGATTGCTGACCAAACTGACCTATGATACAAGCATGGGCTTATTTATCCTCGACGAGAAATCGATCATTATCGAAGCCAGTCAGACGGCGTGCAAGCTGCTGGGTATGGAGAGACTGGACGTCATCAATAAACACGTCGATCAAGTATTTAGCGGCATCCCCGAACCGCATCGGTTCATTAAAAAAGAACTGTTGGAAGGCGTGAAGCTGCAAAATGTCGCGACTTCCTGGACCAATGACAACCAACGCTATGAGCTGATTGTTGACGCAAATACACTCCAAGACGAGTCAGGAAAAACAGTAGGGGCGTTTATTCTTTTCAAAGACATTACAAACCTGCGATCCTTCGCCCAAAAGCTCGAGCGGAATGAACGCTTGGCGATGATCGGGCAAATTGCTGCGGGTACAGCACACGAGATTCGCAATCCCCTTACCTCGATCAAAGGATTTCTGCAAATGTTCCTCAGGTTATTCGGTGACAGCGGCATGGACAGGGAGAAAACGTACACCGAAATTATGCTCACCGAAATCAATCGCATCAATTCTTTAGTCAGTGAATTCCTACTATTGAGCAAGCCGCGTAATATTCAATATTCCATGGTGGACTTAAACACCGTTTTTGAGGAAATTTTGCCGATCGTCGAGTCACAGGCGAATCTGTACGGAATTGATGTCCAGTTTGCCTCTTGCGGTAAGCTTCCGATGGTCGTCGGGGATAACGAGCTATTGAAGCAAGTGTTCATTAATATCTGCAAAAATGGAATAGAAGCAATGGGAGAGCAAGGGTCGCTTCGGATTTCCCATCATATCGATCAGGATGGCGACAAAGTGAGTATCGATATTCATGATACAGGTCCGGGCATCCCGCTTTACATTATTGATAAGATTTTTGATCCGTTTTTTACGACAAAAGAGGAAGGGACAGGACTCGGATTGTCTGTCTGCCAAAAAATCATTCACGATATTGGCGGTCAAATCCGTGTCTCCTCCAAAGGGTTTGGGACGACCTTCCATATCATGCTGCCGTATTAGGAGTAAAATGCGTCCCGCACAATTGTGAACGGGGCGTTTTTTAAGTGAGGCATGTCCGTTAACTTTGTACGAACGGTGGCAATCGTGTATACTGAATAGGATATAGAAGAGGACTGTGCAGATGGGGAGTGTCACACGAACATGGCTTATACCGCGCTATACCGCGTATACCGACCGCAGACTTTTCAAGACGTAGTCGGACAAGAGCATGTTACGACAACCTTGCGTAATGCTTTACGCGAAAATAGGCTGTCCCATGCCTATTTATTCAACGGTCCCCGAGGTACGGGAAAAACAAGTGCAGCCAAAATTATGGCGAAAGCAGTGAACTGCGAGCAGCCCATAGATGGTGAGCCATGCAATCAATGCGATACGTGTAGAGCCATCTCCAACGGTTCTGTAACGGATGTGCTGGAAATCGACGCGGCATCCAACCGTGGTGTTGAAGAGATCCGCGACATTCGCGACAAAGTGAAATTTGCCCCGAGCGACGTCAGGTATAAAGTGTACATCATCGATGAGGTGCATATGCTGACGACAGAGGCATTTAACGCTTTGTTAAAAACCCTCGAAGAGCCGCCGTCCCACGTCATTTTTATTTTGGCGACGACAGAGCCGCACAAGCTGCCAGCGACGATTATCTCTCGTTGCCAGCGCTTTGATTTTCACCGAATTCCACTGAGAGTGATGGTCGATCTTTTGCAAAGGATTTGCCAATCACAAGGGGTGCAGGTGGAGGAGCAGGCCCTGCAGCTCGTAGCGAAGATGGCTGAAGGTGGAGCCCGTGATGCTCTTAGCTTGTTGGACCAAGCGATTAGCTATAGCAAGGACGAGGTTCGTGCTAGTGATATTATGCAGATTACGGGCACAGTTGCCCAATCTTACTTTTCTGTGCTTGCGCGACACATTGCCGAAAACGATGTTGCACAGGTCATGGAGCAATTTGATCAAGTCATGGTGCAAGGGAAGGACCCGGAGCAGTTCCTGCACGATTTCCTCTACTATTACCGCGATATGCTGTTATTGAAGACAGCGCCGCAGTTGGAAGAGATTGTCGAGCGGACCATGATTGATGATCAGTTTGCAGAGGTTGCAAAGCTGTACTCGTTTCCGGTGCTTTACGCAGCGATTGAGACCTGCAATCAGGCTTTGTCGCAATTAAAATGGTCGACCTATGCAAGGGTGCTGGTTGAACTGACCCTTGTCAAAATGTGCCAGCCTAATGCGAATGCGACGGAATCTATGGGAGCCTCACCCGTTAACAGCGAAGAACTGACCGCCATGTCTACTCGCATTCGCGTTTTGGAAGAGCGTTTGGCTCAAGTGATGCAAGGTCAGGTGAGCATTCCTGGCCAGCAAAAGGCCGAAGAAACCCGCAAGAACGAGCCAAGGCGCATAGCTGCGGCATCTGGTGGTTCACGAACCCCGATGAATAGAGTCAGGGAAGTCGCGAAAGCCATGGATGAGAATTTGACAAGACAGGTGCGCGGGCAGTGGAGTCAAATTTTGACCGAACTGAAAAAGATCAAGATCCAGTACCAGGCTTGGCTAGTCAATGGTCAACCGGTAGCAGCCGGCAATGAAGCTGTTGTCGTCACCTTCAACAGTGCCATCCATTGTGACAAGACGATGGAGGCAGAGCTTCGGAGCGTGATCGAGCGCGTTATGTCTACGGTGCTGGGCAGGCCCTTGCAGCTCTTGTCTGTCATGGAGGAAGAGTGGCAAAGTGTAGACCAGCAGGTTGGTCAAAAAGATGCTTCAGATGAGCCAGAAGAGGACCCGTTTTTGGCGGAGGCCATCAAGCTCGTCGGAGAAGGTCTTGTTGAAGTGAAAGACTAAATCATAACTCATAACCATTTAGGGAGGATACCTCAATGAAAAACATGCAGCAAATGCAACAAATGATGAAGCAAGTGAAAAAAATGCAGGAAGAAATGCAAAAAGCGCAAGAAGGCTTGAAAGATAGAATCGTGGAAGGCTCTGCTGGTGGCGGTGCTATCACTGTAAAAATCGATGGACATAAGCAAATCAAAGACATCGTGATCAAGCCGGAAGTAGTAGACCCTGAAGATGTAGAAATGCTGCAAGACCTGGTGCTCACTGCTGTGAACGATGCACTGCGCAAAGCAGATGAAATGGTAGGCAAGGAAATGGGCAAATTTACCGGAGGCATGAACATCCCAGGCCTGTTCTAAAAATTGGGCAGGAAAAGAGGAGTAGGCGATGTTTTATCCAGAACCGGTCTCAAAGCTCATTGATGGTTTTATGAAATTGCCCGGCATCGGTCCCAAAACGGCTGGGCGGCTTGCCTTTTTTGTGCTCAATATGAAAGAGGACGACGTGCTTGATCTGGCAAAAGCATTGGTCAATGCCAAGCGTCAGCTTCATTACTGCTCCGTTTGCAACAATATTACCGATCTCGATCCATGTCATATTTGTCGGGACAAACGTCGCGACGGCTCGATCATCTGTGTGGTGCAAGAGCCGCGAGACGTGGTAGCGATGGAGAAGACGAGAGAGTTTGAAGGGTATTATCACGTTTTGCACGGGGCGATTTCTCCTATGGATGGGATCGGTCCGGAGGATATTCGCATTCCCGACCTGTTGAAGCGCCTCGGTGACGAGCAGGTGAAGGAAGTCATTTTGGCGACCAATCCGAATATCGAAGGGGAAGCGACAGCGATGTACATTTCCCGGTTGATTAAACCTTTTGGCATTCGCGTGACACGTATCGCGCACGGCTTGCCAGTCGGTGGAGATTTGGAGTACGCCGATGAAGTGACGCTGACCAAAGCATTGGAAGGCAGACGCGACCTGTAAAGGAAATTTTCAAATATCATCCTAGAGTACGATAAAGATAGAAAAGAAGACGGGGTCTGCCTGTCTTTTTTTCGTTTCGAGAGGGGGATGAAGAATGCCGGTTATTCGTATGGAGTTTTTGATAGATGCGCCGCAACAGGTTTGCTTCGATGCTGCCAGAAGCATTGATTTGCATATGGAATCGACCGCCATCACGAAGGAGAGAGCGATTGGAGGAGTAACGAGCGGACTGATACATGTGGGGGAGACGGTTACCTGGGAAGCCATTCACTTTGGTATCAAGCAGAATTTGACGGTAAAAATCACTGAGATGGAGGAACCGCGCTATTTCGTCGATGAGATGGTTTCTGGCGCATTCAAACGGTTTCATCACACGCATGAGTTCATTCCGATATCGGACAATCAGACGAGGATGATTGATATTTTTGACTACACATCTCCGTTGGGTGTTTTGGGAAAGCTCACGGATTGGTTGTTCTTGGAGGCGTATATGACGCGTTTTTTGCGGACGCGTAATGAATATCTCAAGCAAGTAGCAGAAGCACAGATAAAAGCATTGCAATCTTGATAGAAATGCCGGACTTTTTTGAATGGACGAGACATACAGTGAAATAGGAGCGTGAGGAGATGCTGACAGGACCAGGACTGTCGCTTGCGAGTGGGGTACGGCGACAAAAGTCCACTCCATGGGCGATCATGCTGTTTATTGGGTATTGGCTCATGTTTGTTGCGGAGTTATCCATGATTCGTTTTCACAAGGGAGAAGACGGAAAGTGGGTCGCTACCACCGTCGGGCAACCGGAGGTATGGCTAGGATTACTTGCATTTGCAGTGACGGTATTTAGCTTCATTGCGACCGTTGGTTTCATTGTGAGCTTGCTAAGAGAAAGACAGCAGAAGACGTCATGGCTATGGAAATATGACGAGCTTACAGGGAATGATGTACTGCATATTGTAGCTTGGCTGCATGTGTTTCAAACGGGCGTACTGCTGTTGTACGGGTTTTTACTGGAAGGTACCTTCTTTTCCACCGGTACGATCGGAGGGTTATTGGAATCAGCTATTTTTCAACTGTTCCTGTTGATTTTGATTCCGCTGTGGTTTCGTGGGCGACTGGGGGAAATCGGCGTTTGCCGACCTGTACGACTTGGCCGGATGCTGTTGATGCTCGCTGCTCTGTTTCTTTTGATTGCACTAGTGCTGGATGCGGTGGTGACTAACCCTGTTGCGGACTGGTTTGGACTGTCTCTGTCATCAGAGCGAGAGCAGCAGATCGAAAAAGAGATTGTGCAGGCGAAAGAAACGGATATTTTGGCGGCGCTCACCTCACTTCTGGTCATTGGCATATTGGTTCCGATTGCGGAGGAGATCTTGTTTCGCGGCGTGATTCAGACTTATCTGGTCCAGAGAATAGGACCCGTTTTGGGTATCTTCCTGAGCAGTCTCTGGTTTGGGCTCCTGCATATGGATCTCGCTCTGTTCGCTCCGCTTTTTGTCATTGGACTTTTACTCGGATTCGTTCGACATCGGTACCAATCAATCTGGGGAGCTGTTTTGTTGCATGCAGTGAACAACATGACAGGGGTACTTTACTACTTTCACTGAGGGGGAAGCTTGCAGGTGAGTAGGTGGAGAAAAAAAGCGCGGTACGTGGTGGAATGGAATGAGGCGAGCCTGGATGCAGCTGTTAATCAGGCCCGAATGGACTGGCAGCATGCCCGTCATCTTGCGGAGATCAGTGAACCGGATGGCGGCTTGGATGATGTCATTTATTATTTGCATGTGACCGAAAAGCGGTATATGTATTTGCTCGCGCAAGCAAAGCGCGAGAGGAATCGCCAACAGGCATAGGAGGAAAGCCGATGACTACAGGGTGGGTTATAGCACTGATTGTAGTTGGAATTTTACTGGTGATTGCCGCCAGCAAATCTGTCACGGGCCCGATCAGGTGGATTGGATTTGGGATCATGCAAGTCGTAATTGGCGCACTACTGCTGTTTTTCACCAATTTGGTTGGGGAGTTGGCTAACTTCCACATCCCGATCAACCCGGTGACGGCTCTGCTCGTCGGACTTCTCCGTTTGCCTGGATTGGCTGCGTTGATTGTCATCAAGCTATGGGTTATGTAAAGGCATATCGATTCGGTTATCCATCGGTAAGCAAAAATGCAACGCCGCGATCCTCGTATTTCACCCGGCTACGACTTGGCTGACGAAAGGAAGCAAGGAGGGCGAGGAGGCGTGGCAGCGCGACGATCAACGTTCCGGTGATCAAGGTGAGCGCGTATCCTTCTGAAAGCCACACATAAGCTCCGGCTGCTATCGCCATACTTCCCACGATTACCGTCAGCTCACTGCCCCGATAGACAGATAGCGGGATGGGAAGCGGATAGCCTGCACCCCACCACGGAGAGACGAGCATATCAGCAGTTGTCTTTGGCTTATGGCCGCGCAGCAGGGCATACAGTCGAAACAAGACCAAATGACAGATCGGTATCACGGGTAGAATCGCTAGCGTCACAATCAGCGTATAAGCGGGTACTTGTAGCATGAATGAGTGCAAAATAAGGGACAAGCCTATTAACAACAGTTGAAAAAGGTAGCCGACGAATCGCCAGCGAAAACGATAGAGCAGCTTGTAGCTATAGATCGTATGGGTGGCGGTTTCCTTCATGAGAAGTCACTTCCTTTTACAGCGGTCTGGATGAATGAAAGTCTGCGTTTTCATTATCGCACAGTCGCAAATCTTGAGAAAGCTCATCCAACAAATGAAACAAGCCGTTTGTCTAGCCTGATTAGACTGACGGCTTTTTGTTATGGGCAGGATAAAAGGAATGAAATGGGAACCGATTCGTTGGGGCGTGAGGAGGAGGAAAGAATAGCGTGAGGCTATGGGTCATTTCAAAGGAGGTCGTAGCCAGATTCGGGAAAGAGCTCGGAGCATGTGGAATAGAGCTGGTTGTTTGCAGTACAGATGCCATACAAGAAGGCGCCAATGGATTTCTGCTGACAAAAGAGAGTGATGGCAAGTTTTTGCAGGAAAGGATGCAACAGCTGGGAACAGGGCCATGGCTCACACTTGTCTACGGAAGCGACGTTCCATACGACTGGGCGAATACTTTACATACCCAATATGAGCACACAGGAGAGTATGAGGTCATTCGCATGGCGCTATTTACCCGCGATCGTGCTTTGCTTGGAGGGGAACCCAATGGGAGTTGGATGCGGTACCTCTGTAAGCAGCTTGCTCGCTACTCACTAGTGACCATGGTATGCGGGATACGCGAAGTGGATGAAGCGCTTCGGCAATTGCCTCGCTATTTGGCGTGGAAGGAGCAGTTTTACATCGAACTTGGTGCCAGCTGTGATGAGAAAGGAATTTCTCTGCTCCAAGTCAGTCGCGCGCTGAGTATGGATAAACGAGTCGGTCAGGGGTGGCTCTACCCTTCCCGCGAAGACGATTCCCTCATAGTTCGATGGCTCGAAAAAGAATGCAGGCTCGTTCTACAAAAAGCGAATATACAGCGGATCGCACTTTGGGGAGAGGATTCGCTATGGGAGCATATGCCTTCCGACTGGTTGGCTGAAAAAGAGGTTGCGGTGTACACGGGGGAGGACAAGCCAATTCCGAACAAAAGGATGACGGGTTGGACTTTATGCGATTCGTGGCAGGACGCTGTAAAGGACGCGGATTTGCTCGTGATCGGGAATACCGCAGGAACGACCATTGCTGAGCTGCCGTTACCCGAGCTGGTTTACGGGATGAGGCAGTCCTACGTCATTGATGCGGCAGCTTGCTTCCCTGTGCAAGAAGCCCAGTCCTACTTCCAAGCCTACCGAGCTATCGGCGAAAACACGAACGTTTGGGAATGATGCTGATTATAATGGGGTATAATGGTTGGTATATTGAGGAAAAGGGCAGGCGTTTTCACTATGGAAAAAGTTGCTCAGCGATGTATCGTCTGTGAACAAGAGCAGAATGACGGAATCGCCATTTGTGAGCAGTTTATCTGTCAGCGGTGCGAACAGGAAATGGTCAATACCGATGTACAGGATGAAAAGTATCCGTTTTTTATTCATCAGATGAGACGCATTTGGTTGCGAAAAGATGCGTGAAGAAAGAAGGCATCGGTGCATTCCGGTGTCTTTTTTTTGCTGGACTCACGTGTGTCCAAATCATGCTAAAATAGGGGAATAAAAATAAAGGACGTGAGTCGCGCGTGTTGGAGAGAGATGTTGAATTTCGGGAGCGACAAAAGCGTGCGCCCCTTTATGAACAGCTTGAACGGCACGCCAAGCATCGGCCGCATCCGTTTCATGTGCCAGGACATAAAATGGGCCATAGCTTTGACAACCATGCCAAAAATCGCTTTCAAGACATACTGGAGCTCGATGTAACGGAAATTAGCGGAACAGATGACCTGCATCAGCCACAGGGCGTCATTGCAGAAGCGCAGGATTTGGCGGCGCAAGCCTTCCATGCGGAACAGACCAAGTTTTTGATCGGAGGAAGTACAGTAGGAAATATCGCCCTCATCATGACGGTATGTCGGCCGGGCGACAAGATTCTCGTACAGCGCAATTGCCATAAGTCTGTATTCAACGGCATTATGATGGCGAGAGCAACTCCGATCTTTTTAGTACCTGCCGTCGATTTGGCAACAGGAGTCGCTGCGGGTGTAAGGCGCGAAGATGTAGAGCGTGCGCTGCTTGCACACCCCGATGCCAAGGCAGTGTTTTTGACGAATCCAACCTACTATGGAATGGGTATCGATTTGGCGAAAATGGCGGCTACGGTCCATCGGTTTGACGCACCGCTTTTGATCGACGAAGCTCATGGTGCCCACTATGGGTTCCATCCTGCCTTTCCGCGTTCTGCCATGCAGGAAGGTGCGGATGCTTCGGTCCAATCGACACACAAAATGGGAACGGCGATGACGATGTCCTCGATGCTGCATATACAGGGGGAGCGGATTGATCGTGAACGGCTGTTCCGTCATCTGGCCATGCTTCAGTCTTCCAGCCCGTCGTATGTGCTGATGGCTTCACTCGATTTAGCCAGACGTCATCTGGTGTTGGAGGCGACCGAAGAGTGGAACAAATTGTTGCCGCTTTTGGACAAGTTTCGGGAGCGACTCGATCGACTGGACTGGCTGGATTGGCCGCGACTGTCCACGAACAGCGTATACGCTACGCTTGACCCGTTGAAACTGTTTTTCCATTTGCGAACGTCTCAATTCAGTGGATTTGAGTTGCAGCAATGGATGGAAAAGCACGGGATTTTCTCAGAGCTGGCGGATGACTCTCATGTACTCCTCGCAGCCTCGACAGGAACATCCTCTCGTGATCTGGATGCATTGTGGAGACTGCTTGAATCGATGGCGCCACAAGTAGAGCCGGGAGAGGAGCGCATTCTTTTGACGGGAGTCGTGTCTTCCCATTATTTGCGTGAGCAGGCACTGCCGATGCATGAAGCCGTTGACTGCCCAAGGGAGTCGATTCTTTTGGAGCAGGCTCTGGGACGAATTGTGGCAGAGATGGTGATTCCATATCCGCCAGGGATTCCGGTGCTGGTGCCAGGCGAGCGGATCGATGAAGAAAGTCTGGCGATGCTGAAGGAATTGGCGAGAGGACAAACGCGATTCCATGGCGTACAGGACGACCAGCTACAAACGATACAGGTTTTACGATAATCTAAGCAACTGGCCTGCTACAACAGGGGTGGAAGGAGTATGGAAGTGGCAACAGGAAAAAAAGGCCGATTTATTACGATAGAAGGCGGAGAAGGGGCCGGGAAATCCACCGTCATCGCCAAGCTGTACGAAGAACTGAAAGCACGGGGAGTCGATGTGCTTTTGACTCGTGAGCCCGGTGGAATTGATATCGCCGAAAAAATTCGGGAAATTATTTTGAATCCGGCCCACACGCAGATGGATGAAAGAACAGAGGCTCTCTTGTATGCGGCAGCACGTGGCCAGCATTTGGCGGAAAAGGTGTTACCTGCTTTGGCAGAGGGCAAGCTGGTACTATGCGACCGTTTTATCGACAGTAGTCTCGCCTATCAAGGACATGCGCGGGGATTGGGCATTGAGGCTGTCTACCAGATTAACCGATTTGCTGTCGGCGACTGCATGCCGGAATTGACCTTGTTCTTTGATGTACAGCCCGAAACCGGATTGGCGCGGATTAATGCCTCCCGTGGACGTGAAGTGAATCGTCTCGATTTGGAAGGGATGCGTTTCCATGAACTCGTTCGGGAAGGGTATCAGCTGGTTATGGAACGCGACCCGAAGCGCTTTGTCGTCATTGATGCCGAGGAGCCGATGGAACAAGTATATGAAGCTGCTTTACAGGCACTGCTAGATCGATTGTAAGGTTGGCAGTACCGCTAGAAGATGTACATGCTGTATAATATGTTTAAGCGAAATAACGTACCAAGCCTACGTGTTTTTCATACAATGAAGAAGTCAATTGGGTATTGATCATGGGAGAAAGGGTGATAGCCGATGAAAATGGTAGTTGCGGTCGTCCAAGATAAAGATAGTGGTCGTCTGTCTCAACAACTGGTGAAAAAAGGGTTTCGTGCTACGAAGCTGGCTAGTACGGGTAGCTTTTTACGCGCCGGTAACACAACTTTTTTGATCGGTACGTCTGACGAAAGCGTGCCGGAAGTAATCGACATCATTGCGCATAATTGCAAATCCCGCAAACAAATGGTCACTCCCGTCTCTCCACTCAGTAATGCTGTAGACTCGTTCATGCCATATCCGCTGGAAGTACAGGTGGGTGGTGCGGCAGTATTCGTATTGGATGTCGGAGAGTTCCACTCATTTTAACGTGGTTCCTTCTCTCTTTTTTCGCAACTTTCGTATATACTTGATCTCACGGGGATAAACCCTGTATTGGATCGGGCGACGGAGGTGGCGATATGAAAATCAGTGATGGGTTACGGCCTAAACTGGACTTGATTAAAACGACGGATTCACGCAAGAATCCTCAACTGGAAAAGCTGAATTTTGGCACGATGATTCAAGGAGAAGACGAACGCATGTCTCAGGAGAAGCTTACCCGGCTACTGACAGACATAGACAGGCAGGGACAGATTCTTGCTCGTTCCCGCGCCGTTCGTGACTTCTATGCTTATAAAAATCTCGTCAAGCAGTTCATGGAAGAGGCTGTGAAGTTCGGCATTGCCTTAGACGATAGACGAGGAATGAATCGGCGTGGCCGCAGCAGGCTGTACAAAATCGTCAAAGAAGTGGATGCAGAGCTGCTCAAACTGACAGATGAGCTCTTGAGCGAGCAGGCGCCAACGATTGATTTGTTAGCCAGGATTGGCGAAATCCGCGGCATGTTGATCAATTTGTATTTTTAGTGGGTGTGAAACCATCATGACATGGACCCGTTTTTCTCAGCAGCCACGAGCACAGGAACTGCTGTATCATAGTTTGCGCAACGAACGACTGGCACACGCCTACTTGCTGGCGGGTCCCAAAGGTTCAGGTAAAAAGCAGATGGCCCTGCATCTGGCGAAGTCCCTTTTTTGTTCAGAAAGGGAGGCAGACGCCTGCGGGGCCTGTGTTACATGCAGGCGCATAGAGGGTGGCAATCACCCGGATGTGTTGTTTATTACGCCTGATGGGGCTTCTATTAAGATCGACCAGATCCGTTCGCTGCAAAAAGAAATGGCGATGCGCGCCGTCGAGTCGTCACGCAAGGTATATATCATTGAGCACGTCGATAAAATGACGACACAGGCTGCCAACAGTCTGCTCAAATTTCTGGAGGAACCGCCCGCTGGTGTACTGGCCCTGCTTTTGACAGAGCACAGCCATGCGATTCTTCCTACAATTTTATCCCGATGCCAAATTGTTCAATTTTCACCACTTTCTGCGGAATCGATTGCGGAAAAGCTGCGTGCAGAGGGCGTTTTGGCGGGAATGGCGCAGGTTGCTTCCCACATTACGACAAATGTGGAAGAAGCCATGACACTCAGCCAATCAGAATCGTTTGCACAGCTAAGAAATCTAGTGATACAATTGGTGCAGGAGTGCAAACAGCGCAATTCATCTGCACTCTTAACGATCCATGATATGTTGCAAAAGAGCGACAAAAGTAAAGAGGAACTACCCCTCTTTTTAGATTTGCTCATCCTTTGGCTGCGCGATATCCTGTATTTGCAAGTAGGCAGGCATGCCCATCTCATTAACAGCGACCAACAGGATGTGCTGCAAGGACAAGCACTGGTATGGACAAAAGCTGAGCTCTTGCGCGGGATAGATTTGGTCATGGAGACGAAAAATCGGATAGAGCGAAATGCCAACGCACAGTTGGCTCTTGAGCGGTTGGTTCTTCAATTCCAGGAGGGATAACCCTTGTACGAGGTTGTTGGGGTCCGCTTTAAGAAAGCGGGCAAAATATATTACTTCGACCCTGACCGACTGCCGATTGAGCAAGACTGCACCGTCATCGTTGAAACGGCGCGAGGGGTCGAATTTGGTAAGGTCGTCATTGGCAAAAAAGAAGTGGCTGAGTCTGATGTCGTCTTGCCGCTGAAAAAGGTCATTCGGATGGCAGACGAGCGAGATGCTAAACAGGTGGATGAAAACAAGCAAGCCGCCAAGAATGCTTTTGCTGTATGTCAGACGAAGATCAAGGAGCACAAGCTCGATATGAAGCTGGTCGATGTGGAATACACATTTGACCGCAACAAGATTATTTTTTATTTTACCGCTGACGGCAGGGTTGATTTCCGTGAGCTGGTGAAAGACCTCGCCTCCGTATTCCGTACCCGGATTGAGCTTCGCCAGATCGGTGTGCGTGACGAAGCCAAAATGCTCGGCGGGATCGGGCCTTGTGGCAGGTTGCTTTGCTGTTCGACGTTCCTCGGCGATTTCGAGCCTGTCTCGATCAAAATGGCCAAGGACCAAAATCTTTCGTTGAATCCAGCCAAAATCTCTGGTCTGTGCGGCCGGTTGATGTGCTGTTTAAAATACGAGAACGACAACTATGAAAGCTCGAAGGATGAGATGCCGGACGTTGGAAAACTGGTCACCACCCCGATGGGGAATGGACGAGTCGTTTCCGTAAACGTACTTGATCAATCTGTCCAAGTGGAGCTTTCAATCGACAAACGCGTCACCGAATTCGGATTGGATGAGATTGCGATAGGTCTCCCCACCTTTGAATAAAGCGTGGGGGTAGGGGAGAGGTGAGCTAGTGGACAAACGGGAAATCTTCGTCAAGATGGCGAGCATTGAAGAACGTATTGGTGACCTTTATAAAGAAATTGGTGAACTGAAAGACGTCATCGTTGTTTTGATGGAGGAAAACGCCCAATTACTCGTTGAAAACCAGCACCTTCGCAACCGACTAGACAGGAAAAAGACCGGCTCCCAAGCAAAACAAAAGGGAACAAGCCCTGTCGCGAAGGAAAAAGCCAAAAAGGCAGTGGTCGGAGAAGGATATGACAACCTCGCCCGTTTGTACGCGGAAGGATTTCATATCTGCAATGTGCATTTTGGCAGCCTGCGAAAAGAAGGGGATTGCCTGTTCTGTCTCTCATTCCTGAGCGGCGGCCCTCAAAAATAAGCGGTGAGTAACCAGCACCACATGAAAAAGC
Source organism: Brevibacillus sp. AG162 (assembly GCF_006715575.1). Taxonomy (NCBI): domain Bacteria; kingdom Bacillati; phylum Bacillota; class Bacilli; order Caryophanales; family Paenibacillaceae; genus Brevibacillus; species Brevibacillus sp. AG162. Next base: position 65,268 of record NZ_VFNO01000014.1, read on the forward strand.
GACCTGGGCCACGTGTCAGGTCGCTTTTTTCCGGATAGGAATAATAAGACAAGAACAAAAGGGAGTACGAGCCGTAGATGGAACCTGTCAGCAACGTGCCGCTGTATGAAACAGAGCGCATCGATGATTTATTGACACATGAAATGAAAATAATCCAGAGCCACGAAGTGTTTTGCTTTTCAATGGACGCGGTTCTTTTGGCGCGATTCGCATCGGTGCCAAAGCGCGGAAAAGTATTGGATATGTGCACGGGCAACGGAGCTATACCGCTCATTATGACCACGCGTACGCCGGAAGCCAGTTTTGATGGAATCGAAATTCAAGAGCGTTTGTTCAGTATGGCGAGCCGCAATGTGACATTGAATGGTTTGAACGAACGAATTACGATGCATCACGGCGATGTGAAGGATGCAGTGTCGTTGTTCGGGCACGGGAAGTACGATTTGATCACATGCAATCCGCCGTATATGCCTGCGACGAGCGGGGAGAAAAACATCAGCGAGCACTTTGCGATTGCCCGTCATGAAATTATGCTGTCCTTGGAGGATGTCATTCGCGTGGGGAGTCAGTTGCTAAAAACCGGTGGGAAGCTGGCGCTCGTACATCGATCCACACGTTTGATCGACATCGTTTCGCTTATGCGCCAATACGGCATCGAGCCGAAACGGATGCGTCTGGTTTATCCGCGTAGGGAAGCAGAGCCGAATATGGTTCTGATCGAGGGAATAAGGGGTGGAAAGCCGGAGCTGAGAATTCAGCCGCCGCTGATTGTGTATGAAAATGGAGAGCAATACTGTGAAGAGCTACAGGAAATCTATTATGGCAGACGAGATTCCCTCGAGTAAGAGTCACTATGTCTACATCCTGTCTTGTGCGGATGGGACACTCTACACCGGATATACGACAGAGCTGATCCGTCGCTTGGCTGCTCATAATGAAGGAAAGGGTGCCAAGTATACGAGAGGCCGCGGGCCAGTGGAGCTGCTCTATTGGGAAGAAGGAGCAGACCGTTCCTGGGGTCTCAAGCGTGAAGAGAGCATCAAACGATTAACGCGCAAGAAAAAAGAAGAATTGATTGGAGGGGCCTCCGAATGAATGTGCAACGCAGTTTTGCGTCAGAAGAAGCAGGAGTCCTTTATTTGGTGGCTACACCCATCGGTAATCTCGATGATATCACGGTGCGGTGTCTAAATACGTTGCGTGAAGTCGATGTCATCGCGTGTGAAGATACGCGCCAGACGAGAAAGCTGCTGAATCATTTTCAGATCGAAAAACGTACGGTCAGCTATCACGAGCATAATAAGGAAGCAAGTGGGAATGGGTTGTTGCAGTGGCTTGCCGAGGGCAAGAAAATTGCCTTAGTGAGTGACGCTGGCTTGCCGGCTATTTCCGACCCGGGTGCGGAGCTGGTACGAGATGCGACCGCAGCGGGATTTCCTGTCATCCCCGTTCCAGGTGCCAATGCGGCATTGACAGCGTTGATCGCTTCCGGTCTTCCCACGGATCGATTCGTATTTTGCGGATTTATGGGTCGCGAAAACAAAGAAAGACGCGAAGAGCTGGAACGACTGAAGCGATATCCAGAAACGCTGATTTTTTATGAAGCTCCCCATCGGGTGGAAAAGACGCTTGCTGCCATGCAGGAAGTGTGGGGGAATCGGCGAGCTGTCCTGGCAAGAGAGCTGACAAAGCGCTACGAGGAATTTGTGCGTGGGACGTTGGACGAGCTGCTGGAATGGCTCAGAAGCGGCGAGGTGCGCGGTGAGTTTTGTGTCATTGTCGAAGGGAACACCGGTCCCCTGGAAGCGGAAGCTGATGATACCTGGTGGCAGTCGCTGAGTATCGTGGAGCACGTGGATCATTACTGCGCACAAGGCATGGGGAAAAAGGAAGCCATCAAGCAAGCAGCCGATGATCGGAACGTATCCAAACGAGATGTTTACAACGAATATCATCGTGAATAGAAGGTAATGAGTGAGCAAAGCTGGCCGATACGGTCGGCTTTTTTCTTTTCGTCATGTCGACAGTGTATGTGAATACGATGGTAGGGAGCGCTGACGGTGTTTTCGGAAGGAATAGATGGGGGGATCAGCGGTGAGTATTCGTGATTCTCGTTTTATTGTGAATACAGATGAAAAGGATGATCACTTCATATTTACGCTGCCGGTTACATGGAACAGTAGACCGTACGAATATGCCTGGGCCAAACAGTTTGCCAAACCGAATGACGTCGTGCTCGATTCGGCATGCGGGATCTGCCACCCATTTAAATTTTATTTGGCTGATCATTGTCGAGAAGTACACGCTTGTGATCTCGATAATCGGATATTGTTTAAGGAAGCGATCTATCAAGATATTGTGGACGTATTTGGGAAAAGAGTAGCAGACAGCTTGCCTGCACATTATTTTGAGGGTATTCATTATTGTCGAGCCAATTTGACCTACTTGCCATACTCGAATCAAAAGTTTGATACTGTATTTTGCATCTCTGTTCTCGAACATCTCGAAGACCCGATCATGGTGCAAGCATTTCGCGAATTTCACAGAGTGTTAAAAGACGATGGGGAGCTCGTACTCACTTTTGATTACCCGCTGATCAATTTAGCGCGGCTACAGCAAGTTTTGGGAGAGGTTGGACTACAGTTTTCTGGCGAAGTATCCTTTGAAATGCCGGCAGATGTGGTTTATTCTGATTTGTATGTACCCAGGCTGTTCTTCTTCCGAGCACTGTTGAAGAAAAAATAGCAAACAAATAGCCTTCGTGAGGCTCGTCCCACAAAGGCATGTTTATGTAATCAAATGATATTAGCGTTTAACAGGCATTTCAGTCAGGCAATCTTGGCACACAATTTTACCTTTAAAGTGAGATACTTTATCAGCGTTTCCACAGAAGATACATGCAGGCTCATACTTTTTCAGGATGATGCGCTCTCCGTCAACGTAGATTTCCAAAGCATCTTTCTCAGCGATACCCAGAGTGCGGCGCAATTCGATTGGAATAACAACACGACCCAATTCATCTACTTTGCGAACGATACCGGTTGATTTCATCATAGCTAAAATCTCCTCCCAAAATCTGTATATGTCGATGCTATTGTTATACACTCATCATTTATCGTCAATATTCGACATTTTCTGTTGGGATAATCATACCAGCCATTCCCAAAGGTGTCAACATGATTTTGACAATTCCTTGAAAAGCAAAATGTTTTTTCAAAACGAAAATGCTGTTAAATCGGTGTTTCTCGGAATGATGGAAGTGATATGGAAATTTTTATGGATAAAATTTACTGGGAGTATTGGGTGTCGAACAAGTCGACGAATGTCGAAACACAACATGGAGATTCGACAAAAACTCCAAGTTTTCCCTTTTACGCTTGTAATTTGTAAAGTTGGCATGGAGCGAGTGATAAAATTCCTTAGGAAAATGGGCTTGCCTAGGATGTTTACAAAACAGGTTGGTCGTGTACAATAGAGGATAAATACAGCAAATGATAGCAAACGACCATGATGGGAAGAGTAAGCCGATCCTCCTTATTTCAGAGAGCCGGGGTAGCTGAAAACCGGTATAAGCGAGCAAGCTGAACATGGACCCTGAGTCTTGCAGATGAACAGTGACGGCATTGACCGTACCTAGTAGTTTGTGACGTATGCCCACGTTACGGGTAGAGTCATGTTTTGACTCACCAAGTCCGTTTTCCGTGAGGGAACGGAGTGTTTGGGTGGTACCGCGAGATAGAGCTCGCCCCAATTTTTTTGGGGTGGGCTTTTCCTTATTTTAATAAACGTAAACAGGAGGGGAATAGTTGCAATGAAACCTACTTATTACATCACGACACCGATTTACTATCCAAGCAACAAGCTTCACATCGGTAACGCTTACACTACCATTGCATGTGATGCTTTGGCGCGTTACAAGCGCTTGCGCGGCTATGATGTGTATTACCTGACAGGAACAGATGAGCATGGACAAAAGCTCCAGGAGCGTGCAGCCGAGGATGGCAAGCAACCGCTCGAATTCATCGATCCGATTGTCGATTGGGTAAAGGACTTGTGGCAAAAGCTGGACATCTCTTATGACGATTTCATCCGTACCACTGAGCCTCGTCATAAAGAAGTCGTACAAAAAGTGTTCCAGCGCCTGCTCGATCAAGGTGATATTTACTTGGGCGAGTACGAGGGCTTCTACTGTGTACCTGACGAGGCATTTTGGACAGAAACTCAATGTAAAACCGATAATGGATATATTTGCCCAGACTGTGGACGCGAAGTGAATAAAGTGAAGGAGAAAAACTACTTCTTCCGCATGTCCAAATATCAAGACAGACTGCTTGCGCACATTGAAGCGAATCCTGAGTTTATCCAGCCAGAGAGCCGCCGCAATGAAATGATCAACAACTTCTTGAAGCCAGGTCTCCAGGATTTGTCCGTATCCCGCAGTACGTTTGACTGGGGAATCAAGGTGCCAAGCGATCCGGAGCACGTTATTTACGTATGGATCGATGCATTGACGAACTATATTTCTGCTCTCGGCTACTTGTCCGAGGATGACAGCAAATACCGTAACTTCTGGCCAGCCAATGTTCACATGGTTGGAAAAGACATTTTGCGCTTCCATACGATCTACTGGCCAATCCTGTTGATGGCACTGGATATTCCTTTGCCAAAACAAATTTTTGGTCATGGCTGGCTTCTGATGCCAGATGGAAAAATGTCCAAATCCAAGGGGAATGTCATTGACCCGAAAGTTTTGATCGACCGTTACGGTTCTGACGGCGTTCGCTACTTCCTGCTTCGTGAAATCAACTTCGGTCAGGATGGCATCTTCACGCCAGAATCGTTCGTACAGCGCCTGAACTACGACTTGGCTAATGACATCGGAAACCTGCTGAGCCGTACCGCTACGATGATTGAGAAATATTTCGATGGTATCGTTCCAGCTCCACAGGATGCAGGAGAGCCGGATGACAGCTTGATCGGCCTCGCGATGAAAACGAAGGCGCTGGTGGAAGAGCACATGGAAGAAATGCGCTTCTCCAATGCACTGGCTCACATCTGGGAACTGGTGGGACGTACAAACAAATACATCGACGAGACCATGCCTTGGAATTTGGCAAAATCCGAAGAAACCAAAGGTCGTCTGGCAACCGTTATGTACAATTTGGTGGAAAGCATCCGTATTAGCTCCGTGCTGATCCAACCGTTTATGACCAAAGCACCAGCGAAAATTTGGGACCAACTGGGTATTTTGGGCAATGAAGAAGCAACGAGCTGGGAATCTGCAAGTGTATGGGGTGGATTGCCTGCTGGAAGCACCGTTAGCCGTAAAGAATTGCTCTTCCCTCGTCTGGATGTTCAAGCGGAACTGGCTTTCATCGACGATTCGACAGCAGAGGCACGCCGCCAAGCGGAGGAAAACAAGAAAAAGCAAGCAGCTTTGAAAGGGGAAGCACCTGTGAGCGAAACAAACACCAACCAAACAGAAGCCGCAACTGACAAACCAACTGATGCAAAAGAAGAAATCAGCATCGACGATTTTGGAAAAGTAGAGCTGCGCGTCGCACAGGTAGTGGAATGTGCCAAGCATCCAAATGCTGACAAGCTGTTGGTTCTGCAATTGGATCTCGGCTACGAGAAGCGCCAGGTCGTTTCTGGTATCGCAAAATACTACTCCCCAGAAGATATGGTCGGCAAAAAAGTGATCCTCGTAGCCAACCTGAAGCCAGTGAAGCTTCGCGGTGAGCTGTCTCAAGGGATGATCTTGGCAGCATCGGCAGGAGATCAGTTGACACTTGCGACTGTTGACCCAAGTATGCCAAACGGAGCAATCGTGAAGTAACGAGGGCAAGGAAAGGAAGGACCCATCTTGTTATTTGAAACCCATGCTCATCTAAATGCGAAGGAATTCGATGAAGATCGTGCAGACGTCATTGCTCGTGCGCAGGAAAATGGCGTCAGTACGATTGTGAACATCGGATTCAACGCTGAAACAATTCCAACCTGCATGGATTTGGCTCATGCGTATGACTTTATTTACGCCGTCATCGGTTGGCATCCGCAAGACGCCAAGGACATGACGGACGAACATCTAGAATGGATCGAGGAACTCAGTCGTGATCCGAAAGTAGTGGGATTGGGTGAAATGGGCTTGGACTACTACTGGGATACGTCGCCACGTGTTGTGCAGGCAGAGGCATTCCGCAAGCAGATTCGTCTGGCTCGCAAGCTCGACATGCCGATCATCATCCACAATCGCGATGCGCACCAAGACGTTTTGACGATCCTGAAGGAAGAGAAGGCAGCGGATGTTGGCGGCATCATGCATTGCTTCTCTGGTAGCTGGGAAACGGCGAAGCAGGCACTCGATATGAATTTTTACATTTCGTTCGGTGGTCCGCTTACGTTCAAAAATGCCAAGCAGCCAAAAGAAGTAGCAGCGAAGGTACCGCTAGACAAGTTGTTGATAGAGACGGATTGCCCTTATCTCACGCCGCATCCTTTCCGCGGAAAGCGAAATGAAAGTGGATATGTGCGCTACGTCTGTGAGGAAATGGCGAACATTCATGGCTTGTCTTACGAGGAAATGGCACAAATTACCGCAGACAATGCCAGACGTCTTTTTCGCATGAACGGTTAAGTAAACCTGTATCGAGGCATTTCCAGGAAGTGCGACCGCGTTTAAGCGGACAGTTTTCATGCGCTCCGGAAATATATAAGCGACTGTCACTTATATATTTCCTACACGAAAATAAAAACGGGAAATCACGTGATCAATCGTGATTTCCCGTTTTTTTGTGTGAGGTAACCGGGTTCTACTCTATTTTGTCGACGCATACGATGAACAATGTGTCGAACGATTATTGTCCATCCGACATGGCTTCTCGACAGGTTTCTGCTACCATTCGCCATGCCTATTTTGCTAGTCTGATACCATTATCGCTTCAGCCAAAAGGGAGGGTAAATTTGACAAAGCCGGGAAAGTGAAATACAATCAAAGCCGACCTTGTGAAGTACCGGCCACTTCCAGAATATTAGTGCAATTACATCGACCCTTACCTGGCTAGATAAGAAGAGCCTTGTGCTTTTCTAGGAAAAGGAGTGTGGGAAATGGAGTTACGCGCGATATGGGATAGGTATAAGAATCGTGGGTTAGTCATGTTTGGCTGCCTTGCTCTTGTCCTCGTTCCCATGATTGGCTATTTCTCTGCCCAGGCTACTCAGCCAAAACAGGTCACTTTTTCGTTGGACGGAGAAAGCAAGACGGTCGCTACAAAAGCCAAGACCGTTGAGCAGTTCTTAACCGAGAGAAACATTACGGTAACGGAAAAGGATTCCCTTCAACCGACACCAGAGACGAAGCTAAAAGACGGAGCACTCATTACTTTATATACGACCTGGTCCATACCAATCCAGGTTGACGGGCAGAAAAAAACGATAGAGACACTTAGTCGTGATGTTGCTGGTGCGTTGAAGGACGGCGGCATCGTGCTAGGTGAGAAGGACCGGGTAGAACCGGCATTGACCGCTACACTTACCAAGGACTCCTCGATCAGCGTTAAGCGGGTTGTTGAGAAAATGGTAAAAGTCGATGAGCGAGTCACCTTTCAAGAAATACGCAAAAATGATCCAGCGCTGGAAAAAGGTAAGACCCGCGTATTACAGAGCGGGCAAGAAGGTAAGGCAATTGCACACTACAAGCTAGTCATGGAAGATGGAAAAGAAGTCTCCCGTGATCTGGTCAAAAGAGATGTCCTTGTACCGAAGAAAGATAATGTCGTAGCCGTGGGTACCGCAGTCCCAACGTTGCAGAAAAAGGGTCAACCAGATCGGGTCCTGGTTGCTTCTGCAGCGGGTCCGGTCTCGCGTGGTGGAAAAGTGTTTAGGCCGAAAAAAGTACTGAACGGGGTTACCCTGACTGCTTATACTCCTGCGGGAGGTGGCAAACACCCAAGCTCGCCGGGCTATGGACGCACATCGACAGGGGTAAAAGCCAAGGTTGGTCACACAATCGCTGTAGATCCTAAAGTCATTCCGTATGGATGGTGGGTGTACATTGAAGGTGTTGGGTATCGTCGAGCTGAAGATACGGGCGGTGCCATGAAAGGTGGCAAAATCGACGTATTCGTAGGCACGGAATCCGAGGCGAGGAAATTCGGTCGAAAGCGCAACAAAACTGTATATATCATTGGACCACAGAAGCCTTAGGACAGGAGCGATTGCTCCTGTTCTTCTGTTTCCTCTATGGTAATTGTGATAAGCTGTTTGTTAGTAAGACGATCCTCTTTTGCCAAATGTTACATGTATTTTTGGCTTTGGGTACGATTTTTTTTGGAACACTAGTATCGTACCGACTTTGTACGAAAGTGGGAGCACATGATGAAGATCAAAGAAGTCATCGTGGTGGAAGGACGAGACGATACCGCAGCTATCAAGCGTGCGGTTAATGCCGATACGATTGAAACTGGCGGTTCTGCGATTCATAAAAGAACGATTGAAAAAATCAGGCTGGCACAACAAAAACGCGGTGTTATTATTTTCACAGACCCTGATTATCAAGGGGAGCGCATCCGAAAAATTATCAGCAAGTCAGTTCCAGGCTGCAAGCACGCATTTATTACCCAGGAGGATGGGACCAAAAAGGGCGATATCGGCGTTGAGAACGCGACACCTGACGTGATTATTCGTGCGCTCTCAGAAGTACGTACCGAAATGGCGGAAACGGCTGGAGAGATTACCTCTGACGATTTGTTGGCAAATGGCCTGACGTCCGGAGTAGACGCCAAAGAACGCAGAATTAAGCTGGGAGAAGCATTGGGGATTGGATACGCCAATGCCAAGCAAATGCTGCAGCGGCTCAATGCCTTCCAAATCAGTCGAGCAGAATTCGAAGCAGCCATTACGGCCATCAATAAAGAGAGGGAGTAAGCCATGACCCAAATAGCGGGCAAGGATATTGCCACACCTACGCGTACAAAAGAAATATTGGAGAAGTATGGCTTTTCTTTTAAGAAGAGTCTGGGCCAGAACTTCCTGATAGACACGAACATTTTACATAACATCGTTTCAGAGGCAGACCTTACCAAGGAAAAGGGAGCGATTGAAATTGGGCCCGGTATCGGTGCGCTGACGGAACAATTGGGACGAGCAGCCAAAAAAGTGATGGCGATTGAAATCGACCAACGTCTTTTGCCTATTTTGCAGGACACGCTCTCTCCTTATGAAAATATTGAAGTCGTTCATGGGGACGTACTGGAGCTGGATCTGAAGAAGTTAATAGAAGAAAAGATGACAGGAGTGGAAAAGCTGAGTGTAGTGGCGAATTTGCCCTACTATGTGACGACACCGATCCTGATGAAGCTGCTGGAAGAGAGATTGCCCCTCGAAAACATCGTGGTCATGATTCAAAAGGAAGTGGCTGAGAGAATTGCAGCCAAACCAGGAACGAAAGACTATGGCTCTCTATCAGTCGCAGCTCAATTTTATGCAGATACAGAAGTAGCGATGATTGTGCCTGCTAGTGTGTTTGTTCCACGTCCGAATGTCGACTCGGCAGTGATTCGCTTAAAGGTAAGAGATCGTCCGCCAGTGGAAGTAGACGATCAGGATATGTTTTTCCGGGTGGTACGCAGCTCGTTTGCACAGCGCCGGAAGACATTGTTGAACAACCTGATGAATGGACTGTTTCCTAAAACCCAAAAGGATGAAGTAATACAGATGCTCACTGACATCGGGATCGATCCGACCCGACGTGGTGAAACACTTAGTTTGGACGAATTTGCCCGCCTAGCGAACGAAGGTATGCGCCGCGGACTGATTACGTAAATCGTGTAGACGACCCCCTTATTTTTGGGCGAGATTCCCAAAGAATGGGGGTTTTTGCGTGTTTATTCCCTTTATGCATATCATTTGACAAATATCTACGTTTTTTATGAAAAAAACCCCGTTGACAAAATATCGGCAGGGTTGCTATAATTTTTTATTTCTTTGACAAAATATAAGGGAGCTGTTATAATAGATGTAAGCGAGGTGGATGGAACAATGGCAAGAAACGCGTTACTTGACATTAAACGTAGTTTAGACGGACACATTGGTGAGCGCATCCTGCTTAAGGCTAATGGCGGTCGCCGCAAAACCGTTGAACGTAGTGGCATCCTCGAAGAAACTTACCCATCTGTGTTTGTGGTAAAGCTGGATGACGACCAACTCTTTGAGCGGGTATCTTACAGCTATGCTGACATCTTGACGGAAACAGTAGAATTGACGGTGTGCCGCGAAAACGAGCACATCCGCATCACATTTGTACAACAGTAGAGCCCTTTTGGGTTCTACTGTTTTGTTTTTTATATCGAAAAGCTCTGAACATTTGGTTGAGGCAATAAAAAGAACGGTATGGAGCACACTAAGCCTGTCAACGAGAAGGAGGGTGCTATGGGTCGCAGACGAGGACTGATGTCAGAGCAGTTTAAGATGGAGCTGGCCAAAGAGCTTGGGTTTTACGATACGGTAAAAGCCGAGGGTTGGGGAGGCATCACGACACGGGACGCGGGTAACATGGTCAAGCGCGCTGTTCAGCTTGCTGAGGAAGCATTAGCCGCTAAGCGATTGTAACGTTTGGGTTTGACCGTACGAACGTTTCTCACCATATAAACACTCGTTGACAAGGGCCGGGGCATCCCGGCTTTTTTTCTATAAAGGGAGCTGAATTTTCGAAATACCCATAATGATCTCGATCCTATTCTTTTTAATTGATCAAGTGGCATGGGAGAGTTTGCCTATGCTACAATAAGAGACTAGGAAATTTAGAAAGTAGGCAGAGGTGAATTACGTGCGTATCTCGGTCAAAGCTCCGGCCAAAATTAATTTGACTCTCGACGTGCTTGCCAAACGGCCGGACGGTTATCACGAAGTAGAAATGGTGATGACAACCGTAGACTTGGCAGATCGTGTGGACATGACTCTACGCGAAGATGGTGAGATTACGCTGGACTGTTCTGCCAGCTTCGTACCGGATGATATCCGTAACCACGCATATAAAGCGGCAACGCTCATGAAAGAAAAATTTCAAGTACGCCAGGGCGTACACTTGTATATCGACAAGCAAATTCCGGTTGCGGCTGGACTGGCAGGTGGCAGCAGTGATGCAGCGGCAACACTGCGCGGCTTGAACCAATTGTGGAATCTCGGGTTGACCAGAGATGAGCTGGCTAAAATCGGAGCGGAGATTGGCTCTGATGTGCCATTTTGCGTTTATGGTGGAACAGCGCTGGCGACAGGGCGTGGCGAACAGATCGCGCACCTGGGAGCGCCTGCACCGTGCTGGGTGATTCTAGCTAAGCCGCCGATCGGAGTATCTACCCCGGATGTATACGGAAACCTGCGTGTTGCCCAGATCGATAATCATCCCGATACCAAACAAATGCTGCAAGCCATCGCGACCCAAGACTTTTCACTCATGTGCCAATCTCTTGGAAATGTGTTGGAGAACGTCACGCTCTCGCTCCATCCACAAGTAAGACAAATCAAGGATCTCATGATCGCTTCGGGGGCAGATGGTGTCCTGATGTCTGGCAGCGGCCCTACTGTGTTTGCTCTTGTGCAAAAGGAAGCGAAAGTGCATCGGATCTACAACGCGTTGCGAGGTTTTGTCAAAGATGTGTTTGTTGTCCGAATGTTAGGCGCTCAAGATGGGGAAATACTTGCATAAACCCGTATGGAAATGATACATTATCAGCATAATATTCGGTTTTGGAGGAAGAGCCATGAAGAAATTGCGCAGAAGTGCACGTCTGGTTGACATGACGCAGCACTTGCTCGCCCATCCCCATACGCTGACTCCTCTCACTCTGTTCGCGGAACAATACGGCGCAGCGAAATCATCCATCAGTGAAGACTTGTCTATCATCAAAGAGGCTTTTGAAGTCCAAGGGGTAGGCTTGTTGAAAACGGTGGCGGGAGCGGCAGGCGGAGTGAAGTATATTCCACAGGTCAAAACGGAAGAGGCCCTTCACTTCATGCGCGAACTGATCGGTCAACTCGCTAATCCAGAGAGGCTTTTGCCAGGTGGATACTTGTACATGTCCGACATTCTCGGAAATCCACAAACGATGGCGAAGATCGGAAAGCTCTTTGCAACCGCTTATGCGGATAAAAATGTGGATGTCGTCATGACGGTGGAAACAAAGGGGATTCCACTTGCGTATGCGACGGCTATGTTTTTGAATGTGCCTGTTGTGATTGTCCGCCGTGACAACAAGGTGACGGAAGGTTCAGTAGTGAGCATTAACTATGTATCGGGTTCCAGTAAACGAATTCAAACCATGTCACTCGCTCGCCGCGGTTTGGCCGAACAGTCTCGCGTCCTCATTGTGGACGACTTTATGAAAGCTGGCGGGACATTGCGGGGCATGATTGATCTGTTGCAGGAATTCCGAGCAACCGTAGTAGGATGCGGCGTACTGGTAGAAACGACAGCGGATGTTTCTGAGCGTTTGGTAGATGAATATGTATCGCTTGCAAAACTTCAGGATGTAGACTTCAAGGGCAAGCAAATCGAAATAGAGCTGGGCAGTTTTTTTGAAAAAAGAGGGGAGTAGATAGGTATGGCAATCTCTTTTGTTTCAACTGACAAGGCTCCTGCCGCTATTGGGCCTTACAGCCAAGCTGCAAAGGTAGGTCCATTTCTTTTTGCATCGGGTCAAATTCCGCTGCGTGCAGACGGCACTTTGGTAGAAGGTGACGTCGTGGAGCAAACCCATCAGGTTTTTTCCAACATTCAAGCGGTACTGGCAGAAGCCGGTGGCAACCTGACGAATGTAGTAAAGGCGACCGTATTCATCAAGGACATGAATGATTTTGGTCAACTGAACGAAGTGTACGGCCAATATTTTGGCGATCACAAGCCAGCTCGTTCCACTGTGGAAGTGGCACGCCTGCCGCGTGATGTAAAAGTCGAAATCGAAATCGTAGCTTATATCGAATAGAAAAAAATGGAAAACAGCCTGATGCCACGCGCATTGGGCTGTTTTTGTACCTGCGGAAAATGTTTCCAAAAAATGACATAAAAACATATTTATATATTTTTTCAAAAATTGCACAAAGATAAGCAGGAATATTTACCCAGCGGGTGGAAATAATCCTAAACGCGTTACATAGATAAAGGGAGTGAACTAGATGGAAGTAACAGACGTAAGACTTCGCCGAGTGAATACGGATGGTAGGATGAAAGCGATTGCATCCATTACAATTGACCATGAATTTGTGGTTCATGATATCCGTGTCATTGACGGAAACAATGGTATGTTTGTAGCTATGCCGAGCAAGCGTACACCAGATGGAGAATTCCGCGATATTGCACATCCGATTTCTTCAACTACCCGTGAAAAAATTCAGGCAGCAGTTCTCACAGAATACGACCGCGTAGGTCAAGAGGAAGAAAGCACTATCGAAGCTGGTGCTTAAAAAGTCCTTATACTCAAAGCACCCTGTCACTTGCGGCAGGGTGCTTCGGCGTCCGTTAACCATAACATTTCTTTAGGTCGTTCAAAATATTTTCTTTATCCATTCCTTCCCCGATGAAAACAGCTACCATTTTCGGTCCGAAATTTTCAAAAGGGAACAGGAGCACCTGATTATCGGTATGTTGAAACGAGATCAGCTCGGGCTTTCCGTGGAACTGGACGTAGCCTTTTGCCCGATAGACATTTTTGGGGAGATCGTATAGAAAGTCCTCGAATTTTTTCGCGTCTACGGGACCGGTGAATACATAGGAAAACGTTTCGATACTATTGTAGAGAGAGGGTTGGCTTGTTTTCAGGCCAAGGGATTGCTTGAGCCTGTCCATCGTTGACATTCGTCCGATGCTTTTCTGTACGGCAATGGGGCGGTTTGTCTCGTTGTCGAGCGATCGCTCATGAACGGTGCGTTTGACAGATAAAAGCCGGGAGACTTCTATTTCTGCCTGAACAGTAGCGTGTATGGGTGCGATTGGATTGATTTCGCTGAGCTTTTGCTTGACCCGCTCTATGACATCAGGACTGGTCAAATCGGTTTTGTTCAAAAGAAGCAGGTCTGCGTAACGCACTTGGTTTCGAATCGTTTTGACCAGAGTGGCAGTCGAGGAGAATCGTGAGTTGAGGTCTAGAAAGCGAGAAGCGTCGACAACACTAATGGTCCCTTTTAACTCCAGTCGATCATACAGCTCTGGATGGGTAATCGTATCGATGACATCAAGTGGATCGGCTACGCCAGTAGTCTCGATGAGGATTCGGTCTGGCGCAATGGCGTTCATAATATCTTTCAAGCCTTCCGTCAGCTCGCCCTTGATCGAGCAGCATATGCAGCCATCAAGCATTTTTTTGACAGGAAAGCCGAAGCCTTGCAATTGTTCCCCGTCAATATCTTCCTCCCCCATTTCATTCATCAAGACGACTACTTTCTGGTCTGTGATGCGCAAATGAGTCAGCCACTTTTGCAATAGGGTGGTTTTTCCGCTTCCTAAATATCCAGTCAGCAAGTATATCTCTGCACTCATCTCATCCTACCTCCTTCAAATAACCCCTTTCGCCCAACAATATATCACATTTCTGTCAGAAAATTAAATGTTGTCTGCCTTGTGTCTAACTACTGGCAATGCAAGGAATCGGGCATAATCCTGTATCGATTGTCTTGAAATCCACATATGAATTAGGATATAGTCATTGTGGAACTTCTACGATGGAGGGTTGACATGTCTAAGATCCATGCCGTGGTTCTGGCTGCTGGTCAGGGTACACGGATGAAATCGAAGCTGTACAAAGTCCTGCACCCTGTGTGCGGAAAGCCTATGGTTCAGCATGTAGTCGATACGATGGCATCCATGCAGGTTCAGGATATCGTTGTCGTCGTAGGTCATGGTGCTGACGCTGTCCGCGCCAAACTAGGCGAGGACGTTACTTATGCACTGCAAGAAGAACAGTTGGGAACGGCACATGCCGTTTCGCAGGCAGCGCCGTTTTTACAGGATAAAGAAGGAACTACGTTTCTTTTATATGGAGACGTTCCCCTCTTGTCAGCGACTACGTTGTCGGCCTTGCTGACCTATCACGAGGAGCAGCAAGCGGCTGCAACGGTATTAACCGCCGTGTTACCTGACGCAACAGGTTATGGGCGTATCGTGCGCAATGAGGCGGGCGAAGTATTGCGAATCGTGGAACATAAGGATGCTACGGAAGCGGAACGGGCGATCAGAGAAATTAATACGGGCATATACTGCTATGACAACCGAAAATTATGGAAAGCCTTGGCGGAAGTGAAAAATGACAACGCACAAGGCGAATACTATGTAACAGACGTTGTCGGTATTTTGCGTGATGCAGGTGAAAAGGTAGTTGGATACGAAGCGGTTGACCCGGAGGAAACGATGGGTGTTAACGATCGTGTACAGCTATCGGAAGCAGAAGCCTACATGAAAAAACGTATTATGACTGGTCACATGCGAAATGGTGTGACAATCATCGATCCAGCTTCTACGTACATCGAAGCGGATGTGAAGATTGAGGCAGATACCGTGATCCACCCAGGTTCTTTCCTGCGTGGACAAACAACCGTTGGAGCTGATTGTGTAATCGGACCCCAAGCGGATCTGACGAATGTGAACGTAGCGAGTGGCGTGACCATTTCTTACTCTGTGCTGGTTGATTCGAGTGTGGAAAGCGAGTCTTCTGTTGGTCCATTTGCTTATGTTCGACCAGGAACACAGATTGGACGCAATGCCAAAATCGGTGATTTCGTGGAATTGAAAAATGCGAAAATTGGTGACGGTACGAAGGTTCCTCATCTCAGCTATGTAGGAGATGCGGAGATCGGAGACGGAGTCAATATTGGCTGTGGAACGATTACCGTCAATTATGATGGCGCAGTGAAACATAAAACAACAGTAAAAGATGGAGCATTCATCGGATGCAACAGCAATCTGGTTGCGCCAGTTACAGTTGGACAAAATGCTTATGTAGCTGCTGGATCGACCATTAATCAAGATGTGCCAGATAATGCGCTTGCGATCGCACGTGAGCGTCAAGTGAATAAAATCGATTACGCGAACAAACTGCCTCGCAAGGGCAAAAAGCAATCATAACGGGAGGTTCTTGAGAAGATCATGGCTAATTACCGCGACCCAAAACTGAAGGTATTTACGTGCAACGCAAACCCGGAACTGGCAAAAGAAATCGCCGAACACATCGGTGTACCACTCGGAAACGCACAAGTAGTGCGCTTTAGTGATGGCGAATGCCAACTCAAACTCAATGAAAGCGTTCGCGGTTGTGACGTATTTGTCATTCAGCCAACGTCTGCTCCCGTTAATGAGCATTTGATGGAGCTTTTGGTCATGGTCGATGCATTGAAACGCGCTTCGGCTAAGAGTATTAACGTGGTCATTCCTTACTACGGTTATGCTCGTCAAGATCGTAAAGCACGCGCACGCGATCCGATCACGGCTAAGCTGGTTGCGAACCTGATCGAGACAGCAGGTGCACAACGTGTGATTACGATGGATTTGCACGCAACACAAATCCAAGGCTTCTTCGATATTCCGGTTGATCATCTGCTGGGTGTGCCTATCTTGGGCAAACACTTCTCTGAAAAAGGTCTGAAAGATATCGTTGTCGTATCTCCGGATCACGGTGGAGTGACCCGTGCTCGTAAATTGGCAGAACGTCTGGAAGCGCCTATTGCCATTATTGACAAACGTCGCCCAGAACCAAACGTAGCCGAAGTAATGAACATCGTAGGTAACATCGAAGGCAAAACAGCGATCATCATCGACGATATTATCGATACCGCTGGAACGATCACACTGGCTGCAAGTGCACTTGTAGAAGCAGGCGCACGTGAAGTATATGCATGCTGCACGCACCCAGTTCTGTCCGGTCCTGCTATCGAGCGTATTGCTAACTCGAAGATCAAGGAACTGATTGTGACCAACTCAATCCCGCTGACAGAAGAACAAATTATCGATAAGATTACCGTTCTTTCTGTAGCGCCAATCATTGGTGAAGCAATCATTCGTGTTCACGAAGAGCTTTCCGTAAGCAAGTTGTTCGATTAATATACAATCCCCTATTAGGGGATTGAACTAAACCTCCGATGGACAAGCTAGTGAGGAAACTTTTACTAGCAGTCCGAAGGAGGTTTTTTTGTGGAACAATTACAGGCACAGTCTCGTGAACAAAAGACAGGCAATGCTGTAAAGGTACTGCGCAATGAAGGTTGGGTTCCCGGTATTATGTACGGCAGCGATATGGGCAACAAGCCGATTCAGGTCAAAGGAAGAGAGCTGGATGCTGCCCTGCGTCACCAGTCGACGAACAAGCCATTCCGGTTGAATGTAGACGGGAACACGCACGATGTCATGGTTTATGAGCTGCAACGGCATCCTTTGCAGGGGAACATTTTGCATGCAGATTTTAAGAAGATCAATATGAATGAAAAAATACACACGTCTGTCCCTGTCCTCATGACAGGAGATCCGGAGTTAGGTGTGGCTACCCTTATCCGCCACAGTGTGGAAGTAACTTGCTTGCCAGGTAATATACCAGAATCATTTCTGGTCGATGTCGACGGATTGAATATCGGGGATGTCGTACTGGTTTCCGATCTGAATGTCCCACCCGGAGTAGATCTGGGCCTCGAATCCACAGAAGTGCTGATCAGTGTACTGCCTGTGAAGGCCAAGTCCGAAGAATCAATCGATGCGGAGCAAGAGGCAGAAGCAGTGGCCGAAAAAGCAGGAACCGCTAACGAATAAAATTAGGGCATGTAAAAGAAGGGCGAGGTGATTTCATCTCTGCCCTTTTCCTTTTGTTCACGTGACCATTCGAGTACAATGGGAAGAGAGTAGGAGGGAATAAGCGTGAAAGTCATAATTGGATTGGGTAATCCCGGCAAAAAATATGAAGACACCAGACATAATGCTGGCTTTATGGCCATAGATAAGATTAGCGACAAATGGGGAATTCCTGTTACGCAAAACAAGTTTCGTGCACTCGTGGGCGAAGGACGAATCGAAGGCGAGAAGGTACTGCTGGTGAAGCCGCAGACGTACATGAATCTCTCCGGTGAATCGGTAGCGGAAGTCCTCAAGTTTTACAAACTGATTCCGGACGATCTCGTCGTCATCTACGACGATCTTGATTTGCCGACCGGACATCTTCGTCTGCGAGAAAAGGGCAGCGCTGGTGGGCACAACGGCATCAAGTCTATGATTCAGCATTTGGGCACACAGGAGTTTAAACGAATCAAGGTAGGGATCAGTCGTCCAGAACCAGGGCGGAGCGTCAGCGACTATGTTTTGAATACGTTTCCAGTGGCGGAAAGAGCCGACATTCAAGAAGCGGTGAGCTTGGCTGCTGATGCATGCGCCATGTGGACAAGAGAGTCGTTTTTAAAGGTCATGAACCATTACAACAGCTTGAAAAAGTAGTATGATTTCCCACCCAATCGTCCATACTAAGCGATAGGAACAGTATGGGGGTGGTATGTGCATGAGCATACGCTATACATGTCGTTGCTGCGGCATGAAGATTGCAGAATTTGACGAATCGCAAGTAACAGAAGCGCAGCTCGGGTTTGATTCCTTGACCCCGGAGGAACGTGCTCTTATAATATCGAGAGAACAAAGTGGAGATACGGTCGTCAGCATCACGTGCGACTATTGCCGTGAAGCGCTGATTCAGCATCCAGAGCTTTCGCTAGTCGGAAACCCACTTCAATAAGTGGATACGCATTAGGAAGGCTTGCACTGACAAGGCCTTAGCTTGGGGAGCTAAGGCTTCTTTTCGCATGGCTGACCTGCGGTTGTTGTGAACGTAAGCGAGGCTCTGATTTTAGTTGACAGAAGAATTAGAGAGGGGATTAGTGAATGCAAGTCATCATTAACCCGATGAAACAGGACACGAACGTCGGGACAATCGTGGCTGGTTTGGAGAAGGGGCTACATGAGCAGCTTGTCTCTGGCTTAGCTGGTTCCGCCCGGCAAGTATTGATGGCGTCATTGCAACAAATGTCAGATCGTCCGGTCTGCGTAGTGACGCATAACATGTACCAAGCACAAAAAGTATACGAAGATTTGATCGAGTTGGTTCCCTCTGATCAGGTGTTGCTTTATCCCGGTAATGAGCTGATTGGCTCTGAGCTTGCTATTGCCAGCCCTGAAATGCTGGCGCAGCGAATTCATGTATTCAACCGTCTGGCCCAAGGCTTTACGGGTTTTTTGGTTGCACCTTTTGCTGGCTTGCGTCGCTTGGTCGTTCCCCCGCAAGTATGGAAGGAAGCACAGATTCAGTTGTCCGTCGGTGATGAGCTCGATATCGAGTCCTTTTTGCTCCGATGTATTGAGCTTGGCTATGAGCGAGTGGACATGGTCGAGCGCAAGGGAGAAATGAGTATTCGCGGCGGAATTATCGACTTGTATCCGATCGATTCGGAGTGGCCGGTGCGGATTGAGCTTTTTGATGTGGAGATCGACTCGATTCGTACGTTTGACATGCTCTCCCAACGGTCATTGGAATCCGTCCAGACTTATATTCTCGGTCCGGCAAAAGAAATGATCGCTTCGACTCCGTTATTGCAGGAATCGGCTGTTCGCTTAGAACAAAAGCTGGGGGAAACCATCGCCAATTTGAAAGATGGGGCTGCCAAGGAAAAAGTCATGGAGCGAATCGGCTCTGATGCAGAGAGAATGAAGCAGGGACAGCGTTTTGCACAGCTGTATTCGTACATCTCTGTCATTTACCCGACTGGTGATACATTATTGTCCTATATGCCTGCCGATACCTTGCTGATCGTTGATGAGCCTTCTCGTGTGTTGGATACGGCAGCACAATTGCAAAAAGAAGAAGGGGAATGGCTGACAGGACGCATCATCCAGGGCGAATATATGGCCAATCTCAGCCTGTCGCGCACGTACGACGAGATCGTGTCGACGAAGAAGCGCCAGATCGTTTACCTCTCCCTATTTTTGAGACAATCACCGAAGACCCAGCCACAAAACATCGTAAATCTAACTTGTCGTACCATGCAAAACTTCCATGGACAGATGAACGTGCTAAAAACAGAGCTGACCCGTTGGAAGAAGTCCCAGGATCAGATCGTCTTTGTCGCAGCTGATTTGGAGCGTGCGAAGCGACTGGAGCGTGTCCTGCATGACTACGAAATGGAAGCGGATGTTTTAACAGAAGCCGTGGAGACAGTACCTCCGGGGCGTCCTACGATCATTTTAGGAAACCTCCAGACCGGCTTTGAGCTTCCGTTAAACAAGCTGGTTGTTATTACGGAAGGTGAAGTATTTACCGCGAAACAGCGCAAGGCGCGGAAAGTTCAGCAGACGATGAACAACGCGGAGCGTATCAAAAACTATCTGGAGCTCAAGCCCGGTGATTTCGTCGTGCACGTCAATCACGGGATTGGAAAATACCTCGGAATTGAAACCAAGGAAATTCTCGGAATTCATAAAGATTACCTTCATATTCAATACGCCGCAGGAGACAGTCTGTTTGTTCCGATTGATCAAATCGACCATGTGCAGAAGTACGTGGCGAGCGAAGAGGCACAGCCGAAGATTTACAGCTTGGGGGGCAGCGAGTGGAAACGCGTCAAAAACAAGGTCCAGTCGTCTGTAAAGGATATCGCCGAGGATTTGATCAAGCTGTACGCAGCCCGCGAAGCGGCTGTCGGTCATACATTCTCTCCCGACACGACAGAGCAGCGTGAATTTGAGGCGATGTTCCCGTATCAGGAAACACAAGACCAGCTCCGCGCGATTTCTGAAGTCAAAGCGGACATGGAGCGCAAACGTCCGATGGATCGCCTCGTTTGTGGGGACGTAGGGTACGGGAAGACAGAGGTTGCGATTCGTGCTGCCTTCAAGGCTGTCATGGATGGAAAACAGGTAGCCGTTTTGGTTCCAACTACGATTCTGGCCCAGCAGCATTACGAGACGTTCCGTGAGCGTTTTGCGGAATATCCGATCCGCGTGGAGGTGTTGAGCCGATTCCGTTCGCGCAAAGAGCAGAATGCCACACTAAAAGGACTGAAGGAAGGCACAGTCGATGTCGTCATCGGTACGCACCGTCTGCTTTCCAAAGACCTGACATTCCGCGAGCTCGGTCTGTTAATCGTAGACGAGGAGCAGCGCTTCGGTGTGAGCCACAAGGAAAAGCTGAAGCAGATCAAAACGAATGTGGATGTCATGACTCTAACCGCTACGCCGATTCCACGTACTTTGCACATGTCGATGCTCGGTGTGCGTGATTTGTCTGTCATCGAAACGCCGCCAGAAAATCGTTTTCCGGTACAGACGTATGTGATGGATTACAGTCCTGCTCTCGTTCGCGAAGCGATTGAGCGTGAGATGGCTCGTGATGGGCAAGTGTTCTTCCTCTACAACCAAGTACAAGGAATCGAACAGATGGCGGAGCAGATTTCGATGCTCGTTCCTGACGCACGCATCGCTGTAGCACATGGGCAGATGAACGAAAGCGAGCTGGAAGGCGTCATTCTCGACTTTTTGGAAGGGAATTTTGACGTGTTGGTCAGCACGACGATCATTGAGACCGGGGTGGACATCCCGAACGTCAATACGCTGATTATTTACAATGCAGACAAAATGGGCTTGTCCCAGCTGTATCAGCTGCGTGGACGGGTAGGTCGTTCCAATCGAATTGCGTACGCTTACTTTACGTATCAACGGGACAAGGTGCTGACAGAGGTAGCGGAAAAACGTCTGCAAGCCATCAAGGAATTTACCGAGCTCGGCTCTGGCTTCAAGATCGCGATGCGAGATTTGTCCATTCGTGGAGCGGGTAATTTGCTGGGCGCGGAGCAGCATGGTTTTATTAATACGGTCGGATTCGACTTGTACAGCCAGATGCTGAAAGAGGCCATTGATGAGCTGAAGGGCGAAGTCAAACACGAAATTGTCACACCTGTGGAGATCAATCTGCAACTGGATGCTTACATTCCGTCGATGTACATTACGGATAGCCGACAAAAAATCGAGATGTACAAAAAGTTTGTCGCGGTGTCTACATTGGAAGACGTCGACGATTTGGCAGACGAGCTGCTAGACCGTTTTGGACCAGTTCCGAAGCCGGTTGATAATTTGTTAACCATTTCCCGTTTACGTGTGTATGCCCTGAAGCACCACATCACCGAAATTAGCCAAAAGAATCCGGACGAGATTAAATTGTTCCTGCACCCTAGTCAGAACAACAACATCGATGGTGGGGCTCTATTTGCCCTTACCAGTAACTGGAGCAAGAGGGTTGGGCTGTCGGGTGGACAACAGATCACGATTGCTGTTAAAGTAAAGGGGTTAAAAGAAGATGAGGGCGTGCAGTTGGTTGAAAAGCTGCTGCGTCAATTTCACCAGGTGCGAAGAGACACCGGTACGGAGAGCCCTGTGTCTTAACTGACAAAATGGGCTTGCCCGGGAAGGGAGAACCTTATTTATGAAACGTTCTGTAGCGATTCTATCTTCGGCTGTTCTGGTCGTGGCACTCATGACTGGTTGCGGCGGAAAAGCAGAAGAAGCGAAACAAGATCCAACAACTCCAGCGAATCAGACAGATGGCGGCAATCAAGCTGCTGCTAACGATCCTTTGGTACAATTCCCTAAACTCACTCTGCCTTACGCAGCAGATCAGAAAGCTGCCATTGTAGAGTATCAAGGGGGAACTGTAACAGGAAAAGAGTTCGAAGAGTTCCTGCGTGTTATTAACTTCATGAACCCACAACAAGGTACCATGATTGAAATGGCTGATAGCAACTCACTGAAAGCTTATGCTCGTGAGTATACAGCTACCAAGGTTTTGGCTAGCCGTTCTGACGCTGCTATGAAAAAAGAGTCCAAAGAACTCGCTGAGAAAACCTTCGAGAAAATCAAAACGCAGTACATGGGCTTTTTGGGCAAGGATGAAGCCCAATTCAACAAGCTCTTAGAAGGCCAAGGCGTAACGAAGGACATGATCGTAAATCAGATGGATCTGATCAACCAGTCCATCAATGTGATGAAAAAGAATATCGACGATGCTACGCTGAAGCAAACCTATGATCAAATGGACAAAGCTTCCCGTACCGTTGCTTCTGTTCGCCACATCCTGATCTCTACCGAAAAGCGCAAACCAGAAGAGGCGTTGAAAATCTCCAACGACTTGGTAGCGCGCCTGAAAAAGGGTGAAGACTTTGCGAAGCTGGCAACAGAGTTCACAGATGACCCAGGCAGCAAGCAGTCTGGAGGCTTGTACGCTGACCAGGATGTAACCCAATGGGTACCAGAATTTAAAGAAGCATCCCTGACACAAAAAGTCGGTGAAGTTGGCCCGCCAGTAAAAACTGATTTTGGTTACCATATTATTAAGGTCGAGAATCGCAAAGAAAAGACCTTTGATGAGATGAAAGAGCAGCTCCGCGCAAATTCTTTGGAGAAAGCGTACGACACTTTCGCCAAAAACGAGCTGGACAAGCTGATTACGAAATTCAACATCCCGCAGTCCAAAAATGATGCTCCGGCAAAGAAATAAGAAGTCCGAAGAAAAACAGGGAATTCGTTTCCCTGTTTTTTCGTTTTCTCGCATATTCTTCAAACATGGGCAAATACTATTATCACTCGCTACCACCCGGGGGAGAGTAATTGAAGCAACTGGCAAAAATTGATACCATCACCCATAGTTAAAATTAGAATTTGAGGAAAAAATACAACTAACCAACCACCATCTATTCACTACCCACTTCTCAGGGAAAGCGAGGCAACAAGACATGAAAGCAACTGGTATCGTTCGTCGAATTGACGACCTCGGTCGGGTCGTGATTCCTAAGGAGATTCGTCGTACACTGCGCATTCGTGAGGGCGACCCGCTTGAGATTTTTGTGGATCGTGACGGGGAAGTCATTCTCAAAAAGTATTCACCGATTGGAGAGTTGGGTGATTTTGCAAAAGAGTACGCCGACTCTTTGTATGAAAGCATGAATCATACCGTACTGATTTCAGACAGGGATAGTGTCATTGCAGTGGCAGGTGCCTCCAAAAAGGAATACTTGGAGAAAGCAATTGGCAGTATTGTCGAGAAATGCTTGGAGGAAAGAAAAACCCGACTGGAGAAAAACACAGGCTCTTATGAAATTTGTCGTGACAT
Source organism: Brevibacillus sp. AG162 (assembly GCF_006715575.1). NCBI lineage: Bacteria > Bacillati > Bacillota > Bacilli > Caryophanales > Paenibacillaceae > Brevibacillus > Brevibacillus sp. AG162. Next base: position 89,435 of record NZ_VFNO01000014.1, read on the forward strand.
GAACGAGACATATGGCTCGTTCGTCGTCGCACCGATTGTAGCAGGAGGCGATCCAATCGGGTCCGTGATCCTCCTCAACAAAAACGAGTCAACCAAGATGAGTGATTTGGAGATCAAAATGTCGGAAACAGCGGCCGGTTTCCTGGCAAAGCAGATGGAGCAGTAGGATCGATCAGCAAAAACAGCCTCGTACCCCGGGGCTGTTTTTCTTGTGCCTATGGCCTTGTGGTATAATGAACGAAGTTTTAGGTTGGAGAGGAGAAATTTCACGCACATGGCTCAAACAAAGGCTTCCGTTCAATTTGTGAAAGGCGCGGCGATACTTGGAATTGCCGGTCTTGTCTCCAAGCTGTTAGGCGCTGTATACCGCATCCCATACCAAAACATTGCCGGAGATATCGGCTTGTACGTATATATGCAAGTATACCCGCTGTACACCACGTTGTTGATTCTGGCGACGGCGGGTTTTCCCATCGCCATCTCCAAGATCGTCTCAGAGCGCGTTGCTGTCGGGGATGCGATCGGGGCGCGCAGGGCGTTTCGAGTAGCCAGTATATCGCTGGTCGTTCTCGGGATCTTTTTCTTCTTACTGTTATATGGAGGGGCACCTATGATTGCCCGTATGATGGGTGATGAGCATTTGATTACCCCACTCCGAGCGGTAGCTTGGTCACTGCCGTTGGTGCCGATGGTTGCGATCTTGCGCGGCTATTTTCAGGGGCATCAAAATATGATGCCGACAGGCGTTTCCCAGGTTGCTGAGCAGCTTATTCGCGTGATTTTCATCCTGATCGCTGCATTCTGGGCGATGAACGTGTACCAGGACCCGTACCTGGCTGGTACAGGTGCCGTTTTTGCTGCTTTTCCAGGTGCCATTGCTGCTATTCTCGTCTTGCTTTGGTATTGGAGAGGGGACAAGAAGATGGGTCAGCTGTCCATCGGTCAGGTTCAGCAATCCTCAGCGCATTCGTGGACCAATCGTCAAATATTACGTCATCTTTTGACCTATGCCGTTCCGATTTGTATGGGCGCACTGGTTCTGCCGCTAGTTCCGCTTGTAGACTCGATGACCGTTGTCAATATGCTGCAATGGAGCGGGACTGCTGAGGACTTGGCCAAGCTTTTGAAGGGTGCATTTGACCGTGGTCAGCCACTCATTCAGTTTGGTACATTTTTCGCCACGTCCCTGTCGCTGGCATTAGTGCCTGCGATCAGTGAAGCGGTTGCCCAGCGTCAGCATCAATTGATCTCTCATCGTTCCGAAGTCGCGATTCGACTGACCTTCCTCTTAGGATTGCCTGCTTCCTTTGGACTTGCTCTGTTGGCGGAGCCGATCAACGTTATGCTCTACGGAGACAGCAATGGTACCGAGGCCCTCGCTGTACAGTCCTTCACGATTATTTTCGCCACGGTGAGTATTGCCAGCGCGGGGATTTTGCAAGGCTTGGGACGTGTAATGCGACCTGCCCGCAACCTGTTTATTGGTGTATTGGTAAAGCTCATCCTCAATCTGGCGCTCGTCCCGTTCTGGGGTATATCTGGTGCAGCAGTGTCCACGGTTTTAGCTTATTTGGTCGCCATGGGACTGAACGTTCTAGCGGTAATCAAATACACGGGAGCACACATCGGAATGCGCCAAACGGTGAAAAAGCCATTCATTTCCGTCGTAGTGATGTCGATTGTCGTTCTGATTGTGGAGTGGCTCGCGAATACAGTGCTCGGCAGTGCCGGACTTTCGAATCGCTTGTTCCATACGCTGGTAGGCTTGATTGCTGTCAGTTCAGGAGCATTGGTCTATTTGCTGGCGCTTTTGAAAACGGGTGGACTCACGAGAAACGATATTCAATTTTTGCCAAAAGGAAAGCAGATTGCTTCACTGTTAACGAAATATAAGCTCCTTCCAGCGGAGAAAGCGAGAATGAACGAAAAGGAGGCGTGACGAGTGGAAATGAAGAATAAGACCATTACCGTAGTCGGTCTTGGTGCCGGAGATTTGGACCAGCTCCCTTATGGCATCTATCGTACGCTTAAAGCAGCCAAACAACTGTATCTGCGCACGAAAGAGCATCCGGTCGTAGCCGAATTGATCATCGCAGAAGGCATCGCGATTGAGTCCTTTGATGATGTATATGAGCAGCACGATACGTTTTCCGATGTGTACACCGATATTGTGGAGCGGCTTTTTTCACGCGTAAACGAAGCAGGCAGTCTTGTCTATGCCGTGCCAGGTCATCCTTTGGTGGCGGAACGTACCGTGCAGCTGTTGTTGGCAGAGGGACCAAACCGTGGCGTAGAAATCGAAATTGGCGGCGGACAGAGCTTTATTGATCCGTTGTTTGCCCGCCTACATATTGACCCGATCGAGGGATTCTCTTTGCTGGATGGGACCGCGCTCGCTGCTCATCAAATATCACCGGGGCTTCATACGATTATCGCGCAAGTGTACGATGCCTTTGTAGCCTCTGATGTGAAGCTGACCTTGATGGAAGTGCTGCCGGACGATTACGAGGTGACGGTAGCGACTGCCGTAGGGGTAGCGGGGCAAGAAATCATTGAGACAGTGCCGTTGTATGAACTGGACAGACTCGATCATTTCGGGAATTTGTCCCTGGTGTATGTACCGCCGACGAAGGACGAGAAGGTATCGTACCGCCAATTCTCCTACTTGAAGGAGATCGTTGCGATCCTGCGCAGTCCGGATGGATGCCCGTGGGATCGCGAGCAAACACATCAAAGCATCCGCAAGAACTTGATTGAAGAGACGTACGAAGTTTTGGAGACGATCGACGACGATGATCCAGATGCGATGTGTGAGGAGCTGGGTGATTTGTTGATGCAAATCATGCTGCATTCGCAGATGGCAGCCGAAGACGGATATTTTTCGGTAGATGATGTTGTCGCGACATTGAATGAAAAGCTAGTTCGTCGCCACCCGCACGTATTTGGGGAAAAGAGCGCGAATGATTCCGAGGAAGCCTTGGCGAATTGGCAGGAAATCAAAGCACAGGAGAAAGCGGCAAAAGGTATCGATGTAACGGTTCAATCACAGTTGGCGGGAATTCCGCGCGACTTGCCAGCCCTGATGTATGCGTATAAGCTGCAGAAGAAAGCTGCCCAAGTTGGCTTTGACTGGGACGATATTGCAGACGTGTACAAAAAGGTAGAAGAGGAATACCGCGAGCTGCATGAAGCATCAGAGGAGGAACGCGCTGGCGAATTGGGTGATTTGCTATTTGCAGTGGTCAATCTTGCGCGCTTCCTGAAGCTTGATCCGGAGGAAGCCCTCGCACTGACCAACAACAAGTTCAAGAAGCGCTTTTCCTATATTGAAGGCAAGCTAAAAGAGGCGGGTCGTACCTTCGAGCAGACGGACCTGCAAGAGATGGACAAATGGTGGGAGGAAGCCAAACATGAGACTCGATAAATATTTGAAAGTGTCTCGACTGATCAAGCGGCGCACGCTTGCAAAAGAAGTGTGCGACAAACAGCGTGTGGAAATCAACGATCGCCCTGCAAAGGCGTCCAGTAACGTGAAAATCGGCGACAAGCTGGCGATCCGTTTCGGACAAAAAATCGTATCGGTAAAAGTAGAGGACATCAAGGAAAACCCGCGCAAGGAAGAAGCGGCTTCGCTGTATACCGTCATTGGCGAAGTTCCTGTTCCGCGTGATGAAAAAGAAGAAGACGCCTACCTCAAAGGGTAATGTGCATGCGAAAAGAGACTGCCGAGATGGCAGTCCTTTTTTAGGCTTTTTTTCCATCCGAAGGATATAATGAGAGTACCTGAAGGCATTTCCGAAGGGATGTGAGTTGCATGCAACAAAACGGAGTTCGAACGGGTTACTTCTTGTCCATTTCGCTTCTGTTATCATCTATCTTGTACTTTTTTGCCTCAAACTGGCCGCTCATGGTCAGGGAGCAAAAGATCGGCGTCAGTGTGGCAATCCTCGTTCTTTTTTATTTATTATCCTATGGACTGCGTTTCATCAAACGACATACCTTTTTGAGCAATTGGCTTCTGGTGGCTGGAGGCTTGGCTTTTGGCATCAGTGTGGCTTTGTTGGGGCAAATATACAATAGTCATGCCGACAGCTATATGCTGTTCGTCGTATGGCTCATTCCGAATTTGCTATTCGCGATTTTGACCCGGTATCAACCATTCTATGTCATCAGCTATGTCCTTGCTCATTTGGCGATTTATTTCTTCCTCGATCCGTCTGTTATCCACGTCATCCGTGAGGACGTCTGGTGGTTCATGATGTATTGGTTGATTGCCTTGGGAAATATCGTCTTGTTCTGGCTAACCTCTACGGGGAAATTGCATTCCAAGCCGATTTACTACTTGTCGTTTCTGACGTTTTCCGTCAGTCTTTTCGGCTCATCCTTCACCGAAGTGTATGGTCCGCTCCCTGAGCTTTTATACGTCCTGACGGGCGGGATCCTGTTTGTCACGTTTTTAAAATGGGTGCCGAGCCGCGGGTTTCTGATTGTGACGGCCTCACTGCTCTCGCTGTTTGTGCTCGTTCAGTTCATATCCTACATGGTGAAGTATTTCTCAGAGAGCTTCTTTGTTTTGATGTTGCTGCTGACCGTACTCATTGTCTGGGGGGCAGTTGCAGGGATTAATTGGCTGCGCAAGGAATCTGCGCATCAAAAAAGCAAATGGGTTGTGTTTTTCCAAGAGGCATTCACGGTTCTCGTCACAACCATTGCCGCATCCATTGGAGCCATTTCGTTAACAGGTCTGCTTTTTCTGATCATGGAAGAAGAAACAGTTATTGATTTTCTGTTTTTCCTTTCATTAATTGGCTTTATTGGCCCTGTGGTGTTTATGAGCAGGATGAATGCAACGGTACGATATACGCTGCTTACAATGGGGTACATATTGGGTGTCGGTTCGGTTCTCTTTTTAGAAGGAGCTTATTGGATCGTTTTCCTGTTGGTCCTGTTATACGTGTGGAAAGCTGTCTCTGCCATTCCGGCGCGGCTTTTGACACAGCTGATCTTTTTAGCTGTTCTGGCTACGAAGCTGGATGAGTACCTGCCTTCCTTTGAATTTGTGCTCTTGATCATATTTGCTACGCAGATGGCGATGCATTACGTAAAGCAGTTGCCAGTCGTTTTGCAAAACAGCTCGTTGGTGTACGCCTTACTCTCGCTTTTGATCCTGACAGAGGAAGGGTTTCAATCAGTCTCCATAAATGTGGTAGTGAATCTGGCTTATTTCGCAGTCAGCACGTATTTGTTGTACCGGACATTGCATCAGCAAAATAAGGTGAGATTCGGCATCGTGCTCGGTTTTTGGTTTGCCTTTCTCCTCATGAAGTACTACGACATGCTATGGAGCTTGCTGCACAAGTCACTGAGTCTGCTTCTGCTCAGCCTGGTGTTTTTCATCGCTACTCTGTGGTGGGATCGAAGGGCGAAAATCGAGTGGCCGAATAGCGAGCCTTCCCTTTTTGTAAGAAAAACGCTTGTATTGCTTCCTGTCATTTTGCTGCAATTTGCTTTGATTGGCTATCAAGTATGGAGCAGTGAGGCGATCCTGGCCAATGGAAAAACGGTGAAGCTGGAGCTGGTCCCAATCGATCCGCGTTCGTTGCTGCAAGGTGATTACGTCAGACTTGGCTACACCATATCTACACTCGACCAAGAACAGGTTGACTCAGGGGATAAGATTCGAGTCGTACTGCGCCAACAAGCAAATGGCTTGCACAGCTACAGTGGCTTTTATGAGATCGATGGTCAATGGAATCGTACCTACGAGCCTCAGCCATCGGATGTGGTGATTAATGGAAACACAATCGGTTCCAATCGGGTGGAATACGGCATAGAAAGCTATTTTGTCCCAGAAGGAACCGGACTTGAGGTGGAGCGGAATGCCAAGTATGCCATCGTGAAAATTGGCGAGAGAGGCGATGCCATCCTGGAGAGCCTGTCGAACCAGTAGACATTCCAATAGAAGAAGCTGCCTGTGTCATCGGGCAGCTTCTTTTGCATGAGGGAGTAATCATTCGTTGGAATACATTTGCAAAACGACTGAGTGGGTGAGGATGACGCCTATTACCCCAGAGAAAAGGTGAGGCCGGGCCATGTAAGAGCTTCGCAAATCATCTTATACAACGGTATTCAACATGACTTCGCTTTTCGTCAAGCAATCAAGCATTTGATGGAGGCAGTGTCTTTCCATTTCACTTGATGATAAAATAACTTTTCCATCCAAAATGACACCACCTTGTAAGCGCGTCACGTAAGCTTACGGACGTCCACACTCCTGCACTGGTTACGAGCTGTTAAGTAAGAATAAGGAAAAGGATGGTGAAAAATGATGTCCCGAAAAGTTCCTCCTAGATTGGTTTTCGAAATAGTTAGTGTACAAGGTACGCCTATATGGTAGTATGGAAAAGAGCTTTCTATATTATGGAAATATGGAAAGGGGTATTAGCTTTTGGAAAAGGAAAGAATAGTACTTTATGGTGGGATCTACGGACTATGTTTGTCGGTTATCTTAAGCTTGATTTCAAGCATCGGGACTGCTCCCATTTTACTTTCGGGAGGAAACCTGTTAAACGTATTCCTTTGGATGTTTCTCACTAGTTTTATTCCTTTTACTGTTATTTATGCTCTGTTAGCAAAGAAATTAAGTAATGTAAGTGGAAAAAGGCTATGGTTATTGGCAGCTATAACTGCTTTTATAATCGTTCTTCTTGCTGGGTCTTTAGGTGCAGTAATAGTAGAATCTTATCAAAGTGGTTATGAAAATGTGAATATTCTCGGATTTGTTTATGCTGCACCAGTCTATTCACTTATCCTCCTCCCAATCACTTGTCCAATAATTGTATTAACATTTACAATATGGAAGAATATTAAAGAGTCATATAAAATAAGATGATTTGTTGACAACAAGTAGATAAAAACCCAGCCCTATCTTATCGATAGGGCTGCTCTTTTTTTTGTAGTTCTACTTTTTGTAGAATGCACGAAAGCATTGAAATAATAGCATCGTATTGTTTTTCTTTTTCAAAAAGTTCTTCATATCTCTTCCTCGGCAATGTAATATTTTCACTTTTTATACAATTACACATTTTAGCTTCTCCTTTCTTTTATTTGTCCAATGTTTTGTTATAAGAACCATCTCCTTTATTGCAGAGGAGTTGGTTCTATCTTTATAGGAAATAAAAAGAATTGAAAAACAACTAATTCTGGAGAGTTCTTCAAAAAAATTATGTATTTTTGAAAAATAAATTTGGAAATATGGTTGTAAAAACGTATCTAATTTTTCCTTTATTGTTGAAGAGAAAGACGAGAAGGATTCGAAGTGTAAGGGGGATACATTTCGTGTCTGATCTCCTCAGTCTTTTTCCCAAAACTATAATAGGGAGAGGAATTGAATGGCTAGATTAGTGAAATTTAGATTTGCAACTTTTATTCCGCATGATTGGGTACTGGCATATGCATATCCGGTTGGTGATGATTCTTGTTCAGTGTTCTATAAGGGGGATAACCGAGAGGCATCTCCAACGGGAACATATCGGACAGCACAAGAGATATGGGTTGACTTTGACCGCCGCACGGTTACACCCTACAAAAATACTGGGGTTACCCACCAAAAAGTCGAATGCTCAAACGGACAAAATAGCACAGACCAAGGTCAAATTTCTAATAGTTGCTTGGAGTATAAATGGGAATTCTGGGGCGCCAGTTATGTAAAGTTTAGGCTGGTGTGTGCGTGCGGCAATCCTTTAGAACCTGCGGCACCAGGAATCGATTATGTGTTAGATGTTAAAGTGTGGAGTAATGGTGGAGTAGAGGTAAGTGGCGAACATGATGGATTTCCTGCATACGAAATGTATAAACAGGTAGATAATGGTCAATGGCAACGGTTGTTTCTGCACGATCCCCGAGAGACTGGTGAATATTTGCAAGATTTAGCTCCTCCAATGGATCATAAAATTTATGTAGATAACTAATTCTGATAAAATGGCTGTCCCAAAAGATATGAAAATGGTCTAGGGATAGCCATTCTTTATCTCCTTGTAGGTCATAATTGGAATTAATTCTTTTTGCTTGCTTCCAAATAAAACACTATTTATAGCCTAACTTTTGCTGGCTCTTTTATAAAAATGGTTGCGTTTTACCTTCTATATTTACCTAGTAAGTAGGCGGGTGATGAGTATGAGTGATGAGATATTGATAAAAAAGTGTAGAGAGGTTTTACGTAGGATTGCATGGCGCTTGCAATATCAAGTAAAAAAACTTTCCACTCGAGAACTTCCAATCATAGAAAATATCTGTGGGCAGAATCTAATATCTTCTGTAGATTCTAAGTTGCATGTTGAAGAAATGTTGGATTCCCTTCCATCTAAAGCAAGATTCATTATTAAGCAAGTAGTGATTAATGGAGTTTTGGAAGAAATAGTCGCACAGCATTTAGGTATATCACAACAAGGAGTAAACAAATACAAAAGGAAATATTTAGGGTTACTTCGAAAAAAATTAGAATCTAACCCGACAATCAGTTAAGTTGTTGGCCCTCCAGTATGATATTATCCCCTTCTGAGTAGACAGTGTAAAAAGCCCGCCCATCTAACAGTGGGTGGTACACTCTACTTGGAGGGGATTTTCTCATAGCTAAAAAAGGTCAAACATTAGGAATTAGTCCATTATCTCTTATATACAATCCCGAATCTAATTTTCTATTTCCTTCAATAAATAAATCTATACGGCACTGAACAGTGGAGATAGAAATGAGGTCCCTCTTTCAAACTGTAAGTAAAATCATTCGTTACCAGTCTGTAACCCTTTCCTGCCGAACATTTCCTATCATAGTAGGGAATTGTAGAGAAGGAGGCGTTACCGTTGAACAAAAGCGTAAACAAAGGGATCTCAGTGCTGCTGGCCACTGCGGTACTGGCAAGTCCACTGATGCTCGAGCCAAAAGCGGCTTATGCTCTCTCTATCGAGGATGTTTCTGCAGACGATTCAGATGTGGATGAGGAAACAGAATATACGATTGAGTTTGAAATCAATAAGGAATTAACAGCAGGGGATAGTATCTACGTTAGATTCCCTTCAGATTATTCGGTAGATAAAAAGCTGAGAACATCAGACATCACGCTTGAAGATGACGATGATGATGAAATCTCGATCGACAGTGTATCCGTCAGCAAAAATGTAGTTGAGATCGAAGTCGATGAAAGGATCAGAAAAGGCACTGTTCTCACATTGACAATTGATAACATCACCAACCCGGAAGACAAGGGCAGCTATGAGATCGAAGTAAAAACGAGTGAGGAAAACAGCTACAAGGGTAAAAAAATCAGCATCGGCAAATCTTCGAGCAGTAGCAGTAGCAGCAGCAAGGGCGACTTCGAGGCGTCTCAGAGCAGTAAAAATGCCGAGGACGGAATCTCTTTAACGCTCGGAAAATTTAATCTCTCCTCAAAAAGCAAGCTGAAAGAGGGGAAATACATTTATGTCAATTTCCCTTCAAGGGACATGCTGCCAAAGAGCATCAGCAAGTCTGAGGTGAAGGTAAACGGGTACAAAGCAGATCATGTCTCCAATCTCGATGACGACTCAATTCGGATTGAAATTCCGAGTGGTGCAGATGGCGATAGCTACATAAAACTAGAATTCACTTCTTCAGCGGGAATAGTAAACCCATCCAAACCAGACAAGTATTATTCGTATGAAATTGAATATGACAGCAAGAAATACAAGTCAAAAGATGTAGAGATTACAGGCATAAGCAATACGCCATTCACCGTTTCTTTGTCGGACAGTTCAGCTGGAGCACGCACGAGCTATACGTTTGAAGTGGATCTTTCCTCCAAGCTGGGGTCGAACGCAGAAATCGAAGTGGAATTCCCAAGTGGGGTAACTGTTCCGCCGATTCTTACCAGCAATAGCGTCACCGTCAATGGTGCTCAAGTGACGAATGTAAGCGTGTTGGGAAATAAGATTTATTTCCGCACGCCATACGGATTCAATAGCACAAATCGCGCGAGCATCAAGTTTGCCTTCGAAGGCTACTTGACCGCTCCGAAAACAGCGGGAACATATACCGTGGCGGCTAAGATCGACAACAAGACCTATAAGTCGAAGGAATTCCAAATCACAGGAATGACTCCACCAGTCGCGGTGGATAATACATTGGCAACGGTTGGGCTGACGAGAGCGACTGCCTCTACTCCTGCTGGTATTTCAATCGGCATCAAAGCCATGGGTGCTCCGATTGTTCGCAATCAGGGCTTCATTGAAGTCGTATTCCCAGTTGGCTTCCGTGTTCCAGCCTACTTGCCAGCGAACACAGTAACGGTGAACGGTGTGGCTGCTAGCTTTGTTGGTGTGCGCGGACAAAATCTGATTATTATTCCTGCCCAGGATATTCCTGCAAAAACAGCAGCTCAGGTCAATATCGCCGAGACAGCTGGCATTGTGAATCCGGCTTCTCCAGGTGTGTACAGCATTGGCGTCTACAATTCCGAGGAAAGAGGCTTGCTCTTCTCTCGTCCGGCGACCATTGTGGCTCTGAATGGCGTGAGCTTCAAGCAGAACGTTGCTTCCTTTACGAAGGCTGGTAAAACCACTAAACTTGCAGTGGCACCGTATACCGTAAATGGCAACACGCTGATGCCAACTACGTTTTTCCGTGATGCCCTCGGGTTTTCGATCAGCTACACCAAAACGACTGCAAAAGTTGTGAGCGGCAATACAGTTATGCAATTCAAGGTCGGTTCAAACGTAGCAACCATCAATGGAAAAAATGTAACGCTGCCAGCAGCGGTACAACTGAAAAACAACGTTCCTACCCTGCCTCTTAAAACCATCACGGAGCGTACGGGTTACAAAATCATCTATGTGAACGGGAACTACACCGTTTACAAATAAGGACAGTCTGGCAAAACCCCGTATTTATACGGGGTTTTCTTTTGTGAAAAACATCTCGATGTTTTTCATTAGAGGTAATGCGACCGCTTGCGGTCAACAAAAACCGCTTTGGCCGTTTTTGTTCTAACAGGACATCCCTCCCCATACGATAGTACAAGAAGGGTACGTGAGGAGGGAGTAATCATGAACGATCACACGAGACGGCCACGCCATGAAGTCGTGATGATTAATCGTCGCAGCTTAGCGATATCGGGAGTAAAAAACGTCGAAAGCTTTGACAGCGAAGAATTCCTCTTGGAGACGGACGGCGGCTTTTTAACCATACGAGGCCAAAACCTGCATATGAAAAATCTGAGTCTGGAAACCGGAGAAGTAGCGATCGAGGGGCTCGTTCACGAGATGGCCTATCTGGAGCAAGGGCAGGCCGGCGATCGGTCGAGAGGATTCTTCGGCAAGTTATTCAAGTGAACATCGTCATCCAGTTGCAGACGGTATTGGCCATGTCGACGTGTGGTGCACTGATGGGGATGGGATTCGATACGTACCATGTATTTAAGGGAAAGGCCAGACTGCCACTCTGGTTGGTCTTTTTCTTTGATATCCTTTTTTGGGTGGGCAGTATGGGCGCTGTCTTCTTGATTTTGGTGAAAGTGAACGACGGGATTATTCGGTTTCCGATATTTTTTGGAATGATATTTGGCGCGTGGCTGTACTTCTTAATAGGTAGTAAGAAGTATATCCTTTTCTTGCACCGCGTGATAAAATTCTGTCAGTGGTTTTACCGTACGGTTGTAAAAATTATAGACACCCTGCTTGTACGTCCTGTGCTTTTTCTTATCCGAGTGATCATCATGGTGCTGGCATTTTTGTATTCCGTGTTGCTCGCGATCCTCGGCTTTTTGTGGAAAGTGACGCGTTTTGTCACCTCTCCTTTTGCCAGATGGGGTCAGCATTTGGGGAAAAAAATGTACGGAAAAACAACAGGAATTTGGACCAATTGGAAGAATTGGTTTCACTCAAAGAGAAAACGGGAGTAGATTCGAGGTGGCGTACTGATGAAGGAAGCAAGAACCTCTTCCATTAATCGAAAAGGGCAAAGAAGGAGAATGCGTCTCTTTTTCTTTGTGATCCTGTGCTTTTTCGTCTGGACTAGCTATACCTTGTTTTTGCAAAGTGGCGAGTTGTCCAAGAAGGAGACAGAGCTGGAATCCTTGAAGCAAGAATCAGCGGTCTTGCAGCAAAAGCAAGAGGATCTGACCTATGAAGCAAGCCGGCTAAACGATCAGGAGTACTTGGCAGAGCTGGTACGTAAGCGAATTTTGTTTACCAAGCAAGGCGAAAGCATCTATATCATTCCGGATTGAGTATACAGCTGATCTTCAACGAGAGGGAGGCATTCCGCGTCATGGAGATCAAGGTCGGGAGCATACTGGAAGGGAAAGTCACGGGTATCACCAAATTCGGAGCGTTTGTTCAGCTGCCGGGCGATGTGACAGGACTGGTGCATATTAGTGAAATTGCTGACGTTTACGTCCGGGATATCCATCAATTTTTAAAAATAGGTGACATGGTAAAGGTAAAAGTCCTCAGCCTTCGTGAAGGCAAGATCGGGCTTTCTATCAAAAAAACAATGGAAAAGGAACGGCCACCCCGCTATCAGCGGGAGCGAAGCGAAGGCTTTGAAGAAAAGCTGAGCCGCTTTTTGAAAGAAAGTGAAGACAGGCAGTCCTCCTTGAAGAAAAGCGTGGAAAAAAAGGGCGGCAGTCGGTCTTTTTGATTCGGAAAATTATGATTTTTCTTTCTTTGTGAAAAGCGCATTTTGACTGTAAAAAAAGGAAGGTCATTTCAAAGTCTTGACGAATACAGTATCCTAAGCCCGTTTCGCAAAGCGCGAATCACCTGTCAGCCGACGTTATCCGCCATAACGTCGGTTTTTTTTGTCCATTTGCGCCACTGAATTTGTCGCACGATTCTGTGAATATTCATTGGATTTTTGACAAATTTTACAATGCCCCCTCCGTATAATGGAGAAACACATTGACCAAGAACGGGGTGGAGCGAAATGATTGCGAACAAAAACGTAACACAAGCCGGACAGGCTTGGACGCGGCAAGTGTCCGATCGAATGGGTACCACTACCCAGACGTGGGGAGAAAAAGTAGCAGATTTCATAGAGAAGTGGAATGTTCTCCCCATCCTTATGGGCTTCTTATTGGGACGAGCTCTGATTGTGGAGGAGCTAACTCCCTTTGCTATACCGTATTTCATTGTCATGTTTTATATTCGTCGAGATTGTTTGCTTGTCACGGGGATGGCTCTTATTATCGGTGCTTTTACCCAGTCGGTGCCAGTTGGACTGGAAACCGCTTTGAGTGTGATACTTGCCTTGTTTGCCTGCAAACTGATGAATAAAATGCGTAAGAAAGATTTTTCACGGACGCCTTTGCTGGTCGTCGGGACAATTTTCATCAGCCGTCTGTTGTATGCAGTTCTGACCAATCAGGTAACGACCTACGAGCTCGTGATGGTAGCAGTAGAAGCGATTCTTGGCTTTGTACTGACGCTCATCTTCATTCAGTCCTTATCGATCATTCATTTGGCGAAGCCTTATGAGCCTCTCAAAAATGAAGAGATCGTTTCGCTAGTCATTTTACTGGCTTCCTTGATGACGGGTACTGTGGATTGGATGGTCGAAGGCATTTCGATGGAGCATGTACTTTCACGCTACTTGCTGCTCGTCTTTGCTTTTGTCGGTGGTGGCACGATCGGTGCGGCTGTTGGTGTGGTTACGGGTCTCATCCTCAGTCTGGCTAATGTGAGTGCTCTTTTACAAATCAATCTGCTCGCTTTTTCCGGTCTTCTGGCAGGCTTGCTAAAGGAAGGCGGCAAAGTGGGCGTATCCGCAGGCTTGTTGATCGGTACGGCTATTCTTGCGATTTACGGTGGAGCAGAAGAGACACTCTACTACTCCTTGATTGAAACCTCTCTGGCGATTGTGCTCTTCATTCTGACCCCTGCCGCTCTTTGGAAAAAAGTAGCCCGATTTATCCCCGGGACTCCCGAGAATCTACAATCCCATCAAGAATACATGCGTAGAGTCCGCGATGTGACAGCGGGAAAAATCCAGCAATTCTCCGATTTGTTTACACAACTATCCCATAGCTTTGCCCAGACAGCCGATCCAGAAGAAATAGAAGAACAGGCCGATGCCTTTCTTAGTCGTGTATCTGAATTCACCTGCCAGAAATGCTGGAAAAAAGAACAATGCTGGGAAAAAGATACGCAATCGACCTATGAGGGAATGCGCTTTTTAATGGAAAAAGTGTACGAGCACGGTACCTTGGCCGGCGTTACTCCGCCGCGTGATTGGGAACGCAAGTGTGTCAAAACCGAAAAGGTTATGACTGTGATGGAGCAGGAATACGATCGCCAGCAGTCGTTTGACCAACTGAAAAAGCAGGTAAAGGAAAGCCGAATGCTTGTAGCTGACCAGCTATCGGGAGTCTCTCGTGTCATGAGTGATTTTGCCCGGGAAATACAACGGGAGGGCATGGAGCTGAGCTTTCAGGAAAAGCAGGTCTCACAAGCATTGGAGGGCTTGGGTCTGTCGGTACGCCGCGTAGAAATACACAGCTTGGAAGAAGGGAAGGTCGATATCGAAATCAGTCAGCCTACTTGCTATGGCCGCGATGAATGCGCGAAGATCGTGGCTCCCATGCTCACGGAGATTTTGGGAGAAAACATTGTGGTTCGCGAGCGGCATTGTGAAGCGCAAAAAGACGGTTCATGCACGATGTGCCTTGCTTCCGCCAAAACATATGAGATCGATATTGGGGTTGCAGGTGCAGCCAAAGACGGCAAGCTGCTATCTGGAGACAGCTTCCGCACGATGGATTTGGGTAATGGAAAAATGGCGCTGGCGATCAGCGATGGAATGGGAAATGGCGAGCGGGCATCCATAGAGAGTCAATCCGCCCTCGATATGCTCCAGCAGCTTCTGCGTTCTGGTATGGACGAAAAAATTTCGATCAAAACCGTTAACTCCGTTCTCGCCCTGCGCTCCAAGGAGGAAATGTTCGCGACGGTGGACTTGGCTCTGATTGATCTGCAAACAGCTCATACCCGTTTTGTAAAAATCGGCTCCACCCCGAGCTTTGTCAAAAGAAATAAAGATGTCATCACGATCACCGCCAATAACCTGCCAGTGGGGATTTTGGAAGAAATCGAGGTGGATGTCGTGTCCCGTATGCTCAAGCCAGGTGATTTGCTCGTCATGATGTCCGACGGCATCTATGAGGCGCCGCGCCATATTGAGAACAGGCAAGCGTGGATGAAGCGAATCATCAGCGAACTGGAGACGAATGATCCACAGGAGGTCGCTGATTTACTGTTGGAAAAAGTCATTCGCCAGCATTCCGGACAAATTGTCGATGACATGACCGTGTTGGTGGCGCGAATTGACCGCTTTGTACCACAGTGGGCTGCCATCGCGGTACATGGGATGGAGAAGCTCGAGCGTCCACGGATTGTGAGTTAGGAGTATGTTTTCTCTATTACCCGTCGATACTGTTGCTAAAAATACCCTGCGAAGTGAAGTGGATGAATGGTCGCTACACGGAGCTGGGACTGACAAAACAGATCGAATGGGGAGATTATTGTGAAAGAAGCGACACTTCGTCAAATACTGGTAGTGACAGACGGCTGCTCCAACTCGGGGATGAGTCCCGTTGCTGCAGCGGCATTGGCACGGGAGCAAGGAATTACGGTTAATGTGATTGGCGTAATCGACAAAAGTGAGCTGGGTGAAAAAGGGGAGAAGGAAATCAGGGATATTGCGGAAGCGGGCGGTGGACTCTGCGACATCGTGTACCCCCAACAGCTTGCACAAACGGTACAAATGCTGACGCGAAAAGCAATGACGCGCACCATTCATCAAGTGGTCAATAAAGAATTAAAAGAGATTTTGGGCGATTCCGGAATAGAGGAGCTGGCACCTGATAAAAGAGTGCAGGTTGCCGGAATGGTTGACGAGTTGGGTGAAAAAAGCAGCTTGAACGTCGTGATGCTGGTGGATACTTCAGGAAGTATGAAGCCAAAGCTGTCAGCTGTTCAGCAAGCGATACACGATTTCAGTATTAGTCTACATTCGCGGAGCGGACAAAGCCGAATGGCGGTCGGTTCATTTCCGGGGAAACAAAAGCATCTTGATATCCGTATTCCGTGGACAGAAAAAGTCGAGCAGGCCCATCAAATTACGAGTGATTTGGCGATGAGCGGAATTACTCCTACTGGCCCTGCCATCGTAGAGGCAATTGCCCTGTTTGAGCAGGATAAGCTCCCACGCTCGCTGCAAGAGCGTTACACCGACCAAGATGAAGAGGACGACTCGAACGGAATGCTGCGTGACCATGTCTTTTAAGGCAGCCACCCCCGACCTGCCCAAGTATTTTACAGGAAAATGGAACAAAAAATCGTACCACGTCTTACGGGAGTTGGGGCGTGGTGCAAACGGGACCGTGTATTTGGTATCCCAAGGTGGCGTACAGCGCGCGGTTAAGGTCGGTGTGGAAGGCATAGACATTTTAATGGAAGTGAATGTGTTGAAAAGCACACAGCAGGGGCGGGATTCCAAAGTGGGACCGCTCCTGTGCGACGTGGACGATCTCGTTGTAAACGGGAAGGCCTGTACGTTTTATGCTATGGAGTATCTTCAAGGCCTGCAATTGGATGAGTATATCCAGCAAGCGGGTACAGACTGGGTGGCCGTGATGATGGTTCAACTGCTGGCGCGTCTCGATGTTTTGCACCAGCATGGCTATATTTTTGGTGATTTGAAACCGCAGAATGTGATGGTTACCCAAACGGACAAGCAAGTACGCTTGATTGATTTCGGTGGAGTGACCAAGCTGGGCAATGCCGTTCGGCAGTTTACAGAAGAGTACGATCGAGCTTTTTGGCACGCAGGTGATAGACGGGCTGAAGTAAGTTATGACCTGTTCTCGACAGCCGTGATGATGGTGCGTCTGACGGTTGGACCGGAAACGTGGAAAAACAGCCTTGGTGACCCACGTCACACGATATTGCTCTGTGATATAATACGAAAAAGTGACAGCCTGTACCCTTACCGGGAGCCTTTATTGAAGGCGTTTCACGGTAAGTTTTCGACCGCGAAAGAAATGCGAGCGGAGCTGTTGGCAGTCTTGCGAGATAGCATGGTTGCCAAACCGCAAAAGTCGCAAAAGAAAACGCGGACGAAAGGGAACGCAGGGGCGGGCATTAGCGGTCTTTTTGTCGCCTCGTTACTCCTATTGGCTGGCACTTTGTATTACGCATGGTTTATGTGAAGGATGTGACGGTTCGTGTCCTCAGATTTGGTGATGGATACTTGCTTGTTGGCAGGCTCGATTATTTTGAAAAACGGTGGAGAGACATACCGGACGGAAGAGACAATGGCATTGATTGCGAAGGCTGCGGGGATGGATGACGTCAACAGCTCGGCTACGCCTACGAGCATCATCCTGTCCTTCCGTTGCAGTGGATTGGATCATACAAGAATGGTTCGTACCCCCAAACGTACGACCAACCTCAATAAAATTACGCTCGTGAATGATGTTTCCCGACAGTTTGTCGGTGGGAAAATTAATTTGGAGCAAGCCTATCGGACACTGCGTGAGATCGATCAGAAAAGGCAGATCTATCCGAAATGGTTGCAGCATCTAGCAGCCGCTACGGCCAGCGGCTCCTTTTCTATGCTTGCAGGGGGAGATTGGGGCAGTCTGGTTCCTTCTGCGATGGCCGGGTTGATTGTGAATCTGAGTCAGGAATATTTAGAACAGTTTGTCCGGATGAAGTTTTTTACGGAGTTCTCCGCCGCTTTATTAGGTGGGCTTTTCGCGTTGTTGAGCGTGACGATCTTTCCACAGTTGCATTTAAGCATCATTATTATTGGTGCGATGCTTCCGTTGTTTCCGGGGATCGCCATCACCAACTCGCTTCGGGATTTGATGGCTGGTGATTTGGTTGCAGGTGTTTCACGCGGAGTAGAAGCCATGCTGACAGCTGTCTCCGTAGCGGTAGCCACAGCCATTATTCTTTCGTTTACGAGGTGAGTACGATGTTGTTACAAGGATTGGCGCTTAGCTTCGCCTCTTCAGTAGCCTGGTGTGTGCTGTTCAATGTGCCGGTTCGAACAATCGTAGCGGGTGGTTTTGCCGGAGTGGTCGGTTTTCTCGTTTACTCCATGCTTCCTATCTACGGTGCTGAGGTCTTGTTGTCGACGTTTGTTTCGGCTGCTGCTGTCTCTTTGCTCAGTCAGCTCTTATCTATTATACTGCGAGTTCCTTCTACGAATTTTAGCGTCGCGGGCATTATTCCACTGGTACCGGGATCGTTGGCTTACAAAGCCATGCTTGCCTTCGTGAATAATGATTATGTCGGAGGGATTACCCAGGCGACCAAGACATTGATGGTGGCCGGCGCGATTGCTTCTGGACTTATATTTGGAATTTCGGTTCTGACGATTTGGAAAGGAGCTCGCTATGCTGGCAAGCGTGCGCAACGAGATTGAGTCCGAGGGGCTTTTGCTTCCAGGTGAGACCATTGTTGTCGGAATTTCCGGCGGCAACGATTCTACCGCACTGTTGCATATATTGGCTTCTCTCAATAAACAATACCAGTATAATTGGAAGCTGCATGCGGTCCATCTGAACCACGGCTTTCGTGGGGAAGAAGCAAGGCAGGACGCGCTCTATGCAGAAGAGCTGTGCCGTGAACTCGGCGTAGCTTTCCATCTGTTTGAGTACGACGTTCCTGCTTATATGGAAAAAACGGGACTGGGCGGGCAAGAAGCAAGTCGCGACATTCGCTATCGGCTGTATCGAGAGGTAGGTCTGGCGCAAGGGGCGACCAAGCTGGCATTGGCCCATCATGCTGACGATCAGGTGGAAACGATCCTCTTTCGTTTTGTTCGAGGCAGCAGGTTGCAAGGACTGACTGGGATGCCGAAGCGAAGAATGCTTGCGGATTGCCCGATTGAGCTCGTGCGTCCGCTCTTGCATAAAACGCGTCAAGAACTGGAAGGCTACTGTCGGGAACATCAACTCGCCCCTCGTGAGGATAGCAGCAACCGATCGCGCAAGTATACGCGCAATCTGCTGCGTCTGGATGTCATGCCCTTATTGGAAAAAGTGAATGACAAATATCGGGAGCATATCTTGGCTACTGCAGAGGCAATCCGGCAGGACGAAGCGCTTTTAATGAGGCTGGCGATTGATCAGTTGAAAGAGGTAACGATTGAGAAAAAACCAGAAGCATTTTTGATGGACAATGACAAGTTTCAAACTTGTGACGTTGCTTTACAAAGGAGAATGATTACTCTAATATTAAGTTATCTCTCAAAACATACCGAATGGTCTTCGCAACATGTGGAGACCGTTTTGCACATGCTAGGGGGAAGTCGCCCTTCAGCGGAATTGCATTTGCCGAATGACCTGGTAGTCGACCGGGTGTACGAGCGAATCACTTTCCGTGGTAGAAAGCGACAGGATCGCATACATACGTATAGTTACGAGCTCGCCGTTCCCGGTGTAACCTGGATCGACGAGAGCAAGGCCACGGTACATATTACTTACCTGGAAGGTCCCATGGATTGGGAGCGACTCCCGGCGAATGAAGCGGTCTTTGATGCCGATCAGTTGCCAGGATCGCTGTATTTGCGTAACCGAAAACCTGGAGACCGCATCACCCTGTTTGGCTCAGCAGATGGAAAGAAGCTAAAGGATTTATTGATTGATGCCAAATTTCCGCGAGCATGGCGTGACAAACTTCCGCTTTTGACGGCGGGCGATGAGGTGATTTTGGTACCAGGTGTGCGCCGTTCCGCCGTAGCGCCTGTCCATGGACAGACCAGGCGTTTTCTACACGTGCGGGTAGAGTTTGGAGAAGATTGGCGGGAGGTTTTTTCATGAATCAAGACATCGAGAAGATTTTGCTATCAGAAGAGGATATCGCGGGTAAAGTTCGAGAATTGGGTGAGACGCTGGCTGCAGAATACAAGGATAAAAATCCATTGGTCATCTGCGTGCTGAAAGGTGCAGTCATTTTCATGGCTGATCTGATCCGTCACATGAACATTCCGTGCGAAATGGACTTTATGGCAGTTTCCAGCTACGGAAGTGGAACAGAGTCCTCTGGCATGGTGAAAATCTTGAAGGATCTCGATACATCTGTGCAAAACAGACACGTACTGGTTGTAGAAGACATCATGGACAGTGGACTGACGCTGAGCCGCTTGGTAGAGCTGTTGCGTCATCGGGAAGCTGCTTCTGTAAAAGTGGTGACTCTCTTGAACAAACCAGAGCGTCGCAAGGTTGATATTTCACCGGATTACAAGGGTTACGATGTTCCAGACGAATTCGTTGTGGGATACGGCTTGGACTATGCCGAGCACTACCGTAATCTGCCGTATATCGGTGTATTGAAGCCTGAGGTCTACACGAAGTAGGTTTGTTGTGGAGACCGTACTTTCTATGATAAAATGTGAAAAGTGTCTGTTCGTGAGAGGAGGTAAGGAATGAATCGCTTTTTTCGTAATACCGGGTTCTACCTACTGATTTTTCTTGTCACGGTCGGGATCGTGAATTTCATCCTCTCCGGTACTGATAAGGTTGGGAAACTTACATATCAGGAATTCCGGGTACAGCTAAAAGCTGACAACGTCACTGAGTTGGCGCTTCGACCAGAGAATGGTACTTATAGGGTCGAGGGTACGTTGGCAAAAGCTATTCCGGGACAGGAAAGCAACAAATTTTTTACCAATGTTCCTTTGTATGACTCAGATGTTGTTAAGCTAGTCGAAGAGAAAATCGATGCACAAAAGATGAAAAATGTAGTTGTCAATCCTGCCGAGGGTAACAGCATTTGGCTCACGTTCTTGACCTCTATCATTCCTTTTGTCATCATCTTCATCCTGTTTTTCTTTCTTCTCAACAATGCCCAAGGTGGCGGAAGCCGAGTAATGAACTTCGGTAAAAGCCGCGCGAAGCTTTACAACGAAGAAAAGAAACGCGTTACCTTTGACGACGTAGCAGGAGCGGACGAAGAAAAGGCTGAGCTGGAGGAAGTCGTTGATTTCCTAAAAGACAACCGCAAGTTCAATGCGGTTGGCGCTCGTATTCCAAAAGGGGTACTGCTCGTAGGTCCTCCGGGTACAGGTAAAACCTTGCTCGCTCGCGCTGTTGCAGGCGAAGCTGGTGTGCCGTTCTTCAGTATCTCCGGTTCTGACTTCGTGGAAATGTTCGTTGGGGTGGGTGCATCCCGCGTACGTGACCTGTTTGAAAATGCGAAGAAAAATGCTCCTTGCATTATCTTTATTGACGAGATTGACGCCGTGGGTCGTCAACGCGGAGCTGGACTCGGCGGCGGCCACGACGAACGCGAGCAAACTCTCAACCAGTTGCTCGTAGAGATGGACGGTTTTGGTGGAAACGAAGGGATCATCATGATCGCTGCGACCAACCGACCTGACATTCTCGACCCAGCTCTCTTGCGTCCGGGACGTTTTGACCGTCAAATTACCGTTGATCGTCCTGATATCAAAGGCCGTGAAGCGGTGCTCAAGGTTCATGCCCGCAACAAGCCGATTGGCGAAGACGTGAAGCTGGACGTGATTGCTCGTGGTACATCGGGCTTCACGGGTGCAGACTTGGAGAACTTGCTGAATGAAGCGGCTCTCTTGACTGCCCGCAGAAACAAAAAGCAAATCACGATGACGGAAGTAGACGAAGCGATTGACCGCGTGATTGCAGGTCCAGCGAAGAAGTCTCGCGTAGTGAGCGAAGACGAACGCCGTCTGGTTGCCTTCCACGAAGCCGGTCATACGATCATCGGATACCACTTGAGAAATGCAGAAATGGTACATAAGGTAACAATCATTCCGCGCGGCCAAGCTGGCGGATACACCGTGATGCTGCCGAAGGAAGACCGTTTCTTTGCTACCAAACAAGACCTGCTCGACAAAATCGTCGGTCTGTTGGGTGGACGTGTTGCGGAAGAATTGGTGCTCGGGGATATTAGTACCGGGGCGCATAATGACTTCCAGCGCGCGACTGCTATCGCTCGCAGCATGATTACCGAATACGGAATGAGCAAGCTCGGACCGATGCAGTTCGGTAAGAGTCAAGGACAGGTATTCCTGGGCCGTGACTATGGCAATGAGCGTAACTACTCCGATAAGATTGCCTACGAGATCGATCTCGAAATGCAAAATATTATCAACGAGTGCTACGCAAAATGTACAGAATTGCTGACGACGCACCGTGATCAGCTCGATCTGATTGCGAACACGCTGCTCCGTGTAGAGACTCTCGACGCTGAGCAGATCAAGCAATTGATCGAAACAGGTAAAATGGATAACGATCCAGATGCAAATAAAGATGTGGTCGTGAACATTCAACCGAAGCTGGAAGAAGTAAAAGAAGAACCAAAGCAAGAAGATACAAACGAAGAACCGAAACAATAAGGGGCGCCTCAGGTGCCCTTTTTTGCAATATCGGAAAGTATAAATATTGTGGGTGTTTAAGCTCCTAAGTTTTAAAAGTGTCGATGGACCAATAAAGCTGGTGAGAAGAAAAAGCGCGGGGCTCGTAGACCTTGACAGCGCCACCCCAGTCGGAACTTAAAAAAGGGGACCACGCTTGTCGAACACTTCTTCCTTGAGATCCTTCCGCCCGTAGGGTGGCTTTGGCTCGACGGTCCCCTTTTTTAAGTGGAGACGGGCAGTGAATCCCCCTGCTGGCGTGTCAGAGTCGAAGAGACCTGTGCTTTTTCTTCTCCTCCACTATGGTGACTCAAATCCAATGCGAATGAGAGGGATAGGATATGTTGCTAACACCAGGCATGGCTGCATTTGACATGGATGGAACCTTACTGACTCACGATTCAAAGCTGACAGAAGGAACGAAAGAAGCACTTCGCCAATTGCAACAACAAGGCTGCAAACTCGTTTTGTCTACGGGCAGGATGTATGGCTCCGCTCAAATTCCGATCGATTCCTTTCCTTTTGACGGCTATGTCTGTAGCAATGGGGGCGCTGTATTCGAAGGTGACGGCACGCTGGTCCGTCGATGGCTCCTTCCTACCGAGATGGTAATTGGTGCGATCCATGCACTGGGGCAAGAAACGATTTATTATGAGCTACATGATACCAACAGCAATCGCTGGATGATCAAAGAAGACCGTGAACGTTTGGAAGCGACCATCAGTGAGGACGCGTCTGTGGAAGGGTTCTCGATCTTGAATTTTCCTTACTACCGGCTTGCTCGCGTAGAGCCATTGGCAGAGATGCTGGAAAAGGTGGAGTCCGGGGAAGTGGAAATCGTCAAGTTTTTCATCTGGCATCATGACCCGGAGCGTTTGGAGTGGGTGAAAGAGAAGCTAAAGCCTTGGAGCGAGCAAGTGACCATCACTTCATCCGGAAAGCAGAATGTCGAAGTAATTCCTCAAGGAGTTTCCAAATGGGAAGGGCTTCAATACTTCTGTGAGAAGTGGGGAATCTCCCCAGAAAAAGTAATGGCATTTGGCGATGCAGAAAACGATCGTGAGGCGTTAACGGGCGCAGGATATTCCGTTGCAATGGAAAACGCTTCTGACGAGATCAAGCAGGTGGCCAAATATATCGCCCCACACCATAATGAGGAAGGCGTTGCCCGATTTATTCGGGAGCGCGTTCTTGGAGAGAAACGCGAGTAAGAGAATGAAAAAGCAGAAGCTGCGTCTGTACAGGCCGGTTTCTGCTTTTTCGTTCAAAATGTACCACGTTGACAAGGTGAGGTTATACGCTTACAATGACCGTAAATTATGACACCACCGTAGGGGGATTTTTTCCATGGACGCTTTAGCGTTAGAAAAAAAAGCCCAGCGCAACGCTGAGTTACGTGAACGACTGCTGCAGTTGAAGAAAGAGCGTAATGCCATCATTCTTGCTCACTTTTACCAACGTCCCGAGATTCAGGAGGTCGCTGACTTCATTGGAGATTCCTTTGGGTTGGCGCAAAAAGCGAAAGAAACGGATGCTGATGTGATTTTGTTCTGTGGGGTTCATTTTATGGGAGAAAGTGCAAAAATTCTCAATCCCCAAAAGACCGTCATTATTCCCGACGAACGGGCTGGCTGTCCGATGGCGGACATGGTGAACGTAGACGGGCTCCGCAAGCTCAAAGCACAGCATCCAAATGCAAAAGTAGTGGCTTACATCAATACTTCTGCGGATGTCAAAGCAGAAACTTACATCTGCTGTACCTCATCCAACGCGAAGCGCGTGATCGAGTCGATCGACAGCGATGAGATCATTTGGGTGCCGGACAAAAACCTCGGCCACTATGTATCCCAATTCACGGACAAGAAGATGATTATTTGGGAAGGGTACTGCAACACGCATGACCAACTGTCTGTAGAAGACATCATGACGTTGAAGCAGCAGCACCCGGAAGCTGTGGTTGTCGTTCATCCGGAGTGCCGCCCAGAAGTGGTGTCCCTGGCTGACTACGTTGGTTCCACGACCGGAATTTTGAAATACTGCCGTGAGTCTTCGCACAAGGAATTTATTATCGGAACGGAAGACGGCACACGCTACATGCTGGAAAAGGACAGCCCGGACAAAACGTTCATTTTCGCTTCCAAGTACCTCGTTTGCCCGAATATGAAGGTGAACAACCTGAAGAAATGCGTAGAGGCGCTGGAGAATATGAAACCGGAGATTTTTGTGCCGAAAGATGTTGCTGATGCGGCGCGGGCTTCCCTGGAGCGCATGCTTGCGGTAGCGCCTGCATAAGGGGCAGTCTAATCAAATGCAAAAAGGGAGTAGAGCGCAGGGGCTTTACTCCCTTTTTCTATTAGGAGGCTTTGGTCAAGGGCTGGATGTCTTTTCGTCGGTAAATGTTCAGGACGAGTCCCATCAAGGCCATTTGCAATACAGTATGCACGATTCCAAAGCCAACGAATGGTAGATTCACAGAGATAGGGGGAACCAGACCGACAGTCATGAAAATACTCCAGAAAAACGGCGTAAAAAAGAGTACAATCATACCGGATAACAGAAAGGATCCATATACATCTTTTACTCTTCTGATGGCATAGAGCAAGCGCAGCAACAACATAACGCCCAGAATGAAAAAGGCTATCCCTATAATTGGTCCAAAGATATACACCATGTAGGCAAAAATATAGTCAGATTCAAGGGCGGGCAATGCATCTAGAGAGGCACCGAAGCCTTGTCCCCATAGGCTAGCTGACTGGATAGTTTTCAAGGATTGAATGATGATATATCCTCTTCCATCCGGTTCAAGGTACGGATTCAGGAAGTAAAACAGACGGTCTAGCTGATAAGGTTTAGCAAACAGGTAAACCATCCCTCCGACACACGCGAACACCATAGCGAGGAAGCTCAGTATAACAAGCTTTTTAGGCTTAGCGGCAATCACGAGCGCGATGTAGCCACCGACATATAAGAAAACGGCAAATTCGTATTCGCTTAGCGTGAGAAGCAGGCAAGGGGGTAGGAAGTACAAAATCACTTTTACGATGGTGTAGCAATTGCGCTCCTTCCACTCAGTGAAAATTCCTGCGAGGGCTACGATGAACAGGAAGGGACTGATTGCAATGAAATGAAGTAGGGAATCTCCGATGTCCAGATACTGGATACCGTTTAAAGGTTTCCCTGCGAGCAGTGTATATAGGAGTAAGATCACAGTGACGAAATACACAATCTTACTGTATCTCTTTAATTTACTGTAATCCCAAAAGAGAATCGCCACGAAAACGACTGTTCCGATTATGATTCCGACCAGTTGTCTCCCGATTAAATTACGATTATCTTCCGCAATATGAAGTGAATACAGGGTAACCAATCCGATAGCTAGCAGGATTCCAACAATAGAAACAATCCCCCACTCCATCCGCGGCTTGTGCGCCTGATGAAGCTGTTGACCGACAGCCACAGGATCACCCATTTCGGCGATCGCAATCCGAGTCGCTTCTTCTTCCCTATACCCAGCCTCACGATAATCCTCGATCTTTTCAGCGAAATGATTCTCCAATTCCAGCCTAATCGCTGCATGAACCTCTTTGTTCTTAATCTGATCGCAAACATCTTTTATGTAATGCGCAATTCGCTTATTTTCGCTCATGTAGCCTGCCCTCCCAATACGGAGTCAACAGCGGTACGAAAAGATTCCCACTCCTGTTTCTTCTCTTTCAGATGCTTCTTGCCTTCGCGGGTGATTTGATAATATTTGCGTTTTCGCTCTCCTTCCCCCTCACTCCAAAACGCCTCGACTTTTCCTTCAGACTCAAGGGTATGAAGAATGGGGTAGAGGGTGCCTTCCTTGAGAGACAGCACACCGTTCGAGCTAGTTTCCATCGTTTTGATCATCTCATAGCCGTACATCGCCTTTTGTTCCAGCAAGGTAAGAATGAGAATGACCGTACTGCCTTTCATCAACTCTTTGTTGATTGCCATAGCTACCTCCTTATACCTCGGATTTCGATACCTCGAATATCTATGTATCATTCTATTCCATAAAAGAGAAAAAAACAAGACTTCCTCATCGGGAAGTCTTGTTATATGTGTTTAGGAAGGCATCGGGGTAGGAGTTGGTTTTCCATAGCCTTGCCCATAAGTTTGGTCGATGTAGTTACGAATTTCTTTTGTAGATTTGCCTTCTTCTTTTAGTTTGCCGGAAATAACGGCTATTTCCATGCATACGCCGCAGCGAGTGCCGTGGTCATCCCAGACGATGGAGCCATCAGACTTTTCTTCTTTGATGAAGCAGTTGCCATTATGCCCGTGTCCAGCACTTTCACCACAACCACAATAGCATGGAATGGATTTAAGCAGCTCACGGTTTGCCGCAGCAACTTTGTAGGATTCGATAATGACAGGGTCTTGGTTGTCTAAAAATTTCGGTAGCTGATCAGCGGAAGCAGTCAATTCCTGCAAATCACCATTGGGGGCGTGCTGCGTGTGATCGCTATGATTCTGTTCAGCTTGATCAGTAGAGCCACAGCCAGTAAGCAGAGCTGCGGTGATAAAAGTAATGGCTAACCATGATTTACGTTTCATCTTGGACATACCTCCTGCCAGTTATTTTATCATAATCAGATGGAGAAATTGTGAAGCTAGGAGAGAAGATGGGCACTTATGACATTTAAATCGGAATAAATCCTATTTACTTTTTGGGCGCCTCTTCGTATAATGAAAAACGACGAGAACGTAAATCGGAATCATTTTGAATTGGAGCAGGAGGAAATATAGATGAAAAGAGCTATGGTGGCAGCCCTCAGTTTCATTACGGCAGTGGGGCTGGTGGGATGTGGAGCAGCAAACGAAACGGCTGGGACTCCGCAAACTGGCAGTGACGCATCCGGGAAACCAAAAGTATACACGACGATTTATCCATTGGAATATGTAGCGAAGCGAATCGGCGGTGAACACGTGGAGGTAACGAATCTGGTTCCCGCTGGTGTAGAGCCTCACGACTACGAGCCAACCGCAAAAGACATGGTCGCTCTGTCCGGAGCAGATATCTTCGCCTATAACGGCAGTGGTTTGGAGCTGTGGGTAGAGAAGGCTGTAACCAACCTCGACAAAAACAAGACAACGATCGTTAATGCGACGGAAGGTCTCGAACTGATTCGTGCAGCTGAGCATGAGCATGAAGGAGAAGAGCACACAGAAGAAGGTCACGCAGAAGAAGCAGGGCATGACCACGGGGATCTGGACCCTCATGTATGGCTTGATCCTATGCAACTGAAGGAACAGGCAGAGAAGGTCAAAAATACGCTCGTGCAAAAGGATCAAGCTCACGCTGCCGATTACGAAAAGAACTACACACAACTAGCAACAGACCTGGAGCAGCTGGATAAAGAGTTCAAAGCTATGGTTACGCAAGCGCCGAAGAAAGAATTCATGGTTTCTCATAGCGCATTCGGCTATATGGCAAAACGCTACGGGCTGGAGCAAATAGCGATCTCTGGGGTCAATCCTTCTGATGAGCCATCCACGGCTGAGTTGAAGAGCTTGGTGGAGCATGTAAAAGAACACAACATTTCTTATGTGCTGTTCGAGACGCTAGTTTCTCCGAAGGTAGCGGAAGTGATTGCGAAGGAAGCTGGCGTGAAGACGGCTACGCTTAATCCGTTGGAAGGTTTGACGGAAGAAGATGTGAAAGCAGGCCGTGATTACTTGTCCATCATGCGTGACAATATGAATACATTAAAAACTGCACTCCAATAAGCTTTCCCCCGAAAAGATGTCGCTTCCCAGGCGGCATTTTTTCGTTAGTAGGATGCTTGTGATTCGGGCAAAATCGTAGTACGATGAAGGGAATCAAATAAGAACAAATCCGATTTAAGGGATGGATATTTCATGGAACCATATAAACAAGAGGTGCCTGTTATTAAGCTCACAGGCGTCTCCTTTCAATATGAAGACAAACAGGTTCTCGATGAGGTTGAATTCACACTGGAACGAGGAGACTTTGTGGGCATCGTCGGGCCGAACGGATCAGGAAAATCTACGCTGATGAAGCTGATTTTGGGTCTGTTGACGCCAAACAAAGGGACAGTGGAGCTGTTCGGGCAACCACTATCCAAGTTTCGTGAATGGAACCGTATTGGATACGTCGCTCAACAGGTCGCGCATGGAGCGGGTGGATTTCCGGCGACGGTGCGTGAAGTCGTGTCATCTGGATTGGTCGGCAAAGTAGGCCTTTTTCGCAGACTGACGGGTCAGCATCATGAGAGTGTACGGGCTGCGGTGGAGCGTGTCGGCTTGCTGGAAAAGCTGGATCAACGCATCGGCAACTTGTCCGGCGGGCAATTGCAGCGCGTATTCATAGCGCGAGCTCTCGTAGCTGAACCGGAGCTGTTGATCCTCGATGAGCCAACAGTTGGTGTCGATCAGGAATCGATCGATCAATTTTACAGCTTGCTTCGTTCGCTGAAGGAAGAGAACGGATTGACAATGATGATCGTCAGCCACGATGTGGGAGTCATGTCGCAATGGGTGACCAAGGTGGCTTGTGTGCAGAAGAAAATTCACTTCCACGGAACGGCGCACGATTTTGAGCATAACCAAGAAAAAATCTTGCAAAGTATGTACGGTGATTCGGTCAGACTGCTGTCTCATCATCATTAAGCTTTGTAAATAGGTAAGAAAGAAGGAATATACACATGCTTGCTGATTGGTGGCAGTATGACTTTTTGCGGTATACCCTGTTTTCAGGGATTTTAATTGGTCTGATCTGCCCTATTTTAGGTACGTTTCTCATTGTTCGTCGCTTGTCGATGATGGCAGATGGCTTGTCACACGTTACGCTGTCCGGTGTAGCTGCCGGGATGCTCATTTCCAAAAAGGTCGCCTTCTTCTCCGCAGTCAATCCGCTGTTTTTCGGGATGTTGTTTGCGGTGATTGGTTCGTTGTTCATCGAGCGGCTGCGTAAGGTGTACAAAGCGTATCAGGATTTGGCGATTCCGATTATTTTGTCCGCGGGACTTGGGCTGTTTACGGTATTGATCAGTATCGCAGACGGTTTTAACGCAGATTTGTATTCGTACTTGTTCGGAAAAATCGTTACAGTGTCCATCGAAGACTTGTATGCGCTGATTGGTGTGGCAGTTGTTGTTTTAGGGACAGTTTTGTTGATCTACAAGGAGCTTTTTGCGGTCTCCTTTGACGAGGAATTCGCTCGCGTCTCCGGCGTGGCAAGGCGTTCGATTAACCTGTGGTTCATGGTGCTTGTCGCTCTGACGATTGCGGCTTCCATGCGTATTGTCGGTGTATTGTTGATTTCGGCGCTGATTACGCTTCCGGTGGCTGCCAGTCTGCAAATCGCAAAAAGCTTTCGTCAAACGATTTTCTTGTCGATTTTGTTCGCGGAGTTTTCCGTGTTGAGCGGTTTGTATTTTGCCTATCTCCTTGATTGGGCATCTGGTGGTACAATTGTACTGATGGCAGTACTGGTTATGCTGGTTGTATTGGGTGTAAAGAAGCTGCGGGTCGCTTTCCGATAAGAGTTATCCGGATATGACAAAAGGAAGGAGTGTTTGTCGATGAAAGTAGAAGAAGCGCTGCAAATATTGAAAGACCATGGTTTCAAGTATACCGGCAAGCGGGAGGAGATGATTCGAATCTGCGCGGCCGAGAAGCGATACCTGTCTGCCAAAGATATTATGGAGAGAATCAAGGAGCAGTATCCGACACTCAGCTTCGATACCGTCTATCGCAACATTTCCACTTTTGTTGAGCTGGGGATTCTGGAAGAGACCGAGCTGGATGGGGAAGGCAGATTCCGTTTGGCCTGTTCGACAGACGGACACCATCATCACCATGTGATTTGTACGGAATGTGGAAAGACTTCTTCTTTGCCAGGATGTCCGATGAATATCATTTCCGCAGTACCGGAAGAGTTTCAGGTGACGGGGCATAAATTCGAGGTATATGGCACGTGTAAGGAATGTGTAACGCATTCGAATTAATCGGATAGAGGGGAGTGCTCGCTTTTGCGGGCGCTCTTTTTTTGCATCTCCTTCAAGCGTGTATTTGCTATAATGGGTGGAAAATCATCAGTTACAAGAGAGAAGGGACACAGTCATGATTCCCCGTTATATTGTGGACTTTGATTTGCACACCTTACCTCGGATGAGGGCAGATGTAGCTGTTATTGGAGCAGGAATTGCTGGGTTGTATATGGCGTTGCAAACGAGTGAGTATACGGATGTGGTGTTGATCAGCAAGAAGGGACTCGATGACAGTAACACACGCTGGGCTCAGGGAGGAATCGCTGCTGTAACAGCCCAATCAGATTCTCCTGCCCTTCATCGACAGGATACATTAATCGCTGGAGCAGGTCTTTGCTCGTATAACGCTGTGGAAGTCCTGGTGCATGAAGGCCCTGATCGCTTGCATGAACTGATTGCATATGGAACGGAATTTGACCGCGATGAACAAGGACAGTACGAGCTGACACAGGAGGGGGCGCATAGCAAACGACGAATCTTACATGCGAATGGAGATGCCACTGGGGCAGAGATCGTCCGCGCTTTGTCCAAGCGTGTGATGGAGCAGCCAAACATTCAGGTTTTGGAATATCATTTTGCAGTGGATGTCATCACGCAGGATGGCGAATGCGTGGGTGTCCTCGTGCGGAAGCCGGATGGCGAACTGTTTTTCCTGGAAGCCAAAGCAACGGTGCTGGCAACAGGAGGAGCAGGTCAGCTTTACCGTTATACGACGAATCCGCAAATCGCTACGGCAGATGGGATCGGCATCGCGTATCGGGCGGGCGCTCGCATTAAAGATGTGGAATTTATCCAGTTTCATCCGACTGCGCTTTATTATCCGGGAGCCCCGCGCTTTTTGATTTCGGAAGCGGTTCGTGGAGAGGGTGCCATTTTGCGTAACAGCAATGGTGATCGCTTCATGGACAAGTATCATCCGCAAAAAGAGCTGGCGCCGCGTGATATTGTCGCCCGGGCGATTGTCTCTGAGATGGAACAGACGAAGTCTACGTACGTGTATCTCGACATCACCCACGAATCAGAGGAGCTAATTAAGCGTCGTTTTCCGACGATTTATAATTTTTGCTTACAATATGGGCTCAATATGGTGACAGATTGGATTCCAGTAGCTCCTGCTTGCCATTATATTATGGGCGGGGTCCAGACTGACTTGCACGGAGAGACCTCGACAAAGCGGCTTTTTGCCTGCGGGGAAGCATCCTGCACGGGGGTACATGGAGCGAATCGATTGGCCAGCAACTCGTTATCGGAAGCGGTTGTATTCGGTCACCGGATCGCGGAGCGGATCAAGCAGCTTACTGATTTGCCGAGCATTCATCCCTTCCAGGTTGTTTCCAAGCAAAAACTGCCTCAAACGTTCCATACACGTGAACAACGATTGAAAATGCAAAAGCTCATGCTGCGGCATGTTAGTGTGAAGCGCGACGAAAAAGGATTAACGAAAGCACTAGCAGAGCTTGCGAGAATGGAGCAATACTACCAGTACGAGCCTGAGAGCCTGGAAACGTTTGAATTCTTCAATCTGCTGAATGCTGCCGTCCTGACAACGAGAGCGGCACTTTTGCGGGAAGAAAGCAGAGGTGGGCATTACCGTACTGATTTTCCGAATAAAGATGACTTGGTGTGGCGCAAGCATTTGATCCAGTCTGTAGAAGATGGTGTCCAAGAGGAGTGTGAGAAGCATGATGTGGAATAAACGGGAGCTTCAGAGAAAAATAGAGGAATGGCTACAGGAAGACGTGGGATTTGGTGATGTGACGACCATGAGCACGATTCCTGAATCGGAGCAGGGTGTCGGCATTTTATATGCGAAGGAAGCGGGGATTGTGGCAGGCTTGCCAATTGCGGAGCAAGTATTTTCCACGGTTGATTCTACCCTCGTTTTTGAGGCAAAAGTAGAAGAAGGAGCACGAGTGGAGGTTGGTCAGCAGATCGCCGAAGTCAGCGGCTCGGTTCGTTCGATTTTGAGTGGAGAGCGGCTTGCGCTTAATTTAATGCAACGTCTGTCTGGGATTGCCACGAAAACGAGTGAATACGCAACGGCCGTCGCAGGGACGAAAGCACGGGTTGTCGATACGCGGAAGACCACGCCAGGCCTTAGGGCTTTGGAAAAGTACGCAGTTCGTGTCGGGGGAGGCTACAATCACCGTTTTGCCTTGTATGATGCCGTGATGATCAAGGACAATCACATCAAAGGAGCGGGCGGTATCGCGCAGGCTGTTGCAGCGGCACGCGCGGTTATTCCTCATACGATGACAGTAGAGGTAGAGGCCGAATCGTTCGAACAGGTTCAGGAAGCATTGGCAGCAGGTGCAGATACGATCATGCTCGACAACATGTCCCTCGATCAAATGGTGGAAGCTGTGCAGTTTATCAATGGACGGGCCATTGTCGAGGCATCTGGCGGTGTGAGTCTGGAGACGATTGGTGACATTGCAAAAACAGGCGTAGATATTATTTCGGTAGGGGCGCTGACTCATTCTGTCAAAGCGTTTGATATCAGCCTCGATCTGAATACACGCAAGCGGTAAGGAGCGACCACGATGTTATTGGTGATCGATATAGGCAATTCCAATATTGTGCTGGGCTTGTATGAAGGCGACGAGCTCCAACACCATTGGAGAGTGTCCACAGATCGTAACAAAACGGAAGACGAGTACGGCATGCTCGTCAAAAGCTTGTTTGGTAGCGTAGGACTTGGTTTTGAACAGGTGAGAGGCGTCATTATCTCGTCTGTCGTGCCGCCTCTAAACCTCACGATTGAACGCATGTGCGGGAAGTACATGCAACAAAAAGCGCTGATTATCGGACCCGGTATCAAGACGGGACTGAACATCAAGTATGAGTATCCGCGAGAGGTAGGTTCCGATCGAATCGTGAACGCGGTTGCTGCGATTCATCATTATGGTGCTCCACTCATTGTTGTCGATTTTGGTACGGCGACGACCTTTTGCTATGTGGACGAGCGGGCGCAGTATTGGGGCGGGGCGATTGCTCCTGGTATTGGGATATCGACAGAGGCGCTCTTCACTCGTGCTGCCAAGTTGCCGCGAATTGAAATCGCCAAGCCCGCAAGTGTAGTCGGCCGCAATACAATAGCGGCGATGCAGTCCGGCATTTTCTATGGGTTTGTCGGTCAGGTCGAAGGCATTGTACGCAGAATTATGGATGAATACAGTACGCGACCTACCGTAGTTGCTACGGGAGGGCTGGCAGCACTTTTTGCGAATGAGACCTCTTGTATCCATGTCGTGGATCAGAATCTTACGCTAAAAGGACTTCGTTTGATCTATGAGCGGAATCAATCATAGTGGATGTCGAACATATTTGCAGAAAAACATTTCAGGATCATCTGGATCTAGATGAGTCAGGGTTCCGCAGTGAGCGTATCCGAGCTTCAGACAGAGACGTTGCATTCTTTCGTTGGAAAGGTTAGTAGAAGTGAACAATTTCTCCGTAGGGGAGATCGTTTCCAGATAGCGCATCATCTCCTCGCCAACCCCTCGGTTCTGATAGTGAGGGTGAACAATGAGCAGATGAATAAAGCTGTTCTTAAAAAACGATTGATTGATGATGGCAAAACCGACGATATTCATGTCGATTAACACCAAGTAGCAATGCCCTTGCTCGATGGCTTCTTGAAGTTCAGGTGAACGACTGGTTGAACCGAGAACCATTGCATCAATCGTACAGACAGCAGGAATGTCTTGAGGAGTAGCTAGACGGATCGAGGTCATTCATTTCAAATCCTTTCTACTTGTAAATCGTTGCTAATGTTGTATGGAATGGAAAAAGGGTGTTAAACTACTGGTAGAGATATTGATGATCCGACATATAAATAAAGGAGCCAATACCGTTGCAGCGGCAAGGCTCCTGAGACAAGTAGCTGTGGCACACCCACGGCGCGCATGATTACAAAAACAGCGAACCCACCGTCAGGCGGTCAACCTTAGGCGGTGGGTTTTCGCTTGTTACGCCACTTTCTTATCCATCGGTAGAGCTTCCTGCTGCTAAACCATAGGCTTAGCAAGGTTGCCAGTACTTTTAGGAAAAGGTAAAGCGTGCCGAGCGAGACCATCAGCATCACCCCCTTTACAGGAAGCTGTGCCGTGGTCTTCCACCGCCAGTCTTGTCTTACGTTAAATTATACCATTTCAGCATTCCATATAGTGAGTTCTCTTGTTAGTGCAGATGCGAGCTGGCTCGACAAAAAGAGTGGTATTTGGAGAGGGACACTGCTACTGACAGGTAATGATATATACGTAGTTCACATCCATGGATGGGGACAGAGAAAAAAGTTGAGATTTTCATTACTTTTCGTTGACAGCACATGCTCCACGCGCTACAATGGCTATTGTGCCTAGCAGAAAAGTTATGTCACATTGAACTTTTTAAGTTTCTTTAAAAAAGTTCTTGCGTTTCAGATGAATGCATGCTAACATATGAATTCTGAAAGGCAAACAAGCGGATCGCTTTGATCCACTTCAAATATACGGATGGATGTCCGAGCGGCCGAAGGAGCACGATTGGAAATCGTGTAGGCGGTGTCGAACCGTCTCGTGGGTTCAAATCCCACTCCATCCGCCATCACTTTCTTAGAAATGGCCCGTTGGTGAAGCGGTTTAACACAGCAGCCTTTCACGCTGTCATTCAGGGGTTCGAATCCCCTACGGGTCACCTAGCAAAACACCCCCAATGAAATAGCGGGGGATTGTGGAGGCTTAGCTCAGCTGGGAGAGCATCTGCCTTACAAGCAGAGGGTCGGCGGTTCGATCCCGTCAGCCTCCACCACTTACATTAATGGACAAGGAAGGTCAGCTAAAAGGGCCACGTTCTGTGGCAACACTGACACTCAGTCGTCCTGACTATCGCGGGATGGAGCAGCTCGGTAGCTCGTCGGGCTCATAACCCGAAGGTCGCAGGTTCAAATCCTGCTCCCGCAACCAAATATGGAGCTGTGGTGAAGTTGGAGTTCACGCCGGTCTGTCACACCGGAGGTCGCGGGTTCGAGTCCCGTCAGCTCCGCCATTTCAACCTTGATGGTTTGAAATTGCGATAAATATAGCGAGAGCCATTAGCTCAGTTGGTAGAGCATCTGACTTTTAATCAGAGGGTCGAAGGTTCGAGTCCTTCATGGCTCACCAGTTTTTTAAAAGCGAGAGATTGATCATCATACAATGCGGTCGTGGCGGAATTGGCAGACGCGCTAGATTCAGGTTCTAGTGGTGGCAACACCGTGGAGGTTCAAGTCCTCTCGACCGCACC
>NZ_VFNO01000015.1:0-123843 GCF_006715575.1 Brevibacillus sp. AG162
ATAAATCCTTCAACGTTCCTCGGTAGCTCAGTTGGTAGAGCAATCGGCTGTTAACCGATCGGTCGGCGGTTCGAGTCCGTCCCGAGGAGCCATATAATGCTCCTGTAGCTCAGTCGGTAGAGCGTTTCCATGGTAAGGAAGAGGTCGCAGGTTCGATTCCTGTCGGGAGCACCAGAAGTTATCTCATGAAAATGGCCCGTTGGTGAAGCGGTTTAACACAGCAGCCTTTCACGCTGTCATACAGGGGTTCGAATCCCCTACGGGTCACCTAAAAACACCTTAACAGTGGTTAAGGTACCTGCAAAGTTCTCAGAGTATGCTAAGAAGCATACTCGTCACTTTGTCAGGGATTTGGAGGCTTAGCTCAGCTGGGAGAGCATCTGCCTTACAAGCAGAGGGTCGGCGGTTCGATCCCGTCAGCCTCCACCATAAAAAATGGGGAGATAGTGAAGTGGCTAAACACGGCAGACTGTAAATCTGCTCCCTCCGGGTTCGGCGGTTCGAATCCGTCTCTCCCCACCATTTTTTATTTTGCGGGTTGTTGGGGTATAGCCAAGCGGTAAGGCAACGGACTTTGACTCCGTCATTCCTAGGTTCAAATCCTAGTACCCCAGCCATTTTGCGAGCCATTAGCTCAGTTGGTAGAGCATCT
Organism: Brevibacillus sp. AG162; assembly: GCF_006715575.1. Taxonomy (NCBI): domain Bacteria; kingdom Bacillati; phylum Bacillota; class Bacilli; order Caryophanales; family Paenibacillaceae; genus Brevibacillus; species Brevibacillus sp. AG162. The sequence continues at coordinate 653 of NZ_VFNO01000015.1, forward strand.
GACTTTTAATCAGAGGGTCGAAGGTTCGAGTCCTTCATGGCTCACCAGTTTTTCAAAATCATAATATGTGCCCTTAGCTCAGCTGGATAGAGCGTTTGACTACGAATCAAAAGGTCGGGAGTTCGAATCTCTCAGGGCACGCTTCTTTATCTCAAAAGATGAAGAAATAGTATCGGGAAGTAGCTCAGCTTGGTAGAGTACTTGGCTTGGGACCAAGGGGTCGCAGGTTCGAATCCTGTCTTCCCGACCATTTTTTATATGCGGGTGTAGTTCAATGGTAGAACTCCAGCCTTCCAAGCTGGTCGCGTGGGTTCGATTCCCATCACCCGCTCCATATGCTTACTAGAAACGAGAAACCGAAATGGTTGCTCGTTTTTTTGTGTTTTTGACAAAGCTTGTCCGACAGGTTATTTATGCAAAATCATGTCGAGTTGAGTCATTTTGCTTTCCGGGGCTACAATATAAGAGTAGAAAATGTGAACGAAGGAAAGGGTGGCACTTCTATGAACAAAAACATGAGCATTGTTGGTGTACCGATGGATCTAGGTGCAGACCGCCGCGGAGTTGATATGGGACCTAGCGCTATCCGTTATGCAGGTGTTGTAGCACGCCTGGAGAAGATGGGTTTCAATATTGAAGACCGAGGAGATATTTTTGTAACGCGTCCTCACCACTTCACCGAGACGGAAAACCATAAATACCTGGATGAAGTTGTGGAAGCCAATGAAAAGCTTGCCAATGTTGTAAGCGATATCATGACTGCTGGTCGATTCCCTCTCGTTTTGGGTGGCGATCACAGCATTGCCCTTGGAACCATAGCAGGTGTGGCTAAGCACGTAAAAAACCTGGGTGTGATTTGGTTTGATGCTCACGGTGATTTGAATACAGGTGCCACTTCTCCATCGGGAAATATTCACGGAATGCCATTGGCAGCGAGCTTGGGGTATGGGCATGAGCGTCTGACGAACATTGGGGGATATACACCAAAGGTAAAAGCAGAAAACGTGGTCATCATCGGTGCGCGTGACTTGGATCAAGGTGAGCGTGAATTGATCAAGCGTATTGGGATGAAGGTTTTCACCATGCATGAGATTGATAAATTGGGTATGGCTAGAGTCATGGATGAAGCAATCGCGCATGTGTCCAAAAACACAGATGGTGTGCATTTGAGCCTCGACTTGGATGGACTTGATCCACACGATGCTCCGGGAGTAGGGACGCCAGTAATAGGTGGTATCTCCTATCGTGAAGGGCATGTCTCATTGGAAATGCTGGCAGATGCAGATATTCTTTGTTCTGCAGAATTCGTGGAGGTCAACCCGATTCTTGACAGAGAAAACATGACAGCTCGCGTTGCAGTTGCTTTAATGAGTTCCGTTTTTGGTGATAAATTACTGTAGAATATTCGAAGGATATCATGAAAAAAGAGAGGCACTTGGCCCTCTTTTTTTGTTTTACCGCATCTTTACATTGATAGGGGAAAGCGGTACATTCTAAGGATGGAGACGAAGTTTATTTAATAGCTGGTCCAGTTGTACACTTAGCGTAACTAATTCTGGAGTAATGCAGGCTTGTTTTTTGTACTGATCGTTGAGTTCTTTTCGCAGCATTTCAATCTCGAGGAGAACGTCTTTTTTTGACAATCGTTGCACTCTCCTTTCCACCCGTGAGATAAATAAGCTATCATTACTTATATATAGAGGAAAGCCATACGCTTATTCCTCTATTTCCCAACAAATTATCTGCACAAACACAGAATTAAAAATGAAACCATATGCAGTATCATCCGTATATAGGATTACGGTATTGTGGGGAGGATCGCATGGATTTTGTAGAGAAACGGTTGACTCAGCGAGCAAAACGCGGAGACCGTGAAGCTTTTGCGGAGTTAATCGAGATTTATAAAGACAAGATATTTCAGCTCGCATATCGTATGGTGGGAAACCGTCAGGATGCGGAGGACATCGCGCAAGAAACGTTTTTGCGTGTCTATGCCAATTTGCATTCATACGATGACAGCTATAAGTTCTCCACGTGGATCTACAGGATCGCGACCAATCTATGTATCGACCGTGGCCGGAAAAAACGACCTGACTTTTCATTGGATGAAGAAACCGAACCAGGGCAAGGCCTGGACTGGTATTCACGCCTGTCTTCTAACGAGCGAACACCGGAGGACAAAGTCGTAACACAGGAGCTGCAGGAGACGGTGCAAGATGCTTTGTCTCATTTACAGCCCAAATATCGCTCGATTATGATCTTGCGTTATATCGAGGATTTGTCGTTGCAGGAGATCAGCGATATCGTAAAGCTTCCCATAACGACAATCAAGACGCGTATTCACCGAGGAAGGGAAGCATTACGCAGCAAGTTGCGATTGATGTGAGAAAGGAGAAAATCACGATGGAATGCCGGGATATGATTTGCCTCATCCACGAATATCTAGATGGGGACACTGATGAATTAGCCAATCTGCAATTGCAAACACACATAAAGTCTTGTGTGAATTGTCGCCAGCATATGCATGAGTTGCAGAGAGCCATCGCTTTTGTTCAAAGCGCTTCACATATTCATGTCTCTTCTGATTTTACAGCTCGTGTACTTGCGCAATTGCCTGCGCCGACGAAAGCGAATCTGTTATCGGGATGGCTTCGTAATCATCCGTTTTTGACAGCTGCAGCGGTATTTCTCTTTTTGATGACCGGCAGCGTATTCAACAGTTGGTTTGATCGGGATGACACTCTACAGGTATCTTCTGCTAATTTGGATAAATTAAAAATAGATCGTGAACGCAATGTCGTAGTCGTACCAGCAGGAACCAATATTAATGGAGACTTGGTAGTCCGCAACGGAAACGTAGATGTTCAAGGCCATGTAACAGGGAATGTTGTGGCTATTGAAGGAAAAGTGTTTGTGGCATCTACCGCCCAAGTCGTGGGAAATACCGAATCGATCGAAGCAATCGTAGATTGGATTTGGTATGAGGTGAAAAATATTGGAAATGACTTGCTTCCGATCTTGCCATAAGAGAAAATAGAGAGTACAGCTATCAGAGCACGGCAGTGGAGCCGTGCTTTTTCCGCAGGAGATAGACTGACTTCATTAGATGGAGCGAGATATGGGGGCTTCGTTATGATATCGATATCCATGGATTATGGGGATTTGCTACGGTATGCAACGGATATTTTACTCGTTACATACGTGTTCTATAAAATCATTATGCTTATTCGCGGGACGCGCGCTGTACAATTGCTGAAGGGGATTATGGTCATCGTCATCACATGGTTCCTCAGTAAATATTTTCAGCTGACGGCACTGCATGCGCTGATGAATCAAGCTTTTACATTCGGGGTTTTGGCGGTCGTCATCATCTTTCAGCCGGAGTTGCGTCGAGCACTGGAGCAGCTTGGTCGAGGCAAGCTTTTTTCCCGTTCAAGCAGTACGCAGGATGACGAGGCGGTTAGCCGCTTGGTTCAAGAGGTGGGCAAATCGGTTACGTACATGGCCAAACGTCGTATTGGTGCATTGATCGTCATTGAGAGAGAGACGGGTCTAAATGACTACGTGGAAACGGGTATTGGCATTAACGGGCGAGTCAGCTCGGAGCTGTTGATTAATATTTTCATCCCGAATACACCGTTGCATGATGGTGCAGTCATTATGCGAAAAGACATGATTATGGCTGCTGCCTGTTATCTTCCACTGTCCGAAAACAATTCCATCTCCAAGGAATTGGGGACGCGCCATCGAGCGGCAATAGGGTTAAGTGAGGTTTCCGATGGCATTGCGATCATCGTATCCGAAGAGACTGGTCAGGTGTCCTTTGCCGCGCATGGAGCAATGAATCGCAATCTGACGGAGGCGCAACTGGCAGAGATGCTGACAGAACAGCTTCAGCCTCTGTCCAAAGGCAAATCCATGGGAAGTCGTTGGCAATGGAGGCGAAAACATGGATAAATGGTTAAACAGTCACTGGTTTGCACGTGCTGTTGCGTTGCTTTTGGCTATCATGACGTGGATGATTGTCAATCTGGAAGCCGAACAAACGACGACTCCTGAGGCAAGTCAGCCAACTTTTATTGATAGTGTCAATTTGCATGTGAAATACGATACCGATCGCTATCAGGTGGTCAAGCAGCAACGCACGGTAAAGGTAGCCTTGGAAAGCAATAATCCTTTTTATCGACATAATTTCTTCCCAGAGGAATCGTGGGAAGTGTATGTCGATGCGACAAACCTGGGCAAAGGAACACATCGCGTACCTGTCCAGTACAAGGGATTCCCGGATGAAGTCAAGGTAGGGATTATCCCGAATATCGTGGAAATTACCTTGGAAGAGAAAAAGACCGTTGAGCGTGAAGTTTCCGTGGAGAAATTGGGACAGGTCGCTCCGGGTTACACGGCTGGAGAGCCTATTGTGAAGCCGTTTAGAGCCCTTGTAAGGGTACCTGAAAGCCAAGTGAATAAGGTAGCAGCAGTTAAGGCTTCGGTTGACCTGGAAGGGGCTACTTCCGCAATCAAAACAACGGTTCCGCTCAAAGTCGTGGACAAGTCTGGAAACGTGATTCAAGGGGCCGATGTGGTGCCACTTACGGTAGAAGTAAGCATTCCCGTAACGAGTCCGTTTGCCAAAGTGCCAATCAAATTAAACTTGACGAATGAATTGCCGAATGGCTATAGTTTGGCTAGTATGGGTATGAATGTGGAAGAGGTCACGGTCTATGGACCGAAGGAAGTCATTGATGGCATTAAATCCAACACATACCCAGGGCCGGAAATCGATCTCGGCAACATTACATCAGATCGCGATATAGAGCTAAAGATACCGTTAATGGATAATATCGTGAAGGTGGAGCCGGAGTATTTGACCGTATCGCTGAAAGTCGTTCCATCAACGACCAAGCGCTTGGAAAAGATTCCGATTCGCATTAGCGGGCTATCAGAAAGCATGGAAGCAAAGGTACTATCCACCGATGGCCAGGAGATGTCTACAATCGACTTCGACGTGATCGGCGCACCAGAAGTGCTGAATCAGTTGAGTCATGAAGACTTGCAGGTCGTAGCAGATGTCAGCAATATGCCGGCGGGTGTATACGAAGTACCATTGAATTACATCTTCAATCAGTCGGAGTATATCAAGACTTCTGCGAGCGCACCGAAAAAGGTCACAATTCAAATCACGAACAAGCAAAGGTAGACATAAGCTGTTGTGTGCACAAGGAAGGAAATGAGGGACAATCATGGGGAAGTATTTCGGAACAGACGGTGTACGCGGTGTAGCAAATACACAACTGACACCCGAACTGGCATTTAAAATCGGACGCGTTGGTGGTTACGTTCTCACCAGACACAAGCAGGAAGGGAAACCAAAAGTGGTGATTGGGCGCGATACGCGCATTTCCGGACAAATGCTGGAAAACGCACTTTTGGCTGGACTGTTATCGGTTGGAGCAGAAGTGGTCAGATTGGGTGTTATCTCCACCTCGGGGGTAGCGTATCTCACACGTGCACTTGGTGCAGATGCGGGTGTTATGATCTCCGCCTCTCACAATCCGTTTCCGGATAACGGAATCAAGTTCTTCGGCAGCAACGGTTTTAAACTGTCCGACGAAGTGGAAGCTGAAGTAGAACAGTATTTGGACGCGGCAGAGGATACCATGCCTCGACCAACAGGCGAACAAATCGGGACGGTTCTGGAATTCCTGGAGGGTGGACAAAAGTACCTCTCTCACTTGAAGAGTACCGTATCTGAGCGATTTGACGGTCTGAAGGTAGTCCTGGACTGTGCAAATGGTGCTGTCTCATCATTGGCAGCTCGTCTGTTTGCGGATGTGGACGCTGAAGTGATCACGATTGGTGCGAATCCGAATGGAATCAACATCAATGACCAGTGCGGTTCAACGCATCCTGAACGTCTTGTAGAAGAAGTTTTGAAGCATAAAGCTGACCTGGGTCTTTCCTTTGATGGGGACGCGGATCGCTGCATTGCAGTGGATAATAATGGTGAAATTATCGACGGCGACTATATTATGGCGATCTGTGCACGAGCGCTCAAGGCAAAAGGAAAGCTCAACAACAATACAGTTGTCACGACAGTAATGGCCAACATGGGCTTCTTCAAAGGGATGGAGGAGTGCTCCATCAATACGACGAAGACTGCTGTAGGGGATCGCTATGTAGTAGAAGAGATGCTGCGCGGCGGCTATAATCTCGGTGGCGAACAGTCCGGTCATATCGTCTTCCTGGACTACAATACGACTGGAGACGGTCTGTTAACGGGTCTGCAGCTCTTGAACATCATCAAGGAGTCTGGCAAGCCGTTGTCCGAGCTCAAACAAGTGATGGTCAAGTATCCGCAGCTTCTGATCAATGTCCGTGTAGAGGACAAGTCAAAGCTGAATGGCAATGAAGCCATTGCGCAGGCGATTCGTGAAGTGGAAGAAGATTTGGCTGGCAATGGTCGCGTTCTGGTTCGTCCGTCCGGAACAGAGCCAATCGTACGTGTCATGGCAGAAGGTCCAGATGCGGCTCAGTTGGATGGGCTCGTGAATCGGATCGTTGACGTGGTCAAACAAGAACTGGTGTAAAATTAGTGTAAAAAGTTGCAGGGAGCGGTTTCGATGCCGCTCCCTTTTGCATACAACTAAAATACGACGACGAGATATTGTCGCTCTCCACAATCTGTGGTACAGTGTTCATGTGCACAAGCACCGAGATAGAAAAAAATGGGGGGATTGTGTAAGAAAGAACAAGCATCGTAAATCAAATGCATACCATTGGAAAGCGCCAGCACTGAGGCTGCCCGACATGGAGCCCAGTGGACGAGGTGGAGGTTTATCGAAGGATTCGGCGGATACCTCCCGGCAGCAGTATCACTGCCGCAGAGCGCAGGGACAAAACATCAGGGTGATCTGATGGACAAAACCTTGCGTGTGATACGTATTTTTGCCATTGCCGAAATAGATGAAACAAAGTGAACCTATAAAAAACATGGAATGGCGGGGGACTCACCCCCGTACCATCATTCGGGTCGAAGTCCCTCGCCAATTTGGAAGGGGACCATACACTTATGTGCGGAATCGTTGGATATATTGGAAACAAACAAGCGCAAGACATCGTGATCGGAGGACTTCGCAAGCTGGAGTATCGCGGCTATGATTCAGCAGGGGTCGCTGTCGTGAACGAAAACGGCTTGGATTACTCAAAAGCGCAAGGCCGTTTGGCTGTTCTGGAGAGCCGTTTGGAGTCGAAGCCATTGACTGGTTCTATGGGAATCGGGCATACACGTTGGGCGACACATGGAAAACCGTCTGACGAGAACTCCCACCCACATACAGACGAGAAATCGGCTTTTGCAGTCGTTCACAACGGGATTATCGAAAACTTCTTGCCATTGAAAGAAGAGCTGCTGGCAAAAGGCTACACGTTCACTTCTGAGACAGATACCGAGGTTATCGCTCACTTGCTCGCTGACATGTACGATGGCGATATCGTTTCAACAGCGCGTCGTGCTGTTCAACGCATGCGTGGTGCCTATGCATTGGGAATCATGACGGAGCACGAACCAGATAAGCTGGTAGCGATTCGTTTGGCTAGCCCGTTGGTAGTGGGTGTGGGTCAAGGCGAGAGCTTTATCGGTTCGGATATCCCGGCTATTTTGGAGCATACACGTGACGTGTACATTTTGAACGAAGGCGAAATGGCTGTGTTGACTCGCGATGGTGTGGAACTGATGAACGCAGAGACCGGAGAGAAAATCGAGCGGGAACTGTTCCATGTCGAGTGGGATCTGGTACAAGCGGAAAAAGGCGGATATGATTCCTTCATGCTCAAGGAAATGCACGAGCAGCCTCAAGCTGTTCGCGATACCATGGGTGCCCGCATTGACGAGGACAACAAGCGAGTGATTTTGCCTGAGCTGAAAATGAGCGATGTGGAGCTGGCGGCATACGATCGCATCTACATCGTGGCATGCGGTACTTCCATGCACGCTGGTCTTGTCGGTAAGGATGTCATCGAAAAATGGACTCGCGTACCTGTAGAGGTAGCAGTCGCTTCTGAGTTCCGTTACCGTGATCCGATCTACACAGACAAGACACTGATGATCGTCATCAGCCAATCTGGTGAGACAGCAGACACGCTGGCTGCGCTGCGTGAGGCGAAGAAGAGCAACGTGAAGGTTTTGGCTATCACCAACGTGGTAGGCAGCTCTGTAGCTCGTGAAGCTGATGAAGTGATCTTTACGTGGGCTGGTCCAGAAGTAGCGGTAGCATCCACAAAAGCATACACCTCCCAAGTTGTTGCCCTGTACTTGTTCAGCCTGTATTTGGCTCAAGTAAAAGGCACCATGGAGGCTGCTGAGATTGCTGAAGTCGTTGATCACCTAAGCGAGATCCCTGGTAAAATCGCTTCCATGCTGAATGACGATGATCAAATTCGTCGCTTTGCGGAGGGCACAAAAGAGGTAAGCAGCCTGTTCTTCATCGGCCGCAGCCTCGATTATGCGGTATCGTTGGAAGGCTCTCTGAAGCTGAAAGAAATCTCCTACATTCACTCCGAGGCGTATCCAGCTGGTGAGCTGAAGCACGGTACTCTTGCGCTGATTGAAGATAATGTTCCAGTTGTAGCTTTGGCTACGCAACCAGACATCTACGAAAAAACGGTAAGCAACATCGTGGAAGTAAAAGCTCGCGGCGCTCATGTACTGGGCTTTGCGACAGAAGGCAACCACGACCTGGCGAAGAGTGTGGACGAGGTCATTTACATGCCAGCCACTCTGCCAATGCTCACACCGATTCTGACCGTCATTCCATTGCAATTGCTTGCTTACTACGCTTCTGTCGCTCGCGGCCTTGATGTGGATAAACCACGGAACTTGGCGAAGAGTGTGACGGTTGAGTAGGGTAGATTATATTTTAATTTGTTGTTGTTACCTGATAAAAAACTGTGCAACCAGTAAAGAAAGTGTGCAACTAGTAAAAAATCTGTGAAACCAATAAAAAAAGTGTGAAACTGCTTAGTTTAGTCCCGATGATGGAGTTAATAATCATCGGGGCTTTTATTCTATATTGAGGTGATTCTAATTTGACGATAGGTAGCCGAATAAAAATGATAAGAAAGACGAAAAAGGTGAACCAGGCCACCTTCTCTAATCAAATCGGAATATCGCAAGCTACTCTAAGTGAATGGGAGCAAGATAAATATAAACCATCAGTTGATACAATACTGGCTTTGTTTACCCAATTTGATGTGAACATTGAATAGTTACTATTTGGAATTACAAACGACTCCTTACGTGATGACGGAGGGGTATTTCATGTACACAATATTAGTAAATTAGAGGGGGACTTGATATCGGAGTTTAGAAAACTTAAAGCAAAGGACCAAGAAGAAATTATTGATTTTATACGATTAAAAATAAAGAGATATGAATCATAAAATTGTATGAAAGTTAGGTAATAGAATGAAATAGCAATAAACTAACTGGCAGTTTTGCTTAATCTCTAAAGTCCCAATAGTGGAATAAGCATTTGGGGACTTTCCGAAGAAATCCCTTTAGGGAGACTTATTATTAGCTAAACCCCAGAAGGTACTTGTTCTATAACGAAGAATAATAATTATTATCGAATGCACCCTCCCACAAAAATAATAATGAAGGAGATCGGATGGAAAAGTTGATTGAGGAGTACAGCCAAGACTATGCGTTGCTGCGCGAAGCCATTGAAGGATTGTCTGAGGTAGAGTTGCGTTTCCAGACTGCACCGGACAAATGGAGCATCCATCAGATTGTGATCCATGTGACCGATAGCGAAGTCCTGTCGACACATCGGCTGAGAAAAGTCTTGGCGGAGGAAGAACCACTTCTACAGTCATTTGATCAGGAAGCCTGGGCGGATAACCTAGGATATGAACGGTTGGACTGCGAGCAGCATCTGCTCCTGTTCCAAATGCTGCGGGCCAGCATGCTGCCGCTTCTGGCAAATCTGACTCCCGAGCAGCTTGAGCGCGTCGGGCAATATCCCGATGGAGCGCGGTTCACGTTCAAAGAGCTGCTGGAATTTCGTGTCCGGCATGTCCGTGACCACCTCGCCCAGATTGATCGGGTAAGGCAGGCATATCGGGAGGAAAGGGTATAACACTAAATGCTAGTTGTGATTAAACTAACGGGATCGATAGCGAACGATATGGCGGTCAAGAAAAGGAACGGACTATGAAAACGAAGATTTCTGTCGTTAAGCAGGATATTACTAAGCTTAGTGTTGATATCATCGTAAACGCAGCAAACACTAGCTTGCTGGGTGGTGGCGGTGTAGACGGTGCTATTCATCGAGCTGGAGGGCCTCAGGTTTTGAGTGAGTGCAGAAAAATTGTAAGCAAACAAGGTGGTTGCAAGACGGGCGAAGCAGTCATCACCACAGCTGGAGAGCTATCTGCTAAATATATAATACATACCGTAGGCCCTGTTTGGAATGGAGGGAAAAAGAATGAGGAGCAGCTCCTTCGTTCTTGTTACTTGAAATCGTTGCAATTGGCAACGGAGTATGAAGCAAAGAGCATTGCCTTTCCCAATATTAGTACAGGGATCTACCGATTTCCCAAAGAACTAGCAGCTCAAATCGCAGTAGAGTCTGTAGTGGAATTTTCCACACAAAATCCTGTTTTTGAGGAAATCATATTTGCTTGCTTGGATGATATAAATTTCAACGTGTACCATAGGCTTCTCTTCGATACCGATTGAGGAGCATAAGTTATTAAACTACGGGGTTCTTTAGTTCAATAGAACAGCGCCAGACTAAGTTGTATTCTCGCGTCTTAGTCCGTCGCTGTTTTCATTAATCGTGGTTTTTCATCGAACACTATTCTTTGGATAGAGTATGTATGGTGTCCAGAGATAATAAAGTTTTAGACTGATTAATAAAGTATTGGACTGGATAATAAAGTTATAGACTGGGGCCACGTTAAAATAGCTGGCAGGATAGTATGAACAACTCACGAATTACTAGGATTGGAACCATGTCCCTCGGCTGTCGTCTATATAAACGAAGGCAAAAATGAACACAAACTAATTTGACGAAGAGGTGTTTTGAAAATGGCATTAACGTCCACATTCACGAGCTTCAACCTGCCTGTAAAAAACGTAGAACAATCGAAAGCGTTCTTCACCGGACTCGGATTCGAGCTCAACCCGCAATTCCCCGAGAACGAGAATTCGGTAGCCATCGTAATCGGCGACAACCTGCAGGTCATGCTGATCAATCAAGCATTCTTTAATACGCTCACGGAGAAGGAATCCGTCGATACGAGCAAGTATGCGCAGATGACGATCGCATTGGCCTTCGAGAGCCGGGAAAAGGTCGATGAAATCGTGAATACTGCGGTCTCCTTGGGCGGGAAATTGCATGCTGAACCTGAAGATCATGGGTTCATGTATCATTGGGGCTTCGTGGACTTGGACGGCCATCTGTGGGCCATTAACTACATGAACATGGATGCGGCACAAGGTTAAGGCTAACGGAGAGCACGCTCGTACTAGGGTTCAAAAAGAAAGACGCTGGGCATCTTCCCCGGCGTCTTCTTCGCGATGATTAGTTTTGTTAGGTATAGGCTTTGAAATTGTCCATGATCGCTTGCCATCCTGCTTGCTGGAACTCGACGGGATTGGAGCTTTCCGCGTCGAACGTTTCAATGACCGTCGTCTCATTCCCTTGATCGACGAAAACAATATCCACTCTTCTTCCGTCTTCCATGGAAGCACTAAGAAAACTTTATTATTCAGTTTAGATCCGTGAATGGCTTCATTCTGACGTATAGTCTAAAACTAATTTTACGAAGGCAGCTGATTTAGCAACGCAAAAAACTGATTAGATCAACAACGTCAGTCTAAAACTTTATTATCTCTGTACAGTTGTGTTGAGTTGATAATCATGTTTGTCACTAAAGATTAAAGTCTGTTACTTAAATAAACAGTAGGAGACCTAGTGTACCAAGCGTATTGGTCATGTCTGGGGCTTTTTTTGTTCATTGAAAATAAAGTCTTAGACTCACCGCTGCTTTATTATGCTATCGAACCTGTTAGTATAATATTTCTTAGGGCACTCCTTAGCTCTTTATAGACACATCTTTTTCCAGTGTTAATTCATGAAATGATTTCACACGTAGTTGTAAAAATGGGGTGAACAATAATGTACAAGCCGAAGCTAACAATCCAATGCCACCTGCAAATAAAGCGAACCGTAAACCCATTGCCCCTCCTATCATCCCTCCAATTAACGAACCAAGCGGCAAAGAACCCCACGAGATAAAGCGAAACGTAGCATTCACGCGACCTTGCAGGGCATCGGGTACAATTACTTGACGTAAACTGATGGTACTAATGCTAAACATTGAGACACCCATTCCGAAAAGAAGCTGTCCGAGCATCAAAATCAGCGCAATACTTAATTCTGATCCTACTGCTAATGGAGCAAGCAAACCGCCACTTGCTGCGATCGTAGCGGAACCCACAATTGTTGGACCTACTCCAAAACGACGTACAGCCCTTTGGGCAAGCAGAGAGCCAAATAGGTACCCAACTCCTAGCGTTCCATAAATGATGCCAAGAATGCTCGCACTGATTTTGAGTTCTTGTGATGCATATAGAACATAAACACTAAAAATAACATTCCAGGAAAGGTTAAAGACTGTTGAGCAGCGCACCACTCCCCACAGCAACGGTTTTGTGTAAACCGTATGCAGCCCTTCTTTCATTTCCAGCCACATGTTTTTTTGTGTTTTCGCATCTGCCACGACTGTCTCCAACTTGCGAATCCGGGCTATGTACACAGCGGATACAAAAAAGGATACCGACGTGAACAATATTGCAAAAGGAGCGGTGATTAACTGTTCCAGTCCACCTGATAAACCCGGCCCAGCAATTTGTGCGGTAGATTTACTAGTCTCTAGTTTGCTATTCCCATCAATAAGCTGCTCCTTGCTCACAATGGAAGGCAAAAAGGATGTATAGGCAACATCAAAAAAGACAGTACAGATACCCACTATGAAGGCTACCAAATATAGAACTGTCATATTCAGGAATCCAGTTAAGGCTGTCAGCGGCACAATGAGCAGTAATGCACCCCTGAAAAAGTTAGCGGCAACAAGAATTGGTCGCCGGGGAAATCTGTCTATCCATACACCAGCGAGCAAACCGAAAATGATAAATGGCGCATACTCGGCAAAACCAAGCAACCCCATTTGCATGGGACTGGCCCCTAAATAGAGAGCTGCCACTAATGGCATTCCTAATAATGCAACCTGAGTCCCAAATTGTGATGCAGTTTGCCCAATCCAGAGCCTGCGAAAATCTGTGTTAGTTAACAATCCTTCCACCTTGTTACTCATGCTCGTTCCCCCATTTTTCGTCACAACTAATTGCCATTTAAATTTGCATTTTTAGTATAGGGGAATTAACGTTTCAAGATCTTGCGCTTTCATTATCGCAAATGTTGGATGATTCATTTTGTTGTTCAAGCGGTATATAAAGTGGAATGTCAGCCTAATTTCTGGTATGAAGGTATTTGGGATGATTATATTTTTTATTCTAATGAGAGATTGTTTCTTTTACATTTTGGAGTTTCAGATTGACGGGACGAGCATAGCCTAGTTAAAAATAAAGGAAGGGTGATTCTGTTTGTTCACAAAAGCAATGACAGTGACGTTAAGCGGCTTTCCTTCAGCGTCTTTTCTCCCTAGAAAAAAACAGCAAGGCTGATCGCAGGACCACCCTTGCTGTTTTTCCGTACATCACGAATTATAACTTCACAGGCTCTCCTGCGAATACTTCTAATTCCATAGCTGTTGCAAAAAAGGAAGGAGCTTCCTTCACAAAAGCTTGAAAATGAGCGCTTGCATTGTGCGCCGCTACTGCGGCAGCGTCCTTCCACTTTTCTACCATGGTGTAGTGATATTCTTGCTCTGTGCTTTTCAAAAGGGTGTATCCCACATTCCCTTCTTCAGCTTGGCTTGCAGCAACCAGGGCTTTGGCCGCTTGAAGGAAGGCTTCTTCCTGTGCGGGTATCACTTGCAGATGGGCATGTATAATAAGCATGGTTTTCTACCTTTCTTCCAACGAATTTGAATTATTTCCAGGTTGTCACTGTCTCAACAGGGAGACGGTAAGATGGGTATCCTTCCTTGGCTGCTTTCCCGATACTGATCAGCATGATCGGTTGATAGCGATCCTTGTCCAAATCAAACGCTTCTGCTATTTGATCCTTTTCATAGCCGCCGATCGGGTTCGTGTCATAGCCGAATGAACGGGCAACCAGCATCAATTGCATGGATACGAGACCGGCATCGATAAAATTGACATCCCGCAGGTCAGAAGCGGGAAGATTGGCGTAGTAAGGTTTTACGGCTTTCAGCTGCATGTCCTTCACTTCCTGCGGCATGTATCCGAGCTCGACAGCTTTTCCAAATATCTCATCCATATATTCTGCATTATTCATGTCGACGAATACGGCAATGACGGCGGAAGAGGTGAGTACTTGCGTTTTGTTGAAGCGTGCCAGCTCTGCAAGCTTTTCTTTCCCTTCTTCACTTTCGATAACCACAAAGCGCCAAGGCTGCATGTTGACCGAAGATGGAGCGCGTGTGGCTCCCGCTAGAATTTCAATCATTTCCTCGCGGCTGATTTTTATTTCAGGATCATAAAGTTTGACAGAACGACGACCAAACGTGATTTCACGAAAATCATTTGTTCTTTGTACTGTGTTTATCATGTAAAAACAAACTCCTTTCTTGAACCATCAAATGTTGTTTTGCATCCGTTTGAGAAAATCAGTTAAGACCTGCGTTTCATCCTCGCTGAAGCCTTCCAGAATCTGCTGGATAAAATTTCGTTTCTCACTTTTGTACCCTTCAATCCGATGATGTCCTTCTTCGGATAGACGAACGAAGGTTTCGCGGTTATCATTTGGATTTTTGTGTCGGGTTACCATACCATCCGCTTCCAGTTGCTTCAGGTGGCGTGTAATGGCAGCACTGTCGATATTGATGTGCTTTTGTAGCTGGGACTGATTGATTTCGTTGCATTCGCAAAGGATTTGCAAGATCGCGAGACGAGTAGAGCTGATTCCGGTACAGCGTTCGAACTTGGGACTTATTTTATTGGTTAATCCAATGAGCAGATTCAGTATCTGCTCCTCTTCAAATTCCTTGCGTGTCATGAAAAATGCCTCCCGGGGGCAATATGAATAGGAACTCAGTCATATATCCACAAGCAATGACAACATACAGTCAGTTGAGCATGATAACTTGATGATATTTGACGCATCAATCATTGATACGTCAATTAATATAGCATCTTATTTCAACGTTTGCAACATATGATCCCTGCAAAAGTCGCTACTTCAGTCTAAAAACGATATTATCTTTGAATAATATTGACCGCGCATTCTGCCTAGAATTTTTATTGACTGAACGGTCTGGAAAATGTATGATGACATTGAAAGGGGGATGATGAATGGGGAGAAATAAGGAGTTTGATACGAGTGTCGTACTTCGTAAAGCCATGGAGGTATTCGGTCACTACGGCTATGAAGGAACTTCACTGCAGCTTCTACTAGATGGCCTGGGTATTGCTCGGCAAAGCCTTTACGACACCTATGGGACTAAGAAGGAACTGTTCATCTCCGCAGTTAAACATTATGTGAACGAGAAAACGGAAGCCGTGATTTCCATGCTCGAACGCCCCGGCCCCGTGAAGGAATCCATTGCGAGTATCTTTACCGAAGTCGCGGAGGCGCTGAAAGATCAAGTGCGGCGCAATGAATGTTTCATCATGCATAGTGCCATCGACCAGGTACCTCATGTTCCGGAAATAGCCGCCTTTTTTAAACAAGATGCCGTACGATTGGAACAGGCGTTTCATCAAGCATTGGTTCGCGCTTTCAAACAAGGCGAATTAAGCAATCGTCATGACGATCTACTGGCACTTGCGCGCTATTTGAATCATGCCCGATATTCACTCACGCAAGCAGCTAAGTTAACGTCGAATCCCGTAGTATTGGACGATATTGTCAAAGTCACTCTAGCTACGCTTGATCTTTGAACGAAGGGGTGCAGCACCGCTTCCTTCTTTTTTTGATTATAACGGACTATTTGGTCCGGAAAGGGAGGTGACGCTAGACCAAAGAGAAAAGGCTTATAATCAGTTTTTTAATTAGAAACCAATTATTTTTTTAATAATTTTAGACCGTTCGATCAAAAAAACAATGAAAGGAAGACGTTTCTATGAATCGATACAAGGGATTGGCTCTATTCCTTCTCTCCTTGTCTCAGTTAATCTTGGCCGTTGATTACACTATCATTTTTGTAGCACTGCCTTCGCTTGCAGAGGAACTTGGTTTTACGGCAAATAACCTCCAATGGGTAGTCAGCGCCTACTCACTAGCCTATGGAGGATTCCTGCTAATTGGTGGAAGATTATCTGATTTAATAGGAAGAAGGCGGATGTTTATCGTCGCAATGGGACTCTTTGGATTAGGCTCTCTCCTCGGCGGACTATCAGATTCTCAGTTAATCCTAATCATCTCGAGAGGCTTACAAGGCCTAGGCGGCGCGCTTCTTTCTCCGGCTACCCTTTCGCTTATCATGTCAAATTTCGAGGAAGGTTATCAGCGAAATCGCGCATTAGCCGTATGGGCTTCAATGGGAGGGATCGGTCTGTCTCTTGGGTTGTTACTCGGCGGCATATTGACCACCTATATCGGCTGGGAAGCTACTTTCTACGTCAACGTTCCGATTGCTCTGTTTGTCATTATTTTTGCTCCGATTGCTCTCCTGGAAAGCAAAACACCGTCGAATACACGTCATTATGACGTTGCAGGCGCGGTTTCCGTAACGATAGGGATGATGCTCATTGTTTATTACCTGATCACATCTCCTGCAGAAGGATGGCTCAGCGCAAATACCATTATTCCGGCTTCGATCGGTACCGTACTACTTCTTTTGTTCGTCGTCATCGAAAATCGCACGAAAGAGCCACTCGTTCCTTTCCGGCTGTTCCGTATTCGTACATTAACGGGTGCCACACTTTCTGCGGCGCTATTCTCTGCATCATTCGGCAGTTTGTATTACTTCCTTACACTCTACACTCAGGAGGTACTGCATTTCACTGCGGTGCAGTCCGGGCTCAGCTTCTTACCGCTGACTATAAGCGCATTAATCGGATCAAACTTTGTTAACAAAATGGTTTCCACTGCTGGAGTTGCCAAAACAATCGCCATCGGCATGGGGCTGGGTACAATCGGGTTTCTTTTGCTCACAAGACTCTCTGAAACCGGATCAGTGTGGGGGATCATTCCCGGTACCGTAATCATTGGGGTTGGCCAGGCACTTGTCTTTACCACTATGTACATTGCTGCAAGTACAGGCATTAAGATGAATGAGCAAGGTGTAGCGTCTGCGATCGTCTCTACAGGACAACAAATCGGTGGTGCAATCGGATTGGCAGTCATCATGGCGATTATTTCGTTAAGTTTGGGAACAGGCGAGACATTGGAAGCAATGAAGCCGGCAGATTTGAACCAAGCGATTCGCACAGCATTGATAGCAAACGCCGTTATTGCTCTATTGGGCATCCTCGTCGCGTTGATTTCGCTTAGACAGAGTAAATCTTCTGAAGTCGAGAAAGTAACGCCCCTTCATTAAACAAACGTGTTTAATCTGCCTTAAAGTTTGTCTTACACTGTACATAGGATGCTTACAATACAAACAAAAACAATCTTACTAAAAATCAAATTAAGGTTGTCCAAGCCAATATGGCTGAGAACGACGAAAGCTTTTACCAACTGTTGGAACGTGCGGTGCAGACCGATGAGCTGAAGGGAACCTGGAATTTGAAAGCATTGGCCCAATATCTGGTTAATGTTATGCACGGGATTACGGTGACCACGGTAACCGCGGAACGTGAAATGCTGGACAATATTGTGCGCTGTTCGCTTTACTTTCTACCGTAAGACATAGCCACAAGGGTAAACAAGATAATGAGCTGTACGGCTGGAACTGGACTTCGGCGTGCAGCTCTTTTCGTTTATACAGATGCATTCAGCTCGCCCTTCTCCCGAGAGGTCCATAGCCCACAATACGAAGTCTGTATTCTGATGAAATTAATAGTATATTGGTAGACGGATATAGAAGGCTTGGAGACGCTGGAGGGATGGACCAAGCGACAAGGTATTCGAACCGTGAACCGTAAATTCATAAGATGGATCTAAGCTTTCGGAACAAGAAGTTCCGGAGGCAACGAATGGAACGATAATGGTGAAATCAGGGGAAGAAAGGTACAAAACAAAAACCGCGACAGGCACCGATGATCTGTGACCGCTTTTGTATTGACAGAGTATATTATTCTGTTTCTCAGGGTTAATCAGTGACAGACTTTATTGTTTGTTAACACATCCTTGTGTGCATTTTAATTTAAAATGTCACTTAACTTGTACTCTGTAACACGGCAAGACACTTGCTGTTACAGAGTTTTTTCGCATTTATTAATTTTACCAACGTTTGCATAAATGAAACAAAACGGATGTTCACCGAAAAAAATCCATTAGACTCGAAAAATAAAGTGGTAGACTGTGAAAATATAGTACTGACAGGATAGTTGAACAAACTCGATTTATATTACTGTTATAGAAAGGTATAGTAGGGATTATTTGGTATGTGAAGTGTCTAACGTTTGTCATTCGAGAGATACTGTGCGACGAGAATATGTTAGTAGTCTTTTAAAAAAATCAATTTAGGAGGATGATCCAATGAATATTTTACTTGTGGAAGATGATAAAACAATTGCGTCTGGACTCGAATATTCTTTGCAGCAAGACCAATTTTCCACAGTTCTGTGCCATGACGTCACATCTGCGAAAAAGGTTTTAGCCGAGCAGTTGGATCAGTTCGCTTTATGTTTGTTCGATTTATCACTGCCGGATGGAAGTGGGTATGAATTGTGTAAAATGGTGAAGCAGCAAAGCGATATCCCCGTTATTTTTTTGACAGCCGTTGATGAAGAAGTCAATGTCGTGATGGGACTGGATATGGGTGCGGACGACTATATTACAAAGCCGTTTCGAATTCGCGAGCTGCTCTCACGGATTAAATCGGTGTTGCGCAGATATCAAAAGCAGCCGCAGGCAAAGGTCGTCATTGAAATCGATCCGATCTGTATTCATACACTTGAGGGAAAAGTATATAAGCATGGCATTGAAATTCCATTGACTGCTTTAGAGTACCGTTTATTGCTGATCTTCGCCAAACATCTCGGGCAGATTCTCTCCAGAAATCAGCTTTTGGAACAAATTTGGGATGTGGCAGGGGACTTCGTCAACGACAATACGTTAACCGTTTATATGAAAAGGCTGAGGGAAAAACTGGAGGATGATCCGAAAGCTCCAACTATTATTAAAACCGTACGCGGTTTAGGATATAAGGTCGGTGAGTAGTTTGCTACGTAATCGCGAGATCCGCCTCGAATTCTTGGTGATGTGTACGATCGGTTTGGTATTGCTTGTAGTCGCGACATTTTTTTCACTTGCTGCCGTTATCCTCGTTCTATTATCTTCTATTTTACTTATCGGATGCAGCCTCCTCTTTACGAGATTGAGATATCAGGAGATTGAAAAGCTATCTGGCTATGTGCGGCAAATTAGCAGTGGCGATTATACCCTAGACGTACGCGATAATCGTGAAGGGGAACTCAGTATTTTGAAAAATACGATTTATAAAGTAACGGTTATGCTATCGGAGCAAAGCGCCCTTTTGCATGAAGACAAGATCCATCTGACAGACGCGATTTCGGACATCTCCCATCAGCTAAAAGCGCCTCTAACCTCGATGATGGTCATGGCGGATTTAGTAGACGACACCAAACTGCCGGAAGCGAAAAGAAGGGAATTTACACGCAATATTCGCATCCAGCTCGAACGGCTGGATTGGCTTGTTTCTTCGTTATTAAAGCTTTCTAAAATTGATGCAGACGCTGTACCGTTCAAGAAGGATCAAGTCGTGGTGGCCAAGCTCATTGAAAAAGCGCTACAACCCGTTCTCATTCCAATCGACATCAAAGAACAAACGATTTCTATAACGGGAGAAGACAGCGTATCGTTTCTAGGCGATCTGAGTTGGACGACGGAAGCGATCATCAATATTATAAAAAACGCTGTGGAGCACACGCAGGAAGGTGGAACCATAGCGATTTCCTTTTCAGAGAACCCATTATTTACGGAAATAATGGTCACAGATAACGGGAAGGGCATTTCAAAGGAAGAACTCCCTTTTATTTTCAACCGGTTTTATAAAGGAAAGAGTGCTGGAGAGAGTAGCAGCGGCATTGGTCTCTCGATGGCTCACAGTATCATCACGAAGCAGAATGGAGTTATAGATGTTCAGAGTGATGTTCATAAGGGAACCCAATTTCGAATGCGCTTCTACAAGCCAGCTTCTAATTGGGGCTAAGTGACGAGATTGTCACTTTCTTAGTCACTGTAATGTCACTTTGGGCAGATATACTACATCCATCAGCAAACGTATGGAGGTTTCAGTATGGAAATTCTGAAGATCGAACATCTGTCTAAAGTGTTTGGAAAAGGTGACACGGCAGTAAAAGCACTCGATGACGTATCCTTCTCGGTGAACAAAGGGGAGTTCGTCGCTATCGTCGGTCCGTCCGGTTCGGGAAAATCAACTCTTTTACATTTGCTAGGCGGTGTGGATCGACCAACAAGCGGAAAAGTGTTTGTGGATAGTACGGACATGTACAGTCTGAATGAAACACAGTTGGCGATTTTCAGGCGGAGGCAAATCGGCTTGATTTATCAGTTCTACAATCTTCTTCCGATTTTAACGGTGGAAGAAAACATGCAACTCCCGATCTTGCTCGATGAGCACCAGGTGGATCAGAGGCAGTTTGAGGACCTTGTGAATACGTTGAATTTAAAAAATCGCTTAAATCATCTGCCCAACCAGCTTTCCGGTGGACAGCAGCAGCGGGTCTCGATAGGAAGAGCGTTGATGAATCAGCCCGCGATCATACTGGCAGATGAGCCAACCGGCAATTTGGACAGCAAAAACAGCAGCGAAATCATTGACTTATTGAAAATGTTCAACAAAACCTTGCATCAGACGTTGATTATGATTACCCATGATGAGCGAATTGCTTTGCAGGCCGATCGCATTATCGCGATTGAAGATGGACGGATTGCGAGAGACGAGGTCATTCGACCATGAATATCATCAATAAGCTAACGCTCAGACATTTAATGAAAAATAAGAAGCAGACGCTTGTGACTATTATTGGAGTCATAATTTCAGTGGCTATGGTGACCGCTGTGATTACGCTTGGCTCCTCTTTTTTGATGCTGATGCAAAAGGAAACGATAAAAGATTATGGAGAATGGCATGTCCTGTACAGAGACGTAAACAAAGAGCAACTCGAAACGATCAAGCAGGATACGGCAACCAAACAAATTATGACTTCAAAGGAACGCGGCTATGCCCAGCTGCCAGGAAGTCAAAATTTCAACAAGCCTTATTTGTTTATTAAAGCGTATAATGCCCAAGGCTTTACAAACTTCCCGATCGAACTCAGCGAAGGGAGATTTCCAGAACGAGCGGATGAGATTGTTCTCTCGGAAGCGATCGCCACAAATGCCAAAGTCACTTATCGAATAGGGGATCATTTAACCCTTGAGGTTGGACAGCGCCATATTCAAGCTAATCCAAGCGATACGAATCTGTCGCAAAATGACCAATTGCGATCTAGCGCTGGTGCGAGCATGGAAACCTTAGTTGATACCAAAACCGAGACGTATACCGTTGTCGGGTTTATCAAACGTCCTACATGGGAGCAGACGTGGGCGCCGGGGTATACAGCCCTTACCTATATAGACGAGACTATGGTGGATGCAAACCAGTCCGTTGACGTGAGCGTTGTCGTGGAGAAAATCGATAGTACTGTATTTGATCATGCCAATGACTTAGCAGAGAAAAACAATATCAGCTCGTTTAAAACGAATGACTCGCTACTGCGTTATTATGGTGTGATGGGTGGCGGATTGGGCCAAACCTACAACTCGTTATTGCTCATTGTTGTGCTTGTGATTGTTGTCGGCTCTGTTTCGTTAATCTACAATGCTTTTGCGATTTCCGTCTCGCAGCGTTCTCGTTATTTAGGGATGCTCTCCAGTGTTGGGGCAACGAGAAGGCAGAAGCGAAATTCGGTATTTTTTGAGGGAGCGGTGATTGGCGCCATTAGCATTCCCTTGGGAGTCATCTGCGGTATGCTTGGAATCGGCATTACCTTTGGTTTTATCAACCCGATTCTTGAGGATGCGCTGGGTGTCACTGAAAAACTGACGTTAGTCGTCACGCCTTTATCGCTCGCACTCGCTTGTCTGGTATCGATTATCACGATCTTCATATCTACGTATGTCCCAGCTCAAAGAGCCTCTAAAAATTCTGCCATCGATGCCATTCGGCAAACTGCGGATATCAAGCTCACAAGTAAAGCACTGAAAACCTCCAAGCTGGTCAAACGGTTATTCGGCGTAGAAGCGGAGATCGGCTTGAAAAATTTGAAAAGAAACAAGCGCAGATATTACGCCACTGTTTTTTCCCTTGTCATTAGCATCGTGCTGTTTCTGGCCGTGTCCTTTTTCACTTCCAACCTGCAGAAATCACTTGAGCTTTCACAAAAAGGCTATAACTATGATATCGCTATATATACAGTCGGCGAAGGGGCAACGCTAGAAGATGAACAATCGGTAAAAACGATCACATCGTTGGAAAGTGTCACTGAATCTAATTTGATGAAACAAATGAATGGCAACTTCGTGTGGCTTGCTGAAGAAGCTGTTTCTGAAAATGTAAAGCCATATTTGCATCATGAACATAACTTGTATAAATACGATATCCGTGTAAATACCATGCGCGAAGATAAGCTGAAAGCGTATGCCAAACAGGTTGGTGTAGAGTATACGAAGCTGACGAATCCGGATCACCCGACTGCCATATTGATTGATACCATGACGTTCCCAGATGAAAAGGGTAAATTTATCGAGACGAGAATCAATAAGAAAGTAGGGGAAATGCTGGATCTCGTTTCCGAAGATGATAAGCAGCAAGTGGTCAACCAGGTGGAGCTGGCGGCAGTCACTGATCATTTCCCTATGGGAATTGTACAAACCGAAAGCATCCTTCAAGTAAATCTTGTCGTGTCCGAGCCCGTCTTCGAGCAGCTCATGAAAAAAAGCGTCTTTGTTAGCTCTTATTCAGGGCTCTACCTGAAAAGCAAGGAGCCGTTGAAAACACAACAGTATATTGAAGAAATGCAGAAGGATTTAACTGTCATGAACCTGTTTCAAGAAAGACAGCGCTCTGAACGAAAGATATTGTTCATGTCTGTTTTTGTATATGGCTTCGTGGCCTTAATAACGGCGGTTTCGATGGCGAACATATTCAACACGATTTCGACAAGCGTGGCTCTTCGTAAACGGGAATTTGCGATGCTGAGGTCGGTTGGAATGACGCCGAAAAGCTTTCATAAAATGATCAACTATGAAAGTATTTTTTATGGTATGAAGGCGCTAGCTTACGGTCTTCCAATCAGTTTAGTGATTATGGTGTTGATTTACCGCTCCTTCACGTATAGTTTTTCGTACGATTTCGAATTGCCTTGGACTAGCATTTTGTATGTGATTGCTGCTGTATTTGTTATCGTGAGCTTGTCTATGTATTACGCGAGCATAAAAGTGAAGAAAGCAAACATCATTGATGCTTTGAAACAAGAGAATCTATAAGTCTGTGCAAAAATGAGCATTTCCCATCCAGCAAAGAGGGATTGCTCATTTGCGTCTCTTCGATGTTCTGTGACGCTCCGCCAGCTGGAGAGTCCGGCGAAGACTACTTATTCATACCATAAAAAAAGAAGGATAAAAATCACAACGATTTTCATCCTTCTTTTTACTATTTTAATGATTTTTAACTACTTCTTGCCCTCGCACATTCCACGTAAGAGCAAAAACAAGAGCAGCCAATGCGCACGAAGCCGTCAGCAACATAAATCCTGCATCCCAGCCGGAGGCATCAACGATAACCCCCATTAATGCATTCGCTGTAACTGTACCGCCCAGGTAACCAAACAGACCCGTCAGCCCTGCAGCGGTTCCCGCAGCCTTTTTCGGAACAAAATCAAGGGCTTGCAAACCAATCAGCATGACTGGACCGTAAATCAGGAAACCGATAGCGATCAGGCAAATCATATCGACCACGGAATTTCCAGGAGGGTTGAACCAGTAGACCAGAACAGCGATCAATACGCCGAGCATAAAGACAAACCCTGCGGGTCCACGGCGGCCCTTGAACAATTTGTCGGACAGCCAGCCGCACAGGAGTGTTCCCGGGATACCTGCCCATTCGTACAGGAAGTAGGCAACGCTCGACTTGCTCATATCAAAGCCTTTTTCCTCACTCAAATAGGTCGGCGCCCAGTCCAGAACGCCGTAACGGACGAAGTAGACGAAGATGTTGGCAATCGCGATTGCCCAAACCCATTTGTTGTTCAACACATATTTGAACAGGATTTCTTTTGTGGAGAATTCTGTTTCAAACGTTTTCTTCGCCTTGTTTGGATAGTCATTGCGATATTCTTCGATAGGCGGCAGGCCGACTGACTGCGGAGTATCGCGAATTAAGAAATACGTAATGAATGCAAAGACAATGGCAACCAGAGCAGGCAGGATAAACACGCCTTCATATCCGGAAGCGGCACTACCCGAAAGCCCGGTGAACATCGCTGCACCTGCAACAGCGAGGGGGGCCATCAAGCCTCCACCAACGTTATGGGCTACATTCCAAATAGCTGTTTTGTTTCCTCTTTCGCTTACACTAAACCAGTGTACGAGGACACGCCCGGATGGAGGCCAGCCCATTCCCTGAAACCAACCGTTCAGGAACAGCATCACAAACATGATCGAGACGGATGAGGTGAAGTATGGAACAACGCCCATCAATAAACTGATAAGTGCAGAAAGAATCAAACCGGCAGGCAAGAACATTCGCGGATTGCTTCGGTCTGAAAAAATGGCCATTACAAACTTGCTGATCCCGTAGGAAATCGAAATGGCGGATAACGCAAAGCCGAGCTCTGTTTTTGTAAATCCTTCTTCAATCAAATAAGGCATGGCGAGCGAGAAGTTTTTGCGGATGAGATAGTACGCCGCATAACCGATGAAGATTCCGAGAAACACCTGAAGCCTGAGCTTTTTATACTCAGAATCAATTTGTTCGTCAGGCAATCTGTCAATAGGCGGTGCAGGCTTAAACAGTTTGAGCATCGTATTCCTCCCCCTAAGCAATTTCTAACAAGGATGGCGATACACGTAAAAAAACCCATACCATAATGGCGCTTTCAAAAATGAAAGTGCCAATAAGTATGAGTCTCCGAATCTCCATCATAGTTAACTTGTTAAGTGTATTCTATTATTCTGTGAAAACGTTGTCAACGAAGTTGTTCTGGGTTGTTTTTCCATATACAGAGATCAGTGCGATACGAATCTGATTTTATCTATGTCTGTCTCTGTGGGAGGCTTCGAAAAAGCCTCGTTAGAGGTTTTCTTATGTATATTTTATTCATAAAAATACATTTTTTCCAAATATAAGGATATCTTTATATTAGCTCATTTGTATGAGGGGGTAAGCAAAGATGTAAAGGACACTCTTTTTTGTACAAGTGAAAAATGAAGAAGGAGTGGTTTGATGTATTTGCTGAGAAAAACAGGATTTTTGGTAGTACTATCGCTTATCTTAATCTTTTCGATATTCCCGCAGTCTTCTCACGCCATGACACCGTGGACTCCCAACACCGTATACAACGTAGGAGACATGGTTACGTATCAAGGGCAAGATTACAAATGTACATTTGCTCATACATCGCTTGTCGGATGGGAGCCGCCCAACGTACCGACACTGTGGCAACTGCAAGGTCCCTCTGCTCCCGATACCATTCCACCTACGTCCCCCACAAATCTTAGTGAAGTAGGGATATCAAGTAGTTCGGTCAGCTTATCTTGGTCAGCTTCTACGGATAACATAGCTGTTCAGGAGTATCTCGTTTACAACGGAGATACACTCGCTGGTATATCGAATACAACATCCTATACCGTGACTGGGCTTCTAGCAAATACGACATATTCATTCACGATACAGGCAAAAGATGCCGCAGGCAATGTATCCCCCTTGAGCACCCCAATAACGGTAACAACTTTATCAAAATCCCCAACCGAACCGGTGTCCAAACGACTTTTGATCGGCTACTGGCATAATTTTGACAATGGTTCTACGGTACTCAAGCTAAGAGATGTCTCAGATAAATACGATGTCATCAATGTTGCGTTCGCAGAACCAGTCGGTGGCGATCATGCGACAATGGGATTCGTGCCGTTCAATGCATCCATTGAGGAATTTAAGTCGGATATCGCCTTGTTAAAATCAAAGGGGAAGAAGGTCCTCATCTCGATTGGCGGAGCGAATGGTACAGTCGAGTTGACGACGGAAACTGCCAAACAAAATTTTATTACCTCGATGACCTCGATCATTCAAACGTATGGTTTTGATGGTATGGATATTGATCTGGAAGGAAGCTCCCTGTCGCTAAATGCGGGGGACACTGATTTTAGAAATCCGACAACGCCTAAAATTGTAAACTTAATCTCAGCGACTCAGACGATCACGAATACATTTGGCCCATCTTTTATTTTGACGATGGCGCCAGAAACGGCTTATGTCCAGGGAGGCTACGCTAGCTATGGTGGGCCGTGGGGCGCTTATCTGCCTGTGATTCATGCCCTTCGCGATCGAATGAATTATATCCACGTGCAACACTATAATTCCGGAGCGCTAGAAGCATTAGATGGTCGTACGTATCAACAGGGAACGGCTGATTTCCAAGTAGCGATGGCAGAAATGCTATTGAAAGGATTCCCAATCGGCCGTAATCCTAACAACATGTTTCCAGCCTTGAGGGAGAACCAAGTCGCGATCGGGCTGCCTTCTGCTCCAAGTGCTGCTGGGGGAGGGTATACGTCTCCTGCCGATATCCAGAAAGCCCTTCAATACTTGGTAAAAGGCACGTCTTTTGGAGGAACGTACAAACTCCAAAATCCAGCTGGTTATCCCCAGTTCCAAGGAGTTATGACCTGGTCTATCAACTGGGATGCTAAAAATAACTATTCGTTTGCCAATCATGTTCGCACTTCGCTTGATTCACTGAGCCAGTAATGACGGAATCTTCGCGCAAAAAGAGAGGCACCAGAATTTAGCCGACGAGCGAAACCCTCCCTTGGTTCTACCGGGAGGGTTTTACTCTTGGTTACCCAACATATCGGTACTACTATCAAATAGAAAGATAGATTACCACCATCTTTCATCGTATGGATTATCTGCACTTTTTTTCGTTATGGAAGCATCATTCTTGGTGGTGTAGGTGAAGCCATAAATTCATGTAAAAAGGTAGTTGTTCAGTTTAGTAAAATTTGTCCATTTGTAATATATCAAAAAATCAGTATAATGATACTTATTTGTCTTTGTGGAATGGACTGTGATTAGAATAGCCATCCATCGAAGATAAAATCATACAGAAAGCGAGAATCTATTGCAGGTTCGGGAGAAGTTTATCTTAGTGGGGGGACATCTATGAAAAGTATACTGACGAAGGTAAATCAAGTAAGTCTGGTAAAGCAAATCATTGTAGGTTTGATTATTGGTATTATCCTGGCTGTAACGATTCCCGAAGTAGCAAAACCCGTAGCAGTTTTAGGTTCTTTATTTGTAAGCGCTTTGAAAGCGATTGCACCTGTGCTGGTACTCTTTTTGGTTATGTCAGCCATTGCTCAACATAAAAGCGGGCACCAAACGAATATGAAATTCATCATTGTCTTATATCTTTTAGGAACCTTTTTAGCTGGGGCAGTCGCCGTTATTGCAAGCTTTATATTCCCTGTAGGCTTAACACTTGTAGAGGGAGCCAAGGATGTGACGCCTCCTGGCGGTGTTGTAGAGGTTCTCAAGACATTGCTGCTAAATGTGGTTGATAACCCGGTTAATGCAATTGTTAAAGCGAACTATATCGGTATTTTAGCTTGGGCAGTACTTATTGGTTTGGCTTTACGAAATGCCGCTGATACGACAAAAACGATGATTAGCAATTTTTCGGATGCGGTATCGAAATTGGTTGGTTGGGTAATTAAGCTTGCACCATTAGGAATCATGGGACTAGTATTTGAGTCTATTACTACAAATGGACTTGATGCGTTAGTAGGCTATGCGAAATTACTTGCTGTTCTGATTGGTTGCATGCTCTTTGTGGCACTGGTTGTCAATCCAATCCTTGTCTATGCAGCTATACGACAAAACCCTTACCCGCTTGTTTTCAAGTGTATAAAGGAAAGCGGCATTACAGCATTCTTTACACGAAGCTCAGCTTCAAATATTCCTGTAAATATGAAATTATGTGAAAATCTAGGTTTGAATAAAGATAGTTATTCGGTCTCGATACCATTAGGGGCTACTATTAATATGGCTGGTGCAGCTGTCACGATCTCTGTTTTGACCCTTGCAGCGGTTCATACACTTGGTATTCAAGTGGATATCCCTACCGCTATCATCCTTAGCATAGTATCAGCTATATGTGCTTGCGGTGCATCAGGGGTGGCTGGTGGATCTTTATTACTGATTCCTCTAGCATGTAGCCTATTCGGTATTCCAAATGAAGTCGCGATGCAGGTAGTCGGAGTCGGCTTTATTATTGGAGTGTTACAAGACTCTTTTGAAACGTCACTTAACTCCTCTTCAGACGTTCTTTTTACAGCAGCAGCTGAGTTTAAAGAGTGGCGAAAAGAAGGAAAGAAAATAAATATCTCGAAAGCAGCATAGGCGAATGAACTGCCCCCCAATTGTGAGACTGGATTAACAATTGGGGGGCAGTTTTATTGTGGTAGATCGAGAACCTCACAGAATCGCTGTTACAGGGTTTCTCCACGTGTAATATGAAAAATGCTCTTATACTTATAGACTTACGTAAGCACAGCCTGCTTCTGAAACCCACTCATAATCCCAATCAACATCTCTTTATCCATCTGCAATTCGCTTTGACCCACTTTTTGCAGCAGCTTCCTGGTGTTGTCATTCGGAAAAGAGATACTCCGCTTCCAATACGAATGGAACAAGCTCATAGAGGCATTAAAGGCTTTCTCTTCTTCGGTTAGCAGCTCGTCTGTTTCAAATGGAACAGGAACTAAATTCGGAAAATCCAAGACCTCTTTGATGCAATCGACCACCAATTGTTGGGTAGGTGGAACAGGGTTGGTAGCGTGATAGATTTCCTTATGCTCGCCATGCGTAAGTGCAGCATGCAAAACAGAAGAGACATAATCAACGGGAACGAGGTTCGAGTTGACGTCGACATCCACCAAAATCCGGTACTTTTGATTTTCCCAGTCTTCTGTTCGGGATGCTCTTCTTTTCAGTACGCGAAGACCTTTTAATAATCCATACAAGCCAAAATTGGTATCGGCTTCGCCCGTTTTGGAATCGCCGATAATGATCGACGGTCTGACAATGATGGTCTCCATTTTGTCGCTGTAGGAGAAGACGCGATGCTCTGCCAAGCATTTTGTCTCTTCGTAGTTGTTCACGAAGGAGCGTTCCGGGTCGTACAGCGCTTCTTTTCCTTCTGTTTCGGTGCCGATGGTATAAGCCGTACTCACATAGATAAAGCGGGGGGAGCCAATGGCTTCTGCGAATTGTAACGTATTTTTTGTTCCCTCTACGTTTACCTCGTACGTCTGCGGTTTCTGAGCGGGATCAAAGGACAGGTAAGCCGCAATATGGTACAACGCATCTATTTTCTGGTTGAGCTGCCCCCGATCATTTTTAGAGACACCCAAGTCTTTTTTCGAAACATCACCTAGTAAAATATGTACCCGTGCCCGGTGTTTTTCGGCAAAGCTATGCAACAAATCGCTTGCCTTTTTTTCATTTCGAGCGAGTAAGTAAAGGGTATGACCCTCGTTTAATAGATCTTGGGAGAGTTTTTTTCCGAGAAAACCTGTTGCTCCGGTTACAAGGATATTCATATGGTTAACCAGCTCCGTATGTTTGGTAGGTAGGGAGTTGCTGATATATCAATAATTCATTATATGATGAAAAATGTAGCTGTGACGAGTGCGGATGAAACGGTATCGTGAACAACTGGGTAGTTTCAAACAACTGTTTAACTGCCGCATGAATAGCCATTTCCCCGAATTTCCCGGTATTTTCCTCTGAAAACAAACCGAAAAAACCTCCAGAGCTACTAATGTGTAGCGGCAGGAGGTTTCTCACTTATAACTTATGTAATCCAATCGATGGTAGTTCCAGA
Source organism: Brevibacillus sp. AG162 (assembly GCF_006715575.1). Lineage (NCBI taxonomy): Bacteria > Bacillati > Bacillota > Bacilli > Caryophanales > Paenibacillaceae > Brevibacillus > Brevibacillus sp. AG162. The sequence goes on from NZ_VFNO01000015.1 coordinate 31,101, forward strand.
TACATGTTGGTTTTCCATTCGCTGGTGGTAAGGGTTTTTCTTTTGCTCATCTAATTGCTTATCGTTAGATGAACGCTCTGCCTGATTAGCCTCTTCGGAATTCTCAAGCTTTTTGTCGATCTCGTCAGCCATCTTCAGCAGCTTGCCGTCCAAGCCTTCTGCCTTCCGCTTCAGTTCTCTGGACCTCGTAAAATCTCCATCCTTTGACGCGGGTTCCCACGCTTTCGCCTCTAACTCTAAGGTAATCTGAGCGCGTTTTACACTGTGTATATTCTTGAGATCGTGGGTTGCCGTTAAAACTGCATGGAGGGTAGGGGAGGATTGTAATGATTCATCTTGTTTGGGTGCGATATTTGAAGCTTTCTGTTCCTTGCCCTCTTCATCCGTGCCTCTCGCCTTGCGTTGTTCTTCCAGCTGAATTTGTTTCATCTGCGTATCGATTTCCTGGATCTGTTTGTCCATTTCATCCAGTCGTTCTTTCATGACTTTCGGATCTGTCAGTTTTTCAACCGCATCCGCATAATAGTTGTTTCGTCTTTCCAGCATCGGTTGCTTTTGTTCCATGAGGCTTTGCAGCATCTTATTGGGTGCGTTTTTCCCATTGCTTAGCTGTAGGCCTTGCCGGCTAATCGTTACATGATCCTGCTTTTTATTGCTTTCATGCTCCAGTGCTTTCGTCTGTGGGTGAATTCCTGCGCTTCTATACTGGACGGACGAGCTAATGGCGTATCTAGGTGTAACAGACACCATGAATCATGTTACCTCCTTTCAGGAATCGATTCGTCAGCCAAAACTTGCAGTTAATCCAAATGCCAGATTACTGGTTTTGATTATTATTTGTATCGGAAAGAAGTTTTCCAAATTTTACTTATTTAATGCCTTGAAGTTTCAAATAGGTAGTAACAGGGAAAATATACTTTGCAGAAATGCCCATGTGGAAAAGGTAGGCATAGGTATGAATCTGGCCTGATAGGAACACGCCTTCTGATGACCGGTGAGGCGTTGTTTGCGCTGCAACTCGTTATTCTACTTCACTAGAGAGGAGTTATTACAGATGATTAAAAAAATGTTTACCAGTTATAAAGCATCGCTCTCCAAGCAGATTCTGTTTTTTCTCGTCTTGCTTATCGTTGTTCCCTCTGTCGTGTTGAGCCTTTCCTTGACACAACTGGCACGTAACCAGTTAGAGCGTGAATTGTTGTCCCAAGTCGACTCGGTTACCGCGATGATTACACAAGTACTCAATAATTCGTACCGGGACTACTCTGTTACGATTGAGAGCTTTTCGGATGTTCAAGTTCCTCCGGGGCAAAATGCGGATACGTATATCTATGATCGTATCCACAATATAGAGAAAGACATCGACAATGTTTTGGCTGCGTTCATGTACTACGACAATCGATACTACAACTCGGCGAAAAAGGAAATTGATCCGACTACCCGTGAATGGTACAAGCAAGCGATGCAGCATAAAGGGCAGATCATTGTAACGCCACCTTATATCGACGCGATAAGCGGAAGCTACGTCATTACGTTTGCCAAGACGCTCTCGGATGGTACAGGAGTAGCGGGAATCGACGTTTCTATCGATCACTTAAACGAGCTGGTAAAGACGTACAAGATCGGAGAAAAGGGATACGTGAGCTTGTTCGATCAGAACAACGTGACACTGTCGCATCCGCGATTCCCGCAAGGCAAGCCGCTTGAAGACGAACGCTTCCAAGTGATGCTTGATCAAGCGGAGGGTTCTATCGAAATGAATGATGACGAGCTGCGTGAATATTACCATTTTAATAAGCAAAATTCGCTCGGATTGAACGTCGTTTCCGTGATTGATTGGAGTGAAATCAATCAAAAGACGGGGCCGCTGTTGCGGATTTCATTCATGTTCATCATCCTTTTGCTTGCCCTTATTGCCCTGTTCGTTTGGATTTTCATGAAACGCACGGTGCGGCCAGTCCTGCAATTGAAGCAATTGACCGACTCGATCGCGCAGGGGGATTTGACGGTCCGGTCTATCGAGAGTGGAAGAACGGATGAGATTGGGCAGCTGGAATCCAACTTCAATACGATGTCGCAATCGTTGTCCGATGTCCTGCGTCAAATTACCGATCATTCCGAGCAAATCTCAGCATCCTCCCATCATTTGTCTGCGAATTCAGAGGAGAACGTGCAAACGATTGAACAAGTCGCTGCCTCCATGCAAGAAATAGCGTCCATGTCTTCGGATATGAATCGGAGTATAGATACCGTGAAGCAATCGGCGGCTCAAGCGCAACAGGAGTTGGATGATGCCATCCGTATTCTGCGTGAGAGTACGGAAATGTCGCAGCTCATCACAGGTCTGGCCAATAACGGCGAGGAATCTCTCGGAGCGGCGAGACAACAGGTGAATATGATTGTGGAACATTCCACTCGTTCGAAAGATGAGATGGAGGAGTTAAAACAGGTTGCTGGAGAAATTAGCGGAGTGACGAATTTTATCCAAGATATCGCCTCCCAGACAAATTTGCTTGCGTTGAATGCAGCCGTTGAAGCGGCACGGGCCGGGCAAGAAGGTCGCGGGTTCGCTGTCGTCGCTGATGAGGTACGAAAGCTGGCTGATCAGACAGGTTCTGCCGCCGAGAAGATCAACAGCCTGATCGGGGAGGTTCAGGATCGCGTACTTCACATGGTTAAACGCACAGAGGAAGGCGTGGAATCTGCTACAACGGGAAGCGATTTGACACAATCGGTCGAGCAGCGTTTTACAGAGATGCATAAGGCTATTAACCGCATTGACGCGCACCTCGCTCAAGTGGCTCGCGTCAGCGAACGGTTGATGCAATCAAATACAGCGATGCTTGCAGCCTTTGGTGAATCGAGTGCCATGAGCCAAGCCACTGCACAAGAGGTCGACCAAGTCGCCGCTGCCAGTGAAGAACAGAATGCTTCGATGGAGGAAGTGGCAGCTTCGGCAGCGCACCTTGCCAACATTGCTGAAGAGTTGCAGTCATTGGTGCAGCGTTTTAAATTGGAGCGTTAACAGTAGTTGTAGTGATGAGAGAAAGAAGACCAACAGACGTTGGTCTTTTTTTGTCCAAGTTGATCCAAATAGTTACCTAAGTAATGTAAGTGTAACTTCTATCGAATTATCAACAAATGATCGATTCGGACGAGATTTCAAAATGACGGTCAGTCCAATTAACGATACGATAAGCGCTTGTGCGGTAGCTTTCGCGTCTATCCTCGAATCGAGTTCACCTGATTGGATACCTCGTTCGATCGTTTCTTGAAAGATGACAGAGAGGTACATTTGGTGTTCCCTTGTCAAAATCTCAAATTTCTCATCATGAGGGGCAAGTTCGACCATGGTATTAATGCAAAAGCATCCTCGGCTGAGACCTTCCGTATATTCCTCGTCGGCCACCTCTTTAAAAAAATGGCGAAACGCCTCTTTTACGGATGGATTGTTTTGAAGCTTTGTTCGTATCTCCGAAGCACGAGACATCGTGTATCTGCGTAGTGCGGCTTCGAACAATTCTTTTTTGTCCCCAAAGGTTGAGTAAATACTGGGGCGCTGGATACCCATTCGGGAAGTTAAATCACTTAATGAGGTAGCTTCATACCCCTTCTCCCAAAAAAGCTGCATAGCTGCATCTAGTACTTTTTCTTCGTCAAATTCGCGTGTTCTAGCCATAAAGAGTTCCTCTCATTACTCATGTATTCGAAGCTATGTAAATGCCAAAAGAGTTTTTTGTACTGAATGGTATTTTATATTTTATTGTTTTTTATCCGTCTTGTCAATTTTAGGCTGGTTTATTCAAGTGTGAAAAGAATGGTGTTGACAGAAAAAGAAATGGTGGGATATATTTACTGGGCATTATAACGTACTGATCGGTATGTTATTTTGCTCTAACGAAAAATGAAAGGAGGTAAGGTGAAATCAGATGGAGGAGGTTATTGAAAAAGTAACGGCTAAAGCTCACATGCCTCGCTATGTAACACTATTGTTTGCGGTTTCTTGCGGGATGTCAGTTGCGAATATCTATTTTGCGCAGCCACTACTTGATCATTTGTCGATTGAGTTTGGAATTGACTATTCCATCATTGGGATTCTGATCACCCTTACTCAAATCTTTTATGCAGTAGGACTGTTATTGCTTGTGCCACTGGGCGATTTATGGAACCAGCGCCGCTTGATTATCGGTCAGATGTTTTTATCTGTGGTAGCGCTGGTTATCGTAGGGACTGCCTCCACCAGCACGGTACTATTCGCAGGTATAGCTTCAATAGGATTGCTTGCTGTTGTTACGCAGACAATCGTTGCATTCGCGGCGACAATGGCAGCCCCTGCAGAGCGAGGGCGAGTGGTTGGAGTAGTTACCAGTGGAATCGTCATTGGCATACTTCTAGCGCGAACCATTGCAGGAGTTTTAACAGATCTTGCGGGTTGGCGTTCCGTATATCTGGTCTCTGCTGCATTCCTATTTTTCATGGTTTGTGTATTATTTCGGGTATTGCCAAATAGGGAGCGGGAGGTAAAGCCGCTATCCTATCTCCAGTTGCTTGGATCGGTATTGATGTTGTTCGCACAAGAACGGCTATTACGTATTCGCTCAGTTTTGGCTATGCTGATTTTTGCTGCGTTTAGTATTTTGTGGACGCCGTTAGTACTGCCTCTGAGTGCGCCGCCATTATCTTTGTCGCATACGGCCATCGGGGCGTTTGGTCTTGCAGGAGTTGCCGGAGCTTTGGCTGCAGCAAGGGCAGGGAGGCTTGCAGATCGAGGTTATGGACAGAGAACGACGGGCTTGGCCTTGAGTCTATTGCTACTATCGTGGCTGCTAATCAGCTATATCGAACAGTCGTTATTTGCCTTGGCGATAGGTATAGTTTTGCTTGATTTGGCGGTACAGGCCGTGCATGTTACGAATCAAAGTATGATCTTCACCTTGGGTGCAGAGGCGCGGAGTCGGCTCACGGCGGGGTATATGGTTTTCTATTCAATCGGCTCTTCTGTTGGCTCCATTGCCTCGACCTATATATATGCGCATTTTGGTTGGGAGGGAGTGTGCTTGCTCGGGGCCTCTGTCAGTGCGTTGGCTCTGGTGTATTGGGCAGTGACCAGACGCTAGTTTGCAAAGGGATGTGCTAATAGTTCGAAGTGAAGATATATGAAATGAAACTATTCTGCTTCCAGAGCTGTTGACTGGTATAAATTTTGCAAAAGGAGAGATGGTCTGTGGAGATTGGTATTACTTCGTTTGTGGAAACGACACCGGATGTTCAGACAGGTGAAGTGATGAGCCACGCACAGAGATTGCGTGAAGTTGTCGAGGAAATCGTCCTCGCTGATCAGGTTGGGCTTGATGTATTTGGCATAGGTGAACATCATCGCAAGGATTATGCGGCTTCTTCTCCAGCAATGGTGCTGTCTGCGGCTGCGCCATTGACAAAAAGGATTCGGCTGACCAGTGCAGTGACAGTGCTTTCTTCCGCTGATCCGGTGCGTGTTTTTCAGGATTTTGCTACACTCGATGGCATTTCAAATGGACGGGCAGAGATTATGGCGGGACGGGGTTCCTTTATCGAGTCTTTTCCCCTGTTCGGCTATGACTTGAATGACTATGATGAGCTGTTTGAAGAACATTTGGAACTGCTCCTGAAAATACAGGCGTCCGAAAAAGTAACCTGGAGGGGCGGGCATCGGCCAGCTATTCAGGATTTGGGAGTGTATCCACGACCCGTTCAGAATCCTTTACCCATATGGATTGGCAGCGGAGGCAATCAGGAATCTGTTGTTCGTGCAGGTCTGCTGGGATTGCCGCTGATGCTGGCGATCATTGGTGGAAGTCCGCGGCAGTTTGCACCACTTGTGCAGCTTTACAAGAAGGTGGCCATGCACGCTGGTCATGACGTATCGCGATTAACGGTTGGGTCACATTCACTAGGATTTGTTGCAGAAGATACGGAACTGGCGGCAGATACATTCTTTCCTTCTACCCAAGCAGGAATGAATAAAATCGGAAGGGAGCGGGGCTGGGCGCATTATAACCGTGCTAGCTTCGATGCCGCACGCAGCTTCGAAGGGGCATTGTATGTGGGTGACCCGGAGACGGTTGCCCAAAAGATCATCCACCTTCGCAAGCATGTAGGCATGACGCGCTTTATGATGTATGTGCCGATATCCACGATGCCGCATGAACAGGTAATGAGAGCCATTGAGCTGCTAGGAACAGAGGTAGCGCCTCGGGTGCGAGAAGAAATAACCAAGTGGGAAGCAGAGACGCAGCAAGAATCAGCATTTGCTTAATGGAGGGATTCACATGGATTTTCATAGTCGGGTACTGCCTGAATTAAGGCAAACATTAACGCAATTCTCTGGTTTTCATCTGGAAGATTTGGAGTCGAGCAGGGCCATGCTGAAAAATCCGCCTATAAAGCAGTCAGAGCATGTGCGTACCACAAGTCGAATGATTCCGGGCGCAGCAGGAGAGATGCTAGCCAAAATATATGAGCCCGCCCAGCGAACAGGTAGCAAGCTTCCGGCCATGCTGTGGATTCACGGAGGAGGCTATGTGCTGGGGCACCCCGATATGGATGACGCTCTATGCGAACGCTTCGTGCAAGCGGCTAATTGTGTCGTCGTATCGGTCGATTATCGTCTGGCTCCCGAACATCCTTATCCAGCTGCCATCCATGACTTGTTACGCCGGTTTAACGTGGATGACAGACGAAGCTGAGTCACTCGGCATCGATGTGGATCGGGTTGCGATTGCTGGTGCAAGTGGAGGAGGGGGGCTGACCGCAGCACTTGCTTTAATGGCCCGCGACAAAGGCGGACCGGCGCTTATCTTCCAAATGCCGTTGTATCCGATGATCGACAACCGTAATCGTACAGCGTCGAGCTATGAAATTGAGGCTGAAAATGCAACATGGAGCCGGACAAACAATTTGGCTGCGTGGAGCATGTACCTGGGCGAAAGTGCCGACGACAGTCAGGTATCCGCATATGCGGTGCCATCGAGAGCAGAAAGCTTGGCGGGGCTGCCGCCGACTTATACGTGCGTAGGACAGCTCGATCTGTTCCGGGATGAGACAATCGAATATGTGACGCGTCTTGCACAAGCGGGCGTAGACGTAGAATTTCATCTGTATCCCGGCTGCTACCACTGCTTTGAAGTGTTTGTCCCCGATGCCGAAGTGAGCCAGCGCGCCAGCCAAAGCTATGTAGATGCGATGGCAAGAGCGCTTAATCCTGGCAAAATCTAAGAGACAAAAAGCACAACAACCGAACGAGGGGGATCTCGGCGATTGTTGTGCTTTTGTAAGCTTTTGTAACCAGGAATTTTCCGTCATCTTCTCATTGAATCGTTCCTTGCTTTTCCTCCATCACATCATTGATTAATATGACGCCATGCGAAAGGGTCGTTCCGCCGCCGAATGCTCCGGCTACCGCTACGGTTTCAGCAATTTCTTTTTGGGAAACTCCGTCGTTGAGAGCGGCTTCCAAATGATAGACAATGCAGTGTTCATTTCCGGAGTAAAGGGAGATAGCCAGTGCCTGCAAATGTTTATGCTTGGATGACAATTCACCGGACGAAAAGCATTGGCTGGTGAATTCATTATATGCTCGCAAGGCCTCTGGCATCAGCTGTCCAAAAGATTGCAGTCCTTCAAGATACTGTTCGGCCAAATAGTGCTCCATGGTTCCACTTCCTCCTATTTTAAAATCGCTGATAGTATTGCTTTGCTGGGAAATTTTCATACAGTCTATCCTTTATGGAGGTAGGATCACATCTGTAATTAATTGATTTTTCATGTATTTTTTCTTCTTCTTGCATGAAGACATATTTGGTTATCAAGTATTTTCCTTGTAAATATAATTGTGGTTATTATTAAAACATATTAAAATATATGAAGTGATTTACGAATATAGCGTAAGGCAAGAGAGGTGAATAATCTTACTAACCAGTAGGAATGCTTGATAAGAAGTGAAGATAGATGTAAGGGGAAGTTTTTTAATCAATAAAACAAGAATGACTAGAAGCTATCCGAAAATACCGTCAGCAGCAGAGAGGAAGAGGAAGCTTACGTGGAAAACAAAGAACTGAAGCGAGGCCTGGAAGCGCGTCATATTCAGATGATTGCTTTGGGCGGTACGATTGGTGTTGGGCTATTTATGGGGTCAGCCAGCACGATTAAATGGACAGGCCCATCCGTCATGCTAGCTTATGCAATTGTAGGAATTTTTATTTTTTTCATCATGCGTGCAATGGGTGAAATGTTGTATATGGAACCGAGTACGGGTTCATTTGCGACCTTTGGGCATAAGTATATCCATCCGTTAGCAGGTTATATGACGGCCTGGAGCAACTGGTTCCAGTGGGTCATTGTCGGGATGGCAGAGATCATCGCAGTCGGGCAGTATATGCAGTATTGGTTCCCCGATTTACCGCCTTGGATTCCAGGCATTATTGCGATGGTGATTCTCGGTGCAGCAAACCTGGTCTCAGTAAAATCATTTGGTGAATTTGAGTTTTGGTTTGCCATGATCAAAATTGTCACGATCGTTTTGATGATTATTGCAGGGTTTGGCTTGATTTTCTTTGGCATCGGAAATGGTGGAAACGCAATTGGATTATCGAATCTGTGGGAGCATGGCGGATTCTTTACGGGCGGCTGGACAGGCTTTTTCTTTGCTCTTTCCTTGGTGATTGGGGCGTATCAAGGTGTCGAGCTCATCGGGATTACCGCAGGGGAAGCAAAAGACCCGAAAAAAACATTAACGAGTGCGATTCAAAGCATTATCTGGCGCATTTTGATTTTCTATATTGGTGCGATTTTTGTGATTGTAACCGTTTACCCTTGGGATCAATTGCAGGCAATCGGCAGTCCGTTCGTTGCTACTTTTGCGAAGGTTGGTATTACCGCTGCTGCAGGTATCATTAACTTTGTCGTGATCACTGCTGCTATGTCTGGCTGTAATAGCGGGATATATAGTGCAGGGCGTATGCTGTATACCTTAGGTGTAAATGGCCAAGCGCCGAAAATTTTTACGAAGCTGTCTTCGAATGGTGTGCCGTTGTTAGGTACGATTGGTGTTCTGATCGGTCTGGGTATTGGGGTTATCCTAAGTTATATCGCCCCAGAAAATCTCTTCGTGTATGTGTACAGTGCGAGTGTGCTGCCTGGTATGGTTCCGTGGTTTGTCATTTTGATCAGTCAAATCAGATTCCGTAAAGCAAAGGGTGCTGAAATGGATAACCATCCATTTAAAATGCCTTTTGCCCCAGTGTCCAACTATTTGACTATTGCTTTTCTCATCATGGTACTCATCGGTATGTGGATCAATGATGAGACACGCGTCTCCCTGATTGCCGGGATTGTCTTCTTAGCGATTGTGGTCATCAGTTTCTTTGCACTAGGAATTAGCAAGGCAGTTCCATTGGATGAGCAATCAAATAAGAAATAGCGAAGGAGAACAACATTTGTTGATCTCAGGCTGTAGATAAACACATGTTTTGTTTCAAGAAAAAATTAGACTCGTGTACAATTAATTCCGAAGGATGAAAAATTAAGATAGCTTTTCCGTTTAGCCCATCTTGGCTAAGTGGAGAGCTATCTTTTTTATGTTCTGTGCGCCTGCTATCATTAATGCTTGCTCTAACACATTACAAAAAAGGTTGCCGAGACTATCTCGACAACCTGGTGATCCGAAAATTTGATTTTAACCAAATGTGAAACTTTCTGCCTAACTAATCCAAACGTTCCTATCGATATTGCTGCCAGTTGGTACAATATCTTCTATTCTTGCTGATCCGATTGTATTGCCGTATTGGTCTACAGCACGAACATAAAAACTGAAGCGTTTTCCAACTCTTAAAGCAGTTATGTTAGCAACAGTAGCGGTCATACTACCATGTTCATAAACACTGCCATCTGTCATGTTTGTCAGCATATACTCATATCTCACTGCATTTGAAACATTGTTCCAACGTACAGTAAGATTCACAAATTCTGCAACAGAAGCTTTTGATTCTTTACTAGACGTTGAATATTTAGTGGTTGAAGTAGTCGCGAGTGCTTGTTGTGGCTCCTGAGCAAAAGCAGGAACAGCTGAAGTCAATACTGCCAGTGTTGCTAAACCAGTTATAAACTTTTTCATATCAAAACACTCCTTCTTAATCTTTTATTTACCCGCCTCCAGGAGCCTAATATGTTTGTTTGGGTATTTACAATATACATTATTTTGCATCATATGTAAATATATGGAAATTAATTGACGAATATCAACGTGCAGGAACAAGTTCTCATGACAGCTACTTGCCCAAAAAACAAGAAGATCAAAATGAACAAGGTTGCCGAGACTTTCTCGACAACCTGAGACCAGCAAATGTTGGTTCTTTTTTTGTTCATCAAATCGCCTTTGTACGGCATACCTACTTCGTTTATCATTAGGATGACTGGACTGGTTAGCCGTCTTCAGCTGCAGATGTCCGGGCTCGTCAATGGGTAGACTAAAGCGGGATACTCATTCATGATCTGAGAAAAAAGGAGCATAAGAATGAAACAACGCAACTATACACCGATTATCGTTATTCTCACCATAGCGATTAACACGCTTATCGCCATCTTGTACTTTATGCCGAAAAACAATGATTTCAGCCATCTCGACCTGACGTTTCTGCCGTTTTTTAATGCGGTCATGAACAGCTTCACCTTTGTATTTTTGGTTGCCGCGCTTGTTTCCATCGTGAAGTACAAAAACATTAAGATGCACCGGGGATATATTTTTGCAGCCTTCTCCACAACAGCTCTCTTCTTGGTTTCGTATGTGATCTACCACGGAATGGCACCTAGCACTTCCTTCGGGGGAGAGGGAATTCTGCGTCCAATCTATTACTTCATCTTGATTACACATATTCTGTTGTCGGCGATTATCGTTCCATTTGCGCTGATTACGACTGCACGTGGACTCAACATGAAAGTGGAAAAACATAAAAAAATTGCTCGTTGGACGATGCCGATGTGGCTGTATGTCAGTGCGACGGGTGTCATTGTTTACATCATGATTTCTCCATACTATTAATCAAAAAAAGAGCATTAGCTGCTATAGCTAACGCTCTTTTTTTATGGACGAAGCCTTTATATTTTCGTTTCACGTTTCTTAAACCAGCGTTTGGGGAGGAAATAAATAAGCCCCGACACGACAAGAAAAGCCGTTAAGATGGAGATAATCTCTAATACCGTCACGTAGTTGAGGTCTTCCCATTCGCCCACATGCAGTCCGTAGAAGAGATCTAAAATGGGATCTTGTTTCAAGGCTGTGATGTGCCCTTCAGAAGAAACAGTCAGCCGCAGAATCGGATCTCTGCTGACGTACACTTTGAAAGAGTCACCTGATTTTGCGATCGATCTGATTTCATCCCAAGAATATTCCCCAGTTTCCACTAACTTCTCCCCCACATAGGCAATGGTTAGCTTTTCTGGTTGGGCAGGTACCTCGATCATTGTCGTTTTCAAGTCGGTGGCTTTTTCCTGATACCAAGGGACATTTAACAGGAGAAAACCTGTAATGGCCCACATCAGTAAGAAAAGGCTAACGATGAGTCCGATGTAGCGGTGGAAGTTACGGTTCCACTTCTTAAATAGCATGCATGGTTACTCCTCTCGATGATGTTCTTGATGATTATATAAACTATCTTGATAAAAGGAGATGGCTCACATGAGCTATTTTCCATGTATTATTCGTGAACCTGGTCGTAGTGCACTTACCAATCCCATTGACTTTGCTTGATTCCAAGATTTTGGGCGAGTATGGAAGCAATCGGTTGCTTGATGGGTGCAAGTGAATTTGCCGTGCAGCTCGATTCTGGCTGATAATTCAATTCCTTCGCTTTTTGTATATCAGCTTCTGCTAGATTGTTTGTTTTGTTTGCTTGCTCATAACAGGGTGGTGAAATATACGTCTTGTTCGTGTGCTCCAATATGATTCGTGTATCTGGGGAGGGGCCTGCCTCAACAGGAATGGAAAGTACGCCTGCTACTATAACCACTGCACAAATGCCAATAAGAGGTCCTCGCTTCATCATATTCACTCCATCTATTTAGTAAAGGATTGTCCAAATGAGCCGATTTATTGTAACACCTTATATCCAAGACAGTAATGGCTCAATATAGCTATTTACATAGAAAAACCACCGCCTCTAATCTGGGACGGTGGTTGATTATCTATGAAGAGATCTCTATGCCGTTTTCGTCGACACCCAGAGCTTGTCGTGCCATGGTCTTGAACTCTTCCAGCCCTGATTTCAATGCGAAGATGGCAAGAATGACGGGATACACGGATGTCATTTCTGCGATATGCTCATGCATACGCGGCCATACACGGCCTCCTGCTTTTTCGTAGCGTTTGATGAAGTCAGCCAAGCCTGAATCGCCAAACAACATGTAAAAGACCGTAAAGTCCGTCGCCGGATCAGCTACCTCGGCCTCCGTCCAATCCAGAAGCCCCGTTACCTTGCCGTTTTCAGCAACCAGGATATGCCCCGGATGGAGGTCACCATGCACAAGAGCAGAGTGAGCAGGCCAGAATGTGTCATCCGCAAGCCATTTTTGCCATCGATCCCATAGCGCCCCAGAAACGCCAAAGACGCGTTTAACTTCATTCATCTTTTCTCGAAGGCTTGCTCGTGCTTCGCTAGGCTGCTTGACGCGGATACCAGCATCTCGAGCAAGATCATGATGGATACCGTGTAATTCCACCAATACCTCCGCCCACGTTTGTATGCACAATTCAGGTAGGGATTCAGGATTCAAATACCACTCATAATTTTTTGTTTCCATATTGATCGTCGCCATCGGTGTGCCACCCAGGATCGGATAAGCGATGAATTCAGAGGTGTGAACCTGCCAATCCGGTACTTCGACATGTAGATGTTTGGCAACGAGATCTAACACCTTCTTCTCGTAACGAGCAGTTTCGACGACATCGTCCCGGCGCGGTTGGCGCAACACCCATGGAACACGATCTATCGTACTTGCAAAAATCGCAAGGAAATCTAAGCCGGATTCATTCACCTTCACAGTAGTTGGGTCTACAAGGATTCCATTGTTTTTCGCGATGGCAAGCATTTGCTCTACATTGTTTTTTGACATAACAAAAACACCTCATTCATGAATAGTTTTAAATCAATCAAACACAAATAAACCCATACCATTCCGAGTTTTGAAAATGGCTGAGCCTATATGGGGTTTTGTCGATTTTAACGAAGTCTCATGAATGCGATGCCCATTGCAATGTCCATCATCGTAACCTCCTGTAATTGAAAACAAAGATAGTGTACCATGGAATTTAACGAATAGCGACAAGGAGATTAGCGATCATGAAATTGATTTCTTGGAATGTAAATGGACTTCGCGCATGTGTAAACAAAGGTTTCTACGAGTACTTCAAAGAGGCGAATGCCGATATATTTTGCTTGCAGGAAACGAAGCTGCAAGAAGGTCAAATCGAGATGGAGATCGGCGAGGAGTATCATCAATATTGGAACTACGCAGAGAAAAAGGGCTATTCCGGGACGGCTGTTTTTACAAAAATGGAACCACTATCTGTGCGTTATGGCTTGGAAGAAGACCATGAACCTGAAGGACGCATCATTACATTGGAGTTCCATGATTTCTACTTGGTAACGGTATATACCCCGAATGCGAAGCGTGATTTGTCGAGATTGGATTATCGGCTGGAATGGGAGGATCGGTTTCGGAACTACTTATTGCAGCTAGATGCGAAGAAGCCTGTAGTGGTTTGTGGGGATCTGAATGTCGCCCATCAAGAGATTGATTTGAAAAATGCGAAGTCCAATCGCGGTAATTCTGGCTTTACTCCTGAAGAGCGTGAGAAGATGACGAGCTTGCTGGCAACTGGGTTTGTAGATACCTATCGATATTTTTATCCGGATCAGACAGATGCCTATACATGGTGGTCTTTTATGCCGAAAGTGAGAGAACGGAATATCGGGTGGCGTATTGATTATTTTCTCGCGTCTGAGCGATTGGCTCCGTCGTTGCTCGGAGCGGGAATTGACTCACAGGTAATGGGAAGCGATCATTGTCCGGTCGTGTTGGAGCTGGGGAACATCGAATAAAGAATGGGAGGAAGGGAAGGATAATGAGTAAGTATGCTATGCCTGTAGTCAGCAATTGTAAGGGTGAGTGACCTGAAATAGCAAAACTGCCTATAATCAAACAATTAAGACGAAATTGGATATAAGCGAACGTTGATATGAAGAGGGGGAGTTTCGTACAATGACCATGTAAGACTTCTAATGAAGAGGGGATAGGATATTGCTAACCATGAATTTGTTACTAATTGCTTTTCTGATTTTTGCTACTGCTTTTTTTGTGGCAACTGAATTTGCAATTGTAAAGCTTCGCCCGAGCCGTGTAGACCAATTGGTCATGGAAGGGAGAAAGAATGCTCTTGCTGTTCAGAAAGTAGTTAGTAACCTGGATGGATATTTGTCAGCGTGTCAATTAGGGATTACGTTGACAGCCATTGGCTTGGGGGTATTGGGGAAACCGACGATTGAAAGCATCATTAGCCCTTTTCTTACGCCTTATTTACCCGAACAAATCGTTGCAGTTCTGTCGTTTGTGATTGCTTACTCGCTCGTTACGTTTCTCCATGTGGTTGTCGGGGAACTGGCACCGAAAACCGTGGCGATCCAAAAGGCAGAAGCGGTTAGCTTACTGTGTGCGAAACCTATTATTTGGTTCTATAAATTGATGTACCCTGCAATCTGGGTGCTGAATGGCTCTGCTGCTCTGCTTGTGCGTTCATTCGGTATGAAACCGACCAAGGAGCATGAAGAAAGTCACTCAGAAGAAGAGCTGCGAATCATTCTGACGGAAAGCTATGAGAGCGGAAAAATTAATCAGTCTGAGTATGGATACGTCAGCAATATCTTTGCCTTTGATGAGATGCTGGCCCGCGAGATTATGGTCCCGCGGACAGATATGAGCTGCTTGCACAAAGAATATACCCTTGAGCAAAATCTGCGAATTATGAAAGAAGAACAGTATACCCGTTTCCCGGTTATTTCGCAAAACAAAGATCATATTATCGGGATGATTAACACGAAAGAGTTCTTTCTGAATTATGCCGATGATCCAAATTTGGATATTTCCAAGCTCATCCGACCGTTTTTAACGGTTTCGGAGGCTACACCTGTAAAAGATCTTTTGAAAAAAATGCAGAAACAAAGAACACATATCGCCATCCTGATTGACGAATATGGCGGAACCTCCGGACTGGTTACGATCGAAGACATTTTGGAGGAAATTGTAGGTGAAATCCGTGATGAGTTCGACGCGGAGGAAAAAGCCGAAATCGAAATCGTGGAAGAGAACAGCCATGTGATTGTAGACGGAAAGGTACTTCTCTCCGAGGTTAACGACTTGCTTAACGCCAATATTAATGAAGAAGAGCTCGATACCATCGGGGGCTGGCTATACAGTCAAAATCCGACGCTTAAAGAAGACATCCAATGGCAATACGATGATCTCGTCTTTACGATCAGAAAGAAAGACAAGCATCGTATACGGAAAATTGAGATTCAGAAGGCAATGGAAGTTCCAGCTCGTGAGCTGCAGGACGTAACGTAATCAAAAGATGGGGGATTCCCATCTTTTTTCTTTGAATGTATTGGCAAAGGGAGCATACAAAAACGGGGCCGAGCGATGCGGTCCCGTTTGTTTTGTTATTACGTATAAACGATATCGTAAGTAGATTTAATGACTCCATTCGCATACTGCTTCATATCCACTAAATCTAGCTTGAGACGTGGCTTAACACTACCAAATAGAGGTGTACCTTCCCCGACCATCACCGGATTCACCTTCAGTACTAATTGATCAATCAGTTTATGTTCCAGTAACGCCCCTGCCAATTCACCGCCCCCACATAGCCACAACTTGCTGTTTTCTTGCTGTTTGAGATTTTTGATAATTTCGATGGCATCGCCTTTGACCAGCTCGACTTCTGCATTGGACTCAAACTGCATGGAGCTAGAGAAAATATAATGCTTGATCCCCTTATAGCCTGGTTCGCCTGGTTTGGCCCCGAATTTAAACCCAAATTCGTAGGTTTTGGCGCCCATCAGCACAGCATCATATTCCTGAATTTCAGATAAAAAGTCCGGTACATGTTCACCTTCGAATAAAAAGAGCGTGCTGTCGATGTCTCCATCCATCATCGCTTGATCCGCAATGAAATTGTCTAACGATACGGCGACATGATAAATTAATGAGGCCATTTGGAAATCCCTCCTTTTTTCTCCATTCCATTTTATGTGAAAATAATAAGGGCTTGCACGCATTTTCATTTGAAGAGGAGGATCGACATGAAGCAAATGACGCCGGAAGAGCAAGTGCTTCTTGAGGAATTGTATAGATCGGACGAAAGAAAAGTAGAAATTCTCCACTTCTTGGCTAGGAAGGGAAGCATGATTACTCTGACCTTTCTATTACCATTTGCTTTGGAGAAAAGAGAAGAAATACAAAAGGCAGCGCTTGCGGCTATTCATCAAATAACCTCACGCCTGCGTAAACAAGATTTCATTAGCTTGGATCAATACATACGGAGATTGACCCCTTATTCAAATAAAAACCAATTGGCAGCGTGGCATGAATTGTTGCCAGAGGATATCCGGGAGTTTTCGATAAACGATGAGTCGGACCTTTGTTTCATCGGAATTTGCAGCTTCCATCGAAACGGTTATGTAAGGGAAGCAGCAGTTGAAATGTTGTTAAAACAGGTTACGGGTGCGGAGATTCCCTTTTTGCTGATCCGTTTGAATGATTGGCAACCCAAAATTCGTTATCTGGCGTTTAAGGCATGTAAGCTGAGATTCCGTCCAAATTATGTGAAGCACTTTCTCGAATCCGTTTTCTTGTTGAAGCATTTGTCCGCATACTATAACCGTGAAAAGTTCTCCGATTTCCTAGAGGAGATCGACGCAATGTTTCGTCATCCAAATAATAGGGACGTGGTACGCAGTGGTTTTCACTCAAAAGATCCGGTTGTTCGGCGATTTTGCTTTGATTTGGCAAACAACCTTCACGATATCGATCCGGATGAGGTTATTGCAGAGGCTTTGATTCAGAAGGATGCCTTGATCAGGCTCCAGATGGTTAAGCATATGTGCAAACAGGACGAAAATGATCGCCTGCAAAGATGGCTCGATCAAATTCGACGTGACGTTTTTCCTCCTATTCGCCAACTGGCCCTACAAGCTTATGTGGATCGCTTTCCTGAGGAATCGACTGATGCCTTGCTTGCTGCTCTGCTTGATGGGCATAAATCCATCCGCGAAATGGCCCGATTTTATTTGAAGGACAAGAAGATCGATTTCGCTGCCTTCTATCGAGAAAAATTGGTTGGTACCGAGGAGCAGGTGATACCAATAGCGATTGTGGGAGTAGGCGAAACGGGTGTGAAAGCAAATGATCAATGGATTCTCCCGTTTTTGCGCCATGAAAATGAACGGATACAACGAGCAGCAGTGAAGGCACTCGCTATGCTGAATCCAGAAGATCACATCGAAGTTTTTATCCGCGCTTTGCAAACCAATAAACGAAGCGCATCTCGGGAAGCAAGACAAATACTAGCGGATAGGATAGAGCTTCGTCATGCGGACATGCTTTGGGAGATGCTCAAAAAAGATGTGGGCCTTCACGTGAAGAAAAACATTCTCTTCTTATTTTCGAAGATGAACAAGGCAGACAGTATTTCATTATTATTACGGGCATGTGTTGTGCAGGAAAAAGAAATACGCGATGATGCAATCCTGTATGCCGAGCAGTGGCTGTATGGATATAATAGAAGGTTCTATCTGCGATTAAAGGATGAACAGCGTGAAAAAATTAGCCAAATGCTTGGTGAGGTTCGAGAGTTTCTGCCGGAGGATATAGCTGAATCCGTCGAGTCGCTTCTTGCGAATAAATAAGGAAGGGGCACCTTTATAGGTGTCCCTCTACTTCGTATTTTCAGTTTGTCCCCAACAGTTCTTTTAAGGTGTTATCAATAAACGCGGTATCGACAGGGTTAAGTCCAAACCCAGCCAAGTGTCCCCAGATCGATTCAATCGGCTTAAAGGTAGCGTTCGGGATGTGCTTCGTCTCATATTCACTGTCTTCTGGCGTGAAATACAAATCAGTCCGTACGGGCATCACAACCGTTCGTGCCTGGATGCTTCGTAACGCCGCCTCAAAGTCTCCCTTGTACCTATCATTTTGGCTTATGTCGGCATGCTGCCACGTCCACATCATCGCCAGCAAATCGTTTGCATCCGAAGGAACAAAGCTCTCCTCCCAAAATCCTGAGATAAATTCGGAAAGTGTCTCATAGCCCAAAGCTTTATAGCATTCCTCGCGGTAAAATGGCTGCGAAAACCCCCAACTCGCATAAACGCGCCCCAAGGTACGCAAGCCAACCTCGGGAGATGCTGTATACTGCCCGTTATTCCAAGCTGCATCGGCCTGCAATGCTGCTCGGATCCCTTCGATCAAGACGATGTTATGCGGCCATGTTTTTGCGGTTCCGGCAAACGGAGCCAATCGTTCAACCATATCTGGGTAGCTCGCTGCCCAATGAAAAGCCTGGATGGCCCCCATCGACCAGCCGGTTGCCAGCGCAATTTTTTTGATGCCAAACCTCTCCGTAATGAGTCGATGCTGAAGTACGACATTATCGTAGATTGTAACGTGTGGAAAATTGGCCTGATCATATGGACTTGCCGTATTGCTAGGGGAGGACGATAGCCCGTTGCCGAGCATATTGGGAATGATGATAAAATATTGATTCGGGTTCAAAGCCTTATCTTCCCCGATGAGCCATTCGTTTTGGTAATGCTGGTCTCCAAATGAAGTAGGAAATATAATGACGTTATCCTTGGCTGCGTTGAGCGTGCCATACGTTTTGTAAGCAATAAATGCATGCGGTAGTGTCACGCCTGACTGCAAGCGAACCTCTCCCAAGTGAAAAATGTCGTAATCCATCTCGCATTGCTCCTTTGTAAGCATGATTTTTTTCAACTATAAACGTTCCCGTACAGGGGAAAGTCAAGGGAATGATAGATTGGGGTTTTTCCATGTTTAAGATCAGTGAATTTTCCCGATTGAGTAGAGTGTCTTTAAAGACGCTTCGTTTTTATGACCAGATTGGCATTTTGAAGCCAGCGGATATCGACAAAGAGACTGGCTATCGGTTTTATGTAGCAGAGCAATTGGTTACGCTCAATCGAATCCTCATGTACAAGGACTTGGGATTTACGTTGCAACAAATTCAGCAATTGCTGCATGAAGAGATGTCCCTGGAACAAGTGCAAGGCATATTCAGGCAAAAAGAAAGGGAAATGGAACAGCTGCTTGAGGCGGAGCAAGCCCGATTGAAGCGAATCAAGGAGCGTCTGCTAACGATCGAGCAAAAGGGGTACGTAGAACAAGAGGTTGTCTTTAAACGAGTCGAAGCCCAAAAAATTGTCTCGTTCCGTTCAGAAGGTACGGTAGAAGAGATTCCGATGCTTTTCGATCGGCTGGCTCAATATGCTGGCAAGCAGCAGAGAGGAATGCTTCCTCCCATCGTTTTGTGGAAGGAGTCGGAGAGAGACGAGAGGGTATTCGAATTGGAGATCGGCTATGTGCTCAAACAAGACATTCCTTTGCCATCCGACATGCTAGAAATACGTATGCTGCCGGAGGAGCCAATGATGGCCACCCTGGTCCAGCGAGTAGAACCATTCGTTCCTTCTACGGCCTGCATAGACTTGGCAAAATGGATAGAGCGAAATCAATACCGGATCAAAAAAGATCAGCCAGGCAGAGAAAACTATCTGCAATCCTCACATGGGGGCGATACGTATGTAGAAGTACAAATTCCCATTGAATCCCCATGAAGAAGGCCAGTACCTGTATAGACGACGAGGTACTGGCCTTTTGCTTGTGTTCATTTGACGCTGATGGAAGGCAGGTAGTACAGTAAAGTTGAACGGAAATACAGAAAATTCCAAAGGGGAAAGAAGGGAATCCTGCTATGAATAGAAAAGCACGTCGGTTCATTGATCTGAGTGTGCCTCTTGATCGTCTGGCAAAAGAACCGTTTCCACCTGAGATTCAATACAATAGTCATGAAGAAGGGGCTGTCCAAGCTGCGCAGTATTTTGGCTTGCAGCCAACGGATTTTCCCGAACAGAAGGCATGGGCGAGTGAAACGGTGACACTCACGACACATACAGGAACACATGTAGACGCACCTTGGCATTATTGGCCTACTTCAGAGGGAGAGCCAGCGAAAACGATTGATCAGTTGCCGTTGGAGTGGTTTTACGGAGATGGTGTCCTGCTTGATTTTAGCGAAAAGCCGTCTGGCTATGAAATCACGGTGAATGATGTAAAACAAAAGCTCGCCCAAATCCAATACGAACTGAAACCGTTCGATATTGTCCTGATCAGGACCGATGCGGATAAAAGATACTATGAAGAGCACTATTTTCAATCACATGCAGGAGTATCCGCCGAAGCAACACATTGGCTGATTGATCAAGGTATCAAGGTCATGGGAACCGATGGGTGGGGATGGGATATTCCGTTTTCCGTTCAAGCTGCTGATTATAAACAAAATCCGCGCGATGGCGTTTTATGGGCGGCTCACTATGTGGGAAAAGAGAAAGAGTATTGCCAAATTGAAAAGCTGGCGAATTTGGAGCAATTACCGAGGGCCTACGGGTTTACCGTTTCTGTGTTTCCTGTAAAAGTGAAAGGAGCGAGCGCGGGATGGGCACGTCCGGTTGCGATTTTTGAGGAAGAGGAGTAGTTGCATGGGCATGAACAAGAGAGCGAAAGTTCTGTTCCTCTTATTCTTCTTGGGCCTTTGTTTCATCATGATCGCGTATATTTCGCTGATCGGGTATCCTGCATTGCCATTCGAATCCAAGTCCAAAAGAGAAGTGACGGAGCTGTTGGAAGAAAACACGGGAACAATCGTCAAATTGACGACGGAGGAAAACGTCGATTGGTATGGATATGGGCCGCAAGCGAATCAAGCTTCAGCGGCAGAAGCGATGAAACGGGCAGTGACAGAAAAAGGCTGGACCTTTATTCAGCAAGAAGGGGCCGGATACTTTTTCGAACGAGGGAAAGAGAAGATGATCATCACGTCACAAATGTGGACGGGCAACTATGTACTCTTTCGAATCCCCGCAGGTTCGCTTTCCACAACAAATATTTCTCTCGTAAACAAACAGCACAAGGCCGATACCCCGCAGCAATAGCGGTAGCCTCATCAGCAAAAAATACACGATGGCGCACATAACCGCCTCGCGCAATGGCTCTAATGGCAGAGGGACAATCCAGTCGGCCATATATTTTACCTGGCTTGTAGCCGCCAAATGTACCGGGTGTATCGCTTTTATAAAACTGGCGATCGGCTCCCAGCAGGGTGTACGTTTTCGCAGGCATGTGGCTTCCTCCTTTATTGGTTGATGTCGGTACATTCACTCCAACAGGAGGAAGCCATAGCAAGCCTACATGGATTTTTTTACGAGAATTTCGGAATCGCGAAGTAGGCAGTCAAGCGGTGGTTGATCTGCTCTTCGGTGAGCTCTGGGAACAATCTCGCTTCCTTCACCATATCGTACAGACGCTCCATCGGCTCGCGGCCATCGGCTTTCTTTGCCTTCGCGTCGTTTTTGAGCAGCTCCCAAATCCCAACCACATACTCGCGTCTGGTGATATCTTGTTTGCGGAAAAAGAAATCGAGTCGCTCCACATGGTCCATGAATTCGTCGCCGAAGCGCTTGTCCGCTTCCCCGCGCAGGAGGGCGATTTCTGCCTCGTACATCGGACGTTCGTTGCCTTTTTCCTTGCTGATCCAAGGTGTCTCCAGTACAATCGGCAGGTGACGGATTTTCTCGTGATTCACGATGTAATTCATCGCATCAAAGCCAATGAGTCCCGCACCGATTGGCGCATGGCGGTCTTTGCCTGCTCCGCGGAAGTTTTTGCTGTCATTCAAGTGAACGACGGCGAGACGCTCCAAGCCGATTGTCCGGTCAAACTGTTCCAAGACGCCATCGAAGTCGTTGACGATATCATAGCCAGCGTCGTGAATGTGGCAAGTATCCATGCAGACGGTCAGCCTGCTGTTGTCTTCTACTTTCTCGATGATGGCTGCGATTTCCTCAAAGCTGCGACCGATTTCCGTCCCTTTACCCGCCATCGTCTCCAACGCGATTTTCACGTCGGTGTCTTTGACGCCTGTCAGAACCTCATTCAAGCCTTCCGCGATCCGCGCTATGCCGTACTCTGCATCCTTGTCTGTGTATGCGCCAGGGTGCAGCACGATATTTTTGACGCCAATGTAGTCGGTCCGGCGAATCTCTTCTTGCAGAAAGCGGACAGCGAGCTCATAGGTATCGTCCTTGTAAGAGCCCAAGTTAATAATGTACGGAGCATGTACCACAATTTCATCCACGCCCTGCTTGGCCATTACTTCTTTGCCTTCCGTAATGTACTGGTCCTCGATTGGTTTGCGGCGGGTGTTTTGCGGTGCTCCCGTGTAGATCATAAAGGTACTCGAGCCGTAGGTGGCTGCTTCTTCGGCGGCATTCAGCAGTCCCTTACCGGAGAATGATACGTGCGAACCTATTTTTAGCATAGGATAGAACCTCCTTTGATTAATAAAGAAAACGCCATAAATAAAAAGTAGCGTACGACTCCCAATTCGTCCAAGCCTTGGACAGCTCTCGTATTTCTGCTTTTGTCGGCTTTTTTTCTTTGCCTAGTAAAAATTTGATCGCATTATGCAGGCCGACATCGTCAATGGGAAAAGCAGAGGGAATTCGCAGACAGCGCATGAGCACATAGTTGGCCGTCCACGGTCCAATCCCACGGATACTGGTCAATCGTTTCTCCGTGGTTTGATAATCTCCTCCGTCCCATAATAGCTCTTTCGATAGTTTCCCTTCAACGATGAGTTGTGCGACGTCAATCAAATACTCGCATTTCTTGGTCGTCATGCGCAATCCATCCAGATCAGCGACGGTCAATCCGGCGATTTTTTCTGCTGTCGGAAAAAGCCAATACGTCTCTCCTTCGAACTCTACCCGTCTTCCGAATGTCTCTACCAACCGCCGTTTAAGCGTATACGCATAGGTCAGATTAATTTGTTGTCCAAGGATTCCCCAACTGAGCGCTTCAAACAGGTCGGGAATGCCCATGGTCCGCAGCCCGTAAAACTTTTCAACGGCCTGCTTTAGAAGAGCATCCCCTGCGGCAAGCTCATAAAACGGAACCAGGTCTCGATCGAGATCGAACCAATCGCGGACATAGCGTGCTACCTCCATCCGGACTTTTTCAGTGGGAAGCGAAGGGCTGAGAAAGCGCACAGTCAATCCTTGATCGTTATCTGCGTGAATTTCGACTACTTGTGAATCTTGTTCGATCGGAATGGCTTTGTAGAGGCGCCCGTTTTGAATGTGAAACATGCATTCGTTGGATGCTCTGGACAAGTATTGAAGATTTTGCGAAAAGCTGAATTCCTTAGGTACGGACAAGATCATTTCTTCTCTATTATCGACCCAAGTCGAGTGTGGTAGACCGCTTGTCATGCGAAAACCTCCTGTCTGACTTCCTCCTAGTTTTATAACAAGAAAAGCTACCCTGTCATTTCGTTATCTTGCTATTTTAATCTTCTAGCAGTACGGATCACGCAGCGTGGGGGTATACTGTCGGTAAGAGCAAGCGATTCGAAAACGGCTATGACAAAGGAGATGAAGTGTCTTGGAGGAACGGGTAACCGATGAGCGATGGCAGGCCATTATTCATAACGATGCGTCCTACGATGATCAATTTTTTTATGCGGTAAAAACGACGAAGATCTTTTGTAGACCGTCGTGCAAGTCGAAGCCGCCGAAGAGGGAGAACGTGCGGGTTTTCCAAAATGCAAGCCAAGCGATGCGGGAAGAATTTCGCCCATGTAAACGCTGCAAGCCCACGGGAGAGAGGTTGCCCGATCGTGAGTGGGTGGCACAAATTACACAGTACATTGATTCTCATTATAACGAAAAGCTGACGTTGGAGCATTTGGCTGATATGTGCCATGGCAGTCCGTTTCATTTGCAGCGAACCTTTAAGCGACTTATGGATATGACGCCCGTGGAGTACATCCAGAAAAAGCGGATAGAAAGGGCGAGAGAGCTGCTGGCTCATTCGAACAACCAAATCGCAGATGTTGCGCAAATGGTAGGAATGCCGAATACGCCGTATTTTATCACGTTGTTTAAAAAGATGACGGGCAAGACGCCGAGTGAATATCGCCAACTGTACGTCAAACAACAAACGACATAAGCGGCTCGTGAAATGTGATATCTTTAGAAGTAAGAAGCATCTGCATCCGAGAATAACCACCACTGTCTGATGGATTCACCACAACCACCGGGTGCTTTCCTTGATTTCTGGACCTCTGCCTATCAAGAGATTGAAGATGAGAAAGAAAAAGGAGCTCTGCCAAGATGAACGATACGAAAACCTTACGAGAAGTATTTAAAAAGACGACTTATCAAATCGCCGGGCACAGCAAGAGAGACCTCCTTCAATTGCAGCAGGTCCTGTCCAGGGTGGATGGGAATGTGGAGGGTGACATGTACGGAACAGGCGAACTCATCGAGGATTTTCAGCGCAAGATGGCCGAATATTTGGGTAAAGAGTCTGCCGTGTTCTTTCCCAGCGGTACGATGGCCCAACAAATCGCGTTACGCATCTGGTGCGATGAGAAGGGTATCAAAAAGGTCGCCTATCATCCGCTCTGCCACTTGGAGATTCACGAGGAAGATGGGCTCAAGGAGCTGCATCAGATTGAGGCTGTTTTGCTGGCGGATAAAGACAGCGTGATTGAACTGGACGATGTTCTCGGCATGGACGACGATATCGCGTGCCTGTTGCTGGAATTGCCACAACGTGAGATTGGCGGACAGCTGCCCGCGTATGAGGATTTAGAGGCGATCTCCCGTTATTGTCGGGAAAAAGGAATTCGGCTGCACCTGGATGGTGCCCGGCTTTTGGAAATTCTGCCGTATTACCAGAAGTCAGCCGATGAGGTTTGCGCCTTGTTCGATAGCGTGTACGTTTCCTTTTACAAAGGGATAGGCGGAATTGCCGGAGCGATCCTGGCTGGGGATGAAGACTTCACGAAGCAATCGAAGGTATGGAAAAGACGTCATGGCGGAGACTTGATTAGTTTGTACCCGTATATTGTTACGGCAGAATACCATTTTGAGCAGAGAAAGCATAAATTCAGTCAATATTACGAGCATGCAAAAGAACTGGCGGAGTTCTACAACCAATGCCAGGGGATATCCACGAGACCGGCCGTGCCTGTATCCAACATGTTTCATGTGCACGCAGATTTGCCGAAAGAAGAGCTCGAGCGTATCATGCTCTCACTTAGTGAAGAAACAGGAATTGGCTTCACGCATTATGTAAGACAGGACGACGAATCTTCTAGCTCCTATGAGGTAAGTATTGGCGATCGGTATGCGATGATCCCGAAGGAAGAGCTGGTATTAGCATTCGAAAAGCTAAATCAGAAAATAGCAGAGCAGAAATCAAAAGCCGACTAAATGAGTCAATTTCGGGGGTGGTGGCAGTCTGGTGCTTACCGATTCCTACCGGGCTGGCGCGAATTGTTCCGAAAGCAGAGAAAGGAACCGATATGTTCATTATCAGACCGTACGAAAAAAGCGACTACCCTTCGATCATGGCTTACGATTTGCCGCAAGAACAAGCGATCTACACATCTATGCCAGTCGATGTGATCGAAGCATCTCAAAACAATCCTGGTCATAAGACCTATGTGGTTCTCGACCAAGGCCAGCTAATCGGCTGTTTTGCCTTATTCACACCACACACAGGCAATCCCTACACACCAAATGACAGAGCGATTATTTTCAAATCATTTTCGATCGATTCCCGCCATCAAAAGAAAGGCTACGCCTTGCGAGTATTCCATGGCTTGGCTGACATCGCGAGAGAGCATTACCCGGAGCGAGATGAAATCGTGTTGACGGTGCATCATACGAATACTCCAGCGATCCAGCTGTATAAGAAGGCGGGGCTAATCGATCAAGGATGGAGATTTGCGGGCGAGTATGGCGAGGAGTTGATTTTTCATCTGGATTTGACAGCTTCAATATGACTTGCTAAAATGAATGACAGTCAGTCATTGGTGGCGGTTCGGTAAAAGGAGGGAAGCGACTTGGCAATCAGCAAAGACGATAAATATTCCAAGATCCTCAACGCAGCTATCGAAATCATCTCGGAAAAAGGACTGGATAAGACGTCTATATCCGATATCGTCAAAAAAGCAGGGATTGCGCAAGGGACGTTTTACTTGTACTTCCCATCCAAAATAGCGCTGGTCCCAGCAATTGCGGATAATCTGCTATCGATTACATTCCAGCGGATCAATGATAAGCTGCTGGGAAAAAGTGATATCGAGAGTGTTCTCGAAGTGTTGGTCGATGAGACTTTTTCCTTTACGGATGAATACAGGGATGTCATCATCCTTTGCTATTCCGGATTTGCCCTTGATAATTCATTGGAGACATGGGGAACGATCTACAAGCCTTTTTATGAGTGGATGGAAGGCGTCCTCGTAAAAGCGATCAATGATAACGCCATCTCGAAAGATATTGATGTGAGATGGACGGCCAAAATCATTATTACGCTTATCGAAAATACAGCGGAACGCTATTACAGCAGCGACCAGAAGAATGTAGCACCAGATGAATATAAAGCGGAAATCCTTCGTTTTTGCAAAAGAGCATTAGGTGTCCAATAAAGAAGTATTGGAGCATATCCAATTCTTTTTTATTTGGCAGGAAATGACTGACGTTCATTCATTTTCATGCAACAAGAACTACGAAGAGGTGATTACCATGGCATGGTTTTACTTAATCATTGGCGGAATGATCGAAATTGCTTGGGCATTGGGACTGAAGTTCTCGGATGGGTTCACGAAGCCTGTCGTGAGTGTGGTCACGGTTCTATTGATCGTTACCAGCTTCTATTTTTTTGCTCAGGCAATGAAGCGGATTCCAGTCGGAACTGCGTATGCGATCTTCACGGGGATTGGTGCAGCGGGAACGGCCGTTGTTGGATTTATGTTCTTGGGTGAGGATATATCTTTCTTGAAAATCTTTTTTATCCTGTTGCTGCTCACGTGCATTATCGGATTGAAGCTGTCGAGCAAGCCGGAAGAAGAGAACGCATAACAACTTGGAGGTGGACAGTATGGCATGGGCGATGTTGATTATCGCAGGTTTCGCAGAAATTGGCGGGGTGATTTCATTAAAGCTGACTGAAGGATTTACAAAATGGAAGCCAACGGTTGCCTGTTTGATCTTTGCAAGTATTAGCTTTTATTTGCTCTCGACTGCTGTACAGACGCTCCCGGTCGGAACAGCTTATGCCGTATGGACGGGCATTGGGTCAGCAGGAAGCGTGCTGGTAGGGATGTTGTTTTTCAAAGAGTCGAGGGACAGGATGCGGATTCTGTTCATTACAGGGATTGTCATCAGTATTGTTGGTTTGAAGTTCATCGCTTAATGATAGCGAAAAGCCTCTTTCTGGCAGCGTATGCTGTAAGAAGGGGGCTTTTCGCTAGGTTTTCACTGGTTCGCCTGTATGCCAAATCGGGTAAACAATTGCCAGATCAGCTCTCGTCTGCTGGACACCCCGGTTTTTACGAAGATGGACTTCAAATGATCCTGAACCGTATAAGCGGAGATGTGCAGTGTGCGTGCGAGCTCCTTCGTGGAAGCGCCGCGGACAATCTGGTCGAGTATTTGCTTCTCCCGCACTGACAATCCATACGCTTCGGCGATGAGAGGCAGCATGTCAGCAGGTTTTGCGGGACCGAACAATACAGCCAAGTGGACCGTGCTGCTTTGGCTGTTCATGGGGCTTGCCTGAATCGTCATGTAAGGGCCATCTGGCATGCGAATACAGACTTTTGCCATGGATGTCGTGTGACCTGATTCTGCCAGCTGGGAGAGTGCCCGCGAGCAAACCGCTCGCACTGGCCGGGGCAAGGTATCGCGATCAATCGACTCCCATTGGCGCAGCAGGGTCAGCCATTTTTCTGCTGTGGGATTGGCAGCGAGCAGGGTGAACTGATCCGACAGCATCAATATCCCCATCTCTTCTTCTATCCACGTATTCTCCTCAGCGGGTAAGGACAGACTCGTTTTTCGCAACTGATACGCAATCAGCGGAGCCAAAGCCAAAATACATTCACGCTCCTGCTCAGAAAAAAAGGGACGCCCCTGCGAACGAAACAGCGTCAAATAGCCCCAGCATGCACCGTCGTACTTGAGAGCGGCACGCATTTCATCATGAAAGCCACCGAGAGACAGAACATTGCGATAGCGGTCACTGCGTTCAAGCTGGCCCTCGGTCGCTTGGTTCAACGTCGCGACAGGCTCAGCCGCTTTGCACAAATCATCATACCGGTTGAAGTCCTCGCGCAAGTATTCATGCTCAAAAATGCCATGATGAATGGCTTCCACCCCGTCTTCTGTAATGGCTCCGGTGGACAAAAGTGTTTGCGGATCAACGGCGGTACAGCAGGCCCCGTCAAAAGGGACGAATTCTCGCAACAACTGCAAGAGCGCTGTCCGATAGTCTTGTGAAGAGTGAGAAAAGCGTTCAGCCAGTGCCATCACTTTTCGTTTGCTCGCTTCCTGATTTGTGTTCATCTGCATTCTCCTGTACGTCTATTGGCAAAAGGAAAATCCCAGCTTTGTGGGATGGTGCTCTCCTCGATCCTCTCTATAATTGAGAATGATTCTTAGTATAAATTTACAAGATACGCGAGGAGTTGGAAAGACCGTATGAGCCAGCAGCAGCGCTTTTTCATGTTGATCGCGATTTGTCTGGGTGCATTCTTGTCACATTTTACGGCGGGGATTGTCAATGTTTCGCTTCCTCAGTTCACATACATTTTTCAGACGGAGCTGGCGATCGCACAATGGATTACAACGGGTTATTTGCTTGTCATTGCGTCTCTTCTTCCTTTCATGGGCAAGCTGGGAGATCGATACGGGCATCGTGTGCTGCACAATTACGGCTTCCTGCTGTTCACGGTAAGCTCTGTCTTGGTGGCGTTTTCGACGACGATCACGATGCTGCTCATGCTTCGAATCGTGCAAGCCATCGGAGCGGCTATGTTCCAGGCTACCAATATCGCCCTCATTGCTATTTTGCTCCCAAAAGAAATGCGGGGAAGGGCAATGGGGATCATGAGTACAGCTGTTGCGCTTGGCGGCATGACCGGGCCGATTGCAGGTGGGATGATCGCGTCGTGGTTGAGCTGGGAGTGGCTGTTTCTGATTCATGTTCCTGTCGCCATCTTGGCTACGGGGCTGGCTTTTCGTTACATTCCTTCCCACGAGCAGACGAAGAAGGCCCGTTCACTTGATCTCGTTGGGGCAGGTCTGTTCATGCTGCTGGTCAGCTCAGTCATTATCGCGATCTCCAATGGAAACGGGTGGGGCTGGGCTTCAGAAGGGATGCTCATTCTTTTTGGGGGTGTACTCGTCTTGGCATGGGCGTTCGTCTGGTGGGAACGGCGACAGTCAGTGCCGTTTCTGCCCGTGGCGGTCTTTCGCTTATCAGCTGTGTCCAGTGGACTGTTTATTAGCTTCACTTCGTTTGTGCTCGCTAATCTCGTACTGGTTGTCCTGCCGTTCTACTTGCTTGATCAAGTACATGAATCCCCTTTGACGGCAGGGTATATGATGACTGCTTACCCACTGCTGCTGGCGCTGACGGGTCCTTTTAGTGGCTGGGCTTCAGACCGCTATCGAGGACGGCCGCTCATTTTTGCAGGTCTCGGTGCCATGGGGGCAGGGATGACCGTCTTGGCGATCTGGCTAGAGGCATTATCTGCGGTGGAAATCATCGCGGTACTGGCTTTGGTAGGAGCAGGTATGGGGCTGATTGCTTCGCCCAACAACAGCTACATCATGCGCCACGTTCCGATAGAGCATGCGGGCGCGATCGGAGGCATGATCGCCTTGACGAGGAATGCAGGGATGGTGGTCGGCGCAGCGTTGGGACTGGGCATGATGAACGGCGAATCGAGTCAAGCTGTGCAGCCGACGATCGATGCGTATCGTGCGGTTTTTGAAGCAGGAGGACTGATCTGCCTGAGCGGTTTGTTTGTCTGGTGGTATGCAGGACGTCTGGAGCGGCAGAAAAAGAGGGGCACAGAGGTGGAGAAGGCATGAGCAAGGATCGAATTGTGGTCGTCGGAGGGTACGGTCATGTAGGGGCAATCATATGCAAGAATTTGGGTAACGCATATCCGGGGCGGGTGTATGCAGCCGGACGAAGCTTGGAGAAGGCTGAAGCATTTTGCCGAGAAGCAGATGGGAAGGTGCTCCCGCTGCAACTCGATATTCACAAGCCGTTGGACCAAAGCCTGCTGGAAAAAGTAAAGCTGGTGGTCATGTGTCTGGACCAGACGGATACGGCGTTTGTGGAAGGGTGTGTGCGGAATGGAACGCATTATCTCGATATTTCGGCGAATGGCCATTTTTTGACGCAAATCGAACAATGGGGGAGACAAACTGAAACGAAGGACATGGGAACCGCCGTGCTCAGTGTAGGACTGGCACCAGGACTGACCAACCTGCTCGCAGGGGAAGCTCATCGCTTGCTGGATCAGGTGAATGAGCTGGACATATTCGTTATGCTTGGTCTCGGTGATCGACACGGGAAGGCCGCGATTGAATGGACTGTCGATAACTTGTGCACGAGCTACGAGGTGATCAACAATCATCAGCGTGTAACCGTAGAGAGCATGACAGAGGGCAAGCTTGTTGATTTTGGACCTGAGTTGGGGAAAAAGCACGCGTATCGATTTCCGTTTTCCGATCAGCAGACATTGGCGCGCACTTTGGGTGTCCCCACAGTATCAACGCGACTTTGTTTTGATCTGGATGGGATGACGAAAGTAGTAGCGGCCCTTCGGAGCATAGGAATTTGCCGATTACTCCATCAGCCAAAAGTACGGGAAGCCACGATTGAAGCGTTTGGGCGTTGGAAAATGGGGGATGATCGGTTTGCCATCAAGGTAGAGGCACGGGGAAAACGGGGAACTAACGAGGCGACAGTTGAGTGTCTGCTTTACGGGCGCGATCAATCCAACATGACCGCAATGGTGGCGGCTGCCGTAGCAAAATCGCTGTATGAAGAGGCGTTTCCTCCAGGAGTCCACCACATAGAACAACTGTTTTCATTAGAAAAAATGAGATTTTGGCTGGAGCAGGAAGCATCACTGACCATTTTTGTCAGGGAAGCCGGTCTATGATAGAGCTATCGACGAACCAAAGAGGGGGCTTTTATCATGACGCACTATGCCAAAAACATGTACGACTTTCACGCGTGGGCGAATCAGACGTTAATCAATCGCTTGAAGGAACTTCCGGAAGGGGTTTACGAGCAGGAGGTCCAAAGCGTTTTCCCGACAGTAGCAAAAGTGATGGAGCATATTTATATGGTAGACCAAGGCTGGATTCTCATATTGCAGGGGATGGACATGCAAGCGGCGCTGAATGAGGCATGGCAGCGGGAAAAGGAATTAACGGGAAAAAGCCTGGAGGAAGTAGAGCGGAAGTATGCCGAGCTGGTCGAGCAATTCAGTGCTTTTCTCAGCCCAGAAGAAGATTTGGAACGGCGCATTGTCCTTGATAATCCGTACACGAGCGTACGCGATACGAGCTTGGCAGAAATCATCATGCAAGTGGTCAATCACGGAACGTATCATCGTGGAAACATAACTGCGATGCTGCGCCAAATGGGGCATCCTTCTGTCATGACCGATTATGCTCTATACTGGTACGCCAACTGACAAGTTCCTGGGGCTGGAAGAGATTTCATTCTTCTGGCCTTGGGCAGTTGACAAGGAAGAATTTTAGTCCTATAATTATCTTAAATTCAAGATATTCATTTTTGTAACATCGTCATCCTACTTCCCCAAGCAGGAACATTTTTAAAAGCTATTATCTTTAAATTAAGATATTAAAAAATGAATGAGATAGAAAAAAATCGAGGAGGAAGTCCCATGAGTGAATTCACTACCCTTGTCAAAAACAGAAGATCGGCAAACAAGTTTCTAACGGATGTAACGATAACACCTGCTGAGATCGATGAAATCATGTCGCTGGTCAAATTCGCGCCATCTGCATTCAACTTGCAGCATGCCCATTATGTAGTTGTCACCGATCCAGAAGCCAAAGAGCGAGTATATGAAGCGGCATATAGACAATATAAGGTGAAAACCGCTTCGGCAGTGGTGCTGGTGTTTGGAGACAAGGACGCGTACCAAAGCGTTGAGCGCATCAATGAAGGTCTGCTTCATTTAGGAATCATGGATCAACGCGAGTACGACCACAACAATGCTTCTGTCAAAACGATGTACGAGTCTGGAGGAGAGCAGTTCAAGCGTGATGAAGCGATCCGCAATGCGAATTTGTCCGCAATGCTGTTCATGCTCGCTGCAAAAGATAAAGGCTGGGATACTTGCCCGATGATCGGATTCGATCCAGCAGCCGTCCAAGAGATAGCAAAGGTTCCGGACAGCTTTGTGCCAGCTTTGATGATCACGATTGGAAAAGAAGATACATCCAGTCAGCGTGTCAGAGGGTATCGCAAGCCCGTTGGAGAGTTCGTGAGCTATAACACATTCCAAGCAAGTAAATAAATTTGAGGAGGCTATTCAAAATGACACAACAAACGGCAGGAATTCACCATATCACGGCTTTTGTCACAAGCGCCCAAAATAACGTTGATTTTTATGCAGGGTTTCTCGGATTGCGCATGGTGAAAAAAACGATCAACTTCGATGCGCCAGATGTGTATCATCTGTACTTCGGGAATGAGGTCGGCAGTCCAGGTACCGCGATCACCTTTTTCCCGTGGGAATCTGGCCGCCGCGGACGCGTTGGCGGTGGGCAGGTTGGCTATACGACTTTCTTGATTCCGGTGGGGGCGTTTTCCTTCTGGGAGGATCGACTGAAAAAATTCGGGATCGAGTACCGCCGCGTGGAGCGTTTTAACGAAACGTATCTGCAATTTACGGACAGAGACGGCTTGCAGCTGGAGATCGTGGAACGTGAAGGCGGTCCAGCGAGCAAATGGTCCTTTGGCGGAGTGCCAGTTGATAAGGCGATCAAAGGTTTCGGCGGAGCGATCTTGTACAGCATGGCTCCAGCCCATACTATGGATGTTCTCGAGAGACTGATGGGTCTGACCAGAGTTGGCGAAGAAAACGGCCTTGTCCGGTTCCAGGCTCACGGCGATTTGGGCAATGTCATTGACGTGAATGCTGAGCCGATACCAAGAGGAGTAGGTGGAGCAGGTACGATCCACCATATTGCATGGCGTGCTATAGATGATCAGGATCACCAACTGTGGCAGCAGCGCGCGGCCGAGTCCGGTCTCCATCCGACAGATATTATTGACCGTCAATATTTCAACGCCATTTACTTCCGCGAGCCGGGCGAGATTTTGTTTGAGATTGCGACTGATCCTCCGGGCTTTGAACGAGATGAGCCATTTGACACATTGGGTGAAAAACTGATGCTCCCTGAGTGGTATGAGCCACGTCGCGCCCAGATTGAGCAAGGCTTGCCACCGATTACAGTCAGAGTGTTGGAGGAAGATAAATAATGAATTTGAAGCATATTTTTCGAAAGGGAACCGATCCAGAAGCACCAACCCTGTTGCTGCTTCACGGAACAGGCGGAGATGAGAACAACCTCTTGCCATTGGCCAATCGCATTTATCCAGGCGCTTCTGTTCTGAGCGTCCGTGGGAATGTTCTCGAAAACGGCATGCCGCGATTCTTCCGACGCTTAGCTGAGGGGGTTTTTGACGAAGAGGATTTGGTCTACCGCACGCAGGAGCTGCATGAGTTTTTGGATCAGGCGGCGGTGACGTATCAGATCGAGCGAGACAATATCGTGGCAGTCGGCTATTCGAACGGGGCGAATATCGCAGGTAGTCTCCTGTTCCATTACCCGAATCCGCTAAAAGGGGCGATTCTTTACCACCCAATGGTTCCACGCCGTGGGATCGCTCTGCCTGATATGTCAGCCATTCCGGTGTTCATCGGAGCGGGCACGAATGATCCGATCTGTACTGCACAAGAGACGGAGGAGCTGAACCGACTACTGACAGAGGCAGGTGCTGACGTGACCGTGCATTGGGATTCGTATGGTCATCAGCTGACGGTGAAGGAAGTAGAGGCTTCGGCTGCGTGGTTTACAGAGATGTTTCGCAAGTAATCGATGAGTAACAAGAGCGGCGGGCCCAGGTGCCTGCCACTTTTTTGTGTGCGCAAACGGTTGTTTTTCCGGGAAAAGAGCATGCTTCCCGCAGATTTAATCAAATGTGTAAGAGTCTTCAAGAGCCAGCCGTATTCGTTCATCTCTTGTTCATATTGCTTCTTTACTATTGATTCCACGTTGATAGGTGCAAGCCATTGACGATTTGCAGGATGGTATACAAGTAAGTATCATTCAAAATAATGAAGCAGGAGAACCAGAGGGCGGAGTAACAAGGGGGCCAGCTTGATGAAACTGACGATTCTGATTGCAGATGACGATCCACATGTACGTGAGCTATTGCGATTTTACTTAGCAAAAGAGGGATACCAGGTCTTGGCTTGTGTGGATGGAAATGAGGCTTCGCAGCTATTGGAACAGGAATCTGTCCAGCTCGCCATCGTGGATGTGATGATGCCAGGCAAAAACGGCTGGGAGTTGTGCCGGGAGATACGGGAATTTTACGACATCCCTGTTATCATGCTAACGGCAAAGGGAGAGGTACGAGATAAGGAAAAAGGTTTTTTGGCGGGGACGGATGATTATTTGACCAAGCCATTTGAGCCTACCGAATTGCTGTACCGCATCAAGGCCTTGCTGCGTCGCTATCAGATGGTCAGCAAACAAATCATCGTCATGAACGATACCGTCATCGATCGGATCAGCCATGTCGTGAAGGTGAAAGAAGAGTTGATTCATTTACCGTTAAAGGAATTTGAACTGCTTGCTCAGCTTGCCAGTTTTCCTGATCGGATTTTTACCCGGGATCAACTGTTGGAGCTCGTGTGGGGTAACGATACGGAGAGCGATAGTCGTACCATCGATGTGCATATTAAGCGGCTGCGAGAGAAATTTACGGAGAAAACAAATGACTTTATCATTTCTACCGTTCGCGGCTTAGGCTACAAGCTGGAGGTACGAGGCACGTGAAATCTCTTTACATCCGGGTCGTTCTTACCTTCGTCGCAATTGTACTGATCAGCGGCACGCTGGGATTTTTGTTGGCAAATGAGTATTATCAACGAAATCTGCGTGCTTACAATGAAAAAAAAATTACGAGCATCGGACAGCAAATGATCGATTTGTACGAGCATAAATCCACACTCGACCTGCCCACCTATATGACCCATGTTGCCAATTTGAATTTTCAGCTGCATCTTGTGGATGAGAATGGCGTAGTAAGCCAATTCGGAGCACCTTTCCGCGATCAGCAGATAGAGCCTGCCATCGTTCAAAAAGTGTTGGCAGGTGAGACCTACAGAGGGATCACAGAAGAACAGCATGGCTTGTTTGTGACCGGATTTTTTGAGAATACATTGAAAAACAGCATTGGCTTGCCGCTTACAGCAGAAGGGAAAAAATACGCCCTGTTTGTGCGGCCAAATATTGAGCAGCAGTTTGGCGAGGTGCACATTATGTTTGCCTTGCTGCTGGCAGCAATGTTTGTACTTAGCTTGATCCTGATCTTGATATTTACCCGTTATTTGGTGAAGCCGATCGAGAAACTGAGCCATGCGACCAAAAAGCTGGCAGAAGGGCAGTACGATATCCACCTGGACATCGCTCGACGGGACGAAATCGGCGATTTGGCCATGAATTTTTCCAGGATGACAGAGTCAATCAAACAACTGGACGAGATGCGCCAAGAGTTTGTCTCCAATGTCTCTCATGAAATCCAGTCGCCATTGACATCAATCCAAGGCTTTTCTCAAGCCATCCGCAGCGGCGGTGTGACAAGGGAACAGCGAGAGATGTACTTGACCATCATCGAAGAGGAGAGCAAACGGCTGTCTTCCTTGAGCAAGCAGCTGTTGACGCTCGCTTCTCTGGACAAAGAGACAGGTCTGTACGAGCCGACACGTTTTCGTCTGGATGAGCAGATCAGGCAAGTCCTCTTAGTTTTAGAGCATCAGTGGCAACAAAAAAAGCTCGCGATGGAGCTGACTTTACCGGAGACCTTTATCGTGGGTGACAAGCAGCTGCTCAATCAAGTATGGATGAACCTGCTTTCGAACAGTATCAAATTCACCTCGAGGTCTGGCTCTATTTACATTGCGATACAAAAGGATACGCGAATCGTCGTGACCATTCGGGATACGGGGATCGGCATGTCAGAAGAAGAGCAGGAGCATGTCTTTGACCGTTTTTACAAAGGAGACAAGTCACGCAATCGAGAAGCGACGGGAAGCGGTCTCGGTCTTTCTATCGTGCAAAAAATTTTGCAGGTCGCAAAAGGCAGCATTCACATTCAAAGCCGTATAGGTGAAGGGACAACGGTCACGGTCAGCCTACCGACGGGTGAACGTGAAGCAAAGGAGTGACTTCCATGAATATCGGCGATCAGGCAGCGGTTTACCCGGAAAACGAGTGTAAACCGCCATGGTTAATCAAATGTTTAAAATGCGGGAGTAACAAAAAAGCCCGAGCATCAGGTAGCTCGGACAATGGTTTTCTGTTCTTTAGCGTGTTCAATCCCCGCAGATATGAGATGGCGTACATGGTCATCATCCAACGAGTAAAAAACAAGCTTTCCTTCTTTGCGATACTTAGCCAGTCCCATGTTGCGCAGAAGCCGCAAATGGTGGGAGGTATTAGCGATCGAGCTTCCGATGATAGCAGCCACATCACAGACACAGAGCTCGTCTTCCATCGAGAGGATGTGAATGATTTTGGCGCGGGTGTCATCGGCCAACGCCTTGAAGATTTTTGCTACCCCTTCTGATTCTGTGGCGAACGGCTTTAACCGATTTACTTTTTCCTCATCAAAACATTGGATTTCACAGATGTCATCCACTGTAACCATCACCTCATGCTCTACAATGTCCTACTATTATAGACATTCGTGGAGAAAGTGAAAAGGAAAAACGACATTTTCATGGCAGTGTAGTGTCCCTCTCTGTTTTCGTGTAAGATGAACATGATCCAAGAAATGGGGAGAGAATACCATGAGTGCGCAACCAAAGTGCCCGAAGTGCCGTTCTGCGAAAATCGATTTGACGGAATCGATCAATAAGCCATTATACATAACCATATATGCAGCGGTTTTGGCAGTGCTTGCCTTGATCGGCATTTCGGTGAAAGGGACTCCTGTCATCTTTTTGTTCCTCGGACTGTCAGGCGCCTTTATCCTGTTTGCCGTTCGTCTTGCCTTAGAAAAGCGTAAAGTAATCAAGTGCATCTGTCTGGACTGTGGGGAGCGTTGGCAGACCACCCCAACACCAGTAGAAGCCCGTACCAAGTAACAAGACTCCTAGAAATAGGGGTCTTGTTCTTTATTCTCGATCTGTAAAAAAATGGGCGAAATATTCAAATCAATTCTTGAACGTACCAGAAGGATACGATAATATAATAATTAAATATTTGTTTGAATGTTTGTGGATTGATTTCATTCGAAGCTGGGCAAAATAGATGCTTGGAAAAAGGTGAGAACAGATGGCAGAAGAACGAAAAAAAGATGAGTGTTGCAGTGGGCATCAATGCGGCAGTGAGCATAAGCATGCTGGTAAAAATCTCACGGTTCTCGAGTCTGCGGCTGCGGCAACAGAAAGCGCAGGCATTCTTTCTTCACAGGCTGTTGTCTATCGCGTGACAGGTATGGATTGCAGTTCGTGCGCCAAATCGCTGGAAAAGCACATGCAGACGTTGTCAGCAGTAAAAGAGGTAAACGTGAACTTTTCCACGGGTAAAATGCAGCTCGTCGCAGATGGGCTGGGTGCCGATGTGGTGGTCAAAGAAGTCGCCAAGGCCGGGTACAGTGCCATGCTGCTTACGAGACGTACCGCCAAAGCAATACCGAAAACGGATCAAGCAGGGACGGTACTGACGACGATTTCCGGTGTGTTGTTGGCTCTCGGTTTTCTAGGTTCCTTGTCGCCAAGCGTATCTCCACTCGTCGTGACTGTGCTCTATGCGTTGTCGATCATAAGTGGCGGCTACCGACCTGCGCGCAGTGCTTTTTACGCGATGAAAAGCGGTTCACTGGATATGAACGTATTGATGTCTGTTGCGGCTATAGGAGCAGCCTTAATCGGTGAGTGGCTGGAGGGCGCGACGGTCGTCTGGCTCTTTTCCATCGGAAACTTGCTGCAGACAAAGTCGATTGAAAAAACGCGTGACTCCATACGCAATCTGATGGATTTGGCTCCGCCCGAGGCATGGGTCAAGGTAGGGGAGTCTCTTACCCGCAAGCCAGTTGAGGACATCGCTGTCGGCCAAGTCATCGTAGTGAAGCCGGGAGAGAAAATCCCGCTGGATGGTGTGATTGTACACGGGACATCGAGCGTCAATCAGGCTCCGATTACAGGTGAGTCGATTCCCGTAGATAAGCTGGTCGGCGACAGTGTTTTTGCAGGGAGTGTCAACGAAAGCGGCGCGGTGGAGATCCAGGTAACAAAGCTGGTGGAGGATACGGCGATTGCCAGAATCATTCATCTCGTGGAGGAAGCGCAGGAGAAAAAAGCGCCTACTCAGGCGTTCGTCGACAAATTCGCTGCGATCTACACGCCAATCGTGCTCGTGCTTGCTTTGTTCGTGATCGTATTCCCGCCATTACTCGGACTCGGTACTTGGGGAGAATGGTTTTACAGAGGTCTTGAGCTGCTGGTTGTTGCTTGCCCGTGCGCACTGGTTATTTCCACGCCAGTTGCGATTGTGTCCGCGATTGGAAATGCCGCGAGAAACGGCGTCCTGATCAAGGGCGGTACGTTTTTGGAAAAGGCTGGGGCGATTACGGCAATTGCCTTCGATAAAACAGGCACATTGACGGAAGGAAAACCACAGGTTGCAGCTGTTATCGAGATGGAGGGAAGCGAAGACGAAGTAGTGTCGATCGCCAGAACGATTGAAGAGCGTTCTTCCCATCCGATTGCACAAGCGATCCTGACCTATGCGAAACAAAAGCAGGTTGCTTCCCAGAGTGGGCAAAATTTCAAGGCGATCGTCGGAAAAGGGGCGAGCGCTGTCATCGGAGCCGAAACATTTTATGCAGGGAAGCCCGCCCTGTTTCAAGAGCTGGGAGTCGATCTCTCGGCATGGCAAACGAAAATCGAGTCGTTGCAGAGCGAGGGACATACACTGGTAGTTATCGGTACCGCAACGAAATTGATCGGGATGATTGCCGTTGCCGACACCATTCGAGCGATTACAGTTAGTGCCATTGGCAAGCTCAAGGCCGCAGGAATCGAAGACATCGTGATGCTGACTGGTGACAATGCGGGTACGGCGAAAAAGGTAGCGAGTCAGACTGGTGTGAACCGTTATTTTGCAGAGCTGCTGCCACAAGATAAGGTTGAGGCAGTCAAGCGACTGCAGCAAGAAGGCAAGGTCGTCGCCATGGTGGGGGACGGAATCAACGATGCGCCTGCTCTCGCATCAGCTGATTTGGGGATTGCCATGGGTGGAGCTGGCACCGATACGGCAATGGAAACCGCGGATATCGTACTGATGGCTGACAATCTCGAAAAGCTGCCGCACACGATGAAGGTCAGCAGAAAAGCACTCACGATTATCAAGCAAAA
Organism: Brevibacillus sp. AG162; assembly: GCF_006715575.1. Taxonomy (NCBI): domain Bacteria; kingdom Bacillati; phylum Bacillota; class Bacilli; order Caryophanales; family Paenibacillaceae; genus Brevibacillus; species Brevibacillus sp. AG162. The sequence goes on from NZ_VFNO01000015.1 coordinate 71,050, forward strand.
CATCTGGTTTTCGATCATCGTAAAGCTGGTCGCACTCGTGCTGATATTCCCAGGCTATCTAACCTTGTGGCTGGCGGTGCTCAGTGACACGGGAGCCGCCTTGCTGGTCATCTTAAACAGCATGAGACTCTTGCGAATGAAGGACTAAATAATAAAGGGAGATGAGCTGTCAAAGCTCTCTCCCTTTTCTTGTGAATAGGTTTACACCAAGACGCCGCCGCCGTATCTTTCGAATTCTTTCTGGGTGCAAGCGACAAAGTGACCGCGCTCAATTTCACGCAAGACGCGTTCTTCCCCTTGATCTCGCAAATATTCCTGATCATCGAAAACGATGCGCTTACGGTTGCGCTCATAATCAGGGTCTGGCAATGGAATTGCCGAGAGCAACGATTTGGTGTACGGATGAATCGGATTCTCGTACAGGCGATTGCTTTCTGCCAGCTCTACAATACGTCCGCGGTACATGACACCAATGCGGTCACTGATGTATTTGACCATGGACAGGTCATGGGCGATGAACAGATAGGTCAGGCCTTTTTCTTTTTGCAGGCGTTTGAGCAGGTTAATGACCTGCGCCTGAATGGATACGTCGAGGGCAGAGATCGGTTCATCGGCAATGATGAATTCCGGATCAACAGCCAATGCCCGTGCAATCCCGATCCGTTGGCGCTGTCCGCCGCTGAACTCATGCGGGTAACGGTTTGCGTGCTCGCGGTTGAGGCCAACAGTTTCCAACAGCTCGTGAACCTTGGCGATGCGTGCTTCCTTGGTCGCCAGACGATGAATGTCCAGACCTTCCGCAATAATATCGGATACGGTCAGACGTGGATTCAACGATGAGTACGGGTCTTGGAAAATCATCTGGATTTTGCGGTTGAGCCATTTCTTTTCTTCGAGTGTTTTCTTTCCGTGTACACTTTGTCCATTGAACAAGACTTCTCCGCCAGTTGCATCGTACAGGCGAAGGATGGTTCGTCCTGTGGTGGATTTACCGCAACCGGATTCACCTACAAGACCGAAGATTTCCCCTTTGTAGATGTCAAAGGTGATACCATCTACAGCTTTCAGCGTATGACCATTCCCGAGGTCAAAATGCTGTTTCAAATCTTTGACTTCAACCAGCTTCTCACGGTTCTCGTAGTTGAACGTTTTTTTGGTGCTTACTGGAGAATCAACGGCAGCATCATCAGAATTCACCTTTCTTCTCACAGCGGAAGCAGGTGGCTTGATGTCCGGTGCCATTTCATGCAAGAGCCATGTTGCCGCATAGTGCGTGTCGGAGATTTTGAACATCGGTGGTTCATATTCCAGATCGACCTTCAACGCAAATGGGTTACGAGCCGCGAATGCATCACCTACAGGTGGCTTGAACATGTCAGGCGGCGAACCAGGAATGGACATCAGCTCGTCATCGCTGGCATCGAGGCTAGGCATGGAACCTAATAGACCCCATGTATAAGGATGCTTAGGATCGTAGAAAATTTCATCGACTTTACCGATTTCCACAATTTTACCTGCATACATAACCGCTACACGGTCTGCCATGTTGGCTACGACACCGAGGTCATGCGTAATAAAGATGATCGAGGTACCCATCTTCTTTTGCAGTTCCTTCAGCAGCTCCAAAATCTGCGCTTGAATCGATACGTCCAGAGCAGTTGTCGGCTCATCGGCGATGATAATTTTTGGATTGCAGGCCAGTGCGATGGCAATGACAATCCGTTGGCGCATCCCACCAGAAAACTGGTGCGGGTACTGATCGACACGTTCTTTGGCAAATGGAATCCCTACCATTTCCAACAGTTCAATAGCACGGGTGCGCGCTTCTGCACGGTTCAGCTTTTGGTGCTTGATGAAGCTCTCCATGATTTGGTTCCCGATAGTCATCGTGGGATTCAAGGAAGTCATCGGGTCTTGGAAGATCATCGAGATATCGCGACCGCGAACATCCTGCATTTCTTTTTCGGAAAGCGTAACCAAATCTCTTCCTTCAAAAAGAACTTGTCCTTTTGGAATGCGTCCAGGAGGAGAAGGAATGAGGCGCATAAGTGCTTGGGAGGTGACGGATTTACCGGAACCTGATTCACCAACAATCGCCAGTGTTTCACCTTTTTCCAGATCGAAGGAGACGCCCCGTACTGCTTTGACTTCACCTGCATACGTATCGAATGACACATGCAAATCTTTTACTTCTAACACTTTTCCCATATCATCATCCCTTTCGAGCATGCTTTGTCGTGATTAACCCTCCATGTATATCTAACAATCTCTCTAGTAGGAATTTTTACGAAAATGAAAATCATTATCATCATTATACTATATTCATTAATTGTTGTTAAAAAATTTTTTTTGGGAACTGACTTCGACAACCGTTCTACTATCGTTGCCATATGATAGCGGAGACATGCAGGCTGTGAGGGGAGAGACAAAGGAGAATAGTCGCAAACTGTGGAAATGATTAGAAGAAAAGTTTTCAATCCAAGGGGAGCGAAACCGTACATGTCCAAAGCCGATAATATGCTCTCCATTTTGTGGCTGTTGAAGACCGGCAAGCGAATGACAGCCAAGCAATTGGCAGAGATTCTCGAGATCAATATTCGCACCGTTTATCGCTATATTGATTCACTGTGCGCGAGCGGTGTACCCATCATTTCCGATGCCGGACACAATGGTGGCTATAGTTTACTTCAGCATTTCAATGAAGCTCCGTTGTTTTTCGACCTCAACGAGCAAAAAGCCCTGATTCATGCAGCGGCATTTGCCCAAGAGGCAGGTTATCCCTTCGGAGCAGATTTACACCGGGCCATTTCCAAGCTAAAACGTTACACAAATGAAGAGCAGCGTGACGCGATTGACCGACATAGTATCGGCTTCGAGGTGATCCAGCCTCCTGTTGATCCTTCTCTCGAATCTACCCTACAGGAACTGGAGCTGTCTGTTGCCAATGGGTACACTCTGTCGATCGAGTATCAGAAAGCCTACCAGACAACGAGACAGAGGCGTCATATCGATCCATACGGGCTCGTTTATTGGAAAGGGAACTGGTATATCGTTGCCTATTGTCATCTCCGCAGTACCATTCGCAGCTTTCGTGCAGATCGTGTCCATGAGATCCAGCGTACAGAAGCCAGCTTTCAACGCCCTCCTGAATTTTCTGCGCGTCATTTTTTTCTCTCGAATTTACTGCCGGAAGCAGATAAGCAGGGCAACACCATTTTGATCAAGGTAAAAGGAAGGCCACAGTCACTCGCTGATTTGTGCGGGCATTGGTATCTCGGACATACCGTGTTCGAGCGCAGCAAGGCACAGGTGATCTTCCAAGTAGATGAGCAAATGGCCCATTCGATCCTTCCTCATTATCTTTTGCCATACGGAAAATCCATTCAAGTGGAAGAGCCAGCTTTTGTAAAAGAGCGATTGGCTGCCATCGCTGCCGATTTATTTCAGTTTTATCAGTCGACGTGAATTCACTGACTATTTTTGTCAGTAGAGTTGATTTATATTGAAAGCAAAGAAGAGATGGAAAAAGTGAATGGAGGCAGATTGATTATGAAGCATGAAGCATTGCGTTTGTACGACTATCATGTTTGGGCAAACGAAAAGGTATTCGAGCGGTTGCAGGAGGTACCAGAGGAAGTAAGTGAGCAGGAGGTTCCGAGTGTGTTTCCGACCATCACCCAGACATTGGCTCACATTCTCAAAACGGATTATGTTTGGTTGTTGGCAATGAAGGGGGAGAGCTACGAAGAGGTAGGACCAAAAGTAGCGGTTCTCTTGCAGGAATTAAAAGGGAAGAACATACACGAGCTGCGAAAACTGTTTGCCGAATCAGCCCAGCAGTTCAGAGATTTCTTCGGGCAAATCTCGATGGAAGACACCTCGCCTTATACGCACCCAGCATTGGGCACGGTTCATGCACGCTATGCCGACATCGTCCAACACGTCGCCAACCACGGAACCTACCACCGAGGCAATATCTCCGCCATGCTCAGACAAATGGGACACGCGGGAGCTTCCTCCGATTACATTTTTTATTTGTTCGAGACTTCTGCGGTAGAGCAATAGATTTTAAAATATGCAACCTAAATCCTGAACGGGAGTATTATAAGCGAAGAAAAGTGAGTGAAGCAATTGAAAGATGCTTTTTCTGTAGATAAGGCATATCATTTTTGACTTAACGAGTAGGACGATATCTACGACCTTTGTACCGAAAAATAAAACCAATTTGAGCGAGATAACATAATTATAAAGAGAAATAAGAAAAACAAGGGAAGTTCTATCCCTTGTTTTTCTTATTTCTGATCTAGACCTTTTAAAAGATATAACAATCCAATACCTAAAAGTATTCCGCCTATTAATTGATAGGAGAATATGAAATTATCCATCAATCGCAAGTATTCCGTGGTATCGAAGCTATTAAATCCAGAGATATACACGAACGCTGCTTCTCTTCCCATAATTGAACTCTCACGAATGAGATACCAACCAGTAATGCCAAGTATTAAAGCTAGTCCTTTTTGTACAATTTGAGGAATGGACATGTTTTCTCCTTTCCTAATTTCTTATCTTCACGATATAGACATCGTATGCATCACTTTCTGTAGGATAGTATACATTAAAACCGCCATAAGCGGGATGCTTGAATTTATAGACATCTGTATTGTTATACGTTAAAACTTGTCCGTAATGCTTTGCTGGGATATCTACAGGGATACTTATTGTATACGTATGTGTGCTCGTATATTCAAGACCTACTTGAGCTTTGAATACTTTAGGAAAATCGGCAGAAACAGAAGCAGAAGTCTTAGTGCTTCTTTGTTCCGAAAAATCAAATTTAACGCCTTTTACAGGAACGTCACTATGGTTATTTACTTTTTTCTCTTTGAAAAAATGCTGGATATTACCATGATAGCCGGTATAGGTATACCCATACATCAAAGATGCATTTTTTTCTTCACTTAATTGTTGCTGGTTTTCAAGTGTAGTTGCTTTAGAATATTTTTTCTTTTGAAAAATTTCAGCATCCATTTCGCTCTCGAAATAATAAACATTTGCAGTTTGGCCATCTGATGTTTGAACTTTTTCGATTTTATAGGGTTGGGCTGATTTAGCAGAAACTCCACTGCTAAAAACTGATGTTGAAATTAAAGTAGCTACAGCCAAAAACAGCAATCCTTTTTTCATAATTAACACCTCATTTTTCTAATTTATATATATTTTACCATATATTTCTAAATTAATAATTTTATAGAATTTTCAAAAAAACAGCACTGCTTTATAATACGTGCGGGATTTGAGTGAAAAGGGGGGATATAGTGCCAATGTGAGTATTTCTTTCAATTCTCTATCGCTGATGGTCTACTAATGTTTGGATGTCTTTGATTGTGGTAAGAAAAGACAGGCAGGAGAAGCCCCTTTTTACGGTTGTCCTCTAGTTGAGAAACTGATAGGAGAGATAATCGAGTCGGAATGACAGGGTCTCCCCAATACAAATGGTCAAAGAAGAATCCGACCACCATCGGATTCTTCTAATGGGTAATTAGCTTGTGTAGATTTTTTTACTTTGGCCTGCATAATCTACTAACATTCCAGTCTATTGCTGGTTCCAGCAGACTGTAACAGTCCTAAAAACTCCAGCCAGGGGCGGTTCCAAGAGAACAAGTCAGTGGGAATACAATCCGTTGTATCAAGGGGTACGCTAAGCGCCGGCGGCAATATCCTGCTTTGCTGTCCTAAACACGCACAGGGGGCTTTTAAGGATTCATCGTCCGAGCAATTCGCCCTTCTAGCCCATTCAAGAACTGACTAATGTTCGGCTTTGCGGCTCCTATGATGCCTTCACCAGGCTTGCCGGGTTCAAAGATCACGTCATTGTTTTTAGCGACCTCGCTCAAGTAATCCTTGACGATCCGTCCTGTTTTCGTAGCCTCATATTTCTTGGTAAAGTTCTGATATTCTTCCTTGACGTCCGGGCGCAGTTTCATTGTTGCTTCGTCAATTGCATCATAACGGTAATCAGACAAGTATGCTTTGAGATAGTCGATATAGAGCGTACGGAGCTTCACTGCACGTGGGCTGCTGCGATAGTTGACCAAATACTCTTCGACTTCAACCATTCTCGGGCCGAGCCCGGCTCGCGTGATTTGCAACCCGCCGTCCCCCAAATACGGTTTGCCCGTTTCCGTTTCTTGAATGGACAAGTAGTCCTTCCCTTCCTCATCGAGCGAAGCAGCATATTTTTGCAGTGCTTTGTAATCCACTTGCCAGTAGAAGGACATGTCGTTCGTTGCCTTTAAAACGAGTCCGCCCTCTGTTTGATTGAGGAGCCATTGCTTGAAGCTGTCATCGCCTTTTAGTTTGTTGAAATCATATGGGTATTGCAGGGCGTATAGCTTATCCGCATTTCCCGGCTGGGCGAGGAGTGCCTTGAAGTTATCGTTTATCGTAGGTAGATGTTTTTCATAGTACTGATCAAGTGCAAAAAATAATTGATCGGCAGTTTTCGTGTCCGTTTTCGCCAGATGCTGATCCAAAAAGGCAGTTAGCTCATTCGCTTCCTTGGCTTGCGCAGCTAGTACGGTGAACTGCTTGAGCAAATCATCCGCTGGCTTTTCGCCTTTTGCTGCATCAGCAGGAGACTTCTCTGTGTTTTCAGTTGCAGGTGGGGCAGGGTCTTTTACCGTCAGTTGATCAGAGGCAGAGGTGCACCCTGTCACAAAAGTAATCGCGACAAGGGTAGAGATAACATATCGTTTCATATCTTCATTTCACTCCGTAATGTTGAATGGTTTCAGTTGATAAATCGTTGTAAATACTTGGGACAGGCTGAAAATCGAAAGAGCGAGCCGCTGTCCATTGGGCGACCAGGATAGCTGCGCTGCAATAGGCGTCCTTTGACACTTTTCGCAAAGCTTCCTCGCCGTCTGCTGCTGTTTCTACTTGGAATCCCTCGCGCACAAGCGCATAAGCAATCGCACTCACGATTGTCTGTTCGTCGTCCGCGACGACAACCTTGCATTCCACGGACACTCCCTCCCGTCCTTCCCTTTCTATTGGTACGTACGATACCACGTTCAAGTTATCGGTTCAAATCGATCAAATATTCCTGATAGGAAGCAAGCGTCACTTTTGATATACTTTCTCTATTGTGATAATGAGAATGATTATCAATATTTGCATAGAGGATCGGGCAGAGGTGAGAACATGAACGAAACACAAGCCTTGGTTCAACAATTCACGGAGAAGACCATGGCAGAAGCCATTTTTAAGCTGCGTGACATTACATGGTTCAAAGCACAGGGACATGACCGACTACGCCAGCAATTCACTCATTCGCATATTTTGCTGGTCGTAACCGGGGGACGCGGGCGCCTGCGATTGGAGAACGAGGAGTACCAATTGCGGCAGGACGCGATTTACGTATGTCCTCCCATGCTTACGTTTGGCATCGTCCCAGATTCGGCTGATCATTTGGAGATGTACATGCTTCGTTTTGATGTCTTTATGGAAACGAGAGACAGACATCTGCGCTTCCAAGCCCTTCGGGAAAAGCACCTGTTTCCTTTTCGGGGAGAGATCTCTGTCCAATCGGCAGGGCAGCTGCCTGTCTATTGTGATTTGATCCAGAATCTATGGAAGCAGGAGACGGCGCTCGATCGTTTTCGAGGCCAACATACTTTTCAAGAGCTATGGTACCACATCGTCAAGCATGCTCATTTCTCGGCCACAGATTCTGGAATGGCGCTGGAGCGGGCACGCGCACATATGGAAGAGCATTACTCGGAAAATGTGACGATTGAACAGCTGGCTCGCATCGCAGAGGTGAGTCCCAAATATTTCGTCGATCTGTTCAAAAAAACGTATGGCATCTCAGCGATGGACTATTTGGCAGAGCTTCGCATCAGCCGGGCGAAGCAGATGATGGTGCAGTCGCATGCCAAGCTGCGCGATATCGCTCATCAAGTGGGCTACAACGACGAATTTTACTTTAGTCGAAAATTCAAGAAAGCTGTTGGTGTTTCACCTACTCTCTATATGAAAAGCCGCCAACGAAAAATTGCGGCTTACGGCTCGACTATCATCGGGCATTTGCTGGCTTTGAAAATGATTCCTTACGCGGCGCCACTGCACCCGAAATGGACGGCTTACTATCATCACACCTATCGAAACGATATCCCGGTACATCTGAGCGCGTTTCGAATTAATCAGAATTGGAAAGCCAATATCGAAATGCTTCGCGATTCCAAGCCGGACGTCATCATTGGCTTGGACGAGACGAGTTTGCAGGAACAGAAGCAACTGAATGAGATTGCGCCCACCTTGTATGTACCCTTTGAAGAGCAGGGATGGAAAGAACAACTGCGGCTCATGGCAGACTTTTTGGGCGAGTCCGTAGAAGCGCATCATTGGCTTTGCGAGTATGAGAAAAAGGTGAAGAGGGCCCGGGCAAAGCTTCATCACGTTCTGGGAGATGAAACAGTGCTCATTGTACGGATTTTAAAAAACCAGCTCTATGTCCACTGCAATCGCAGTATGAATGAAGTGTTTTATCAAGATCTGCAAGTCAAACCTGCTTTGGTTTCGGAGCAGAAGGAGTACGATCAGCTTGTGACCGTACAGGAATTGGCTGCGCTCGCGCCAGATCGCTTGCTGCTGTTGGTTTGCCAAGAGGCGGAAACGCTGGCATGCTTCCAAGCTTTGAAAGCATCGGGACCTTGGCAAGAGATCGAAGCAGTCCGCAACAATCGGGCGCATGTCATTATGTCGGACCCTTGGCGAGAATACTCGGCAACAGCTCATGAACGGATCGTGGAAGAGAGTGTGAGATTGTTTTCAGGAGATCGTCCATGTTGATTCTGGATTTCGTCCATGGTCGGGCATGAGTGGATGCTTTATAATCACGAATGATAATCGTTATCACTCGAATGAGTGAAACCTTACATTTCTGAGAGGGGTCTTTCAAGAATGAAAAAGATATACCTAGGCTTGAGCATTGCGGCGCTGACATTGGCTCTGACAGCGTGCGGCGGAGGAAAAGAAGCAGCGAATAACACGACTGCAACTACTTCAGCACCTGCGACAACAGCTACAGCAGAAAAGCCGGCCGATGAAGCTAATAAAGCAGAAACGCGCACGATTAAATATTTGGATAAAGAATACACCGTTCCTAGCAAAACAGAGAGAATCGTCATTGCAGGCAGCATGGAGTCCATGGAAGATTCCCTTGTATTGAACGTAAACCCGGTAGGAGCGATTTCTGTCGGCGGCAAATTCCCGGAGATGTTTACACCGATTACGGGTGAAGCCAAATCCATCGGGGAAAAGATGCAACCGAATCTGGAAACCATCTTGTCCTTGAAACCGGACGTTATTATGGGCAGCAGCAAGTTCCCGCCAGAAGTGGTGGAGAAATTGAACAAAATTGCGCCTACCTTCCCAGTTTCCCACATTTCGACCAACTGGGAAGCGAATCTCCAGCTGTTGGGTGAGCTGACCGGCAAACAAGCGGAAGCAGAAAAAGCGCTCCAAGCGTACAAAGCAGAGGCAGAAGCAGCCAAAGCGAAGCTGGGCGAGAGCTTGAAGGATAAAAAAGTGCTTGCGATTCGTCTGCGTCAAGGCAACATCGGCATCTATCCGGATAAGGTGTTCTTCAATCCGGTTCTGTACGCAGACCTTGGTTTAACTGCTCCTGCAGAAGTAAAAGCGGCGAAAGCGCAAGAAATCATCTCGATGGAAAAATTCAGCCAGATCAACCCGGACTATTTGTTCGTCCAGTTCTCCCCGGATGAGAATAAGGACAATCCGAAAGCATTGGAAGATTTGCAGAACAACCCGATTTGGAAGAGCGTGAATGCAGTGAAAAACGGCAAAGTTTACGTAAACGTGGTTGATCCTCTTGCACAAGGCGGTACAGCTTGGAGCAAAACACAATTCTTGAAGGCGGCTGTAGAAAAATTGTCTGCCAAGTAAGAGTGGGCGAGGTAGTCTATGCAATCCAGAAAAGCAGCTTCTATGATCATACTATCTGTTTCGCCAGTAGTGATCCTGCTCACGATCTTGCTCTCCATTCATTACGGGGCCAAGCCGATTGATGCGGGGACTATCTATCAAGCTTTCTTTGCCTTTGATGAAGGGAATGTCGATCATCAAATTGTGATGCACTCTCGCTTGCCGCGAGCGTTGGGAGCACTTATGATCGGAGCATTTCTGGCGATATCAGGAGCGTTGATGCAGGGGATGACGAGGAACTATCTCGCGTCCCCCTCTATTATGGGTGTATCTGACGGATCGGTCTTTGCCGTTACACTATGCATGGTTTTCATTCCATCTGCTACCAGTGTCACGATGATTTCCATGTCCTTGATCGGATCAGCACTCGCAGTCGCGATGGTTCTCGCTTTTTCCCGACTGTTGCCGAACGGTTTGGCGCCAGTAGGGATGGCGGTCATCGGAACGATTACGGGAACCTTTTTAAGCAGTATCTCAGCTGCGATTGCTGCTTATTTTCAAGTATCGCAAAACGTCAGCTTTTGGTACAATGCCAGGCTGCATCTCTTGGAGCCAGAACTGGTGAAGCTGGCGGTTCCTTTTGCCGTTGTCGGTATTGTCCTGGCACTCCTTTTGTCTAAATCGGTCACGATTTTATCCTTGGGCGACGAGGTTTCACGTGGTCTCGGGCAGAGAACCGTGATGGTCAAAGTACTGGCAACGACCGCTGTTGTCATTCTGACAGGCATTTCCGTTGCGTTGGCAGGAAAAATCGCCTTTGTCGGGCTGATTATTCCGCATATGACCCGCTTTTTGGTAGGTCTCGATTATCGATGGATCATTCCATGTGCAGGATTACTGGGCGGCATATTCCTGGCATTGTCTGACGTTCTCAGCCGATTTATGAATAGTCCATTTGAAACCCCAATCGGTGTGGTAACGGCTTTTATTGGCGTTCCGTTCTTCCTCTATTTGATTTACAAGAGAGGAGGGGGAAAGCATGCCTAATCGAAAAGGTAGATTTCGTTTGCTGTTTCTCGTCAACATCGCCTTGATTTTGATTGCGATTTATATCAGCCTGACCAATGGCGTATTTGACATGACAATATTGGATGTCATCCGTACGTTACTGCGAATTGATCCTGTAGCGGAATACGATTTGGTTATTTTCGATTTCCGCCTGCCGCGGATTGTTATTGCGGCGTTAGTCGGCTTTGGCTTGGGGGTCGCTGGTACCGTCATTCAAGGGATCACCCGTAACGGGCTGGCTGATCCGGGGATATTGGGTATAAATGCTGGGGCAGGAGCTGCTATTGTCGCCTTTATGTTTTTCTTTGGTGGACAATTTATGGATGCGAGCTGGTATTCCATCATTGCTATGCCTTTGTTCGGTTTGACAGGTGGCTTGCTCGCAGCTGGACTGATTTATCTATTTGCCTGGCGCAACGGAGCTCTTGACCCTCAACGGCTGATTCTGGTAGGGATCGCCATTGGCTCCGGATTAGGTGCCGTGGCGCTGTATCTCTCGTTAAAGATGAATCCCAACGATTTCGAAATGGCAACCGTCTGGCTTTCAGGAAGTATTTGGAGTGCCAACTGGACGCATATTGCAGGGATGCTGCCATGGCTTGTCATACTCATTCCTGTTTTAATGCGCAAGGTGCATATTCTCGATTTGCTTCAACTAAGCGAGGAATCCGTCAAGAATTTGGGTGTGTCCGTGGAAAAGGAGCGCAATATTCTTCTGCTGTCGAGTATCGGGATCGTGAGCGCGTGTGTGTCGGTTTCGGGAGGCATCGGATTCGTTGGTTTGATGGCACCGCATATTGCGAAGCGTTTGACGGGAATCCAGCACAGGTATGTTCTTCCCTTGTCAGGAACAATCGGGATGCTCATGGTCGTGGCAGCTGACTTTATCGCCAAAACCGTGTTCACACCCATTGAACTGCCAGTGGGTATTGTCATTTCGATCATCGGTGTGCCGTATTTCTTCTATCTACTGAGCAGACGCAAAAAATAAAGAAGGGACGTGCAATTCGTGAGGGGACAATTATTTGCAGACGTATGCCATCACCGGGCTCTGCTCGTATATTTGCCGCCATCCTATGACAAGAGTACGTCCCGTTATCCGGTCATGTATGTCCACGACGGCGGCGACTTGTTTGATCCTGCGTTTAGTACTGCACTTGATGTAATCGAAGATAGGTTTGCAGAGGGAAAAATTCCTGAGCTGATTCTCGTCGGCATCCAACCTGGAAACCGCAGGGATGACTATACGCCTTGGTTTTCCAAAGCGATCTCGCCTGAGCGCAACATTGATTTTGGCGGGCAAGGTGATGTGTATCTTTCTTACGTTGCCAATGAATGTAAGGCGTATATCGACAGCAAGTACAGGACAGACCCTGGGCCGGAAAAAACAGGGATCATCGGATTTTCGCTTGGCGGCTTGATTTCGATGTACGCTGCGCACCAATATCCAGACGTTTTCACGAAAATCGGCAGCATCTCGGGATCGTATTGGTATGAGGGCATGGTTCCGTTTATGCGGGAAAAGAAAATGTACCATCCCGCGCTGCGCATCTACATGGATGTTGGCAGTAAGGAAGGCGCAAAAAAACAAAGCGTCCAGAAACAAATGGTCCCGCTGACAAAAGAAGCGCATCAGATATTGGCTGATAGCGGCTTTACAGCCGATCAGCTCGTCCTGCTCATTGACGACGGGGCGGATCATCTGAGCGAAAGTGCAAACGCCAGATTTCCGGGGGCGTTGCAATGGCTCTGGAACGAGAAGGAGGAGACAGAAATGGAACTGCCAAAATTGATTAGAGAGCGTCGTTCGATTCATCGTTTTACAGATCGTGAGGTAGACCCTGCGCTGGTCACAGAACTGATGGATACAGCGGTGTGGGCGCCGAATTACCACATGACGCAGCCGTGGCGCTTTATTGTGACGTACGGGGAAGGCAAGAGAAGAATCGCTGAGGCCGTGCGGATCATGAAGGAAAAGCGTGAGATTGATCCTGCGAAAAAGAAAGAAGTTGGCGAGAAGTTTTACAAGAAAATCATGGCGATTCCTATGCTGATGACGGTCATTATGGAAGAAAGTCCGAACCTGATTACGCGTCAGGACGATTTCGCTTCGACCAGCATTGTCATTCATAACTTTAGCTTGCTGGCGTGGGAAAAAGGCATCGGGCTGACATGGGAGACATACCCGTGGATACACGAGCCGGAATTCCGCGAAGCGATGGGCATTCGACCAGGAGAAAAAGTGCTGGGGAACCTGCATATCGGTTATCCAGCCGCGATCCCTGGCGCTCAGCCGCGCATTCCGGCAGCAGAGCGCATCACACTTGTCGACAAAGCATAGGACAAGATCAAATGAATTTTTCTTGTCACAGGATTACTTTTTGTGGTACTCTTGGGTCATTCTACAAGAAAGGGTGACCATTAAGCCAATGATCTGCTAACTCCTATTTCCACAAAACCAATCGGATGAAACGATGCGTTTTTGGATAGGGGTAGTATGTGCATATTGGCGAATAGATGGTAGATCCTTTTTAGACTCACCAAAGGGTTTCTATGTCTTTTTGGCGATAATATGCGTAGCCTCCTGTCCAGATCGCAATGGATAAGGAGGCTTTTTTATGTCAAATGTTTTGAAAAACCGCTATGTCAGGGCTATTTTGTTATCAGCATTTCTGTTGCAAATCGGAGTATGGGTGCGCAACATGGCGATTCTGCTCTATGTGATGGATCATACAGGAGGCGATCCGTATGCCGTATCCATGATTTCTGTTGCGGAGTATGCGCCAATCTTTCTGTTTTCCTTTCTTGCTGGTACGTTTGCCGATCGCTGGCAACCGAGAAAAACGATGGTCTGGTGTGAGGTGCTCAGTGCTCTATCGGTTGTCGGAGTGCTGCTTACCTTCGTTTACGGCTCGTGGAAGGCCATCTTTTTTGCCACACTCATTTCAGCCATTCTCTCTCAGTTTTCCCAACCGTCAGGAATGAAGCTGTTCAAGCTGCATGTACCTGGTGAACAGCTTCAGGTAGGAATGTCCGCGTACCAGACTATTTTCGCGATCTTTATGGTATTTGGTCCGATTGTCGGTACGTTTGTGTTCCAACAATGGGGGATGGAGGTTGCCATGGTCATCACGGCAGTTGCGTTCCTCTCTGCGGCCGGCGTCCTGTATTTGCTGCCGCCAGATCGTGTTGAGAAAGAAGAGCAGCAAGAAACGGCACTGCTTGGGGAGATGGTCAGCGGGATTCGTTATGTGTTCTCCAGTCGCGTATTGTCAATGCTTGGCTTTTGCTTTTTGGCTGTGGGTTTCTCATTGGGAATGATTCAGCCGCTTGGGATTTTTATCGTGACCGAACAACTGCAATTGCCAAAAGAAAGCTTGCAATGGTTAATTACCGCTCAAGGTGTGGGGATGATTGCTGGAGGGGCCATGACGATGGCAGCTGCCAAAACGATTCCACCGCAAAAGCTATTGGTCATGGGGCTTCTTGGAAATGCGGTCGCAGTAGCGATTTGCGGGATGTCCACGAATCTGTGGCTGACGCTTGTTGCTCAGTTCGTCGCGGGATTGCTCCTGCCCTCCATTCAAATTGGGATCAACACCATGCTGCTTAAAAATACCGAGAGTACCTTTATCGGTCGGGTGAATGGAATACTGACCCCGTTGTTTACAGGCTCCATGGTCGTCATGATGAGTATCACAGGGGTATTGAAAGTGAATCTTCCGCTCGCAGTCATATACGGGATCGCTGCATTCCTGATGATCATTGGTCTCAGCTTTATTTTGCCGCTTTATCGTATGAGGGAAGGAAACGTGGTGCAAAGTACAGAACAGACTGGTGTATAAGCGTTTGGAAGAAAAGGGAGGCTTGGACCAGATGGTGCACGAACAGATTTCTTCTAGAGAAGGATTGAAGATGGTAGCTGCTGTTCGCGAGCTGGCGATGCGGTTGCCAGAAGTATCGGAGCAGGTAGACGCATTTGGACATACATCGTTTCGCGTAAACGACAAGCCGTTTGTCATTTTGGGAGAGGGGGGCACTGAAGGCCCCTCCCTTTCTGTGAAGGTGCTGAAGACGACCCAAGAGATTTTGCTTGCGCAGGAGCATTTTTACAAGACGCCGTACATCGGCCATCACGGCTGGGTTTCGATCCTGGACAAAAACGTGACTAGCTATGATGAAATCGAGGATTACATACGGGAAGGCTACATGTGCGCGGCTCCCAAGCGACTGGTCAAGCAATTACAAGAGCAGCCTAGATAACACAGCCTTTATGAAAAAGCACACCTCCCCTGATCGTTCCTGTATAATTTTAGTGTAACGAGTAGTGAGCGAACGTTCGACACAGCAGCATTCAGACAAAGGGGGAGCCGGTTTTGGATTGGAATCTCCAGCAGATGAGCAAATTGCTTGAGGTCGTTTTTGAAAATGCCCATGAACCGATGATCGTAACGGACAAGGACGGAAAAATACTCTTATTGAATCGGAGCTATCGGGAATTTCTTAATGTACAGGACGTGATCGGACAGCCAGTGACGGATGTCATCGAAAACACGCGGATGCATATTGTCGGTCAGGCTGGCGTTGCCGAGATCGCCGACATTCAGCAAATAAAAGGACAGAACATGATTGCGCATCGCATCCCGATCATGGACGAAGGAAAAGTGATTGCGGTTCTGGGAACGGTGCTGTTCCAGGACGTGCAGGAGCTCACTGCCTTGGCTGCGATGGTTGCTCAGCTGAAGGATGAGCTGACCTATTATAAGAAAGAGCTGCGGCGGCGGATGGGGGCTACCTATCATTTTGATCAAATCGTTGGGTACAGCCAGAAGCTGCAGGAGCTTAAGAAATTTTCTCAGAAAGTTGCGAAAAGCGATTCGACTGTGCTCATCACGGGCGAAAGCGGGACGGGCAAGGAGCTGTTTGCCCACGCCATTCATGCCGAGAGCAAGCGCAAAATGGGTCCTTTCATTCGGGTGAATTGTGCCGCTATTCCGGATTCTTTACTGGAATCAGAGCTGTTTGGCTATGAAGAAGGTGCGTTTACCGGAGCTGTTCGCCGCGGAAAAAAAGGAAAGTTCGAGCTGGCCAACCACGGAACCATTTTGTTGGATGAGATCGGGGACATGCCGTTGCCGCTGCAAGCCAAGCTGCTGCGCGTGTTGCAGGAAAAAGAAGTCGAGCGGGTAGGTGCTGTACGGACGACGCCAATCGATGTACGGGTGATCGCTTCCACGAATTCGGACATGCTTCAAAGCATCAAGGAAGGAAAGTTTCGGGCGGACCTCTATTATCGTTTAAACGTCGTGTCACTCTCGATCCCTCCGTTGCGCGAGCGTCTGGAGGATTTGCCGGAGCTGGTTTCGAACCTGCTCAAACAGCTTGGCGAATCCACTGGCGTTGTGGTCAGGGTCATTGATGAAGAGGTATGGAACGTACTTCGGGGTTACTCCTGGCCAGGCAATGTACGGGAGTTGAAAAACGTGCTGGAACGAGCCCTTCATCTAATCGAAGACGATGTCCTGAAAAAGGAGCATATTTGGCTGCCTGTATCTGAAGAAGGGGCGCTCGCATCCTTGTCGGTCCCAACTCATGCTGTTCGACCATTGAAACAAGTCTTGGAAGAGGCTGAGCAGGAAGCGCTTCGCCAAGCGATGCAGCAAGCAGGGGGGAACAAGCTTACCGCCGCCAAGCTATTGCAAATCAGCAAGTCCAGCTTTTACGAAAAGTGGGAGAAGTACCAGTAACACGAGGCGCGTATAAGTCGGGGATGTGGCGTTGAGCCAGGTTCGCGGCTTTTTTCATCTGCAGGAACAACGTTTTGGTAGATGTATGCGGACGCGCAAAATGAGAAAACGCGACGCGCAAAATGAGATAGTCCGATTCAGTAGGTTGAATGAAATAATGTATAAAAGGGTCCCTGAATATGCTAACAGGAGACCCTTTTATATTGCATTTAAACGCTCTTTAAATCAAGTTTGAAGGGTATTTTATACGAACATACATTCGTTTAAATCTAGTTTCCCTTCAAGGCGAGTCGTTCCCACAAGCCCTAGAAGCCCGTTATTTGCTCGTTTTGAAAAGCTGCATAGTGTTCTTCGCCCCACTATGGAAACCTACTATAGAAGCAGCGAGCAGTATTCCAGCGATCAGGCCAACTCCATTCATCCCAATGAAGTACAGGCCAACTGGGACGCATAGCACAACAGCAAGGAGCGGGATAAACTTCTTCGGCACACCCAATTGAATAGCGATCCAAAGGAGAAAGAGCATCGCAGGGATTACAGTTGCATCGAATACTGACAAGTCAAATTGTAACATTACAGCTTCACCTTGCCTTTCAATTTTACAGTTTTTGTATCTTCAGACCAGTCAACATCCATGCCCATGACGTTTGCAATTTCCCGAACCCAGGCGAAGCCAGTACCCTCGATCAAAACAGAGCTGTTCAAGACGTAGCCGGAGAAAAGGACCATTCTCGACGCTTCACACCAACCCACCGCATCACCCTTGCCGAGAGCATCAGCCAATTTTCGTACTGGAATGTATGCTTTTCCATCTTTCAAGAAACCTGTGATTTCTGTAGGTTTTGCGTCGATTTCAAGCTTCACAACAGTTTGGCTATTCACAGTATTCACAGGTTTGCTCATAGGTGGATTTACAAGCGCCTGAATCTGAGCTTCAACGTCTTTTTTGAATTTGGTGAATAGAGCTGGCTGCTCAACCCACGGTTTAGGGCAGAGCTTCCGCCATCTTGTGCCGTGTGCATTCACTTGCTCAATATCATAGTGTCTTATGTTGCGATCCGTCTTGTACCCAAAAAGGAGCTGCAACAAAGCACCCACTTTAACGGCTGAAGCAACAGTGTCAGGGTGGAAGCTGCCGTCTTTTTCGATACAAAGCTCGATTCCAATTGCATTCAGGTTATACCAGCTATTCCCGGCGTGATAGGCACGTTCCCAAAGGGGAATGATAATCCGAATATCTTTTTGGTAAATGAAGATGTGAGCGCCAGCGTAGCGGTCTGGGATGTTGTCATTCGGGTTTTGATTCCTCAAATTATCGAAATATTGCTGCTCACGCTTCGCAGTAGCTCCAGGATCGGCAGTGTAGTGCCACACCGCCGAAGATTGAGACTTGAGGGCTTGTCCATCCCTAGAAAACTGGTTTACATGGATGAAGTCCTCGACAGCTATTTCTAGCAATTGCTTGTAATACTTGTTGCTCTGGATTTGTGATTTATTCAATAAAATTCACCTCTTACTGGCCCGAAGCCATGATCTCTTGTTTTTCTCCCTCGGTGATATAGCCTTTTGTAACGGCTGTGGTCAGTTCAGCTTCAGTCCACGCGCCGGATTCCCATCTCATCGCGCAATACGAATAAAGTTTGCTCGCCATCTTAATCCCTCCGTTTTATGCCAGCAAGAGTGCATCTAGTGCATCTTGTGTGATTTTTAATTGTTGCTCTAGCTGCGCAATCTTTTCATCTTGCGTTAAAGGCTTATCTACATACTCATAAGAAAACTCTTTTGTTGTCGGATTGAAATATAAAACCGCTTCTTTCCCTGCGATATTGTCCGGGGTGGGTACTGTCGGAACAAGTACGCCGCCTGCATTTTCTGCATCCGCCGCATTGTTTATGCCGATCTCCTCCGGCAAATAATGAATTGTCAATACTTTGGCTTTTCCTCCAACTGGTGACTCATGGCGAATAAAAATCATGCTTAACCCCTCCATTTGATATTGTATAAAACTCTTGTGGTGTAATAACGATGCACAAGCACCTGAGAAACCCCATCCGATGCAATTTGTTCCCCGCTATTGGGCGGAGTATCTGTCCATGTAAAATCAGTAACGCCGGGATATATAACCACCGGGCTGCCGTTATCAGCACTTATATAAATATTGCTATTTGGGAATAGTTGGTGCGTGCCGTACATACGCCCGGATGATCCTCGGTTTTCCAACCCAACCCCATTAACGGTATTGGCATAGGTATCCATTCTCCATCGGTAAAACAAGGAATAATAATTGGCCCCATCCTGCACCAATGCGTTTAGCAAAACAATACCGTCAACCTTCGTGAAGAATAACCCAACGGTCTGATAGGTTGTTGAACATAGCGCCACCCTCACGCCATCCGACAACCTCGCAACAACAATGGACGTTGAAGAATACTGAAATGCCGCCAACCCCAACTCTTCATTAATCGCAAACCATGTGTAACCATAGCCAAGGTTGTAACCAGCATCTGCTGTTGTGGTTGTGGACTCCGTAACAAGGTCGCTCTTTCTGACTTTATAAATCTTCTTTCCTGCCGCATCCATGACATATAAATAGTTTGCTGTTTGCGCTATAGCTGCGCCTGCCGGAAATGCTGCGCTTTGTGCCACAAGGTTCAGCGCCAAATCGTACTTATAAATGGCTACTCCGCTTGAAAGCACATAAATATAGTTTCCGTCAAGCAAGTAGTCTGTAAGTGGGTTAATTGTCTTTGTGATAACGGTTTGATCGTCTAACTTCTGGCGAGTAAATTCGTTGGTATTCGGGCCATGTCCATACATATACCCGTTTTTCAAAAGGATTTTTCCGTTGTAAAAACTCGCACCACCGTATTGTGCAACCTTCTCCAATACCATTACTTTTTTCTTATTCCCGCCCGATCCGATGCCATGCGCTGCCAATAATTGTGCTGTATCCACGATTTCTTTCCTCCCTTCTTAACCGCAATTCAGATAATCACCGTCGGCATCATAGGTAACCGGGTTATTGACTGTAGAAATGACAGTTACCCCATCCAGTTCATACTTTACAACCTGCATGGTTGGGTAATTCCCATTAGCATCTACTGCGCCCGTCAATGTTGTACGAATTGCTAAAGTACCATCAGGCCGCAAATAATCAACCTGCGTAAATTTTCCATTCGCATCCTTGCCGCTGCGTCGTACCAAGTAGTTGGGGCTAACCACGTCAATGTCTCCCAGCTTCATCTGCGAAGCACCGAGGATGTTAATTTTCCCTTTCCCTGCGAGAGTTTTATCTGCCGCCTTTTCAAACCTAACATCAAACCTGTTTGATCCGTTATCGAGAGCTGTGCCTTGCGCCGTCATGCGGATACGGTAGGCGCTTCCTTGATCTACAATTAGACCGCCTTGATCCCCAGTGCCACCAGCCATGCGAGCAATCAAATATCTCACTGCTGCCGATGCGTCTACAATTACATTTCCAGTGAAAGTGTTGTCTTGGTCGAGTGCTGCGGCCTTCTCCAATGTGGTTCTTGGCGCAGTTTTCCAGTCAGCTTTCCCAGTAATGGCTTTAATCATATTAGCGATTCCGCCAAGCAGAGCGGACAACAACCCTGTGTTTGTGGGTGCTATCGTCTGGTCGATGGTGCGGTTTGCAATTTTCGCATCAGACACCGATCCATCTGCAACGCTTGCAGCCTCTCCAGTGATGCTGAAGGCTCCCTTACCCGTAGCGTCCAGGCGCGGGACCTTATTTGCTCCGTTGGCTGCGACTTCAGTCATTGGAACAAAATCAGCGGGGACCTTTCCGCCGATGCTGGCTGCATCGCCCGTGATGCTAAAGGCTCCTTTGCCCGCAGCGTCTAGGCGCGGGACCTTATTTGCTCCGTTGGCTGCGACTTCAGTCTTGTCGAGCTTTGTATCATTCAGAAACTTGTCATTGTTTATGAGGTCTTGATAGGGACCGTTCCACAGCTCAGGAGTTGCATCATCGCCCTGTACAATGCCGCGAACACGATCTTTAAACTGAGACTGTCCGATAAGATCAGCCAAATTGTTCACCACCTTGAATAGCTTTTAAATATCGTTTGAACGGCATTAAAACCGTTCTTTAATCTTGAAGGTTCCATCCACCATCATTTGACCGAAGGTGATGGCCCCGAACGTCATCCTGTAGGCCAGTGTGCCGTCAGCGTAATGCAAGCCAGCTTCTGTGATCGAATAGCCATCAAGCGTACCCTTGGGAACAATCGTGGTGTAAACCAGGATGGTCGGATCAGTAGGATCATGCTGTACAGAGCATGGGAGAATAGCCACTTGGTTTTCCATCGGGTCTGTTCTGCCCGGCTGTACTGGTGTGGTTATGTCTCCAGGAGCATGACCACCAGTACCAAAACTCATCTGTGTGATTCCAGGCGGTGCGGTTCCATTCAGGCAAGCATTGGCTAAATCAATGCCGCGCTGCCTCGTTGTTACAATGTTGCTCAAAGTCTAACCCTCCTTGTGCTGTCGCTGTATTCAATCTGCAAGCGTCTTTCTGTGCTGCCGCCAACCTTCCAAGAGCCATCCACTTTCCAATTCACCGGGTCCGCCGACAAGATGATCCGCTCATGGACTGTCATCATGTCGTCTATCGCCATTGCCTCCTGGTTGACCACAAGGCCAACCTCCGGCTGAAGGATGGGCAAGGCAGTTTCAGCGGTGATGATCAGACTGATTTCCCCGGCTGGATCGGTGACTTGTGGTGTTTCAAAGGTTCTGTTGAATCGGATGGAGTAAAGCTTTGCCTCGGCAGGCTTCATGAATTGAATGGCGTCTGCCACGATCCGCAAGTGATGGGGAAGGAATGGCTGATCTGGTTCGTTAAGATCGACCATAAACTCAGCCCATCGCTTGGAAAGGTCCTCGCCGTTTGGTGTGTCCAGGTTGTATCCGACTCCGATTTTCCATGTGCCGTCAATCTTCAGAGCTGCGCTGCCTTGGTTGAGAACGTGATACGTTCCAACCTTCCAGCTCCCATCAATTTGCAGCCCGTCGATCTTGAGGCGGACAATCTGACCGATCTTGTTCTCGCTGTATTTCAGCTTGTAGAAGGGCAAGACGATTGCGCCTGGATAACCGATGAGAGCAAGCGCTCTTTTCATTCCTGGTTCTGTTCCGATTTCTTGATGAAGGGGAACAGCAGCCAAAAGGCGGTTGCGGTACTCTTCGACGGTCTCCCCACGATAGCGAGGCATGTTGCGATCTCGCCCGTGAAGGGCAAGCGCTGCTTCCGAAGCGGTGGGGATCATAGCGTCACGACGGATTTTAAAGACATCAAGCTTTGCTTTGTCAAAGAAGCTTCCCAAGCCCTGGGAAAAATAATAGATGTCGTTTTCCTCATCGGTGGGCTGAAGCTTAAAAACCCGATGAACCATTTCATAAAAGTAGTTGCCAAAGGCGCTCATGATTGTTTCACCGCCGCTTGGTATGTCAGGTTAATCGTCCCGATCTCAAGCCGTTGATTCTTCAATGGCAGCAGGTCTTGAGCTGGAGAAGTAAGCTTGACGCTAACCGTATAGGGAATAGTTCTCAGATTCCCTTCGATTCGATCAACGGGCAAACCGAATTTGTCCACTTTCTCAACCAGCGGATAGTTGTCTTTGTCGTCAGGATCAATGCGAACCATCACCTGAAGAACCTCGGTATGTTGTGGTAAGAGCGTTGTCGGGTCCCCATAATCCGGGTCATAAAAGATCGTCCCTTCGATGTTCACCGGGATCATGGTAGGCGCTTTTGCCAAAACGTCTGCAATGATGCTTTTCTTCTCATTCAGCTTTGCTTGGGCCAACTCGATCAGTTCAGCAGGAGGCGCACCCGCGACGCCGCCGATGTAGACGTCCACGGTTCCTTGGCCCCTTGGGTGGGTATCATCAACGGATACCCAAAGGACTCCTGGAACACTCCGGGCGATGGACTCATAGGTGAGTGCATTCCCGCCGCCCTGGGCCAGCTCCGTCCAAACGAGCTGCCTTCTCAGATTCAGAGAGTCGTCCGATTCACGGTCAAGTCCTTCAGCCGTGATCCAATCGTCGCGGTTTGTAACAGCGTCCACTGGTAAGTGTGTGACGATCTGCGTAATGGTGTTGGCAGGGACGTTGTAAGCAGCTCCAGGCGATTCAGCTCGGATCGGGACAGGTAGCTCCGTTTGACCCGCCGGGAACAGCATGCGGGCTGTCGATAGGTAGCGGTAGGTTTTCCCCTGCATATCCGGCTTTGTCCGAAAGATGCTACCCTCCGGGATGATGCTGTCCGTTGTGGCGTCGCTCCTGGTGAGGATGACCTTTCCTTCCGTCTGCCGCGCAAGAATCCGCTGGACGTTATGCTCGGCTGCTTTCAGGTCTGCCCAGTCACCCGTTGGATTGAAGATCGAATTGACCACGGATCGCAACAGGTTCCGAATGTCACGCCCACCGCGCCAGAAAGCCTCCAAAAGCGTTCGCCATACGCCGCCCGGTTTGGTGTTACGCAGCCCCAACTTTTCGACGTTCGGGTCCTTGCTCATTTCATCAATCCATACAGGAGCTGAAGGCATTGGATCAATCAATTCTTGAGGATCAATCAAGGAGGACCACCCCTTGATAGCTCACGGAGAAGTCAACTACCGTGGGCTGAGTCTGTAGACTGCGATCTACTGGACGGAAGGATACTCGCCCCCGAATGCCGTCCAAGCTCCAGCGGGTAATGGTGACATGGATTGAATTTTCGTCAACCTCATACTTTTTCACGGTTTCAGCAATGACGTTGGCGATTGCAGCTTCCGCCTCTTCGCTTTGTTCCATATGCAGAAACTGGAGCAGTGGAGCGCCATACTCAGAATGCAGGTCAATTTCGCCTTTTTCCGTGATAAATTCGTGCCTCACTTCCTGAATGGTCAGCTCTTCATCATCTATGAGAGCAAGGTCTCCGTCCGCTGTTCTGACGAATTGGCCATTTTTGAGCTGTAGATCAGCCATGTTATCACATCCTTTCAATGATTCTGGCTTCGGTGGGATCGCCGTATGGGAAGGCCACTAATACTTTATCGCCGTTCAATAGGTCAAGGAATCGCCTGGAATCGTAGGTTGCCAGCAGTACAGGAATTGCCTCATCTGGCTGACCATCTTGTGTGAGAATTTGCACGTCAGCTTTCCCGCCTCCGGCCTTCATCACCGTGCCATACATCGGATACCTGAAAGGAGCAAACCAGTCTGGGTGTTCATTGCGGAGAACCTGAAGAATGAAGCTCTGTAGCATCCGCACGTCTTGCATTTCACTCATGAGGCTGTCACATCCTCAAAAGTGAAGATAGTACGGAGGGACCCGCCTTCACTGATATGCCGGATCGACTTCACGAGAACGACGTCGGATTTCACTTGCGGATGGTCGATGATAACCTCCATCGAATGGAACAGGCTGGGCATGCAGACCGTTTTGACTTCCACCATGTTTCCTGTTTTCAGCAGATTGACGATGTTATTCCCTCGCTCAAAGGCCGGGCATTCGTCAATGTCATCGGCAGGATGAAAGTGTCCTTTGCCATCCGCATCGAAGTAGGGAAGAAACGAATAACCAAAAGCTCTTGCTAGTTTTCTGGCTTCGTCATAAGCGCTCCAACCGTGAAAAATGACGCTCGGCTTTATCGGGCTGGGATCTTCCGGGAGAACAACTTCTGAATGACCGCACTCACGGAAGAGCAAACCTGCTGATTCATGGAAGTCAACATCCCGCAGCGCCTTTGTCACTTTTGTTTTCAGCATGTCCACCATAAAGTCTTTGATGAGAATTTCCGTTCCGACGGAGGCGATCCGCCCCGTGAATACTCGTTCCGTTTCCTCAATTCCAAGCCATACCTCGACACGCTGATCCTTTTGCAATCTCATTCCTTGTGCCAGCTCATCTTCTAACGTGAGCCGGGCGAGATCGGCAGGAGAGTCAGCAGCGTGGTAGATGTCCACCTTCAGGATGCCGCCAGTCAGTTCCAGGTCATCGGTGTGTAGCTCTACGTTTAAGGCCATTATTCTTTCAGACCTCCCAGGCGGTGCGGCGTATCGTCGTCCACGGCTGGCGATTTCTTCAGAGGGTCTTGGACCGTGACAAACGTCGGCATTGGATCGGACTTCTTCTTCTTCGTTTCGCCTTTTTTCTTCTTGATGAGGCTTACAGGGACCGGGATATATTCGATCATGTCCAGTGATGCCGTGATATTATCGCTTTTCTCGCTGGACTCTTTGGTGTTGAAATTGGTGATCTTTACCTTGCTGATCCCACGGGCCAAGAGGTGAGGATCGCTGATCGGATAAACAGGGGGGACCTTTCCCTGCTTCGCCAGTTTTTCAATCTTTGCGATCTTGTCCAGGTAGGTCCCTTGTTCGTCATCCATAATCAATAGCGAGAGGCGAATCGTCTTGTTTTGGTATCCTGTCGCGTCTTTGATCTTGTCTTTTTTGCCCTCAATTTCGAGGGTATCCGTTACGCTTTCGCCATCAATTTCAACTTTTTGAACGATGGCGGGAAGTAGCTGTCCGTTTATCATCATGACGGCTGCACTCCTATTCTTCGTGTGCTTCCAAGTAGCGACGAATGCCCGAAAGCAAGCTGTGATCTGAGCTGCCGCTTTGGTACAGATTGAAATTGTACGTGTTCTGTCTGCTCTCAACGGAGCTGCTGCTTTGGCTGATTGATCCGCCGCTGCTTCCGTCGGTTGTCGCATCTTGACCAAAGAAGCCGGAAAACATGCTGCTGCTTGAGCGTCTAGCAAACGAATCACTGGCGGACTCCATTCCTGCGTCTCCAGCAAACGCCGGAACAACCGGGATGGAAATGGGTTGAATGCCTTGCAGCATCGGGTCCATTGCTTTTTGCAGCGCCTGTGGAAGAACACGTCCGGCCTGGGCAATCCCTTCCGCGATGGTTCCTGGAACAGCCCGACCGCTTCTTGTCAGCTCGGAGAGAGGGCCTTCCTTCGCATCGGAGAACGGGAGCAACTGCCGAAGTTTTGTCAATGCTTGCTCCATGACTTCATAAGGCTTGTTGATGACTGATTGAATCCCTTGGACAAAGGCTTCAATCAAGCCAGCTCCGCTGTTCTTGAACGTCTGCCAAAGGTTGGAGAGGTAGGCGACAATCTGATCCCAGTGTTGAGCAATCAGCATCGGGACGCCGATGATCGGCATGAAGATTGCCAAGAATGTAGGTCCCCATTGTTGGAGGAAAGCAATCGCTTGATTAAGAATCCCCATGACCCAATTCCAACCGTTCATGAACCATGTCGTCATGGTGTTCCAAAGCTCGATAGTCTTGTCCCGAACCATGTCATAGTTCTGGCCTAACCATATCAGCGCCCCCATCAAGGCCACGATTCCCACGACAATCCATGTGAAAGGATTGGCGAGAAGTGCAACGGTTGTCGCCCAGATGGACGGAAGCAGCGCCCAGAATCTCACTGCTAGGGTGACGGCACTCTGCGCTAACATTCGGAGTCCTACCATTCCCAAGCGAAACGCAGCAACTGAGCTTTGATACAGGGCCGTTATCATGCCCCACAATTTTGTTCGGAGCGTTCCGATTCCTTTACCTGCCCAAACTAGCCCTTGCCATAGCTGCATGAGGGAGGAAGCCATATACAGCACAGCAGTAGTAGAGAAGGCCAGCACTGCCAGCAAGCCGAATATCACGGTTCCCCACAGCAGAAATTGACCGATAATTTGCGCTAGAATCGGATGGGCTTGCATAAAGCCGCTTAACGATTGGACCACACTTTGTATGGGAGGGATCATACTTTGCAGTACAGGGAGTAGGGCATCCCCCAACTGTAATTGCACGGCCTTGATATTGTTTTGCAGGATTTGCCACTGAGCTGTAGGAGCCTGCTCCATAATGGCCTGCATCTCTGCTGTGACCCCAGCAGAATCCCCAAGGTCCTGCAAAGCTTTCTTCATGTTGTCAATTTGAGGAAGAAGAAGCTGCACCGCTCGAATCCCCTCATCTCCAAACGCTTTTTGAAAGGCCATCTGTACTTGAGGCGAAGCCTTAGAGAGGTCCCCGTACTTGTTCTGAATTTGTTCCAGGGTAGCAATAAAGTTGAAGCTGCCGTCAGCATTTTTGGCGATGGCGAATCCCAGTTCACCCGATGCTTTCAGGATTTGCCTCATGAATGCTGAGTAGGCTGTACCTGCCATTGATCCTTGCAGACCTGCGTTGTTGAGCTGGCCTAAAACGATATTCAGCTCTTCAAACCCATGCTTCGCGCCCAAAGCGGACGGGATTGCGTACTTTAGCGATTCATTCATGGTGTTTAAGTTTGCGTATTGGAAGAGAGCTTGAGACTTAGCCATCACATCGGCTAGTCGTGTCATCTCACCCGTTACATCTTTTGTCTTATCACCCACGTTGTTGTAAACAACCGCCAAAAGGTTTGCCGCCTCGATGTTGTCTCCTTTGGTTGCAGTGGCAAGGGCTAGGGCTTGTCTTGTACCCTCTAATGCCTGGATGTCATTGAGGCCCGCCGATCCCATTGTCGTATTGGCGTCCAAAAATTCAGCAACTGCTTGTTTATGGGCCATACTCCATTCAATGGCGGCATTCTTTGACGCTTCCAACGATTTTTGCATGCTCCCCATAGTGGATGTGGTCACAACCTCCAGGGGAGCTAACGCATCTTGGACTGCTACCGCAGGCTGTATCAACCCACCTATCAGGCCAACTCCTGACGCTGCCAGTACCGCAAACGCTGTTCCGGCAACGGCAGCCTGATTCCCGATGGTCCGTAGGGTTTGGCCTGTTTGGGCAACAGATTCCCGGACTCGTTGCATCTGTTGAACAATTCGACCAGCAGGGCCGGACATCTTATCAATCAAGTCCAGGATAAACCCAAGTTTGAATATGCCCTCGATACGATCACCCCTTTGGCTTTGACATTTTGGCTTTAAACTCCATAAGCCAGGAGGCTTGCCCCGCAAGGATCAGAAAATCTTCATGGGAAAGCTGCTGCTGATCGAGCGGGGATACATGGAGCGTGTCGGCAATCAGGGCCTCCATTGCTAAGAATGGGTTAGCCTCGACCAGCTCTTTGGCCTTTACAACTTCTTGCTGAAAAAATCAACAGATGTACCCGCCAGTTTTTGCAGTTCTGTCCCGATCCCGATGACAAGACCTGGCTGGACCTCAAATTCCTTGTCAAGTTCTTCGCGCGTCGGGAAAACCAGCGTGTCCATAATGAGGTTTCGCAAGCCGCGATAAGTGTCTTTCATCGACTCTTTCAGGAAGCGAGAAAGATTGTCCCGCTCTGGCTTTTTGAAAAGAAGATAGTAATCGTCGTTAGAGATTTCATGGAGTTCCCCATGTTTCTTTTTCAGTTCTTGGGCTTGCTCGTCGGAAGGTTTTGCAAATTTCAAGGTTTCTTTCATGGTTTTTCCTCCTGATTTAAATGGCTTTTAAACGATTTTTAAACATTCGATTTGCCGTTCCAGAGGATCGGCTTGGAGAGGATGAGGCCCAATTCTACTTTGACCTCTTTGTCGCCCTGGCTTGGGTTTGTGCTTGTCTTATTCACATGGCATGCTGGAAGAGTGTCGGTAACTTTCGGCTGATCGTCATTCGCATAGGATACCGTGATCGGGAAGGCAGGCAGGCGATACAACGGCTTTTTCATTTTGGCTGCATACTCCAGCAGCTTGTTATATTCTTCACGCCGTATGTTTAGCTTCGCTTCAGGTTTGTAGTTTCCGTTACCAGTTCCGACAGGTAAAGCGCCTTTCCCGTACAAGACTTCCTTTTCCAGCTCATCGCTGTAGTCAATGGATTCAACGTCGATCAGGATGCCATGCGGGAGTGTAATTGTAATGCTCTCCCAGTCATACTTTTGTCCATTTACCGCCATCAGTTAGCACCTCCAAACGGGTTTTCAAACCCGATCTCAAGCTCCATGTCCCGATATGCCCCGCGAGGCGTGATCCGAATTACAGCCTTCATGGGTTCGCCAGCAAGGATGTTTTGCTCTGGCTTGATGACGACACGGGCCTTTGTAATCTCTTCAGCGTTCAGCATAGGGTTGAGCGCCGCTGTCAAGAGGTTTTCCATTGGCGTGAAGTCGATGTTCCCAGTAGCATCATCGAATGGGATTTCGTTTTGCTCTTGCAAGAGAGCTGCTGCGCGAACCAAACGAGCTGCCTTCAGCATGACCCGTGTCCGTTCCCCATACAGATAATCAGAGCCGGTTGGCGCCATCATGCGGAAGTTGGTGCAGTAGATACCTTGGATTCCGTCATATCGGCGTACCGTGGTATATCGGGCATTGTCCAGAGCAATGATGTGGGCCTTTTTGATTCCAGCCGGGCGCAACTCCGTTGCAGAAAGAGCGCCATCCAGGACACGGCCTGCACTTCGATGAACAGGAATTTGAGCCACCCGGCCCACGATGATCCCGGCAGGGTTCCGCTCATCTTCTTTCCCATTCAGAAAGTCAGCTTTGCTGATCCCGGCAGTAACCACGGATACCAAGATTGAAGAAAAGTTCGCGGCTTGGTCAAGCATCGCTTTGACGTACTGGTCAATCGATTCACCTTTGTTGATGTCCCTGGTTTCACAGATACCGAAAACGAATTTGCCATCTTCTTGTACAGCGGCAAGCTTGGAATCAAATAGCGTCCAGACAGCCGGAGTGCTAGGCCCAACGATGTGAATAAACTCGTATGGGTACTCACTTTCAAGAACGAAATCAAGCGCATTGACCAGGCTTGTCGTGGACATTTGCGGAGCAGTTGCAGAGAAAGTGTATTTATCATTTGCTTTAAAGCTGTTTTCTGGTGTGTCGCCAGCAGGCGTAAAGGTAATGGTTAGGCCGGAATCCGGCAGCTCATAGCTGCCTGTGATCGGGACCGTGATCGGAGCTGTCGGCGCTTGCCCGTCGATGGTCAGTGTAAAAGTTGCTTGATTGAGACCGCCAGAGGTTACAATTTGCAGCTCCACTTGAATCTCATCCGTCGGCTTTCCCGAAACACTTACCGATCCCGTTCCCGTTCCCGTTTTTTCAACGGCGCTCACTGTGCCATCAATGTCAGCAGTGGCCCGAACCGCATACATGTTGCTTGTCCCTTCTGCAAACGCATCTGAGAGAGCGCGAACCAGCGGCCCTTTTCCGAATTGTTTGGCACTGGACGGGCCAGAAATGGCAATGATTTCACCTTCCGGGCCTGCTGCGGCGACACCAATTTTCACATGCAACCCTGTTGAATTAGGGGGAACAACCCCAAGCCCGCCATCTTCCAGGTTTACGTTAATGTCAGGAATACTCATGATTTTTCACCTCCGATTGGCGCACCCAGGAATTTTTTGAGAGCTGCCTTAAACTGCTTTTCAGTCATAGCCTTGCCCTGGCTCCAGCCTTCATGGACCATGAGCGCTTTTGCTTGCCATGTGGGAACGTCCAAACGTACAAACAAACTCTCAATGGATTCCATTCCATCGGGGACGACAGGCGCTTGCTCTTGCTGGTCAGTTTGTTTCGTTGTTTCCAAGGTCAAATTCAACTCCTTCGATTATGACTTTCATTTGCGCGGCCTTCTGCTCGGAGTAGACCCCGCCTTTAGCGGTGACAATGACTTCAAACCCAACTGCCTGAGACATGATGCTTGTATCCTCAAGCGTCTTGATGGCCCCAGGCTGTAGCGCAATCGCGTAATCCCCATCAAGCAGCCTTCTTGGAAGCTTTGTCAGAAAGGCGAGCGCCTTGCTTTCGGCTTTCGGAAGGTCTTTGTCCGTTATCAGGACACTAAAGGGGATGGTCAGCGTATAGAGCTGCCAGATAAATCGACCTGGGCGGATCGCTACACGCTGCCGATCCGTTTTGATCTCTCCCGGTTCCATCAGGATGAAGGCAGAGGGTGTATGTTGATACGCCTTTTCATCTGCAACAGAGGTATAAATCAGCTTTTCAGCGATCCCGGTTTGCAGCAAGGCGGATTTCAGACCATTTTGGACGGCCTGGATCATACAAAGCCCCCTCCAATCTCACGAATGATTATTTCTTTGATCTCTTGCTCGTCATCATCAGAAAGCCCGATAAACTGGCGCTTTGGCATCTCGATCTTTGGGATGGTGACTTTTTTACGGAAGATGACCTGCCCGTTTACAAAGAAGCGAAGAGAGCGCTTGTTTTTCGCCCTGACGACATGTTCCCTGATCTCTTCGCCGTTGTTATGAGTCTTTGCATACGGGACGTTGGTTCCCCATTCTACCTGCCTCGGAGTAGCCCGAAAGGTGATTGAGTTTCGCAAACGCGCTTTTCTGACGAGCGTCTTTCCGCCTTCGCGTTCGGCCCGTTTCGATTTGGGCCAAGGTGTTCCATCCGGCGCGGTCCCCGTTTTGAATCTGTCCCTCGTGCTGTCCACCATAGCTGAACCAATCTTCTTGTTGATTCGGAGCATGTTGGCCTCGCCCATGTGGTTCAGCAGGGACATTGCCTTTTTCCAGTCCCCAAACTCTGTGCTGCTCATGTCAGTAGCCTTTCATCTGTTCCCGTGAGAATATCCGGGGAGCCGTTTGATAGCTCATGGAATGAGAGGAAGAAGGAGCCTCGCCGCCCGTGTCACTGGTTGGCGGGATAATCTCCATTGATCCGGCTGCAATCTTCTCCAGCATGCGAACTGCATTGTTGTACCTGGTGACGATCACACCGTCCGCGCTGCTCTCATCAATGCCCCTGCGAGAAAACAGGTTGTAAAGCGTAATGTCCAAGGTCAGCTTGGAGAGGATCGGCGGCACGGGGGATAAGGGCAAGGTGTATCGCATCGCAAGAAAGGCGTCCACTTCCGCGCTGGCCTCCTGGATCATCTTGGTGACAATATCCCAGTTGATTTCTCCAGTCCCATCGTCATCCGTCAGTCTCATCAGGATGTCGGGTGAAAGCTTGCTTTCTACGTCAGAGGCTACAGCGTACATGTGTCAGCCCTCCTTATTCCGGCTGTTGGTTAGGGTCTTGCTGTGGATTTTCCTGGGCTGGATCATTGGCTTTTGTCGGATCGTCGTCCGGCTCGCCAGCCTGGGCAGGATTTTCACCTTGCCCCTGACCTTGTTCCTTTTTACGGCGGTTTCCACCGCGCTGGCCTTTGCCCTTGTCGTCGTCCTCGTCATGCTCATCTTCAGGAAGGGGGACGTCCTCTTCCACAATGAGCATAGGTTCTTCCTTCAGAAGCTTGAGCTGCAATTCGGTGAACCGATCCGCTGGATAGACTACCCGCTGGGCAGGGTGTTTTATCCCCGCCCGGCGGAAGCCATTAGCTTTACTGGTAATGGCGATTCCCTGACTCATTAGGCATCCACCCCGGTAGAGCCGTAGGCCAACTGCCAGAGGCCATAGCCAGCGTTATCCCGCGAATCGACGCCGTAAACATACTGTTTTTTCATAAAGACGTTCTCATCTGTCGGCTGATCCAGCGCGTCAAAATGAGGTTTTTTACGTTCCTGGAAGATGATCGGCTTCACTGGTTTAGAGGTATCCAGGAGGAACCAAGCGTTCGGATCGGAAGCCAACCAAGGAGCGACGAGCAGCTCTGCGCTGTTTCTGTTCACGTTGGTTTCGCCGTTTTCGTTGTTCTCAGCTTGCAAGATTTTGAGACCCATTTCGCGGAGCTGCGGCGGAACAACCAGGACGGTAGGCGTTACGTTCAATGGGTTTCCATGCTCATCTTTCAAGCTCATCATCTGAGCGTAAGCCGAGCTGTATGAAGCACTGGTCAGCTTTTTCGTGCCTTTGTTGGACTGAACCGGGCCGTCTCCGTCTTGGTGTTCCTCATCGAAGAAGTATTGCCCGTCATAGCACTTCTCGGCGAACCCTCTCGCCAGGAGAGTGAAAACCAGCTCGTCCGGGTGATTAGCAGCACTTTGCGCCAAGCCTTCGATCATCGGAGTGTAGACGCCGATCTGATCGTCCTCGATGTCATCGCGGTCTACCGCGATGGTTGCCTCAAAGCTTTTGTTTTTGATGGTGTAGCCATGCGTCGCAAGATTGTCCAGAACACGGGAACCGATCCATTCACGCATGCGCGGGAATTTGCCCAGCCATTTGTATTCCTCATCACGGGCCGTGGAAGGCACTAGCGTAGCGATCTTTGTCCACATAGGCTTGGCGTTTTGCAGAGCCTGATTGAAAATGACTTTAAAGCCTGTGTAAATGCTTCTTAAATTGGTTGCGTTGATAATCAATTAGGTCGACCTCCTATCGAATCTCTACCCAAACGCCTTTAGCGTCCAGGGAGATTACCTTTCCTGCGCGAATGTTTGTGCCTGCCGTAGAGACGCGAACCGTTTCGTCATCCTCAATGAAACAATCTTCCAGCAATTGTGCTGCGGTAACAGGGTTTGCCGTACTGTTTTTGTAGAGGAAGATCCCGCGCCCAACGGCGATGCTGTTTTCTCCAGCCCCGCTGTATCGGTTGTCAACATGTGCTTCAGCACGTCCGGCGACTTTCAGGCCAGCCGTTGCAGCAGCAGGTACAGCCTCGCCAGCAGCATTGATCGCAACCAACCCGCCTTGATAGATCACGGTGTTTGCTGCAATCGGGAGGATCAGCCTGTCGGCTGTTGCCATTTGTTTGGTGTTACGGTCTTGGGTCAACATTACTGATCGCCTCCGTATTTCTTATAAGTTTCAGCATCAATGCCCAGGAGGTTGTTGACGTTGGCCTGGCTGTCATCCAACCCGCCAACACCCGGATTCTTCAGCGCGTAGGTTGTGCCGCCACTACCCATAGGAACGAGCTGCGGCGCTGTCTCTACGAATTTACGGAATCCTTCCAGGTCAACTTTGGCATAATTTTCCGCCCAATCCTTCTGCGCCGGAGTAATCTTGCCTTGTGTCAGCGCCAGTTGGATCACTTCCTCGCGATCCCGTTTATCAAGTCGTTCCTGAAGCTCCTTGACAACGGAATTATTGTCACTGGATGCCTTCAGGGAGAGAACCGTTGCGCGAATATCTACGTCACTGGCATTTGTTCCCATACCCAATGCCTGGGCGATTGTGGACTTGAACGCCTCGTATTGTGCTTCCGGCTTCGCACCCTTGTTTTTTGCCAGCTCTTGAATGGCAGCAAGCACTTCTTCTTCCGTCGCTGTCTCAGGAAGGCCAAGAGCAGCAGCGAGCTTTTTCAAAAATTCGTTCATTGGTTGTTCTTCCTCCGTTTCTTGATCTTTGAATGAGACGGGAACCATCCCGTCGATAGCAGGAAAGTTGGTCAATCCGGCATTGATGAAGCCAATGACCTTGCCATCTTCCCTGACATGGATCACAGGGGAGAGGTAACGATATTCGCGGTTGGCAAGGTACTCCTTGGCCCGATCCGTCCATTCAACTCGTCCCCATAATCCGGCGTCTCCCTTATCTACCAGCTCCATAATCCATCCAGCAGCAGGCGCTTGTTGACCCGTTAGGGTTTGGTGTTCGTAATCTATCACCGCATCATTCGCCTTTGCCTGGAAGTCTCTCAGGATCAATCTGATAGACTCTTCATCTACCAAAAACTTGCCTTTTTTGGTGTTTGTCCATCCGCGAGGGAGCAGTTGGACTTCACTCGGAACCTCATTCAAGGAATGAATTTCCGTGAGGGCAATTTTTCGTAGAGGAAGTTTTGACCTCTTTGCCACATGCACACCCCCGTTTAAAACCCGTTTAAATTGCTTTAAAAGCGTTTAATAGACTATCGCAGGTATATTTTTACCCTCACCTCCCTAAACTGTTAATTTGGGCCTTCTAGGAGCCTTCTTTCAGCTCGATCTGCTAGAGGCTTTGGTAGACTATCAAAACTCGGTTTCCAAACCGCAGCAGGCGAGTGATTGAATCCCTCGTCCGGCAGCAGCTTTGGCGCATCCTTTTGGACCGTTAGGCCGTTTCTCTTAACGGATGAAGCCGACCTTGCGCGGACGCTGCACCGACAGCGAAAGCCATTCGGCGGAAACCAGGAGGCCCAGAACGGATGATTGGCAGGATAGACAAGGCCGTCCATTGCCATGTGAGAAGGCCGGGTTCGTTTATCTCCCACGGCGTCATATTCCCAGTAGGGAAACTCTTCGAGGATGTCAGGATCGGTGAGCTGCTTCCATCTACCAGCGTTGTAGCTCGATTGAACAACCGTTAAAAAAAGAGTCTCAACTTGATAGGGCTTGACCTCATAACCAGCTTTTTCAAAAAGGTCCTTGGTCTTGTCCTGAAACTCTTCAAACGTGTCCCCATCTGATAGGGCATCCTCGATGGCTTGATAGACTTGGGCGACCATGTGCGCTGAAGTTGCTAGAGCGGAAGAGAAGGCTTTTGCTTTGCTCTCTGCTGCCAGCGCTTTGTATTCGTCCGGCGACATCGGAACACGCAGCCGCCAGTAGTCTATGGCTTCATCCATCGGTAGCAGCGTGATTTTTTCAAAGTCAGCCATCCTGGTCCACCTCATCCAATACAGCCTTGCGACCAAACAGGGAGGCAGCGAAGATAGATTGCTGAAGCGTCTCCTGAAGAGGATCAAACTCCATCTTTTCAATCAGCTCTTCAAGCTGCTGCTTGGCTTCTTGGAAACTACTACTTTTTGCAATTACTTGTTTGATGGTTTCTATCATCTGTCCAACGGGATCGCCAGCAGCTTGTACGGCATCCTGGACAAACCGATCCACATTTGCCTGGGCCGGGTTCGTCCTTGGCGGTTTGATAGAATCCCTTTCGGAGAATGAGAGAGTAGTCACTGGGTTTTGCTTTGGCGCTGTCAGAACGGCCTCGCCATCTTTTGGCTGCGGGATTCCAAACTTCTCGTAAACGTGGTTGGCCGGGAGCGCCACGCCCATGTCTTGTACCTTCTTGTAAAGATCAGCCGCTGCCAACATGTCCTCTGGCGGTTCATAGTGGAATTTCAGCCAGGGCAGTAAATGGGAATCCCCAAAGTTGAAGAAGATCAGCGGCTTGAATAGATAACGCCTGAAGGTTTCAGCCAATCCCTTGCAATCTGCTTCCAGCAGGTCTTGACGTACCTCGCCATGCGTTTGACCCAAGGCTCGGCTGCCGGATGATCCGACGTCACTTGAAAGGGTTTGCCCCAATACAGCTTGGGCCATTTCGGAGTTGGCAAGAGCAACCATGTCCTTGAAAGGATCAGCAGACTTTTGCGCCGTCTGGATAAACTCAATCATCGTGTTTTTGGAGATCACGGCTGCTGCATCTGATCCGATAGCTTGAACGGCCCTTTCCAGAACCGCTCTATCATGATCGGGCGTTCCAGGTTCATACTTCCCGACCCGGATCGGCATTCCAAAGACCTCCAGGAACGTCATCCAGTCCTTAATGGAATAGTTTTTGAACATGTACATCCAGGCGCAGGAGCGG
The DNA here is from genome assembly GCF_006715575.1 of Brevibacillus sp. AG162. Classification (NCBI taxonomy): domain Bacteria; kingdom Bacillati; phylum Bacillota; class Bacilli; order Caryophanales; family Paenibacillaceae; genus Brevibacillus; species Brevibacillus sp. AG162. Next base: position 107,185 of record NZ_VFNO01000015.1, read on the forward strand.
ATGATCCCAGCTCTGACCATTGATCCGCTTCTTGCCTTGTAGCGATGAATCATGAATTTGTTGGTCGGAAGCAGCATGCCCGTTGGGTTCTCGTCTGTTATCAGGCGCATGTTGCCTTCCAGGTCGAAGGTAAAGCGCCTTGTGTCCACCCACGGGATTCTTTTGGGAAGCACCATCCCTTGGTCATAATTCCACTCGATTTCGCAGACGGAGAAGCCTTTGCCAATCGCGTCCAAGAGATCAAGCAGGGTATCTTCCAGCCCTTCAAACTCCATCGCTTTCTTAACCAGCTCGGCCCGGCGCTTTGCTTCCTCGGATTCGTCGGCAGGCATCACCTCCCAGTTGAGTCCCAGCACGGCGTTTTTCCTTGTCTGGAGAAGGGAACCAAGCTTCAGGTCTTTTTCTTCCATCTCTGCGAAGGCTTCCATTTGCAGAGCGATGTCGCCCTCATCGGCCTGTCTCAGAATCCGGGCCAGTTTCTCAGGAGTAAGGCCGGATGTCGGATAGGAGTAAAAACGATCACGCACCGACACAACGGCTATTCGATTCATTTCAGGTGTTTGTGCCATTAGTACGCTCCTTTCTTCCTAAACCTCGATCTGACCACTGGCGTGTATTCGGCAGGCCCCGTCATCCTGCTTTGGCCCAGGGCCAGTTGCAAGGCGATACGGGCTGAGTTGATCGCCATACCAAAGTGGTTGGCGACATTCTTCTTGTAGTGAATGGTCGCGTCCTCACCGCTGCCGGATGTTTCTTTGACCAGCTTTTTCAGATGCAGCTTGACGGTGTTGATGGTGACTTCTTCCTTCGGATTGCGCGGTTTGGGGAGAAGAGCAAGCGGCGGGTTGGCAGCAAATAGGTCTGTCGTTTCGTCAAGGGATTCGTCCCGATCTACAGTGACCTTGTTGACGGCCTTTTCGCCTTCGCCTTCTTCACCTTCCTTCAGCTCCGTGCCTTTGAAATACTGAATGTACCCCCGACATTTTGTAAGCTGCCGGACGATCTTCTTCGATTCGGTTTTGTACGGCATAGCGTCAATGACCAACGCGCCAGGGTTGAACGCTTCTTCGATGTGTTTGACCAGCTCGGACAGTTCTTCAACCTCTACCTCAAAGAATGCGATAGGGAGCATTCCTTCTGACCCATAGGGCTGGGCAATCGCAACGTGGGCTTTGTCGCCCATGTCGATCCCGACGCCCGTCACAACATCGCTATGATCGTGGAAGTAGTAGTCGGACAGCTCTTCCAGACGTTGCAGGACAGCAGGCGAGATCGGCTGCATGTTGCCGGAGTCAGGAAGAGCAAGGACGCTTCGCCTGAAGGTCGCCCGTTTCGATGGGCGATCCTTTGCTTTTTCCCATCTTTCATAGATCAGGGAAAGCTTTGTGTCTGGAATGATGAGCTGCGGTACACGGTAGCCAAGGCGACTGTCCCGGTCTGGATGTTCAGCGACCCAACGAGCGTTGGTGACGTCTAGCTTATGACCGCATTTTGGACAGACAAGAAAAACGTCTCCATTCTTTTTCACGATGTTGTCAGGGAAGTCACTCTCAAGCGTGGCCTCTCGTCTGCAACCGTAGCAGGTGACTATCCATTGCCGCTTATCTGAAGCGTCAAATAGTTCGTCGATCCCATCTGATTCAAACAAGGCAACGGAGAAGTATTTCTGCCAGCCAAGTGATCCAGGCGCGGAAATACGGTCTTGCGCCAGCTCCATATTTTCCGGGTTGATGAGCGCCACTTCGTCAAAGATGATCTCGTCGGCAGGAATGGAGATTGCCCCCGTTTTACTGACAAGACCACGGATATAAAAGAAGTGGGTCCCGATTTGCTTCAGGCTCTTTTGGTCGGTCCCACGTATGCGGCTGCTGAGATATTCGCTGCGCTGGACATACGGATCAAACCGGGTTGGGCCGAACATATTTGCCATTGCATCAGTTGGTAGATAGTAGATGATGTTTTTGCCCAGGACGTCTACCATGTAAAGCGTGTGGGCGATTGCTAGAGTAGAGAAACCCGTCTGAGCGCCTTTCTCTACAGTCATGTGCGGGTGGGTGTGATAATTGTCCACGATTTCTTTCATGAAGCCTCTGCCGATAGGATCATAGGGCCTGCCATCGTCAAGAGTCAGATGCTTTCGGCAATACTCGATAAACGAGATCGCCTGATCTTCGCGTTTGGGAACAAGGTCTTTAAGCAGGGACATTGGCATTCGACTCCACAATCAGGATGAGCTTGTCCAAAAGGTCTGGATCATTCGTGATGGTTTCGCGCAGCTCCGCCTTGATCCGGTCCGCAGCTTCCTTCACAGCTTTTTCCGCTGTAAACTTTAGCTTTTCGCGGGCGATGGTGGAGCGCTCAAGCGTAGCCAGTGCCTTGATTGCGTCAAGCGTTGCTTTCCCTGGCTTCTTCGGACTGTTGACCAGCATCTCCATGAGAATCTGAAAGGCCACCGTCGAGGTAGCTTCTGCCATATCAGTGTTTGGCCCGTTGCTGCTTTCGATGATTGCCTTTGCTTGGTCTCTTGCAATGCTGATCGCTTCTAGTTTTGCAAGAAATTTCTTACCATACCGTTGGAGACTCGCTTCGCTAATGTCATGACCAGCAGAGACAACCATTTCATGAATCTGCTTGTATGTGAGCCTGCCGTTTACAATAGCGTCGTTGATCGCTTTTTGTAGATTGGCAGGTAGCTTGGTGACTTTGGAATGGCTTCGGTTGCGATCTTCAGCCATTAAAATCTGGCTCCTAAGTTGATCCCGGCATCAGGCGGAATGTTGCCTTCCAGCAGGTCTTTACCTTTGGCGGTGAGTCTGACGGTATTTCTTGCAATTGAGCTGCTGCCGATGGTTTCAGTTACGACGAGCTGCTTTTCAGAAAGATAAGCGAGATGGGCTTTTACTTCTCGCTCAGATGGTGCGTAATTTAACTCCTGAAGGTGCTGGCGGACGAGATCGACGGACAGTGGATCAGGGTAAGCTCTCTCGGTGATCCGCAATACCCAGCCGCGCATTTCTTTTGCATCGTCATTAAGCACGGTGGTTTCCTCCCATTGCTGAAACTATTTTGTGAATCTCGGTGATGTGTTCGCCGATTCTATCAATCTTTTGATCTATCTTGTTGATCTCCCGGAAAAACTCGTCTTTGCGGACATACTCCTTGGAAATGTCCTCTTTGGTCTTGACAAACTTTTCTTCCAGGCTCTTGATGTCCGTGGATTGCTTGGTTTGCTCTTCCTTCATTCGGTTGTATGCGTCTCTCGCAAAAAAACCAATGACGCCAATCAAGATGTAGATGAGAGCAACGGCAATCGAGAGAAACGGAATGAGCAAGTCATACGAAAATTTCATTCGGAACCTCCTTTCGGGCAAAATAAAAAACCTCAATCCTTGTAGATTGAGGTTATCATTGGTAGATATTCACATTCCAAAAATGCTCTTGAGAAACTTAATTGATAGAAACACTTGTCTATTCCGCAATATCAAAGATATTCATTTGATCCGGGTGGGGAGTATCCGCTAGGATTTCACGGACCCATGATACCGTGATGTTGTACTTTTGTGCAAGTTCTTTGTAATTGGCCCCGTTGTATTCGGCTTTGATTCGCTTGTCTCGGATGGATCGGAAAATGGTTTCCTCTTTGGGGAGATAGAGCATGTCGCCACCAAATTTCTTGATTAGCTTCAGTGTCGCTTCAATCCCGATGATTTCAGCAATTTCAAGAGCCGTAGAGGATAATTCCTTCAGTGTAACTTCCTGCATCCAGTCATCGAGCCTGATTTCTTCTTTTTCCTGGGCGAGACTCATTTTCTTTGCACCTCCTGGCGTTTGCTCATCGCTTTTAGCGCCTCAATGATCTTGTTTGCCTCGGATCGTGTCTGCGCCCAGGGCTTGCCGATCATCTTTTTGGTAAACCCTTGCTGCCTTTCAGTTTCATGCCAGCCCAGCTCCGCAAATAGCTGCCGGATTTTTTGAGCTTGCCACGGCCCGACAATTGCGTTCGGGTCTTTCGTTTTGCTCCTGCTCTGTTTGGGCTTCGCGCTGCCTTTGTAGCCAAGCTGTTCCAGCCGTTTCATTACTTTTCGGAAGCCGTCAAGGGAGAGATCACGGCTGCTGGAGACTCCGGCTTCTTGCTGAAGGATTTGCCTGTACACATCGTCATCAAGGCTCAAGTCCTTTTTTGCAATGTGGAGGACGGCGAGCTGCTTGCGTTCAATCATACGGAGACACCCTCCAGTCCAGCCGTTACCTTTTCAATTTTTCGCTCCAAGACGTCAAACGGGTCATGGTCAATCGGATCACCGTTCATGATGTTGTATTCATGCAACCCGTTTTTAATTTGATCGCGCAGCTCATGCAGGTTCAAAGCTCGTTCGATCAACTGTAAAATCCCCATTTCTTCGTCTGTAATTCGGTGACTTTCCAGTAAATCAGGCTTTGACTCGGCCCTGGCTGAGATTCTACCCAGGAAGTAGGTAATCATAACCCCAAAGTAGTGTTCAAACTCAAAGGCATTCATTCGGTTTTTTCGCCATCTTTGGTCAATTTCTTGGGCGTATTTCTTCCGATTGACACGAGGCTTTGGTTCTTTACGGATACCAAGCATTTCCCGCATTTGTGCGGGCGTCATGCGATCCGTTTTCTTCCGTCTCTTTTTCCGTTTGGTTGTCATCCTCATCCCCCTATGTATGGTTTCACAGATTTTTAAACGGAGTTTAAAAGCCTTTTGAAATAGGGATATACCCTGAAGATGCTAGGGAGCAGGAGGAAGGGGTAGTAAAGCTCCTGCTCGTATCCAGCACCTTCAGCGTATATCCCTGACCTGCCATCATCAGGCGAGGAAGGTCATCCCCTCGCGACACCCTGACGAATCAGGGTGTTTCGGCTTGTATTGCTGGCTCCATTTTCCTGACGATCAGCGTCAGCTCGTATCGTTCTGCCGGATCGAAGGACCCTACAAACGCATTGGCTGCGGTCAGCACCCTCTCGACGTCCTTCCCTTCGATGTTCCGCATGATGTTCAGGGATACTTCTTCAGTAGGCTGGGGAATGGACTTCAATCTCTTTTGAGGATCGTTACCTCTTTGGCTGCGCGGTGTGGTTGTCATTGGGCCTCAATCCTTTCAACTGCTGGTTTATAAAAGAATTTGTCTTTCGTATCGCGCTTTGCGCCGACTTTTGCGAGGGCCGCATCGTCGTACTTCGCCAACTCATCTTTGTCGATAGACTCTTTGGTGACGATGCAATCAAACATTTTGTTCTGCTTCAGTGCCTCCAGGATCGCCTTGACGTTTCGGGTGACAATGCTTGTGGTTTTTCGGAAGCCGACTTCTCCAAACGTCAGGGATTTCGTCTTGCTGTCCTTAAACTCATCAATGCAGGACTCGGTAAAAACCTGGATATGCTGTTCAAGCTCCGCCTTTCGCTGGAGCAGCGGAGTGACCACGGCTTCAGTATCGGCCTTAATGTCGTTGATAAGCTGATTCATTTTCGCTTCAGCGGAGGAAACCTGGGCGTCAAGCACACTTATTTCCCGCATCGCTTGGTTGACTTCTTCCCAGCTTTGGAAAACGGGAGCTGCTTTCTTTTTTGCCAATCTCATCATCCTTTGTGTAGTTTTTGGCCTGTCATCATCAGAGTGGGTAGGCCATTTCCCACTGACACCCCCGGAGGGCCGGGAGCGTTTCGACAGTTCAATCAGGAGAGTGAATTTGGATACCTTCCTTGTCAATAAGTTCCCAAAGTTCCTCAAGCGTCATATCTTTTGGGTCTTTACCAGACATTTCTACTTCCTCCCTCAATTCAAGCGTTGGCTTTGTGCATTCCAAGGGGTAAGCCCTCCGCCAACCTTGTAGTTATTCACAGCAGTGTTAGTCGTGTTCTGCTTGATCCAATCGGATATTTTACGAGGGATAATGACGGGCGGTTTACCCGGCCTGCGCTTCTGGCTCATCCTGTACAGCTCCTTCTAATTTTGAATGGAAGAAGATCATATCTTCGATGGTGAATGCACCACGAAACCCTTTGATTTTGCTGTTGTAGTTGTTTGCGTAGTGATCTGCGTTGCAAGTTCTTTCGATGATGTCAGGCAGATAATCGTATTCCATGCTTTTCAGCTCCTTTTATCCATGTCCACCGCATCATTGCAAGTGGGGCAATGCCTGTACAACACATGAGCTTTGAACCGTAGTTTGAATGGCCCCCGATGACCGCAAACGCAGACACCCGGTATTGCATCCCTTTCCAGTGGAGCAGGAAGGGAATCCCTCTCACGGAAATACTCGCTCAGAACCTTGATGTCACGTTTCATTTCTTTTTCCTGTAATCATCGCCATGAACAGGAACCACATGCGTCATGCCCAGGATTCGGCTCACAATCCGATCCCATCCAGGAAGAGATTCCAGCGTGTCCAGGTCCTCGTTGCTTGTGATGATGGTCGGGAGGTTATTAGAGGCGCGAGCGTTCAGGATGATGTACACCCGTTCCGTTACCCAAGGCGTGGACTTGCAGGCTCCTAGATCGTCCAGGATGAGAAGGTCCATTGTCTTGAGGGCTTCTAGCATCTTCTTTGTATCCTGAGACTCATCACCACCGGGCCGTAGGGACTCCATGAGATCGGGAACCGTCGCACAGATGCCAGCGACTCCTTGCCTCATCATTTCCTGAAGAATGGCATAGCTCAGATGGCTTTTGCCCGTTCCTGGATTACCAAACATAAAGAGTCCGTTTTTCTCTTCGGAACGGAGTTCCTGGAACCGCTCAACGTATCGTTTTGCCATGCGCCAAGCTGTATGCTGCTCTGATCCAGGCGCGGCCTCGTAATTCTCAAGACGTTTGTCCAGGTACTTCGCTGGTATTCGTGCAATTTTGAAGAGCTTGTCCAGGCGTCTTTGTTCATTTTCCTGAATGAGACATTTACATTCTTTGCGGCGGCAGACGCCATTTTCTTCATCCAGAAAGAGCGTCCAACCGCTGCCATCGCATTCACGATGCGGGCATTTGTCAGATATGCTCAGTTGAAAAAGCTTGAAATCGTAACACTCGCAGCGCACTTCAGAGCTACCTTTGCCTGGGAGCTGTACAACCTTCCACATGCTGCCGTCGCACTTATTAAATGGGCAGCTCGCTTCCTGTGACGTAGTGGTCGGCATATTTCCCGCGATGCTGGCCTTCAGTTGATCCAGAAACCCTTGCAGGCCCTCCATCAACGATCACCTGCCCATAGTTCTTTTTCTTGAATCCTTCCTGCTGTGCAAGGTTTCTCAGGATGCCTTGCGTGTAGTTCTCTTTCCTGTCCGGGTACTTGCTTGAGTGGATCACCGCCGCCTGGATAACCAGTTCAGGCGGGTAATCCATGAAGTATTTAAGCTGTGTTAAAACGACGTTTAAAGCAAGCTTCTCGGCCTTGCGAGTCTTTGCGATGCAAGCAAAGTATGCAGCTAGTTTTTGGAGATCGCTTTCGCTATACCTCTTGAGCAGCACATCAGCAAGATGTTGCTGTTCATCGGTCAGAGCGTGTCGGCAAACCCGGAACACACTTTCCTTTTGTGCATCCATTCGGATGATTCAGTCCTTTCGTGTAATGTCGTAGGAGAGGGGGACACCAAACCTTTCAGCAAAGTACATTTCCAACATGAGCAAGCGCCCTGGAGTCATCTTGTCAATTTGCTTTTGTATACGGGCCTTGCCTTTTTCGGTGAGGACAAAATCCTCATCAGCTCGTTGGATCAGGCCGTCGTCATCTAGCTGCTGGAACACGCTGGCGATAAATCGGTCAAGAGTCGCTTTTTCCAAAGTCATCCAACCAGCCCTCTTCTTGCCCACGATCCGCCGCCATCCAGTTGAGTAAGGCTGACCTGACGTTCAAGTGGCATCCGCTCAACATATCGAATCAGTGTAACGTCATTGCCAAGAATCTCATTGATAATCCATTGCTGACCCTCGAAAGATACAAACTTGCCTTTCCAAACGAACATTGGCGATCCCTCCATAAAATTTGTTGTCGAAGGAAACACCCTTTCCATCGGAACATCAGCCGTGATATACTGGTCCCTGAAAAGTGAATGGATCGGGTGTTATCCCGGAAAAAGTCTGAGCCGCTAACTCAGGCTTTTTTTATTGCCCTCATGCTCCAATCCCCATATATCGCGCCATGTCCATCAGACCTTGCAGCTTTACGTTTTGGTTGGCGGCGCTGTTTACATACACGTTGACTGCACCACGAATGCCGTATTTGCTTCTGGAGATTCGCAGCAGGAAGTTTCGTTCTTCTTCTTGCAGGTGCGGGAACAGCAGTTCCATATCTTCCGGCTGAGTTAGTTCCGTGCGGACATTCTTTCTCATGGAGATGCGAGAGAACAACTGCGCGAAAGCTGCTTCGCCTCGGCCCGTCATTCGGGTATAAACTTCTTCGTTTCCGATCAGGACCAAACCGACGCCGCTTTCGTCCGCGATGGATCGCAGATGATCCAGGGCTTTCAGCGGAAGATGCTGCGCTTCGTCTACGATGATAACCCTGCCGGATTCGACCAGTTTCTCGTTGATCTCTTCATACATCCGACGAATGGATCGGCCTTCTTGGACTTTCAGTGCCTTTGCAAGTTTTTCCGTAACACCTTTAGTCGTTCCGAAAGCTGGCGACATAGTGATGACAACCGCTTCAGGATGGTTGCGGGCATATTCCCGGATAGCTTCGGTCTTGCCGATCCCTGCGTCGCCGTAGACAATACCTAGCACGTTTGCAACATGGCAGTAAGTGATGATGTCCAGGACCGCTTGTGACTGAGAAGTATGTACAAAGTCCGGCTTCTGTGGTGCAACCTCCCTGGCCTCGTCAACTGTGAGGAAAGCCCGAATCTTACCAAAGAGCTTGTGAGGGGATGGATAGGTCTCTTTCAAAAACCGACTGAGAGCCGCAGGCGAGATACCCAACGCTCTTGCTACTCCTGACTGTGACATCCCCGTTTTTTCCATGTGGTCTTTTATGGCCTGGATCAGTTCCAACCATTCATTGGTGACAACCATGAAAACCGCTCCTTACTTCTTGGTTTTTTGAGCCGCACTTATCATGCGAGATAGGTTAATGTTATTGGTTTGGCCCACAGCTTTTTTGAGAGGAGCTGCTTCGACTTTCCGCTCACCTGAACGAACCGGAGAGAGGACTTTTGCTTCAGCTTCAGTTGCTTCCTCAAGATTCTTGCGGGCTTGTCCCATCACAAGGTCCATTGGATCGGGTGCGTAAATTTCTGCGACAAGTGCTTCCTTGTAAGCTTTTACGCGCTTCTTAATCTTCTTGGACTCGCTTGCCACGTTCTTAATATCTTCCTTGCTGGCCCCGTATTCCAAAGCCTTTTTATGTGTGGCAGTCATCAGGAAACGGTCCTCCAGGTCATAGACCCGAACCTCTCCCAAATTCGCCGGATCGAATCGGACATAGACTTTCTTGCCGCGATACTGAGCAACAAGCTCTGTGTCGTAAAAATCGAGACCGTAACCGTAAAGCGTAAGCCGGACACCGTTTCTGCCAACCGTAACTGGCTTGGAAGAACGCATCAGCATCAGGTCTAAGTCCTCCGGCAGCGCAGTGCGTTTTTCAATTAACTGCTCGGCATATACTTGGTGTGGTGTTTTGCCGTTCATCCCATCGCCATAGTGTGGTTGATGATCCAACCAGCCAAAAGCGAAGGTTTCAAAAGCTTCCGCAAACTCTTCTTCCGTGACGATGTTGTTCGGGTCTTTTAAGATTTTTAGCAGCCGCTCTGGACGCTCCTTGACATGTCCACCCTGATAGGTGAGGAACAGTTTGGAGAAGTTTTCTTTCACTTCCCTGAAGGTCCGTTCAACCAGTTTCGCCTTTGCATTTTTTACCTTGGCATTCATCATTCGGATGCCCAATCGCTCAAACACCGCAGGCGGTTTGTGTTCACCATCGTTTTTCTTTGTCTTGCGCCGTCCACGTCCTCCAATGTCGCTTGCGAGGAAGTCCATACCGTTGTCGGTGTAGACCACTTTGGGGATGCCATACTTGAGGATGCCTTTCCGTATTGCCAGGAGGTTTGTATCGGAGTTTGGGTTTTCAGATACGACAATGGACATTGTTTTTCGGCTTCGGACATCGGTGTACATGGTTACTTGTGGGCGATAGGTTGATCCGTCTGGACGCCTTACCACTACGTCAAACTTATGGTTGTCTGCGACCCAAATATCATTGCTTGCAAGTCCTTGATAAGAACGGCGGGCAAATGGTGCGACTTTATCATCGAAGTCTTTTTCGCCGTATCTATACATGCGGATGACTGCATAGGGAATGGTTGTGATCCTTCGCTCGAAAGCCTTACATGATGGTAACGGGCCGAAGTTGTTTTCCTTGGCCCAAATGCTCACCCATCTGTAACACGCTTGGGCGCTGGGCCTATTCTCATCAAGGTAATACTGCTGAAATATACTCCAGACCACCTCGGGTATAGTTGACTCACCACGATTCCAACCGCCTCGGCGATCTACTAGGGCAGCGTCTCCCTGTTCCATCCAGGACTTGTATTTCCGATGTAGCGTTTTGGCTGTCACTTGATTTTCAGGATGGGCAAGATTCCAGTTTTCGCAGAACATTTCATCAAGCTCAGCTTTGGTCATTCCAGGTTGAGATCGGAAGGCTTGCCACTGATCGAAGCACTTTCTCCAGTAACCAATTTGCTCACGCTCTTGATCGCTAAATACTTCAAGTGGAGCTTGCGCTTTTTGATCCGTGCTATTTTCAACTACTTCTTTAAACAACTTGACTGCTTTTTTCTGCGCCTGGATCGGGAGAGAAGAAACAGGGATTTGATACTCAATTCCTCCGCGCCCTCGCGTTCCAGTTTTTACAGCATTAGCTTTTAGCTTGTTGCTACTGATTTGCTTTTGTACCGCTCGCTCGGATATGCCCATGAGACGAGCGGTTTCCTTGACGGTTAAAAGTTGCAACTCGCCCACGGTCTGCCTCCTTCCTTATTCAGCTTTTTGGCTTGTTTCTGTAGATGAATGATTGTACTGTTCCCACTCCTTGCTACTTTCCGAATACTTGGTGTAAATATCGTTGTAAAGACTCATCAGATATTCACGGCGTTTAGTTAGGAAAGAAATTTGAGTGCTTAACTCTTCAATTTCGGGTGTTATCTGTGCCGCTATAGAAGCACAATGCAGCATGATAGATTCATGATGTTTCCTGTATGCTGAATTTTTCTTCGTTTCGTCAATAGTCGCCAAAGATTTCAACATTACGGATAGATCGCTGGGGTGGATCAGATGAGGCTTTTCGTTCATTTAACTCCCTCTTTCAATCGAATTACTCCGCTTTCGGAAGGCGGCGCTCCGTGAACAAAATGTCATCTATCAATTTTCGATACTTTTTTGCTGGTCTTGTCCCAGAAATGAGGTCTGACATTCTGTTTTCGGGAATTCCATTCCGTTCGCAGAATTCTTTTTGATCCATCTGCAATTCAGCCAATCTTGTTTTGATCGCCCAGCCATATGGAGTGATTGGCTTTTTTCTCAACAAATTTCTCACCTCCATCGACAAAGTAAGTCATAGTCAGATTGATAGTGCTACGCTATAATTTGTGGTAACTCACTTCCCACAATTTCATTTTACTCCGAATACGGAGCGAACACAATACTTTTATTCCGTTTTCGGAATGAAATTTTAGGGGGAATTAAAAAATGGCACTACTCAAACGGAGTGATATTGATATGACAACAACTTTCGGGGAGAGGTTAAGGGAGCTAAGAACCGCAGAAAAGCTTTCAATGGATGCGTTAGCAAAAGAAATCGGAACTTCTTCAAGCAGAATCAGCGACTGGGAAAACAAAGGAGGCGATCCATCCTCCGTTTTCGTAGTGAGACTTGCCGAGAAGTTTGGCGTCACTCTGGAATGGCTCCTTACTGGAGAGGGACCTAAATACAAAAACACTGAACCTCCAGTTGTTTTAGACACCAATGTCTGGAACAACATTTTTTCGGGTCAAAAACGGGAATTGAGTACCCAATACGATGAGAGTATCAACAGAAGAACCATGATTATTTCTCATAGACAAGGAAGCGGAAAGACTGCATCGACTTTATTTCTCAATAATCCTCTTTATTCCGCTATAAGCGCACTAGACAAAGAAGATATCGAGCTACTTACTCCGCTAATAAAAAGACTCGCTCAGAATAAAGCACCTCGCGAATTCACCCAACAGATGGGTAGAGGCACACGGATCACAGGTCAAATTATCGCTGAAGATAGAGAAACGGGTTATGAAGATGAAGGAGAGACTTTTGTTGAAATTCCTATCTTGGGACAAGCTGCTGCTGGCGTACCGATCTCAGTATTTAGGCTAATTGATGGGTATATTAAAGTGCCGGAACAATATAAGAATTGTTTCTCTGTCCGTGTTCGCGGAGATAGTATGGTAGGTGCTGGTATTAAGGATGGTGGCTATGTCGTTGTGAGGCAGCAAAACGCCGTTGATAATGGAGACATTGCTTTAGTTATGATTGGGGGAGCTGACGAAGAGGAAGTCACCATCAAGAGATTTAAGAAAGACGGTAACAAAATTCATTTAATTTCCGAGAACGACAGGTATCAACCCCTTATTTACGGAGCAAATGACGGAGTGCATATCCTGGGCAAAATTGTTGAGTGGTTTTCACCTGAAGAAGCTGTATCCAGAATGAATCAAACGATATAACCACCATCGAATTGTGGTATAATTTGTAATAAAATCACAAAAAGGAGAATAGTTTATGTCTCTTGTCTTTGGTGGGTTAAGTTTCGTTAGTTTTATTGGCTTTCTATTAGGAGTAATTGGAATATTTAGCCCCAATATTATGAACAAAGCTCAGAAGGGCCGGATGTTTTCAAGAAAACATTTTATTATCCAGGCTAGTCTAATGTTCATAGTCTGCCTAGTAATGATCCTGGCTTTCAGCATCTCCAAAGAAATCAGCCCAACCTCCGCAAATGCCGACAGTAAACCCGCTGCCACACCCCAACCAGTCACCCAGGCCAAGACGGTAGTACAGGACAAGCCAGCAGAAGCACCAAGCATTCAGTCAGCTCAGCCGCCTGTACAAGAATTATCTTCTTTAGGCGTTAAAACACAGGTAGTTATTTCATCATTCATGGAGCCGGGGAACGTAACTACCGAACCTATTCAAGCGGTAACAGAATGGAAGAAACAAAACATTGGTGGTAAAACCTCCTACATATCGCATCCTACTGGTTTTTCTTACATAGAGGTTTTTGAAAATACTAATGGTGAAGTGAGCAGCATTTCAATGATTACTTCAGAATTGAACAGCAACACCCCGGTTCTTGAACAAATGACTTTAATGGGATTTGCAACTAAGATTGTAATTCCAGATGTAACACAGGCCGACATGAATAAAATTTTTGCCCTGGCTTCCGAATCAGTAAAGAAACCCAATGAACCACTTGAGTATGACTTTAATGGTAAAAAATTCGAGTTTTCCTTTAATGATTCTGCTAAAAGTCTTGCTTTTAAGATCAAGCCAGCAAATTGAGTTTTTTTATTCATTATTCCGCATGTTTATTCAATTGCTTTTTAAAAAGACTTCCACAAGAGAAACTTGCTTATAACACCAGTATTTTCAACTAACGAACCAGTTCGTAAGTTCGTTTGGAAAAGTTCGTTAGGTACGGCGAGAAGATTTCCGTTTTTTACTCCCTTTCAAAGCCGAGTTAAACGCAATATAATGCGGTTTTAAACAGCTTTTAATGACCTAAATTTAAAAGGCGACCTTCGGACCCTTACAGTCTGAAATCGCCTTTTTTTCTCGTTTTTTCTCATTTTGCTTTTCGTACTTGTCTTATCGTAGAATCCTTGGTATAGCTCACTTTTCATCACTTTTTTTCGGTTTTCGTCATATCTCATTCTGTGTGTCTAAGTACAGTAGATTCCGGTTTTCTGGAATAGAGCAAGATGACCTCCCGCTTAAACCCAGTAGCCTTCCTGGAGCAGATTCCCGAAAAGGTGGGCTGATTTTTGCTAGATTCCATAAAACCGGACATAAAATTCCGGAAATCCGGAAAATTTGCAAGCGCTATCATCTGCTTGCCAACGGTCTAGGCACGATAAACGGGTATGGTTGAACGATTTTTCTGGAATCGATTGGGGTTGGCATGGTGTATGCAATTGAGTTGGATGTGAAAGCGTTTTCTTCAAGTGGGCCCACACAATTTCCTCTGTAAGCGGAGGAGAAAATTGAAAGGAGAATTATATGATCATCGAAGTGTTATCCATCTTGATTTCGCTCGGTCTCCTGATGTTTTTTGCGTATCGGGGCTATCCTGTTATCGTGTTTGCCCCTATTTTTACGCTGCTGGCCGTTGTCCTTTCCGGGATCTCTCTGCTGCCGAGCTACACCGAAACCTTTATGACGAATGCAGCAAACTATGTGAAATCATTCTTTCCTATTTTCTTACTGGGTGCCATTTTCGGAAAAGTCATGGAGTTGAGCGGTGCTGCCTCGTCCATTGCCCACACGATTGTGAAGGCACTTGGCTCCAATCGTGCGATCTTGGCTGTCGTTCTAGCTTGTTCGATTTTGACGTATGGCGGGGTCTCCCTGTTCGTTGTGGCATTTGCTGTGTATCCGTTTGCCGCTGCGATTTTCCGTGAAGCCAATATTCCGAAGCGCCTCATTCCAGGAACGATTGCACTCGGGGCTTTTACGTATACAATGGACGCCTTGCCAGGTACGCCACAAATTCAAAACATCATTCCCACGACTTATTTTGGTACCGATGCTTATGCTGCACCTGTTGTTGGAACGATTGGCGCCATTATGGTTTTCGTTGGCGGGATGCTATGGCTGGAGCGCAGACGCAAGCAAGCTGTCGCTGCTGGGGAAGGCTACGGCGAGGGACATACCAACGAGCCAGAGTTGATCAAAAATGAATCCTACATGAACATCTGGGTCGCGATTCTCCCGTTGGTGTTGGTGCTCGTGGGTAACTATATGTTCAGCAGAGGGATTTGGACAGTAGAGACGTGGTACGATCCAGCGATCCTCAAAGAATCATTTAAGATTGAGAAAGTGAAAAACGTCGTATCTTCTTGGTCACTGATTATTTCGCTCTGTCTCGGAATTATTGCCGCGCTTTTAATCAATGTGAAGCAAGTCAAAAACAAACTGGCTAGCGGTTTGACTGCAGCCGCGATGGGCTCTCTCTTGGCGATCTTCAATACGGCTTCCGAAGTTGGATTCGGAAACGTTGTGAAAACATTGCCGGGCTTCAAGCTCATCCAAGGTTGGATTATGGGGGCAAGTGATCATCCGCTGGTTTCTGAGGCACTGGCTGTAAACGTACTGGCAGGTGTGACAGGTTCAGCGTCGGGCGGTATGTCGATCGCACTGGAGGTTATGGGCAAGCAATACCTGGAGATGGCAAATGCGGCGGGAATCAGCCCTGAGTTGCTGCACCGTATTGCCTCGATGTCTTCTGGTGGTATGGACACATTGCCGCACAACGGAGCGGTCATTACACTGCTCGCGATCACTGGTTTGACTCATCGTCAATCGTACAAAGACATTTTCGCGATTACCGTTTTGAAAACTGCAGTCGTGTTCATCCTGGCATTCGCCGTGTCTATTTTCTAATTTTCATCAGAATCAGCCAGTTTATAGACAGAGAAAATGAGGAACAGGAGAGGAGATAGTAGGGTATGGAGAAGTTGTTGGAGCAACAGGTAGCAGTAGTAACAGGGGCTGCGAGCGGAATTGGATTGGAGATTGCCCGGACGTTTGCCGAGGAAGGGGCGAAAGTCGTCATACTGGACTTAAATGGGGAATCAGCGGAAGCAGCAGCTGTCCAATTGCAAAAGGAAGGCCACGAAGCAATCAGCTTTGGCTGTAATGTCACCGACGAGGGACAAATGCAGGAGTGCATCCAGCAGACAGTCAAGATTTTTGGCAGACTTGATATCTTAGTGAATAATGCCGGATTGCAATTTGTCTCTCCAATAGAAGAGTTTCCGACTGCAAAATTTGAACAAATGCTCAGTATCATGCTGACAGCGCCTTTTGTTGCGATTAAACACGTGTTCCCCATTATGAAGCAACAAGGTCATGGCCGTATCATCAATATGGCTTCGATCAACGGCTTGATTGGCTTTGCGGGTAAGGCGGCGTACAACAGTGCCAAGCACGGAGTCATCGGGCTTACCAAGGTTGCAGCCCTGGAAGGTGCAGCGGCTGGTATTACGGTAAATGCCATTTGTCCGGGGTATGTCGATACGCCGTTGGTACAAAACCAATTAGCCGATTTGGCTAAGACAAGAAATGTGCCGTTGGAAAAGGTGATGGAAGAAGTCATCTACCCGCTGGTACCGCAGAAGCGTCTGCTGCAAGTAAAGGAAGTAGCGAACTATGCTGCCTTTTTAGCTAGCAAGAAAGCGTCAGGTGTCACGGGTCAGGCTGTCGTTATCGATGGCGGGTATACAGCGCAGTAAGCTTGTTAAAGTCCCTATTTTTATTGGTCTTACCCCTGTCAAGTAGACACAATTAAAAAAGCCTAAGCAGCCAGTGTGTTTCGGTATTCAACCGGGGCACACTGGTTTAATTTTTTCTGGAACCGTTCATGGTTATAAAACCAAATGTATTTTTCAATGGC
>NZ_VFNO01000016.1:0-84895 GCF_006715575.1 Brevibacillus sp. AG162
GGAAGCGCGGTAACGCGTGGAGCTGACGAATACTAATCGGTCGAGGACTTATCCACACACTTAGCAATCATGCGTATTCAGTTTTGAAGGAATAAGACGTAAAGCTGTATTCCCGATTACTTGTAAAAAGTAATGGAGAATGCAGCTTTTT
Source organism: Brevibacillus sp. AG162 (assembly GCF_006715575.1). Classification (NCBI taxonomy): domain Bacteria; kingdom Bacillati; phylum Bacillota; class Bacilli; order Caryophanales; family Paenibacillaceae; genus Brevibacillus; species Brevibacillus sp. AG162. Next base: position 152 of record NZ_VFNO01000016.1, read on the forward strand.
TTGTTGTGTATTAGGTGTAACCGTGCAGTCGTTCAGCACGGTTTTTTTGTTTTCTTTTTTTGTCCCTCAATTCTCCCCTACGCTAGAAACAATGGAGAGGAGGGGGAGAATGTCTATACATCCGCTACGACTATTGGCAATATTGCTTTTCGCTACATGTATAGGTGTAGCGACCTACATCATTTTGAAGCCGCATCAAGTGACCTATATACAATTGCGAGCAAATGTGGAAAAAGAAAGTGGCCAATTACTTGAAGCGAGGGATATGGAGCCATTGACACTGAGACTGGGAGGGATCTTTCAAAAACCCATTGCCCCAATTCCAGGTTTGATCCCATGGGAAGAAGGGCAGAGCCTTGTCGGTTTAGCATTCACCCGTCAAGTGAAGGGAGGCCGACCGTTATTGCAAAGTGATTTGGAGCAAAAAAGCAAGGCACAAGGCAGCGGAGGGATATCAGAAAAAATGACAGGTATGAGCATTCCCGTAGACAATGTTGCAGGAGTTTCGCCGCATGTATCAAGCGGAGAAAGGGTGCATGTGTATGCTTCCTTTGAAGATGAGACAGGAGCACACTCTGGACTCCTATTGCAAAACATGCCGATTATTGGAATTCAACGCGAAATGGAAGGTGATCATCCCAATCTGGTTGCTGTAACTCTCTCCTTGACACGTGATGAGGCTGTTCTGCTAACACACGCACTTCATTACGGAAAAATCAGATTGGGCTTGGCGGCAGTGAAGGATGGGGGAAATCCGGGAATAGGAGACGCAAAATTTGCTTCAGAGCTAATGAAGACGAAAACACGCTGGGGTATTCAAAAGGAGGAGCATGAGTGAAAAGGCGTTTGCTCATAGTAGATGATGATCGAGATTCAGTTCGTTTGTTAACGGCTCAACTTATAAACAGCAGATGGGTAGAAGTGTGCGGGGAAGCACTTGGAGTGGAAGAGGCATGGGCAAAACTACAGGCGAACCAACCCCATTTGGTGTTGCTGGGTCGTATAAAGGGAACGGAAAGAGGGGTGTTGTGTCAGCAATTTCGCTTAGCCTTTCCTCATCTTTCATTTATTGCTGCTTGCTCAAGCAATGAACTGATTTGGGAGCCTTTTTTCCGGAACTTGGGCTTATGGGTTATTGCCAAGCCAATTGAACCAGGGCAAATCGAAGCGTTAGCCATGATGATACAGCCTCAAGGCATGGTAGCAGAAGCTGCACCACAACAACACCAGTATGTAATCCAGGAACAAATCAAGGACTATCCGAGCCAGCCACCTTCATTCTCCGAGACGATCACAGATAGACTAGTTCCTGAAATGACTCGTTCCAAACAGCTTATTACTGTTTACGGTCCAAAAGGTGGCGTCGGAAAAACATTTATTTCTCGCGAGCTCGCTATTTTCTTTTCTATGCAAAAAAACGAAGGTCTCCCATTGCGGGTAATTGCTGTTGACTTCAATCTTGATCTCGGTACATTTGCGACTACCTTAAATCTCCCTCGTACCCCAAATCTTTTTACGTGGGTAAAGGATCTTGATGCTCAGTTGCATTCGTTTATTCAGAGTCAAGGAAAAGATCCGTATTCCATTAGCAGTGAGGAATGGCAGGAATACGCACAAGCCTTGCCGTTATCTCCGCAGCAAATCGAGAAATATGTGGTTTCTCATCCTGATACGGGATTGCATGTACTTACCTCCCCCCGTGATATTCGGCAAAGCTTTGAAATCCGTGACTACCATTTATATCTGATTCTCGAAACGTTAAAACAAAGCAACTACGACGTCATTCTTATCGATACGGCTCCTGATACAACAGATGCAACGATTCAAGCTCTGTTTTTTGCAGAACATGTCGTGATGGTGGGAAATCCGGTGGTAGACTCCATTGAAAATATTCAACGATTGCTGAAACTGTTGAGAGAAGCAGAGTACCCTGAAGAACGCATTCAAATTTGCATGAATCGTTTGCAGCGGAAAGAAATGTTTACCTTAGATGAAATTCGTGCCTATTTCCAGCTTCACCCTAGCAAAAAAATCTTCTCCATACCTGACGATGTGGAAGTAAAAAAATCGATTAATACAGGAACGCCAGTCATGCTCCAGTCAGGGAGAATTCCGGCCAAGGAAGCCATTGAGACATTAGGAAAAGCACTGGTTCCCGTAGATGGAGAGCAAATGAAGGCTGTTGGAAAAGAGAAGCAAAAAGAGAAAACATCTCTCTTCAAGTGGTTATGGGGATAAGGGAGGGTATCATGTTCGATAAAAAACAGTTACTAGGCATTTCTAATCAAGTCCGCAGTTCGCAAGAATTACGATCAGCGGGGAGGGGAATGGCGGGAGTTCCGTCAACACTTCACGAAAAAATGCAAGCCCCCGACCACGAGCGGACGAATGAAAAATGGATTGGGGCAGATCGAGAAACATCAATTCGTACCCAGATTGTTGAGAAATACGGAAAGCGATTATGGGAGGAAAAGCATTCCTCACTCTTTTTAGATGAGCTGACGACAGATATTCGGATGCTGTTGGAGTCGCAAACCACCCTGACATCGATACAAATGGAAGCAGAAGTAAAACGACTGTTGCATTCTTTGACGGGTTGGGGTCCATTAGACGCTTTATTAGAGGATAACGACATCACCGAGCTTCTTTTTCATCGCTTTAACTATCTCGTCATTGAAAGGAAAAGTACTGGTCGTCTTGAATCGCCGGACATTGCTGTTTTTCGCGATGAGGAAGAGCTGCTGCGCCTATTGGAACAGATTGCAGCGACAATGGGGCGTGAGTTTAATGAAACAAAAGCAGAGTTGCATACACAGCTTCCAGACGGTTCCCGGGTTGCTGCTACGCATCGCTCTATTTCTCCAGATGGTCATATGCTCACGATCAGAAAACACCGAGAGCTACTCAGCGAGTCCGACTACTTGCGGTATGGTTCCATTTGCGAGCCGATGCTTCTTTTTTTAAACAGAGCCGTCCGTTTATCTCGTGCATCTGGCATTGTCAGTGGAGGAACAGGGTCAGGCAAAACACACATGCTAAATCTCATCTCCCAGTATGTCCCTGATCATTTAAGCATTATTACGATCGAGGATGTTTTGGAGATGAAGCTTCAGCATCCTTTTGTGCGCAGATTTTTAGCGAAACCTGCAAATTATGAGGGGAAAGGTGGGTTTTCGATCAAGGATTGTGTTCGTTTGTCCTTAAGAAAAAGGCCGGATGTCATTATGGTCGGTGAGACACGAGGTGGCGAAATCGTAGATATGCTTTGGGCGATGAATACGGACCACCCTGGTAGCTGGAGCACAGCGCATGCAAACTCACCGCGTGCTTTGGTTGATTCAACATTGCCCATTTTATTTGGAAAAGCAGATGAAGGGTATAGTGCTGAAGAGCGCAATTTAATGATCGGTTCAGCACTGGATCTGATTGTTCAAGTAAAACGTTTTGAAGAGGATGGCAGTCGCAAGGTGGTAGCGATAACGGAGGTAGTGGGGACGGGTCAATCGCATGAAGAATGGATAAAGCGAGCTTGCAACATTAAACAGGTTCTACCTGATCGGGTGTATTTGCAGGATATTTACGTGTACGAAGCAACAGGGGTGGAGAATGGGAGAGTAAAGGGTCACTTCAAATGGACAGGCTATCGCCCAGAGCGACTTATCAAGCGATGGCTGGAGAAAGGGCTGTCGCGTGAGGAGATTGAGCAAGTCTTTTTCACCACACCAATTCCGCTATAGGAGGGGAAAGCATGGACATTAGCTTACCTGTTGCAATAGGGATGGGGATGGCCATCCTGTTATTGATCTTGCCCAACAAATTGTATATGCGAGAACCGACGGGGAAGCACGAAATCGTAGAAGTGCTGCAACAGGACAGAAAAACCATTTGGAAGCAGTTTGAGGAGAGGTTGGCGAAATCACGTTCAGGGTGGGGGGTAAACCAGTATGTGACCCTCTCTTTTTTATTGGGTATCGTGTCGTTTGGCGTGAGTAGTCAGATTTTGCAGTCTTGGTGGATGGCATTGCCTGCGTTGCTGGCAGGGATTATGTTTACCGAACGGTTGGTGAGTGTATGGGGAGCTCGTCGAAAGGACGATTTCGAAGCAGGCAATGTAAAAGCGATTCGTCTCATGGCCAGTTCTTTACGTACTTCTCCATCGTATTTGCATGCGTTTGAACAGGTAGCAGCTAGTCCATTTTTATCAGAAATCGTATTAGAGGAATACAGGCGTATTGTAGATCTATTGCGGGCTCAGGTCCCGTTAGAACACGTAATGAATCGTTTCTTTGAACGTACTGGATCAGCAGATGTCAAATATTTAGCGACAATTGTTCACATTCAACGTGAAATGGGGGGAGATATGGCCAAAACGCTCGATTTGGCTGCCTCCTCGATATTGCGGCGCAGACAGTCACTCCGTAGACAAAAAGCAGCTATGGCCCAGATCATTGCACAAGTGAATCTGTTAAGTGTCATGCCGTTTGTTTTTGTCATTGCGTTGTACGTGAACAATCCGAATCATTTCGATCCACTAACGGCCACAATGGGGGGACGGTTGCTTATTTTGGGAAGCTTGGCTTCTATTTTGATTGGGGGAGAAGCAATTCGTTATGTTGCACATAAAAGCATAAGCAGAGGAGTATAGGAGAGGATGCAATGTTCGTTCTCGTTATGAGCATATTGGTGAGTGTTGCTATATTTTTGTACGGCTTGCCGTCTTGTGTGAGTAAGGGAGAACCGATCTCCGCCACACTTTTGGGCAGGATTGATTCCGAGAAACAAGCCAAGCTTGAGCAATCGTTTCAACAAGGACGAAAAAGGTGGACACTGGTTCGAAGCTTGGAGAATAACCAGGTACTGCTACAGCATTTCTACAAATGGACGGGTGTCGATAAGAAAAAAATAGAGGAAACATTGGCGCGTCTGGGGATCGATATAAGTCTGACAGAGATTGTCTTGTTCCGGCTCATCAGTATGTGTTTCATTGCTTCATCTCTAGCTTCATTGACAATGAGCATGGTTAACGGTGAAAAAATCGGTATGGTAAATGGTCTCCCGTTAACGTTTAGCTTATTTTTGTACTTGTTGCCGAACATGCTGCTAGATTGGGCGGACAAGCGAGCAAAAGCTGAAATTCGAGAGCAGGTCCCTATCTTTTTTAGTATTGTGCAGTCATTGGTGGAAGCAGGCATGCCGTTGCAGCAGGCTGTTAAGCAGACTGCGAGACGTTTTGATGCCAGACTTGGCAGAGAGCTCGCGAGCCTAGAAATGGGAGAAAAGAAGCATGGGAACTGGAGAAAGGCACTTGAAGAGCTGGCCTTTCGGTGGGAGGTAGATTCGTTGACTACCATCGCGCTGGAGATGAACGAGGCGATGAAAAAAGGGGTTAGCATATCACAAATGTTGTCTGTCCAAGTAGAGGAGCAAGTGAGACAACAAGAAGACGAAGCTGCTACCCATATGAATCGGTTAAATATCAGGTTATTGCCTTTTGTCATTTTGTTAATGGGTCTGCCGTTGTTGTTCTTGGTGATGGGTCCTGCATTCATTGGCATCGGAGAAAGCTTGTAGAAAAATAAGCAAATATTTTTGCGAGAGGCACTGTCTTTTGGCAGAGTGAAAATAGAACCAAAATCTCAATGAGGAGTGAATGGAATGGGAACCATCGCAGATTACGTCAAGCGTTTTTGGTATGAGGAGGACGGTGTCACGATCGTGGAAATGGTCATTATCATTGCCGTCATCTTGATTGTGCTTATTCCGACACTGACACAACTAGGCACTGCTGAAGACGAGAAGCTGAAGGAACTGCAAGAAAAAATAAGCAAATGACAAACCTAGTCTTACTGGGCTTCTTAGGAATGGCAGCATGGATGGATTGGAGACGAAGGAAAATACCGAATACTCTTGTTTTTCCAGCGATTGCTGTCGGCCTATGGTATCAGTGGGAAGGTGAAGTATTAGCTGGAGCATTGTTAGGAGTGGCAGGAGCCTTTTTGTTGACAGTTGGTCCCGTATTCTTAAAAGGGATGGGGATGGGGGATCAAAAGTTACTGATGGCTGTTGGTGCTTGGACGAGCTGGAGTGTGGTGTATTCTTTGTTTTTGCATTCCATCGTTTTGTGCCTGATTGTCATGGTGTTCTATCCGCAAAATTGGGCTCGCCTACGCAACAATCTTCAAATTATAGCAGCCGGATGGTCGGCTCATCGACAAGTATGGCTTCCACAAAGGGAAAGATCAGCCTTTTCATTCCCCTACGCGGTATATTTGCTGGGTGCTTTTGTGTTCCAATCCTTACGAGATGTCATCGGAGCAAGCGGATGATCACACGCATGGGACGAGTGATACGTGCGAGGGCGAAAGATGAGCGAGGCAGCCAAATAATTGAGTTTATTTTGGTGTTTCCTTTAGTTTGGATCTTGATCGTATTCTCCTTTGACCAATTCAGCATGATGTACAACAAGCAAAAGGCATTGGCGGCTGCATATGAGGCAGGGAGAATTGCTGCAGTACAGCCCAATTTCGGTTTGGCCAAATTCCATGCGAAACAGCGAGGCACTTCGGAATTAGCACAAGGTATCGGAGTCCTTCACAAAGATGTGCAGCTGGAGCTAGATGGGAACGGCTGGAGAAAAGGCAGTCATGTAAGAGCTGAAGCAACAGTTTCATTTCGGCTTCTCGCTACTGGGGAATTATACGAGATAACCGAAAGCTATCACATGATGGTTGAAAATGCGGAGGAGAAGCAATGAATGATCTGTTGCACCATTTTTTGTTTCGAGTGAAAGAAGAGCGCGGGGCAACCATGATTACTGTGCTCTTCTTTCTCTTCTGCTTGGGCAGTCTGCTCTCTATCCTGTTATTTTTGGAGCAGACAGATTATCTAAAAATGAAGATGCAACATACAGCAGATCTGATTACTAAAGGAGCGCGTGCGGCTGGAAAATGGGAGTACGAGGATTCAAACGGTGATAAGCAAATCAGATTGTTTGCGACAACAGAAGAAGCTGAACAGCGTGATGCGGATATCATTCGCGGGGCACGAGAAGAAGCGGGAATTCTATGGAGATTAAACAGGCCGAATCTGGAGGGGACAAGTGATGAGGTCTCTGTTATTCACCAAAAAGGTGAACGGCCCTATTTGTACTTGCAAGGAATCTATCATTTAGAAGTAAAGGTTGAAAAGAATATACCTGTATTTTGGGATGAGCTTTTCGTAAAAATGAACAGAGTCTCCCAGTCTGGTGTCTATGAATAAAGTCACAATTTTGAACAAAGGTACTGTTATTTTTGTCCTAATCCCGCGTGGTAATTTAGTAGTATATTCCAGAAATGGGGATAGGAGTGAGATGACAGTGCCCTCAAAAATAGTCGATCGGTACAAACGAATTCTTAACGGAGAGCAAAAGCGTTTTTCCCCGTATGAGTTCGAAGATGTGCAGTACCGAAAGCAAAAAGTCCAATTAGTTGTTAGATATGCGATTGAAAATGTAAAAAGATGGACACCAGAGCAGGCGCGACGTGAATTGAGCTTGCAAGATGTCAAAGAACTGAAGCTGCATTTGGTGAGAGAATTTATTGAGCCGCCTATCGAGGCAAAAGCTGAGGATGTGTACTATTTCGTCGAATTTGCTTATCCGTATTTACCAAGGCTTTCAGAAGAACAACGAGTGCTATGGGTTTACCAAGAAGTGCTTTCGGGCATAAGACGCCATTTTCCCCCAGGTTATTTTCAGAGCATAAAGGGTGAGGAACGGGCAAAAATATGCGTCGATTATATGTGCAAGCATCTACTAAAGCTGGCAGATTTGCGTCAATTGCCGAGTATCTTCAGTAAAACAGAGAGGGCGTATACGCTCCTGAAAACATATAAACTCAAGATTCTCGTCGATACACTCTACTTTTCACCATTTGATATGGTCACCGAAATGTATCCCGAACTTAGTGATCCCGCTTATTGGGAAGAGTTATAAAAATATTTGCACAACCCTGCTGTCTTTTTTTACGGTAGAGATAGTTTCATAGGCTTATAAGCAGATGAAACGGCCGTACTCTACAGGTGAGAGAAGGAGGCGTTGCGTATGGCAACAGTAGAGGCTCACCAGAAATGCTCTGCATCCGTGGAGCAGCTTCTAGGGCGAAAAGTACGCTACCAGAAGCACAAACCTGGCAGGTATCTTTCAGTGGAAAGAGTTCCGCAGGGAGCGTTCCAGATCGAATCCGTACATCGATTTGGAGACAGAGTAGTACTCAATGACGGGCTAATTGTAATGGAGAATGCTCCAACCGTCATGGAGCGCGGGGGAAGGATCGCTCTTCTTTTCGCGACCGGAGAAGAACTTTACTTTGTAACTGAGTAGGTTCTCTTAATCGCCTTGCACGGGTGCGTGTGAGGCGACCCATAAAGCGAAATGCCTGGTTTATCAGGCTAAATACGATTCGACGAGTCGAGAATGCTGTGGGAGAATATCTATCGCTCTATAAAAAGGAAAATGGGGGTATTTTGACGTGTTGGCAAAGAGTGCAATCGAATTAGTCAACCGCTGCTATGAGGAGACAAACAAGCTGACATTGTTGTCATTGGAAGAGTTTAAGGAATCCTTTATTGCTTTTGTTTTTGGCGATTACCAGGAAGAGTTTATGGTTCAGTATGATCTGGAAGAGTTTTATGAGCATCTGAATCAGCTTCAGTTATCGAATTGCCGGAGAGATTTTGATCGCGCAGTTGAGGAATGGTACATCACAGAGTATGGAAGCGGGTATAAAGGCGTCAATTATCATGACATTTTGTTTACGCTAGTGAAGGAAGCAGTCGTTCAATACCAATCGCCAAATCGGATAGCACTCATCCGAGACGTAACCAAGCTTCTGACTATGCCAAATGGATTCCTCGCCCGATGGCAAAATGGGCAGATACGTGAACGTCCCATCCCCACATATTTTAAATACTTGATGAAGCTCGGAGTACGTACACATGAAGATATTGAAACGTTGGTAGACATGTGGCTGGTAGAGTACCCAAACGCATTTAATAAAAAGCAGCAGGAGCTATTTGCCAATCCACCGAGAAGAGGAAGACCTAACAACGTCGAACTCGCGCTGTTAATCGAGCTAGCCATGAAAGTGAGACCAGAAATGACAGCTCAGGAACGGGAGCGGCTACGCAAGATATACTATTATCATCGCAAGTCTCTCACAGTTCGAGAGATGGTTGAGAAATTTGAGAAATACATTGCCAGTAAAAATAAATCAAATGATTCCCAGGTGGGATAATCATGTTTCACCAAATGAGCCGCTTTGTCTCCAAGTTCCGTGATTTGGAGCAGCAGGAGTTTTCACAGTCTATTGAGGAAGAGCGGCAATGGAGAGCACTGAAAGAAAAGCTTGCTTTGCCACAAATAGTTGAGCAACAGCAGTCGTATCAACACAAATGTATTGCCGTTTTGAGTTTGTACGCACAGGCTGGAGCTAGTTTTCTTGCAAGTAACCTAGCGTATGCATGGTCAGGAAAAGGCATTCCTGTCACCCTTTGCGAGTTACCAAGAGTGACTTCCTATTATTATTTTGCACTTGATTTTGAACGTAGAGCTCGACAACAAGTAAGAGATTCTCCTACACCATCGCTCCTTATGCAAAATAACCATCTTCGCATCCAGATAGAATCCCCAGCACAACTTCAGCACGAATCTTCTCAAACAGATACAGCCAACTGGTTACTACGGATTTGTAAGGATAGTCCCATTGTTGTCATTGATGTTTCTTCCTACTGGAATGATATCCACTCCAAACAAATTTTTGAGCATGCCGACGAAATATGGGTAGTATTTGATGCAGATCTGGCTAGACTTACACGTTTGTTCCTGGTGGATCCAGCCCCTGCTTGGTGGAAGACAGAAAGAAGAAAAATAAAAATGATAGCAAACAAGTGGAATAGCCAATTGTCTCGGGCAAGCATCATGAAAAAAGTAGAAGGAACGCTCTCCCTATGGGATCATCAGCCTGGAGCTACACAGGTAACTGACATGATTCCGTTGATAGATGGAGAGAAAGCAGCAATGGCAAGCGCCAAAGCCAATCTACTATTAGAGCTTTTCCCGGAGGAAGAGATTGAGTTTCAGTCATTGATTCATGCTTATAAAGGAAGGATGTTATGAAAAAGCAAACATTGCTTGTCATTTGCTTAATATCGTTTCTGTTAGCAGGTTCGTCCTTTTATGCAGCAACTCAATATATTGATGCGATGGCTGCAGAAAAACTGTTTGCTCCAGTTGTAAAGGTAGCTGCAGGGAAAGAAATATCAGCCTTCGAGCCGATCACACAAGATGACGTGATACTTGTACAGGAAGAGGTGGATGAAATTCTTCCAGGTTCAGCGGGCGATTTGGATGCCGTTCTGGGGAAAAGGAGCACGCAGACTATATACGAAGGCGAGCAATTATTAGTGGAAAAGCTGACAGATTCGCAGCTTTTACCGGGAAAAGGGGAGGCACGCTACGAGTTCCCCCTACTATCGATTCATCCTTTAACGGAATTACGCAAAGGCGATCATGTGAAAATCTGGGTCAAATACAAGAGTCTCTCGGAGCTGCAAGACTATCCTGCACCACTCCATTTCCGAAAAACCAATGATACGGCAGATTTGTTATTTGAAAGTCAGCTTGCAAGCGTGAGGGACAGTAACGGTATCGAGATCTATACATTAAAGCCGAGCTTGTTGCCATCGCCTGATCAGATGGATTCCATCTTTCATGGAGCACGAGAAAAGCCGTTGCAGAATGGCGAAAAAAGATATCGTGACTACCGGGTTCAGCCAACAGCACTACCTGCTTTTATCGGCTTTAATTTGACAGATGAGGAGTATGTGATAGTAAGCGAGGCAATGTCATATGGGATGCTTCAGGTAGGTCATATCATGGGTTCAAAGGAGCAAGCGTCATGAAAATTTTAGTTTGTTATCCGATGAAGTCACTCGCCAAGACGTATATGCCTGTCTACAGTGATGTGCTAGTAGCAGAGTCGACGGAGGAGTTTTCACGGCTTGTGCAGCTTTATATTCCAGAAGCTGCCATAATCTTTTCCGAAATGTTCAACTCTCCCGTTTGGGAATGGCTTCCGGCCCTGAAAGCACAACTCCCGCCAAACTCACCGTTAATTATTGTCCCTCTCTATCGGGATGAGAAGATGATTGAGAAGGTAGCGGAGGAGTCTGGGTTAGAGCATGTATACCTGTTATCGGCCCATTTATCACAAGAAGAAATACGCCATCAAATCGGCCTGATTCTAGGCTTCGTGCAAGAGTGTACAGATATCGGACCGTCAAAAGAAAAGGGGCTCGTTTACGCTTTATTGAGCTACGGAGCTTCTGGCATTACTACCTTTTGTATTAATTATCCCGTCATATTAGCGAGGCAGCATCCTGAAAAGCGAATTGTCGTACTTGATATGAATGACGCTAAGCCGGATCTAACACGTTTCTTCAAACTTCAACAACATCAATTATCTTTATTTCGTCCCGACTTTATCGATTTACAAACAACTGCCAAGCGTAACTGGAGCAATGTCTGCAAACAGAGCGCGCACTTGCCTAATCTGTATTACGCACATGCTGCCAGCAAATGGAAAAGCCCAGAATTAAGCAATCTAATTAATGTGTTTCGCATGCAATTTGACTATGTATACGTCGACTGGGGTTACTGCTTCCCTGAGTCTGAGACTCTACAGCGATTGCTTCATACTGTTGACCGCAATCTTTTATTCGTGAGAGCTGATCCCTTTAGTATCGATAGTGCCAGAGAGTGGCTGCATAAATGGAGAGAAAGAGGAGTGAAATGCGAGGTTCTGCTCAGTCATTTAGATCCTGGGCAACCCTTTCGAATCGGGGAGGATGTTTCGGTCTACGGCGTAGTACCACGTATTTCTGAGAGCAGGCTCATGCAATCTCATCAGAGCTGCAGTGTATTAATCGAAGAGTTTTTTCCTCCCAAATCGTACATCAGCAGTTTGAAGGAAATTGCTAAGGCACAATATTTGGATAAAAGTGCGGTGTTTTGCTGATGAGAGGGATAGAGCGAGAACACCCGGCTGGATTGGACATCCAAACCATTGAGGACATTAAACAAGCAGCGAGAGATTATTTAAATCATTTTGGCAAAACTCGAGAAGAGAAGCTAGAGATGCAACGAATTCTCGCTTTGGCAGAACAGGGAGACCGTGATAGTCACAATCATATTATTCTTCGCTTGCAGCATTATTTTGAGGAAGTCCTCCAACGACCAGTAACCGAACAAATTTTGCCGCATGTTAACGGTTACGAAGGTCTCACCTTTTCTACATACGGGTGGGGCATACTCGATGCCGTCCTCCATTTGTCTCCGTGGGTAGAGGAAGTGCGAATTTCTGCAAACCGCAACATTGCCTACTTGGAGCAAGGGGTCAAAAAATTTCTCTCTTACACACCAAGCTGGAAAGAGGTTGAAACTCTTCAACAAAAGCTGACCAATACAGCGGGTCTATCTTTTAACGAGAAAAAACCTAGATTGAGCGGATACTTACATTCACTAAAAGCCAGACTGACCATGTTCACTTTCCCTTATTCCAGAGTACCGACCATTCTGGTTAGAAGATTTACAACGCCTGCTTTTTCTCTCGACCAACTCCGCACACAGCAACAGCCAGCTTTCGACGAAAGAATTCAATGGCTAATGGAACAGCAAGTGTATGGGCGCAGCAATGTGCTGGTTATTGGACCGATGGCTGCCGGTAAAACAACATTGATGATGTGTATGCTGAAACTAAAGGACCCTCGGACAGAATATATCACGATCTTTGAAAGTGAACACGAGATGCGATTTGGTGATATTTGGCCAGGGGAAGTGATTGAACTCCAAAACGTGGAGGAAATCGGCATTGAATTGGAGCATTGCTTCAAAGACATGTACCGATCAACCGCAAATACGATTTTGATTGGAGAAATTCGTGAGCCTATAGAAGCGTACCATTTTATAAATGCAGGAATCAGAGGGACGGACGCTACAATCGGAGCGATGCACGAACGTTTTGCTCATAGAGCTTTACATGATTTGACGGATCTTGTTTATCAATATGGAGGGAGGAGTATCGAGCTGACCCAGGAGCGAATTAGCAGGGCAGTCAATTTTGTCAATTCGCTTACATACCGTAACAGCGGTCACCGTTTTATTGATGCCATTCATACGACGGAGTGGAATTCATCTTTTAACCGAGTCGAATCTATTCCCCTCGTAGGTCGCAACATGCAGACGGGAGCTTATGAATGGACAGGGAATCAATTGAGCCCACATTTAGTTGAATACATGTGTTACGTCGGCAAAGCCGACATTGAAGTGCTGAAAGAGCTACGTCTTACCGATATAGGCAGGCAGCTATGATTTACACATTTCTTTTTCCGGTGTTTCTATGTCTCTTCTCTGGCTTTCTGTTTCTCGGCTTACACCTGTACAAGGGATGGAGAAGTCCACGCGTATTGTTCCCACGTACAGTTGAGGCATGGCGAGAGAAATTTTTAAGGCATTCTACCCGGCGCATGATGTATGAACACTTTGATCGTTGGTGTCAAACCGTGGGAGGTACACCAGAAGGGTACTTATTGCTATCCATGATTGGCGGAATAGCGGGGTTCATCTCGGGTATTTTGCTAGGAAATATGATTGTATCCTTGTCGCTTTTTCTCTTATTCCTCTTGCTGCCAACACTGATTCTATACGCACGCTATACCGTACAAATGAATAAAAAAATCAGCTCATTCTGTCGTTTCGTAGAGTTGTTTGCCCGTTATTATAACAGTCGCAAAAACATTGTCCTTACCTTTCGCGAAATGATAGAAGAATGCCCTAAAGAGTTATTGCCTGACCTCCTTCTGCTTAACAATAGCCTTTCGGATGGGGGAAACTCGGTTGCAGCAGTGGAACAATTTGCGCAGAGACTAGACCACCCGTGGGCTTTTGATTTTGCAACCTATATTTCCAGCGGTTTGGAAGGGGAAACAGAAGATATTCAATCACCTCTAAATCGGTTAACGAATGAGATGTTTGTACAACAAGACGAAAAGCATGAGCGTGATAGTGAAATATACTCCATTTGGATCAGCTTGCTTATTGTTATAGCGATTTGCGTTTGCCTGATCCCCTACAATCAAGGGTTGCTTCAAGATTCTTACCGTCTCTATTTCTACACGCCAGATGGACAAGCCATATTAGCGATTGCGGCGACTGTGTGGACTTTTTCGATCCTGTTGGCATTTATTTGGGGAAGGAGATATCGCTAATGCCAATGCTCATCATGTATACCTACCTTGGATTAGGCGCTCTATTTGTTTTCAGTGCAACGTTTATGATCGGGAAGTATTTGTTTCACAAGCAAAAGCCAAAGCTGTTTGTTTCCGGAGTGTGGTGGGGAAAGTGGGAGCAGGCACTAAAGCCTGACGAAGACGACAAATGGGAGCAGTTACTATCACGAGCAGGAAGGCCTTTTGGATGGGGAAAACCGGAGTGGGTGTTTCTGCAATTGTTGTCTGGAAGTACCGTTTGCATCCTGATTCTTATGTGGGTCGTCGTAAGTCGAATGGAATCATTCCCCCTTCTGTCGATGTGTCTGGTATCTGCAGGGAGTTATATGCTGCCGTACATGGGCTTAAAGATGTGGGCAAATCACAGAGAGGATATGCTGAGTACAGATATCGCCAGATTTATCAATCGCTATGTAACCCTTCTGGAAAATCAGGTGCCCATTTACAATGCCATGGTCAAGGCAGCTAGACCGACTAGAAAGCTAAAGGAGTATATCCCTACTTTATCTGAGTGGAACAGAGACTCTAATGAGGCACTGGAGAGCTTTAAACGCAAAATCGGTGTCGACGACGGAATCATTCTCGTATCAAGTATGCGTACAATTGAAACGCTGAGCGAAGGACAAGTAAGTGCAACTATGCAACGAATGGAGTGGGCTGTCGATCATCGAAGAATGTTTCGTCATCGGAAAAAGATAAAATCTTTGGGGATCGGCTACACGGTTATTGTCTACCCGGCATTTTACATGGGTTTATTGGTAGCGATGTTCCCTTGGTATAAGCTGCTTACAGAAATTCTGGATAAATATTTGACCTGAGGAGGAGCAACTCATGACCAAGCTTTTATCTATCATCATGTGCATCGTTTTCTCTTTAGGAATAATCGTTTCTAGCTTGTCCGAAATAAACACATCGGTAGTGAGAGAGGACGGGCTGAGAGATCGAGCAGTTGGATGGATCGACAAAGCCATACCTTAAATCACGTATGAGAAAAGGGGAAATTCGAGATGTCGAAAATGTTCTTTATTTTGTATTAGGTCATGAAAAACAATGTAATATCAATGTTTTTCCCATGATATTTGGACGGGTTGCAAACATTTTGCAAACCTTTCGTTGACTAAAGTGCATTTTTCGAGTTAAAAATGACAGATTCTAATGAGTCAACTGCCTCTTTTTGCATGGTCATAGAAACATGGCTATATCGATCAAGAGTGATTCCGATATTGGCATGACCAAGTAGTTCAGAGACTACTTTGGGATGAACACCTTGTTCTAATAACAGAGTCGCCACGGTATGCCGCAAATCATGGATTCTGATATCTGGTAAACCAGCTTTCTCTAATATTCTACGCAATTTCCTTCGAACAGGAGTAGAAGAGTATGGTTGCCCATCCTCAGGACGGCAGCATACTAAACCATCGATATTATACGATGGACCAATTAATAGTTTTTTCTGCGCTTGTTCTGCTTTATGGCGGCGTAAGGGAGTAACCAAGCTTTCTGACAGAGAAATGATTCGCTCACTGCTTTTTGTTTTTGGCTCGGTGAGTCGATATTCGCCTTTGGTTCTCACCAGTTGCTGGCGGACATGGATCGTCTGTTTATCAAGGTCAATATCTTTCCAAGACAGTCCAACTATTTCGGCGTAGCGCATTCCTGTTGTCACAGCGAGTAGAATTAGGATGTATAGTTCTTCGCCATTGGCTGCTGTTACAAGCTGCTGAACTTGCTCTTTGGTTAACACTAGCGTTTCTTTCTTTTCGACCCGAGGCAGCTCAACCATTTGTGCTACATTGCGAGGGATAATCTGCCAACGGACAGCATTTTGTAAGGCTCTATGCACCATGCCATGAATGTGTCGAACCGACATAGGAGAAATACCTCCAGTGCGATACGTTGCGCCATTTTTCAGTAGATCGGCATACATCTTTTGAAGGTGCATCGTCTTGAGGTCTTTTAACTTTAAACGTCCAATAGAGGGTATGATATAACGATTTGCCCTTTGTACATAGATTCTGTAAGTTGTGTGACGTGTAGAGGTTTTGGCATAGTTTTCTAACCAATAATGCATGTACTCCGTCACTGTCATGTCAGTTGTGTCCACGAGAAGACCCGTTTGTATCTCGCGTAATTTTTCTATCATCGCCTGTTGAGCTTCTTTCTTGGTATTGAATCCCGAAAACCACTTTTGCCGACGCTTTCCAGTTACTTCGTCTCTAGGAAGCTCCACAACAAAGCACCATTTATCCCCGCGTTTCCTAACATGTCCTTTCATAAACATCCTCCTTACATCATGCAATGAATACATTCATTTGGAGTAATTCCTCCAAGTCTGCCACTTGAATAATCAGATGCTCTATATCCCAGTAATCAACACCACCGTCAATAGCGCGTTGTTTTAGAGGAGAGAGGAGAATACCAAACTTACCAGGCTTATCAATACTAAGGATCATGTCTCCAAGAGTCACCGTGATTGCCAAAGTATCCGGAAAGAAATCTTCGTTCCCAAGCGGTTCAAATGGGGCACTTACAGCAACAAATACCTTTTCTCTATCCCAAGGCAGCTCCCCCTTTCGAAAGCTGATCATGTACTTCTGCGGCAAAAGTTTATCATCGTGGTAGTCATGAAATACACGAATCTTCATCGAATAATTACTCCTTGTCCTTTTTGCATTTTTCGTTCAATCGCAATTCTAAATACCTCTTTAGCATCATCACACCAGTTGTCAGGACTTGCCTTCCTGTATCGATTACGCTCTCGATATATACATTCCTCTTCCCATCTGCCAGCACTAATTCGCCGCTTTATTTGCTCCCATCGCTCTTTTGCGAGCTCAAGAGAGACATTAAATTCGGAAGCTATCATGTAAACGTAATATCTTTCGTATTCTGGCATAGGTAGGGATTGAATCATGTAGTGTGGCATCATAGCATACTTAGCAAATTGTTCTGCCTGTTCTTCCAATAGGTCTTTGAACAGATCCGGAAAATTGGCTTGATCCCCCGAATGCCCCCGAAATAGGTGCCCAAGTTCATGGAAAAAATGCTTACGCTTATCGTCTCTCGACAGGTTTTTATCGATCACAATGCAACGAAAATTACCCTTTTCAAAAGAGAAAGAAGGAGCGTCTTCATACCGGAGTTTTATTCCCAACCTTGCAGCGATTAAATCTTCCTGTAGGTCATCTACTGTTTCAATTCCTATGGAACGATAGAGGACTGTGATTCGTTTTTCTAGTTCAGTTGGTTGGTAATAGTTCCATTGCAGCATGGGAGACCCCCTAGAAATGAGAATATACGTTCGTGTTTGTGGTGAAAAGAAAAGGCCGATAGGGGGCCTAGTGTTTTATAGTAGGTATTCGAGTCCATTGTTAGTTCTTTTTGTTTTCCTCGTCAGCTTCTTGTTCAAGAATCTCTATGAGCTTAAGAGCTTGTTTCCTTCTTCTCTCATCCAATTGATCCCACTTGTGATACATGATGGTTGTAAGTTCGTCTCCAGGATCGCCCTTCTTGAAGGAAGGGGGGGTATGGTTATCCTCATGCAGTATCCCAGCTCTTTCTAATAGCTCTTCATATGAAGTTGCTTTCAGATATTTGGACAAGGTATTTAAGGTTTCAGGGGTAGGCATTTGGGCGCCAGATTCAATACGTGATAACGTTGCAGTTGATATACCTGAATCTATACTCAACTGCCTCTGACTTCTGTATCCACTTTTTTCACGAGCTTTTGCTATGAAGATACCAAGCTCTTTAGCTTTGTCCATATATATCACCAAGGACATTTTATCACACCCATTACGTGTACGTAATAATAATTGCGTTACGTTAACGAAGAATTTTTTCTAAAAAGTATTGCGTCAACGAAGAGGTTAGTTTATATTGGTGTTACGAGGACGAAGAACAAGGTGGTGAAACAATGAAAAAAGTAACAGTTCGTCTAAACGTAAAAGCACTCGAAAAAGAACAAGAAAAACTGCGCGTAAATGATACTCAACTTGCAGCTATGATCGGTGTATCAGTTACCCAAATCTGGCGTGCCAAGCTTCCGGTTGAAGATCATAGACACAATTCTCCTGGACCAACATTTATAGCTGGCGTCATTAACGCATTTGGTGGGCCCTTTGAAAAGTACTTTTTTTTGCAGAAAGTTCTTCGTGGACGAAACAAAAATACAGCATGAAAGGAATGAATGCCTTGGTAAAAAATACGCCGGATCAAATCAACCTCGAATCTTTTCCGCCATTGCTCAAAATGGACGAGGTATCCCAAATATTACGAGTTGATCGCAAGTATGCTTACGAGTTGGCACGTCGGACCGGATTTCCGGTGATGAATATTGGAACAGACAAGCGCCCTATGCTCCGGGTTCCGAAAAACGGATTAATCAACTGGATTGAGCAAGAGTATGGCGTCAAGCTGACAGCTTAGTAATACAAAAGGAGGTATCCCATGGACTTCACAGAGATCAAGAAAATCTGTCGTACTGCCAGCGAACAAGAAGCGAATCAAAAGCTGGATGATGGCTGGGTATTGATCAACATTTTGAATAGCGGTTTCAACATTGAGTACCTCTTGGTAAGGAGCTAAAAAATGCGATCTGCACTGAGAAAAAGAACCCCCCTATGGTGAGCATCCAAGGGGGAATGTGGAAAGTGAGCATGAGTTAATTGTACATCGAAAATCGAATAGCAATGGTAAGGATGGTGCGAACAAATGAGCGACTTTGGTAGACGGTTAGGCCAGTCACTTCAAGAGGCTGGCATGACACAGTTGGCTTTCAGCTTTGAAGCGAATGTAAGCCGGGAGGCAGTTTCTTCTTACACAACGGGGAGAACTACAACGCCTCCCGATGTTAAGGCAAGGGCTGTGCAAGTGACAAACAATCCGTTTCTAGCTATGGCTGCTGCTTACGAATCCACATCAGGTACAAGCCCGGTCATTTTGGACGGCGACAATGTGGAGCTCAACAGGCATACAGTTGTTGCCAAAACGGTAGAGGAAGTCGAGGAGTTGCTACTAGCCATAAGGCGAGCCCAACCCATCCTTGTAAAGCCGCCGACCACATGGAGTACATCAGAGAAACATCAAATTGAACACCTGATCCAAGAGACATTGGATGTGGTTACATCCACGACGCATATGGCGGCAGTGATTACGAAAGAGTCAAAATTGGGCTGGATAACACAGTGGACGAAGCACAAAACGAAGCTTATGGGTAAAGGCTTTCTAAAAATGGTGAAGGGGGCAGGGGGTAATGAATGATCGGTACATGGTATTTGATCGAGAGCAGTTATTCATGGTGATCGGAGCTTTAGTGCAAGAAAAGATACGGATTCAGAAGAGCGATAAGGGGTACCAAGTGAAACGGATTATTCTCACGGCAAATACGCTTATCGAAATGTATTGCGGAAAACCGGGCTATTTGGATGAGGAACAACTTGAGCTAGCTGCTGGAGCGTTGGAAAGAGTTGTCGAAGAGCGTAGAGGGCTGGCTGACAATAAGGCATCACAGGCGCTATGGCTAGCTGATCGGATTCGAGAGGTTAAGGCAATACGAGAAAGACGATTTTTCAAAGCTCCTTATAAAACGGTGAAGGGCAAACGGATTGCGGTTCTCCTGAAAGCAAGCGAAGTTGCTGCCTATCTGAGAATAGAAAAAACCGCCCGCGGCGAACGGACGGCTTAGAAAAACATCGTAACGGAAGAATAGCATATCTTTCCGAGGAGGACAACCCCTTATGAAACCAGCACACATCCGTATTCAGGAGTTACAAAAAGAAGTGGCGAATTTGGTTGAGCTTCGAGAAGAAGCCAAATCAGAAATGAATAGCAATATGGACGAAGCAATATATTTCCGCAAAAAAGCAGTTGAAGCAGAAGAACGTATGCATGCTCGTCAGGAAGAAATTGACGCACGTCTTGCAGAAATCACCGACTTGGAGGAACAGGAGGTGTTAGTGCATGCGGCAAGTGCCTGATTTCGCGGGATATGTGGACCAAACGGAAGCAGTACGGCAAAAACAATTGGAGCAACTGGCGTTTGATCAGGATTCCGAAACGTTGGAGAAACAAGTTCGTGACTTGATGCAGGAGCTCGAAGACATTCAAGAGGAAGTCCGAGGCATTTGGGAGTTTAGGCGTGATTACTCCAACAGGGACAACCTCATGGCTCTACAAGAACAGAAACGGAGGCTGACCAAATGGGCGATGCAAAACGGATTGCAGAGCTAGATTTGAACCTCTGCCAAGCATCTGGAGAAATTGATTTGCCTGATAAGCTCATAGATGCAGCAAAGGCTTTCCGGGCAAGAGAGGCCCTTCCCCATTGGATTCATCGAGCAGTTGAGGCAGAAGAAAAGCTCGAAAGAGTGAAGGGGAAACTTCAAGCTATTGCAAGTTTAGTCTCAAGGTCATCAAGTCAGTCAAGGATTGTGATGGATGCTCTTAAAGAAATGCAGTAACGCGGGCTTCGGCCCTGCGTGGAAGATTCTGTGACCTCCTAGAATATGAGATCGCACGTGAGGGAGTCTTCCACGGAGGTTCGAACCTCTACGGATAAACCAGAAAATTAAACGGGAGGTCATTAACCATGAGACCAATCACATACAAAGGCTTCAAAATCCAAGAAGGAACAGACATCACGACTGGAAACCAAGTCTTCAAGGTTTACACGAAAGAAGAATGGGCATACGGAGAAGGTTTCCGGGCATACGAATGGGAGGCCTGCACACTGCAAGAGGCAAAGGAATTCATTGATTGTTATTGATGTTCAACAGAAGAAGTCGAAACCAGGGTCATCACCTTGGTCTGCCGGACTTGACCGCCCGGCACTGACGAGACAGGTCATAAATAGCGAGGTAGAGACGTGGCGTAGGCAAGGAACTACAACGGCTGCCGTAGAGGTTGGGACGGCGGCGCCTCGCGATCAAATCGAAAGGAGGGAATGTTTTGATCAAGACAGTTGAATTCCAAGGTGGAATGTATCTTTCAAACGATTTAATTGTTCTTCGAAGAAGGGAAAACTCTTTGGAAATTGCTCTTCCGTTTCATGAAGACACGCCGAATTTTGTCATGAGTATAGGTGAAGCTTATTCGCTCAAAAACGCACTTGATGAAGTCCTGAATGTAAGGCTGCTTACATGTGGGCAAAAGTAAAAGACCCAGCGTTACAGCGCTGAGTCTTCGGTCTTAAAGCACGATTGGGAATCAAGTTAATCGTAGCTTATCAAGTGATTTAACACAAGAGGGAGTGGTTCTGTGGGAGCTTTAAAACTGGTCTCCACGGAAAACATGCCGTATCAAGAATGGCTCCAGTTGAGAAAGAAAGGCTTGGGCGGATCAGACGCTGGCTCTGTCGCAGGATTTAGCAAGTATCGTTCTCCAATTTCCGTTTGGCTCGAAAAGACGGGTAAGGTTCAGCCCTCACAAGAGGAATCACAAGCAGCTCGGTTTGGGCGAAAGCTAGAGCCAGTTGTCGCTGATGAATTTGCTGAACGAACTGGATTAAAAGTCGAGCCAATTCATGAAATGCTCCAACATCGAGATTATCCATTCATGCTGGCTAACCTCGATAGATTGATCTACGAGGACGGGAAACAAGGAGTCTTAGAGTGCAAGACTGCTGATAAATACTTCGCTTCTGAATGGGACGACGAAAAGATTCCCGACCATTATTACTTGCAAGTTCAACATTACCTCGCTGTGACTGGCCTACAGTTTGCATATATCGCTGTTCTGATCGGCGGCAATGACTTCCGACACAAGCGTGTTGATCGGAATGACGAGGTAATTTCCCATCTAATCAAAATCGAGTCTGATTTTTGGCGACTGGTTGAAGAGGATATTCCACCAGCCATGGACGGGGCTGAGACAACAGCAGAGATGATAAAGCAACTTTACCCAGAATCTAACGGCCAAGAAATCATCCTCCCCAACGAGGCAATGGAATGGCTTGAGCAGTATCACGAAGCAGCCGCAAGGATCAAGGAATATGAATTCCTGAAAACCGAAGCTCAGAACAAAATCATGTACGCCATGAAAGATTACGCCATTGGTTGGATTGGTGAGAAAAAAGTTACACGGTCAGTAATTGCTGAGAAGCAAATGAACTTTGTAAAAAAGGCGCATACACGGCTTTACCTACCAAAATCATCATAGGAGGTCGAATGGATGGGGAACCCGCAAGATATGGCTGGAAAGCTTGCCGAACGAACAGGTAACAACTCTCCTGAGAAAAAGGAGACAACGATTTTTGATCTGATTGAGTCCAGAAAGAACCAATTTGCTCAAGCCGCTGGGAACAACATGGATGTAAACAAGTTCCTACGGATCGCAACATTCTGCATTAGAACAAACCCTACGCTCATGAAATGTAGTGCTCCATCGCTGATGTCTGCATTGATGCAGTCGGCTCAGCTTGGTCTTGAGCCAGGAGTATTAGGACATTGCTACTTAGTCCCTTTTTGGTCAAACAAATTAAAGTCTTTCGAAGCTACATTCATTATTTCGTACAAGGGCATGATTGAGCTGGCTAGACGGAGCGGTAACATCCAATCAATCGCTGCTCGAATTGTTTATGAAAATGATGATTTCCAATTTGAATACGGCTTGGAAGAAAAACTGACTCATAAACCTTGCGTAAATGGCGAAAGAGGCCAGATGAAATTGGTTTACATGATCGCTCATTTCACTGGTGGCGGTCATTACATCGAAGTGATGAGCAAGGCGGAAATCGATACTGTCATGATGTCCTCAAAGTCGTATGACAACAGTAAAAAACAGGCGACAGGCCCATGGAAAGACCACTATGAGGAAATGGCAAAGAAAACGGTTATCCGTAGAGCTTGGAAGTACTTGCCTATCAGTGTTGATGATGCGCGTGTAGTCGAACAAGAAGGCACTGTGAAGCATGAGATAGCAGAAGATATGTCAACTGTCGCTTGGATCGATGCGGAAGCATACGCGGTTGAGGAAGATCCAGAGCACCAAGACGCAGATAATCAGGAGTCGGGGTCAGCGACAAATAACGAAAATCAAGCAGACTTATTTTCCCAAGGTTAGATTGGTGGGATGACGCCAAGTGAAAGGTCAAGAATATGATCTGCGGTTCATGCGCTGGAAGGTCTCAAAAACCTTTCAACGCGACGGTGAAGATTGGGCGTTATTGATAGGGAGGGGCAGACGAAAACTCCACATGTGGGAAGTGCCCTATTCCTTTCTGGAGATTGTAAGTCATCGAAGAGTGTCATGAGAGGGGGCAGGGGATGGGCATAGCAGATTACGGGACAACGGGGTTTTTTGTCCTCCCTCGTTCATCCTGGCGGTCAAAAAGGGACAAGCTGCTGTTTTATGACTTAGTAGAACAGGCGAACTACAAGGATACGGCTGGATGTAAACGGGGGCAGCTCATCACCTCTACCCTCCAGTTGTCCAAGGATACAGGATGGACAGAGAAGCAAATCAGAGGTTCATTGGAATATTTGAAGCAGAAAGGACTCATTTCAATAGAGTCTTTCAAGGATCGGAAGAAGGGAATGCGTATCACAATCCTCCCTTACAACGAGTTCCAGGACCTCGATTTTTACTCAAAAAAGGGCGAATTAAAAGGCGAATTGAAGGGCGAATTCGAGGGCGAATTGACGCCATCGGAAAAACCAGCAGTACCAAGGGTTGAAGGCACATCAAAAAAGGGTGAGGGCGAATTGAAGGGCGAATACAAGGGCGAATTTGAGGGCGACTCTTTAACTACAGTATTAACTACAGATAAACAACAAAAAGATTTAAAAGACTTACCCGAGCAGTTGTCGAGCTCAGAACATGTAGAGACCTTTGTTGACTCGCAAATGCTCGTCAACCCGATATCCTCTCTCCCAAGAAAATTGTTTGTTGGATACTTCAACACTATTCGCTTAAAGAGAGCAACAGGCCGGATTGCAACAGGCAAGGCAACAAAGATATGGGACAAGCTGTTGTCCTATTGGCAAAACGAGAAATTAGCTCAGACGCCGGACGGTAGGGCAGCGATCATCCTATATGCTCTCAGCCTTCATGTCATGAAGTTTGATGACAAACAGGAGGAATACACATACGGCATTATTCGACGGACCACAGAGCATGAGGCTCGTCAGAAGATGCTGAAACTCAGGAATCAGGGAGGTGCTGGGCGTGAGATCGCTGCAACAGGTACTGACTCAGGGCGAGCAGAGTATCACCAAAAACGCCGAAGTTTCTAAGCCACCAGCAAGGCAGTGTCCTCATTGCAAAGCATTACTTGAGCCAGTTCAGATCGAGCTACTTGGTCAAAATCGCTGGGGGACAGTCACTTGCCCTTGCGAGACAAAAGCCAGAGAAGCCCATGAGGAAGAAAAACGGAGGCGCGAATGGTTGACACTTTGCCACGAGTTCACAAGCAGAAACAAACTGCTTCCAAAGGCAACGCTAGGAAACTACGACAATCGCAAGGGATGCGACAATGCCATTAAGATTGCGAACAACTTTGTTGATACATACATCGAATGGCAAAGCCAGCGCCCAGGTTTGGGACTATATTTCAACGGACCCAATGGGCTAGGGAAGACGCATCTTCTCACTGGGATGTACAAGGCGCTGATGAGTCAGAACGTTTCGGCAGTGTTCATGACCACCTATCACATGTTCCAACGATTCAAAGAGGTTGGCAAGGTCAACGATTACGAGTACGAAAAACGCCTTTTGAAGGTGTTGTATGGTTGCGAGGTGCTGCTTCTGGATGATGTAGGCGGTGAAGTGCCATATGACTCACGGGCTGAGAAACTACTCGATGTAATCAACGCGCGGAGCCAGAAGAGACCCATTATCTATTCGAGCAATTTTACGACGGGAGCGCTCGAACAGTGGATGGGGAATCAAGGAACGAGAATCGCTGATCGCATCTTGGAGAATGCCATCACAATTACGCTGGATGGTGAAAGCAACAGGGGGCTGATTAACGATAAGCACCATGACTGGCTTGCTGGAAGGGTGAAGGGACTTGGATAATGCTGTCGTACAAACTGAAACCTTGAGCCACGTGCTTGTAAATAATCAGGCTGAACAGAGTGTCATTGGAACTATGTTCCTGAACGAAACCTATTTTCCACTGGTCTACTCGATTTGTAAGCCAGAGGACATGCATTCGCCGCACCACAGGCAGATATACCAAGCCATGGTTGGTCTAAAACAAGAGGGCAAACCAATCGATCTTGTAACGGTGACAGCGCATTTACAGGACAACAAGCTGCTCGATGAGATCGGCGGTGTAGCTTATCTCACGGAGATAGCCAGTTCCGTTCCGACTGCTACAAACAGCGAATACTACGCGAATATCGTTCGTGAGAAGTCCAACCTTCGAAAGATTCACCTCGCAGCACTTCGGATACCAAGCCTGATCGAACAAGAGGTCAATCTTGATATGGCGGTTGAGTACCTGGAAAAAACATTGCAAGAGGTCGTTGTAACCTCCCACGGCAGAGGATTCCGGCAAACAAAGGATGTTCTGCTGAATGTCTACGATTCCATTGAGCAAAACGCGAATAGTGGGGCTGGCGAGGTTACTGGAATGTCAACTGGGTTCACGGACTTGGATCGGATTACGAGTGGGCTTCAAAGATCAGATTTAATCATTGTCGCTGCCCGTCCATCCGTAGGCAAAACGGCATTCGTTCAAAACATAGCCCAGCGTGCAGCAGCAATTTCTGCTGATCCAGTTGCTATCTTTTCGCTGGAGATGAGTGCGGAGCAATTAGTACAGCGCATGATCAGCTCAGAGGCCAATATTGAGGCTGATCGGCTACGCACGGGGCAACTGGAGGCAGGAGATTGGGAAAAGCTCACAGGGGCAATTGCGAGCCTCTCCAAGAAACCCATTTTTATCGACGATACTCCTGGTATTACGGTAAGCGAGATTAAAGCCAAATGCATGCGACTCAAGAATGAACACGGCGGGCAATTAGGCGCTATCATGATTGATTACTTGCAGTTGGTTCGCTTACGAGCAAAGGCGAGCAGTAGGCAGGAAGAGGTATCAGAAATCTCGCGTACCCTAAAAGCCATTGCCCGCGAGCTCGATGTGCCAGTTATTGCACTGTCTCAGTTGAGCCGTGGAGTAGAACAGCGACAAGACAAGCGTCCGATGATGTCTGATATCCGGGAGTCAGGCTCGATTGAGCAGGATGCCGATATCGTAGCGTTCCTGTACCGCGATGACTATTACGACAAGGAGTCAGAACAGAAAAACATCGTCGAGGTCATTATTGCAAAGCAACGAAACGGTCAAACCGGAACGGTAGAGTTGGCTTTTCTCAAGGAGTACAACAAATTTGCTAACTTGGCACCGCGTCAATTGACCATGGTGGATGTACCGAATGACCACGAACAGGACGAGGAAGACACGCCGTGGCGGAGATAGTCAGCGGACTCCCTGGATCAATTCCGGTCAAGGTGCCAATACCAAGTCGCTTGCTTTTGATAGAAGACGATAAAGAACGATCGGCTGCCATGAGGAAATGGTGGGAAGCATATGCAGCCAGATATCCGGAATTCAAAGCTGACCGAAGAGATAAAAAGTTCGTTTACATGGTGAGGCGAGGAGGAGAGCAGCAGTGAAGAAACGGAAGCGCCCGACAGCTCGACAGAAACACGAGATCGAGCAAAGAAAACTCAATCCCGAAAACTGGTTTGTGGAACGTGATAATTCAGAAGTGTTCGTCATCATCCACCGGGTATCAGGAAAGAAACGGACATTCAAGAAAGGGGCATAAGCGGTGCAACGATTGATTATCCCCTTGCTGATGGAGAAGAGACGCCGCAATCAAACGACAAAAAAAATGGAGAATATCTGGGTCGTCCCTTCTTGGAATCATCTGTACACCATCGTCAATAATGCACCAACTCTCGGTAAGTGGGGAGAGCTTTATAAACAGCGTGTGGCAGAGGCTGCTCTCGAGTGGGCCATGGATAACGATTGGGTGATGATTGAGACCAGAAAGGTTATTCTTCGGACCTGGATTTTCTGGAACGACGCACGAGAGAAAGATTGTCACAACACCGATAAAGCCTGGGCCGATGCTTTTGAAGGGATACTCTACAGAAACGACAGTCAGGCATTAATTCAATATCAGGACTTTCAAATTGATCGTGCAAACCCACGTATCGAAATAGAGCCGATTGTTGGCGGTCTGATCATAAGAGACACGCCAGCACGAAAAAACAAGCCATCAAAAAATCAAATGGCTATTGAATTCTAATTCAAGGGAGAGTGTGGAAAATGAGCAATCAAGCACAATTTACGGCAATGGTAAAGAAAATGGCAACGGATGATAAAAAAATGGTGTTGAGCTTGGAGTTGGTCGGGAACATCGAGCCAACTTCGCTAGTGAATGTTCTGGATATGATCGGTGAAAAAGTGACAGTAATCATGGGTAATCCTCAAATGGCTATGAATTTCGATGAGAACGAAAGAGAGGAGCGGCAGGGTCTATCTTTTACGACCGACCTATCTGGCGTGGTTACAGAGATTAAAGGTGGCGCTGGCGAGGATGACCATTCACCCGAGGATACGGATAACGAAAAGGAAGATGGGGGAGAGGAAGGCGACGGGGACGGCAGTTCCACAGAGCCGGGCGATAACCTGGGAGACTCATCAAGCGAACAAGAAGGTGACGGGAACGGGAGTCCAAGTATTTCGGAAGAAGAGGCGGATAGCTTCAATGAGTCCAGCGAAGAAGGAGAAAGCGGGACTGCCGATGACGGGGCAAATGAACCAGAGAAAAAGGGCGAGACGGTAGTCGCGACTGACAAAGAAAAGCTTGAGGCGTTCATTTTAAGCGGACAAGCCCCTGCATTTGAAGAAACGGAATATGACTTCCCTGCATTGCTTGCAAGAAAACAAAATGGCGAAACGTGGATTAAGATTGCATCGTCCATCGGCACCTCTTCCTCCAAACTCCAAACGGCTTGGTCCAAATACAAGAAACTCGTTGCTGAACATATGGCAAAAAACGGTGAGGAACCGGGGGCAGCGTAAAGCTGCTCCTCTCCACAAGAAAGGCGGGATCATATGACAGCCGTTAAACCAGCGCCAAACCATCCTTGGAGACGAAAATTTATAGCGACAAGTCAGGAAAACGAATATATCAAGCAGTCCATCGTTAATCCACAGGTGAACAACTGGAAAGTAGGCGGAGCATTGCCGTCCTGGAACGGGAGGAAATAAGGCTACTCAGGATATCGGCGTCCATGACTACCAAAAAGTTCGTGGACGTCTCCATACACACGAACAGGAAGGTCTGGAAACACGATGGCAACATGACCAGCATCAAGCTGTAAACGGTCGGAATCTTGTTCAATGGCATAGGGAATTTCCATTGCTTCTAGGGCGTCCTTGAGGTAACTGAC
The DNA here is from genome assembly GCF_006715575.1 of Brevibacillus sp. AG162. NCBI lineage: Bacteria > Bacillati > Bacillota > Bacilli > Caryophanales > Paenibacillaceae > Brevibacillus > Brevibacillus sp. AG162. The sequence goes on from NZ_VFNO01000016.1 coordinate 28,889, forward strand.
CTCTGACCAAGGGACCGAGTAATAAAACGACTTTTCCATACGAAACACTCCTTTGCCCCATGGTAACACAGGAGGTTCGGACAAAAAACAAAAGGGTGGGTTGAGAAATGTATGATCACGACTTTGATATGGATGAGAATTACGGGTTCAATACCCAGTTGAATGAAATGATTGATCAAGAAGTGGAAAAGCGTCTGGAGGCAAAGGTTAATGGGTACCATGCAACGCTTGAACGAGAGAAAAGGGTGGTCCAAGTTCAGCATGATCAGCAGAAAAAAATCCGTGAGATTGAGCAGCAACTGAAAGATGCTGAAAAAACCTTTTTCAAACAGGGTGCAGATCAGACAAAACGGGAGCTGATGGGTGGTTTCAAGCCAGGTGATAAGGTTTGGTTTGCTAAAGAAGATTGGACTATCAGCATTTGTGACACATGCCAAGGTAAAGGCAGTCTGGAGGTTATGTCTGTCGCATTACCTGAACCACTCACAGTAACATGCCCTAATTGCCGAGGGAGTAGATCTAAGAAAGAAAATACGTTTATTTCAGAACAGGGGACGATATGCGAAATCAAGATACACATGCGGGCACAAGGAAGGTGTTTTGAAAGTACTTTCTACATTGAACCAGTGGGATTTAGATCAAATATTGATCCTTGGAAGCGAAATCACACAGAAATTTTCCATACAGAGGAAGAATGCCAGCGTTATGTAAATGACATTCTAAATCCTCCGGTCCCACCAGAAAATGTTAAATAGGGAGGGGCAGAAGTGAATAAGACCGTGAATGTCCTCTCGGTATCAGGCGGCAAGGACAGCGCCGCAATGTGGATTTATGCAACAAAGGAGTTGGATGTGGAAGTGTTACCAGTCTTCGCAGACACAGGCCATGAACACCCGTTGACATACGAATACCTGAACTACCTTGAACAACAACTCGGACCGATCAAGCGGGTAAAGGCAGACTTCACCGAGCGGATCGCCAGGAAGCGCATTTATGTACAAAACCACTGGACAAGGAAATTAACCTTAGATGTTGAGGGCCACTGGTACACAGAACGAATTGAAGACGATGAAACAGAACGAGAGCCAGTACCAAAATGGGAACCGGAAGATAAAGCAGTCGAAGGCTTGAAAATAGGGGGTTGGATATGGCAACCGTTCCAGAAAGGCATGACTGAAACAGAGGCTACCTTTGTGGTGGAACGTGCATTGACTGTACTTCACCCAACAGGAATACCATTCCTTGACCTATGCCTTTGGAAAGGGCGCTTCCCATCGACGAAAGCAAGGTTTTGCACTCAGTTCTTAAAGGTTGAGGTCATCCAGGAGCAAGTCTACGAACCATTATTGCTGGAAGGGAACGACATTGTGAGCTGGCAGGGTGTACGGGCAGAAGAGAGTCGGGCGCGAGCGAACCTGCCCGAACGTGAGGATGGGAAAGGCTTCTCGGTTTATAGGCCGCTGATTCACTGGAAGGTAGACGATGTATTTGAAATGCATCGGCGTCATGGCATCGATCCGAATCCATTATACAAGCTCGGAATGGGCCGTGTCGGATGTATGCCATGCATCAATTGCAGTAAAAGCGAGCTGTTTGAAATAGCCCGAAGGTTTCCGGAAGAAATTGCGCGAGTAGCTGAGTGGGAACAATTGGTCAAGTTGGCATCGAAACGCGGGGCGGCAACCTTTTTCCCCACAGCTCACGGTCAAGGCAATGGAATCCACGAATGGGTGGACTGGTCCAAGACTTCATATGGTGGGAAGCAGCTTGATCTTGTCAAAGCAATCGAATTTGAAAACGTGCCAGCGTGTTCCAGCGCTTACGGTCTGTGTGAGTGAGGTGGCATCATGGCAAGAAAATTTCACGAATTTGATTGCAGGTGTTGCGGCAAGCAGGGACACGAGAAACGCCGCATTGATCTGAAACGAAAATGCCCTTGGTCCATCATCGCTCACATGCAATGTGATTGTGGGAGCAAGTGGACGACATACATCCGGGATGAGAGCCGGATCACACCATTTGATGTGCTCGATGAGGACGAGGCCGAATACGAGGCAGTTTAACAAAATGCTCAAAATGAAAAAGGGCGGTGGTATCAGTGAAAATTTGTTATAGAGAGATCAACTTCCGATCAGAGAGCTTACGCTTGATTGAAATGGTGAACACGATCATTGACGAGTACCGGGAAATGGGATATTCCCTAACCCTTCGACAAGTGTATTACCAGCTCGTGGCGCGTGATATCATCCCGAACAACGAGCGTAGTTACAAGAATCTGGGCAATCTCATTTCTGACGGTCGCATGGCAGGGCATATCGACTGGCACGCTATCGAGGATCGTACCCGGAACCTGCGAGCCAACCCACATTGGGAGACGGCAGAACAGATTATTTACGGAGCAGCGAGCCAGTTCGCATATGACAAGTGGGAGGATCAGGATACTTACGTCGAGGTGTGGGTGGAGAAGGATGCCTTGGTTGGAATCGTCGGTCAGATTTGCAGCAGAATGGATGTACCATACTTCTCGTGCCGTGGATACGTGAGTCAATCGGAAATGTGGGCTGCTGCTCAACGTTTAGAACGAATGGCGGGGGATAAGGAGATCGCTATTATCCACCTTGGAGACCACGACCCGAGCGGCAAGGACATGAGCCGTGATATCGTTGACCGTCTGGAAACATTTGAGGTGTTTCCGCAGTTCAAGAGGATCGCACTGAACTACGATCAGGTCGAGGAGTACAACCCGCCTCCAAACCCTACGAAGCTTACAGACAGCAGGGCAGGCGGTTATATCGAAGAACATGGCTATGAGTGTTGGGAGCTGGATGCATTGCGACCGGACGTTATCGAAGGATTGATCAGAGAAAACGTCATGGAGTATTGCGACCTTGACCTACTACAGGCAGCAAAGGAACGAGAGCAAGAAGCGAGAGCCCTATTGCGCAAGGTAGCGGACAACTGGCCTGATATCGAACGTCGTTACTCTTAAGAGTTAGGGAGGGAACACAGCTTGAAACGTGGCGAGGTAGTAGAAAAGCTTTATCGTATCGGTGAAATGTCTGACGAAGAAGTGAAAATAAACGTCGAATGGATTAGGCAAGTAGCTCGTTGTGGCGCAAGTTTGCTGAAACAACAGCCACGAATGGTAAAGGAGCAGGCTCGAAAAATCACAAACAAAAGATTAGGGAGAGCGGGAAAATGACTGTATACAAGATCAAAGGCCAATCAGGAACCGTTGAGCAGCTCATCACCCTGTCAGCGGAAACGCCCGAGCAAGCGTTGGAAGATGCGAAGAAATACTTCCCGAAGCGAATGCATGGTCAACTGTCTGTCAGCTCGTATGAAAACGAGTACCGAGAATTGCTTCGAAAAAACGGCTACCCAGAGCGCGTTCTGGATCAGTTCAGCGACGAGGATTGCGAAGGTGAATGCGAGGCGGTGGGGATAGTATGACCGAGCAGCAAATCGTTGAAACGTTGGGAGTTATGGTGATGGGGTGGAGCAAGGAGCAAATTGATTTCCTGTATCCAGCATGGAACCCACTCCAAAACATAGCCGATGCAATCCAAGTTGCTGAAAAACTGTTTGGAGAGGAGTACCACATTTCCAAACATGACGGCCAATATTGGTTTAGGGCGTATGTCTTCAAAAGAGAAATAGAGGTTACACACGCTGAGTCGATCAACGCTGCGATTGTTGATGCTGCATATCAGGTGGTAGCTTAATAAAACGGTAATGGTTGAAAGTGAGGAGAGGTTTTTTGGATAGACGAGAATTACTCGTAGATGCAATCAAAGGAAGTAAAGAAATTTTGGAGGAACTTGAAGATTTTGCAGCTAACGAAGGGCATCCGAACCATCAAGTGATGCTTGCTGTTCTTGGAGAAATCAGTCGTTTGAAGCAGAGTATTGAGGGGATGGAACAGGAACTTGAACTGGGCCCGAAAAGGAAGAGAGACATCCACGAGTGGTTCAATTTAACCTATGGGCAGTACCTGACGGTCCCAAGGAGTGTCCTGCAATCTATGCCGGAGACGTGGCAGCATCGGTTCGTCGCACTTCTGGAGGAACTCGACGAGTCAGGGTGGATGTCCATGCTACCGAAGGATACGTGCTACAAAGTCGAGCTCTGCAAGATGGAGGATAAAATCAACGGCGATGGCTGGAAGTGGGGCGGGAAGGTGACTGACCGGCTGGCTGACTATCAAAGGGGTAGAAGAAACGTATTTGCTGAGTAATATACCAAAGTGTTCTATAGAGAAGAGACAAAAAAATAAGCCCCCAACCCGGGAGCTCCAAATGTTTGTTCGCATGAACATTATAACACGGGCTTGCCGCGAGGGGGAAGTTGGAAAGATGAGCGCTCAATTAGATTTGTTCGTTAACGCTAAAGACAAAGAGAAAGCGCGTGAGCTATTAAAAGCCTACCCATCGATGAAAGCTGCCGTGGAGATTTACACTGTTGAGAAGTATTTCCCTGAGCAGTACGACTTCACGGAAATTGATATGGCAAACATCGAAGGGAACGGCACGAGAGGTGATATTGATGGGCGTGGTACTCGACGTGACGTTGTCGGCAACACAATCATTCTCAGGGAAGAACGTCCGTTGATGATCCGCACCTACGAGCAAAAGTGCATGGCAATTGAAAGGGCAGTAGGGGCACTCCAGGTAGAAGGACGGGAGATAATCCAGAAATGCTTTTTCGAACAAAAACGGGACAAGCATATCTATGAGTATGAGCTACGCTTGCCAAAGAGCACTTACGACTTTCACAAGAACAGAGCAATTGATAGAGTGACATTCATCCTGAAGGCGGCTGCCATTATCTGAGCCGTCTTTTCTATTGGGCGTTTTTCGTACAAAATCTGAACCTTTCTTGTACCAAAAGTAGGCTTCACCCCTGTTATTATGAGAGCATGAATAACTGTGAATGAGCTACTTGGCTTCGGCTGGGTAGCTTTTTCTTTTCCCAAAACAAACACAAACAATCAGGTGGTGGTGATCATGTAGTGGCAGTCAATTGGGATGAGATCAGAACAGAATACGAAACAACCGATATCACCTTGGTAGAGTTGGGAGATAAACATGGAATCAAGTACCCGACAATCAAAAGCCGCAAGCAACGACAAGCTTGGGAGAAAGGTGCATCCATTGTTGTGAAAGATGCATCTGCACCCAACAAGGATGCATCCAATCGTAGCCGAGTAGGTCCGCCACAAGGCAACCAAAACGCGAAGGGTCATGGAGCGCCCAAGGGGAACAAGAACGCCTTGGGAAACTCGGGTGGAGGTGCGCCAATCAGGAACAACAACGCAGTTACTCATGGCTTTTTCCGCAAGTTTTTCCCAGAAGAGACGCTGACGATCATGGAGCAGCTTGAAACACGCTCTCCACTCGATATGCTTTGGGATAACATCGTAATCCAGTACACGGCGATCATCCGGGCGCAACAGGTCATGTTTGTGACTGACAAAGAGGAAATGATTAAGGAGATCAAAAAGCGCAAATTTGAAGTGGTGGACACAAGCACCAAAGAACAAAGCTCATTCGAGGCTGTAATGACAGAGGAAGAGTACGAATTTCAATTCTCATGGGACCGTCACGCTACATTCCTCAATGCACAGTCACGAGCAATGGCAACACTCCAATCTCTAATTAAGCAATACGAAGACATGTGCAACAAGGGATTGGTAACCGAGGAGCAGCGTCTACGTGTCGAAAAGCTCAAGGCGGAGGTTAAAGCTCTGGAGACCGGAAAAGACGAAGGTGTGCAGATCGTGGACGACATCGAGGATGAGGACGAATGAAAAAGGTCATACTCTCTCAAATTGTCACTCAAAAATTCAAGCGCTTTTGGGTAGCCTCGAAGAAAAAGAAACATCTTCGGTACGTACTAAAGGGCGGTAGGGGGAGCGGAAAGTCGTTCCACATCCCGTTACGGATTGTGACGGACATCATCGAGTACCCTGTATCTGCGCTTGTGATGCGGAAGGTACAGAACACTGTCCAGAAATCAGTGTTTCAACAGATCAAGGCCGCAGCAACCATCCTTGGGGTCAGCCATAAATTCCGGTTTATCCCGTCCAAGTTGGAGATTGTCTACAAGCCCAGAGGTAACAAGATTTATTTCTCGGGTGCCGATGATCCTGAAAAACTCAAGTCGATCAAGGACGCTTCTTTCCCGATTGCTATTCTGTGGATCGAGGAGTTAGCAGAATTCAAGACTGAGGATGAAGTAACGACTATCGAAAACTCTGTTTTACGTGAAGAGTTAGAAGGCAAAATTCAGTCCGAGGCGGAGCTGCGCAAGAAAAAGTATGGATTTGATTACTCGTTTTACTACTCATACAACCCACCAAAGCGTAAACAGTCATGGGTAAACAAGAAGTACGAGTCTCATTCCATCGACGCCAATACGTTTGTCGATCACTCGACCTACCTAGATAACCCTCACCTTTCCAAGCTGTTTATACAAGAGGCTGAGAATGTGAAGAAAAACAAGCCGCATAAGTACGACTGGGAATACGGCGGAAAGGCGATTGGGAGTGGTGTGGTGCCGTTTGACAACCTTGTATTCCGTAGGATCACGGACGAAGAGATCAGCACGTTTGACAACATCCGCCAGGGCATTGACTGGGGCTATGGGGTTGATCCTTTTGCCTTTGTGCGTTGGCACTATGACAAGACACGCCGCAAGCTGTATGCAATGGACGAAATCTACGGTGTAAAGATATCCAACAGGGAAGCAGCAGAGAAGATCAAAGCCAAGGGATATCACACCTTTTTGACTATAGCTGACTCAGCAGAACCTAAGTCTATTGCGGAGATGAAGGAGCACGGGCTGCGAATAAAAGGGGCTAAAAAAGGCCCAGGATCGGTGGAATACGGCGAGAAGTGGTTGGACGATTTGGAAGAGATCGTGATTGACCCAGCACGCACGCCGAATCTAGCCAAAGAGTTTGAGGACATCGATTATCAGACCGACAGTGACGGCGATCCGAAAGCAAAGCTGGAGGAAAAGAACAACCACACCATAGATGCCACTCGGTATGCATGTGAAGAAGATATGAAACATCGAAAGAAGATGGTAGCTGCTCCAAGTTTGTAATGGAGGTGAGCGCATGCAGAAAGAAGAGAATGTGAAGAGGATTTACCCAGAGGCCAGGACAGGTGTAATCAACTGGATCGAGCAAAATTTTCACGACATTGAAGGATTTGTCTGCATCTTCAATTTGAAGGATGGGACAACACAACTCGTCTATGACACCTATACCTACTTGGAGGCTATCGGACTCGCGGAGATAGCAAAAAATACGATTCACGTAATGACTAGAAACGGTGAATTCGTACCAAAGGAACGTGAATGATGGCGGAAGTGCTGGAATTCAAGGCATGGGAGCTTATTGAATTTGCGTGGGGGTTTGGAGTTCGTCACCGGAACGGCGAATGGTCTACGCTCATATTGAAGGGATGCGCCCAAGAGATCGATGTCTCTGGCAAACGTGTGATTCTGCACGACAACGGTATTGAGTTTTTACCGCAGCAGCACGAGGAGACAAGGAGGTGAGGGAATGTTTGAAAAGTACATTGACCTAATAGAACAGCATGGCGTCACCGCTAAAGTTCTTGGCGATCTTATCCAGGATCACGCTAGTTTACGTGGACGTATGCTGGCTAACTACGAGCGTTACAAGGCAGAGAAAGATGGGCAAGGTGTCCCAATTTATCAACGGAAGTTTGAAGTTGAATCAGCAAACAAGATCAACAGCAAGCTGGCAAATGACTTCTTCTCGGAAATCATCGACACAAAGGTTGGCTATTTGTTTGGTAATCCCGTCGTTTTCATGCTCGATAAAAAAACACCTGACTACAACATATTGAATCAGCGTATTGAGCGTTTTAACAAAGTGAACAATTTGGCAGATACCAATAGCGAGGCTGGGAAATTTGCTGCCATGTGCGGTTATGATGGGTTGTTATTGTATATCGACAAGGAAGGTCAAGAAAGGATCATACGTGTTGATCCTTGGGAGACAATCATATTAACTCGCAGCGAGATTACGGAGCCTACTTACGGCATCCGTTACTTTAAAACCTATGATGACCAATGCAAGGTGGAGTTCTACGATGACAAGCAGCGTAGAGTGTTCATGGGGGAATCGTGGGAAAAGCTCGTTGAGGACACAAGACAAACCAAGCTACACATGTTCGACTATTGCCCGCTGTTTGGATTGCCTAACAATGCCGAGCTACAAGGGGATGCCGATAAGGTATTGAGCCTCATAGACGCGTATGATAGAGCCTTGTCAGATGGTAATAGCGAGATCGAGCAGTTCCGTCTGGCCTATATGATCTTTTTGGGATACGTGCCGGATGAAGAAACAGTCAGGAAAGCGAAAGAGTTGGGGGCACTGTACATCCCTGAAATCGAGAATGGCGAAGATATCAAGTTTCTGACCAAGCAGCTCGACGTTCAGTTCTTGGATAGTCATCTCGACCGACTGGAGGAGAATATCACCCGATTCTCCAAGCATGTAAACTTTACAAATGCGTTCGGAGGCGGCACGGTAACGGGGCCAGCAATGCGGTATAAGCTTTTTATGCTCGAAACCAAGGCGAAGACCATGGAACGCAAGCACGAAGCTGCAATGATGTACATGTTCAAGGTTCTGGCGAGTGCCTGGGCAAAGAAAGGATTTCAGCTTGATTACACAATGCTCGAGCTCAAGTATACGCGGAACATTCCTGTAAACCTGTTGGATGAAGCGGATACTGCTCAGAAGTTTCTGGGCGTTCTATCTATGCGAACTATCCTGTCGAACATATCTGTCGTGCCTGATGTGGATGAGGAAATGCGTAGGATCGAAGAAGAGCGAGACAGCAGAATCGATCTTGATGATAAATCCCTTGAGGACGAAGAGGACCAAGAGAGCCACCAGGAGGAGTGATCTGAATGGCTGGGAATCTTGAAAAGGTGTTTGAGCGAATCGATCGTGTTATCAATCGCTTAGTAGCGAAGAGTGAAAGACAGATTGCACAGCGCTATGCTCAGACGCTCTTAGAAATCCGTACTCTCTTAGCTAAATACTACGAGAGATATGAGCAAGGCGGGACACTAACGTATGCAGAGATGGCAAAATACGACCGTCTCTATAAGCTGCTGAAAGAGATAGACAGGATGCTAGGTCAAAACTATAAGGACTTGGCTAAAATCTATCAGGATGTATTAGGCGAGGCTTATCAAGAGGGGTACTATCTTACTGCCTGGGCGATTGAAACAGACGTGCAGGCTAAACTTGCGTACTCCACTGTAGTAGGCGACACCATCTTAGCAATGATCAATAACCCTATATCAGGCTTGTCATTGAATATGCGTCTTAAAAAGAATAGGGCAGACATCGTACACAAGATACAACAGGAGCTAACGCAGGGACTTGTGAAAGGTGAAACCTATTCTTCGATGGCTAAACGTCTGAAAGGCGCTCTTGAAGGCGACGCGGTGAAAGCAACAAGGATCGTTAGGACAGAAGGGCACAGGGTACAAGAGAGCTCCAAGCACGATGCTGTTGAGCATGCACACAAGCAAGGCGTTGTAATGGCGAAAGAATGGAACAGCCTTGGTGATGAGGTTGTACGAGCCGGGGTATTAGCGAATCACCGCAAGTTGAACGGTGTGAAAATACCAGTTCATGAAAACTTCAAGCAAGGTGGAGCAAGTGGGCCAGCACCAGGGCAAATGGGAACGGCTGCACATGACATAAACTGTCGGTGTTTCTTGACTTACACGGTAGTGAGGGTTGAACGAAAGACACATACCGAAATGGAGTCAGTCACCTATGACAAGTGGTTAAAAGAACGAAGATTTTGAGGGGTTCATACAGGCGAACAATCACAAATTGGGCAACGGTATGGGCAACTCATAGGGAGGAAGAAAGGACATGAATATTGAGGAACTGAAACGGCAGTTAGCAGAGGGTAAGATCACGTTGGAACAGTTCAAGGCCGAGCTGAAAAAGCTGCTGGAGGCAAAGGGTATCACACAAGAGCAACACGACGAGACATTGAAAGGCGCTGACAATGCTGGCGATGGCTCTGGCGGTACTCTAACACAGGAACAAGTACAAAAGATGATCGAAGAAGCTACAGCTAAGGCGGCACAAAGTGCATCCGATCAAGTGCGAACAGAGTACAGCAAGAAAAACAAAGAGCTACAGGACAAGCTGGACGAGCTTACCAAGTCGAAAATGTCTGAGGAAGAAAAGGCAAAGTTTGAGCGTGAAAAGCTGGAACGGGAGTTGCGGGAACGCGAGCAGGCATTGAAATTGCGAGAGGTTGCTTTGCATACCGTCGATAAGCTCCGTGAATTGGAATTGCCGTTGGAGTTCCGCGAAATTCTGGCTGGGCAAGACATTGAGGCAACCAACCAACGCATTGAGACATTCCGCCAGCAATGGCAGAAGGCACTGAATGCGGCAGTTGAGGAGCGATTCAAGCAAAATGGCGGCGATCCAGGCAAAGGCCAACAGCAGACCGGGGAGAAAAATCCTTGGAGTAAAGAACACTGGAACAGGACAGAGCAAGGCAAGATTTACGCAGTAGACAGAGCCAAAGCGATTAAACTGGCAGCCGAGGCTGGTCAAGCGCTGACCTAAAACAAAAGGAGAGAAATAACAAATGGCAATTACTCGTTTAGCTGATGTGATTCAGCCTGATCTTTTCACACAATATTCTATTCAACGCACAACTCAATTGTCTGGGTTGATTCAGTCCGGCATTGTGCAACATGATGAACAATTTGATTCTCTGGCATCGGGACCAAACACAGTTATTGATATGCCGTATTTCAATGACCTGACCGGACGTTCTGAAAACATGGTTGATGATGGTTTCATTACTCCAGGGAAAATTGGAACAGGTTTGGATAGGGCGAAGAAAATTGCACGTACGCGTGCGTGGGGGGCAAACGGATTGTCTGCTTTTTTGTCCGGTGCTGATCCAATGGGTGCTATTGAAAGTTTGGTAGCTTCGTACTGGGTACGGGAACAACAATTGGTGCTGATTTCCACACTCAAAGGCGTATTCAGCTCTGTATCTATGAACGGTCACAAGTTGGATATTACCGGACTTACTGGGGGTGCTGAATTGCTGGATGGAGCATCCTTTGTGGATGCTACTCAGCTTTTGGGTGATGCGAAAGACATTATCACTGGTGTGATGATGCACAGCGCGGTTGAGGCGTACTTAGTTAAACGTCAATTGATCGAATATGTGAACACAGTCAATGAGTTAAATCAACCTGTACGTATTCCGTATTTCATGAACAAACGTGTCATTGTGGATGATGCAATGCCATTTGATACTTCTACAAAAGTAGCAAGTATGTACCTTTTTGGTACTGGTGCTATCGCATTGGGCAATGGCTCCCATCCAGATATCATTCAAACAGAGGTTGATCGTGAAAAAATGTCGTCCTCTGGCGAAGATTTCTTGATCACGCGCCGCATTTGGATTATGCATCCCCGTGGTATTAAGTGGACAGAGAAAACAATCGCTGCACAATTCCCAACAGATGGAGAGCTGGAAACAGGTGCAAACTGGGAATTGGTATATGATCCGAAGAAAATCCGCATGGTCAAATTCGATTTCAAAATTTCTTAATCCATAAATGAGGGGAGGGACAATGGTTCCTTTCCTCTTTTCATGAGGAGGGGTGAAAATGGGTGCATTGTATAGGCGCTATAGGATGTCACAAGCCGCTAAGAAAGCCCGACCAATATCGGAGGAACAAGCACAAGGTCCAGAGTCAAAAGGCGATGAGAATGACCAGAGCAATAAGCAAAGACTAGGACAAGAAGAGTATGAAGCCATGATGAAAAGCAAAGTCACGGTTATGGCAGCGCTAAGAAAATTTGATGTCAGTTTTTCGGACCGTACTGGTTCGGAAGAATTGAAGAAGCTATTAGAAACGACACTGGCTGAAAAAGGACTACTGCCAGAGGTGAAACAAAATGACGGTCAATGATTTGCAAGATTGCTTGGGGATCGTCATTGTCGGTACTCCTCAAGAGGGCAGGTACAAAAAAGCTCTTGAGGCTGCCAAATCTCATGTGAAACAGAAGTGCAACAATCCCTTTATTGATGTAAATGGTAAAGAAACAATTCCGGAAGACGTGCAAATGGGAGTAGCGCTTGTGGTCAAGTCGATGCTGGAGGAACATAGCGTCGCATCGAATTCTATCAACGGCCAGCTTACCGAGAGTTTTTTTCAAGGAGCCACCTACGAAGCAGCCAAACAGTATTGGAAAGCTCATAGGCGGGTCGGTGTTGTCGGCTGATGGGGGTAACGATCAGAAAGACCAACAATATTCCAAAGCTCAAAAAAGTGTTGGGGGAGCTAGGGGCAAGTGAAATACAAGTAGGGCTGTTTGGTGAGGATTCCAACGTAGACAAAGAAGATATTAATTTGGTGACGTTGGCTCGTGTGCATGAGTTCGGTATGACGATCAAGCCTAAGCGTGCAAGCGCCTTGACAATCCCTATCTCCCCTAAGTCTAAGGGCAAGCGTGTATCTGATTTCCCTACTGCATTCAAGGTGAAAGGGAAAGATATCATAGCCATTCCAAAGGGGAAGTCAGGCATTGAACCGATTTTTATTTTGGTGAAGGAAGTAACCATTCCCGAGCGTTCTTTTTTACGTTCAGGTTTCGATGAGAACGTAGACAATATCGTTCGAAAAATTGAAAGGCTCATGAAAGATGTCCTTGAGTATGGGATATCCCCGGATATGTTCTTGGATATGATCGGACTGGAGTTTGCTGGTTTGATTCAGAAGAAGGCCAGGAACTTGAAAACTCCACCGAAATCAAAGGCAACCCTGTCGGTAAGCCCAGGCAAAACAAATCCGTTAATGGATACAGGGAACATGGTGGGGAAAATACGCCACAAGGTTGTGAAGTAATGCCAAAACATTTTCAGTTTAAAAGGCTTATTGATAGATTCGGTATTCAGTTAACCATCTTAGAGCCGACAGAGGGATCGACTGGGTACGGGCCAAACGGTAAGAAGATTAACCAGAGTCCTACTTCCAAGGTGGTCATAGGCGTTCTAACGCCACTCAGTAAAGACGAAATAAGACACGCGCCAAACGGTACGTACTCGGTACATGACCGCAATCTCTACACGCTAGAGCCAGTAAAGCCAAAGAGCCAAGTAGAGCATGAGGGGAAAAGATACACCGTCCTGGAGATCGAGGATTATACAGCATACACAGACGTGTACATGTATCTAGCAAAGGGGGCTGGCTGATGGACATTGTTCAGATTCGTGATGCCATAATTGTCCCATTAAATCAGTTTCTCTCGGAGGAAATGCCCGGTGTCATGATCATCGAGGCGGACCAAAATGGAGACAGACCAAAAGGACCGCATGCTACTTACAAGATCACGAGTCCACATATAAAAGATGTGGGCATGCCTTCTGAGGCGGTGGAAGAAACAGATACAACGGTTTATCTGAGGCAGGATAAGACTTTTAAAGTGGCGTTCTCGATCAATGCATATGCCGTAGACATTGACGAAAGTATCTCGTTAGCTACTAGGCTGCACGAGTGGTTCGACTTTATAGGGCAAGAAGTCTTCGAAGATAGCGATTTGGCTTTGGTGGAGATAGGGAACATAGAAAACCGGGATGCGTTCATTGTTGATGATTACGAGAGACGCAACGGTTTTGATGTGATTATTCGAGCTACTAAGACTGTGAAGTTAGATGTCGGCTACATCGAAAAAGTAGAAATTAACGACAAAATTTACACAAAGGAGTGAGTGGGGCATGGGTAATCGCTATGTAAGTGTAACGATCACACGACAAACCAAGGCAGCAAGCCAACAAGGTTTTGGAACGCCTCTTATGCTGGCGACTTCCAAAGCGGCAGCTTATAAAGAGTACGCAGGCGATTCTGCCTTGTCTGGTATTGGCGCAGACTTTGGTACAAGCTCCAGAGAATACAAGCTTGCAGAAAAGCTTCTCGGGCAGCAAAACAAACCGGAGAAGCTTGCTGTATATGGGACGAAGTATGACGGGACGACAGGCAATCCCGAAGAGTTGAAAACAGCATTAAATACCTTGATGCTGGAACACGCTGATTTCTACTACCTGGTTTGCCCGGAGCAAGGAGATGACGAAATCAAGGCGTTATCTGACTGGGTAAACGTGTATGAAAAGCTTTACTTCGCTTCTACGACAAACGTCGCTTTGCCTGCACTGAACAGTGACAACACGTTCATCATGATTACGCCAAAGGCGGATACAGAGTTCCCGGCAGAGGCGCTTGTCGGCTACATTGCGCCACTTGAAATTGGTTCCTACACGGTCCAGTTTAAGTCTCTGAATGGCGTATCTCCTGCCAACTTTGGTACGGAACAGGAAACGATTATCAACGCGATCCACGAGAAGAACATGGCGACGTACATCCGAGAGGGAGGCGTAAACATCGTTTCCGCAGCGAGGGCGACGTCAGGGGAATTCATTGACATTATCCAGTCGGCGCATTACCTCAATGCACGCATGACCGAGAATGTTTTCCGACTGTTGACAACGTTGCCCAAAGTGCCTTTTACAAATGGCGGCATTGCACTGATGGCGGCTGAAATGGAAGCCACTTTAAAAGGCGGATACAACAACGGCATGATCGCGGAGGAGGAGGGTGTACCACTCTACACCGTCACGGCACCGCGTCGCGAGGAAATCTCCAAAGCGGATAGGGCAAACCGAGTGCTACCGGATATGCGTTGGCAGGCAACTATTGCCGGGGCTATCCATAACGTTAAAGTCGCTGGCGTAATTCAAGTCTAAGAAAGGAGAGGTAGCAAATGTCAAAATCTACGAATTACAGCTTCAAGAAGGTGTCTCTCATTGTCGCGGGAAGACACCACACTGGATTCATGGACGGTACACCTATCAAGGCAGAGCGCAACGAGGACGGGATTATCCCACATGTTGGAGCAGACGGTTTTGTGACGTTCGCCGAGAGTGCTGACGAGTCTGGCACGATCACTGTTACGTATAAGCAGAACAGCCCGGCGCTCGACCATGTAAGACAACTGTACAAGGCGAAAAAGCCATTCCCCATTTCTTTGGACGATCAAAACGATCCAAGGGTAAAGGTCGGGGGTACAGAGGCTGTTGTTCTAAAGCTTCCACCACTTGAGCGTGGCACGGAAATTACCGGGGTCGAGGTTCAGTATTACGTAGCTGATTACGATGTGAAGTAAAAAAAATAACCATTTCGGAGGGAACAGAACATGCCAGAAACAAAAGTGAAAAATCCATTTATGGCAACGAAAAAGCATAAGAGCGACATTACAGGCACGGAATACACCTTCCAAAAGGTAGCTCCCCGTCCTTGGCTCAAACTAATGGATGAGTGGGACTCGAAGGGTAAAACGTCAGAAAAGTTGACTGAGATCGTTTTAGAACACATTGTTGTTGAGCCAAGATTGAATATTGACGATTTTGAGGACTATGCCGAACTGGACGAAGTAACAATGGCGGCTTTCCGATTTCAACGGGGGAAATAATGAACTGATGGGCCTTACTAGCATCGATGATGTTGGTGAGGCCCATATTGCTAATGCAAGGCGGTTTTGGTGGGCTTATACTATTGCCCTTTCCTTCCCAGTGTCCCCGCAAGAAGTAAAGGAGTGGGACCCAGACGAGATTTTAGAAGCGCTTGCAGCTATTCGGCTACAAAAGGCTTACATGGATAAGAATACGCCTCCAAAAGAGGGAGGTTGAAATGTCGACATTGCGCGAGCTGATCGTGTCGATTGAATTTAACGACATTGATCTAAAAACACTTACCAAAACAGATAGTCTTATTGATGAGATAGAAGATTCACTGTCTTCCATGGCTAACGAAATCTTAGACGCAACCAGGGACTTTACCATGATGGGCAAGATGGGGAAGAAGTCGCTCAGAGACATACAAAGAGAGAGCATTGTTGCAAGCACGACACTTGGCTTGATGAGCAACGAGATACAAGGGGCGACGTTCAGGGCCATAGCGTTAGGTTTAGCCTTAACTGGTGCCTTAGCCGCACTGATAGCGATAGCAGGACCAACAACCGCTGCTGTAGGTGCGTTGACTGCTTCGCTAGTTGGTGCGGGCATAGGTGCGGTTGCGTTTGGTGCTGTAGCGGTCGGAGCGCTGGCTCAGGTCTTTGAAGCCGCCGAGGAAGTAGAGAAGCTAGAGGAAAAGGTTGCAAATGCCAAAACCGCAAAAGAAAGGTCGGAGGCGCTAGCTGACCTATCGAAGCTTTACAAATCTATGTCCAGCGAACAACGGGACGCACTAACCAGTTTGCGGGACTTCAAAGAATTTTGGGTAGAGTTTGTTGGAGAGTTCGAAAAGCCAGTATTCAGGAGTTTTAGTGTCGGATTGAATAGCGTGAAGAAGCTGCTTACAAAGCTATCACCGACGATTTCAAATGTTGCTGAGACTATTGTTGATTTGACTGAGAGTTTCAATGCAAAACTAGATGGTTACGAGTTTTTCAAAATCTTTAAATGGCTAGAGACCAATGCAGCGGATAGCTTGAGGAAATTCGCATACGCATCCGGCAATTTCTTCATGGGCTTCATGTCCTTGTTGAGAGCCTTCGATCCGATTGCCGACGATGTGGAACAAGGTCTAGTAGGAATGAGCAAAGGGTTTAAGAAATGGGCCGATGGATTGAAAGACTCAGAGGATTTCAGGAGGTTCTTAGACTACGCCAGAGAAAACGGTCCAGTAGTTATTGCAGTCATAAGCGATATTGCCCAGATAGGTAAGAAGCTTGTAGAGGAACTAGCGCCAGTGGGCACCGTCGTGCTGAAAGGTTTCAAGGAGACGACTGGTTTTATTCTTGACAATTGGGGGCCACTTGGAGAGGTAGTTATTGGTGTAACTGCCGCAGGTATTGCTTTTGTGGCGATGGCCAAGACTTGGGCGATTATCTCCGGTCTAATAACCTTCATTCAGACATGGCGTACTGTTTCCTTGGCGGCAGCCGTTGCTCAATGGGGGCTGAATGCAGCCATGCTTGCTAATCCTGTCGGACTTGTAATTGCAGGGATAGCTGCATTAATAGGGATCGGTGTTCTCTTGTATCGGAACTGGGACACCGTGAAAGCAAAAGCAATCGAGTTGTGGAACATCATCGACAGTAATCCATTGCTATCACTGGCAATGGGGCCGATGAAGTTGTTGATCGACGCGGGGATCGCGCTGTACGAGAATTGGGACGACATAAAGCGCTTTGGCTCTGACTTATGGGTAAACTTGAGCAACACCTTTGCAACCGGGGTTAACAAAGTAATTCGAATCTTAAACCCACTTATCGAGAAATGGAATGAACTGACGGGATCAGACGTTTCGAAATTTGAAGAAATGGCGATCGATTACTCTATCCAGGTTAGAGACATGGAGGAGAAGAGAAAGGCCCGTAATATGGGCATCGATGGCTCGCATGCTACCGGATTAGCCGAGGTCGCGAAGAATGGATATATCGCGGAGCTCCACAAAGGAGAGTCCGTTTTAACAGCGCGACAATCCGACACTCTGAGGAGTGCGGGGATCCTAGCGCAAAACGGAAACAAGCCTGCGATTAACCTCGGAAGCAACATCCCAGCAGGGAAAGCCACCAGCACCGCCCCGGTTCTTCCCAATATCAATATCACGATCAATGCAGGTGGAGGCGGGCAATCTGTTGATGAAAATAAACTCGCACAAATGGTAGAGCAACGAGTAGCAGCGCTTTTCGCCCGCCTACAAGCCCAACAAGGATAGGAGGTGCAGCCCATGGCTTTACTGGGGGGCGTTTTACTTGACGTAGTTTACTCGGACAAGCCCAGCCGTCAAACAACCGCGACACAGCATCCTATAGAGAGCGGCGAGAGCATAGCGGATCACATCGAGAGAAAGCCTACTACATTGAGTATCAACGGCGTTGTCATTGGCCCGGATGCGGCTGCACGCTTAACCAAGTTGGAAGACATGCAGAAAAAAGGGCAGCTACTCACATATACAAACCGTGTTCGGTACGACAACATGGTGATTCAAAGTTTTGACACGGACCACGGAAAGGAAACCAAGAACGGTTTTATTTTCTCCATGTCGTTGATTCGCGTTATCGTGGCGAAACCTTCTCCTGTCACAGGCATGGCCTTACCGCAAAGAGTGGCAGCGAAACCAGTCGCCAATAAGGGACGCCAACAAACGGTGAAAGGTCAGCCAACAGCCGCTGACAAGAGGGCTGATTTTTTACGTAACAAAGGCTTGGAGTAGGGGGTAGCCATGGAATACATCGACATTGATAAAAACGAAATACCGTACCGATTTGAAATTGACTTGGCAGGACGGATTTATGGCATGGAGATTCATTACAACTATTCGTTCGATTTCTTTACTGTCAACCTATCGAGTAACGGTGAACCAATCATAGTAGGAGAGAAGATTGTTTATGGACGACCTCTTTTCTCATACTCAACGGATTTGAGGCTGCCGAAGGTCGCCATTGTACCGAGGGACTTGAGCGGACTAAGCTCGTCTGTCGGCTGGAATGAATTGGGCACATCCGTGTTTCTAATGGTGGAGCAGGTGGGGGTGTAAGGTTATGTTATATGGTCGAGTGATCGAACTAACGGTAGGTGGTAAACAATTTAAAAACGGAATAGGCTTGGACGGCCTGACGATCTTTTTTGACGTTCCGTTTGACGACGACAAAGAGCCAAATGTCGGTACGATCAAGGTCTATAACATGGCCGAATCGACCATTGCGGCGATCAAGAAAAACCAAGCAATCATCCTGAATGCTGGCTATCAAAGTGACATTGGTAGTCTCTTACTTGGGTTCGTTGAAAAGGTACAAACCACTTGGCAAGGCGTTGACAAGATCACGGAAATTACGGCCGTAGATGGTGCCGAAAAGTGGTATAGCCAGATTGTGAAGAAAACGTACACACCTGGAACTACAGGCAAGGCAATGTTAACCGATTTGGTCAAGCAGACGGGCCTAGAAATAGGCTCGTTTGTTTTACCAGCAGATCGGCCATACCGAGGTGGCAAAGTATTCAACACGAAGCTGCGGAATGCCATTGCAGAGGTTGCCAAGGATTGTGGAGCGAAAGCACATGTGACGCGGGGAAAAGTGTTCATTCGGCCGAAAAACGAGGGGCAAACGATCGGATTTGTAATAGACAAGGATCATGGCTTAGTTTCGAGTCCAACACCGATTGAAAAAGATATTGGGAAAGGCGAGAAAAAAACGCTGGTGCAAGGATGGAAAGTGGTTACTTTGCTCAATCACCGAATCACGACAGACGCCATTCTTCAAATCAAAAGCAAGACGGCCAATGGCATGTTTCGCGTGGAAGCTGGCCGCCACGATGGAAATTCATTTCTGACTGAAATGGAGGTGTACCCGGTGTGAAAGAGGCCACTGATTTTTTTAACGACTTTCGCAATAGCTTAATCGCAGGACTTTACACGTCTGCAATTGGTCAAATCATTTCTTACGACGCTGAGAAGATGCAAGCAGACGTAAAGCTCGTACCTGGAGGCGATCTAATAACAGCGGTACCAGTGGCCACGATTCAAACGAGTAAGTTTGTTATGCGAGTCCCCTATCAAAAAGGCGATTACGTGATGGTGTCTTTTTCTATGCGTGACATTGATAGTGTGATGCACGAGGACACAGCTCCAGAAACTGACCGTATGGCCTCTATAGATGACGCCATTGTCGTTTGTGGAATCAATCTTTTTACACGGCCGTTACCGAAGACACATGTCGATGTTGCCGACAATAACAACGAGATTACGCTCAATCCCCGCGATTTGCTCATTGCTTCGAAGGACATGAAAACCCGGTTTCTGCTGTCCGAGGCGGGTGGGATCAAAATGTACGACGACACAGCAGCAGGGATCGAAATTGTAGCACCTTTAGGCGTTACGATCAGAGCCGACAATCCGAAGGGGAACGGTGTCAAAATTACCGGGATGTCCAGGGGGGAAAGGTATTGATCGACTTTGAGGTTGACGAAACAGGGGACTTCATTTTGGACGGACAAAATGATTTGCAAATGGTCGATGGTGATGAGGAGTTGTGTCAGTGTGTGGCAGACATCCTTTCTACTAATTTAGGCGAATGGTTTTTGAATCCCCAAGGGCATGGATTCCGACGTTTCGAAGTTTTAGGGAAAAAGTTCAACAAAGACCTGGTAACAGAGGAACTGGTAGCTGCTGTGTTACAAGAGGATCGAGTGTCGAGTGTCGAGGAGATCCTTTGGGAATTTGACAGAACAAAGCGGAGTTTGTCTGGACGGTTTCGTTTTACCAAGCTTGATGGGTCAGTTGTAGAAGGGGTGTTTTAACGATGCTAACAGCGCAGGGTTTTCAGAGAAAAAGGTACGAAGATTATTTGGCTGAGATGCAGGAACAAGCCCGGATTGAATTTGGCGCGAATGTGAATCTGTCGGATCGATCAAAACTGGGAAAATTGATAAAGCTTTGGGCGTATGAAAGAGCAGAAACAGCCGAATTGATCGAAGATGTTTACAACTCAGGATACATGGATTCGGCCAATGGGGTCAGCTTACACAAGCTCGGAAAAAACGTAGGGATCGGACCGAAAGGGGCCCAATACTCGACGGGAGCATTGCACATTGCGGTAGAGCCGGGGGCAGTTGTGAGCGCAGGATTGATCGGAAAAACCGAGGGTGGGGTATTATTCCAGACTGAGGAAAGTGTGCAAGACAGTGATAAGGACGGGGTTGTGGCCGTGGCAATCAAGGCGGTAGAGCCCGGAGCTTCTGGGAATGTACCAGCAGGCACAATCAAAGTTATTGTTACACCAATGGACGGGGTGTTGAGCATAACCAATCCAGAACCGACACAGCACGGGCAAGATGCTGAGACGGACGATAAATTCAGGGATCGTTGGGACATTTCCGTAGCAAAAGGCGGGGCCTCCACAACGGACGGAATTAGGGCGACACTGATTGACGAGGTTCCAGGGCTTCGCGCTGCGATCGTCATTGAAAACGATGACGAGGTAGTCGACGCAGATGGACGACCGCCGCATTCGTTTGAATGTGTGGTCTTGGGCGGACAACCAGAGGACATTGCATCCGTTATTCTGAAAGCAAAGCCTGGGGGCATCCGTGCCTATGGTTCCCAAATGCAGGTTGTGAAAGATAAGAGCGGACAGGACAAGAAAATAGGCTTTTCCTATGCGGCAGAGAAAGCTATTTGGGTGAAGATAAACGTTGCCAAAACCGCCTCCTTCCCTACAGATGGCGCTGATGTGCTGAAGCTGGAAGTTATCAAATACATCGGTGGCCAGGATCAGACCCACACAGCGTATTCCGGTTTGAGTATGGGCGACGATGTGATTCACGCAAAAGTCGTTGCTACAGCATTCGGTATCCCAGGTGTGAAAAATGCGGTTGTGACTATTTCAACCAATGGCATTGACTATACAGCAGCAGACGTGGGAATTAGCACGATGGAAGTTGCGCAAACGTCATGGGATAAAGTGGTGGTTACGGTTGTCTAATGCGGCATTTAATCGGATGCTGGAGCGCCTGACGGACAATTTCAACAAGAATCCAGGCAGTAATGTCAGTAAATTAATGCGGATCGCAGCCTACCACATCCAAGAGAATCGGGATGTCTTAACCAAAATAAAAGAGTGGCAAGATATTGATCAAGCAGAAGGGCACACGTTAGATCGACATGGCCGGAATGTAGGACAAAGCCGAGGACAAGCCTCTGATGAGGTATATCGCGTGCTGATTAAGTCGAAGATCAAGCGCAACCTTTCCAACGGCTCAATTGACACGATCATCGACTTTTTGGCGTTTCTATTACAAGTCGATCCAACAGTCGTAGAAGTACGCGAACTATGGGAAGTGGGGCGGGATGCTGTTCTACACGTAAATGTCCCTGGTGGAGAAATAACCAAAACGGGCCTCACACTTACCCAGTTTGGGCGATTAGTCAACCTAGTCACAGCATCCGGGGTAAAGGCAGAGGTACTGTTTGAGGGGACGTTCGCCTTTTCCTCCAACTACACTGAAAGCGAATATGACAGAAACACGGGTTTTTTGTCCGCAGATGGGACGGCCGGAGGCACGCTTGGCTATACATACGACCCTGAGGACGATATTGATTTACCTATTTAGAAGGGGGTGAGAGCCGTGTCGTACAATAGCCCGTTGCCAGAGTGGAATAAGTCAGAGCCGAAGCCAAACCAAACGAAACTTGACGAGGGATGGAAGCCGGAAGAGAAGCCGCCAGCGTCCGTTTGGAACTGGTTTATGAATACCACCTATAAGGCTCTAAAAGAGTTGCAAGAGAAAGCTGTAGCCAAAGGGGAAGACGGAAAACTTGTGGCGGATCGGCTTGTTGACGGCGCTGCAACAGACGCAGCGATTGGGAATAGAACAATTGATCAGACGCAAACGCCTGTGAATACAGGGTTATTATCAGCTTTGCTTGGTGGTCTGGCGAACATGATTAAGAAAATCACAGGGAAATCAGACTGGAAGACGGAGCCTCGCACAACACTGGAAAACGCTGCAAGGCTCACCGGGGATACATTTAAGGGCGTTGTGAGTTTCGACGGCGGCGGGGAAATCGTGAGCGTAAAGGCAGGAAATTCTGATCATGTTTACATCGGCTTCTACGGAGACACCCAAGCCCCAAATACACGTTCTGGATATTTCGGATATCCAAATGCAGGCAGCACTGATTTGTCCATCGGTAACGAAATGGAGAACGGAAATATTCATTTCGTTACAAAGGGAAAGGCGAGGCTAAATGGCAATGAGCTTTTCCATGCAGGAAACCACAATTCGGCAGGCGATCCGCACGCGCAGTATGTAAGAAAGACACAAAGTGTTACAGGAGACTGGAACGATGTAACAACCACAGGTTTTTACGACGGGAACCTTTTGCTAAACGCTTGCCCTGGTGGTACTCATGGGTGGCGTTATTGTCAAGTTACTTCCCATAGTCAAGATGGTGGAGCAAGATGGGTTCATCAAGTTATGACCGCATTCGATGGCACAGGGACATATGAGCGGTTTTCTCAGGATATCGGAACACAGAGAAAATGGACACCTTGGTATCTCGTAAGCCAGCATAATAACTTACGTCAGTATGCAGGCAGTAAAGACGAAATGAAACTTCTGTACAAGGTGGTAGACCACAAGAGAGCTGACGGCACCATTTATGCCCAATCCATTTTGTCCAATCCTGATGCCAATGGTAATTACCAAACCCTCTCATTGACGTATTACAACAACGCTGGAACCGTGGCGCTGGAGACGAAAAGCTGGACCTTTATGTATGATTCAGACGGCTTGATTACGTCAAAAGTACCAAACTTCTAAGGAGGGCAATTCATAATGGATATCGATAGCTTGTTACTGGCTCACGGTTTGGGGGGCGGAGCAGGACAAAATGTTGGCGAGGGTATCGTCGCAAGATTGCAAGTTGCGCCAGGGGAAACGGTGACAGCAGGGGATGTTGTGGAGTATATCAACGGGAATGTCCGAAAAACAAAAGCTGAATTCACCAAAGACACACCAACTGCTTTGAATTTCGAGGTCGGTCAAAATGTTCAAGCGGTTGGGGCGTGCAAATTGGACGAGAACCGTGCATTTATTGCGTACAAGGTGCAAAACGGCACAAATGCACTCTGGCATGCAGCCGCATTGATCATGACCATTGATGATGCGGGGAATATGTCCGTTGGCTCACCTGTAGTCTTCGAAGCAGCTCATACTAACCAGGAGCCAAAACACATGACTCCTGTTTTAGTGGATACGGACAAGGTTTTGCTTATGTACGTACTTCGATACAATAACACAAATGCTCATCACGTGAGATCAGTTGTCGTCTCTACAGCGAACAACGTCATCTCGTTTGGGTTAGTCAAAGACCCACCATATGGTTTTCAAAATAATGATAAGATATTGGCTGATTTGCTTGAAACCAATAAAGCGATAGTAGCATGGCGTGACGGAAGCTCAGGAACAGAGCTTAGATTTTCAATTGCAACGGTTTCAGGTATGACCGTTACCTATACGCAGCCGTGGGCAATGACGTCCGTAGAAGGGTATCGTGCTTGCCTGCTTGTTTTATCGCCAACACGCGTTTTTGTTGCTTGGAACTCCCAATCAAGCCCATATTCGCTGTATGCACGGTTGTTGAAAGTAAACGGTAGCACAATCGATTTTGTCGATAACGCGTTTGCAAGTATAGGCTTTTATGAAGCGTCTTATTGCTGGGCGGCAAAGTCTGGACCGGATAGAATTTGCCTTGTGACATCATTACCGCATAATACCGCAACTGGGGGATATGCTCATTCATTCAGTGTCGCTGGTGATGTTCTTACGTATCACAATTCTCGGGCTATGATTGGGGTGCTTGCAGGTCTTGGTCTAAAGGTGAACTTTCTGAAACAAGACGGAAACGGTACAGATTATTATGTAGCGACCTATGTAAATACCAATCTGGACTATATTTATTTTCAGAAAATCGCGATTACATCTACCAATAATGAAATAACATTCCCAACAAGTTTCTGGGTGGACGGAAGGCAAGAGTTTGCAACTGATGTGTTTTCACCGTTGCTTTATGAGAGACAAGGCAGACTAGTTATGCCATTTGGTAGTTACAAAGCTGGCTTTTATAAAGGGTTGTTGAAAGGTTACAAAATACGCGGGTTAGGTTCAAAAGGGATTGCGTTGAATGGTGGCACAGCGGGGCAAACGATAAAAGTGGGTATGCGCGGTGTTTCAAAAGCTCGAGGTTCGTTGGCGGCTGGGAATCATCAGTATGTCGATGATAATGGGAACATTACTGCTACCAACGTCAATCATAAGGTTGGATTGGCTGTTGCCAGCAACCAAATGATTATCCAATTCCCGTTTTGGGAAAGTAGAGTGGCAGGCGATGCAACGGACGTGATTGTTTCACCAGGCGGCACATTAACACAGGGGCGGGTAGTAAAAATTCTGCCTAATGGCAGTGTCGTTGATTTGACTGTAGCAGGAGCCGGTATAAACTTTGGTGTTGCTCAACCAGGAGGCAAGGTGCTGGCACGAGGTGTTTCGAAAGGACACACTGGACTAAGGCCAGGAGAGAATTACTACTACAACACGTCAAACGGAATCATTTCACAAGATCAAAGCGGAGTGTTCGTTGGGATCGCCATTTCGCCGACAGAACTACTGATACCGAAAACACTATTTTAGAAGGCGGTGACCGTTGTGAAGGTGCTGACAAAAGCGACAGACAAAACCATATTGTACATTGGGCACAAGGCCGTTGTTGTAGAAAATGGGATTGATGTGGGCCATACCGTTTACGCCAATACAGAAGACTACGTGATCCATGATGTAGAGATCATTCCTGGAGATGTACGGATCATGGAGTATTGCTATACGCCAGAAGCTGGCTTTTACAGGAATCCTGATTTTCCAGATGAACTGTATGTTACTCCAGAGGAGCAGATCGCCGAACTTAGAGATCACATGCGTACCATGCAGGAGAAAATCGACTACATTCTCGATAAAATAGACACACCGAAATAATGCGCCGACTCATCATTTAGAGAAGGCGTTTTTTCATGGGGAGCTGCTAATGCGGCTCCCTTTACTTTTGCCCCAAGGGGGTGAGGAGGACGGACCAATGAAATTTGTACAAAGTTTGGACAACGTTGCGACACCAGCCAATGGTATTGCAGCAACAACAGGGGCTTTTCTAACTCCGATTTTCCATTACTTCTATGGGACTGGTAGACTCGATATTCTGATCGTGCTTTTCTTCATGATTATCCTTGATTGGATCACAGGCATATCAGCAGCAAAAAAGGATTTTTCCTACTCGTCTGACTATGGCATAAGCCGCATACCACGCACTCTCTTTCTATTAGCTCTGCCTGCATTGGCTAATTTGTTGGATAAGGTTATGGGAACGCCAGGCTTCTTGTTCTACGGCGTGACATTCGGACTGATTTACCACACCTGGACGAGCCTGACTGCAAACGCACATCGAGCAAACTGGCCCATGCCAAAATCAATTGAGAAGTTGGTCGGATCAGAGATCAAAGCTAAGGCTGAACGAGCTGCACGAAAGGAGCAAAAGTAAAAATGAATATTACTATCCCAGGTGCGCGCGTGGTGGACGTTCGCACCTCTTTGCCACGCCACAAAACATTAAGATATGGACGGCGCAAGCTAACGGATATCCGATCAGCAGCCATGCATCATTCGGCTACTGTAAGCGGATCGCCAGAGGCATTTGCACGCTATCATGTAGGTACTAACGGATGGCCGGGCATTGCCTATCATTTTGTGATTCAAAAAGATGGCGTGATCTATTGGTGCAATGATCCAGAGGCAATCTCCTACCATGTAGGGAATAGCAACCGTCATGCGCTAGGCATTTGCCTTGTCGGGGACTTCCGGACACAGCAACCTACAGCAGCACAGCTCGAGTCGGCAAATCGTCTTATCCAGTATCTACAGGCACAGATTCCATCCATGACGCAGGTGTTTGGTCACCAGGAGTACCCCGGCTATTCATGGAAAAACTGCCCGGCATTCCCGATGGGCACGTTCCGCACAAATTACTCACAGTTCTTACAAAAAGCTGTGGGTAAAGTGGACAAGCCCAAACAAGTTCCGGTTGCCATTAAACTGAATGGAGCATTGCTCTCGGCAACTGGCTTCCTACAAGATGGCGTTTCTATGCTGCCAGTCCGAGCAGTAGCAAATGCAGCAGGCGGCAAAGTGGAATGGATCGAACAAACGAAGGACGTTCGTGTTAATGGTAGAGACCTTACTGAAAAGGTTGTGTCGGGTTCAGCTTACGCTCCGGCTCGTGAGCTGGCTGCTGTGCTTGCCTTACAGGTTGAATGGGATGGAAGTACAAATACGGTGGGACTGAGAGGAGAAGTGTAGAATCATGAAAGACTTTCTGAGCAAGCATAAGAAATCTGTGTTGCTTATTATTACGGGTGGGCTGGCTATTGCTGGCGCTTATATTGGTATTGATGAGGAAGCACAACAACAGATATTGAAAGCTATAGAAGGCTTATTTTAAACGAGTGAAGCCCTCCTTCGGAACAATCCGGGGAGGGCTTTTTTGCGTTATGCGTTCTTATTAGAAATACCCAAGTGCTTTTTTAGTGCGTCTTGTAAAACATGTGAGAAATTCACCTTGTTCTCTTGCGCCAGATCATCCAGCCATTTGGGGATGGTCAATGTCTTCTTAACGGCTCTATTCTCCATTTCATCGCGGAATGGAGGCATCCAGACTTCAACTAGCGTAACGACTTCACTAGACTCCGGTCTTAATGCGGACGGCGAGGAAGGCTCCGGGATTGCTTCACCATCCTGCTCCATTCCGTATAAGTGAAGAGCCATAGCTTCGCGCGCCATGCGAAAGGCTTCCTCTGGATCATCCCCGCAAGTGAGGCAACCAGGTAAATCCGGGAATGAAACGGAAATGCCGTCTTGCTCAAACAAGAAGAACGCCGGATAAATATAACGGTCTTTTTTCATTCGTGTATCCCCGCCTCTTAGTTTAGTTTGAGTGATATTTCAACATCTATACAAAAAGAAGTCCGGGAGGGGACTAGAGCTTAATCCCCGCCTGCTTCTCGATCTTCTTTACTGTTCCGAGTGGAATGTCTTTTCTAGGGTGCGGTACTGTCACTCGTCCGGGTTTAGTCTTGTGTTTGAACTGCCAGTGGCTTCCGGTTGTTTGTACCGAGTACCACCCGTCTTGTTCAAGTGTTCGTATAATTTCTCGTGATGAGTGACTTGCCATAACTCCCCTCCTTCTTGATCTAATTATAACACGTATAATAATACGTGTAAACAGTTTCTTGGAAAAAATTATGATTGTCTGTTCTTGTTTTGTTCTCATATAATACAGGAACAAGCGTTCGTTTATCTAGGGAGGGATAGGTGTGTTATCTGATATCGAGCGGAAGGTATTGCGAGTGATTAGCAACTATTCGGCAGGGCGGCGTAGAACACCAACAGTAGACGAATTGTGTATTAAGACTGGACGGGATAGAGGCGGCATCATGACGGTGTTGGGGGTTCTGGCGAAAGAGGAATACATTGAGTGGCATAGGTCTGAACCAGACAAGATGGAAGTATACGAAACGTGGGAGCGAAAGGGACGGTAATAATGGCAAAGAAAATCGATAATTTATTCGGCTCATCTCGGTTTGTATTACCAGAACAGCGCGAGCTCTATCTGCAAATGAAGGAAGACGACAAACTCGTACCTATGCCTATACTTGAGCAGGATGAACTTGCAACATTTGACTACCTACTACGGGATGCACAGCAAAAAGAAAAAGCAGTATCAATCACATGGTGGCGACATAAGAAAGACGAGCTAGGCACTATTTGCACTATGTGGGGTGCAGTGCCAGAGATCAATGCGAATACAAGAAAAGTAAAGCTTTTAACAGTTGAGGATGTCCAATGGATTAACATGGAAAGAATAATCGATGTGAGCACTTAAACAATACATTTTACTGCCCGCCACTATATTAATGGGAAGGCGGGTTTTTGTTGTTTGCGATTATATTTGGGCAACTTTTCATTATTTGGTAAAATGGAATCACAAAATAGATTTCTATGAAGGGATGGGGAGTTCTAAGTGACTATTGTTATAATCATCGTTGCAATCATAGCGCTTGCGGGATTAGCGAGTTTTATCGTCAAGAAAAAAATGGGTTACATTGGAATGGTTCAGACTAACTACGTTAGCGGAATAAAGGGACTGTCAGATGGAGTGAAAGTGACGTTGCATCTTTATCCTGACAAATTAGCTATTAACAACAAGCAATTCATTTCACTAGAACGAATAAAGTCAGCGAAAGCTTTTAACGAGGATCAGCTACAAGAAAAACAAAAATCCGTAATCAAGCGTGCTATCGCTGGAGGAATTCTTTTAGGTCCATTGGGCGCAGTTGTTGGAGGAATATCTGGTGTTGGGACAAAAACCAAACAGCAACAGGTACTATTTATGACTCTTGATTACACATCAGTAGACGGCAATGAGGAAAATGCAATTTTTGTTTCTGATGTCGCAGCAGAAAAAATGGCTCTTTTAAACTTTGCGGCTTCTTTAAACAAAAAGATTGGTAACGAGGAAAAAACATATCAGAATACATACGAAGTCTAATGGATTATGTACGATGAAAAGCCTTCTTCCAAAAACGGAGGAAGGCTTTTTTGTGCAAACATTGCAAACCAAATTGCAAACCGTCGTTAAGGAACTGCTTGGAACACAAAGGGATGGAAAATACAATTAAAAGGTATGGAATCAGGATTCTTCACGACCTCAGAACAAGAGAGGGAATCCAGAGGAATGCAGCAAAAAGATGTTCTTTATATTTTTAGCATGCGTTATGGTGTTAGGGATCGGTGTCAGCAGTTATGGTAATGAATTAAGCCCTGCGGCAAACGATTCTGCCGAGAGCATTAATCAATCCATCACATCGCTGAACTACGATACCCGCAATGAAAACATCAACTTCAGGATGCAAAACGGCACTTCCTATACGTCGTCAAACTGATGCTGCACATTCACGTTCTTCTCATCATTTCGATTATGGTAGGGAGCTTGTGCGCGATGCTTTGGAATCTCCAGCCAGAGGAGCAGCTTAAACAGACACAACAAGAAAGGGTGTATCGAGCAGCGACGGTTATCTTCCATTAAAGAAGAGCTGGCGTTTCTAAAACGATGGTGAAAGCAAAAGTCTTTCTTATTTGTCTACTGGTCCTTTTATTGGTTACTTCTGCACTGGGAGCTTACCACTTGTACGCAATGGAAAGGGCGATTGCCCGTGGAATCTATGCTGACTTACTGGATGATATGCAGGACATCGGGTATTTGGAGCCGACGTTAGCAGATTACTATCTTCTGAAAATGAAAGAACTGGGTTGGGAAGTGACAGAGGATGCGTTTGCCGGGAGCTGGCCTCGAACCGAGAGCGAGCGAGCTCGCAAAGAGACACAGGAGGCGATTACCTTGTCAGTTACTATCCAGCCTTCAAAAGTGACCCAATGGCTGCACAAATTTGTGGAGGGGGATACATCCTTTTCCTTTACGGGAAGCCGTCCGTCCGAATACTTTGATCCAGGGTGGTAGTGCATGAATAAAATGATTAGCATTTTGGCAGTAATGGCTATTGTATTGCCTTTGACGGTAGGTATGCTTCTCACCGGTCCGCAAAATCTCCTTTCGGCATGCACGCAGTTTTTCGGTGATTTGCTCGCTGAAGTAACGCGTTTTGGTACAGGCTAATGGGTCAATTAATCGCTGTGATTCTGAACATTATGGTTATGCTACTCGTTCCATTAGGACTTTTACAGGTACATACGGTCGTTCAGGCCAGAAACGAATTATTGGAAGTGAGCGCGGCCGCTACGAAATACGTCAGCAACCACGGGGGGACGAGTGAAGGCAACTTGCAACAAGAGGTTCGGGCACTAATCGCTCGGGAGCTGAGGGAGAAAAAGTTCTCCATTCCAGATCAGGATCTGTCTGTCAGTGTCATTCGCACTCGTTCTTTTGATCCCGTCCTGTGGAGCCACGAAGATGAGTTTGTCGTGGAGCTGGCAATTCCATACCCCCGCTTTACCTCCTGGATTCCAATGCCGGCTGATTCCTTGCAAGTCCAAAGAATAGGTACGGTTAACATCATGGACTACGATCTGTAAAAGCTCCCATTAGGAGGCTATCGTTACGGGTATAAATATCTTATCCATTTCTACGATGCTGTTCTTTTTGATGGTAGGTATGTTTATTGTAGATGCAGACATCGCCATGCAGAAAAAAACAGAAATGAAGATACTCTTGGAGTTGTCTAATCATCACGCAACATTTGCTGTCGATCCAATATTGAAAACAGAGGGTGTAATTGACCTGCTCGAAGACGAGGCTCTCAAACGTTTTGATGACAGAATGTACGAGAACGGTGGCTACCGTCGTGAGCAAGCCATGTTCGTCCCTCAAGCAGACAGTGTGACCACTGATCCCATTCCTTTCTCACGCTATTATGTGGATTTCCGATCGTGGCGCCATGACCTCCAATTACGCCTACAGTACAATGGGACAACCCTCGTGACAGAGCGAGCAACGAAAGGACCAGTGCGTCCGGGAGGTGGAATGCTGCAAATTACTGTTGTCACTGAGCGTGGGGAGGAACTGCAGCTCGCACCGAAGACAATGGTCGGTCCATCCCATGTCGTAGTTGCCTACATCGACGAGCGACCGTTTCTGCCAATGCTGCCGTCGCATTCGTTTCCAGTCGTATCTGTAGAAGAACTGAAAGATTAGTCAGACTTATTTACAAATTGCAAATTCTTCTGGTACTATGTAGGAAAGTGCTTACCCAGCTTGCGATTGTGAGGAAGTCGCTCTCCGAACATCCCGTTTGCCGGTCCGTTAAGCATAGTAAAAGTGGGGTTATTAATTTGTTTGATAAAGATACCATTTATATCGTAGGCGATGCACAGTCCTCTTCGAACAATCCGATTACACAGCAATTCAGTGCTTTTTTTATCGGATTGGTTGTCGATACTTCCAACGACAAGATCGTAGATGCGGCCTGCTCCTCCACGGTCCAACTGACGTCTGACTTTGCTCGGTCGATCTTTATCGGTCATTCAATTATGGCGTCGGAGGAAATTGGCGAAGAGATTCGCTTTCGGTATTTTGGATCTTCCCAAAAAACATTGATTGCAGCGTTTAAGGACGCGCAAAAGAAGTACAAACAAGCAGTTTCCGCGAGAAATAAAGCCACAGTCACCAAATGAATACACCCGCTGCTTTATTTATTCGTATGCACGGCATACACGTAAGTAAAACCCAGCAAATGCCATGATCACGCGCATTTGCTGGGTTTTTTGCTTATTACGAGAGGTCAGTTTTTGATGAAAAGGAGGAGAGTCCTTGCTATCTTTTGTCTTCCGCAGATTTATCTCCATGATCGTGACGTTATGGCTCATCATTACCCTCACCTTTTTCCTGATGCATGCCGTTCCAGGATCTCCTTTTGAAAGAGAAGGAAAGGCATTAGACCCAGCGGTGGAAGCTAACCTCAATGCCTACTACAACCTGGATAAGCCGCTACTGGTCCAATACGGGCTGTACTTACAAAAGCTGGTGCAATTTGACCTCGGGCCATCTCTTGCCAACAGTTCAGATACTGTCAACAAAATGATCGCCCGTGGATTCCCCGTCTCTTTTCAACTCGGTCTGATTTCTGTCGTCTTTGCGATTGTCACCGGTATCGCGCTTGGTGTGATCGCCGCACTACGGCATAACCGTCTCATTGATTACCTTGCCATGATTATTGCTGTTATCGGGATATCTGTTCCCAGCTTTGTTGTCGCTTCCTTATTAATCAAATATTTGGCGGTCGAATGGAAGCTGTTGCCGACCGCAACGTGGGGTACCTGGCAGCATGTGATTATGCCAGCGCTGGCATTGGCGTTTGGTCCGATTGCGATTATCGCTCGTTTGACTCGTACCAACATGCTGGAAGTGTTGACCCAGGAATACATTGAAACCGCTCGCGCAAAAGGGCTGTCTCCGGCGACGATTGTATTGAAGCACGCACTTCGCAATGCGATTTTGCCTGTGGTCACGCTTTTAGGCGCACTAATTGCCAACGTTTTAACGGGAAGCTTTGTGATCGAAAAAATATTTGCGATCCCTGGGATGGGGAAATACTTCGTCGCTGGCATTAATAACCGTGACTATTCCGTCATTATGGGAACGACTGTCTTCTATAGCACACTTTTGATATTCCTGATGTTTGTCGTCGATGTACTGTACGGCATCATTGATCCACGAATTAAGCTGCATCGAAAGGAGAGCGAAGGATGATCGTTTCTGATGATTTATTTATCCCCATGCGCAAAGACAACCTCAATGCGGAAGCGATTGTGCGACCTCAACTGACGTTTTGGCAAGAAGCTTGGCTTCGTCTGAGAGGAAACAAGCTGGCTCTGATGGGGTTGGTGGTGATTATCTTGCTTGGGGTTATGGCTACGATTGGACCGATGATCTCTGGTCATGAATACGCTAAACAGTCGATTATTATGAAAAACAAGCCGCCATCTGAAGCGAACTGGTTTGGTACCGATGATTTTGGCCGTGATGTGTTCACTCGTGTTTGGTATGGTGCGCGCATTTCCCTGTTTGTCGGTTTGACAGCAGCACTTATCGATTTTTTCATTGGTGTCTTGTATGGAGGAATTGCCGGATATTTGGGCGGGCGAATCGATAATATCATGATGCGCTTCGTCGACATTTTGTACGGACTTCCTTATTTGTTGGTTGTGATTTTGCTGATGGTCGTCATGGGGCCAGGACTTTTAACCATTATTATCGCGTTAAGTGCGACAGGCTGGATCGGGATGGCACGGACTGTGCGTGGTCAGGTCCTGCAAATGAAAAACTCGGAGTACGTACTGGCGGCAAAAACAATGGGAGCAAAGCCTTTCTACATCATTCGCAAGCACCTGCTGCCCAACACAATTGGCATCATCATTGTCTATGTCACGTTATCTGTTCCATCAGCCATTTTTGCAGAGGCGTTTCTGAGTTTCCTCGGTCTCGGTATTCAGGCGCCAAAGGCTAGCTGGGGTGTAATGGCTAACGATGGGCTCTCCACAATTTTGTCCGGTCATTGGTGGCGACTCTTTTTCCCTGCTTTCTTAATCTCGCTGACGATGCTTGCGTTCAACGTACTCGGTGACGGCTTGCGCGATGCGTTCGATCCGAAGTCAAGGAGGTAGGCAACATGGATAAAATGGAAAAGCTGCTGGAAGTCAGTGGGCTTCGGGTCACATTTAAGACGCATGGCGGTGAAGTGAACGCCGTTCGGGACGTGAACTTTACTTTGAACAAAGGGGAGACACTGGCGATTGTTGGTGAATCCGGATGTGGGAAGAGCGTGACTGCAAGGAGCATCATGCGTCTGATCCCGGAGCATATCGGAAAAATCGCGGGTGGAAGCATTCATTTTAAAGGGCAGGACCTGGCAAAGCTGCCGGAAAAGCAAATGCGTGAGCTGCGTGGGAAAGAAATCTCCATGATCTTTCAAGATGCGATGACGTCACTCAACCCGACCATTACCATTGGTGAGCAGATCATGGAAGGAATCATTCGCCATCAAAAGGTTGCAAGAAGCGAAGCCAAGCGGCAAGCGATTGAAATTCTCACCTTGGTCGGGATCGCCAATCCGGAAAGTCGTCTCAAGCAGTACCTCCATCAGTTCAGTGGCGGGATGCGCCAACGGATCATGATTGCGATTGCGCTCGTATGTAAGCCGTCCATTCTGATTGCGGATGAGCCTACGACAGCTTTGGATGTAACGATTCAGGCGCAAATCATCGAGCTGTTCAAAAGCATTCAGCTAAAGACGGGGGTCTCGATCATTATTATCACGCATGATTTGGGAGTCGTCGCCAAGATTGCGGATCGGGTCAACGTGATGTATGCCGGAAAAGTGGTAGAGTCCGGACCTGTTCGCGACATTTTTTACAATCCGCAGCATCCGTACACCAAAGGCTTGCTGGCGTCGATGCCTCGTTTGGATGCGGATCGCTCTATTCCGTTGAGTCCCATACCTGGAACCCCCCCGGATTTGTTCAGTCCGCCAATTGGCTGTGCATTCGCTGCGCGCTGCGACTACGCGTTGGAAGTATGTCGGAATTACCAGCCTGCGGAGACCCATGTCCATAGCAGACACGCGGTTTCCTGTTGGTTGCAGGACCCGCGGGCGAAGAAGTTGCTGGCGTCGATGCAACCGCCAACGGGGACCTGATTCATGGCTGTCGAGGGCAGTGGTCAAGCCTGGCTTCATTCATGTAAAAGAGGGTGTCGTCTGACGGCGCTATCCTTTTACGTCATACAAAAACAAAAAAATAAGGGGGAAGAAACAGTGAAAAAACTATCAACATTGTTGCTGACGGCTACGCTCGGTGTGTCCATGCTCATGGCTGGATGTACATCGGGTCAACCAGCTGCACCGAGTGAGCCTGCACCAGGTAACACGGCTCAGCCAAACGCTCCGACGCCGGGCGATCAAGCGGCAAAGCTCCTGTTGCTGAACAATATCAAGGAACCGACGTCATTGGACCCGCCGATTGGCTTCGATGAGCCGTCCTATAACATTTTGAACAACTTGATGGAAGGCTTGACTCGCTTGGATGAAAATCAAAAGCCTCAACCGGCGGCCGCTTCCGAGTGGACAATCTCCGAGGATGGCAAAACCTACACCTTTACCCTGCGTGACAACAAATGGTCCAATGGTGAACCGGTAAAGGCTCAGGACTTCGAATTCGCGTGGAAACGCATGCTTGATCCTGCACTGGCATCTCCGGCAGCATCCCTCGCGTACATTATTGAGGGAGCGGAGGCATATAACAGCGGTAAAGGTCCGGCGGATGGCGTAAAAGTAAAAGCGGTGGACGACAAAACACTAGAGGT
Organism: Brevibacillus sp. AG162; assembly: GCF_006715575.1. Classification (NCBI taxonomy): domain Bacteria; kingdom Bacillati; phylum Bacillota; class Bacilli; order Caryophanales; family Paenibacillaceae; genus Brevibacillus; species Brevibacillus sp. AG162. Next base: position 64,472 of record NZ_VFNO01000016.1, read on the forward strand.
CGTGCTCGCTCAACCAGCTTCCTGGACGCTCCTGTTGGCATCCAACCCAGCTTTCTTCCCTGTGCACAAAGCAACCGTTGAAAAAGATCCGAAATGGGCAGCAGAAGCCGCAAGCTTTGTTGGAAATGGACCATTCAAGCTGAAAGAGTGGGCACATGACAGTGAACTGAAAATGATGAAGAGCGATACGTACTGGGATGCCGCAAACGTAACTCTGCCTGGTGCCGTTTGGAAAATGATCGATGACGAGAATACCGAGTATCAAATGTTTACGAACGAAGAGCTGCACAGAACGACAACCGTTCCTGCAGACATGGCAGACCAATTGTTTAAAGAAGGCAAAGTATTCGTGCGTGACGGAGCAGGTACAGAGTTCTATCGTTTCAACGTAACGAAGGAGCCATTTGATAACGCCAATATTCGTAAAGCCTTTAGCTTGGCGATTGACCGTCAAACGCTGGTTGACCTGGTGCTGATGCGTCAGCAAAAACCGGGAACAGGCTTCGTATCGTATGGTTTGCCTGATGCCAACGGTGAAGGACAATTCCGTGAAGTAGGCGGAGAATTGGTGAACTTCAACCCAGATGAAGCGAAGAAGCTCCTGGAACAAGGAATGAAAGAAAAAGGCTACACAAAGCTGCCAGAGGTTACACTCACGTACCGCAGTGGAACGGCTAATGAAAAAACGGCACAAGCCGCGCAAGAAATGTGGAAGCAGACACTGGGAGTTGATGTGAAGCTGCAAAAAGTAGAAGGCAAAGTTTTGACGGATATGCAAAAGCAATTGCAGTATCAAATTGCTCGTTCTTCTTGGTTGCCTGACTTCGGTGATGCGATCAACTTCCTCGATATTTTCCAATCGAAGGCAGCAAGCAATCGTACGGGCTGGAGCAATGCGCAATTCGACAAGCTGATCCAAGACGCATACAAGGAGCCAGACGATGCAAAACGTCTGAAGCTGCTGCATGATGCAGAAAAAATCTTGTTGGATGAAGCACCAATCGCACCGCTTTATTTCTACAACACTTCCTTGCTCTCAAGCGAAAAAGTAAGTGGTGTACAAAGCTCTTCACTTAGCTACACAGACCTGAGAAAAGCTGTCGTGAAGTAAGAAAGAGTGAGTTGGGAGAAGTCATTTCAGGCGGCTGGAATGACTCTCCCCCCTTTTTTGCTAGAATTTTTAATAGTGCTATAATTTAGTATGTCTATTAGAAAAAACACAGCTAAAGAAAGCACGAGTGCTGGAGAAGATGGAGGAAAACATGATTATTCAAGCCATCGAAGTAAAACGAATATCTGTTCCATTGAAAAAGCCTTTTAAAACGGCTTTGCGTACGGTGCATAGTCTGGAATCGATTCTGGTGAAAATCACCTGCGACAACGGTATGGTCGGGTGGGGCGAAGCTTCAGCTACTGTCGTCATTACCGGAGACAGCATCGAGAGTATCGAGTCGGCGATTATGAATACAATGAGACCTCAGCTCATCGGCTTGAATTTGCTTGCCTATGAACGAGTTTTCCAAACCCTGCATCAATCCATGGTAGGAAATACGAGTGCGAAGGCAGCGGTAGACATTGCATTGTACGACCTCATTTCTCAGCGCGCAGGAATGCCGTTGTATCAATTCCTGGGTGGCTACCGTGACCAATTGGAGACTGACTATACCGTCAGCGTGAACTCCCCGAAAGAAATGGGTGAGGATGCGGCTGCCTATCTAAAGCAAGGCTTTCACGTACTGAAAATCAAGGTCGGCAAGGACAATATCGAGGATGACATTTTGCGCATTCAGGAAATTCGCAAATCCGTGGGCAATCAGGTGAAGATTCGTCTTGATGCCAACCAGGGATGGAATGTAAAAGAAGCGGTGCAATCCATTCGCAAAATGGAAGACATGGGTCTTGGCATCGAACTCATTGAGCAGCCTGTAAAAGCGCATGATCTGGAAGGCTTGAAGCGGGTAACAGACTCGGTCGATACGCCAATCATGGCTGACGAGAGTGTGTTTTCACCAGCGCAGGCCTTGCAGGTTTTGCAAAACCGTGCGGCGGACCTGATTAATATCAAGCTGATGAAGGCTGGCGGCATTTACAAAGCACAATTGATCAACCAATTAGCTGAAGAGCACGGTATCCCATGCATGGTTGGCAGCATGATCGAATCGCGTCTGGCTGTATCAGCAGCAGCTCATTTTGCAGCCAGCAAGAAAAACATCACCCGCTTTGATTTCGATGCTCCGTTGATGCTTTTGCACGATGGCATAGAAGGTGGCGTAACATACGAAGGTCGCTTGATGCGCATGCCAGAAGAGTCTGGGCTCGGTATTCGTTCCGTCAGCCTGTGGGAGGGGGAGAACTAAGATGAAATCTGCCATTGTTTCTGTCTCTGTCGCCACTGTGTGGACCAAGCCGGAGTCGCCGCGTGATATTGACCAAGTGGCACTCCACTCCCCGGTTGATGCACGAAGCTGGCTCGCTTCCCTTACTGTTGACGAGAAGCTTGGTTTTTACGACAATAACGCGATTCAAACCCAAGCGCTGTACGGTACGCGCGTAGAGGTAGTGGAGGAGCAAGGGGAATGGTCACAAATTCTGATTCCTGATCAGACGACGAACAAAAACACAACAGGCTATCCGGGCTGGGTTCCTTCTCGCCAGCTAGCACCGTGGTCAGATGCTTTTCAGGTACAGCAGGGCCAAAAGCTGGCGATGGTCACGGCGGCGTTTACCCGTCTACATACAGCCGACAAAAAGCCAGACATCGAGCTTGCGTTTTTGACCAAACTGCCGCTGATTGAGGAAACCGCTGACTGGGTAACGGTAGCGACACCGAACGGCACAGGACTTTTGCCAAAAGCAGATGTACAAATCGTGAAAGCAAACGAGCCCATTGAGCTGTCCGGCAATCGTGGAGAGGCAATCGTAGAAGCAGGTAAGCGATTCCTCAACCTGCATTATTTATGGGGCGGCATGTCCTCTTACGGGTATGATTGCTCGGGATTTGCGTACAACATGCACCGATCTGTCGGTCTCCAGATTCCGCGTGATGCATCTGATCAGGCAAAAGCAGGACAGCTCGTGGAAAAAGAAGCTTTGCTTCCGGGCGATCTGCTGTTTTTTGCCCATGAAGAAGGGAAAGGCAGAGTTCATCACGTAGGCATTTACATGGGGAATGGTGAAATGATTCATTCTCCGGATTCGCGAAGTGCCATCGAGATCGTCAAGCTGGATGGCTACAAGCTCGAAAAGGAACATTGCGTCTCCAGACGATACTGGTAAACGGATAACGGGGAGGAGTGGCCAGATGCAACGAAAGAAGCTGGTCCAGGTAAAGAACCTGACAAAAACCTTTACGTTGGGTAAAGGGCTCTCACTTACGGCAGCGGACAATGTTTCCTTCGATATTTACGAGGGGGAAACGTTTGGACTGGTAGGGGAATCTGGCTGCGGCAAATCGACCACAGGCCGTACAATCATTGGATTGTATCAACCGACGACAGGTGAGGTCATTTTTGACGGGCAAAACGTCCATCAGGCATCATCTGCTGAGCGGAGCAAGCTGACACGCCATATGCAAATGATTTTTCAGGACCCGTATGCTTCTCTCAACCCCCGAATGAACATTGCGGAAATCATTTCGGAGGGCCTGCATCTTAATGGGCTATATAAAGGGAAGGAACGAATGAAACGTGTGATTGAGCTGTTGGAGATGGTTGGTTTGCAAAAAGAGCATGCCAACCGTTTCCCGCACGAGTTCAGTGGTGGTCAGCGACAGCGGATAGGGATTGCGCGGGCGCTTGCCGTCAATCCTACCTTCATCATTGCCGATGAGCCGATTTCCGCACTCGATGTTTCGGTTCAGGCACAGGTCGTTAATTTAATGAAGAAATTGCAGCAGGAACAAAAGCTGACGTATTTGTTTATCGCGCATGATTTGGCGATGGTCAAGCACATCAGTGACCGTATTGGCGTCATGTACTTGGGCAATATGGTCGAGATGACTGCCAGTGAAATCCTTTACGAATCACCGAAGCATCCTTACACGCAGGCGTTGTTGTCGGCCATTCCTGTCCCCGACCCCGATTTGGAGAAAAGCCGTGAGCGCACTATTATCGAAGGTGACGTTCCCAGCCCGATCAATCCACCTAGCGGCTGTGTGTTCCGTACGCGCTGTCCGGTAGCCAAAGCTGTATGCGCCGAAAAGAAGCCCATCTGGCAGGAAGTGGACACCAACCACTTCGTCGCCTGTCACTTGTATCAGTAGTCTTTGATTTTATCAGAAGATTCGACATTGTCTTTTTGCCATCCTTCGTTAATGGGGATGGCTTTTTCTTCATAAACTTTTAACTCTAACCTATGAAAAGGCTTTCATCAACTATTCGGAGAGGAGAACTGTTAATATTCTGTTAACTGGCAGGAATTGAACAGGTTTTGTCGAAATACGGATACAGTAAAACATTCCGTGACTCACCTACTTCATCGTGAACTTCCATTCCAGAGAAGTGAGGGTTGCATATGACTCTGAGTACCTCCTCGTTCCATTCAACTCCCCGTCGCTGGCGGGAAGTGGAGACACAGTTGGGGATTGTTGTCCCTAGATCGCTTCGATCGGACACTTCTGCTCTACTGTTTTTGGAAAGCGTCGCTGCAACACCCATGTTGGACAAAGAAGAAGAGCTTGCTTGCCTGATTCGCTATCAAAGGGATGGCGATCTTGAAGCACGTGAAACGATTGTGCGCGCCTATTTACGATACGTAGTTAGTACCGCTTTGCGCCATTTGAAAAGAGGGATGCCGTTCCTGGATTTGATTCAGGAGGGCACGATAGGTTTGTTTACCGCGATTGACAAATTTGATGTGGGACGTGGCGTGCGTCTCTATCATTACTCGCACTGGTGGATCTCTCAAGCGATCACCCGTGCCATCAACGACAAAGCAACTTTGATTCGCATTCCTGTCCACATGCATGAGCAGATTCGCCAGTATCAGAAGCAAGTACTACATCTCGTCCATGCTTTGAACCGTACGCCAGATCGGCAGGAGATTGCCGTACTCTTGGATATTCCATTAGAAAAGGTGGAGGCCATCGAACTGGCTTTAATGATGAAGATGGAATCCATCGACGCTGAGCTGGATAGTGAGAAATGGCAGGCTTGGCATGAGGATGAGAGCTTGAGCTACGCAGAAATCATGGATGATGGGTTGTCCTCTCTGGATGACTGGATTGAAAAGGTAGACCTTCGCTCGCAAATGCGCGCAGCGTTGGAGCGGCTTAGTCCCCGCGCTCAAGAAATTATCTCCATGCGTTATGGTCTCTATGATGATCAAGTGTATACGCTGGAAGAAGTGGGGAAAATGTTTGGTCTTACCCGTGAGCGTATTCGCCAAATTGAAGCGACGACGATTGACCGATTGCGAACGCAAAAGGCTTCACACGTATTAAAAGATTATTTAACCTAACATAGGATTTGGTTATTACGGCCCCTCTTCGCACAGAGGGGTTTTTTTCTGTCAGAAATGGTCGAATTCTCAAAGTGTCAGACTCACAGCCGGAGAAGCGTAGTCTTTTTCTCCTTGTGGTAAACTGGTAAGATAGCTTCATGATTTTTTCGCTATGTTTAAAGAGGGAGTTCGAAAAGGAGGATCGCTACATGGGCGATTATATGATAAGAGCAACTGGTTTTAATGGGCATGTTCGCGCATTTGCCGCACGCACGACAGAATCTGTCGAAGATATGCGTCGTCGTCACGACATGTGGAATACAGCGACAGCAGCAGCGGGACGTACGCTGACCATTACCTTGATGATGGGGGCTATGTTAAAAGGAAACGAGAGCCTCTATGTCAAAGTAAAAGGAGGCGGACCAATCGGGCAAATCATCGCGGAAGCAAACGCACATGGTGAAGGAATCGCTTATGTATCCAACCCGCACGTCCACTTTGAGCTAAACGATAAAGGCAAGCTCGATGTAGCGCGTGCAGTGGGAACAGACGGGTTTGTGTACGTGACGAAAGATCTCGGTCTCAAGGAGCCGTATCAAGGCAGTGCGCCGATCGTCTCTGGTGAGATTGGGGAAGACTTCACTTATTATTTTGTGATGTCCGAGCAAACGCCTTCAGCAGTAGGTGTGGGTGTACTGGTTAATCCTGAGGACCGTTCTGTTTTGGCTGCGGGTGGATTCATTCTTCAGCTGTTGCCGAATACGCCAGAAGAGGTTGTAGCAGCCATTGAAGAACGCTTGGGGCAGCTTCCACAGGTTTCTCGCATGATTGGCGAAGGTTTGACTCCTGAAGAGATTTTGGCCCGCGTATTGGATGAGCCAAAAATCCTTAGCCGCACGGAGATTCAATTTAGCTGCAAATGTACAGCGGATAAGGTTGTTCAGGCACTGATCAGCATGGGACGCGAAGAAATGGAAGGTCTGATTGAGGAACAGGGCGAAGCTGAAGTACACTGTCATTTCTGTAATGAACGTTACCATTATGACAGATCCGCGTTGGAAGACATCCTGAAAGACATGTAAGCGCGGCGTCAAGTAGGGGAGTGTTGGCATGACCAACGTAAAAGGGTTGTGGGCATTCATTGGGGCGCTTGTATTGTTGCTGCTTGCCGTTACCTGGGCATGGTACCAGGCATCAGGCAAGCTGCAGCCTGCCGCCATCGTAGGGGATAAGACGATTAGCAACGATGAGTATGTAACGGCGCTGAAACAAAAGTTCGGTAAGCAAGTACTAAACGACATGATTAATCGGGAAGTCGTTTTTCAAGAGGCGAAGCGATCCGGTATCACGGTTGATCCGAAGCAGCTGGAGCAAGAGCTTTCCCAGATTCGCGACAGTTACGGCAGTCGGACAGACAGCGAGTTTGAGGCTGCGCTGTTAAAACAAGCGGGTACGACCGTGGAAGCCCTGAAGCAGGAGATTTCTTACCAAATCCTGCTGCAAACCCTGGCAACGAAGGACATGACCATCAAGGATGAAGAAGTGCTAAACGTCTACAATAGCCGATCTGACCGCTATACCCGACCGATGCAGATGCGTTTAGGACAAATCGTGGTGGCTTCGCAAAAAGAAGCGGAGCAAGTGTTGGCTGATTTAAAAAACGGGGCCGACTTTCAGACGATTGCCAAAGAGCGCTCGATTGATGCGGATTCAGCGGTAAACGGCGGCGATGTAGGCTGGGTTTCCATCAAGGATAATCGATTGCCTGACGAGGCGAAGCCCATTGTAGAAAAGCTGGAGAAAAACAAATATAGCGAAGCGATCAAAATAGAAGATCAATACGTCATTTACCAACTGACAGAGCGCAGGGAAGCCAGTCAACGGACGTTTGAAGAGGTAAAAGATGAGCTGCGCCGAGAAATCGCATTTGCCCAGGTCGAGTCGCTGGATGTCGTGCTGGAGCGATTGCGAAAATCGGTAGGGGTCCAGATTTCTGGGCAAATGCCTCATTGACCAAATAGGCTACCGTTGATATAATTATGTCAATAAATCCTAGCGTTTTACTCGGTTATTAAAAATAGGAGGGGCAGAACATATGCGCGTGGCTAATTCCATTACCGATTTGATTGGATTTACTCCGCTTGTGAAGCTGAATCGTGTTGTCAGCGAAGATATTGCAGACATTTATTTGAAGCTGGAGTTCTTCAACCCGGGCAGCAGTGTAAAAGACCGAATTGCGTTGTCGATGATTGAGGCAGCAGAGGCAGATGGAAGTCTGAAACCGGGTGATACCATCATTGAACCTACGAGCGGAAATACCGGTATTGGACTCGCGATGGTTGCTGCTGCAAAAGGATATCGTGCTATTCTTGTCATGCCAGAGACGATGAGTATTGAGCGACGCAATCTGTTGCGTGCGTATGGTGCGGAGCTGGTTCTCACACCAGGCAGCGAAGGGATGGGCGGAGCGATTCGCAAAGCGGAAGAGCTGGCGAAAGAAGATAGCTCGTATTTCATTCCGCAACAATTTAAAAACCTGGCAAACCCGGCCATTCACCGTGAGACAACTGCTCGTGAGCTGCTGGACCAAGCAAAGGAAATCGGCGGCGTAGATGCGTTTATCTCCGGTATTGGTACAGGCGGAACGATTACGGGTGTAGGGCAGGTTCTTCGTGAACACTATCCGAATGTACAAATCGTGGCTGTTGAGCCTGCGGCTTCGCCAGTTTTGTCTGGCGGCAAACCAGGACCACATAAGATCCAAGGTATCGGGGCTGGGTTTGTTCCAGAAATTCTCGATACACAAATTTACGACGAAATCATTAAGGTAGAAAACGAGGACGCTTTTGAAACCGCGCGTCGTGTTGCTCGTCAGGAAGGGATTCTCGGCGGGATTTCTTCTGGAGCAGCGATCCATGCGGCCCTGCAAGTAGCAGCGAAGCTCGGCAAAGGCAAAAAAGTGATCGTTGTCATTCCTTCGAATGGGGAGCGTTATTTGTCCACGCCTCTGTATCAGTTCGAAGATTAATTGTAAAAAAATACCGCATGACCACGGAGCGCTATGTTGGCGACGTGGTCTTTTCTTTTTGTGTCAGGCAACTATATAATGAACGGATAAATAGTGAAAACCGGAGCGTGAAGAGGAAGAATGTTCCCTACCTTTGCTGATTGCCAGGCGTACGCCTTATCTTATCCGTTAGTTCCCCTTGCCCTGCGTAAACCGTGGTCTTCGACGATTGATCCGTGGCAGGTGCTCACAAAACTACAGCCTTCTCTGCAAAATGCTGTCCTGTTGGAAAGTGGACGAGCTGGGCGGTATACCTTTTTGGCATATGAGCCTATCGCTACGCTGCGCAGTCAGCGAGGAGAAACTATCGTTTCGTACCCAGAAGGGAAAATCGAGAGCATAGAGACTCACAACCCATTGAATGCTTTACGAGAGCTGATGTCTCGTTACCGTACGCCTGCGCTTCCAAGTATGCCAGATTTTGCTGGAGGCGCCGTAGGCTATATTAGCTATGAGATGAACCGCTTTTTTGAGCCTAGCTTGCCACAGATCGCGACTGACGACTTACAGTTGCCAGACCTGTATGTTATGATAATGCAAGACCTTCTTGTCTTTGATCATGAGACCCGAGAGATCATTTGCCTGACGCATTTGAGCGCGGACAATTTGACCGAAGAGAGCTATCGACAAGCAGCACTTCAGCTGGAAAAACGCATGGACTCGATTGCTTCATTGGCAATGGATCGCGATGAGGCAGACTGGGAAGCTTTGCGCAAAAGACCGCTTGCCAAGCTAGTGCCAGCGTCAGTATCCTTTGCCAAAGACCAATTTGAGGATGCCGTTCGCCGGGTGCAGGAGTACATCGCCCAAGGGGATGTTTTTCAGGTCAATCTGTCGGTACGGCAAAGCAAGCCGGTGCAGGTGACTGCCCCAGAAGTATACGATGTGCTTCGCAAGCTGAATCCGTCTCCTTATATGGGCTATCTGAGCTTCCCTGAATTTCAATTGGTTAGTGCCTCGCCAGAGCTACTAGTAAAAGTAAAAGGCAAGGAAGTGCATACGCGTCCGATTGCCGGTACACGACCGCGTGGATTAACGGACGAGCAAGACGATGCATTGGCACGTGAGCTGATTGATAATGAAAAGGAACGCGCAGAGCATGTCATGCTGGTTGATTTGGAGCGCAATGACATGGGCCGTGTCTGTCGCTTTGGTAGTGTGGAGGTTAGCGAATTCATGGTCGTGGAGAAATATTCCCACGTCATGCATATCGTCTCTCACGTTAAAGGAGAGCTGGCAGCAGGCAAGGATGCGCTTGATGCGATCGAAGCGACTTTTCCGGGAGGTACCATCACCGGAGCGCCAAAAGTTCGCACGATGGAAATCATCGAGGAGCTGGAGCCAGTCAAGCGAGGCGTCTACACGGGATCAATCGGCTGGTTTGGCTTCAATGGTGATATCGAGGTCAACATTGCCATCCGCACCATGGTGATCAAGGATGGCGTAGCTCATGTGCAGGCTGGAGCGGGTATCGTGATTGACTCGGTTCCAGAGGCTGAGTATGCCGAGTCATTGAAAAAGGCAGAAGCGTTGTGGAAAGCGCTTGAGTTGAGCGAGCAGAGAACGATGAGTTGAGAGGAGATGAGTGTACGATGATTTTGATGATTGATAACTACGATTCCTTTACCTACAATTTGGTGCAGTATGTGGGAGAGCTTGGGGAAGAGCTGCAAGTGTATCGCAATGACAAAATTACACTGGAAGAAATCGAACGATTGGCACCGGATTACTTAATGGTGTCTCCAGGACCGTGCACGCCAAATGAAGCGGGGATCAGCATGGATGCGATCCGCCATTTTGCCGGAAAAATTCCGATTTTGGGTGTTTGCTTGGGTCATCAGTCCATTGGGCAAGTGTTTGGTGGAAAAGTCATTCGGGCTGAGCGCCTGATGCACGGAAAAACGTCGGAAGTTTTCCATGATGGCAAAACTATCTTTCAAGACATTCCTTCTCCCTTTACGGCGGCACGCTACCATTCCTTGATTATTGAGGAAGCGTCCATTCCGAGTGAGCTGGAAGTAACCGCCCGGACAGCCGAAGGCGAAATTATGGCTGTGCGCCATCGGGAGTACCCAATCGAAGGGGTCCAGTTCCACCCTGAATCGATTATTACCGAGCACGGCAAGCAATTGCTGAAGAACTTCCTTACCGCATACGCGCGCCATACGACAGGTTAACACATAGATACGACAGGAAAACCGCCTTTTTACGAGGGCGGTTTTTTATTTACATACTCTTTATATAACATTCATGGTTCCTCGATATACGGCTTGTACAATGAAACCGAAGAAGGCAAAAAAGGAGAGATAGTAAATGGATGTAAATCGTCGACAGTTTTTGACTTATCTCGGTGTAGGGACAGCGGCGTTGGCTTCGGTAGCAACAGGAATTCCTGCCCTGGCAGCTGGCGGTACCCTATCAGGAAAAACGGCTGATCATCTGTTTGGTCTCGATACAAAAAAACATAACTTCAATCCGAAATTCAAAGAAATTCATCCGACTACAAAAGACGACGTTGTACTGCCGGACGGCTTCAAATACGATGTAGTGGCTTCCTATGGCGATAAAATCAATGCAGCAGGAGATACCTTCGGGTTCAACAATGACTTCACCTGTTTCCTTCCAATCGAAGGCAAGTCCGATCATGGCCTCTTGTGGGTGAATCACGAATATTTAGGTGAGTTGGAATATTACGTGAATGGCTATGACTACTTGAATGCAGATGCAGATGACAACAAACGTACCCCTGAGCAAATCAAGAAGTACTTGTATGCACTGGGCGGTTCCATTATTGAAATCAAAAAAGAAAATGGCAGCTGGAAGCTTGTTTCCGATTCCGAATATGGCCGTAGGGTAAGCGGGCTGACCAAGCATGTACTGACTGGCCCAGCAGCTTCTATTGCCAAAGAAGTAACCGGAACATTTGCGAACTGTTCTGGCGGTGTCACGATGTGGAATACAATTCTTTCCTGCGAGGAAAACTACATGGACGTCGTCGGTGATTGCAAGCTGCCTGAAGCCAAGCATTATGGTTGGGTTGTTGAGGTAGATCCATTTGATCCGAAGTCGACTCCGAAAAAGCATACAGCGCTGGGCAGATTCTCCCACGAAAACACGGCAATGGTTCTGGCTCCGACTGGACAACTGGTCGTCTACATGGGCGATGATGCGAAAGACCAATACGTGTACAAGTATGTATCCAAAGGCAAGTACGATCCGAAGGCAGGGAAAAACAATTCCAAGCTGCTGGAAGAGGGTACACTGTACGTTGCCAACTTCGGTAAGGGCAAGTGGATTGCATTGGATTTCGCAACAAATGAAGCACTGCAAAAAGCAGTCGATGCAGATGGCAAACCGATGTTTGCTTCTCAGGCTGACGTGCTTCTCAACTGCCGTGATGCATCCAAAGCAGTAGGGGCTACCCCGATGGATCGCCCAGAAGACCTGGAAGTTCATCCGATTGATGGTTCCGTCTTCATTGCCTTGACCAACAACGACAAGCATGGCAACTTCTACGGACAAATCGTTCGCCTGTTCGAGAATGACAACAACCATGCAGGCTTGGAGTTTACGTTTGAGATTTTTGCAGCAGGCGGACCACAAAGCGGTTTTGCGGCGCCAGACAACATGGCTTTCGACAGCGCGGGTAACCTGTGGGTCGTGACAGACATCTCGTCTTCGTCGATGAACAGCGGCATTTATAAATCCTTTGGAAACAATGGGGTGTTCTTCATTCCAACAACGGGTAACAGCAAGGGAGAAGCCGCACAATTCGCCTCTGCACCAGTAGGCGCTGAAATGACAGGTCCTTGGTTCACCCCTGATGAAAAAACACTGTTCCTGGCGGTGCAGCATCCAGGTGAAAACCTGAAGTCGTATGACAAGCCGACCAGCCACTGGCCTAAAGGCGGAAATGCAGTAGCCATGCCGAGCGTGATTGCTATTACAGGTTTCTAGGATAAGGAGTGTAACAGATTATGCTGTCGAGCATCGGTATTCCTGGATTAATTCTGATCCTGATTATTGCTTTGGTGATTTTCGGACCGAGTAAACTGCCAGAGATCGGTCGTGCTTTTGGACGAACCTTAACCGAATTTAAAACCGCAGCAAAAGATTTGACCAAAGACGATGATGAAAAAGAAAAGGCTCCAGAAGAAGCGTTGAAACGAATCAACTAATCCAGCCTGAGAGAAGGCGGTGCGTACACGAGACGCACTGCCTTTTTCCGCGCATGAGGAGGAGTTCGAGTGAGCAAAGAGATGCCTATACTTGAGCATGTTACAGACCTGCGCCGCAGGATTTTGATTGTGCTGTCCGTTCTTGTTGTCAGTATGGTTATCTGCTTTTTGTTTGTGGATCATATTTATTTGGCGTTAGCGAATCATTCAGGGGAAAAGCTGGCGATTCTTGGGCCGGGAGATATCCTGTCGATCTATGTAAAGCTGGCCGCAGTCGGTGCGCTCGCGATTACAATCCCGGTTGCCGCTTACCAAGTTTGGCGCTTTGTGGTGCCCGCATTGGAAGAAAGAGAGCGAAAAGTGGCGCTTATGTATATCCCGGCTCTATTCTTGCTGTTTATTTTCGGGCTTTCCTTCGCCTACTTTGTGCTCTTTCCGATGATGTACAAATTTGTGTTGGGGCTATCCAACGGGAATTTTGAACTGGTCATTACAGCGAACGATTACTTCACCTTTATGCTTAATCTGTGCCTGCCGTTTGGGTTGCTTTTTGAACTGCCGGTTGTCGTTTTGTTTTTGAGCCATTTGGGGATTCTCAACCCGCATCGTTTGGCTAAAATGCGCAAACCCGCCTATTTGGTGCTCGCGATTATCTCGATTACCATTACGCCGCCTGATTTTCTTTCCGATATTATGGTAATTGTGCCACTGATCGTTTTATATGAAATCTCCATTACTATCTCGCGTTTCGTACACGGCAAACGTACGCAGGAGACAGCGCTTTCCCCGGAAAATATGATATGATGCTCTCGAATATATTATCGGGAGAGAGCGAAGATGCACGTTTATGTAAATGGGACGATTTGTCCGGCTCACGAGGCTACAGTATCGGTATTGGACCACGGGTTTTTGTACGGTATTGGTTTGTTTGAAACGTTACGTGTATACGACCGCAAGCTATTTCTATGGGATGCTCATTACGCCCGGCTTTGTTCCGGGCTTTTTGCGTTGCAGATTCAACCTGCTTGGACAAAGGAAGAGCTGGCTTGCGCCATTTTGATGACCATAGATGCCAACGAGTTGCGTGATGCTTACGTCCGCTTGAGTATTACGGCTGGCGCAGAAGGAGTAGGCTTGGTAGCAGGGGGGTACGAGCGTCCGTCCTTATTCGTATTTGCCAAACCCGTAGCACCTTTGGCAGTACCTCCTCCGCCAAAGCGATTGCAGACATTGGCGTTGGCTAGACAGACAGCAGAAGGCCAGCAGCGTTTTAAATCGCATAATTACTTAAACAATGCTCTTGCACGCCAAGAGCTCGGCGCCCGTCTCGATGTGGAAGGTCTGTTTTTGACGCATGATGGCTTCGTGGCGGAAGGAATTGTGAGCAATGTGTTCTGGGTCAAGAACGGCAAGTTGTTTACCCCTTCTATTGATACGGGCATTCTTGATGGTGTGACGCGGCGACATGTTTTGACTTTGGCACAGCAATTATCGATGCCTGTCGAAGAAGGTCGATATCGCTTGGAAGATCTGCTCAACGCCGATGAAGTCTTTACGACAAATTCCGTGCAAGAGATCGTTCCGATTACCGAAATTGACGGGCATTGTGTCCCTTCGCCATATGGTACATATTCGCGCGAACTGCACCGCGCCTACCGTCAGTCTGTAGCGGCTAGCGAGTAAATTATGGTATGCTACTATTCAATGTGCGAAGACGGAAAAAGGGAGTTTGATCATGAAATACAATTCATTTCGAATCCATGCTGCGACCTTCGCTGAGACGGTATCGGAGCTTGTCAAAAGGGAGGTTCCTGTTCCAGAAGCGGAACGCATGGCGGAAGCGGGAACGAGCCTGAAGATTCACACGGAAAACATGAGTGTGGCTGTAGCAGAGAGTGTGAGAGAGATTATGCACTCTTTCGATGCGGAAGCCATTCTTTCAGACCAACCGGGTACTGCCGACAAAAAATACGTGCTGCTGTTGGCTTCACACAAGCAGATGGATTTGGCGTTGGATTATATGAAAACCCAAACAGAAGAACTGCGAGCGTTGGCGGCAGAGGTACGGGAAGTTTTAGCTATGCCTGCCAAGCTTCGTGCACGTCGTGAACTGAACTGTGGCCAGTATGTCCTGCCACTGGGAGAGCGAACGTTAGTCATGGGTATTTTAAATGTGACACCTGATTCGTTCTCGGATGGCGGTCGCTATGTCGATGTGGAGGCAGCACTGGCACAAGCGCGTGCGATGGTTGAGGCCGGAGCTGACCTGATTGATATCGGGGGAGAATCGACACGTCCGGGGTCGGAAGCAGTCGATGAGGCGACGGAGCTGGACAGAGTGCTACCAGTCATTCGGATGCTTTCGCGGGAATTGTCCGTTCCGTTGTCCATTGACACATACAAAGCGGCGGTTGCAGAACGGGCCATTTTGGAAGGGGCCCATATCATCAATGATGTATGGGGAGCGAAGCGTGACCCGCGGATGGCAGAGGTAGCTGCTCGTCTCGATGTGCCCATAATCCTGATGCACAATCGCGAGGACACGGACTATCACGACTTTTTCCCAAACTATATCAAAGACCTGCGTGAGTCAGTACAGATCGCCTTGCAGGCAGGGGTAAAACAGGAGCGAATCATCCTTGATCCGGGGATCGGGTTTGTAAGGACTGTCGAGCAAAATCTCGAAACGATGCGCAGGCTGGATGATCTGGTAGGGCTGGGCTATCCCGTTCTGCTTGCCACTTCACGCAAGCGGATGATTGGTCATGTTCTCGATCTGCCCGTAGATGAACGTGTCGAAGGTACGGCAGCGACAGTTGCCCTCGGGGCGGCAAAAGGCTGCCATATGGTACGGGTGCATGATGTCAAAGAAATGAAGCGCGTTACGAAGATGATGGACGCGATGCTAAAAGGGGGCATGTAACCTTGGATAAAATCTACTTCAATGGCATGTCTTTTTACGGATATCACGGTGTGTTTGGAGCAGAGGCTGAACTGGGCCAACGGTTTTATGTCGATCTGGAGCTATCACTCGATTTATCCAAAGCCGGAGCAAGTGACGATCTTCACGATACAGTCAATTACGCCGATATCTTTACTTGTGTGCAAAAAATTGTCGAGGGTGAACGATTTCATCTGGTAGAAAAACTGACTGCTGTGATAGCAGAACGTCTACTGGAGCAATTCCCTTTGCATGAAGTCAAAGCAAAAGTGACCAAGCCGAATCCGCCGATCAATGGGCATTACGAGTCGGTTGCGATTGAGATGATCCGTAGAAGAGAGGATTTTGCTTCATGACAGTTTGTGCGTATTTGGCGC
Source organism: Brevibacillus sp. AG162 (assembly GCF_006715575.1). Lineage (NCBI taxonomy): Bacteria > Bacillati > Bacillota > Bacilli > Caryophanales > Paenibacillaceae > Brevibacillus > Brevibacillus sp. AG162. The sequence continues at coordinate 80,474 of NZ_VFNO01000016.1, forward strand.
TAGGCTCCAATCTCGGGGATCGGGCTCAGAACTTGCGCCGGGCGATACAGAGATTGAACGAGCAACCTGGAATTCGCGTGCTTCGTGTCTCCTCTGTTTATGAGACCGATCCATTTGGTTACGTCGAACAAGACGCCTTTCTGAATATGGCGATCGCTGTGGAAACAGAACAGACCCCCGATCAACTGCTAGAGACGGCGTTGTCAGTCGAGCGAGAGCTGGGTCGTGTGCGAACGGTTCGATGGGGACCGCGCACGATTGATATTGACTTACTGTTGTACGGGACATCTCGTGTTTCGCAAGACAATCTCATGATTCCTCATCCCGGGCTGAGCGAGCGTGCTTTTGTACTCGTGCCGCTTCGAGACGTTTGGGAAGGCGGCGTTTTACCTGAGCATAACCAGACCATTGATCATTATCTTTCCTTATTGGTAGAAGATCACAAGGGGGTACGTGAGTGGGGAGCAATCAACTGGGAAATCGAATCCGGTCCTTCCGAAAGCTAAAAGGGTATACGCAACAGTCCCTTTCGGAAAAGATGGGAGTGTCACTGTCGTTTGTTGGATCACTAGAGAGAGGAACTCGTACGCCAACAGAGCCTGTATTACGTAAGATCGCCAGCACTTTACAGGTAGACTACGATGAATTATGTGCTATAAATAAGTGATGTAATGAAGTTTGGATAGGATTGTCCTCTCCAAGACCCCGACTAAGCGGGAATAAGGAGGCGAAAATAGATGAAAATCGGCAATATTGAATTAAAGAACAACGTAGTTCTCGCTCCAATGGCAGGTGTCTGTAATCCTGCTTTTCGTCTGATTGCCAAGGAGTTCGGTACTGGATTGGTTTGCGCCGAGATGGTAAGCGACAAGGGCATCGTGCACGGAAACAAGAAAACGATGGATATGCTATTTGTAGACGAACGCGAAAAACCACTAAGTTTGCAGATTTTTGGCGGAGACAAGGAAACCTTGGTGAGTGCGGCGAAATATGTAGACCAGCATACGAACGCGGATATCATTGATATCAACATGGGCTGTCCTGTGCCGAAAATTACGAGCTGTGATGCAGGGGCGCGTCTGTTGCTCGATCCAGACAAAATCTACGAGGTCGTATCTGCTGTGGTCGATGCCGTCGACAAGCCTGTTACCGTGAAAATGAGATTGGGCTGGGACGAAGATCATCTGTATGTACTGGATAACGCCAAGGCAGTAGAACGTGCAGGCGGCAAAGCTGTTGCTGTTCATGGACGCACCCGCGTACAAATGTACAAAGGGCAAGCGGACTGGGACTGGATCCGTCGTGTGAAGGAAACCGTTTCGATTCCGGTGATTGGAAACGGGGATGTGGCTACTCCTGAGGATGCGAGACGCATGCTGGATACAACGGGTTGCGATGGTGTTATGATTGGACGTGCTGCGCTCGGCAATCCGTGGATGCTGTATCGCACCATTCAATACCTGACGACGGGAGAGCTTGGTCCGGAGCCAACCGCACGTGAAAAGATGAATATTTGTTTATTGCATGCAGAGCGTTTAATCGCGCTGAAGGGTCCGAGAGTGGGAGTCCTTGAGATGCGCAAGCACGCGGCGTATTACTTGAAAGGCTTGAAGGGCTCGACGCACACGAAAAATCTCGTGAATGCGGTTGAGACAGAAGAGGAGCTTCGCAGCGTCCTCATGAACTATGTCGACTGGATCGAAAACTACGCAGATGACAGCGAAGAACCGCTGGAAACAGCACGTGACGAGGCTGTCAGCTACTAAATTTGGTGGTTCATTCCAGACATTGACAAGGGTTCCTTCATATCCTATAATACTCCGTAATATTGGGAGCCGAGCTGCCAGTCCACACTGGCAGCTTTACCTTTGAACCTCAAAGACGATTGCATTCTGCTGTATATTGTATAGAACATCTACATATAATCCTTTGTACTTTACCCAGTATAAATGGAATCATTTTTTAAAACGGGGGAATTGAACCATGTCTGAAAAAGAAGTCATCCTTACACCAGAAGGTTTAACGAAGCTGGAACAAGAGCTTGAAGATTTGAAAACGGTTAAACGTAAGGAAGTAGCTGCTCGTATTAAAGAAGCGATTAGCTTTGGAGATATCAGTGAGAACTCTGAATACGAAGAGGCAAAGAATGAGCAAGCGTTCATCGAAGGCCGCATTCTGACGCTGGAAAAAATGCTGCGCAATGCCCGCATCATCACAAATGAAGATGTAGATACAGGTGTCGTAAGCGTAGGTTCCCGCGTGAAGCTGAAAGACCTCGAGTTCGGTGATGTTGTCGATTACACGATTGTAGGTTCTGCTGAATCCGATCCGATGAACAACAAGATTTCCAACGAGTCCCCGGTAGGTCAAGCGCTCCTCGGCAAAGCAAAAGGCGCGATTGTTGACGTTAACGTACCGGCAGGAGTCATTCAGTACGAGATTCTTGATATTAACCTGTAAGCAGTCGATCTATGGCGTACCTTTTGCGAGGTACGCCGTATCGCTATTATAAAAGTCTGTACAAAATTGTTAATGCAGGCATTTTCTAGAGGAGTGAGTAAAATGGCAAACGAGCAAGACCTACAGCAAGAAGAACAGCAGCAGGAAGGACTCCACGAGCTTCTTCAAGTGCGTCACGACAAAATGAATCAATTGCGTGAGTGGGGCTTTGATCCGTTCGGTAAAAAATTCGAGCAAACGCATCACGCTGCAGATATAACGAAAGCTTTTAGCGAAAAGAGCAAGGAAGAGCTGGAAGCGGAAGAGAACGTGGTTACGATTGCAGGCCGCTTGATGGCGAAACGTGGAATGGGTAAGGCGAGTTTTGCTCAGCTGCTGGATCGTTCCGGTCAGATTCAAATCTACGTCCGTCAGGATACTGTTGGCGAAGAGCTGAGCAAAGTATTTGATTTGGCTGATATCGGTGACATGATCGGTGTAACTGGTGTTGTTTTCAAAACAAAAACCGGCGAGCTCAGTGTAAAAGCAAAGGAACTATCCTACCTGACCAAATCACTGCGTCCACTGCCTGAGAAATACCATGGACTCAAAGATATCGAGACCCGTTACCGTAAGCGTTACGTGGATTTGATTGTAAACCCAGAAGTTCGCGATACGTTCATTACGCGTAGCCGTATTCTGACTTCGATGCGTCGTTATTTGGACAACCTTGGCTATTTGGAAGTAGAAACACCTACACTCCACGCGATTGCCGGTGGTGCATCTGCTCGTCCATTTATCACGCACCACAATGCATTGGATATGCAGCTGTATATGCGTATTGCAATTGAGCTGCACTTGAAACGCCTGATTGTCGGTGGCCTGGAAAAGGTGTATGAGATCGGTCGCGTATACCGTAACGAAGGGATCTCTACTCGTCACAACCCTGAGTTCACGATGATTGAACTGTACGAAGCGTATGCCGACTACCAGGATATCATGAGCCTGACAGAAGAAATGGTTGCTCATATCGCACAGGAAGTATTGGGCACCATGAAAATTCAGTACCAAGGCAACGAGATTGACCTGACACCAAAATGGCGTCGTGTACACATGGTAGATTTGATTAAGGAAAATCTCGGAGTCGATTTCTGGAAGGAAATGAGCGACGATGAAGCGCGTGCTTTGGCAAAAGAGCATGGCGTATCCGTTGAGCCTCACCATACGTTCGGACATGTAGTGAATGAATTCTTTGAGCAAAAGCTGGAGCATACGCTGATTCAGCCAACCTTTGTTTACGGTCATCCTGTGGCGATTTCGCCATTGGCGAAGAAAAATGACCAGGATCCGCGATTCACGGATCGTTTTGAGTTGTTTATCGTAGCTCGTGAGCATGCTAATGCATTTACAGAGCTCAATGATCCAATTGACCAGCGTGAACGCTTTGAAGCACAGCTCTTGGAAAAAGAAGCTGGTAACGACGAAGCGCATGATATGGACGATGATTTCATTGAAGCGCTTGAGTACGGTATGCCGCCAACTGGAGGATTAGGAATCGGAATTGACCGTCTGGTAATGCTGTTGACCAACTCTCCTTCTATTCGCGACGTACTGCTGTTCCCTCATATGCGTAACCGCGACTAGTCTTGTAGAATAAAACCATCTGAGAAAAACTCAGGTGGTTTTATTTTTTTACTTGCACTTAAAAAGGTTAAGTGATATATTAATACCTGTTCTTCTTTTTTACTTAATCGATTACAAAAATGGATGTGAAAATAGTTCTTGCTTTTCCTTCAAGTTATGTGATAGATTAATGAGGTCGCTGAAAAACACGTTAAAAAAACTTGTTGACACGACCTGGACAACCTGATAAGATGAAATGGTTGTTGTGAAAATGCTCTTTGAAAACTGAACAGCGAAAGCGTTAATGAGTCTATCATTAAATGATTTGCCAGCTTTGAACCAGTAACAAACTTTATTGGA
>NZ_VFNO01000017.1:0-63788 GCF_006715575.1 Brevibacillus sp. AG162
CAGGATCAAACTCTCCAATAAAGTTTGTTACTGGTTCAAAGCTGGCAAATCATTTAATGATAGACTCATTAACGCTTTCGCTGTTCAGTTTTCAAGGAGCATTTTCCTGTCCTCAATGTTCATCGTTATTTGTGATGGCGTCTTAAGGACAAGAACTAATCTATCACGTTACCTATCTTTGAGTCAATATGTTTTTTAAAAAAGTTTTTAAGTATAATGTTCCTCCCCGAGTTTTCTGCGTCTAACATACTTGGATAACTCATTGGGAGAGGCGATTCTTGCATACATACGAAACATGATGGAGTACCTCTCCTCCATGGCCCGCTTCACTAGATGATCAATTCGTTTATCGCTAAAATCAAGGAGCATCTCTTCCAGCTCACGTTTTAACAAGTATTCTAGTTCCTGTACTTCTTTTGTATTGAACAAAAACCCTAGCAACGATATCGCCCTCCGCCTTACGAGTCTCTCCTCTATCCTTTCCATCAAAATTCAGCCCTATTCAAAATAAAAAGCCCTCCGTTTAGGAAGGCTTCAATTTGTTCACAAATCTGAATTATTTCAGTAAGTTCAATTGCTGCAGTTGTTGACCCACTGTTTCCTTGAGAATGGTTGGAGTAATCGTACTCTCCACAATAGCAGCGACGAATAGCAGAACGACCACAGTAAGAACCGCTACTGGAAATTGCTTGAGTGTATCGTACCAGTCATTTTTCAATCGTGCCAGCTTGTGCGGTTGGATTAGAGCTCCCACTGTGCGTAAACTCAGCACTCCTAAACGAATACCAACTCCCGCTGCAAACAGGATAGCTGGGAGCTCAAAAATTCCATGTGGCAAAATACCTGCACTAAAAATAAGCCATGGACTTACTCCCACCGTGCTGTATTTGAAAAGGAGAAATCCAAGCAGCACTCCATTCGTGAGCATTCCAATTATGGGGAAGAATGCAAACAATATTCCCAGCGCCATCATCATCAATGCACTGAAGACATTATTGGAAAAAATCATCCAGAATACCGCTAATGGTCCGCCGCCGTTGTCTTTTATCCGTTCAGCAATTTCCTTTAATTGGCCCATCATTTTATTGACCATCTCTTCAACAAGCGGTGCTTGAAAATAACCAATCAAGGCGCCACCAAAAAATAATAAGCATGCGGCGAAGAAATATTTTCGGTTATCAAGCCATAAATGCCGCAATCGATTGCCCATGCAACACACCCCTTTACTGCCTCTTCATTCACTATATGCATTGTACCTCAACAATAGCCAACAGGCCAAAGAATATCCTTGTCTTCCCTGCATAAACTGTTATCGGACAAAGGAGGTGCTTATCCATGAAATTCATTTACGTGATCAGCGCGAAACGATTAAAGCAAATCTTAATTATCGTCGCGGCCATCGTACTCACAGCTGGAATTGGTTATGCGGAACGCGATTCAATTGCTGCCTTTGCTGAAGGAGCCAGCACGCAAGCCCCCCAAGCTATTTATAAGGTCGACACCAAAGAAAAGAAAATCGCCCTTACCTTTGACATTAGCTGGGGAGAGACACGAGCATTACCCATACTGAATGTGTTGAAAGAAAAAAAGGTAAACAAAGCGACCTTTTTTCTCTCCTCCCCTTGGAGTCAACGACATCCAGACATCTTGAAACGCATCAAAGAAGATGGCTTAGAAATTGGTTCGCACGGTCACAAGCACGATAACTACACCAAATACTCCGATGAAGAAATTCGCTCCCAAATGGCCAAGGCTGACTCCATTCTAACCGAAATGACTGGAAAAAAACCTACGCTCATTCGGATGCCAAATGGTGATTTTGACAAACGAGTGCTGGAAATCGCGAATCGCATGGGTTATTCTGTCATCCAATGGGATACGGACTCAAAAGATTGGACCAATCCGGGAACAGATGTGATCATCAACAATGTATTATCGAAAGCTCATCCAGGAGACATCATCCTGATGCATGCGAGCGATTCTGCGAAAGATACACATCTTGCCCTTCCTGTGATCATTGATAAACTTCGCAAGGATGGCTATGAATTCGTTACGGTATCTGAACTCATCTCGGGTACAAGTGTAGACAGCAGTGAAATTCACTAAAATAAAAAAAGCTGACCTTCATTGGGTCAGCTTTCTCTTTTTACCAGACGGTGCAATTGCATGACTTGCCAGACGTTGCAAAACAATAGTGGAACGAGCATGGACAAAGTGGCACGCACATTATCTTCCTTCAATGCTGGAATCCATTCCAGTGCTGTAACGACAAACATAAAGAATGTCGTCGGTATCCATGCAGATTTATTGGTCAGACTCACTTTTCCGTATGCGGTAACAATAGCGACAATCAATAATAGCGTTGGCTCAATAAAATACGTGCCAAATCCTTTTCCCTCACCGAAGGACGTATAGCGAAGATATATCATATCGAAAAAGACAAACAAAATAAGAAATACTTGGACACTTTTCCACATGGAAGCGGTTTTAAATATCGTTTTGGCGAAATAGTTAATCGTCATATACGCAAAGAAACCCATCTGAGCCACAATGCTAATGGTCATTCCATACAGTAGATACATGAACAAGCCGACAAAAAAGTTACCGGTGCTTCCCACGAGCAGCTTGTCCAAATCAAAAATTAGGGCAACCAGGATCCCACCTAATCCCCCAAGCAAGAGCGTGGTAATAAAAAGCCAGCCATACTTACGCAAACTCACCAAGTATTCCCTCCCATCCACATCGAATATGATTGTACCAATGGATACAAGAAAATACTAGCGTAAGAACAAAACAAAATGCACACGTTACTTGTAGGCAGAGTAAAGAAGGAGGTGTCCACCCCATGAGAAAAAAGACAATGTCTTTTTGGTTAACCGCTCTTGTCTGTCTGGTGCTCACCAGTTGCGGGGGTGGCGGACAAGCGCAAAGTTCGTCTCAGCCTGATTATAAAAGCGTCAAAGACATGGTGCTGGACATATTGCAGACGGACGAAGCGAAGCAATCTGTTAGCAAGATGATGAAGGATGAAAAGTTCAAGCAAAGCCTGATGTTGGACGAGTCCACTGTGCGAACCACCTTGATTCAAAGCATGACCAATCCAAATAGTACGCACATTAAAGAGGCGTTTAAAGACCCCAAGTTCGCTAGCGCCATGGCGAAATCCATGAAAAACGAGCAAAAAACGCTCATGAAGGACCTGATGAAGGACCCTGATTACCAAAAAGAGCTCATTAGTGTTATGAAAGACCCTGAGTTTGAAAAAAATTTGATGGACCTCATGAAAAGCTCTGCCTATCGTCAACAAACTATGCAGGTGATGAAGGATTCCTTGCAAAGCCCTTTGTTCCAAGCTGAACTCATGAAGATCATGACCAAAGTATCTGAGGACATGACAAAACCAAAGGAGCTCAAGCCAAAGAAAAAAGGGAAAGGAAAAGAAGGTGGCGATGGTGGTGGCGGAGGCGATTCCGGCGGAGGCGGCGGCGGAGGCAGTTCTTCCTAAACGTAAAGGTGAGCTCTTTTTATAGAGCCCACCTTTTTTACGTACATTTTTATCGTTTTACAGCTTCTCCGCATTTTTCTACAACACGTTTTGCCATATCGATGTAAAGTTGACCAATTTCCGTCTTTTCTCCATAGATGGATGGGGAATAATCAGGTTCAGATGGATGATTATCCGGTTGACCCAGCGGAATTTGAGCGAGCAGCTCACATGCCAATGTCTCGGCAAGCTTAGCTCCTCCACCACGTCCGAATACGTATTCTTTCGAGCCATCCTTTGCTTCGTACCATGCCATGTTCTCCACAATACCAAGGATTTCATGACCGGTCCGTTTTGCCATAGCGCCTGCCCGGGCTGCTACAAACGCTGCTGTAGCATGAGGAGTCGTTACCACAATCTCCATGCTTTGCGGAATCATGGTGTGCACGTCGAGGGCCATATCTCCCGTTCCTGGAGGCAAGTCCAGCAAGAGGTAGTCCAGTTCTTCGCCCCAGTGTACTTCCGTGAAAAAGTTACGCAGCATTTTACCCAACATAGGGCCACGCCAAATGATCGGAGAGTTATCCTCCACAAAAAAGCCCATGGACATAACCTTTACATTTTGCTTTTCAACAGGCAGAATGGTTTCGCCAATCACGGTTGGACGTTGTTCAATATTCATCATATCGGGCACACTAAAGCCGTAAATGTCTGCGTCGATAATGCCCACTTTTTTTCCTAAACGTGCGAGTGCAACAGCCAGGTTCACTGTCACCGTCGACTTTCCGACACCACCTTTTCCGGAAGTCACTGCGATAAAGGTCGTATTCGAATCCTTCGCCAAGATCGGGTTCAAGAGGGGAGCTTGTCCCGGTGTTATGTTATGTGTTTGCCCACCTTGGTTCTTGCGAAGCTGGGCAGACAGAGCCGCACGTTCCTCGTCTGTCATCGATCCGAATTGCAGGCGTACTTCCTCGGCTCCTAGCGCTTTCACAGCTGCGATGACATCGTCCTCGATCTTGGCTTTCAGTGGACAGCCCGAAATCGTCAGAACAACGGTGAGGCTTACTGTCTTGCCTTCAATATGGATATCCCGAATCATGTTGAGCTCGACCAAGCTACGATTAATTTCAGGGTCTTTTACATCGCGTAGTGCTTCGAGAACCTGTTCTCTGGTCAACATTTTGGTTCACCTCATCTATGATCTTTTCAAACATTTTCATGCTGGTATACCGACAGCGTATGCGCGTTCATTATAGCATATTCGGGCGGTCGGGACACGACCACCGCCCTCTTAAGGTGTAATTGGCGCTTTTTCTCCCGAATACTGACGCAAGATCCCCTGATAAATGGCATTCGCCATAGCCTTTTGGTATTCAACGCTCTGAAGTCGCTTTGCCTCCTCCGTATTGCTGACAAAGCCTACTTCTACCATAACGGCTGGACAGTTAACCTCCCGAATCAAGAACACATTGTTCGTCTTGCTGGGAACCCGATCTGTATGACCGATCACCCGTTTGATTTCATCTTGAATCAGATAGGAAACTTCTTCGCTCTTTTTAAAGGTGGGGGAATAGAAAGTCTGCGCTCCTGACCATTTCGGAGAAGGGATGGAATTGACATGGATGCTGACCAAGAAATCCGGTGAACTGTCATTGACCAGCTTCACCCGGTTTCGAATGTCCTCTGCTTTTCGTTTACGTAGCTGGTCGGCATCTGGACTCGCCAAATCCTTGTCCTCTTCCCTTGTCATGACCACAAACGCTCCTGACTGCTGGAGAAAATCCCGCAAATACATGCTGATGGCCAACGTTACTTCCTTTTCAACCACATCCCCCGCTTTAGAAACCGCACCACCGTCCTTCCCACCATGTCCTGGGTCAATGGCTATAACCGTTCCTGTCAGCGGCAGCGACCATGCCTGCCAGGAAGAGCGATCCGGCGATTCGTAGGTGAACAACAGCATAAGTACAGCAAAAGCCAATATCCAGCCTACTCCTTTTCGTGTCACAGTGTATCGTCCCCTTTGTCCCATTCTCGTTCCATCTTATGGACAAACATGGACAAATATACCCGTTTGTGAAAAGGAAAAACCCCCTGCCTGCGAACAGACAAGGGGTTTGTATCCAACAGCAATTAGCGCTTGGAGAATTGAGGTGCGCGACGAGCTGCTTTCAAGCCGTATTTCTTACGCTCTTTCATACGAGGATCGCGAGTCAGGAAGCCAGCGCGTTTCAGAGCGCCGCGCAGTTCCGGATCTGCTTTCAGCAGAGCGCGAGCAACGCCGTGACGGATTGCACCAGCTTGACCAGTGGTTCCGCCGCCGTTTACGTTAACCAATACATCGTAACGACCAAGAGTTTCAGTCAGAACGAGTGGTTGTTTTACGATCAATTTCAGTGTTTCCAAACCAAAGTAAGTATCCATTTCACGCTTGTTGATCACGATGCGACCTTCACCTGGAACCAGGCGAACGCGTGCTACGGAGTGCTTACGACGACCTGTACCGTAGTATTGTACTTGTGCCACGTATATTTCCTCCCTTTACCTTAACCGCGAATTTGCCAAACTTCTGGTTTTTGTGCTGCGTGCGGATGCTCAGTTCCAGCGTATACTTTCAGCTTGGTGAACATTTGACGTCCCAGGCTGTTTTTAGGCAGCATGCCTTTTACCGCCAGTTCGAACATACGATCTGGTCTCTTATTCAGCATTGCGCCAGCAGTGGTTTTTTTCAGACCACCTGGATACAGGGAGTGAGTGTAGTAAATTTTGTCGTTCAGTTTGTTACCAGTCAATTTCACTTTGTCAGCGTTGATTACGATTACGAAATCGCCAGCGTCAACGTGAGGAGTGAATTCTGGTTTCAATTTTCCGCGCAGGATAGAAGCTACTTCGCTCGCCAGACGACCCAGCGTTTGGCCTTCAGCGTCAACGATGTACCATTTGCGCTCAACTTCGAGCGGTTTCGCCATATATGTGGTACGCATTTTTGTCCCTCCTAAATATCTTACCTAACACATATCCATCTACTTATAACCAAAACAACCGAAACTTGCAATGGAAGATAATTGCTGTTACGGGTGAGCAACTCTTCCAGGTGTTCCATGTAATCACGATCTTGTCTTTCAATCCCGGGGCTAGAGTGGGGCTAGGCGGGGTTAAAATACCAAGGAATATCGTACTACATAGACGCCCTATAGTCAAGTGCTGCTCGTTCGTCTAATAGTTGGAAATCAGAGAACTAGTAGACAACTTCCCACATGGTCAGACCCTTGGCTGGTGCTGTCTTACCTGCCTTTTCCCGATCACATGCGGCGAGGATTACCTTCAGTTCAGCAGGACTTCTTTTTCCTTGCCCTACTTCAACCAAAGTCCCCACAATAATTCGAACCATGTTGTACAAAAAACCGTTGCCTCGGCATGTTACCCATACCTCGTCTCCGATTTTTTCGACAGTGAGTCCGTACACAGTCCGAACCTTGTCCTCAACGAATGTCTTTGCCGAGCAAAAGGAAGTAAAATCATGTTCACCCACCAAGTAATGAGCAGCCTGCTGCATCGCGTCCACATCTAACGGAAACCGGACATGGTCGGCGTAGCGATGTCGAAATACATTCGCCACTGGGTTGTTGTCGATACAATATCGATATTCTTTTACTTGCACGTCAAAACGCGCATGAAAAGAGGCATCGACCTCTTCGACTGTCCGAATGACAATAGAATCAGGCAACTGATTGTTCAACACAAACCGCCATTTATCCATCGGAATGTTGCTAGACGTGTCAAAGTGAATCACTTGACCGCGTGCATGAACACCCGCATCTGTCCGGCCTGAACCGAAGACTTGGATATCCTCTCCGGTAACCCGATTCAATGCAGCCTCAATTTCACCCTGGACCGTTACTTGATCTGGCTGTACCTGAAAACCGCTGAAGTCAGTCCCGTCATATGCCAATACACATCGCAGTCGCTTCATGTACGCCACCATCCAATCACGATTACCAAGATCACACTCACAACAGCTACGATTCCATCACGCCAAGTGAACGTCAGCTTATTCAGCCGCGTTCTCCCCACTCCCCCGCGGTAGCCCCGCGCTTCCATCGCCAAAGCCAGCTCTTCCGCACGCCGAAACGCACTAACGAACAATGGGATAGCGATCGGAATCAGGTTCTTGGCTCTGCGTACGAGACTTCCACTGGTGAAATTGGCTCCTCTGGCGGTCTGCGCCTTGATGATTTTATCCGTTTCTTCCATCAGGGTCGGAATGAACCGGAGTGCAATTGACATCATCAGGGCTATATCATGAACCGGTATGCCGATCTTCCCTAGTGGTCCTAGTAAACGCTCCAAACCCTCTGTCAAATCGATTGGAGAGGTGGTCAGTGTCAGCAAGGAACTAATGAGAATCAAAAGTCCCAAGCGCAAAGAAATGAAGATCGCCTGGCGAACTCCCTGTTCTTCTACTGTAAACCATCCCCACTGAAAGTAGACCGTTCCGCCTTTCGTGATAAAAATATGCAAGACGACGGTAAACAAAATCAGGATCCAGACTGGCTTTAAGCTTTTTAATATATAGGACAATGAAAGCCTAGAAAGAAGTGCTGCATACAAGGTAAAACCAATGAGCATGGCGTACGTTACCGTATTGTTAGCCAGAAAAATCAAGGTAGCAAAAAGAATGATGAAGAGAAGCTTGCTTCGCGGATCTGCACGATGTAAAAAAGATTGCCCTGGTACGTATTGACCAATTGCGATATTCTGCAGCATGCCTAGCCCTCCTTTGGTACGGACAGTCGTTCCAGCAGATGGGCAATCAGCTCTTCCTCCCGATAAAGGGAGCTCGGCAGACTAGCCTTGTCCGGCAGCATTTGATTCAATTGCGATACGAGAGCCACCGTTTCCGGTACATCCAAAGACAGCTCTCGGAGACGATCCACTTGCATGAATACTTCCTCCGGCTTCCCCTGCAACGCTACTTGACCTTGTGCCATCACAAGCAAATAGTCTGCATAGCGGGCTGCCTCTTCCATGCTGTGCGTTACCAATAGTGTCGTGAGGTTTTGTTCCTGATGAATCCGGTAGATCCCTTCCAGAATCGTGACTCGTCCCGCAGGATCAAGACCCGCAGTTGGTTCATCCAATACCAGAACCTTCGGCTGCATGGCAAGAACACCAGCCAAAGCAACACGTCGCATTTGCCCGCCACTCAAATGAAACGGCGAGCGATCCTTGATCGTGGCATAATCCAGGCCGACAATTTCAAGGGACTCCTTTACACGCGCTTCCACCATCTCCGTTGGCAAGTCAAAGTTGAGCGGTCCAAAAGCAACATCCTTCGCAACCGTTTCTTCAAACAACTGATGTTCAGGATATTGAAAGACGAGCCCAATATTGCGCCTTTGAGCATGGGGTAACCGCCGCTTTGGAGTAATGACCGCATCACCCAGGGTAATCTGCCCTGTACTAGGCATCAGCAACCCGTTCAAGTGCTGAATCAGCGTTGACTTACCCGAGCCCGTGTGGCCAATAATTCCGACAAACGAACCGGATGGAATCGTCAGCGAAATATTGTGTAAAGCAACTCGTTCGAACGGTGTTCCCTTTGCGTAGATATGGCTTACTTGGTCAAAAGTAATTTGCATACGTGCTCCACCAGCTCCTCTTGATGCAGGACAAACGGTAAATCAATCCCTTTGGAATGAAGTGCGTGTCGCAGTCGAACGGCAAATGGCACATCCAGTCCCACCTGTTTCAAACGATCTACCTCATTAAACACTTCACTCGGTTTGCCTTCCATCAGGACTTCACCCGCATTCATGACGATGACCTTATCCGAATAGATGGCTTCTTCCGGAAAATGGGTAATGTTAATGATCGTGAGTCCCTCGTCACAGTTCAGTTGACGAGCCAGATTCAGCACTTCCATTCTCCCTTGTGGATCAAGCATCGCTGTCGCTTCATCCAAGATGATGACAGAAGGCCGCATCGCCATAATCCCTGCGATCGCCACTCGCTGCTTTTGTCCACCAGACAGACGATGTGGTTGTGCCTGTAAATAAGACTCCATTCCTACAGAAACGAGCGCCTCATCAATACGATCTCGCATCTCTTTGGGGTCCACACCCATGTTTTCTAGGCCAAAGGCGACATCATCTTCCACTGTAGCCCCAACAATCTGATTGTCCGGGTTCTGAAAGACCATGCCAACATGTCGTCGAATTTCCCAAAGCAGCTCCCCATCTTTCGTATCCATTCCACTGATAAGTACTGTGCCGCCTTCTGGAAGCAACAGAGCATTCATCAGCTTTGCCATCGTAGATTTGCCGGAACCGTTGTGACCCAGTACGGATACAAAGGAACCTTTTTGAATGGTAAGGTCAACACCTTGTAATACCGGAACCCGTTGGCCATCCTCACCATCGTAGGTATAAGAAACATCTCGCAATGCCAGCAGGTTATCTTCATTCATGAGGCATTCACAACCTCCCCAGCCTTCACAGGGAACTGACTAGCAGGATTTCGATAAGAAAGGAAAAAAGGGTTGAATCAGAGTCCAGCCTATGACCAGATCTGCCCCCACCCTTTTCGCGGTAATCTACCAGGCTTAAAACCTGAATAAACGACCAGTTTACATGTATTAAACGAATTCGATGTACGCCATTGGAGCAGCGTCGCCACGGCGAGGGCCGGCTTTCAGGATACGAGTGTATCCACCGTTGCGCTCTTTGAAGCGAGGTGCGATTTCATCGAACAGTTTTTGAACAGCATCGCGGCCTTCAGCATTCGCAACTTCTTTGCGAACGAAAGCAGCAACTTGACGGCGAGCATGCAGATCGCCACGTTTCGCGAGCGTGATCATTTTTTCAGCGATTGGGCGCAGTTCTTTCGCCTTCATCTCTGTAGTTTCGATGCGCTCGTTGATGATCAGGTCTGTTACCAAGTCGCGGAACAGCGCTTTACGAGCTGAGCTACGACGACCCAATTTACGTTGTGCCATGTGGTTTACCTCCCTCTTAATCGAGAGAACAAAAGTTTGCTTCTTGGTTTGCTACTCTAGTCGTCACTGCGCAGGGACAGGCCCAGTTCAGCTAACTTTTCTTGAACTTCTTCAAGAGATTTGCGCCCCAGATTGCGTACTTTCATCATGTCCTCTTCGGTCTTCTGCGTCAGCTCTTGCACGGTATTAATACCGGCACGCTTCAAGCAGTTGTAGGAACGAACAGAAAGATCGAGCTCTTCGATAGTCATCTCCAAGACTTTCTCTTTCTTGTCCTCTTCCTTCTCTACCATGATTTCTGCATCCTTCGCCTCGTCAGTCAGACCGACGAACAGGTTCAGGTGCTCCGTCATGATTTTAGCGCCGAGACTCACGGCTTCTTCCGGACTGATGCTACCGTTAGTCCAAACCTCAAGTGTTAACTTGTCATAGTTGGTCATTTGCCCTACACGGGTATTTTCCACTTGATAGTTAACGCGCTTGATCGGCGTGTAGATCGAATCAATCGGAATCACACCAATAGGTAGATCCTCAGATTTGTTTCCGTCAGATTGAACATAACCACGACCACGTCCAGCTGTCATGCGGATATGCAGACGACCGCCATTGGCCAACGTTGCAATATGAAGATCAGGGTTTAAGACCTCCACATCACTGTCAGCACGGATATCTCCCGCTTTGACAACGCCTTCGCCTTCTGCATCGATCTCGATTACTTTTTCTTCATCGGAATGGATCTTCAGCGCCAAGCCTTTGATGTTCAGGATGATCTCGGTTACATCTTCAACGACGCCTTCAACCGTAGAGAATTCGTGAAGAACCCCATCGATTTGAACAGTACGAACTGCCGCGCCTGGCAAGGACGAAAGAAGAATTCGTCTCAGCGAGTTGCCAAGGGTAGTTCCGTATCCGCGCTCTAGAGGTTCTACAACAAACTTTCCATACGAGTTGTCGTCGCTAACTTCCACAACCTCGATTTTTGGTTTTTCTATTTCTATCATTAAACAAACCCTCCTTCAAAACGTCGAAATCCTTGGGTGGGCCGCATACGTGCCCACTCAGGAATTTCCCCGGCGGTTTACCGTTTGCGTGCATGACAAGCTATAAATCAGAATTTACCATTCTAGTATGGACATGTTCTGAACGATATAAACCAGTTACACGCGGCGACGTTTTGGTGGACGGCAACCGTTGTGCGGAATTGGCGTCACGTCTTTAATCATGTTCACTTCAAGACCAGTTGCTTGCAGGGAACGGATCGCAGCTTCACGACCTGCACCTGGGCCTTTTACTGATACTTCAAGGGAACGCATGCCGTGTTCCATAGCAACGCGTGCAGCCGCTTCAGCAGCCATTTGCGCAGCAAATGGAGTGCTTTTACGGGAGCCTTTGAAGCCGAGGGAACCAGCACTGGACCAAGAGATCGCGTTACCGTGTGGATCCGTGATAGTGACGATCGTGTTGTTGAAAGTAGAACGGATGTGTGCTACGCCGACTTCAACATTCTTACGGTCACGACGACGGGTACGAGTTGCTGTAGCTTGTTTTCTTTTCGCCATGTCAGATTACCCTCCTTTACTTCTTCTTGTTTGCTACTGTACGGCGTGGACCTTTACGCGTACGAGCATTTGTTTTAGAACGTTGACCGCGAACTGGAAGTCCACGACGATGACGGATGCCACGGAAGCAACCGATTTCCATCAGACGCTTGATGTTGAGGGAGATCTCACGACGGAGGTCACCTTCCACCTTCACAGTTTTGTCGATGTACTCACGAAGTTTGTTCACTTCATCTTCTGTCAGATCGCGAACACGAGTGTTCATGTCTACGCCAGTAGCGGACAGAATTTTTTGAGACGTGGGGCGGCCAATACCAAAAATGTAGGTAAGAGCAACTTCAACGCGTTTTTCGCGCGGCAAGTCTACGCCTGCAATACGTGCCATGTGTCTAAAGCACCTCCTTGTTTACCCTTGTTTTTGCTTATGCTTCGGATTTTCACAAATAACCATTACGTTACCTTTGCGACGGATAACCTTGCATTTCTCGCAGATCGGTTTAACCGAAGGTCTCACTTTCATGGTTCTTGCCTCCCTTTTCTAGGGGTTTTGCTTACTATTTATAGCGGTACGTAATACGTCCGCGGGTTAAGTCGTACGGCGACAGTTCAACAGTTACTTTATCCCCCGGCAGGATACGGATAAAGTGCATGCGGATTTTTCCAGAGACGTGAGCGAGGACTTTATGTCCATTCTCTAATTCTACTCGAAACATAGCATTTGGCAAAGGTTCGATTACCGTACCTTCCACCTCAATTACATCATCTTTTGCCATGGTAAACTCTCCTTTCTTCTGCTCTTCAGTCGGACCATGAGTTTTGCGAAATGATCACACAACGAACTTATCGTCGACACGTTGGACGACAATCCCGAACCGTTCGGAACTACCGTTTTTATGTCCGTGTAAAAATCTCATAGCCATCTTCCGTAATCGCGATGGTGTGTTCAAAATGAGCACAAGTTTTCCGATCCACTGTTACTACCGTCCAATTGTCCTCCAATGTGCGGACATAACGTTCGCCGGCATTTACCATTGGCTCAATTGCCAACACCATGCCTGGTTTTAACCGTGGTCCTCGATCAGGAGGGCCGTAGTTAGGAACCTGCGGATCTTCGTGCAAGTTTTGCCCGATCCCATGCCCCACATACTCGCGAACGAGTGTGAAGCCGGCAGCTTCTGCATGAACCTGAATCGCATGAGAGATATCGGATAAGCGTCCACCCGGAACAGCTTTTTCAAGCCCCTTGTACAACGACTCTTCCGTTACTCTGAGCAGCTTCTGGTTTTCTGTTGAAATCTTACCGACCGGATACGTCCAAGCGGAGTCGCCATGGTAACCCTGAAACTGGGCACCGATGTCGATACTAATAATGTCTCCTTCTTGCAACGCCCGTTTACCTGGGATCCCGTGTACGAGTTCTTCATTGACTGAAGCACAGATACTTCCTGGAAAGCCACCATAGCCTTTAAACGATGGAATTGCTCCCATGCTTCGAATAAAGGTCTCGGCAATTTCGTCTAGCTGCTTCGTCGTGACACCAGGCTTGATCGCCTTGGCCAGTTCTTGATGGGTGAGTGCGACGATACGACCAGCTTCGCGCATAACCTCAAGTTCTGCTTTCGACTTTAGGATAATCATTCGCAATTACCCTCGCAACAAAGACTTAATTTCCGCAAACACTACCTGGATATCTTGTTCTCCATCGATATCTCGCAGAAGTTCCTGTGCGGAGTAGTAGTCGATAAGTGGCTGTGTTTGCGCGATATTCACGTCAAGGCGTTGTGTTACCACTTCGATCTTGTCGTCATCACGCTGATACAGCTTACCACCATCTTTATCACATACGCCAGCCTCTTTTGGAGGATTGAACATCGTGTGATAGCTAGCACCGCAAACAGGGCAGATCCAGCGACCGGTCAGACGTTCAATCAATTGCTCGCGTTGAACGTTGATGTTAATTACATGGTCAATTTCACGTCCCAGCTCTTTTACTGTAGCTGTCAACGCTTCCGCCTGAGGTACTGTGCGCGGAAAACCATCTAAGAGGAATCCCTTTGCGCAGTCATCCATCGAAAGGCGCTCCCGCACAATACCAATGACGACCTCGTCTGGGACGAGATGACCTTTATCCATATAGGATTTAGCCTCTAGTCCGAGCGGCGTTTCGTTTTTGACCGCAGCTCGGAACATGTCGCCAGTCGAAATGTGCGGGATGTCAAACTCTTTTACGATACGTTCTGCCTGTGTCCCTTTACCGGCTCCAGGCAGTCCCATCAGAATTATATTCACGTCCATTCCCTCCGTCCCATCAAAAAAGCTATAGAAGCTTTTCTGTAAACATCTAAGTCATTACTTGATAAACCCTTGGTAGTGGCGTTTGATCATTTGACTTTCAATCTGCTTCATTGTATCCAAACATACCCCGACCACGATCAAGAGCGATGTACCGCCGATGAAAATGGATTGCGGCAAGTTTGCAATACTACCGAAGAAGAATGGCAAAATGGCAATTGTCATCAGGAACAAAGCGCCCGCCAATGTTAACCGGTTTAATGTACGAGTAATGAATACCTCAGTGTTTTTACCAGGTCGGATACCAGGAATGTAACCGCCATTTTTTCTCATGTTTTCTGCCATTTGTACAGGGTTGATCTGTACGAATGTGTAGAAGTAGGTGAATCCGAGAATCAAGATAGCGTAAAGCGTCATTCCTAATGGTTTGTTGACTTGGAAGTTCTGATAAATCCAGTTAGCAAATCCTTGTCCAGATGCATCCACCCAGAACTGAGCAATCGTTGACGGGAACATTACCAGCGATACCGCAAAGATAACAGGAATAACACCAGCAGAGTTGATTTTCAGCGGAATGTGGGTAGATTGACCACCGTACATTTTGCGTCCAACCACTCGCTTCGCATATTGCACTGGAATCTTACGAAGACCTTGCTGCATAAAGATAACCCCGACAATAATGGCGAGGACCACCAATAGGATAAGCAGAACTTTGACGATGCTGAAGAAGATGTTTACAGATGGATCACCAAACATCGTGGTGTAGATTGTCGTAGCCGCATTAGGCAGTCCAGCAACGATCCCGGCAACGATCAGGATCGAAATCCCGTTACCGATACCCTTCTCCGTAATCTGTTCCCCCATCCACATCATGAATGCGGTCCCAGCTGTCAATGTCAACGCAATGAGTGCATAGCTGCCAACCGACGTGTCGTTTAACAAACCAGGCGCCATATTGTTGAATCCAATCGTCATCCCTACAGACTGAATCAACCCCAGGATAATTGTAGCGTAACGGGTAACAGTGGCAATCTTGCGACGGCCAACTTCCCCTTCACGAGCCCATTGCGTAAGCTTAGGCACAACATCCATGGACATCAGCTGCATGATAATCGATGCCGTAATGTACGGCATGATACCCATGGCAAAAATCGAGAAGTTTTGCAGTGCTCCACCTGAGAAGGTGTTCAACAAGCCCAGTAGTTGGTTTGTATTCTGCTGAAACAACTCGACATTTACGTTAGGAACTGGCACAAAGCTTCCGATCCGGAAAACAACCAGCATCATGAGCGTAAAAAGGATTTTGCGACGAAGGTCGCTAATTTTAAAAATGTTAGTTAAGGACGCTAACATTAGATCACCTCGGTTGTTCCACCGACTTGTGCGATCTTCTCAGCAGCAGCTCCGGAGAACTTGTGAGCTTTAACAGTCAGCTTCACAGTCAGTTCACCGTTAGCAAGAACCTTAACACCGTCGCGCAGCGCGCTGATAACACCAGTTTCTTTCAACAGCTCAGGTGTTACTACAGTGCCCTCTTCGAAACGGTTCAGCGCGTCCAAGCTAACAATCGCAAATTCTTTGCGGCTGATGTTAGTGAAACCACGCTTAGGCAGACGACGGTACAATGGGTTTTGACCACCCTCGAATCCTGGGCGAACACCTCCGCCGGAACGAGCGTTTTGACCTTTGTGACCTTTACCAGCAGTTTTGCCAGTACCGCTACCGATACCGCGACCGATGCGCTTACGAGTGTGACGGGATCCTTCTGCAGGTTGCAGTTCATGCAATTTCATACGTTGCACCTCCTAACTAATTGAGATGTTCAATTAAGCTTCTACTTCTTTCACTTCTACCAAGTGCTTCACTTTGAAAACCATTCCACGAATTGCAGGATTATCTTCCTTCACTACAGTGGAGTTGATTTTGCGAAGACCCAGAGCTTTAACAGTGTCTTGCTGATCTACTGTACGACCGATCAGGCTGCGTTTGAGGGTGATTTGCAATTTTGCCATGTTCATTCCCTCCTTATTAACCCAACAACTCGTCAACAGTCTTACCGCGCAATTTCGCGACATCTTCCGCTGTTTTCAGACGGCCGAGACCTTCCAGCGTAGCGTTGACCATGTTGATAGGATTGTTGGAACCAAGAGACTTACTCAAAATGTCACCTACACCTGCCAGTTCGAGAACGGCACGAACAGGTCCACCAGCGATAACTCCAGTACCTGGAGCAGCAGGTTTGATCAGAACTTTACCAGCACCGAATTGGCACATTACTTCGTGCGGAACAGTTGTTCCTCTCATCGGTACACGGATCAATTTTTTCTTAGCGTCGTCAATCGCTTTGCGAATGGCGTCTGGAACTTCTTGAGCTTTACCCATACCAGCACCTACGTGGCCGTTACGGTCTCCCACAACAACCAAGGCGCTGAAGCTCATACGACGTCCACCTTTAACCGTTTTTGCTACACGGTTAACTGCGACTACTTTTTCTTCGAGCTCTAATTTGCTAGGGTCGATACGCATTCCTTACCCTCCTTGTTGTTAGAATTGCAGACCAGCTTCACGAGCTGCTTCTGCCAGTGCTTTAATACGTCCATGATAAATGTAACCACCGCGGTCAAAAATCACTTCTGTCGCACCTTTTTCTTGTGCACGCTTAGCGATCAGTGTGCCAACAGCTGTAGCAGCTTCCACGTTAGCGCCATTTTTCAGGCCCAGCTCTTTATCCAAAGAAGATGCAGACACCAGTGTTACGCCAGTTGCATCATCGATCAATTGAGCGTAGATATGCTTAGAAGAACGGAAAACGTTCAGACGCGGGCGAATGGTAGAACCAATCACGCGTTTGCGGATTCGCAGGTGGCGTTTTTTCCGAGCTTTGTTTTTATCAGCTTTCGTAAACATTAAGCGGCCTCCTTTCTCATGAAGCTAGAAGCTTATTTACCTTTTTTACCTTCTTTACGACGAACCACTTCATCGCTGTACTTGATACCTTTACCTTTGTATGGCTCAGGTTTACGCAGAGAACGGATTTCAGCAGCAACTTGGCCTACGCGCTCTTTGTTAATACCTTTTACCACCAAAGTGGTTTGGTTTGGTACATCGATTTCGATACCCTCTTCTGGAGTAACTTCCACTGGGTGGGAGAAACCAAGAGAGAGAGTAACACCGTTGCCAGACTTGGCAGCACGGTAACCTACACCGACCAGTTCCAGGGTACGAGTGAAGCCTTCAGATACGCCAGTTACCATGTTGGATACCAGCGCACGAGTTGTACCATGCAGGGAACGGTGAAGTTTGTTATCGCTTGGACGCTCAACGATTACTTCGTTTTCAGCGATGTTGATTTTGATATCTTCATGGAAGCTACGAACGAGTTGACCCTTAGGGCCCTTTACCGTCAGCTCAGTTCCGTTCAGAGTGAGGGTAACGCCTGCAGGTACCACGATCGGTTTTCTACCGACACGAGACATGTGGTGCACCTCCTGTGCTATTTACAATCTGTTAATTACCAAACGTATGCAAGAACTTCTCCACCAACATGTGCTTGACGAGCTTGTTTGTCAGTCATTACACCAGTGGATGTAGAGATGATCGCGCAACCGAGGCCACCCAAAACCTTTGGTACTTCGTTGTTTTTCGCATATACACGAAGACCTGGTTTGGAGATACGCTTCAGACCTGTGATGACGCGCTCGTTGTTAGCACCGTACTTCAGGAATACGCGGATGATTCCTTGTTTGTTGTCTTCAACAAACTCCGCATCGCGGATGAAGCCTTCTTCTTTAAGAATGCGCGCGATTTCCTTCTTGATGGTAGACGCCGGGATTTCCACTTTCTCGTGGCGAACCATGTTGGCGTTACGGATGCGAGTCAACATATCTGCGATTGGATCAGTCATAACCATGAGAGAAAACCTCCTTCCCGTTTCAAATTACCAGCTTGCTTTTTTCACGCCTGGAATTTGACCTTTATAAGCAAGTTCACGGAAGCAAATACGGCAGAGTTTGAATTTGCGCAATACGGAGTGAGGACGTCCGCAACGCTCGCAACGAGTGTACGCGCGTACTGCAAACTTCGGCTGCCGCTGTTGCTTGATGATCATAGATTTCTTTGCCACATTCTTCCCTCCTTACGAGTGGGTTTATTTACGGAATGGCATACCCATTTGAGTCAGCAACTCACGAGCTTCCTCATCCGTTTTCGCGGAAGTAACAATTACGATGTCCATACCGCGAACTTTATCAATTTTATCGTACTCGATCTCAGGGAAGATCAGTTGTTCCTTCAGACCGAGTGTGTAGTTACCGCGACCGTCAAAAGCCTTGGAAGAAATTCCACGGAAGTCACGAACACGCGGGAGAGATACGTTCATCAATTTGTCGAGGAAGTGGTACATACGCTCGCCGCGCAGAGTAACCTTCGCACCGATCGGCATACCTTCACGCAATTTGAAACCCGCGATGGATTTCTTAGCCTTTGTTACTACAGGCTTTTGACCAGCGATGATTTGCAGGTCTTCAATTGCAGTATCCAAGGACTTAGCGTTAGCTACCGCTTCGCCAACACCCATATTGATGATGATCTTTTCTACTTTCGGCACTTGCATGATGGAAGTGTAGCTGAACTTGCTCATCAAGCTAGGCACGATTTCGCTCGTATACTTTTCTTTCAATCTTGTTGCCATCTAGGATATCCTCCTTTCCAACCTGACTACTTGTCGAGTACTTCGCCAGACTTTTTCGCGTACCGAACTTTCTTGCCGTTATCCAAAACTTTGTAACCGATGCGAGTAGCTTTTCCGGACTTCGGATCGATCAAAGATACGTTGGATACGTGAATAGCTGCTTCTTGAGTCACAATGCCACCTTGCGGGTTAGCTTGGGACGGACGGCTGTGTTTCTTCACGAGGTTGATACCTTCAACCAGAACGCGTTCTTTCTTTGGATAAGCAGCGAGAACGCGACCTTTTTTGCCTTTATCTTTGCCCGCATTTACGATAACAGTGTCGCCTTTTTTAACGTGCATCGCTTGGTGCACCTCCTATCGAACAAACTGCCTGAGTTTTGCCGTTCAATTAGATAACCTCTGGAGCCAGAGAGATGATCTTCATGAAATCCTTGTCACGGAGCTCACGAGCCACAGGTCCAAAGATACGAGTACCACGAGGGGATTGATCGTCTTTGATAACTACAGCTGCGTTCTCATCGAAACGGATGTAAGAACCATCGTTACGACGAACGCCACTTACTGTGCGTACTACTACCGCTTTAACTACTTGACCTTTCTTGACAACGCCGCCGGGTGTAGCGGATTTTACGGAGCACACGATAACATCACCGATGTTCGCCGTTTTACGACCGGAACCACCCAGAACCTTGATGCACATGAGTTCCTTTGCACCGGAGTTGTCAGCAACAGCCAATCTCGTCTGAGTTTGGATCATTTACTGTTCCTCCTTTCGGACTTAATATCCGAAAATCTGACTTATACGATTACTGCCTCTTCGACGATACGTACCAAACGGAAACGTTTGTCTTTCGACAATGGACGAGTTTCCATGATTTCTACGATGTCGCCCACTTTTGCCGTGTTGTTCTCGTCGTGAGCCTTGAACTTTTTCGAGAATTTCATGCGTTTGCCGTACAAAGGATGTGTCTTGTAAGTTTCTACAAGAACAACAATGGTTTTATCCATCTTGTCGGAAACAACGCGACCTACAACTGTTCGACGCATATTGCGATCTGCGGTCATCGTTCAAACCTCCTTCCTATAATTAGCCGATTCCCAATTCTCTCTGGCGCAGGACGGTTTTCGCACGAGCAATATCCTTACGCACTTGTTTGATACGAGATGTGGTTTCGAGTTGACCCGTAGCCAGCTGGAAACGAAGGTTGAACAACTCTTCTTTCAAAGAAGTAACGTTTTGTTCGATCTCGGCAGTGGTCAAATTACGGTACTCATTAGCCTTCATGTGCGTCACCACCCACTTCTTCACGCTTCACGAACTTGCACTTGATTGGCAGTTTGTGCATAGCCAGACGCATAGCTTCGCGAGCGACTTCTTCAGGAACACCAGCAAGTTCGAACATGATCTTGCCTGGTTTCACTACCGCTACCCATTTCTCAGGAGAACCTTTACCGGAACCCATGCGGACTTCGAGCGGTTTTTGTGTTACTGGTTTATCAGGGAAAATTTTAATCCATACTTTACCACCACGTTTGATGTAACGAGTCATCGCGATACGAGCTGCCTCGATCTGACGGTTAGTTACCCAAGATGGCTCCATTGCTTGCAATCCGTATTCACCGAACGCAACAGTAGTACCGCCTTTTGCGTTACCAGCCATTTTCCCGCGGTGTTGTTTACGGTGTTTCACGCGTTTTGGCGTCAACATGATTACTTGCCTCCTTCCTCAGTAGCGACGTTCTTTCTCGCTGGAAGGACTTCTCCACGATAGATCCACACTTTAACACCGATGCGACCATAAGTGGTATGTGCTTCAGCAGTACCGTAGTCGATGTCAGCGCGCAATGTGTGAAGTGGAACAGTACCTTCGCTGTAACCTTCAGAACGTGCGATGTCCGCGCCGCCAAGACGACCGCTTACCAAGGTTTTGATACCTTTAGCACCAGAGCGCAGCGTACGAGTGATCGATTGCTTTTGCGCACGGCGGAAAGAAATGCGGTTTTCCAATTGGCGTGCAATATTTTCAGCTACCAGAGTAGCATCCAGATCCGGACGTTTGATTTCGTTGATATTGATATGAACGCGTTTGCCAGTCAGCTCAGTCAAAGATTTGCGCAGAGTCTCAACCTCAGCTCCACCTTTACCAATTACCATACCAGGCTTAGCGGTGTGAATCGTAACGTTCACGCGATTAGCTGCGCGTTCGATTTCGATCGTGGATACAGCAGCATCTTTCAGACGCCCTTTTACATACTTGCGGATTTTCAAGTCTTCGTGCAACAGAGTTGCGAAGTCCTTGTCAGCGTACCATTTGGACTCCCAGTCACGAATGACACCGATCCGAAGACCTACCGGGCTTACCTTTTGACCCACACGTAATCCCTCCTTATTTCTCGTTTAGTACCACTGTGATGTGGCTCGTGCGTTTATGGATGCGGCTAGCGCGACCCATAGCGCGCGGACGGAAACGCTTCAACGTAGGACCTTGGTCTACGAAGATTTTGCCCACTACGAGGCTGTTTGGATCCATCTCATAGTTGTGCTCAGCGTTTGCAATAGCCGACTTCAGGAGTTTTTCAACAACTGGAGAAGCTGCCTTTGGCGTGTGTTTCAAGATCGCCAAAGCTTCACCTACTTGCTTGCCTCTGATCAAGTCTACCACCAGGCGGACTTTACGAGACGCGATGCGAATATTGCGTGCAACTGCTTTTGCTTCCATCTTTGTACCTCCTCTCTGTCAAGAGAAAATTAGCGCTTCTTGGACTTCTTGTCGTTGTCGACGTGACCCTTGAAGGTACGAGTTGGTGCGAATTCACCCAATTTATGACCAACCATGTCTTCCGATACGTATACTGGTACATGTTTGCGGCCATCGTAAACTGCAAACGTGTGTCCTACGAACTCAGGGAAGATGGTGGAACGGCGAGACCAAGTTTTGATCACGCGTTTCTCGTTCTTTTCATTTTGCTCGTCAACTTTTTTCATCAAGTGGTCATCCACGAAAGGACCCTTTTTTAAGCTACGTCCCATTAGTGAACCTCCCTTCGCCAAAGGCGTTCGGTTATAGTATCAGCCTACCTTACTTCTTGCGGCGGCGGATGATGTATTGGTCGGACTTGTTCTTCTTCTTGCGAGTCTTGAGACCCAGGGTTGGTTTACCCCAAGGAGTAACAGGTGCTTTACGACCGATTGGAGCGCGACCTTCACCACCACCGTGTGGGTGATCGTTCGGGTTCATTACGCTACCGCGAACAGTTGGACGGATACCCAACCAGCGGGAACGTCCTGCTTTACCGATGTTCAGCAGTTCGTGATCCAGGTTACCTACTTGACCGATAGTAGCGCGGCATACGTTGTGAATGCGGCGTGTTTCACCGGAAGACAGGCGAACGATTACGAACTCACCATCACGACCAAGCAATTGAGCGGAAGTACCAGCAGCGCGCACCAATTGGCCGCCTTTACCAGGTTTCAGCTCGATGTTGTGGATGGTAGTACCTACCGGGATTTTCTCCATTGGCAGTGCGTTACCGATTTTGATGTCGGCATCTGCTCCGGATACGATCTGGTCGCCCACTTTCAGGTTGTGTGGAGCGATAATGTAACGCTTTTCACCGTCTGCATAGTTGATCAGCGCGATGTTAGCGGAACGGTTTGGATCGTATTCAATGGTTGCTACGCGACCAATGATACCATCTTTGTTACGTTTGAAGTCGATAATACGGTATTTACGTTTATGACCGCCACCTTGATGACGAACGGTAATTCTACCTTGGTTGTTGCGACCAGCTTTTTTGCTGAGAGGCGCCAACAAGGATTTTTCGGGAGTCGACGTGGTGATCTCCTCGAAAGTAGAAACCGTCATTTGGCGACGACCAGGAGAAGTCGGTTTAAACTTTTTGATACCCATGTTAATACCCTCCTTTTCGGTAGTCGTCGAGGTTATACTCCCTCGTAGAAGGCCAATTCTTTGCTGTCATCAGTCAGCTTAACGATTGCTTTCTTCCACTCGGACGTGTAACCGGAGTATTTTCCGTAGCGTTTTGGTTTCGCAGGTACACGAACTGTGTTAACTGCTTCTACTTTTACGCCAAATACTTTTTCAACAGCTTGTTTGATTTCTGTTTTGTTGGCTTTGAGAGGTACTTCGAAAACGTACTTTTTCTCAGCCATCATATCAGTGGTGCGCTCGGTAATGACAGGGCGTTTAAGGACATCATGAAGGCTCTTCATTATGCGAGCACCTCCTCTACTTTCGCAACCGCTTCTTTCGTCACGATTACTTTGTCATGCGCTACCAGATCAAGAACGTTAATGCCTGCAGCATCTACGATTTTTGCACCTGGGATATTACGGGAAGCGAGCGCTACGTTTTGGTCGTACTCGGAAGTAACGATCAGAACTTTGCGATCTACTTTCAAGCTGCTCAGAACAGCTGTCATTTCCTTAGTTTTAGGAGCTGTGAAGTTCAAAGCTTCCAATACCAGGAGTTCGTTGTTTTGTACTTTCGTGGAAAGTGCAGATTTCAGAGCCAAACGACGAACTTTACGGTTCAGTTTGTAACCGTATTTGCGCGGAGTTGGACCGAATACAACACCGCCACCTTTCCATTGCGGAGAGCGAATGGAACCTTGGCGTGCACGACCTGTACCTTTTTGGCGCCATGGCTTGCGGCCACCACCACGTACTTCAGAACGGTTCTTTACATCATGTGTACCTTGGCGTTGGGATGCTTGTTGCATCACGATCGCATCGTACAGAACTGCGCTGTTAGGCTCAATCCCAAATACGCTGTCTGCCAGATCGATTTCGCCAACTTGAGAACCGGTTTGGTTATAAAGAGCTACTTTCGGCATGTCAGTTCCTCCTTTCCTTACTAGTTCTTCTTGACTGCCGTGGATACCAGTACGCAGCTGTTTTTCGGACCAGGCACGGAGCCTTTTACGAGAACCAGATTGCGTTCTGTATCTACTTTAATTACTTCCAGGTTTTGGATAGTAACGTTGTCGCCACCCATTTGACCTGGCAATGTTTGACCTTTAAATACGCGGTTTGGAGCTACAGCACCCATGGAACCTGGACCGCGGTGGTAACGCGAACCGTGAGCCATAGGACCGCGGGATTGATTGTGACGTTTGATCGCACCTTGGAAACCTTTACCCTTGGATACGCCAGCTACGTCCACCATTTCTCCCTCGGCAAAAATGTCAGCCTTCAACTCTTGACCAACCTCGTAATCAGCGAGGTTAACTCCGCGAATTTCGCGAATGAAGCGCTTAGGAGCAGTGTTAGCTTTCGCTGCATGTCCTTTTTCCGGCTTGTTAGCGCGCTGTTCTTTTTTGTCTTCGAAGCCGATTTGAATCGCTTCATAACCGTCGTTCTCAACGTCTTTCTTCTGAAGAACTACGTTAGAACCAACTTCGATGACCGTTACAGCAGTCGCTGTTCCGTTTGGACCAAAAACTTGAGTCATGCCAAGTTTTTTCCCTAAGATTCCTTTGGTCATTTGTGCCACCTCCTGTGCTTATTTCAGTAAAACGTTTTTATGTTGTATCAAGTCCCCACCGATGCGCAGGGGTGCCATTTTAAGGGTTTGTTGCTTGGTATAACACGCTTATCAAGACAACGTCTGCGCGTGTATCGCTTTTTGGGACCTTACAGTTTAATCTCGATATCCACACCAGATGGCAGATCCAGACGCATCAAAGCATCTACTGTTTGTGGTGTTGGGTTCAAGATGTCGATCAAACGTTTGTGTGTACGCATCTCGAATTGCTCACGAGAATCTTTGTACTTATGAACCGCACGCAGGATCGTGTAAACTGCTTTCTCCGTAGGGAGTGGAATTGGACCGGATACGTTAGCACCGGAACGCTTCGCAGTGTCCACAATTTTTTCTGCGGACTGATCCAGGATTTTGTGATCATACGCCTTCAAACGAATACGAATCTTTTGCTTTGCCATTGAAGTCCCTCCTTTTTCGCCCATTTTTTAAACAGACATTTCTCCGTGGAAATATCCTGCACCCCGGTCATGGCAAAGGGGCCGGGTGTGTCAGCAACCTCCCACATCATCGCAAGTCCATGACCAACATTCAATATTGTACTAAAAAGATTTGGGCAACGCAAGTTTTTTCTTGGGTTTCCGTATATTTTTTTGTACATGGTGTGCCTACTGAATGGCTCACCTTGATCATATTACAGATTTCCGGGAAGGAAGGCAAGCGGGATTACCTGCCAACTCGCTGACTCATCTATCTATAATAGAAGGAAGACGTTATACTTATGGTTGTAATCGCTATGAAATGGAGGTTATCCTCAATGTCTGATTTGAATCAAACCCCTTATGAAATCATTGGCGGTGCAGATACCTTGGCCCGTCTTGTCGATACCTTTTACGATCTGGTTAAGCAGCATCCCGACATTACTGACCTCTTCCCTGAAGATTTAACCCACGTGAAGGAACGTCAATATCAGTTTTTGACACAGTTTCTCGGTGGTCCAAGCCTGTATTCGGACGCCCATGGTCATCCGATGCTGCGAGCACGACACATGCCGTTCCCTATTGGACCTATACAGGCAGAGGCTTGGCTCTCTTGTATGGATAAAGCCATGGACCTGACTGGACTGGAAGGCGAAATTCGGGAGCAAATCTTTGATCGCTTGCGTTTAACTGCTCATCATATGGTCAATAAGTGGGATCAATAAGAAAAAGCGTAGGACAATTACTGTCCTACGCTTTTGTTGTTATATCAGAGGTTGCTGCCGCTGCCGCACTTGTAGCTTTCGGTCTCACCAAGTTACGCGATCCCAAGTATACACCGCCTACGATCATACACAATGCTAGTAAGTGTACAAGTTGAAGGCTTTCTCCCAGGAATATCGCCGCAAATACCAAACTGGCCATTGGCATTCCATTTAGGAAAACAGCCGTTCGACTCGCTCCCAGCTGGCGTATCCCATAATTCCAACCGATCGAGCCGAGCGCAGTTGATAGCGCACCTGAAGCAAAAATCACAAGCCACTGGAAGGGAGAAACGTCCAAAGAGAGATAATAGGAAGCTGGTTGAACAGTCAATGCGACTCCCCACAAGAAGATGACCCCAAACATTTGCGATAAAGCCGTAATTAAGAGTACCGGTACACCTCTTACGACCAATTTCCGTATGAGTAACCCCCCCGTTACATACATAAGCATGGAGAAAAACATAATAGCATCTCCCCAGCCATTCATATGAAGGCCGCCGTGCTGAGAGATGACGACAATCAACACTCCCGCAAAACCCATTCCAATGCCAAGCCCTTTTTTCAACGACATGCCTTCCCCTAAGAAAAGCATTGCCAAGAGTGCCGTTGCCAACGGATTTAATCCAAGAATAAGCGATGCATTTCCTGCCGTCGTGTATTGAACACCGGCTGCAAGCGTTATTTGATGAAGCGCGATAGAACTAGCACCGACTCCGGCCAACAAGAACCAATCTGTTTTGCTAAATCGCAAACTCTTTCGGTATAAGAAGATGAGTGGCGATAAACATATTCCACCGACAGTCATGCGTATGGCCGCGACATATAATGGAGGAAACGTT
Organism: Brevibacillus sp. AG162; assembly: GCF_006715575.1. NCBI lineage: Bacteria > Bacillati > Bacillota > Bacilli > Caryophanales > Paenibacillaceae > Brevibacillus > Brevibacillus sp. AG162. The sequence goes on from NZ_VFNO01000017.1 coordinate 26,614, forward strand.
GTTAAATACTTGACCATGACGACGTTCAAGCCCCACAGCGTGACAACACCCGCAAGCATAAGAAACAATAATCGCTCATTATTTTTCATCTCTAATATCCCCCATCCAATCCTGATGGTATTGTAGCATATTGCTACGAGAGGCAAATTGAATGATTTTGATGGGAGTTATTTAAAAATTCGATAAAAGAGCATAAAAAAACCCGACAACCAAAGTTGTCGGGTTTTGTATATCCGTATATCTTACGCGTCGATAGAAGCTACAACGCCAGCGCCTACTGTACGGCCACCTTCGCGGATAGCGAAGCGAGTACCTTGTTCCATCGCTACTGGAGCGATCAGTTCTACAGTGAACTCAGTGTTGTCGCCAGGCATGATCATTTCAACGCCTTCTGGCAGTTGGATGATACCTGTTACGTCAGTTGTACGGAAGTAGAATTGTGGACGGTAGTTAGCAAAGAAAGGAGTGTGACGTCCGCCCTCTTCTTTGGACAGAACGTAAACTTCTGCTTTGAACTTAGTGTAAGGCTTAACGGAACCTGGTTTCGCCAAGCATTGTCCACGCTCGATGTCGTTACGGTCTACACCGCGCAGCAGAGCACCGATGTTGTCACCAGCTTGAGCTTGATCCAGCAATTTGCGGAACATCTCAACACCAGTTACAGTTGTAGCTTTTGTTTCTTCAGCCAGACCAATGATTTCTACTTGGTCACCAACTTTAACGATACCGCGCTCTACACGACCAGTAGCAACAGTACCACGACCAGTGATCGTGAACACGTCCTCTACAGGCATCAGGAACGGCTTGTCAGTTGCACGCTCAGGAGTTGGGATGTAAGTGTCAACAGCATCCATCAGTTCAGCGATTTTCTTAGCCCACTCGCCAGTTGGGTTGTCCAAAGCTTCTTTAGCAGAACCTTTGATTACTGGAGTGTCGTCACCTGGGAACTCATATTGAGACAACAGGTCACGGATTTCCATTTCAACCAGTTCCAACAACTCTTCATCGTCTACCATGTCGCATTTGTTCATGAATACTACGATGTAAGGTACGCCTACTTGCTTGGAGAGCAGGATGTGCTCGCGAGTTTGTGGCATTGGGCCATCAGCTGCGGATACAACCAGGATAGCACCGTCCATTTGAGCAGCACCAGTAATCATGTTTTTCACGTAGTCAGCGTGACCAGGGCAGTCAACGTGAGCATAGTGACGGTTTTCAGTTTCGTACTCAACGTGAGCAGTGTTGATTGTGATACCACGCTCTTTTTCTTCTGGAGCAGCGTCAATTGCAGCGTAGTTCATAGCTTTTGCTTTACCTTGTTGTGCCAATACAGTTGTAATAGCAGCAGTCAGGGTAGTTTTACCATGGTCAACGTGACCGATAGTACCGATGTTAACGTGTGGTTTATTACGCTCAAATTTTTCTTTTGCCATGAGAGTAAAGCCTCCTTATACATAAGGGTTTTATGGTTTGAAGAAAGGTTTACCTTACGAATGGTTGTCCCTTCAATATTGTAAACCTTTCTGGTTGCAAGATAAAGTCGTAACCTGTAATTATTCGCCTTTAGATTTCTTGATGATCTCTTCAGCGATAAATTTAGGTACTTCTTCGTAGTGGTCGATCACCATGGAGTAAACGCCACGACCTTGAGTACGGGAACGCAGAACTGTGGAATATCCGAACATCTCGGACAGTGGTACCATTGCACGGATTACTTGTGCATTTGCACGAGCTTCCATACCTTCGATACGACCGCGGCGGGAGTTCAGGTCACCCATTACGTCGCCCATGTACTCTTCAGGCATTGTAACTTCTACTTTCATGATTGGCTCGAGCAGTACAGCGCCACATTTTTTCGCAGCTTCCTTCAATGCGAGGGAACCTGCTACTTTAAATGCCATCTCGGAGGAGTCGACATCATGGTAGCTACCGTCTACGATAGTAGCTTTGATATCAACCAGCGGGAAGCCGGCGATAACACCATTTTTCATCGATTCTTCGATACCCGCTTGAACAGCAGGGATGTATTCGCGTGGTACTACACCACCAACGATTTTGTTTTCGAATTGGAAGCCTTGACCCGGCTCGAGAGGAGCGAACTCCACCCAAACGTGACCGTATTGACCACGACCACCGGACTGACGAACGAATTTACCTTCCACTTTAGCTGGGTTACGGAATGTTTCACGGTAAGCAACCTGTGGAGCACCTACGTTCGACTCAACTTTAAATTCGCGTTTCAGACGGTCAACGATGATCTCCAGGTGAAGCTCACCCATACCGGAGATGATTGTTTGACCAGTCTCTTCGTCTGTGCGGGTTCTGAACGTCGGATCCTCTTCAGCCAGCTTGGACAGGCCGATACCCATCTTGTCTTGGTCTGCTTTGGATTTTGGTTCGATCGCAACAGAGATAACTGGCTCTGGGAATTCCATAGACTCGAGGATAACAGGAGCCTTTTCATCACACAGAGTGTCACCAGTTGTTGTATCTTTCAAACCTACTGCAGCAGCAATGTCACCGGAGTAAACCGTTTGGATTTCTTCACGGTGGTTTGCGTGCATTTGCAGGATACGGCCTACACGCTCACGCTTACCTTTAGTAGAGTTGAGCACATAAGAACCGGAGTTCAGTACACCGGAGTATACACGGAAGAATGTCAGACGGCCTACATAAGGGTCAGTCATGATCTTGAACGCAAGAGCAGAGAACGGACCGTTATCATCAGCTGGACGATCTACTTCTTCATCAGTATCTGGCAATGTACCTTTGATTGCAGGGATATCTACCGGGGACGGCAGGTAAGCTACAACGTTGTCCAGCATAGGCTGAACACCTTTGTTACGGTAAGAAGAACCGCACATTACCGGCGTCAGTTTGCACTCGATAGTACCCTTACGCAGAGCAGCACGGATTTCTTCGTTGGTCAGCTCTTCGCCTTCCAAGTACTTCATCATGAGCTCTTCGTCTTGTTCAGCAGCTGCTTCAACCATAGCCATGCGAAGTTCTTCGCAACGTGCCAGAATGTCAGCAGGAATTTCAGCGGAGTCAGAAGTTTTACCCAAGTCATCAGTATATACGATTGCCTTCATTTCAATCAGGTCAACCATACCTTTGAATTGATCTTCTGCACCGATTGGATATTGGATAGCTACTGGATTTGCACCCAGGCGAGATTTGATCTGACCCAAGCACATATCGAAGTTAGCACCCAAGATATCCATTTTGTTGATGTAGCACATGCGCGGTACGCCATAGCGGTCAGCTTGGCGCCATACTGTTTCGGTTTGCGGCTCAACGCCACCTTTTGCGTCAAAAACGGTTACAGCACCGTCAAGAACGCGCAGGGAGCGCTCAACTTCTACAGTGAAGTCTACGTGACCTGGTGTATCAATGATGTTGATACGATGACCAGCCCATTGAGCAGTAGTAGCAGCCGAAGTAATGGTAATACCGCGCTCTTGCTCTTGTTCCATCCAGTCCATTGTAGCTGCACCTTCGTGCACCTCACCAATTTTGTGAACACGACCAGTGTAGAACAGAATACGCTCAGTAGTCGTCGTCTTACCAGCATCGATGTGAGCCATGATACCGATATTACGCGTATTCGGCAAAGAGAACTCGCGAGCCATTAGGTATGCTCCTTCCATACTCGAGTTTGAGAATAAACGGGTATCCAAAACGGACACCCGATTCAATTCCTACCAGCGATAGTGAGCAAACGCTTTGTTCGCTTCAGCCATCTTGTGCGTGTCTTCACGCTTTTTAACTGCTGCACCGGTGTTGTTAGCAGCGTCCATGATCTCGTTAGCCAAGCGTTGTTCCATGGTTTTCTCTCCACGGTTACGGGAGTAGTTAACCATCCAACGCAGACCAAGAGTGGTACGGCGCTCCGGTTTTACTTCGATTGGTACTTGGTAGTTAGCACCACCTACACGGCGAGCTTTAACTTCCAGTACTGGCATTACGTTTTTCAGTGCTTCTTCAAACACTTCCATCGGGTTGCGACCTGTGCGCTCCTGGATGATGTCAAATGCGTTGTAGAGAATGTTCTGAGCTACACCGCGCTTACCATCCAACATCAGGCGGTTAATCAAGCGAGTAACCAACTTGCTGTTGTGAATAGGATCAGGCAGCACGTCACGACGGGTTACAGGACCTTTACGAGGCATCGTATTCCCTCCTTCTTTTCGTTATAAATTCACGCCACTTCACAGGCGCTTTTCTTATTACTTCTTCGCTGCTGCTTGACCTGGCTTCGGACGCTTAGTACCGTATTTGGAACGACCTTGTTTACGGTTGTTCACACCAGCAGTGTCAAGAGCACCACGAACGATATGGTAGCGTACCCCTGGCAAGTCTTTTACACGACCGCCGCGCACCAGCACGACGCTATGCTCTTGCAGGTTGTGGCCGATACCACCGATGTAAGCTGTTACCTCGATTCCGTTTGTCAAACGCACACGAGCGTATTTACGCAACGCGGAGTTCGGTTTTTTCGGAGTCATGGTACCTACACGAGTGCAAACACCACGTTTTTGAGGAGAGCTTTGGTTGGTTTGGCTTTTCTTGAAGCTGTTGTACCCCTTTTGAAGAGCTGGGGACTTCGACTTCACAACCTTATCCTCGCGACCTTTACGCACCAATTGGTTAATTGTAGGCATGATGTTACCTCCCTTCTTAATACCCAATCTTCAAGACCACAGATCCAGGTGAGTCATTTTTAGGCCAAATAGAAAGTCCTTGTCCAGTATTACGCAACGTGTAACCACAGACAAAAACATCGTTAACCACTTTTCTTAATCGCAGCGGTTGCCGCTCCCACTTCAATTCCGCACGCTTTGCCTAGACGGCGCATGGAATCTACATGAATGACTGGAACACCCTTCTCTTTGCAAAGGAGCTCGACTTTTTGGGTCAAACGCTTATCTGCATCAACAGCGATATACACCGCTTCTACCTGTTGGCTTTCAACAGCTTTGATCGTCTGCTTAATGCCGATTGTCAAGTCCTTGGCCCGCTCTACTTTTTCATAAGACATGATTCTCATATCCTCCAAAGTACAGATGTCAGGCACACTTGAATATAATATCAGGTGGACTAGTTGTTGTCAACGCCCATTTGATATTTTTATTAACTAAACCTCTATCGAGGCCTATTCATGGCGGAGCGACCGCATTTTAGCGGAAAGTTTTGATGCGCTCCGGAATTTATTTTATAAATTCCTATACGTTTAGGAAAGCGCCCATCACCGATTGATGGGCGCTTTTCCCGCAATTACTCTACAGAAACTGCTTCTTGCTCAGCTTTCGCTGCTTCCAGCTCTGCTTCGTAATCTACTTGACTAGCAACTTTTACATTGCGGTAACGTGACATACCGGTACCTGCTGGAACCAGCTTCCCGATAATAACGTTCTCTTTCAAACCTAGCAAGCGGTCCACTTTTCCTTTGATCGCTGCATCGGTAAGAACGCGAGTTGTTTCCTGGAAGGATGCTGCCGACAGGAAGGAGTCGGTTTCGAGGGATGCTTTGGTGATCCCCAGAAGAACCGGACGGCCCACTGCTGGATTTCTGCCTTCCATGAGAACTTTTGCGTTCGCTTGCTCAAATTCTGGAACCTCAACATAGGAACCTGGCAAGAGGTCTGTATCTCCGCTGTCGATAACGCGCAGTTTGCGCAGCATCTGACGAATCATAACCTCTACGTGCTTGTCGTTAATTTCTACCCCTTGCATACGGTAAACTTTTTGTACCTCTTGCAAGATGTAGTTGGAAACGCCGCGCATACCGCGAACTTTGAGCATTTCTTTCGGGTCTACGGAACCTTCCGTGAGCTCATCACCGGCATTCAGCTTGACACCAACAGAAACCTTGATGCGCGAGCCATACGGTGCTGCATACACTTTGTTCTCCGCTTCCCCACGCACTTCGATCTCGCGACGATCTTTCCCTTCGCGAATATCAACAACTTCACCATCGATTTCGGAGATGACTGCTTGCCCTTTCGGATTACGCGCTTCGAACAACTCCTGAATACGCGGCAAACCTTGGGTAATATCGTCTCCCGCAACCCCACCGGTATGGAAGGTACGCATGGTCAGCTGGGTACCCGGCTCACCAATGGATTGTGCAGCGATAATACCAACTGCTTCTCCCACTTCCACCTCGGCTCCTGTTGCCAGGTTGCGTCCGTAGCACAGTTTGCAGACACCGTGGCTGGTGCGGCAAGCAAGTACGTTACGGATGTAAACGTCAGTGATTCCAACTTTTTCGATATACTCGGCAACCTCTTCTGAGATTTCCTCATTGCGGTGCACGATGATTTCTTTTGTCTCAGGGTGGCGCAAAGTCTCGAAGCAAGTACGTCCTACCAGACGGTCAGACAGCTTCTCGATTTCTTCTTTACCATCCTTGATCGCTGTTACACGGATACCTTTATCTGTTCCACAATCGGTTTCGCGTACAATCACGTCTTGGGCAACGTCTACCAGACGACGAGTCAGGTAACCCGAGTCCGCTGTACGCAAGGCTGTATCGGCGAGACCTTTACGCGCACCGTGCGTGGAGATAAAGTACTCCAATACCGTCAGACCTTCACGGAAGTTGGATTTAATCGGCAACTCGATGATTCGACCGGATGGGTTTGCCATCAGACCGCGCATACCAGCCAGCTGAGTGATCTGGGATACGTTACCACGGGCACCGGAGTTCGCCATCATGAAGATCGCATTGAACTTATCCATGGACTTCATCAAAACGTCTGTTACTTCATCCTTCGCTTTGGACCAGATGGAGATTACGCGGTCATAGCGCTCGTCCTCGGTGATCAAACCGCGACGGAACTGCGTCATAACAGTTGCAACCTTCTCGTCTGCTGCGTCGAGGATGTCTTTTTTCTTTCCTGGTACCGCAATGTCCGCTACGGCAATCGTGATACCTGCTTTTGTCGAGTACGTGAAGCCCAGTTCCTTGATCTTGTCGAGGATCATGGACGTTTTCATCGTACCGAAACGACGGAAGCACTCGGAAATGATCGTTCCCAAGAAGCCTTTCTTCACCGCACCCGGATCAGGCAGGTTCTTGATGAACTCTGAAACATTTGTACCTTTATCAAAGATAAAGCACTCGTCTGGAACCATAAATTGCAGGTTAGCCTTGGTCGGTGCATTGATGAACGGCAGATCTGCAGGGAAGATCTCGTTGAAGATCACTTTCCCTACTGTCGTTACGAGAAGCGCGTTCTCTTGACGTTCAGTAAAGCTGGTTTTGTTCAGGCGTTTTGCTGGCAGAGCGATGCGCGTATGCAGGCTGATAAAGCCTTGCTGATAAGCGGCAATCGCATCGTGAGGATCGCGATAAATTGTACCCTCGCCTTTGTCGCCTTCGCGTTCCAGTGTCAGGTAGTAAGAACCAAGCACCATGTCCTGGGATGGTGTTACTACCGGTTTACCGTCTTTCGGGTTCAAGATGTTCTGCGCTGCCAGCATGAGGATACGGGCTTCCGCCTGTGCTTCAGCAGACAACGGAACGTGAACCGCCATTTGGTCACCGTCGAAGTCCGCGTTGTACGCTGTACAAACGAGCGGATGCAGACGGATCGCACGGCCTTCAACCAGAACTGGTTCGAATGCCTGGATACCCAGACGGTGCAAGGTGGGGGCACGGTTCAACAGTACCGGATGCTCGCGAATAACGTCCTCGAGAACGTCCCATACCTCTGGCTGAACGCGCTCAACCTTGCGCTTTGCGCTCTTGATGTTGTGAGCGAGGCCTTTGGAAACCAGCTCTTTCATCACGAACGGCTTGAAGAGCTCCAGTGCCATTTCTTTAGGCAAACCGCACTGATACATCTTCAGATTAGGTCCTACAACGATAACGGAACGGCCGGAGTAGTCAACACGCTTACCGAGCAGGTTTTGACGGAAACGGCCTTGTTTACCTTTCAGCATGTGGCTGAGAGATTTCAAAGGACGGTTACCTGGTCCTGTTACCGGACGTCCACGACGACCGTTATCGATGAGCGCGTCTACTGCTTCCTGCAGCATGCGTTTCTCGTTTTGTACGATAATGTCAGGAGCACCCAGTTCGAGCAGGCGCTTCAGACGGTTATTACGGTTGATTACACGGCGGTACAGGTCATTCAGGTCGGAAGTAGCAAAACGTCCACCATCCAACTGAACCATTGGACGAAGCTCTGGCGGGATAACCGGCAGTACGTCGAGAACCATCCAATCCGGGTGGTTACCGGAGTTGCGGAATGCCTCGAGCACTTCCAGACGCTTGATCGCACGGTTGCGGCGTTGACCTTGTGCCGTTTTCAAATCTTCTTTTAACGTTTCCACGTCTTTATCCAGATCGATTTCTGCAAGCAGGCGTTTGATCGCTTCTGCTCCCATCATCGCTTGGAAGGAGTGGCCGTATTTCTCACGATAGTTGCGATACTCTTTTTCGGAGAGCAATTGCTTTTTATCGAGAGGAGTGTCACCTGGATCGGTTACTACGTAAGAAGCAAAGTAGATTACTTCCTCCAGGGAACGAGGGGACATGTCGAGCACCAAGCCCATACGGCTTGGAATCCCTTTGAAGTACCAGATGTGAGAAACTGGGGCAGCCAGTTCAATGTGCCCCATACGCTCACGCCGTACTTTGGCGCGGGTCACTTCCACGCCACAACGATCGCACACTACACCTTTATAACGAACACGCTTGTATTTACCGCAATGGCATTCCCAGTCCTTGGTCGGTCCAAAGATGCGTTCGCAGAACAAGCCGTCTTTTTCCGGTTTCAGTGTGCGGTAGTTGATCGTCTCAGGCTTCTTCACTTCCCCGAAAGACCACGAACGGATCTTATCGGGGGAAGCCAAGCCGATCTTCATATATTCGAAGTTGTTCACGTCAATCACAGGGCGTTACCTCCCTTTGTACCGGAATCTTACTCGTCGTTCAAGCTTCCGCCTTCGAGAACGAGGTTCAGTTTTTCACCGTTGCCTTCATCCTCGTCTTCCATTTCACGCATTTCAATCTCCTGCTCGTCACCGGACAGAATCTTCACGTCCATACCCAAGCTCTGGAGTTCCTTGATCAATACCTTGAAGGACTCTGGAACACCTGGTTCTGGAACGTTTTCGCCCTTAACGATCGCTTCGTACGTTTTCACGCGGCCCACGACGTCATCCGACTTGACAGTGAGGATTTCTTGCAAGGTGTAGGCAGCACCGTATGCTTCCAATGCCCAAACCTCCATCTCCCCGAAACGCTGTCCACCGAATTGAGCTTTACCACCCAATGGCTGCTGCGTAACAAGAGAGTAAGGACCAGTAGAACGAGCATGGATTTTGTCGTCAACCAAGTGAGCCAGTTTCAGCATGTATACGCAACCTACCGTTACACGGCGGTCAAACGGTTCACCTGTACGACCATCAAACAAGATCGTTTTTCCGTCACGATCCAGACCTGCTTCTTCCAACGTTTCGAATACTTCTGCCTGACGTGCACCGTCAAATACCGGCGTTGCTACGTGGATACCCAGAAGCTTCGCTGCCATACCCAAGTGAGTCTCCAATACCTGACCGATGTTCATACGCGAAGGTACGCCCAACGGGTTGAGTACGATCTCTACTGGAGAGCCATCTGGCAGGAACGGCATATCTTCTTCCGCCATGATGCGGGCGATAACCCCTTTGTTACCATGTCGACCGGCCATTTTGTCACCCACGGAGATTTTCCGTTTTTGGGCGATGTAAACGCGAACCAGTTGGTTTACGCCTGGTGGCAATTCGTCGCCATTCTCACGCGTAAATACTTTTACGTCTACGATGATACCGGAACCACCATGCGGTACGCGCAGGGATGTATCACGAACTTCACGAGCTTTTTCACCGAAGATGGCATGCAGGAGACGTTCTTCTGCTGTCAGCTCAGTAACCCCTTTAGGTGTAACCTTACCAACGAGAATGTCGCCGTCCTGAATCTCCGCACCAACACGGATAATACCGCGTTCGTCCAGGTTTTTCAGAGCATCTTCCCCGACGTTTGGAATATCGCGAGTGATTTCCTCTGGACCCAGCTTGGTGTCGCGAGCTTCGGACTCGTATTCTTCAATATGGATAGACGTATACACGTCATCTTTTACAAGTTTTTCACTCAGAAGAATCGCGTCTTCGTAGTTGTATCCTTCCCACGTCATAAACGCAACGATTACGTTACGACCGAGAGCCAATTCACCTTTTTCAGTGGATGGGCCGTCCCCAATGATATCGCCTTTTTCAATCCAGTCTCCAGTGCTTACGATTGGACGCTGGTTGATGCAGGTACCTTGGTTGGAACGGATAAACTTGTGCATTTTGTATTTATCGAGATCGCCAGCAACTTTTCTACCGTCGATTTCTTGGTAACGACGAATCCAAATTTCGCGAGCCGTTACGCGCTCTACTTGACCCGGATGCTTGGCAACGATCGCCACGCCGGAGTCTTGCGCTGCTTTATGCTCCATACCCGTACCGACAAACGGTGCTTGTGGAATCAAAAGCGGAACGGCCTGCCGCTGCATGTTTGAACCCATCAGTGCGCGGTTGGCGTCATCGTTCTCGAGGAACGGAATCAGCGCTGTCGCAACGGATACAACCTGCTTCGGCGATACGTCCATGAAGTCTACCTTGTCGCGCGGTACGCTCAAGATCTCACCTTTACGACGGCAGATTACCATGTCGTTTACGAAACGGCCATCTTCATCAAGTGGCTGATTCGCCTGTGCCACGTTGAACACGTCTTCCTCATCAGCAGTCAAGTAGCTGATATCAGTCAACACGAAGCCTGTTTCCGGATCTACTTTACGACGAGGCGTTTCGATGAATCCGTAGTCGTTAATGCGTGCAAAGGACGACAGGGAGTTGATCAAACCAATGTTTGGTCCCTCTGGCGTCTCAATTGGACACATACGACCGTAGTGGGAGTGGTGAACGTCACGCACTTCGAAGCCCGCGCGCTCACGCGTCAAACCACCAGGTCCGAGTGCGGACAGACGGCGTTTGTGCGTCAGCTCAGCCAATGGATTTGTTTGATCCATGAACTGGGACAGCTGCGAGCTACCAAAGAACTCCTTCAGTGATGCAATCACTGGACGGATGTTAATGAGAGCTTGCGGTGTAATTTGGTTTTGATCCTGGATGGACATGCGCTCACGAACCACACGCTCCATACGGGACAAACCGATACGGAACTGGTTCTGCAGAAGCTCACCCACGGAACGCAGACGACGGTTACCCAAGTGGTCGATATCGTCTGTGGAACCTACACCGTGCAGGAGGTTCATGAAATAGTTGATCGCCGATACGATATCCGCCGGCGTAATATGTTTGAAGGACTTATCTACATTTCCGTTTCCGATTACTTTGATGATCTTGCCATCCTCGATCGGAGAGAAAATATTGATAGATTGCAAATGAATCGCTTCATCTTCCAATACACCGCCATGCGTGCGAACATCGATAAAGCCGACATTGCCTTCCAGCGCTGGCAAGATGCGATCCAGGACACGACGGTCAATCATTTGACCTGCTTCGGCAAAAATTTCACCTGTTGTCGTATCGATCAGCGTTTCAGCCAAACGTTGGTTGTACAGACGGTTTTTCAAATGAAGCTTTTTGTTCATTTTGTAACGACCAACAGAAGCCAAATCATAGCGCTTAGGGTCGAAGAAACGAGAGATCAAGAGGCTTTTCGCATTTTCGACTGTTGGTGGCTCACCCGGACGAAGACGCTCGTAGATTTCAATGAGCGCTTTTTCCGTAGAATCGGTATTGTCTTTTTCCAGCGTGTTCTTGATGTATTCATCTTCACCCAGCAAGTTGAGAATCTCGATGTCGGAACCAAAGCCCAACGCACGCAAAAGAACCGTTACCGGGATTTTTCGCGTACGGTCGATGCGGACATAAATAACGTCCTTCGCATCGGTCTCCAGCTCCAGCCAAGCACCCCGGTTCGGGATTACTGTAGCTGTAAACGTCTGCTTGCCGTTTTTGTCCACTTTGGTGTTGTAATATACACTGGGGGAACGAACAAGCTGGCTGACAATAACGCGCTCAGCACCATTAATAATGAAGGTTCCCGTTTCGGTCATGAGCGGGAAATCCCCCATGAATACTTCTTGTTCCTTCACTTCTCCCGTCTCTTTGTTCAACAAACGTACCTTCACACGCAGAGGCGCCGCATAGGTGACGTCACGTTCTTTCGACTCGTCAACATCGTACTTCGGCTCTCCCAAGCTGTAGTCAATAAACTCCAGCACGAGATTACCTGTGAAGTCCTGGATTGGCGAAATGTCTTGGAACATCTCACGGAGCCCCTCATCAAGGAACCACTGGTAGGACTTTTGTTGAATCTCGATGAGATTTGGAAGGCCCAGCACTTCGTTAATACGTGAATACGTACGACGCTGGCGGTGTCGGCCACTTTGAATCACTTTACCTGCCAACTTATTCACCCCTCAGGTTGTGTTTTCACACATAGAAACTCGGCATTCGGCAACTTTTTTCAGTCGCATTCGAATGCCTAAAAATAAAAATGGGTTAAAGCAGCTTCAACCATTTTTAACCCAGAGAAACTCTATTTTAAAAGAATTCCCATGTTTTCACGCAAACATTCCTATCCCAGGAAAAAAGTAGAAACGCTTGACAGACAGGGAATTGCTGAAAAATAGACATTTATCCCATATTGACATTTTATAATGCTACCACATTCAATTATTCGCGTCAAGAAAACTTTTCTAATGATTTCTTCTTGCTTATTTGATTGCCCTGAATATGTGATAGCCTTTTTCCCGATCTACCTCTATTACTTCGCGGTATGTTTCCTGCAGCTTCTTCAATGCGGATGGGGCACCTTGCTTCTTCTGAATGACAACCCACATTTCTCCGCCTTCTACCAACAGGTCGTATCCTTCTACAAAAATGCGATGAACGATTTCCTTCCCTGCACGAATCGGCGGATTGGTCAGGATGACATCAAACTGCTCGCCTTGCACGCCGCTGTAGACATCACTTACACGAACCTCAACATTTTTGATTCCATTTGCTTCTGCATTACGACGAGCCAGGTTAACCGCACGCTCGTTCACGTCGATCATCGTTACCCGACCATGATCAGCAAGCTTGGCAGCCGTCAATCCCATCGGACCATACCCGCATCCTACATCGAGCACACGCGCATGACTGTCAATTTCCATGTTCTCGATGAGCAATACACTTCCAAAGTCAATCCGGTCTCGGGAAAAAACACCAGCATCCGTTATGAAACGAAGTTCATTGCCTCGGAGTTTGAACGTAAATTGCTGTTCATCATGTGCAGCGCCCGGTTGATTGGTATAGTAATGGTCTGCCACGTGTGATTCACCCTTCCTCATCGTTTAAGAAAACCTCTATCATTAAGAGTTTATAGAAAATCCCCCTGCCGCAGGCAAGGGGATATCCTAAAGGAAGCTAACTTACTTTACTTCTACTTGAGCGCCAGCTTCTTCGAGTTTTGCTTTGAGGGATTCTGCTTCGTCTTTGGAAACGCCCTCTTTGAGTGTTTTTGGAGCGTTGTCTACCAGGTCTTTTGCTTCTTTCAGACCCAAGCCAGTCAGCTCGCGAACAACTTTGATTACGTTGATTTTGGAAGCGCCGCCGCTTACCAGGTTTACAGTGAATTCAGTTTGCTCAGCAGCAGCTTCTGCTCCGCCACCAGCTACTACAGCTACAGGAGCAGCAGCAGTTACGCCGAATTCTTCTTCGATTGCTTTTACCAGATCGTTCAGTTCGAGAACGGACATGCCTTTAATGGCTTCCAAGATTTGCTCTTTAGACATTTGTAAATCCTCCATTCAAGGAATAGTATTTGTAAAACATTAACCGATCAGACGATTAAGCGCCTTGACCTTCTTTTTGTTCTGCCACTGCTTTGACTGCCAGTGCAACGTTGCGCATTGGAGCTTGCAGGACGGAAAGAAGCATGGACAAGAGACCTTCGCGGTTCGGCAGGGAAGCCAGAGCTTTAATTTGCTCAGCATCAACTACTTTACCCTCGATAACGCCACCCTTGATTTCCAGCTTGTCGTTTTTCTTAGCGAATTCAGCGATAACTTTCGCTGGAGCGATGATATCGTCTTTGGAGAACGCCAGAGCGTTTGGTCCAGTCAGATATTGATCCAGTTCAGTCAGGCTTTCCTTCTCAGTAGCCAAACGAGTCAGGGAGTTTTTCAACACCTGGAACTCAACACCTGCTTCACGCAATTGTTTGCGCAGCTCAGTTACTTGTGCTACTGTCAGACCGCGGTAGTCAGCTACCACTGTAGTTTGGCTTTCGCGAAGTTTAGCTGCGATTTCGTTGATCGCTTGTACCTTTTCTTCACGAATAACGGTTGGACGAATTTCTGCCATTGATTACACCTCCCGTGCTCTAATCCTAGAAAATGAAGAATGCCCTCGCAGACTCACGAGGGCATAATGCTATATCGTCAAAGGAAAACAGCGTTTCCTCATTCGTACATTACACGCCTCGGAGGGATATTAAGCGTTACTCTCACAAGCACCGCACCTTCTGTCTACGGCATATTCTTTTCATCAACAGGGACTATCTTAACAACTCCCACAAAGGAAGTCAAGTGTCATTATTTTACAGCTACGCGTACACCAGGGCCCATAGTGGAGCTCAGGGTTACGTTCTTCATGTAAACACCTTTTGCAGCAGCTGGTTTCGCACGGTTCAGTGCTTCAGTCAGAGCAGCCAGGTTTTCTACCAGCTTGTCAGCATCGAAGGATGCTTTTCCGATAGGAGCGTGGATGTTACCCGCTTTGTCTACACGATACTCAATTTTACCTGCTTTGATTTCGTTAACCGCTTTTGTTACATCGAAAGTAACTGTACCGGTCTTAGGGTTTGGCATCAGGCCTTTTGGACCGAGTACACGACCCAATTTACCTACTTCACCCATCATATCAGGAGTAGCTACTACAACGTCAAAGTCGAACCAGCCACCTTGAATTTTTGCGATCATGTCTGCATCGCCTACGAAGTCTGCGCCAGCTGCTTCTGCATCTTTTGCTTTTTCGCCTTTTGCGAATACGAGAACACGTTGTACTTTACCAGTACCATGTGGCAATACAACTGCGCCACGAATTTGTTGGTCAGCACGCTTAGGATCTACGCCCAAACGGAAAGCTGCTTCAACAGTTTCATCGAACTTAGCTGTAGCTGCTTTTTTAACCAGCTCAACGCCTTCAGCTACTTCGTATACTTTGTTTTTATCAACGAGCTTTACAGCCTCTTGATATTTCTTACCTTTTTTCGCCATGATTAAATCTCCCTTCAATGTGGTCGTAGCGGTTGATCCTCCCACAGACAGGGGGGCACAACGTCTGTGCCCCCTTGCACTCAAGACAATTAGTCTTCGATTACGATACCCATAGAACGAGCTGTACCTTCTACCATGCGCATAGCCGCTTCTACGGATGCAGCATTCAGGTCAGGACGCTTCAGTTCTGCGATTTCACGAACTTTATCACGCTTCAGCGTAGCAACCTTTGTTTTGTTTGGTACGCCAGAACCGGACTCGATACCAGCAGCTTTCTTCAACAGAACTGCAGCTGGAGGAGTTTTTGTGATAAAAGTGAAAGAACGGTCTTCAAACACGGTGATTTCCACCGGAATGATCATACCTACTTCGCTTTCAGTGCGAGCATTGAATTCTTTACAGAATCCCATGATGTTTACACCAGCTTGACCGAGAGCCGGACCTACTGGAGGTGCAGGATTCGCTTTACCTGCTGGGATTTGTAATTTAATTACGCGGATAACCTTCTTAGCCACGTAACACACCTCCTTACTTCACATGTGGTTATTACGGGGGAATGCCCCCTCCCACCGTTTTTTGAAAGTCTCTATGTAAAAGACTTTCGATCTATAGTGAGAGTGCAAGAAACCCCAAATAGTGTTGTGGGATTGTTAAAACAAAATGAAATGTACCACATAGCGCGATACTTTTCAAGTTGAATCCTAATCCAATTTTTGAACTTGTGTAAAGTCTAGCTCTACCGGTGTTTCGCGACCGAAGATGTCCACCAATACGCGAACCTTCTGCCTGTCCGGGTAAATCTCGATAATCTCCCCGGTGCGATTGGAAAACGGACCATCTGTGACGCGCACCATATCGCGGAGAGCAAAATCGACTCTGATCTTGGGAATTTCGATTCCCATTTGCTTGAGAATCGTATCGGCCTCTTCAGGACGCAGCGCTGTCGGTTTAGAGCCAGCACCCGTGGATCCGACAAAGCCGGTAACCCCAGGGGTGTTGCGCACGACATACCAAGAGTCGTCCGTCATCACCATTTCAACAAGGACGTATCCAGGAAACACTTTTTTCGTGACGGTGCGCTTTTTACCATCCTTGGTTTCCACCTCTTCTTCAGTGGGAACAAGAACGCGAAAGATCTTGTCTTCCATGCCCATCGACTCGAGTCGCTTCTCCAGATTGGTTTTCACCTTGTTTTCGTAACCTGAGTACGTATGAAGTACATACCATGCTTTTTCCATATCCAACAGGACGTTAACCGTCCGTCCCTCCTAAGACTTGCATAATTACGTTCCTAGAATCAAATCGATCAAGCGCGAGATACCCAAATCAACGACGAAGAAGAATATTGCAAGGAGCACGACCGTAACGAGTACTACAAGCGTATAGGTTGTCAACTCTTTACGGTTGGGCCAACGGACTTTCTTTAGCTCGGACATTACGTCACTAAAAAAACCACCGGTACGGCGAAAACTGGCTCCGATTCGTGATAAAAAACCCACTTTGCCACCCCCTGACTTCGTCGCATCAACCATTACTTCGTCTCGCGATGAAGGGTTTGCTTCTTGTCACGGGAGCAATACTTTTTCAGTTCAACACGTTCAGTAGTGGTGCGCTTGTTCTTTGTGGAGATATAGTTACGCTCGCCACACTCGGTGCACGCCAACGTGATGTTTACTCGCATTTATTGCCACCTCCATCTCATTTCAAACCTGCTATTAGTTAAAAGTACCCCGATGATAAATAGTACGGGAAAACCGCTACTTTTTCCAGACCATTTCATTCACCTAAGTAACCATAGAACAGAGAGATAAGAGTCTATGGCTACCTAAATAAATTTATCATACCGAAATACCCATGTCAAACAAAATGACTTGACAAGAGTTAGTCCTTTTGCTTCCAAAATAAAAAGAGAGATTCTCTACAGATGAATCTCTCTTCCTTCCAAATAGCGCTCTAGCTTGCGCTTTACTCGCTGCAATGCATTATCAATAGACTTGACGTGACGCTTCAACTCGACAGCAATCTGCTGATAGGATCGCCCATCCAAATAGAGCATGAGAACCTGACGCTCCAAGTCGCTCAAGATTTCACTCATTTTGCCCTCGATGTCATCGAACTCTTCCCGATTGATAAACAATTCCTCTGGATCGGTCACTTTTGTTCCCGAGATCACATCGAGTAGCGTGCGGTCAGAATCTTCATCATAGATAGGCTTGTCCAGTGAGACGTATGAATTGAGCGGGATGTGCTTTTGGCGTGTCGCCGTCTTGATCGCGGTAATGATCTGACGGGTAATACACAGCTCGGCAAATGCCTTGAACGACGTGAGCTTGTCTCCTCGGAAGTCGCGAATAGACTTGTACAGTCCGATCATCCCTTCCTGCACGATGTCTTCGCGGTCAGCCCCAATAAGAAAATAGGATCTCGCTTTGGCACGAACGAAGTTCTTGTATTTGTTGATCAAATACTCCAAAGCTTCGGCGTCATTATCGCGAACCAGGTCGACTACTTCTTCGTCGGTCATTAGTTCATATTGGGCATGTTTTAACTCCTTGAGGTCAACACTCACAAATGATCCCTCCGCCAACCGGTTTCTCCAATAGATAGCGCTATTATACATGATGCCGTAAAAAAGCGTCAACCGAATCCAAGTTATTCCCTTCTCCATTTTTCGAATATTTTCGCTATTTCATCATTCAGCGTAATCCGCGTGGAGAAGCGGTCTTCTTGCGTTTTTTCGACTTGTTTCTTGATTTCCTTGCCCGCATTTTCCATATCGAGCAACAACTCCCGCGCTGATTTGCGCAAAGCCCCCTGCCCAAATATGACACGTTGAGAGGTATAGTCAGAAGTTGCCACATAAATTTGTCGATTTTTATTGTGAAATTGGGAGACTAGCTGCTCAATTTTCTCGTCTGCCGTCTCCTTTTTCTTTGTGAAATAAACTTCAACCTGGAAGTCTTCCATTTGACGGCCAATGCCAGGAACGTTGTACGCATCAAAGACAATGATGACCTTCACACCAGTGTAGCTCTGGTACTCAGCCATTTTTGCGATTAATTGATCACGCGCCTCGTCCATCCGCTCTTGATCCTTCAGCAGGCGCAGATCGGGCCAGGCGCCGATGATATTGTATCCATCTACGATCAACAGCTGCTTGGCTTTTCGTTTCGCCATGTCATTTCACCCGCGTTGGAATTGGACTCCTGGAGCGATAGACTTCATACATCAACAAGGCAGCTGCTACAGAAGCATTGAGTGAGGTAACATTGCCCGCCATCGGAAGGCTGTAAAGAAAATCACAGTTCTCCCTCACGAGGCGACTCATGCCTTTTCCTTCGCTGCCAATGACAATCGCGAGCGGCATCGTATAATCACCCTGACGGAAATCTTGCTTGGCACTCGCGTCTGTTCCTGCGATCCAAACACCGCGTTCTTTGAGCTCTTCCATGGTACGAACCAAATTCGTCACTCGCGCTACCGGCACGTAGTTGATCGCCCCTGCCGAAGCTTTTGCCACTGTTGCTGTAAGACTGACAGAACGTCGTTTTGGAATGATGACACCATGAGCCCCGACTGCATCGGCTGTCCGCATGATCGAACCGAGGTTATGCGGATCTTCCAGCTCGTCCAACAGCAAAATGAACGGCGCCTCGTTTTTTTCTTCTGCCCGCTTCAAAATATCGTCTACTTCTACGTAATCGTAAGCGGCAACTGAAGCCACTACACCCTGATGGTTGTCCGTCGACACGAGCTGATCCAGCTTTTTGCGGTTCGCTGTCGTCACAATGACACCCTGTTCTTTCGCCAAGGCAAAGACAGGTCCCATCAGATTTTTATTCGTTCCCTCTGCAATCCAAATCTTATTGATCGTACGGCCTGATCGCAAAGCCTCGATGACGGGGTTTTTCCCCAGAATCCACTCTTCACTCATTTCATGATTCTCCTTCCACTATGGCAAAAGCCTGCTGCACAATTTCAGCGATCCGCTCTTCTTTTCCACTCAAGTACAGGTACCCGATCAATGCTTCAAAAGCCGTTGCATGACGGTAGTCGATAATATCGGCGTTTTTGGCACTGGAGCCGGATTTGGCATTCCGCCCCCGCTTCACTACATTCAATTCTTCCTCCGGCAATGTGGGCATTAACGTCAACAACACATTGGCCTGTGCTTTCGCTGAAACATAGCGGTTGGCCGCCTTGTGGAGCTGGTTTGGTTTAACCAGCCCCTTGGCGATCAAATGATACCTGACACAATGCGAATAGGTGGCATCCCCGAGGAAGGCAAGCACGAGTGGATTTGTCAGATTAGGATCTCGGGTCAGTTCTTCTTTTTGCATCTATTTTCTTCGGCCCCTTATTTTCGACGCCAGCGAACACCTTGTGGCGTGTCCTCCAGCACGATTCCTTTTGCTGCGAGCAGATCGCGGATTTCGTCAGAACGCGCAAAGTTTCTTGCTTTGCGAGCTTCTGTGCGCTCTTCGATCAACGCATCGATCTCACTATCCACCAGCTCCTGCTCTTCTGCAATTTCAAGACCAAGAACCTCCGTCAACTCCACCAACAAATCCATGTATGCACGAACTTCGGTTTCGCCTACATTTTGATGACGCAAATACAGGTTGGCTTCCTTCACGACGTCAAAAATAACGGTAATAGCATTCGCTGTATTGATATCATCATCCATCTCAGTAATGAATCGCTCACGAAGCTCCCCGATGATTCGTGCCTGCTCCTGCGCCTGATCATTCGGCTCTTCTGCGCGCACGGTATCTAGACGATGGGAAAGATTCGTATACGCAGTCTTGATTCTATCCAAACCATTGGCCGCCTGTTCGATCAACTCTTCGCTAAAATTGATCGGGTTGCGATAGTGCCCCTGAAGCATAAAGAATCGAATTAATTGACCGCCGAATTTCTCCGAAAGCTCTCGCGCAAGCAAGAAATTCCCGAGGGATTTGGACATTTTTTCGTTATCGATATTAAGCATGCCGTTGTGTAGCCAATAACGAGCAAACACTTTACCCGTAAAGCACTCCGACTGGGCAATTTCGTTCTCGTGGTGCGGGAACACAAGGTCTGTTCCGCCCGCATGGATATCGATTTCCTCACCCAAAAACTTTAGGGCCATTGCCGAGCACTCAATATGCCATCCCGGTCTTCCTTCGCCCCACGGACTGTCCCAGGTAACTTCTCCGGTCTTGGCCGCTTTCCAAAGTACGAAGTCCAGGGGATGTTCCTTTTTCTCGTTGATTTCTACACGAGCACCTGCCTGCAAATCATCCAACGGTTGATGCGAAAGCTTTCCGTATTCCTGAAAACGTCCCGTGCGGAAATAGACGTCACCTTCACTCTCGTACGCAAAGCCTTTTTCAATCAGCCCTTGCACGAATTCAATGATCTCTGGAATGGTCTGCATCACTCGCGGTTGAATATCTGGTGGCGATACGTTCAGTGATTTCAGATCAGCATTGTACGCATCCGTGTATCGATCCGCCACTTCTTTGACAGTGACACCTTCCTGATTCGCCACACGAATCAATTTGTCATCTACGTCCGTAATATTTTGCACGAATGTCACTTCATAGCCACGATACTTCAAGTAACGGCGCAGTGTATCAAAAACAATGGCAGGGCGCGCATTTCCAATGTGGATGTAGTTGTACACGGTCGGGCCGCACACGTACATTTTTACCTTTCCTGGCTCCAATGTGTGAAACGGTTCCTTTCGCCGCGTCATCGTGTTAGTCAGCTGAATGCCCATCGTTCTTTTTATCCTCCCTCAAAAGCTCCAATTCTTTGCGTAATTGATCAATTTCCTTTTGCATCATACGAATCGTATCCGCTACCGGGTCTGGCATGTTTACATGGTCCAGATCGTTTTTGACCCGCTTGCCATCCTGGATGACGATGCGTCCCTTGATTCCTACAACGGTCGAGTTAGGCGGTACCTCCTGCAAGACAACGGCACCAGCCCCTATCTTTGAATTATCGCCAATTTTGAAGGAGCCCAACACTTTTGCTCCCGTAGCAATAATGACATCGTTGCCGATCGTAGGGTGACGCTTTCCTTTTTCCTTACCTGTTCCCCCGAGTGTAACCCCTTGATAAATCGTTACATTGTCTCCGATTTCGCACGTCTCTCCGATCACAACACCCATGCCATGGTCAATGAACAGGCCGCGGCCAATGGTTGCGCCCGGATGAATCTCAATTCCCGTGAAAAAACGGGATAGTTGAGAGACAATTCGGGCGAGTGTACACAGCTCAGCCTTCCAGAGCCTGTGGGCAATCCGGTGCCCCCATATCGCGTGCAAACCGGAATAGGTCATGACGACTTCCAGTGTACTGCGCGCAGCCGGGTCTCGTTCAAAAACAGCATGAATGTCATCTCTCATCTGTGCTAACATTTTTGGGTGGCACCTCCTGCCTGATTTACCTGCTCAGCGTTTCCCCTCAACGATAGGGTTCAAAAAATAAAAAACGTCCCTATCCCCTCAAACACGAAGGGACAGAGACGGGTTTACCGTGGTTCCACTCTGCTTAGATCGTCATGACTGTCAATAAAAACTCTCAAAACAGTCATGAGCAAATCTCGCTCACATCCCGATAACGGCGGGAAGCCGATGGGGCTTACTGCTATCTTTTAAAAGATAGGTTCAGCTCATTGCTCACAGGGGCATTTCCATACAGGGCACATTAGATGGCTCTCACCTATCCATCCTCTCTGTAGATGTGCAGACTGTTGTACTTCTCCTGATCGTCGCATTCATTATTTATAAAAGAAAACCAGCCAATGCTCTACTGACCGTTTGCAATTACTTGCTCTGCACGTGCAATCACCTTGTCGCGTCCAAGCAGATACAATGTCTCCGCCAGATCACGACCATGCGCCTGGCCAGTTGCTCCTACGCGGACCGGCATAAACAATGCCTTGCCTTTGTGACCCGTTTCCTTTTGCACGTCCTTGAGTACCGCTTTAATAACATCCACATTATATGCATCCTGGGCAGAAAGGTGTTTCACAAAGGAAGCAAGTACTTCCGGCAATTGTGGTTCTTTCAGCACCAGAGTTGCTTCTTCATCGTACACCACTTCGTCGAGGAAGAAAAGAGCTGCCAACGGAACGATTTGCGCACAGTAGGACATTTGCTCTTGGTACAGGCCTACAATACTGCGAACCCATTCGCGCTTCTCAGCAGACAAATTTTCTTCGATGAAACCAGCTCTTTGCAGATGAGGGATACACATGTCTGTAATCATATCCAGCGGTTGGCGCTTCAAATAGAAGTTGTTCATCCAGTTCATCTTCGTTGCATCAAACACAGCTGGCGACTTGTTCACGCGGTCCATCGAGAACAGCTTGATCAGATCTTCCATTAAGAAAATCTCTTCTTCGCCACCTGGAGACCATCCCAAAAGAACAAGGAAGTTCACGATTGCTTCTGGCAAGAAGCCGAGGTCACGGTACTGTTCAATGAACTGAAGAATGCTCTCGTCGCGCTTGGACATCTTTTTGCCATCTTGGTTGAGGATCAATGCCAAGTGAGCAAAGTCAGGCGCTTCCCACCCAAACGCTTCATAAATCATCAACTGACGAGGCGTGTTGGACAGATGCTCTTCTCCACGAATGACGTGGCTAATTTTCATCAAATAGTCGTCTACTACAACGGCGAAATTGTATGTAGGAATCCCGTCCGGACGGCAAATAACGAAATCGCCCATCTCGTTGGAGTTGAAGGTTACCTGTCCACGAATCAGGTCGTTCACAACATACTCGCGATCATCATGAACGAGGAAGTGAATGGATGGCACTCGCCCTTCTGCTTCGTACTGAGCACGCTGCTCGTCCGTTACATGGCGGTGCTTTTCCAGAATGCGTGGTGTTTCTCCACGCGCGATCTGTTCTTCACGCTCTGCATCCAGCTCTTCTTTTGTCGCATAGCAGTAGTACGCTTTGCCTTCTGCCAGCAATTGATCGATATATTTCCGATAAATGTCCAGGCGCTCTGTTTGACGGTACGGTCCATATGGTCCACCAACGTCCGTACCTTCTTCCCATGTTACGCCGAGCCATTTCAGGTTTTTCATTTGCTCTTCGTCCGCATTTTCCTTATTCCGCGTCTGGTCCGTATCTTCAATCCGAACGATGAACGAACCACCGTGATGTTTTGCAAAAAGATAATTGAAGAGCGCTGTTCGCGCACCGCCGATGTGTAAATGCCCCGTAGGACTCGGCGCATAACGAGTGCGAATTTCTTTCGCCATTGGTAGCACCATCCTTATGAATGTAAAAGGCTATAACCTTGACCTAAGTAAAAACGTATCTAAGGCTTTATGTTACACCTTGCCCCTCTACTTGACAAGCAAGCATACTGCCTGTGCAGCGATTCCTTCCCCTCTGCCTGTAAAACCGAGTTTCTCGGAGGTAGTCGCCTTCACATTCACTTGCGAGAGATCGTCTGCTTCCAGAACGCGTGCAATGACTTCACACATTTGCGGGATGTACGGCGCCATCTTCGGTGCTTGGGCAATGATCGTTGCATCCACGTTTCCTAAACGGTATCCGCGCTCCCGAACCAACTTCCATACATGCTCCAGCAGCTTTACGCTATCCGCATCCTTGAAAGCCGGGTCTGTATCTGGAAAATGACGGCCAATATCCCCCTCACCTATCGCTCCAAGAATTGCGTCACTAATCGCATGAAGGAGAACATCCGCGTCAGAATGCCCTAGCAAGCCTTTTTCATACGGGATGGTGACGCCTCCGATAATGCATGGACGCCCTTCTACTAATTGATGCACGTCAAAACCTTGTCCAATACGCATGAGCTACTCTCCCTTTCGTTTCCGCAATATCTCTTCACCAAACCACAGATCGTCTGGCGTAGTAATCTTAATGTTCTCATAGCTTCCGTTCATAATCGATACCGAATGCCCCAGCCACTCTACCAGCATCGCATCATCCGTACCCAGCTTCCCCGCTGCCTCTGCTGCCTGATGTGCCTCTCGCAATAAAGACATACGAAAAGCTTGTGGGGTTTGAACCGCCCACAAGCTTTCCCGTGCCGGGGTTGACTCTACAAGTCCTGTTGCCCCCACCACTTTAATCGTATCTTTGACAGGTACTGCCATGATCGTTGCCTGATCTTGTTGCACCTGTTTGATCATGTCACTGATCTGTTTGCGAGTGACGAAAGGACGAGCAGCATCGTGAACCAGTACGTAATCGCAATTTGCGGATAGTGAAGCCAAGCCATTTCTCACACTGTCTTGTCGCTCTGCTCCACCCAGAGTAACCACAACTGGCAGCTTTTCAGCCGAGAGCCAGGTCGTTACTTCTGCGTGGTCAGCTTCACTCACCACTAGCACGACTTCATCAATGTCGGGATGAGTAGCAAAAAGACGTACCGTATGAGCCAAGATCGGCTCGCCCGCAAGCGGTAACCACAACTTGTTTCGTTGTCCACCCATTCGTTTACCCGAACCGGCTGCAACGATCACGACACCCGTACTCACTGATTCATCCCTCTCCTGTCTTTTCTATAACGCGCGTTCCAGCAACTTTGGTTTGGCGAAAATCATGCGTCCTGCTGACGTTTGCAGCACACTCGTTACGAGAACATCAACGTCGTTTCCGATGTATTCTCGTCCGCCCTCTACAACAATCATGGTGCCATCGTCCAGATAAGCGACACCCTGACCGTGCTCTTTCCCATCCTTGATGACTTGAACGTTCATTTCTTCTCCAGGTAAAACAACGGGCTTGACTGCATTCGCCAAATCATTGATGTTCAATACCGCAACACCTTGCAGCTCACATACCTTGTTCAGGTTAAAATCGTTTGTTACGACCTTTCCGTTAATGAGCTTGGCGAGCTTGATCAGCTTGCTGTCCACCTCGGATACTTCTTCAAAATCGCCTTCCCAAATCTGAACCTTTACCTTCATTTCTTTTTGAATCTTGTTCAAGATATCCAGACCACGACGACCGCGGTTTCTCTTCAGTACATCGGAGGAATCGGCGATATGCTGCAGCTCCTCTAGCACAAATCCCGGAATGACCAGTACCCCTTCCAGAAAGCCGGTACGGCAAATATCTGCGATGCGTCCGTCAATGATGACACTGGTATCGAGAATTTTATTTTCCAAGTTAACGGCAGTTGTTGCACTTTCCTTTTTCTTATCCTTACGTCCAATCGAAAATACCGACATAATCTCGTCCCGCTTGCGAAATCCTACCTGGAAGCCCAAATAACCGAGCAACCCGGAAACAATTAACGGCAAAAGATCTCCTACAAATGGAATCGGAATTTTACTGATGGGCAGGAATAATAAGAATGCAACAATAAGACCACTAATCAACCCCATCGCTCCGAACATCACATCGACAACCGGCATTTTGACGAGTGTCTCTTCTCCCCATCGAACGATGCGCAGAACATAATCGACAACCCAATTCGCTAAAAAGAAAAACAAGATGGCACCCAGTACAGCTCCAATATATTGCGATCCGGCTACTACACCAAAGTTTAACAGTGGATCGAGCAACGAGAACAGTTCGTCGCCAAATCGATACCCCAATCCGCCACCTATCAAAACAAAAATGAATTTTCCTACTCGGCGTAACATGCCTTCACCTCCTTTTACTAATATAGACAGAACCCTAAGAGTAAAACCCTATTTTTTTCCAAATCATTATAATGCTTCATTTTACTTTCCCTCACTATAGCAAAAAAGATTTTGCCATGTCAAATAGCCAAAAATTTTAACATAGTTGTCATTTTCTCGTCAACCCGGGAACACTCGTTTCCTTTGATGATAAATTGACAGGGAGCTGACTCCCTTCTTATAATGTCAGTATCGTAATGAGAGAAAATTATGACGATACCAACAGCCTAAAGCAGAGGTGAACCAGATGGACAATCGAAACATAGACGACTTTCAAACGCAAGTATCCGAGCTTTTGATCAGACATCGTAGCGTACTGGACGTCATGTCCAAAGTTCAGGAAACGGCATCCCGCATTAACCGTTCACTGACGAAAGCCATCACCGAATGCGGCTGTGTCGAAGTGGTTGCCAAAAAACAGACGTACGATTCGAACAAGAATCTGGAGGACAACAAGTCCCATTTGGACACCCACTTTAACGGACCGCTGTGCGAGCATTGTCGCGATGTAGTTACTGCTGAGCTCGGCAAAAACCTCTTTTACCTCACTGCCTTATGCAATATTACTGACATTAAGCTAGAAGATGTGCTTCAGAAAGAATCCAACCGACTGAATACTTTGGGTGTCTTCAATCTGTCTTAAAAGTCCGCTACTCGTATTACGAATGAACCCTAAAAAAAGTTGCATACAAAAAAAGAAAAACCCGCACATGGAAGTGTGGGTTTTTTTATGCCGCAACTATTCAAACGGAACGGATTCTTCCTCTTTGTTTTTACGCTTGCGTAATTTTTTGACAAGAAAGTCAACGTTTTTTTTTATTCCGTAAAGTGCATAAAAAGCAAGTGGCAGGAAGACGATTTTGGGAAATTGCTGCGGATACTTAATCGCTACAACAACCACAATCGCGATGATAATGGGTGTGATCCAGTAAGCAGACTTTGGAATCCCCACTTTTTTAAAGTTAGGATACTTGACCTTTGATACCATCAAAAAGGCCAGCAGCAACATACTTACGGCAAGCAATACCGGAGTGAATACTTGGTGATAGAGTGCGAGCGTAGCCAGTACGCCCCCCGCTGCCGTAATCGGCAAACCGATGAAATACCCCGGAACCCCGGCCTGTACGTTAAAACGCGCCAAACGCAGCGCACCACAGATCGGAAAAATGGCTGTAATGAGAATCCCAAGCAAATCAAAGTGTTGCAAGACGACAACATACATGATGAACGCTGGCGCAATCCCAAATGTAATGACGTCAGAAAGTGAATCCAATTCCTTCCCGAACTCGCTTTGGGCATTCAACATACGAGCTACACGTCCATCCAGCCCGTCTGCCAGCATACCAATGATCACTGTGATCGCTGCATATTCGACGTATTGATCGCCTCGAAACGCAAGAATAATTGCTAAAACTCCCAGAAACAAATTGCTTACGGTTAGTATGTTCGGTAACGATTTAACGAACATAGACTACCTCCTGATTTCTTTTGCGTAAGGAGCAGGTTATCCTGTTGACCTTGTTTTTATCCAAGTCCCCTAGGCAAATGCTGAATACAAATAATGCCTTTATCCTATTCTACTTTAAATGTGTCTGTCAATGAACACTTGTTCTTGAATCCGTTTCAGCCCCTCTTTAATCGCTCTCGCTCGGACCTCGCCAATGCCTTCCACTTCGTCTAATTCCTGAATCGTTGCCATCATAATTCGGGGCAAATGATGAAAATGCTCTACCAGATTCGAGATGATCGTAACAGGCAGACGCCTGATCTTGTACAGGATCCGATAACCTCTAGGAGAAACGGATTCATCCAGCATACTGGTATTGGAGGAATACCCCAGCGTTCGCAAAAAAGAAGTAAGCTCCAGCATTTCCTCTGAGTTCAATTTTTTCATGTCCCGCAGCACAAAATCAGGTGAATAGGATGGATCTCGGGAGTAATCCCGAATAAGCATATGGGCCTCTTCCTCAATGTTTGAAACCAGTTCCTCCAACTGCATACTGACGAGCCTTCCTTCTGTCCCTAGCTCACATATGTACTTGGAGACCTCTGTCTTAATACGTAACACCATCTCAATCCGTTGCAAAACCGAAGCAACTTCGTGTAAAGTAACGAGTTCCTCGAATTCTAACGCACCGAGATTCGTCAAAGCTTGATCCAACACGGCCTTGTATTTCTCAAGCGTAGATACAGCCTGATTCGCCTTGGCCAAAATGACACTGATTTCACTTAAGACATACCGGAAATTCCCCTGGTACAGCGTGATCACATTGCGACGCTGAGAGATAGCAATGACCAGATGATTCGTTTGAATAGCCGTCCGTTGCGCTGTACGATGACGTGTTCCCGTCTCGCTCGTGGGGATTGAGGAGGGGGGGAAGATTTGCGTATTCGCGTACAGGATACGTTTTGCGTCTTCACTTACTATAATCGCCCCATCCATCTTCGCTAATTCATACAAATGGGCAGGAGAAAAATCACAATTGATGGAAAAACCGCCATCGACAATCGACTTCATCTCCGGACCGCACCCAATGACGATCAAGCCCCCGGTTTTAGCCCGTAAAACATTTTCCAACCCTTCACGAAGCTGTGTGCCGGGTGCCACGAGACGAAGCACATCACCGAATTGCGGAGTTCTTTTGATGTTCCCCTGCATGCCCACTCCTACCTCCTTATCACCTCGTTCAATGCATCGGCAATATTGCTCACACCAATTACTTGAATATCTGCTGGTGCATCCAGACCGCGGATGTTTTTCTCCGGTATGATAACACGCTTAAAGCCTAATTTATGTGCTTCTCGTACTCGCTGCTCAATACGAGAGACACCCCGCACCTCACCAGTCAGGCCAATTTCTCCAATAACGACATCATGCGGATTGGTAGCGTGGTCACGGAAACTGCTTGCAATGCTTACGGCAATTGCCAAATCAACGGCCGGCTCATCCAATCTGACCCCGCCTGCTACGTTTACATATGCATCCTGATTTTGCAGCATCATGCCCATGCGCTTTTCCAATACTGCCATGATCATCGCCACACGCTGATGATCGACCCCTGTTGCCGTTCTCCGTGGGGTTACAAAGCTGGTCGGGGCAACGAGAGCTTGCAGCTCAACCAAGACGGGACGTGTGCCCTCCATACTGGCTACGACTGTCGAACCCGCAACACCAAATGGACGCTCTGCCAAAAATATCTCAGATGGATTCGCCACTTCCTCCAAACCACGATCCTTCATCTCGAAAATACCGATTTCGTTTGTCGAACCAAAGCGGTTTTTGACGGCGCGCAAAATTCGAAACGTATTGTGGCGCTCCCCTTCAAAATAAAGAACAGCATCCACCATATGCTCAAGCATACGCGGACCGGCGATGGAGCCTTCCTTGGTAACGTGACCGACAATGAAGGTACCGATGCCTTTCCCTTTTGCAATCCGCATCAATTGGGCAGTAGCCTCCCGCACTTGTGCGACACTTCCAGCAGCCGATTGGATCGTTGGGTGAAACACGGTCTGGATCGAGTCAATAATTAGCACATCCGGGTCTACTTGATTAATATGCTGTTCGATCAAATCCAAATCATTTTCTGCCAATACAAACATCGGCGGCGTTTGCAAATGGAGTCGATCCGCGCGAATTTTGATTTGCTTTGCCGATTCCTCTCCAGATACATAGAGAACTTTCGCCCCTTGATGAGCCAAGGCAAAAGATGTCTGCAAAAGCAATGTCGATTTTCCGATTCCGGGGTCTCCCCCAACCAAAATGAGTGAACCTGGAACAAGTCCTCCACCAAGAACACGATTCAATTCTCCGATCGTCGTATCCATGCGTGGCTCTTCTTCACTGGCTACCTGAGTCAATGGAATCGCAGATTGACGCTGGCCACCGCTCAGCCCTTCGTGACGATGTGCATTTTTTACGGTCACTTCCTCTACCAAAGTGTTCCAGCTGCTGCATCCCGGGCATTTTCCCATCCATTTTGGCGATTCATAGCCACATTCTTGACACGCGTATTTCGTTTTATACTTTGACATAATCGCACCCTCACTTGGTTTCTTTCTCTACTTTTATCATAATTACGCACCCAAAAAAAGAATACCTCCCGAATCAGGAGGCATTCTATTACGTTTCAACAGTTTACGATTTCGTTTTTTCTAGGCGTTTGACAACCAGCTTGCCTTCTTCGGCTTCGATATTGACGGTATCGCCTTTACTGATCGTGCCCTTGAGCAATTCCTCGGACAAATTATCCTCGATGTGGCGCTGGATAGCACGACGCAGAGGACGCGCACCATAAGCCGGATCGAAGCCTTCTTTTGCCAATACTTTCTTGGCTTCTTCGGTCAATTGGAAATCAATGTCTTGCTCTTTCAAACGTTTACGCAGCTCTTCTGTCATGAGAGATACGATTTGCTCGATGTGCTCTTGCTCCAAAGAGTGGAACACGATGACTTCGTCGATACGGTTCAAGAACTCAGGACGGAAGCTCTTCTTCAGCTCATCCATGACTTTGTCCTTCATATCCTGATACTTTCTTTCCGAATCGTTGGTCGTGAAGCCGAGCGTCGTATTTTTCTTGATCATGCTGGCTCCGACGTTGGAAGTCATGATGACAACCGTATTGCGGAAATCAACGGTACGTCCCTTGGAGTCTGTCAGACGACCATCATCCAATACTTGCAAGAGGATGTTGAATACGTCTGGGTGAGCTTTCTCGATTTCGTCCAGCAAAATGACGGAGTAAGGCTTGCGACGCACTTTTTCGGTCAGCTGACCGCCTTCGTCAAAGCCTACGTAGCCAGGAGGGGCCCCTACCAGACGAGCGGTGGAATGCTTCTCCATGTACTCGGACATATCTACACGAATCATGGCATCCTCGTCACCGAAAAGCGTCTCTGCCACAGCACGAGCCAATTCTGTTTTACCCACACCGGTAGGTCCCAGGAAGATAAACGAGCCGATCGGGCGTTTTGGGTCTTTCAGACCAGCACGGGCACGGCGAATCGCACGCGAGATGGATTTGACTGCTTCATCTTGACCAATGACGCGATCGTGCAGAATCTCTTCCATCTTCAATAAGCGCTCTGTTTCTTCTTCCTTCAGCTTCAACACAGGAATACCCGTCCAGCTCGCCACTACTTGTGCGATGTCTTCCGGCGTAACCTCCATGTTCAACTGGCCTTGGCGCTCTTTCCAGTCTTTTTTCGTTTTATCCAGTTCTTCACGCAGTTTTTGCTCCTGATCGCGAAGGGCTGCTGCTTCCTCGAACTCTTGTGATTGTACGGCAGCGTCTTTTTCCTTGCGCACCTCTTCCAGACGTCCCTCCAGCTCTTTGAGGTTTGGTGGAACCGTAAAGGATTGCAAGCGTACCTTGGATGCCGCCTCGTCGACCAGGTCGATAGCCTTGTCAGGCAGGAAGCGTTCCGTAATATAGCGGTCAGACAGTTTTACTGCCTGCTCGATTGCTTCATCGGTAATTTTGACACGATGGTGGGCTTCGTAACGATCACGAAGGCCATGCAGGATACGAATAGCATCCTCCGCTGTCGGTTCATCCACTTGAATCGGTTGGAAACGACGTTCCAATGCCGCGTCTTTTTCGATGTACTTGCGATATTCATCCAGCGTAGTGGCCCCTACGCACTGCAGCTCGCCACGTGCCAGAGCTGGCTTCAAAATGTTGGAGGCATCAATAGCGCCTTCTGCTCCACCGGCACCAATCAAGGTGTGCAGCTCATCAATAAACAGGATGATGTTTCCTGCTTGGCGAATTTCGTCCATGATTTTTTTCAGACGATCTTCGAACTCACCGCGATACTTGGTTCCCGCAACAACGGTTCCCATATCGAGTGTCATAACGCGCTTATCACGAAGGGTCTCCGGAATTTCGTTGTTCACGATTTTTTGGGCAAGACCTTCTGCGATAGCTGTTTTTCCGACGCCAGGCTCCCCAATCAAAACAGGGTTGTTCTTGGTACGTCTGCTAAGTACTTGAATCACACGCTCGATTTCTTTTTGGCGACCGATGACCGGGTCCAGCCCGCCATCACGAGCGATTGCAGTCAGATCCCGAGCCAAACCATCAAGTGTCGGCGTATTCGCCGCTGGATTCCCTCCAGACGGTTGATGAGATGCCATCATTTCCGAGCTGCCAAGAAGCTGGAGCACCTGTTGGCGTGCCTTGTTCAGGCTAACGCCCAGATTGTTCATGATTCTCGCAGCAATGCCTTCTCCTTCACGGATCAAGCCAAGCAGAATATGTTCAGTCCCCACATAGGTATGACCCAGCTTGCGGGCTTCGTCCATCGACAGTTCAATGACCTTTTTGGCGCGAGGTGTATAGTTTGGTGTGTAATTACTACCGGACTGCTCTGTTCCTCGCCCGATTAACGACTCCACTTCACTCTGGATTTTATCGAGGCCAAGCCCAAGTGATTGCAGTGCCTTCGCCGCAATCCCTTCGCCTTCTCGAATGAGTCCCAGCAGCACATGCTCTGTCCCAATATCTTTGTGTCCAAGACGAACCGCCTCTTCCAGGGCAAGCGCCAGTACTTTTTGTGCTCGTTCTGTAAAACGTCCAAACATCATATCGTACACCTCCGTATAACCGTGTTTATTCTCTATATGGTTAACAATTGCGTGATACCATTACGATTACTCTTGTGTTTCTACTACGCGCAGACGTTCGCGGATCAGCCTTGCCCTTCTTTCGTCGCGTTGGTCCGGAGTAAGCTTTTGCCCAGCATGGTGTTGTAAAAAACCAGGCTGTGTCGTGACCAACAGTTCGTTTAGGACCAGCGGAGATACATTTGGAATGATGCCTAGATCAATCCCCAGACGCACATCGGACAGGCGCTGAGCCGCTTCCTTGGACTCTACCGTGCGAGCGTACATCAGGATGCCATACGACCGAAAAATCCGATCCTCCAAAGAAACCCGCGTATGCTCCAGCAAATAAGTACGTGCCACACGCTCTTGCTCAATAATCTGTCTGGCTACACCGTAGAGATTGGAAAGGATATCCGACTCAGACATCCCCAGTGTGACCTGATTGGATAACTGAAAAAGATTCCCTAGAGCTTCGCTGCCTTCTCCGTAAATTCCTCTAACGACTAGACCAACTTGATTAATTGCCTGTAAAATTCTGCTGATCTGCTGCGTCATCACCAAAGCCGGCAAGTGCAGCATCACAGATGCACGAATTCCCGTACCCACATTGGTTGGGCAGCTTGTAAGATAACCTCGTGTTTCGTCGAATGCGTAGTTCAAGTTTTTCTCAAATATGTCGTCTATCTTCGTACCTATTTCCCATGCCTCGTTCAAACGAAACCCGGGTAATAGTACCTGTATTCGAATGTGGTCTTCTTCATTAACCATGATGCTGACGGACTCATCTTCACGAAGCAATACGGCACCTTTGCGAGATTCCTCTGCCAGATGAGGGCTAATCAGATGCTTTTCAACGAGCACGCGTTTTTCTAACGGGTTAATTTGGTCCATATGGATGACCTGAAGCTGATGCCTTTTGCGCATGGCCTCCGAATCGCTTACTTCCGTTACCTTTCTGACGACTTCCTCGCCCTGCGAGTCCGTTGCCAATAACGGAAAGGGGTGCTGGCGCAGGTTACGGGCGATACGCAGCCGTGTACTTATGACAATGTCGGAATCAGGACCTTCTCCTTTCATCCAATTGCTCCACGGGTTTTGCATAAACTGCTTCTGGGACATAACCAGCTAACCTCCCTTGCTACGATTGGGCCATTTTTTGTTCCAGCGCTCGAATTCGATCACGCATCTCTGCTGCCTTCTCGAACTCTTCACTGGCGACATGACTTTGCAGCGCTTGCTTCAGTTGCTCCAGCTCTTTGCGGATCTTCAGTTTGCCACCGGTTCGCTCTGGTACTTTTCCAATATGCTGTGTGTTTCCATGAATCCGGCGGAAAAGTGGGTCCAGTCGATCACCCAAAAAGGTGTAGCAATCACTACAGCCAAATCGGCCGCTTTTACTGAATTGAGCATATGTGAGTCCACATGTTTCGCATTGAAGCGGCTTATTCGTTGCCGTTTCGCGTCCATTCTTTTGCATGGGATCAAATTTTAAAAGTCCTGACAGGAGATTGTTGATGCTGAAGTTGTGAAAGCCGGTAAAGACGTCCCCTTTTTCATGAGCACACTGCTCGCAAATATGGTATTCGGTTTTTTCGCCATTGACGATTTTCGTCAAATGAAGTGTCGCCGGTCGTTTTCCGCATTCCTCACAGTTCATAACATCCTACCTCCTTTTACTTCAACAAGATTGCTGCGATCATCTGCTTTAAAATATTTGCCCGCAAACGATCCCGCAATTCAGCTTCTAGGGTCAATACGTTTCGCGAGGTAGCGATTTTCATCAAGGTGGCTTCTCTGATGTTGACTAAACCTTCCTCCAATAGTCTTTCTACGATCGCATTTCCTACGCTCTGACTGATGCTCTCACCAATCAGTTCTTCTGTTAACAATTCCTGCAAGCGTGCTTTGCTGACAATCTGCACCTTGCGGATGCGAATATACCCGCCGCCCCCGCGCTTACTCTCTACGATGTAACCTTTTTGAACGGTAAAGCGCGTATTGATGACGTAATTGATCTGAGACGGCACACATTGAAAATGGTCGGCAAGCTCACTACGCTGAATCTCGATCGATCCATTGGGACTGTTTGTAATGATGCTTTTCAAGTGATGTTCAATGATGTCCGAGATATTACGCAAGTCATCGCCTCCTATTCCTCTGTGTTTGTTCTTATGAGGTTACCTATTGACTTTGACTATCTTTGACGTTAATTATAATGGGTTTAGTGCGTGCCCGCAAGTGTCCCTTACACATTCTAGTGTGGGCAAAAGAGGGTCGCTTGAAACTTGGGCATGATCAACAAAAAAACCACTCCCTGAGGAATGGTTTATGTTTGCTCTTGTGTATTGGTGTCGATTGCTGGCAAATGATTCAGTAGCTGAGAGAAGCTGGTGATGATGACATCTGCCCCATCAAGCTCGCCCGGTTTGGCAAAACCAAAGTCGCATCCAATGGTAAATAAACCGTTTGTCTTACCTGCTTCCACATCGGAGTGACGATCTCCTACCATGATGGCCTGCCCGATTTTGTAATCAGACAACAATTTGGCAACCAGGTCATTTTTGGAATGCGTACGGAAACGGCCAGCTGAGTACAGATCAGTCATCAGCGGCTTTAACTCGTATTCCTGACAAATGGCATCGATGTACTCTCCCTGCCCATTGCTTGCTACAAATAAAGCAAATCCTTTTTCATGCAGCTTTTCTAAGGTTGATATTACATCCGGATATAGCTCGGTCACTCGTTCTTTGAGTAACTGGATTTCATTGTCTAGCAAGAAGTCGTCTGCTGAGCGAATGGCTTCCTCACTCGCGCCCGGCAACAATTTGTCCCAGATCTGCTCGATTGTCATTCCCAGTACATTGATCAGTTCACGTTCGTCAGGGGTTTCCCCTTGCCATAGCCCTTTTTGACGAAGCTGGTCAAACGTTCGAATAAATGCAGGGGTCGACAGCTTTTCTGTTTGCAGCAACGTGCCATCCATATCAAATAATATGGCGAATGGTACAGTCATAGGTTCCTCCATTTTGTCTGGCTAGGCAGCTATTCTACTTCTCCTGGCAACATATTCATATCATCCAAGATAAATTCGGTAATTCGTTGTGCAGCATCCGGCTTCGAGATTTTCTGTCCCATTCTACGCATATATTCCACCTTGGACGGGCTATGCAATAGTTCATCGATAAAGTAAATCAACTGCTCCGATAGATTTGCGTGTACTGCACATCCATTATTGAGCAAAAAGTGGCTATTCCTCTCTTCCTGACCAGGCAGAGGGTTGTAAATTATCATGGGTACCCGCTTACTCATTACTTCAGCTGATGTGAGTCCGCCTGATTTGGTGACAATTAAATCTGCCGTTTCCAAGTATTCGTGGAAGTTATTGATGAATTTTAGCGGAACGACTTCATGGCGATACGTACGATTTACAACTTTATTGTACAGCTTGTCGTTTGTCCCCGTTAACACAAAGGTTTTCAGAGGAATATTAATCTCTTCTAGCCCATCTAATACCTTTTCCATCGAGCCGAGACCCAATCCGCCCCCTGACAGAATAATGCTCTTTTGTTCAGGAGCGAGGCCAAGCTTTTGCCGAATCAAATCGGGTTCCAATGGCAAACTGAATTTTTTCATGATGGGAATGCCCATCGGAATGAATTTTTGATGGTCCTGTCGATAAACGTCCAACAGATAATACAGTTGTTCATGGCCGATGAAGTAATAATTGATATGGTGATTTATCCATGAAGGATGGATGGTATAGTCGGTAATGATCGTATAGATTGGTTCCTTCCAATCGTTTCTTCCTTTCAGTACGGAGAGCATACAGCTTGCAAACGGATGCGTAGCAATAAAGGCATCAGGCTGTACGCTGTTGATCAGCTTTTTCAGTTTGTTTGCCAATAACTTATTCATCAGCACATTCATATCGAAGAAACGGGTTTTTTCTGTATTATGATAAATTCTGCCCCACATCTTGGGCGACAGCCTTAACAGATTCATATAGCTTTCCAGCAAAATCTTGTGAAAGGTGGGGCTAATATATTCCAACGTATCGATGATCATTGATGTACAACCACTCTCAGCCAAGCTTTCTTGCATGGCCCGCGCTGCCTGGTTGTGTCCGTTACCGATGGAAGCGGAAAAGATTAGAATTTTTTTCATGAACGATTCTCCTTCATAACCTCGCCTACTCCAACGCCTGGATCAGGTACCTTCTCATGTTAGTCTACCCCAAGACCCGTCTGCAAGAGGGAACTTGTCGGTCATTCGGCCTAACTTATCGACAAAATAATCGCGAGTTTGACTTTTTCTATAAGAAAACCTCTATCGAGGCCTGTTCAACGAGGAGCGACCGCGTTTTAGCGGAAAGTTTTCATGCGCTCCGGAATTTATAAAAAAATTCCTATACGTTAAAAACAAAAAACCTCCTTACCCATTCTGGGGTAAAGAGGTTGGTTTCATTCCCTGAAAACTGAATACGCATGATTGCTAAGTGTGTGGATAAGTCCTCGACCGATTAGTATTCGTCAGCTCCACGCGTTACCGCGCTTCCACACCGAACC
>NZ_VFNO01000018.1:0-48216 GCF_006715575.1 Brevibacillus sp. AG162
CCGGGGTATATGGTACCGGGGTACTTTGTGGAATTGGCGGAGATGCCGCTCACGCCAAATGGCAAGCTCGACCGCAAGCGACTACCGGACCCGAGGGGGCATCTGCAGCGGGAGACTAAGTATGAGGCTCCCCGCAATGAGACGGAGGCGAAACTGGTCACCATCTGGCAAAAGGCGTTGGTATTAGAGCGGATTGGGATCGATGATCGCTATTTTGACATCGGCGGCGATTCGATCAAGTCGATCCGGGTGATCACATCCATCAACCGTGAATGGAAAATCGAGTTGCAGTTAATCGAGTTTTATCAACATCCCACGATCCGAGAGTTGGCGGCTTTCCTGCAAGCTAAGGAGCGACGGGTAGAGGATGGTCGCCGGGCAGCAGTGATACAGGAAATGGAAAGCTGGAAATCCCAGTTGGTAGAGCAGGCAAACGATCCGTCGTGGCTGACGCACGGGGTGGAAGATTATTATCCGTTAAGCGATATTCAGCAAGGGATGATTTATCACTCCTTAAGCCGACCTGACCTGTATGCCTATCACGATCAGTTTGTCTATCAATTTGAGGACAAAACATTTAATGAGGATGCTTTTCTCACTGCTCTGACTGCGCTTGTGGACAAGCATCCGATACTCAGAACGGAATTCAACCTTCAGGATTTTACGGCTCCTGTGCAGATCGTGCGAGAGAGGGGAACGCTTGACTACGAACTAATCTCATTGGTTGGAATGAATAAAGAGCAACAGGAAGCGGCGATTTTCCGAGCGATGGAAGAAGACCGGAAACGGCCGTTTTTCCAAAACGGGGTAGCAGCAAGTCCGTGGCGGATGAGGCTGTTCTGTCTGGATCAGTGCAATTATTCGATCGGGTGGTTTTACCATCATGCCCTGTTGGACGGTTGGAGCAATGCCTTGGTTATCACGGAACTATCCGCGCTCTATTTTGCCGGAAAGCAGGGAGAAATTCAGGTCGAACCGCTCGCCTATAGCTACAAGGAACTGCTGATCGAACAAGCGATGTTGAAGCAGGGAGAGGACATCGCCACCTATTGGCGGCGTGAACTGGATGACTGCAAGCGCTTAGAGGTTTTGACAGCACAGAACTCGGCGATTTTAGATCAGGCGTTTATCAAGACGACGCTGACCTTTGGATCAGATACGGGCGTAATGCTGCGCCAGTTCGCCGCCGAGCACAAAACGACCATAAAGGCGGTCTGCTTCTCCGCCTACACGGCTATGATGAACAGCATGGCGCGGGAAGGAGATTTCCTTGTCGGTCTCGTGGTTAACAACCGTCCCCTGTGCGCAGACGGCGAACAGATTCTCGGGTGTTTCCTGAATACCGTGCCAGTGCGCGTACGTGTGGAGAAGGAGATCACTTGGCTTGACTTGTTGGACGACATGAATCGGAAGCTGACGGAGATCCAGCAGTATGGGCGGGTTTCGCTGCAGCACATCCAGCAAGTAATCGGGAAAACAACGTTTGAAAGCAGTCTCTTGTTTGACAATTTCTTTAACTACGTGGATTTTCATGTGTTACGCCGAATCGATGCCAAGCAGCTGGCACATGGAGTCATCGACATTAACAACTTCGAACGTACCAACTCAGATCTGGATTTCACCTGTGTATTCGCAGAGGAACAGCTCTCAATTGTGCTGACAACTGCTGAGCGCGCCTATCCAAAGGCGGTGGCGGAGCGACTTTTAGCTATATACGAGCGTGCTCTGCACGCGATTATCGAAACACCCGAGCGGCCTATGAAGAAGTCTGATCTGTTGTTGCCAGACCAGCTAGATTATTTATGCCAACGCGCTGCCCGGATGGCGAGGGTCGTGCCGCCCGGAACGATTCATGAGCGGTTCGAATCCCAGGCGGCATACCGTCCAACAGAGCCCGCTCTTGCTGCAAGGGATCAAGAACTGACCTACGGGGAACTGAATCGTCGTGCCAATCAACTGGCTCGGCGCTTGCAGGAGAGCGGCGTTGGCCCAGGTAACATCGTCGGGCTGATGTGCGGCCGCACAGTAGAATTGATCATCGGGCTGTTGGCGATCTTGAAAACGGGCGGCGCTTATCTTCCGATCGACCCAACTTATCCGCAAGAGCGCATCCGGCATATGATCGAGGACAGCGGTACACAACTGTTGCTGTCTACGGAGACACTCTTGGGAGTAGGAACTTATACAGGCAAGTGGATCAATCTTGAAAATTCCTCTTTGTATGAGGGGGAGAGCCCCAATCTCGGGGCAACCATCGGTGAGAAGGATCTGGCTTATTGCATCTACACCTCTGGTTCGACCGGCCGACCCAAGGGAGTGCTGTTGGAGCATCGCAACGTGGTCAACTTACTGTTGGGGATGGTCGAGCGGATCGATTTCAGGCCGGGCAATACGTTCGTTTCGGTGACGACTGTCTCCTTCGACATATTTGTGTTGGAAACGCTCCTGCCGTTGATGAACGGGATGCGCGTCGTGTTAGCTACTGAAAAGGAACAGGCTGATCCTGCAGCGCTTGGTCGCTTATTGGCGGCTAGCCAGGCAGACATATTCCAGACGACTCCGTCGAGGATCCAGCTGTTGCTCGGCGACGAGATCGGTCGGGCAGGACTCGCGGGACTGAGTGAGATTTTGATCGGCGGAGAGCCGTTTCACATGGATCTGATCAAATCGCTGCGAACTTGCACGAAGGCACGCTTGCATAACATGTATGGGCCAACGGAGACCACAGTCTGGTCGATGACGGTAGATCTGACACATGCGGAAGAGGTAACACTTGGCGAACCAATCGCCAACACAGAGATTCTATTGCTTGACAGCAACGGGGAGATTCAGATGTTTGATGCGATTGGGGAACTGTGCATCGCAGGGGACGGGCTCGCGCGCGGGTATCACAACCGAGAGGATCTGACACAGGAGAAGTTCATCCAGCACCCGCTCGACCCAGAGCGCCGACTGTACAAGACAGGCGATCTTGCCCTTTGGCGTACGAACGGTGAAATCCTCTATCTGGGCCGTCTCGATCAACAGGTCAAGATTCGGGGACACCGCGTCGAACTCGGCGAGATCGAGCATGCCTTGGCAAGTGTGGAAGGGCTGCAAAAACCGATAGCGGCCGCTATTCCATCAGAGTCCGGCGAGAAGCTCCTTGTCGCGTATTATCTAGCCCCAGAAGAACTACCCGTATTCGAACTGCGTGGGCATCTTGCCCTGCTTCTGCCGGACTATATGCTGCCCAACGCTTTTGTCCGCCTCGATTCTTATCCGCTGCTGCCAAACGGAAAAATAGATCGAAAGGCATTGCCTGCGCCGCTTTTGACGCGGGAGGCGTTGGGTGTGCCCTACCAAGAGGCTGAGAGCAAGACTGAGAAGGAATTGGTCAGGCTGTGGCAATCTGTGTTGGGCGTGGAGACGATCGGCGTCCATGACAACTTTTTCGAACTTGGCGGGAGTTCGATCTCCCTGGTGCAGTTCCACGCCAAGCTGGAACAACTCTATCCCGGCCGTGTGACAATCGCGGAGCTGTTCTCTCACTCGACAGTCCGCAATCTGGCCGTTCGTCTGGAACAATCGGACACGCAGTCGGTCATTAATATCAAGACAATCACCTTGCCGAAGCGTTTCCAAGCTCGAGGGGCGAGGAGTGAAGGGGCTGCTCTCCAATTCGCGCTTCCGGCTCCTCTGACAGAGGGTCTGCGGGAACTCGCGTTGCAAGAGAAGGTTGATCTGGAAGACATTCTGCTGACCGCCGGTTTGTATTTATTCGGCGAGATTGTTCACGATCAGCCAATCACGCTTTATGCCATGGAGGAGAGGGATGTGCTGCGACCAGTATCTGTCGAACGCAGTCAAGTGCGTGATTTCTCGGAATTTTTCCAGCAAGTGCGAATGGCCCGGCACGATAGTTCCATCGACATCGCGATGGATGCTGTACGTCTCCTCGTCTTTCGAAATCAAGCAGGCCAAGTGGCACCGCTGTTTTATCGCCAGGATTCGGTCAGAAGCGGGGAGCGATTGGGAGAATGGTTCGGTTTCGCGCTCGGGCATGCGGACAGCAGTGGGACGATAAAATTCGTGTGCGACTATGATGGGGGCTTGTTACAACGCAACGCTCTTGAAGAATGGATTCGCGGCTTTGTCAGATTACTGCAAGCGATCCTGATAAAAATGAAACCGGAGGTCTGATCAGAATGAGGAAGATCGCATTCATATTCCCGGGACAAGGCTCCCAATACGTCGGCATGGGCCAAGGATTGTACAAGGCGTATGAGGTTGCCAAGCGCACGTTCGAGGAAGCGGACGAGGCGCTTGGGTATCATCTGTCCGACATGTGTTTTCATGGTCCAGCCGATGAACTGCAAAAGACAGAGTTCACGCAACCGGCGATCTTAACGCATAGCATAGCGGCCTATCGCGTGTTTGAGCAGGAATTTGGCCTGCGTCCACATTTTTTGGCTGGCCACAGCCTGGGTGAGATCACGGCGCTGGTCTGCGCCGGAGCGATTCCGTTTGCCGATGCGGTGGGCATCGTGCAAAAGCGCGGACTGTTTATGCAACAAGCAGTCCCGGTCGGCGTCGGGACGATGTCGGCAATATCCGACCTAGATCCGCTGACAGTGGAAGAGGTCTGCCACGAACTTGATACACCGGAAGAGCGCGTGACGGTTTCCAATTACAACACGCCGAGACAGACTGTCATTGCCGGCCATGTTACAGCGATTGAGCGTGCGGAACAGCGTCTTCGTTCGATGGGGGGCAGTGTCGTTCGGCTGAAAGTCAGCGCGCCGTTCCATTGTCCCTTAATGAAAGAAGCAGCTTTTCAATTGGAGCATGAACTGCTCGACCATCAGTACGCGGACCTGAGCACGCCAGTGATTGCCAACGTGAACGCTCTGCCTTACTTAGGGCCGAAGAACATCGTGGAAAAGCTCACCGTGCAGATGACCCGGCCGATCCAATGGAATCAGACCATGCACTTCCTGAAAAACCAAGGTGTAAATGTGGTAATTGAATTGGGACCAGGTGTGGTTCTGCGCAACATGATGCGCAAGACCTTTGCGGATGTGCACAGTTTCTCTTTTGATAAGGATGAAGATATCGCTAACATGAACGAACTGTTCGACTCTGGCGTTCTGGCGTACCCGTGCCTGATCTCGAGAAGCTTAGCCATCGCTGTTTGCACACGTAATTCCACCTGGGATGTAGATGCTTATCAATCCGGTGTTGTGGAACCCTACCGCCGCATTCAGGCGATGCTTCAGGAGATCGAACAGAACGGCCTGGAACCGACTCTTGAGCAAAAGAGAGCAGCGCTCGACATGCTGCTCTCCGTGTTCCGTACCAAAGGCACGCCGATCGAGGAACAAAAGGAGCGGTTTCGACAGCTGTTTGAGGAGACT
The DNA here is from genome assembly GCF_006715575.1 of Brevibacillus sp. AG162. Taxonomy (NCBI): domain Bacteria; kingdom Bacillati; phylum Bacillota; class Bacilli; order Caryophanales; family Paenibacillaceae; genus Brevibacillus; species Brevibacillus sp. AG162. The sequence continues at coordinate 5,397 of NZ_VFNO01000018.1, forward strand.
AACTCCCGTCACTTGTTCCCTGACTTTGACATCACGTCCGAGTTGGTCATCAGGTAGTGGGGGGAGATCCTGTGGATAATTTGCTTGATTTTCGTATTATGGAATTCCGTGATGACCCAGTGGAGATCGATATCCAAAGTGTTTCCAAAAAGGACATTGCCATTATCGGCATGGCAGTTCGGTTTCCTCATGCTGAAACGGTTGAAGAATTCTGGCAAAACATCTCCGGGGGCATGGATTCCATACGCGAATTCCCCTTATCTCGGCGCAAGGACACCATGCCACTCCTGCGTCATCAAGGGGTGCCCCCGCAAGAGATCACGTATATCAAAGGTGGCTTTCTCAGGGATGTGGATACTTTCGATTACCGATTTTTCGGGCTCTCTTATGCAGAAGCGAGTCTGATGGACCCTTGCCAGCGGTTGTTCCTGCAAACCGCTTGGCAAGCACTGGAGGATGCTGGATACGGAGGTGACAGGCTGGCTTCCACGAAGACAGGAGTGTACTTAGGATTTAGCAATGACTTCGATACCGAGCGCACGTACAAGCGCTACATCTTTGAAATACAACCTGAATCCTCGGCGCTAGCTTTCACGGGAAATAGCAAGGCGATCATTGCGAGCCGTCTGTCGTACCTGCTCGATCTGAAAGGTCCTTCTATGGTCATCGACACGACTTGTTCGTCCTCTCTGGTGGCTGTGCACTTGGCCTGCCAAGCGATCCGGAACGGGGATTGTGACAACGCCTTGGTAGGAGGTATTGAAGTTCACCTCTTGCCCTTACAGGCAGACGCTCATGAAAAAATGGGCATCGAATCGTCTGACTACAAAACGAAGTCGTTCGATCACCGCTCCAATGGCTCCGGCAACGGGGAGGGAGTAGCGGCCGTCTTGCTGAAGCCTTTCGATCAAGCGTTGCGAGACGGGGATGCGATCTATGCGGTGATCAAGGGAAGTGCGATCAACCAAGACGGTGCTTCGATGGGGCTGACCGCTCCGAATGCGAAAGCACAGGAGCAAGTCTTGCTCGAAGCATGGAAAGCAGCTGGCATCGATCCGACTACACTCACCTACATCGAAGCGCACGGTAGCGGAACGCAGCTCGGCGATCCGATTGAAGTGGAGGGACTGCACAAGGCGTTTGCGCACTACACAACCGAGCAACAGTTTTGCGGGATCGGTTCCGTCAAAACCAACATCGGACATCTCGGCAATTGTGCAGGTATCGCCGGGTTGATTAAGACCACCCTTGCTTTACAGCACGAGAGGTTGCCGGCCTCATTACATTTCCAGCGACCCAACGGCAAGATTCCGTTTATTAGCTCACCTCTCTATGTGGTAGACGAGACACGCCCGTGGGAGACGGACAACGGACAACCGCGCCGGGCTGGGGTAAGTTCATTCGGACTGAGCGGAACGAACTGCCATGTCGTATTGGAGGAAGCGCCACGTGTCGTCAAGGAGAGGGTGAAAGGTTCTCGCCTGCACTTGCTCACCCTGTCTGCCAAAAGCCAATCTGCGTTGTTGGAACTGGTAGACCGTTACCGGGAGCGGTTGAAACAGTCCATTGACCTTACGCCCGCTGATCTCTGTTACACGGCGAACACAGGACGTGGGCACTACGGTCATCGCCTCGCAATTGTGTTCGAGAACCTTCATGATCTTGAAAACAAGTTGTGTGGTATCGAAGATGTGGACCGTCTACCGACCGATGTGTACGCCGGTGTGCACAGGTTGACATCTGTCGAGGGGGCCAAGTGCGAGGCGCATGCCCGCACCAATAGTGAATTGCAAATTCTCACGGAGCAAACGCGCACCTTATTGGCCGACATGGACAAGGAAGCCGCCACATACGCACAGTTGTCCAGATTGGCGGACTTGTATGTGCAGGGGGCATCGGTGCCCTGGCAGGCTTTGTATACCCATGGACGGGTCGTTCATTTGCCCGTATACCCCTTTGAGAAATCTCGTTGCTGGATCGACAACCCACCGGAGACCAGTCTGTTTCATGTCATCGGATGGCAGAGCGTTCAGAACGAGTTGATTCTATCACCTCTCACAGGCGCGGTCCTATTTTTGAAGGGACGGAGCTTGTGGTCGGAGCGCATGCTGGCAGAGTTAAAAAGGTTGGCCGTGCGCGTTGTGGAAGTGTCTATGGGAACTGAGTATGCACATACGGGTAACGACGCGTACACTATTCGTCCCATTCAAGAGGACTATAGCCGCTTGATTGGAGATCTAAAGGGCGTGAGCATCGAGACAATCCTGCACGCCGGTATGATCGGGAACGATCCACAAGCGACTGCGCTTGAAGCGCTGGAAGAAGCCCAGCAGCGCGGAGTTTGGAGTCTCTTCCACCTGACCAAAGCGACGCTTGAACACAAGTGGAAACACCCTGTTGAAATCTTGTTGCTCGGTCAGCAAGTCTATGAAGTGACGGGGAGCGAGTCCACTTTGTATCCTGAAGCGGCCCCTCTCTTTGGATTGGGGAAAGTCGTTTCCCATGAGTACCCGCATTTGTCCTGCACTTGTCTCGATCTTGACGAAACTGGCGATCCGGTTCAGGTGGCGGCATGGCTTGGAGTGAAGGATCGACCTTATCTGACGGCGATCCGCGGCACAGAGCGTTATACGGAGGTCTTGCGTCCGTTGGCTGTTCGCCCGAATGCTCCGGCACCAGTTAAACGAGGCGGGGCCTATCTGATCACCGGCGGCACCGGCGGTATGGCTTTGGAAGTGGCTAGATATCTGTCAGAGCAGGAACGTGTAACGATTGCGTTGGTGAGCCGTTCGGAGTTGCCTGCACGTTCGGAGTGGGAGCGACTGTTGGCAGGCAAGCCCTCGCGCAAACTACGCAACGCGCTCGAACGGTTGATAGAGATTGAACAGAACGGAGCCAATCTGCGGTTCTATGCGGCTGACGTTGCAGACGAAGCACAGATGAAGTCTGTGATCGCAGATCTGCGGGCGACATCTGGTCGCATCTGTGGTGTCGTGCATGCTGCCGGAGTTGCAGGAAACGGATTTCTTGTCCGCAAATCGGAGCAAACGTTCCGCGAGGTGCTTGCCCCGAAGGTGCGGGGTACGTTGATCCTCGATCAGCTGACAGCCGCTGATTCGCCTGATTTTTTCATGTTGTTCTCCTCGGTTTCTACGCTCATGGCAGCGGTCGGTCAAGGGGACTACACAGCGGCAAACGCCTATCTGGATGCGTTTGCAAAGGCCAGGAACCGACGCGGTTTGTGGACACAGTGCTTGAACTGGGCGATGTGGAAAGAGACAGGAATGGCTGTCGACTACGATGTGCAAAATGATTCGCCTTTCCATGAACTGTACACGGATGAAGCGTTGTTAGCTTTGAACGACATCTTGCACGGACAGGAGAGCCGCGTGGTAATTGGGGGGCTCAAATATGGCGAGATGACCGAATTGCTTCAAGTCGACCCCCCCTTTCTGTCCACTGAGATCCGCTTGGAGATCGAAAAACGGGCGGCCCAGCAACAGGTCGCGCCGTACATATCGGCAGAGGCCAGAGAGATGGAAGTGAAGCCGGTTGTGCTTATCGGTAGGGACCAACAAGAATTCTCTGCTATCGAGCAACAACTCGCCGCGATCTGGTCGCGTCTGCTTCAGGTTGAGGAGATATCGCTGTACGACAACTTTTATGACCTTGGGGGCAACTCTATCCTCGCGACCCATCTGTTGCGAGCATTGGATGATTCATTTCCCAATCAATTTGACATCACCGACATCTTCTCTTATCCGAGCATCGCGCTGATGGCCGAGTATCTGGAAAATCAACAGAAACATCCGGTTAACGTCTCTCTAGACACCATAAACGAGGAGGACTTGGACGATCTGCTCGACCGTTTGTCGGACGGGGAACTGTCGGTGGATGAGGCGTCCGTACTCTTTAAATTAGTGGGTGATGACAAGTGGAAAGCGTAAGAAATTATATCCTCCACCAAGTCGCCGTAAACCAGCTCAGCAAGGACGAGGCGAAGCGGCTACTCAAAGAGATTGTAAAGGCGGAAGGGGCGTCTGCTGCAAAAACAAAACAGGACATCGCCATCATCGGGATGGCCTGCCAGCTTCCGGGGGCACAATCACCGGAAGAGTATTGGGGCGTGCTGATGAACGGAGTACGCACGACGGGGGAATTCCCACATTCCCGCAGGCGTGACACAGACCCGTTCCTGCCAAAGGGTGTCGAATATCGCAAAGGCGGTTATCTGTCCCATGTGGATCAGTTCGATGCGCCGTTCTTTCGTATTTCGCGAAAGGAAGCAGAGGCGATGGACCCCAATCAACGCCTATTTCTGGAGACAGCGTGGGAAGCAATGGAGGATGCAGGTGTCGGCAAGGAAAAACTCAAGAATACCAAGACGGCTGTCTACATTGGACAGGAGACTAATTTCAACAATCAGTATCGCCAATTAATTGAAGAAGAGGATGAACTCGCCCTCGTCGGTTCACACACGGGCATCACTGCAAGTCGCATCCAATATCTGCTCAACTTGCGTGGTCCGAGTCTGGTTCTCGATACAGCTTGTTCATCAGGGTTGGTTGCTCTTCATATGGCCTGTCAGGGACTTCGTAACAACGAATTCCAGCAGGCGCTAGTCGGTGGCCTCTCCACGTTCATATTTCCGGCAGGCAAGGATCTGGTGCATGAAGCGGGTACCGGGATCATCCGTGCCTTCGACAAGGATGCCAACGGCACAGTCTGGGGAGAAGGCGTCGGCGTACTGTTGTTAAAGCCCCTGGAACAGGCATTGCGGGATGGCGACCCGATCCGGGCGGTAATCAAAGGCAGCGCCATCAATAATGATGGTCAGTCGAACGGGATCACCGCGCCGAATGCCGATGCTCAGGCAGAGGTCTTGCAAATGGCGTGGAAGATGTCCGGAATCCACCCGGAGACGATCTCCTACATCGAGACGCACGGCACCGGCACTCAGCTCGGGGATCCCATTGAGATCAAAGGAATCGCCAAAGCGTTTCGCGCCCATACGGATAAGCGGCAATTTTGCGGGATTGGCTCTGTCAAGACCAACATTGGACACACGGTCGGCAATTCCGGTATTGCGTCGTTGATCAAGATGGTGCTGGCCTTGGAACATGCTCAGTTGCCGCAAACGATCGGTTTTGAAACACCGAACCCGTTTATCAACTTTGTAGACTCACCAGTCTATGTGAATGACCGTCTGAGGAACTGGGAGAGCGCTGACCATCCGCGCCGCTGCGGGGTGAGCGCATTTGGATTCTCTGGCACGAACGCCCATGTGGTACTGGAAGAAGCTCCTCAGCTCCCAGAAAGAGCACCGGCTGGAACGGAGCTGCATCTCTTCACTCTGTCCGCCAAGTCCTACCCTGCATTACGCGAGTCTTTGCGCCGTCATCTCCGCTATCTGCAAAACCATGAGGAAGTGTCTCTGTCGGACTTGTGCTACACGGCGAACACCGGGCGGGGGCATTATCAGGAGCGCATGATCTTCCAGGTGAGAACGGTAAAGGAGCTTCGAGATCGCTTGCGGCAGGTGTTGCATGTCACGGGGGAGGAGATCACTCGGCAGGTGCAGGGGGCTGGTTATGGAAAGCACAAAATCGTCCATCGCAAAGGGGAGCGGCAACAGGGGGAATTGTCTGAACAAGATGTAATCCGCATGAGCGCGGAGATCAACCGTCGCTTGGTCCACGCTCCGAACGTGGTGACCCCGGAGCTGGCCGAGGAGTTGTGCGCATCCTATCTGGCCGGGGCAGAGATAGATTGGAGTGTTCTTTACAAGATCGGGCATCGGGCGATGCGTCTCCCTGTATATCCCTTTGACAGGTTGCGCCATTGGGTACAAGTTGACGGACTACTGTTGAAACAACGGGAGGATGTCGGCAGGCCAAAGAAGCTGACCACACCGTTGGTCGACCGTTGTCAGGCGATAACGATGGAAGGCGCGGTCTACGAGACTGACCTGGACGCCACATATTGGGTGTTGGAGGAGCATCGCATCGGCACTAAGGCGGTCCTACCCGGCACAGCGTATCTGGAAATTTCGCTGGAGGCTGCGCGTGAATATGGCATGCAAGAGCCGATCACGGTTGCCGAGATGCAGTTTTTGGCGCCGTTTACAGTCGAGGACGGGGAGACCCGCACATTGCAGACCGTGTTGTCGAAGACTGCTGATGGGATGCGCGTCACGCTCTGCTCACAAGGTGGGGACGATACGTGGATGTTGCACGCAACCGGCTTGTTGGAGAATTCGGAGGAGGGCGTGCAGGCGGATGTCGATATGGAAGCTGTGTTCGCCCGGTGTCCGCATCTTGCAAAGAGAGAAGAGAACGTAGTGGCGGCAGGAGATAGCATCCTGTTTGGACCGCATTTTCAATGCGTCACGAACATGTGGATCGGGGAGGAGGAAGCGCTCATCGAGATCACGATGCCCTCTTCGCATCAGGAGGAACTTGGCGATTATTCCCTTCACCCCGCTCTTCTTGACAGGGCGACAGGCTCCGTTGTCGATTTAGCGGATCAAAAAGGAAAGGGGATGCATCTCGCTTTCTCCTACCGTAATCTACGTCTTTATCGTCCGTTGCCGGAACGTTTCTATTCGAGGGTACGCAGGCTCGAAGTTTCGACAGACGACTTGCAGGTCTATAAAGTGCAGCTGTTCGATGTGAGCGGGTGTGTTCTGGCAGAGATCGGAGAATTTTCCACGATCCGAGTACCGATCGGTCAGGAACAGACGATGTTCTATATGACCGAGTGGAGGGAGACCCCGCTCAAGGAGACTACGGCATGGACGAATGAAGCTGTCTGTATTTTGAAGGACGACTCCGGTCTGGCCGATCAGTTGGCTGATCGGTTGCGGGAAAATGGGCGGCGTGTGATTGAGGTGCAATGGGGACAGGAGTACCGGAGTCTGGGAGGCGATCGCTATCTCGTGAGTGGCACCGAGGACGACTATGCACGTTTGCTGAGGGAGACGGACGACGTCCCGTGGAAACATCTGTACCATCTGTTCACCTGGAACTGCAAGCCTGCTGAGGGTATCGAGCAACTCAAAGCCAATCAAGAGCGAGGTGTGCTCAGCCTGTTGCGTCTGTCGCGATGCTTGATGAACAGCCGCGGCAAGCAGGATATACAGATCGTTCTAATCGCCGATCATGCGTCGGCGGTCACCGGGAAGGAAACGGTGATCAAGCCCGAACAGGCCTCATTGCTTGGTCTTGGTAAGGTAATCGGGGAAGAAGCGCTAAACTTGCGCTGTCGGACGATCGATCTTGACGAAGCTACCGGGCTTGATGTGCTGTGGCGGGAACTGAGTTCACAAGAAGCCCCGTACAGCATTGCATACCGCGGGGGAGTCCGTTATACCCCGGAAGTGCGGCCGTCACATACACAACTAAGCGATTCCTCGTTCGCGTTGCGTCGCGACGGCATCTATCTGATCACCGGGGGCACCGGCGGGATCGGGTTGGAGCTTGCTCATTGGCTAACCCAACAGAACGCCACGGTCGCTTTGTTGCATCGTTCGCCGCTGCCGGAGCGTGCGCGCTGGGCGGAGTTGTCAAGCGGCGAAGATAAACTGTCGCACCAGATTCGTAAAATACTGACGCTGGAAGCCTCGGGTGCAAAACTTTTGCTTGTGCAAGGTGATGTAGCCGATGCCGACTCCTTGCGAAGCGCTCTGCAGAAAGTACGTGAACATGGGCCGTTGCGCGGTGTGTTTCACGGAGCGGGGGTGGCAGGAGACGGATTTTTGATACGCAAGCACGAGGTAGACTTCCGCAAGGTGCTCGCTCCGAAGGTGGAAGGGACATGGTGGCTGAATCGGTTGACGCAGTTAGACGATCTCGACTTCTTCATCCTGTTCTCATCTGTGACCGCGATTCTATCCGGAGCAGGACAGGGAGACTATACAGCAGCTAATGCCTATCTCGACGCGTTTGCGGCTGAACAAAGACGCAAGGGACGTCCGATGCTGTCGATCAATTGGTCTACCTGGAAAGAGGCAGGCATGGCGTTTGACTATGGCGTAACTGCGGACGGTATTTTTCGATCCCTGACCACCGAAGAAGCTCTGCAAGGGCTGGCCGCTGTGTTGCCGCCGGAACGTCATCAAGTGATTATCGGCAGGTTGAATTATGATCTGTTAACGAATGTCATGGATCAAGCCCCTTACCTGTTGTCAGAGGAGATACATCGTGAGGTCAGTAGATTGTCTGCTTCAAAGCGTAACAAGCGTACTACCAGATCGCTGATTCGACCGGCTTCAGTGGTGCTGAGCGGCCGTTCTGAAGGCGATTACACCGAGCGGGAGCAACAGATCGCCGCCATCTGGGCCGAAGTACTGGGGCTCGACACAGTGAACATCCACGACAATTTCTACGAATACGGCGGGGATTCGATTCTTGCGATTAAGATCGCCAATTTAATAGAAGAAAGACTACAGACTAGAGTGTCAATCAGTGACCTGTTTCAACACCTGACCATTTATGAGTTGACACGAGCTATTGGTGATGCCGAACGGGAAGTCCCCGCGGAAGTGGCGGCAGGAACTAGAGCAGAAGAACACGTCGGCGAATTGTCAAGCGGGCAACAACGCCTCTGGTTCCTACATCAGATAGACCCGGGCATTCACGTCTATAATTTGAGGGCAAACTTTGAAATGAGGGGGCTCGACCCAGAGGCATTTCTTTCAGCCTTGCGTATCTTGACCGCACGGCATGCCGCACTGCGCACCGTGATCCGCGAGGAGTCAGGTGTCCCAAAACAAGCGGTGCTGCCATCGCATGAACCTGTTGTGGAATGGGTCGAGGCGGACGAAGTTCTGCTGCATGATCTGCTGAATGAAGAGCACGAACGGACAATTGATTTTAGCGAGCCTCTCTGGAGGGTCAAAGTGTTCATGACAGGTGCTGATCGGCAAGTGATTGCAATGACGATCCACCATCTGATCACAGACGGCTGGAGCATGCTCTTGTTGCTGGATGAATGGCAACGTCTCTACGAGAGCCGACTGAAAGGTACGGAGCTCGAATTACCGCCTCTGCGTGTGCAATATCAGGACTGGGTTGAAACACAAGCCGCGTGGATGCAAAGTACAGAATTTGCAAATATGGAACGTTATTGGCTTGAGGAACTTACGAAACCTCTTCCCGTACTGGAGATTGCGACCGACTATCCGCGCCCGCAGTTGCAGACATACAACGGCAGCTATCATGTGTTCGAAATCGATGCGGAGCGTTCGGCGAGATTGAAGGAGCTGGCCAAGCGCAATCAGGCAACGTTGCACATGTTGCTCCTTTCTAGCTACTTCCTCCTTCTGCAAAAGCTGTCCCAGCAAGACGAGATCGTCGTCGGGTTTCCCATCGCTGGCCGCGAGTCGAAGGAATGGGAATCAGTTCTTGGTTTGTTCATGAATATGATTTGTCTGCGGGTCTCGTTCGCTGACTTGCACACGTTTGACGATTTATTGCGGGTTGTTCAGGCTAAAAGTGTCAAGGCTTATGCGAACAGTCGCTATCCCTTCGACTTGCTGGTCTCGAAAGTCAACCCGGAGCGGGACTTGAGCCGCAGTCCGATCTTTCAGACGATGTTTCAATTTTTCGAGAACTATCAAGCGAATGAGCGACAGAGTCTGTACGAACTTTGTTTCCTCTGCAAAGAAACGGATGGCAAGATCGAAGTGCGCTGGGAGTATAACATAGACTTATATACCGCGAAGACAATTGAGCGCTTAACAGAGTATTTCCTCCATCTGGTAAAGGTGATCACCGATCACGAGCAAGTTATTCTCGCAGATGTACGGTTATTGGGAGAGACAGCAGAGGCAGATGTGCGGGAATTGTATACGAATTTCGACCCTGAAAGCGTGCCAGAACTCACGGTCATACAGCGGTTCGAACAGATCGCTGCCAACCATATGGGTGAGACAGCAGTGACGTATTTCGATCAGCGAGTCACATATGGGGAACTCGAGGCTTGGTCGAACCGCATCGCCCACCTGTTGAGGGAGGCGGGGGTCACCCGGAATCAGCCGGTCGGTCTGTTGCTGAACAGAGGGCTGCCACTGATCGCGGGCATCCTTGGCATTTTAAAAGCTGGCGGGGCCTATGTACCGATTGATCCTCAATACCCGCTGGATCGGGTCTGTTACATGTTGCAGCACAGTGAGGTGCAGGTGCTGATCAGCGAAGCAGAACAAGCGGAGAGATTCCGTGTTTTGAGCGCCGATTTGCCTCTGTTGGAAAAGGTGCTGGATCTGACCGGATCGGATCACACGATCTGGACGGGTGTCTCCCAGGTGTGGCTCAGATCGGACATCGAGGCGCAAGACTCGAGTGGCTTAAAGCTGCAGTCCAGTCTTGACGATCTGATGTACCTGATTTACACCTCTGGTTCCACGGGCCGTCCCAAAGGAGTGATGGTCACCCAGTTGAATGCGATGAATTTTCTCCTCGGCAGCATCGCTCAGGGACGTCTCGGCCGTGGGGATCAGATGGCGTGGGTTACTTCGATATCATTTGACATCTCCGTTTTTGAGATCTTCGGGGCACTGCTCAGCGGGGCAGGCTTGCATATAATTTCGCAGGAGCTGTTAACGAATCCAGAAGAACTGCTTACCTATCTTCATGGCAATGGCATTACGATATGGCATTCCGTGCCGGCCTTGTTTCACCAGTTGGTGCTCTATTTGCGCAGCAGAAGCGACCTAACCGAATGGGCTGGAAAAAGTAGCATCCGCCGGATCATGATCGGCGGGGAGGCCTGGAGCGCTGAACTGGCCAAGGAGATTCTCGCTCTCTTTCCACAAGCGGAATTAATGAATATGTATGGTCCAACTGAAGCCACGATCTGGGCGACGTGCTACCAAGTTGAGCAGCTCGATTGGATAAACGGGATTCTGCCGATTGGACGACCTCTCGTCAACAACGCCGTTATGATCTTGGATGAACAGGGCATGTTGTGTCCAGTCGGTGTGCCCGGTGAGATCTGCATATGCGGTCTCAACGTGACACCCGGCTATTACAAAGATCCCGTACAGACTGCCAAGGCCTACTCCATCGATCCAAAGACAAGGGATCGTGTGTACCGCACGGGCGATATCGGACGCTACTCATCAAAAGGCGTGATTGAGTATCTCGGGCGCCGGGACGGCCTGATCAAAGTGCGCGGATACCGCATTGAAGCGGGAGAGATAGAAAGCGTTTTACTCCGAATCGGCTCCGTGAGCGAGACGGCTGTAGTCGCATTGAGCGAAGGGGATACAAACAAGTTGGTTTGCTACTACGTCTCACCGGACGATGTCACGGCCGCTCGGTTGCGGGATCATCTGCGGGAGAGTTTGCCCGAGTATATGATCCCGTCGCACTTCTTTGCACTCGGGGAATTGCCAAGGACGGCCAACGGCAAGATCGACCGTCAGGAACTCGCGGGGCGTACGTTGCCGGACCGACTCACCGACGAGGGAGAATTGTCCCTGCCAACCACGGGGACGGAGCGCTTGATCAGTCAGATTTGGGAGGAGCTGCTCGGTTGGAAAGGCGTTGGCATCCACGATAATTTCTTCGAAATCGGGGGTAACTCGTTCCTCGTCAGTCAGATGCACTACCGCCTCTCGGAACAGTATCCGGGACGGCTGCGCATCGTCGATCTGTTCACGCACACCACAATCGCCAAGATTGCGGCCTACCTGGACAGCGATCAGGCAGAGCCAGGGCCGCTTGTGATAGCTCCTCCTAAGATAGGGGAGGCTGAATTGGAACAAGAGTTGTTGGACATGTTCGATCAGATTTCTTCCGGTAAGCTCTCGCTGGACGAAGCAGTTAAAAAATATTCGTAACACACGGAGGTAAAAGTGAGCAACGTCACTCAATATGTCATCGAAAAGACTGCGTCCGGCAACATTGATAAAACGATTGGGGTTGAGATTCTCAAGCGTTTAAAACTGGAAGAAAAAGCAGGGGAGCGGGACGAGGTTGCCGTTGTCGGCTTGTCAATCCAACTTCCGCATGCCGATGACTTAGCCCAGTTCTGGAGCCATCTGCAACAGGGAATCGATTGCGTCGCTCCTTTTCCAGCCGTACGGAGGAAAGATACAGACCCACTGCTCACGCACATCCAGGCCGGGCAGGAGGAGCCTGACTATGCGCGAGGCTCGTATTTGAGCGAAGTGGATAAGTTTGACGCCGCCTTTTTTCAGATCTCGCCTGTTGAAGCAAGATTGATGGACCCACAGCAGCGGTTGTTTTTGCAGACTGCATGGAAAGTGTTGGAGGATGCTGGGTACGGTGGGCGGAGGTTATCCTCCACCCGTACCGGGGTCTATGTCGGGTACACAGGTGATTTTAGCGAGGCATACAAAGATATGATCGCGAATCAGAGCCCGGAACAACTGCCCCTCTCAGTACCAGGCAATATCTCGTCCATCATCGCCAGCCGCATCGCGTACTTGCTGGACTTGCATGGCCCGGCACTTTTGGTCGACACAGCCTGCTCCTCGTCGCTGGTAGCGTTGCATCTTGCTGTACAGGGGTTGCGAAATGGCGACTGTGATAATGCGTTAGTGGGCGGGGTCAAGCTCAACTTGTTGCCGCTTCGAGTCCGTCAAGAAGGCCTAGATATTGTCTCGACCTCGGCAAAGGCAAGGACGTTTGACGATGATGCTGACGGAACGGGATTTGGTGAGGGCGTCATCGCGATGTTGTTGAAACCATTGCCGAGTGCTCTACGAGACGGGGACCGCATCTACGCGGTGATCAAGGGGAGCGCGATCAACCAAGACGGCAGTTCCATCGGTATCACCGCTCCAAGTGCTGCTGCACAGGAGGATGTAATCATTCGGGCCTGGCAAGATGCCCAAGTGAACCCCGAAACAATTGGCTTAATTGAAGCGCATGGGACGGGAACGAAGCTTGGCGATCCAATCGAAATGGAGGGGCTAACTCGTGCGTTCAACCGCTTTACACAACGAAAACAGTTTTGTGCAATAGGATCCGTCAAGTCAAACGTCGGGCACCTCGACCATCTTGCCGGATTGGCCGGCGTGGTCAAAGCGATTGCAGCGATGCAGTACGGGCAATTGCCTCCAACGTTGCATTTTCAAAAGCCAAATCGAAACATCTCGTTCCCTTCAACAGCGCTGTACGTCAATGACCGGTGCACGCCGTGGGAGCGTCATGGCATGCCGCGGCGCTGTGGGGTATCTTCCTTTGGGCTTAGCGGGACCAACTGCCATGTGGTATTAGAAGAAGCGCCACCTATTGAAATGGACGGCCAGTCTGCCGATCGGAGCGGGCCGTATGTGCTTCCGATCTCTGCCAAATCTCAAGAGGCACTTCGCGAACTGACCCAACGATACCATCGTCTGCTCGTCTGCGAAACGAATCTTAACCTTTTCGACCTTTGCGCGACAGCGAGTGTTGGGCGAGGTCATTACACTACAAGGCTGGCATTGCTATTCAACAACCATGTGGAACTCCGAAATCAATTGGCTACACTCGTCTACAGTCAGCAATTGATCTCCGACCCCCAACGTGGGATCTACTGGGGAGAACACCGCATCATTCCCGAGCAAAAAGGCGTTCTTGCTCAGGGAGAGCTGACGGAAGAGCGCAAGAGACAGTTGTCAGTAGAGGCGCGGACGCTGCTGGGAAAAGCTGACTGTCTGGAGGGCTGGATCCACTTGTATGTAAGTGGTGCAGATGTAGATTGGACTGCATGGTATGGGGGGCAGCCATACCGCAAAGTGGCTCTTCCGCTGTACCCTTTTGCTAAGAAGCGATACTGGGTGGAGAACGCTAATCGGGTGACGCTTTCACAACCCGCCGGACCGCGTATCTCGTTCCTGATCGATCGAATCTTGGCCGATACGATGCATCTGCGCGTTTATGGGAGTCAGTTCGGGTTCGATACGCATTGGATGCTGTCTGAGCACCTGATCAACGGGCAAGGGGTGGTGCCAGGGACAACGTATCTGGAGATGATCCGACAATTGTCTTTGTTGCTGGCACCGGGCCAGAGTTCGGAACTGGAAGGGGTAATCTTCCTGGCGCCACTCATCGTCGGAGCAGGGGAAAGTCGTGAAGTTCACGTTATGTTGAAAGAAGAAATCGAACCGATCTCCTTTACCATCGTCAGTCGCGGGGACACGGCCGAACAGTGGATCAAGCACTGCGAGGGGAGATTATCCTTTTCAGAACGAAAAGCTCCGCCTCTGGATGTTGGGGAACTAGCGGCCCGATTCACAGGCAAGATGCAGATTCATCAGGAGGAACAGCATCAAGGCGCTATCGAGTTTGGTCCTCGTTGGCATAACATCGATTTGATCCGCGCGATGGAAGGGGAAGTGCTGGTTGACTTGCGATTGCATGACGACTATGCGTCTGATCTTACCGAATTTGTACTTCACCCGGCGCTGTTCGATAACGCAATGAACATCGCGATCAACCATGTGGGTGACGGGATGTATCTGCCTTGGACATACAAGAAGCTTCGCGTGTATGCACCTATACCGCAAGCGTTCACCAGTTGGGTGGTCTTGAAATCCCCCTTGCAGGTTCATGCTGAGACTGCGACTTTTGACGCGGTTTTGTTTGACTCAGAAGGTCAGGTCGTGGCGGAAGCGGAGGACTACGTGGTCAAGAAGGTACGTCCAGAAGGTGTCACCTACCAGGGCTTGCAAGTGAACGAGATGTTTCGAATGGAGTGGAAACAAGAGTTCCGAAACGAGCAAAAAGTTACCTACACAGGCGGCCTGCTGCTCTTGTTGCGCGATGCACATGCGGCGGAACCATTTCTGCGGATGGCTAAGCAGGAAGAGCGCGCCGTTGTCAGGGTGAACCTGAAAGGTACAGACAGGGAAACGGAGCTGACGGAACTGCTCGGCTCATTGAGAGAGGCTTCCATCAGCCAAATCGTTTATTTTCTTGACGGGGAAACGCCGGAAGATCTGTTTGGATTGGCTAAGGCCTTATCCGCCAATCGTTGGAATCATCCTCTTGAACTGACACTGCTCGGTACGAACGCGAATCGAATTACCGGTGAGGAAGGGGAATTGCAACCGCTGACAGCCGCAGCGTTTGCACTCGGAAAAGTGATACATGAGGAGTTCGAGCATCTACGCGTTCGATGTATCGATCGGGATCGGTCCACCGATGACGTTATTCTATGGAAGGAACTCGTCAACGAACCATCGTCTTACATAGTCGGCTATCGTGCTGGGACTCGATGGACCCCACAACTTAGCATGTTTGATTTGCAAGCACAACCCGATGTGCCTTTTGCTTTGAAAACCGACGGTGTTTATTTAATCACCGGCGGAATCGGCGGTCTGGGTCTTGAAGTGGGCAGGCATTGGGCGAATGTCCCGAATGTTAAGCTAGCGTTTCTTAGCCGTTCAACATTTCCTCCACGCGAGGAATGGACGTCCTGGATGGATCGTGGGGATACACCGTCCAAAATCACGCGCGCGATCCGCGCCTTGATCGAGATGGAGCAGATGGGTGCTGAGGTGTGTGTCTGTAAAGCGGACATCTCTGTGGAAGCGGAGATTGGCCCTGTATTGCGAGGTCTGCGGGAGCGATACGGTCGAATAAGGGGGATCGTTCATGCAGCAGGTGTGGCTGGGGATGGTTTCTTGTTCCACAAAAAACGCGAGACGTTCTGCCACGTACTTACGCCGAAAGTCAGCGGAACAATACTGCTCGACAGGCTGACGGCAGAGGACGAACTCGATTTCTTCGTATTCTTCTCGTCGATCTCTGCACTCACGGGAGGTGTCGGTCAAGGGGATTATGCTGCCGCAAACGCTTTTCTCGATGCGTATGCAGCTTTCCGCAATTCACAAGGCAAACGCACGTTGGCGATCAACTGGCCAGCGTGGAAGGAGACGGGGATGGCGGTTGACTACGGAGTAGAAGATCGCGGATTCCTGCAGAGCATACGCACGGCAACTGCGTTACAGGTGCTGGATCAATTGCTGAGCAAAAATGTCGTGCAAGTGCTGGTTGGAAAGCTAAACGATGCGGTGCTCGGCAGCGTGCAGGACAACGACTATTTGTTGCCGCTCTCTCCGGACTTGCGCCGTCTCATCTCCCGTCGAGTTGCTCAAATGGTTGGGCGCTCTATCTCGGCTGATAAGGTTGTGCGTCCATCGGAAGCGGTCGCTATACGCGGGTACGGTGATCAGGGGTTGAGCGAGACCGAAATCCGCTTGGCGAAAATCTGGGCCGGAGTACTCGAACTCGATGAGATTGACGTCTATGACAGTTTCCATGACATGGGCGGTGATTCGATATTGGCAGCTAGCATGTTGAGAGCTTTGGAGGCCGAATTTGGTTCCCTGATCGACATTTCTGATATATTTACGTATTCGTCCGTGTACGAAATGGCTGCGTATTTGGAGAAGAAGCAAGGAAAAGTGTCTGCACCTGCTTCAGAGCACCCCGAGGCGGTGGAAGAGGCGGAGGACGACGATGAGATCGAGCGCGTCCTACGTAAATTGGCCAGTGGAGAGCTTGACTCGAAGGAAGCGGATAAGCTGCTCCGATGGGAGGATGAGGAAGACGAATGGGATTGATCAAGGACTACATATTTAATCAGGTAGCTCAGAAAAAGCTCGATCCTCAGGATGCCAAGAGCCTGTTGAAAGAACTTCAGTCACTGAACAAGAACGTTAAGGACGAAGAGATCGCGATCATCGGCATGGCCGGACGATATCCTTCTGCAAACAGCATCGATGAGTATTGGAGTTTGCTCAGAAACGGTGTCAACGGGATAACCTCGTTTCCTGAACAGAGGAGTCGGGATGTAGCTGAGATTCTTGCTGTTCCGTATTTCGCTCAACTACTGCTTGGCAGGCAGCCGCCCTCCGAAGAGGAGCTGTCCGTTCTACTTGGGGCAGGCGGATACCTTGATGCAATTGACACATTCGATGCAGCCTTTTTTCGCATCTCCCCGCGAGAGGCCACCTATATGGATCCGTGGCAGCGTGTCTTTTTGGAGACAGCTTATCAGGCGATCGAAGATGCGGGGTATGGCGGCGACAAGATCGTCGGCACCCGGACGGGTGTTTTCGTCGGCAAGGATCATACCAATATGCAACTATACAAGATGGTGACGGAGCCGGATGCGATGCACCTTACCGGTTCGTGGGCGGGAATTCTCGCCAGCCGTTTATCTTACATCTTCAATTTACAAGGGCCTAGCCAAGTAATTGACACGGCTTGTTCGTCTGGACTGGTTGCCATTCATGAGGCGTGTCAGGCGCTTCGAAACAAAGAGTGTGAGATGGCGGTAGCAGGGGGAATCAACCTGTCGTTCCTGCCGCTGATCAATCCGGATGGTGACATGAAAATGGTAGAGACCTCTGAGACCATCGTGCGAACGTTTGACAAAGAAGCCAAGGGAACGCTGTGGAGCGAAGGGGTCGGTGCACTGTTGCTCAAGCCGCTCTCTAAAGCGATAGCGGATGGAGATCCGATTCATGCTGTGATCAAAGGAAGCGCAACGAACAACGATGGTGCCTCCAACGGTATCACTGCCCCGAACGCTTCGGCTCAGGAAGACTTGATCGTGCAAGCGTGGAAAAACGCTAAGGTCAATGCGGAGACGATCCGCTATGTGGAAGCACATGGCACAGGCACTGTGATCGGGGACCCTATTGAAGTCAAAGCGTTGACCGAAGCATT
Organism: Brevibacillus sp. AG162; assembly: GCF_006715575.1. Taxonomy (NCBI): domain Bacteria; kingdom Bacillati; phylum Bacillota; class Bacilli; order Caryophanales; family Paenibacillaceae; genus Brevibacillus; species Brevibacillus sp. AG162. The sequence goes on from NZ_VFNO01000018.1 coordinate 23,087, forward strand.
CCGCCGTTTTACTGACAGGCAACAATTTTGCGGCATCGGCTCGGTCAAGACCAATATCGGGCATGCGGTTGGTGCTTCCGGTCTGGCTTCGATCACCAAGGTCATCCTCGCCCTGCGCCATCGTGAATTGCCGCCGAGCTTGCATTTTCAAACTCCCAATCCGTACATCTCGTTTACGCAGACACCACTCTATGTAAACGACACAATTCAGCCGCTTGTCCCTGATAGTGATAAGCCGTTGCGGGCAGGGGTCAGTTCGTTTGGATTCAGTGGCACCAACTGTCACATCGTGTTGGAAGAAGCACCTGCTCGGAAAGGTTGTCTGGAGGAGGAGAGCGGAGCTCTGCGATTGTTTGTGCTCTCAGCGCGGCAGAAGGAACTACTGGTTCGGCAGGTGGAACAATACAAGCGCTATCTGGAAAGGGAGCCAAATGCTCCGTTAGCCGACATTTGTTTCACAGTGGCGACCGGCCGTGGTCACTACAGTCATCGACTGGCTCTCCTCGTAGAGAGCACCCAAGACCTGTATACGCAATTGACGCAGTTCTTGCAGATGGCACCGACAGAATGGAACGGAGAGCGGAGTTGGTACGGGGTCCATCAGATCGTCCATGACCAGAAAGTTCGAGCGGAGGGCGATCTTTCACAGCAGGACAAGCGTCAACTGAACCACAGTGCGAGGGAAGAGGCGATCCAAAGCAATCTCAAGGGGGTTGCACGGTGCTATGCAGCCGGAGCGGACATCGAGTGGGAGATGCTGTATCCGGAAGGTCAGCACCGTCGGTTGTCTCTGCCGACCTATCCATTGGCTCGGACTCGTTACTGGGCGAGCGTCAACCAGGTGCACATGCCTGATCTGGCACAGGCGAAGGCGGCGGAACATCCGCTCCTAGACCGTTGTATGGCTGATTCGATCGATCAGACTATCTACACTACGACCCTGCACGCCGACCGCTTGTGGGTCTTGAACGAGCATCGCTTGCAGACGCATCCGGTTATGCCGGGGGTGGCGTTTTTGGAAGTGGTGCTGGGGGCATGTCGTGAACAGTATGGAGAGCACTCCTATGAGTTTCGAGATGTACTGTTCCTCGCTCCTCTGGTCGTGCCAGAAGGAGAATCACTGGAACTGCAGACGGTGCTGACTAAAGAAATGGGCGGCCTGCACTTCCGGCTGGTCAGTAAGCAAGACACGAACTGGTTGCTGCACGCTGAAGGGCAAGTTACTATCCTTAACCAAACGGCTCCAGCCGTTCCTGACACGGTGGCGATCCGTCGACGTTGCTCACAAGAGGCAAACGAAGTGCGACCGGCCGACGCTATGCGCCACTTTCATTTCGGCCCGCGCTGGTCGAACATGGCAGATATCAAAGTCGGTGAAGGGGAATACCTCGTTCACCTCAAACTGCCGGAACAGTTTCTAGAAGACCTGGACGGATATACGTTGTATCCGGCCTTGCTCGATAATGCTCTGAACGTACCGATCCATCTCGACCGGGAAGGACATTACATCCCATTTGCCTTCAAATCGTTCGTGTTCTATCGTCCATTGCCCCATCGCTTTTACAGTCATATCGTAAAACACATGAAGGAGGGGCGGGCGCAAGAAACAAAATCGTTCGATATCACGCTGTTTGATGAATCAGGGCAGGTGTTGGCGACAGCAACCCAGTACACGATCAAACTGCTCAAGGAAGTTGACGAACACCGGTTCTTGTCGCTGGTCGACGCCGGTACAGCGTTACACGAACTGACTTGGATCCCCCAAGACCTGGACAACGCGGTGTACGATCTTCCGCTGGGAGTGACCATGGTGTTGCACAGCGGATCAGCGTGGGCCGCTCAGTGGACAGATGCTTTGCGCGAATCTGGCCGCCGTGTCTTGGAAGGACGGACGCTAGCTATCGCGGACGGAGAACCCGTCGTGGAAATCGTGTTGCTCGACACTGAGGAAGATGGGATCGAGAGCCTCTATACGTGGTACAATTCATGGCTCGCCCGCTCTGAACGTACGAGAATTCACTTGATCGTGCCTGCTCGCAACGTCTCGCCGGTAACCGGCGAGGAGCGGAGTCTGCATCCGTATGCTGCAGGCGCGTTCGGGCTGGCAAAAGGCATTGCGCAGGAGCAAGCGAATTTTCGCGTGACTTGCCTCGATGTTGACGAGCGGACCCCGGTCGCGAACTTGCTGGCAGAGCTCGGACGACCAGAGCAATCCGCATATCGCTTGACGGCGTACCGTAATGGCCGACGCTATGTACAACAATTGCAGCGCGTCTCGCCTAAAGGGGAGTCGTCGATCACGCTGCACGAGGGAGCCGTCTATGTCATTACCGGTGGGTTGGGCGGTCTCGGCTTGGAAGTAGCGGAACATTTCAGTTCCATGAAAAAAATTAAGCTCGCCCTGTTGAGCCGTACTCCATTGCCCGAATCAGATCAGTTTGACATCTCAGTGAAAGCACGTCGCTCGTTGCAAGCCATCCACGAGATGAGGGAGCATGGCATCGAGGTGGTTCCCTATGCCTGCGATGTAGCAGATGAACATGCTTTGCGCGAGGTGTTGCAACAGATCCGGACAGACCTAGGCCCGATTAAAGGAATCGTACATGCGGCGGGTGTTGCGGGTGAAGGTTTGCTGGTGCGCAAGCAGGAAGGGGACTTCCGACAGGTGGTCTCTCCCAAGGTGGATGGGACCGTGAATTTGGATCGATTGACCCAACAGGATGATCTAGATTTCTTCGTGCTCTTCTCCTCGGTGACCGCTTTGACCGGGGGAATCGGACAAACCGATTACACGGCAGCTAACTCGTTTCTCGACGCATTTGCCGCGGCACGCCAACACGGCGGCAAGAGCACACTCTCAATCGGATGGTCGAGCTGGAGCGAGACCGGCATGGCAGTCGAGTACCACGTGGCGCAGGAAGAGCGTCTGTTCAAGCCTCTCTTGACGGCAAAAGCTCTACACCTGTTGGATTTGGCCATGGCGCAGGAGAAAGCTCATCTACTGGCGGGGGAAATGTCTTTGCTGCAATGGGCACGATTTGAGGGCGACTTGCCCTTCCTGCTGAGCCCGGATATTCTATTGCAGGTCCAACGAAGGCGCCTAAGCGCCAATGCAGCACGCCAAGATACCAAAGCATATCGGGAAGTTGTTCTCACTGGGCGGCATGATGGGGAGTATACCTTGTTTGAGCAAGAGCTTGGGAGGTTGTGGGGGGGAGCATTGGGGTTTGCCGAGATCAGCGTCTATGACAATTTTTACACCCTTGGTGGCGACTCGATTCTCGCCGTCAAATTGGTAAGCGCGATTAGTGATCACCTGCACATGGACCTTGAGGTGTCCGATCTATTTGACCATCCAACACTCAATGAACTGGCACAGCATCTTGAATCGCTTGGTGTTGTGATGATGTCGGAACCTGCCGAGCTATTTCAGCCATCATCTGAGCAAGCACAACGCTTGGAGACGGCTGCGAATGACGAAGAAAACTCAGATTCGGTTCCACATAAAAACCTCACCGATCAGGCTTATGTCGATTCTCCGGGGGTCGAGCTTATTTCCGATCTGTCATGGCGGCAACTGAACTGTTACGACCGAGGCTTGGCATTACAGTTCGGTCTACCGAATGCACGCTTGATCCCGTACTTTTTTCTGTGGCTGGGCTTGAAACGTGGGTTTAACTTGACAGATCAAGGTTATCCGTATTCTTTCTCGACGGAAGAAAAAGTTTTTGGCTACGCAACTGATCATCAGCTATTGGCCAAGTTCGGCATGCGTGTTCAACTTACCACTGTTCCTGAACTCTCCGGCCTGCACGATGCAGTCTGTAGTCTGGTAGAGGGTGGCAGACTGGTGCTCGTTTGTTTTGATGAGTTTTACATGTTCTATTCGCCGTACTATCGCAAGGAACACAACGATCATCTGACGGTCATCAATGGCTATAATCGGCAAAATGGCATCTATCAGATTGTAAACCACAGCCACCTGCATTTGGAGAGTCCGCAAAAAGTATCCTATGGGCCTTTCCACGCACAGTTTGGATCACTCGAGGAAATCTATGCCGATCTTCCGCTGGGAGCGCGTGTTCTGGTTTCTCTTGAACCAATTCCCGGCGTTATTGTGGAGGAAGCTTCTCTGCGGACCGAAACATTGGAGATCTTACGTCTGTTGCTAGCGACAGGACAGTCTGGGCGGGATTTTGATCTGGCGGCCGAATTGGTCCGAGAGGGGAGAATGGACGGAGACGCGCTAAACGAACTATATATCGTGCTCGGTGCCAAGGAATTGTTTGCAGACACCTTGCTCCGCCGTTTTTGTCCGGAGATGAGTACTGTATTACGACCGCTAGCCGATGAACTGGTGCTCCACTCAAACAAATTGGTCAACAAATATACTACGGGAATTTACCGTAAGAGACCGTTACGTGCCGAAGATGTTGAGAGTTCTCAGGCGGCTGTCTCCTTTTTGCTGCAAGAGATGTTGACGAAAGCCATCCAAGCTATCGAGGCGGCAGATCACTCGTCGTCAACGAAAGAAGGGAAGGATAACTGATGGAATTCAGCTGGATACTGCCACAAGGCGATATTGACAACATTATCCACCAAGCCCGTCTGGCGGAACGCTACGCATTTGACTCATTGCTGACGATTAGTGTCAACGGGTATATGGATCCGTGGATCACTGCCACCCATGTAGCATCTAAGACAGATCGAATCCGCCTACTTGTGGCCCAAAATACCAACTATCAGTTGCCGATGATAACCGCGAAAGCATGGAACACACTGAACCTGATCGCGGAGGGCCGTATAGACATTAACGTGGTGACCGGAAGCTCCCAAATCGAGCTGGGGCAGATTACCCATGTGGCGGACCACGCCACTCGATATCGGAGGACGAGGGAATTTGTAGAACTTCTGAACAAAATTCAACAAGGACCTGTTACGTTTCTAGGTGAATTTTTCGAAGCGAGTGGGGCGGAAGTCTATCCGCAGCCGGACCCTCAGAGCCCAGGGTCTCTCTTTCTCGCAGGCAGTTCAGAGGAGGCGATGGATTCGGCAGCAGCCTATGCAGACTGCTACTTGATATATGCCCAGGAACCTGGTGAGGTGGCCGAACAGTTTGCGCGTTTTCGAGAACGGGCGAAAGTCTATGGACGGCAGCCGCGCTGCGGATTGGTGATTGATGTGATTTCCCGTGAAACCTCTGCGGAAGCGTGGGCGGCAGCCGAGGCGTTGGAGTCGTCTTTCGGGCTGATTGACAAGCGAATGGCTCGCCTTTACCAGAACAGCAGTGACTCGGTGGGGATTTCCCGCAACCGTGTTTTAAACAAGAAGGAGAACCTGCGCTTACAGGCAAACCTGTGGGCTGGACTAGCGCAGGTAAGTACCGCTCAGAGTCTTTCGATTGTGGGATCGTATGTGGAAGTTGCTGATACCATCCGTCTCTATCAGTCGGTAGGCGCAGATTGTTTTCTATTCTCAGGATCGACTGGGAAAGAGGAATTACAAAGACTTGGCGAACGGGTACTACCGCTGATCCGCTAATCCATCCAACGCAAGAGAGGTTGTTTCCTATGAACTCTACAAATATGGAACATATAATTGAAACGATTATCACCAAGATCAAGGAACTGGCCGAACTGGGAGAAGAAGTGAAGATCAATCCAGAAGATCCGCTTATTCGGCTGGGCATTAACTCTATAAAGGCGATGGAATTGTTAGTGGAAATCGAGAACACTTTAGGCGTAGTGGTAGAAGACGACGAATTGTTGATTGAAAACTTTACGAGTGTGAAAAAAATCGCTGATCTCATCGCTTCTAAGATAGGAGAGTAAATAGTCGATTTGTTCGATAAAATGAAACTTTTAAAAAAATTAAAAGAATTCATTTACAAGTAAATCTAAAATTGGTATAAATAGAGAGTCTGATGATATTTTGTCATTTTATGACGATATCTCGGATAGTTACATAGCGGGGAGGTGCAGTGAGAATGGCTAATTACGAAGTGAAAGAAGTAGCAGATGTTTCTGCAGACGCTTGCACACCTTTCTAATCTAATGCCACACAGTTGGAAATGGGCGAATCGGCAAATCAACTGATTCGCCTTTTTCTCTGATTAATTTTCAACGTCGTAACGAAGACGATAATTTTATAAATTTCCTATTTTACGATCAATTAAAGATGTGTGTGTTTAGGACATATCCTAACGGAGGTGAAATTTTCAGTGGAAGAGAGGCACGATAAAAATTGTTTTATCGAAGTATTAAAACATTGGTTCTATCGACAACTAGGTGTTGAAGTTCCAGATGTTTTTTTGTACATAATCTTCGGGAGTCTGAATTTTCATTATTCTTCTCGCCTTGAGGATCCCTCACATATTTTTCCGAAAGTCGATCTGATTCAACCCACGGACGAGACGAATTTAGAGAAGTGGCTGGGTTTGAAAACCATCTGGCACGACCCAGTAACGTCTGAAAGAGGATGGAACCGATTAGAGCCCCTCTTGATGAAGGGACAGAACCCGATTGTGAGGGTGGCTGTCCATATGCTGCCTGATCTGGAAGCGAGTCAGACTGTGACATTCATGTCCATCAACCAGTATTTACCGGAAGAATCGGCAGTAGATGTCTTCAGCACGTTTTATAGCGGACGGCTAAGTTTGGAGAAGTTGGATTTAGCCCGTCGTGAAATCGTTTCTTTTTCCTTGCCGGAATGTCAGTGGTTGGAGCTGAGCATGATGGAGATGCCAGTGCTAGATCATTCATATCTGGAACGGATCTTTCTAGCACAACTGCAAGCGGATCTGGCCAAAGGGTATAGTGCGGCAAACTTTGAGAAGATGATCGCCGATCTATTGCTGGTCGAGGGGTTGAACCCGCTCTTGGCCAAGCTATACATAGCTTGCTTCGGCAAGCACATGTTTCATCCTAAGGGACCGGCCAGCGTTCGTCGTGAGATGTTGTCGGTAATGCACGAGTTGCAGAAAGGTGGAACTGTCTCTGAGGAGACTGTCGTCCGGTATGAGGTACTCTGCCAGCAGTGGGACATCCTCAAAATGATGTTCGCCAAGGCAGGGGCTGCTCCCAAACAAATGGTCGAAAGGTTGATTGAGCGCGTTCGCACCATCGCGGCGTTGGAGCAAGAGGTGTTTGACATGATGCGAAAACAAGTTAAGGTGGGATGACCGTGTTGCAATATAAGGTATCTGATTACCTTCAGCGTCTGGAGGAAGAGGGAATCGTCTACTTTTTACACAGCGGAACGGGCAAGATTTTGGAGATCTCACCGGAGATGATCGAATTGCTCAGTTTCCTGACGGAAGTACGGACAGAAGAAGAGTTAATGTGTTTTATCGCGGAACAAAACCCCGAGGTAAGTAATGCAGAGCTGGCCGAGATGGTCAAGACGGTCTCAACGCTTCTTGAAAAGCACGCACTCGTGCAACGGGTAGACTAATCTTATCGTGGAGGAACTCACATGTACATATTGGGAATCACAGGTCCGTTGGGACACGATGCAGCCGCTTGTTTGATGCATGAAGGCCGGATTGTCGCAATGGTGGAGGAGGAGCGGCTGACCCGAAAGCCGCACTCCCCAGGTGGACAGATGCCGTACCTTGCCATGGAATATTGTCTAAGCCATGCTGGCATCACTTTAGATGAAGTGGATGTCATTGCGTTGAGCTGGGATCAATCCTTAATTCCTGACACAAAGATCAAACTTCCAGACTATTTCAACGACGTGAACAATTTGTTTCCTAAACAGAAGATCCACTATCGTAAGCTGCCGAGGGTCGAAGTTGTCGACCATCATCTTGCTCATGCTGCTAGTACCTTTTACTTCTCGCCATTTGAAACAGCTGGAGTGCTTGTCGTGGATGGGGCGGGTGAGGACACTTGCACCACCCTGTATCAAGGCCAGAACGGGCGACTGAAGAAGCTGGATTCGATCCATCACAACGAGTCGCTTGGTGAGTTCTATGCCACTGTTACCGAATTTGTAGGTTTTGATTGGAATGATCCCGGTAAGACGATGGGACTGGCTTCCTACGGAGAAGCGGTGTACGAATTTCCTCGCTTGATGATCGATGCAAAGCGCGGGTATCACATCAACATCGAACACAGTCTTCACATGACTCAGGTCGAAAATATCTGGAAGCGCGAGTTTTTACGATTGAAAATCAAGCCAAATGCGAGCATGCGCCTTTACAACCCGGTCACATTCCGCCACTCGGATCACTTGGAGTTTGCTGAGGAGCACAAAAATTTGGCCGCTTCCGCCCAGAGGGCACTGGAGCAGGCTTATTTCTCGCTTGCCCGTGTGTTGGTGGAGCGCACAGGCTCACGTAACCTCTGCTTAGCGGGCGGCGTGGCTCTGAACTGTGTGGCGAACGGAAAACTAGCGAGGAGCGGGATTGTCGATGATCTTTTTATCCAGCCAGCTGCCAATGATGCAGGCGCGGCGATCGGGGCAGCTGCGGAAATAGCGGTGCAGTACGGATATCAGATCGAAAAGCTTGTCGGCCCGTACGCAGGTCCGTCTTTTACCAACGATGAGATCATTCGTTCAGTTGAGCACCTGGGACTGTCTTATAAATGGGCAGACGATGTCGCTGAACTAGCGGCGGAGTCGTTGGCACAAGGGTATTCTGTTGGCTGGTTTCAAGGCCGTGCCGAATACGGGCCTCGCGCACTAGGAAACCGTAGTATGCTGGCCAACCCGTCAGTGCCTGGGATTCAAAATCATATGAATCACAACGTCAAATTCCGTGAGTCGTTTCGCCCCTTTGGTCCATCAGTAATCGAAGAGGAAGCTGGAGATTGGTTTGAGCATATGAGCCCTTCACGCTACATGTTGAAGTCGGTGAACGTCAAAGTGGACAAACGTGACAAGATACCGGGTGTTGTACACGTCGACGGATCTTCACGCCCACAAACGGTGACCGCAGAGACAAACTGGCGTTATTATGATCTACTCCAAAAATTCAAAGCGAAAACGGGGTTGCCGATGGTGTTGAACACGTCGTTCAACCTGCGCGGCGAACCGATGGTCTGTACCCCGTACGATGCTGTACGAACGTTTATGACAGGTGCACTGGATGTGCTGATCATGGAGGATATCGTCCTGAAGAAACCGCAAGTGTTCATGTAAAGAACGGAGGAAGTGAAATGCAAGACATCATTGTACGCCCATACACCCCTGCAGTGCTGGACGAACTGCAAGAGATTGAAAAGAAAATGAGAAAGCGCTTCCCGGATTTTCCTGCGTGGGCAAACTGGGTCTACCTCCACAAACCGGAGATAAAACCGGACAACATGTACGTAGCCTACGAAGGTAGGCAGGCGATTGGGTACGGTCACTTGATTCCCCGTTTCGCTCATGCAAATGATCCATCACATGTGCCGAACACAATCTATCTGGACATGAATGCCTCGCTGGAGGCAGAACAGCCTGAGAGAGTGCTCGATGCCCTGTATGAGGCTTTGAGAGCGCGCGTTGGAGAGATGCTGGTAGAAGCGTTGCCGCGCAAGACTGAATTGTGCATCCAACACTATGCGACCGTTCATCCGATTCTCGATTATGCGGCAGGCCAAGGATTTGAGAGGGTAGAGAGCTACCGATTGCTTCAACGTGACCTGAATATGGAAATCCCCGATCGTTTGGTACGTGGCAACTTGAAGATCCGCGAGTGGGAGCTAGAGACTTTGGCTGATAAGGAAAAGTTTCTCGCGGTTAACAAATTGGCTTTTCCAGAGGAATCCGCAACGCTGGAGCAGTTGGAAGGAATCATAAGCATTCCGCATTTTACGACTTTCGCCGCCTTTACGCCGGCTGACGAGGTGGTAGGTGTGATCATGGTGCGGGCAGAAGATGCGACCGCGGGTTTTATAGAAAATGTGTTCGTGCTGCCTGAATTCCGTGGACATGGACTGGCCGAAGCGCTGGTTGCACACGGGTTGTTCCACTTGCTTAAACAGGGCTTTCAGTCGGTATTGTTGCATGTGGCGGCCTCAAACGTTCCCGCTTGCAACTTGTACCAAAAGGCTGGTTTCGAGATTGTGAAAGAGCAGATCGAGATTCGGTGTGACTGGAATGCTCAGTAAAAAGGAGGGGGACATATTGGAGAATACTCGTAAGCTTGACAAGCAAAACGTAGAAGACATCATCGGTTTAAGCCCTTTGCAAGAGGGAATCCTCTTTCACCACGTCAGCGAACCTGGAACATATGTGGAGCAACTTTCCTTCCGCCTGACTGGTTTCACATCTAGTGAAGCTGTTCGTCAGGCGTGGGATGTGCTCGGAGAGGAAATCCAGTCTTTACGTACAGTTTTTCGTTGGGAAAAGGTAGACAAACCTGTGCAGATCTTCCTGCGTCGCAAAGTGATTCCTATGACGGAACATGACTTGGTTTCTTTGCACCAAGTAGAACAAGACGTACGCCTGAAAGAGATCCGCGAGGCTGAGCGCGATCGAGGCATTGCACTTGAATCTGATCCCTTCCGCCTGACTATCTGCAAACTGTCGCAAACGGAGTTGGAGATGGTACTGACCTATCACCACATCCTGTTTGATGGGTGGAGCACAGGGCTTTTGCTGCAAAAATTCATAGATGTGTACCGGACGATAGAAGAAGGGAAGCCACGCGAACTGATCCACCAACCGTCCTATAAAGAGTTCATTCGCTGGCATCAGAAACAGGATCGTAAGGCGCAACATGAGTATTGGAAACAAGTACTGGCCGGATTTGACAACCGTACGCGCCTGCCGGGAATCAAGGCGACTGATGTGCGCAATCGTGAGATGAATGCAGATCATGACGAGATTGGGGCCATTACCTATCAATTGACCGAGGAACAATCCGCCAAGCTACAATTCTGTGCAAACGATCATCAAGTGACACTGGCGACGTTGGTCTATACTGCCTGGGGTTTAATCCTTGGTCGCTGGAACAACGCTGATGACGTAGTGTTCGGCACGACAGTTTCCGGCCGAAAAGCCAACATCAAAGGCATCGACCAAATGATTGGCCTGTTTATCAATACATTGCCGCTTCGGGTCTCTACGAATGGCCAGGAACGAGTGAGCGAGTTGTTGCGTCGTATGGACTACTCCTTGAATGAAAGAGAAGATTTTGAGTCCGCTCCCCTGTATGAGATTAGTGGACTTAGCGAGATCGACAAACGCGAGACCTTGTTCGATTCTTTAGTTGTCATGGAAAATTATCCGTTGGACGAACGGTTGAACCGGTCTGGTGATGGAAAGAAACTCGAACTCACCTCCTTGAGTAAGAAGATGAACTATCCTCTTACATTGGGGGTGTATCCGTTTCAGGGTTTGAAACTGGAGATCAACTATCAAACAGCTCTGTTTGCGCCGGAGGTAATTACTCGTTTTGCCGATCAATTTGTTCAGATGCTGTTGGCGCTTACGGAGGCGGGAGATCGATTAGTCGCGCAATTGGACCCCCTGCTCCCCAAGGAGAGGGCGGCGTTGCTGGGTCCGTGGAGCGGCACCGAACTTCCTTATCAGCAGAACGTGACGGTCGATCAGTTGTTTGCGGCACAGGTAGAACGCACGCCGAACCATCTGGCGGTCGTGATGGGAGATGTGCAGCTTACTTACCAAGAATTGCATGAAAAGTCTAACAGGCTTGCCAGGACACTGCATCAGCACGGCATTCAAAGAGGTGCTACGGTCGTACTTCTGATGGAGAAGAGCGTGGAGTTGATCGTGGGGTTGCTCGCAATCCTCAAAGCTGGCGGCGCATACCTGCCAATCGATCCTGCCCTGCCTGATGAGCGAATTCAATATATGTCCGATGACAGCGCCGCCGTTATGGTGCTGACCGTCTCACAGCACAAGGAGCGAGCTCCAATAAGACTTCCCATACTGGATTTGAAAGACCCGACAGTGTTTGCTGAGGACAGCTGCGACCTTCCCGTGGTAACAGAACCGAAAGATGTGGCGGTAATCTATTATACGTCCGGCTCAACCGGTCTCCCCAAAGGCGTGGAGATCGAGCATCATGGGATCGTCAACCAGAAAGCGTATGTGGAACATGTCCTAGGAATCGGAACTGAAGACAGAATAGGGCAATTCGCCAGCTTTGCGTTTAACGCGACGATCTGGGAAGTATTCATGGCCTTGTTAAACGGTGCGCAACTGCATCTGCTTGGGCCCAATCTGATCCAAGACCCTGCAGAGTTGACAAATTACTTTGAAACGCAAGGGATTACGACGGTCACAATGGCTCCGACTTATCTAAGCCAACTGGACCCCCTCCGTTTTCCAAAGCTCAAGCGCCTTATCACGGCTGGCTCAGAGAGCAGTCCTAAACTGGTACGGTCGTGGGGAGACCGAATTTTCTACCTGAATGCGTACGGTTCGACGGAGACCACTAACTCGGCGCTTGTCTGGCATTACATACCGGGTGAACCTATTCCCGAGCCAGTGCCGATTGGCAAGCCCTTTCCGAACAAACGTGTCTATCTCCTCGACAACTATCTGCGGTTGCAACCGATCGGGGCTGTCGGAGAGATCTGCGTCGGCGGGGCGGGTACGGCGCGGGGCTATGTGAACAAACCGGAACTGACAGCCGAAAGATTTGTTCCCAACCCGTATGTGCCAGGGGAACGGTTGTATCGCACAGGAGATATCGGAAGATGGCGGGAGGATGGGACGGTTGAGTTTATCGGGCGATTGGACCGCCAAGTCAAGGTGCGGGGCTTCCGTATCGAGATCGGAGAGGTGGAGGCGACTATCCGGCAACATCCAAACATTGCGCAAACGGTGGTTGCGCCGGTCGAAGATGGCCGTGGAGATAGAGCGCTCTGTGCTTATGTGGTCTGGGGCGAAAGCGAGGAAAAGGGGATTGCAGAACTGAAAGAATTCCTTATTTCCCGCATGCCCGCTTATATGATCCCTGCTTACTGGGTGGAATTGCAGGAACTCCCTTTGACGCCCAGCCGGAAGATCGACATGAAACAACTTCCCGACCCGCGTACGCTCCTAGAAAGTCATGGGGAGCGTGTGCTGCCGAAAAACGAGTGGGAAGAAATCATCGCTGCGTGTTGGCGGGAAGTGTTAAGGTTGGAGTCCGTCAGTGTGCAAGACAGCTTCTTTGATCTAGGCGGAAACTCCATTATGATCATGCATCTGCACGGTAAATTCGAGAAACGATTTCCAAATTTATTTGAAATTCCAGACCTATTCAGTAATCCAACTGTTCAGCAACAGGCGGCTTTTTTAGAACGTAAACTCACTTGTCAAGAGGAGCGGACTGTACTGGAAATCGCGTTGCCACATGGATTGCAAGCGGACAGAGTGTTGGCAGCCGGGTACGAATGGAAATTTGAGGAGGAACTCTATCAGTCGCTGCAAGAGATCGCCGTTCACGAAGGTGTAACGATCGAGGCAGTTCTAGTGGGGCTATGGCTCTATCATCTGGGTGATCGGACTGGGCAGCAGGAATTGAAAGTAGACACGCTGCTTGTTCCGTTCAATGAAGTTCGTCCGCTGTTCTTGCCAGTCAATCAGTATACAGAGTTTGGGGAACTGTTTCGCGCTGCCGAGTCCGGGGCACGAAGCGATGCATCTACAAGTTACTCGATGGGGCAACTGAAAAGGGCGCGAGCTGGACTCCTACCACTCATTTACAAGAAGGAATGTCTCACGCTGACGATTGATCTTTTTGACAACTACGATCTGGTGATTGAGCTGTCAGGCGATCATATGTCGTTGGAAAGCAAGACAGATCTGGTGCGGGAGGAGATCCTAGAGGCGTGGGTGCAGGGGTATCTGGAAGTTCTTCGCCTTGTCGTCTCCCACTACGCCGCGCGAATCGGGTAAAAGGAGAACGCGTCACGTGCTAAAAAAATTATTGCAGCAAAAGAGTCAAGCCTTATCGGATCAATCAGTCGAAGCACAGGCGATTCAAAAAATGAATAGCAAGGACATCGCAGTGATCGGTCTCTCGTTGCGCTTTCCTCAGGCGGATACTGCGGAACGTTTCTGGCAAAACCTGCGTTCGGGAGCCGATTGTATGCAAAAACTGCCATATGATCGTCTGGAGGATCTGATTCGCTACTTAAAAGTCACTGGCGTGCCATATGACGCAAAAATGTTGCGCGCGGGCGAAGCGGGGTTCCTCAACGGAATCGACCGATTTGATTATGCGTTTTTCCGTATGTCGCCCAAGGAAGCATCCTTGATGGATCCGAACCAGCGCTTGTTCCTACAAACAGCATGGGCGGCGATTGAAGATGCCGGTTATGGTGGAGAGAGGCTGCGTGGCACACGCACAGGTATCTACGTGGGTTCGAGTTCGGAAGCGGATTACAAGCGCATGGTCGAAACGATCGACGGATCGGATCTGTCGACGGCGATGATGGGCAATTTGAACGCCATGCTACCCAGCCGTCTTTCTTATCTACTAGATCTGCGAGGGCCGAGCCTTGTGGTTGACACTTCTTGTTCGTCCTCGCTGACGGCCGTGCATCTGGCTTGTCAGGCGTTACGAAACGGTGAGTGTGACCAAGCGATCGCTGGTGGAGTGCAGGTGCATGTCTTGCCGCTACGTAAGGGGAAGGTCGGGATCGAATCCTCGACTTTCCGAACCTGCACGTTTGATGATGACTCGGATGGTACGGGAGCTGGGGAAGGTGTTGCTGCCGTCCTGCTTAAGCCGTTATACAGGGCGAAAAAAGACGGGGATCACATCTACGCGGTCATCAAAGGAAGTGCAATCAATCAAGATGGCCGCTCGAATGGACTGACGGCTCCGAACGCAGCCGCGCAAGAACAAGTGCTTGTGCGGTCGTGGCGGGACGCCGGCATCGATCCTGCCACGATCACCTGTCTGGAGGCGCACGGCACAGGCACCAAGCTTGGCGATCCGATCGAGATAGACGGCATTCGTAGGGCCTTCGCCGCATACACGGATCGTAAACAGTTTTGCGCGATTGGCTCGGTCAAGTCTAATTTCGGTCATCTCGACAACGCAGCCGGAATCGCCGGACTGATCAAGGCGATCCTCGCCTTATATCATCGCGAGTTGCCGCCGACGCTGCACTTCCAACGCCCTAACCGCAAGATTCCGTTAGAAAATTCTCCCGTTTACATCAACGACTGCCTGCGGGATTGGGAATCGGCTGGCCCTCGCCGTTGCGGGGTTAGTTCATTTGGATTGTCGGGCACAAATTGCCACGTCGTCTTAGAAGAGGCCCCTTCCCCGCCAAGCGTACCCGCGGCAGAAGGTGTTCAAATCATCACGCTGTCAGCTCGTTCGCTTCAGGCATTGCGGCGGGCCGTGACCAATCTGTTCGATCATCTGTGTGCACATGAGGAGATCGAACTGGCCGATGTATGTCGTACTTTGAACACAGGTCGTACTCACTGGGAACACAGGCTGGTGTTTTGGGCACATACCCGTTCTGAACTGCTCGACAAACTGGAGCAGGCGCTGAACAGCCGAGAAAGCATCGAAGAGATACTGTACGGTCACTGCAAGCCGGAGGAGACTGGGGAAAAGCGAGAATTCGATCCCGCCCGCCTCCACGAGTGTTGTGAGCAGTACGTGAATGGTGCCGCGTTTGACTGGGAGTTGTTGCACGCAAAAAGGGGAGGACGAAGAGTTTCTCTACCGTCCTATGCGTTCGAGATGACTCGCTGCTGGCTGGAGATCGAGGAGGCCAGTGAGCCGTTGCATTACCGGGCTGGATGGCAGGCGGTGTCAGCTGTCAAAGGAAGTGTGCCGATTGGCGCAAGCCTGCTGCTTCATGATGGATCACAGCACGCCACCAAGTTGTCCCATCAAATGCGTGATGCGGGTGGACGGGTGATTGAAGTAGTGACGGAAAACGCTTTCTCGTGCGGTGGCACCGATGTTTACACACTCGGCGACGGGGAACGTGCGTACCAGGACCTATTGCAAACGCTCGGCGACACCGAGTTCAACAGAGTGATCGATGCGCGGAACTGGCGAATCGAGGGAGAGGTAGCTACCCGATCAGGCTTAGAAGAAGCGCTTGAGCAGGGGATGTACGGTTTTTTGGAACTCCTGAAAACGCTAGGGCAAGCGGAGCGAACAAATCCTTTGGATATTGTGATCCTTTCGGCCTGGGCTCATCCGGTGACCGATGGACAGAATCCTGTATATGCTCACCATGCGCTTTCGTTCGGTATAGGCAAGACAATGCGATGGGAACAGCCACTGTTGCGATGTCGAAGCATTGACACCGATGCGGTGACCCCGATAGAAGTCCTGATCGAGGAATTGCGCGCGGAGGAAACTCCCTATGGAGTCGCTTATCGTAACGGCGTTCGTTATGTTGAATGTTTGACGACCCTCGAACTTGACGATTTGTCAGAGGAAACGGTAGAGATTCATGAGGGTGGAGTTTATGTGATCACAGGCGGGCTTGGAAAGCTCGGTCTGGAGATGGCAGGCTTCCTTGCTTCCAAGGCGGGCGTTCGCCTCGCATTGTTGAGCCGCACGGCAGATACAGCAGATGCCCAAACACGGGCCCGCATTCAATCGCTGGAAGAATCGGGGGCCGAGGTGCTCGTCCTGCAAGCGGATGTGGCGGATGAGGTGTCTTTGGAACGGGCGCTCGGTTGTGTGCGGTCGCGTTGGGGGCGCATATGCGGCGTTGTGCATTGTGCCGGAGTTGGTGTGGGGATGAACGGTTCTCCCGTTGTGACCGACTCGCGGGACACTTATACCGCGGTACTCTGGCCGAAAGTGCAGGGGACGTGGCAGTTGGAGAAAGCGATCCGGGCTGACCGACCAGATTTTCTCTTGCTGTTCTCTTCGGTGTTGACATTAGTCGGCTCGCACGGCGGTGGCAGCTATGCAGCTGCCAATTCCTATTTGGATTCGTTTGCAGCGCAGGCTCGCCTAAACGCATGTAAAGTGCTGACGATCAACTGGCCGTATTGGCAGGTGAGCATGCCCGAGACGCCGGTGGATCAAGATCGGGAATTGTTCCGCTATCTGACGCCAGACGTCGCTTTGACAGCATTATCGGGCATATGGTCTAAGCGTATCGACCGAGCGGTAATCGGTATCTTGAACAAAACGAGCCCGGTGCTACGACTGAGCGGACAATTGCCGCTAGAAATCGAGGAGGGATTGCGGACGTGGAGCCTGCCTGAATCCAAACCCAAGCAGAGCAGTTCAACGCCTCGCAGGTCGATCAAACTGAGTGGCAAGGCCCAAGGGGACTACACTGACCAGGAACTGGATGTTGCGTCGGTGTGGCAGGAAGTGCTGGGCTTTGCGGAGTTTGGCGTTCACGATAATTTCTTTGAGATCGGCGGCGATTCGATCCACATCATCAAGGTACACGCTCATCTGGAGGAACGATACCCTGGCCGTTTGCAGATGACCGACCTGTTTGCCTACCCAACCATCGCCAAGATTGCCGAACAGATCTCCGGGCAATTTGATCTGTCGGGCGACAGAGGCGAAGAGTCACTGCGTGAGCAGATTCGAGCGTTGCTCACTGCGGTGGAACAGGGGGAGAAAACGCTGGAAGAAACTGTACGAGACTATCACAGACTTGAGGGAAACCGATGAAGGACACGACCACATATCTCTTCGAACAGATCTTGGCTGGCAGGGTAGATCGGAACATCGGCGTGGAACTCCTCACGCGGTTGAAGCGCGAACATACCTTGCAGACTGCTGAAATGGCCGTGATCGGGATGTCGGTACGATTGCCACACGCCCGGACGCCTGATCAGTTTTGGCAGAATTTGCGCGCAGGGATCGACTCGATTGGACCGCTTCCGCCGCGCAGGCGTCAAGATGAAGACCGCTACCTGGAAGCTCTCGGAAAGTTGTCCCACGACTACGAACTAGGAGCGTATTTGGAAGAGATCGATGCGTTTGATTATCGCTTTTTCCGCCTGACCCCAAAGGAAGCCTCTTTGATGAGCCCGGCACAGCGCCTGTTCCTCGAGTCCGCTTGGGAGACGATCGAAGAAGCGGGCTATGGAGGGAATCAGCTTCGCGGCAGCAAGACAGGTGTCTACATCGGGTATGGATCGGATGCATTGCACGATTACATGCAGATGATTCAAACTGTTGAACCGAATGCAGTGTCGATGGCGGTACCTGGTAACCTCTCGCCGATCGTGGCCAGCCGAATCGCTTATCTGCTTGACCTTCGTGGGCCATCAATGGCGATAGATACGACTTGCTCCTCTTCGTTGGTTGCCTTGCATGTCGCCTGTCAGGCGATCCGCAACGGTGATTGTGAACAGGCGCTGGTCGGCGGGATTCGAATTAACTACCTGCGGCAAAAAGGCAAATTGCGTATGGGGATTCAGGCTTCCGACGGACGGGCAAAAACGTTCGACGATTCGTCGGACGGCACAGGCAGCGGTGAAGGTGTGGTTGCAGTGCTGATAAAACCCCTTGATAAGGCATTGCATGACGGGGATCAGATCCATGCGGTGATCAAGGGTAGCGCGATAAACCAAGACGGCAATTCAATCGGACTGACAGCTCCCAACGTGTTGGCCCAAGAGCAGTTGTTGCTCGATGCTTGGCAGGCTGCCGGAGTGTCCCCAGAAACAATCACCTATCTGGAAGCGCATGGAACCGGTACAAAACTGGGCGATCCAATTGAGATCGACGCCTTACGAAAAGCATTTCGTCGCCATACAGCACGCACACAATTTTGTGGCATCGGCTCGGTTAAAACAAACGTTGGGCATTTGGACAACGCGGCTGGTCTCGTTGGGCTGATTAAGACGATCCTCGCTTTGAAGCATGGAGAGTTGCCGCCTTCGCTTCATTTTATGAAAGCAAATCGGCAGATTCGATTTGAAGATTCTCCTGTTTACGTCGTCGATCGCTTGATGCCATGGGCGACAGACGGAATCCCAAGGCGTGCCGGCATCAGTTCATTCGGACTGTCCGGCACAAACTGCCATGTGGTGTTGGAAGAGGCACCGAAACGAGCCAAGACCCGCAAGGAGGAAGAAAAGATCTGGCTGTTGCCCTTGTCGGCGAAAACGAAGAGCGGTCTGGCCGCTCTAAAAGAGCAATACCGACATCGCTTGATGAGTGGTGAACACCTATCGTTGCCTGATCTGTGTCAGACGGCGGCGTTGGGGCGCGGGCAGTATGAGCATCGCATGGCAATCTTAGCTTCGAGCAGAGCAGATCTGCTGGCGAAGCTTAGCGGAGGAGAAGGTGTTTACAGCAGCTCAGCTCTGATGTTGCAGAAGTCGGACACTGAGGGGCCGGATGTAGACGGCTGGTTGGCGCGATGGATAATGGAAAGACAAGGAGAGGCCCGAGAACAGTTGCTTGTCGAACTTGGCATCCTCTACGTACAAGGAGCAGACATTCCTTGGAACCTCGTTTATCAGGATGAGGTTTGGAACAAGGCCTCCCTACCTGTTTATCCGTTTGAACGGACGCGTTGCTGGATCGACATTCCGATCAATCTATCGAAAAAGGAGCAGGGCATCGCTATGAGTCAGGCATATGAAAGTGCGGCCATAAAGCACGGAGAGACAGTCCTGGCATTTGTTAAGCAAACGGTGCAGGACATAACAGGCATCTCCGAAGCTGAGATCTCCGCTGAACACAATCTTTTTGAAATGGGACTTGATTCGCTTATGCTCGTCCAAGTGAGTGAGCGGATCAAGGACCATTATGGGCTGGAGATTCCGCTCGGCGAGTTTTACGAAGAACTATCTACGCCTGGTGCGCTAGCCGCATACCTAACGGAGCACCTGCCGGCACAATCGCCGGATGCTCTCGTAGATTATCAGGCGAGTGTCGTGTCGGTTCACAACACTCCTGTTCAACAGGTGTTGTCAAATCTCGTCGCTCCTGACGTTACTCAAGCCGCTCGTAATCTTCCTCCGGCCGGGGGATCTGATTTGGAGCGATTGCTGGCCCAGCAGTTGCAGGTGATGTCGATGCAATTGGAACTCCTTAGTAAGCCTTCACAAGATATGACTAAGGCGCAAACTGCGTTTCTGCAAACTGCCGCCACCGCAACGGCGAGCCCCGTTCAACAGATCCGGGATGAGGGGGATACAGGATCTACCGAGCCAGACCAGGGAGTCTTTATTCCGTATCGGAAACTGGCGCTGACTCCCTCGACCATGTCTGAACAGCAGCTACGACATGTAGAAGAATTGGCGGCGCGTCTGAGTGAGCGTTTCAAGCTGACCAAAGAGATGACTCAAAAGTTTCGTAGGGTATTAGCGAACAATCGAAACGTGGCGGGGTTTAAACCTGCCTGGAAAGAAATGATTGTACAAGTGATCGCCGAACGAGCCCAAGGTTCTAAAATCTGGGATGTAGACGGACGTGAATATCTCGACATCTCGATGGGGTTTGGAGTGCATCTGCTCGGACATGCGCCTTCCTTCATAACGGAGGCGGTACGTGAAGAAGCGCTCCGGGGCATGCCGCTTGGCCCGATGAATCCTTTGGCAGGCGAAGTGGCACAGCTTATTTCAGAATTTACTGGCATGGAACGGATTGCCTTTTTCAACTCCGGCACCGAAGCGGTCATGGTCGCACTACGCCTAGCGCGCGCAGTCACCGGCCGTTCCAAGATCGCCTTGTTTGAAGGTTCTTTCCATGGAACGTTTGACGGCGTACTGGCCCGGCGTCACTCTGCAGGCGGCGTTCAGGCGGTTCCAGTTGCACCGGGGATCACCGATCATCTTGTTGGTGATGTGGTGGTCTTGAAGTACAATGACCCCGAATCGCTGGAGATCATCAAGCGTCACGCCCATGAACTCGCGGGTGTATTGGTCGAACCGGTACAAAGCCGCAGACCGGACTTGCAACCGCGTGAGTTTTTACAGGAATTGCGGCAAGTCACAAAGGAGCGGGACATTGCCCTTATCTTTGATGAAATAATTACAGGTTTTCGAATTCACCCTGGCGGTGCCCAGGCGTGGTTCGGAGTTCAGGCGGATATTGCAACATATGGCAAGATCATGGGCGGGGGGCTTCCGGTCGGTGTTGTCGCAGGCAAATCCAAATATATGAATTCGATCGATGGCGGCGATTGGCAATATGGAGATGACTCTTATCCGCAAAGCGACCGCACCCGTACTCTGGTTGGCGGGACGTTCTGCCATCATCCGCTGGCAATGGCTGCGATTCGTGCAATGCTTGACCACCTTCGAGCTGAGGGGGCGGTGGTACAAGAGCGGATTAATGTGCGCACGACACGATTGGTCACAACTCTCAATGAGTATTTTGAACAAACGGAAGTGCCGATCAAGATGGTGCATTTCGGCTCGCTTTTCCGCTTTGTCCTGAGTGGGGATCTTGAGCTGTTGTTCTATCACCTGCTCGACAACGGGATTTATGTATGGGAAGGCCGCAATTGCTTTTTGTCGTCGGCACACACCGATGAAGATGTGGATCGTCTGATCAACGCGGTGATCAACAGCGTCGAGGCTATGCGGGAAGGCGGTTTCCTCCCAAAGTTGACACAAGCCAAGGAGCGTGATGCCTCTTCTATTGAACGGATTCCATTTACAGAGGGCCAGCGCAACCTCTGGCTTCATACCCAGATCGGCCACCAGGAATCTATGGCGTACAACGAATATGTGATCCTTGACCTCGACGGCCCGCTACACACGAAAGCCTTGCGGGGCGCGGTGCAGAAGATCGTACAACGCCATGAGATCTTGCGAGCCACGAGGGTGGATGAACACGGGTTCCTGCTAGAGGCGTCCCCAGCAATCGACATTCAGGTCGTTGATTTTACAGCCTTTACGGAAGCGGAACAGGCGGACCGTCTTCGTGACTGGCTGGAGTCGAAAGCACAGCACCCGATCGATTTGGAGAGCCTTCTGATGTTTCGACTGTACTTGTTGAAGCAGGGACCGACTCGTCACCAATTGGTCATCATATTGCCCCATCTGATGGCGGACGGGTGGTCGACCGCTGTCTTACTAGGCGAGTTGGAAGCGATTTATCGGGAGGGATGCACGCATATTCCGGTCTCGTTGCCCGAGCCAGTGCAATTCCGCGAATATGTAGAGTGGCTGGCGGAGCGACAGGGTGGCAGTGAAGGGGAAGAGATGGTCCTTTATTGGAGGGAGCAATTCGCCGAACCAATACCTCCGTTGGATCTGCCCTTGGATCTGCCACGTCCAGTTCAACGCTCGTTTTCCGGCGCACGCCTTCGCATCAAAGTAGGGGCACCGTTGCTAGAGTCATTGAAAAAGTTCAGTCGTCATCAGGGATGCTCGCTGTTTCATACCCTGTTTGGGGTATTCCAACTGTTTTTGTATAGACTGACCGGACAGAACCGATTTGTCATCGGCATACCTACGGCAGGACAGGTTGACATGCCTAAAAACTACTTGGTAGGACAATGTGCCAACGTGCTGCCTTTCGTCTGTCAGGTAGAGGGCGGTGATGCTTTTGCGCACTTGTTGCAAAAGGTCAAGCACGACTCGGCGAGCGCGATGAAGAACCAGCATGTGGCGGTTAGTTCCTTGGCGAAAGGGACCACTATACCAGATGTACAAGTGATGTTCAACCTGGATCGACAAGTGGGAAAACCCCAGCTTTATGGTATCAAGACCGATATGGTAGCCTATCCAATCCAATATGTAAAATATGAACTCACCTTGAACGCAGTGGAAGTGGACGGGGATATGCTCTTGGATTTTGACTACAAGACCGAATTGTTCAATAGCGAGTCTGTGCAACGCTGGACCGCACAGTTTTTGTCGCTTTTAGAGCAGATCGTGGCCTCGCCCGGGGTTCTCCATGACGAGTTTGAGCTGGACGGGGAGCCACCTCAGTTCTTGTCTGAGTCTCGGAAGGGAAAAGACGGAGGTGATCTGGCCCTCGCGAACGCACTAAACATCACTCAAGAGGATCGACTCACATTAGCAGACAGCCTGCTGCCGACTGATCGTGAATCCTTGATCCGGATCGCACGAGCGGCGGGTGCGGAGGAAGGCCCAGCCGATGTTTCCACGGTGTACGCTGTTCCGGTATCCGCCCTGCAGGATGGCGCTTTGTACCAGCCATCGCATGCAATCCGCTGGCTGGCTATTGGCAATGAACGGCTGAGCGGATCGGACATCAATTCGTTTCGTGAGCGGCTGGCGCCTGGTTCGTCCGTGACCGTTTTGTATCGTCCCGATGAACTTGCACAGTTTGTTGCAGTTCATGAGGTTGGGGACGCCCTCTTACATCCGCTTGAAACCGTACCGTTTGGACGGGCGTTACCTGGTGTGAGCTTGGTGGCACTTCAACACACGGGACGCCCGGCTCCGCTCGGCGTGTACGGAG
Source organism: Brevibacillus sp. AG162 (assembly GCF_006715575.1). Classification (NCBI taxonomy): domain Bacteria; kingdom Bacillati; phylum Bacillota; class Bacilli; order Caryophanales; family Paenibacillaceae; genus Brevibacillus; species Brevibacillus sp. AG162. The sequence goes on from NZ_VFNO01000018.1 coordinate 46,389, forward strand.
ACCTGTATGCGATTCTACCTGGACAGGGAGAAGAACTGCGGTCGTTGGGGATACGCGGTCGACGATTGACCGCAGACTTGTTCGGCCGAGAACTTCAGTGTCAGGAGCGGCAATTGCTCGGAGGAAAGGCTGTCTCGGATACAGAGCGCCGTTTACTTACGTTTTGGCAAGAGGTGCTCGGGATACCGGATATCGGGGTCCACGATCACTTTTTTGAACTGGGAGGCCAGTCATTCAAGGCTGCTCAGATCATCGGTCGTATAAGGGAGGAGTGGGGGAACGATCTGTCTCTTCTCACGATCTTTGAGCATCCGACCGTGTTTAAATTGGCCCGCTTCATAGATAGGAGTACAGCGCGCGAACGGCCACCGATCATGCCGATTCGTAGCAAGGAGCGATATGTGGCTTCTTCCGCACAGAAGCGCCAATACATCCTGAACCAGCTCGATCCGTCCAGCACGGCCTATCATTTGACGGCTGCATTTCGTTTGTCCGGGCACTTGGATCGAAACGCGCTTGAGTATGCATTGCAGCAGGTGGTCCATCGCCATGAGAGCCTGCGCACATCGTTCCATTTTGATGACGGAGAGTGTTGGCAGATCGTGCATGACGACATTAGCCTGCGCCTTGAGGAAGGCGACGGGGAGGAGGGCGACATCCACCGCATGGCTAATTCGTTTCTCCGCCCGTTTGATCTGGGAACGGCCCCGTTGATGCGTGCCAGATTGGTGACGGTTGGTGATGAAACACACGTGCTCTTTCTCGATCTGCACCACATCATAGCAGACGGACTGTCGGTCAACATTTTGTTTCGCGACCTGCTAAGCAGTTGGAAAGGGCGCGCTCTCCAGCCACTCGAATTGCAGAGCAAAGACTTTGCCGAATGGCAACAGACACTGTTGGAGAGTGAGTTCGGTCAAGAACAGGAAGCGTATTGGCTCAGCCAATTTGCAGGAGAATTGCCATTGTTGAAGTTACCGACCGATTTCCCGCGACCGGCAAATAAGAGTTATGAAGGAGCATGCCATGCATTTTCCTTCGACAGCCAGTTATCCAAGGCTTTGCAAGAACTTGCTCTGAAAACGGATTCCACCTTGTTCATGGTGCTGCTAGCGGCATTCCAAGTGCTGCTCGCCAAGTTCACTATGCAGGAGGACATCATCGTGGGATCTCCAGTCGCAGGCCGTCCGACAGCACAAACAGAAGGGCTGATCGGGATGTTCGTCAACACGGTCCCGTTACGGGGGCGTCCGCATGCCGCTCGCACCTTCCGCGATTTCCTCCAGGAAGTGAAAGGTACGTGCTTGGACGCATTCGACAATCAAGAGTATCCTTTGGAGCGGTTGGTAGAACGTCTGGGTCTTCCCCGCGACACCAGCCGCAATCCACTATTCGATACCCTGTTCGTGTTTGACAATATGGGCTCTGTCCAAGCCGAACTACACGATTTAAAGATCGAGCCGGTCAAGCTGGATGGACGTACGGCGCAGTTTGATCTTGCTCTGCACACCTATGAAGAGGGATCAGAGCTGCGCTTCACGCTGGAATACGCGACCAAGTTGTTCCAAACTTCTACGGCGGAACGGATCGCACGCCATTTTACACAGGTAGTGAGGAGTTTGACTGCTCAACCGGATAAAGCTCTCGGGGAACTGCAGATGATCGATGAAAAGGAGACGAATCTGATCCTGAATCAGTTCAACTCGACAGCGGTGGCGTATGACCAGGAGGAGACGGTGCACGGGCTGTTTGAAAAAATGGCCAGGGCCTATCCGGATGCTCCAGCGGCCATTTTTGACACGCAGACGCTTTGCTACGGAGAGCTTAA
>NZ_VFNO01000019.1:0-8320 GCF_006715575.1 Brevibacillus sp. AG162
GTAACGCGTGGAGCTGACGAATACTAATCGGTCGAGGACTTATCCACACATTTAGCAAATGATCATGCAGATCCAGTTTTCAGGGAATAAAAGAAGCCATCCAACTCGGATGGTTTTTTTGTACCATTTAAAAACTGAAATTTCTGACGTATTATTCCGAAAAAGGAGTCATGTCATTATGAAACAAGCTTCTTCGAGTCGGCTCCACTACGCCTGGATCATTGCGGGTGTCACCTTTTTCATTCTCTTGATTGGCGCTGGAATTCGCTCTGCTCCTGGTGTATTTATGGTTCCTGTTGAACAAGAATTTGGCTGGAGTCGCTCTTCTATCTCTATAGCGTTGTCCATTAATCTTTTGTTATACGGATTGGTAGGCCCGTTTGCAGCAGCAGTCATGGATCGGTTCGGAATAAGGCGTATCACGATTATTGCCCTTATTCTGTTAGCATTGGGGTCCTCCCTCACGACTTGGATGCAGGCTTCCTGGCAACTGACTGTACTTTGGGGAATCGTTGTTGGACTGGGTTCAGGATGCACGGCTTCCGTATTGGGAGCGATGATCGCAAATCGCTGGTTTGTGAAGCAACGAGGATTGGTAATGGGGATATTAACAGCGAGTGGTGCAACAGGACAGCTGGTATTTCTTCCTCTTCTCGCAAGCTTGGCTGAATCAGATGGCTGGCGTACGGCATCGTGGGTGATTGCAACAGCAGCGCTGGTCTTGGTTCCGATTGTGGCTGTCTTGATGCGTGATCGACCAAGTGACAAGGGAATTCAGGCATTTGGTGCGACAGAAGCTGATCAAGAAATAGAAGACATCAAGCAAAACCCTTTTCGTGCAGCTGTTGATGGTTTAGTACGAGGATCGCGTTCTTTTGATTTCTGGTTGTTGGCTGGCAGCTTTTTTATTTGCGGTCTCTCTACAAATGGTTTAATCGGTACTCATTTTATAGCTGCTTGTATGGAGTACGGCATTCCAGCGGTAACGGCTGCAAGTTTACTCGCTCTCATAGGTATCTTTGACATTATCGGAACAACATTTTCGGGATGGCTTTCGGATCGCTTTAATAATCGTTGGCTCTTGTTTTGGTATTACGGTTTACGGGGATTTTCGTTAATGTTGCTTCCTGCAGCGCTATCCTCTTCTACGTATACCTTGGGCTTATTCATTGTCTTCTATGGCTTAGATTGGGTAGCCACGGTTCCGCCAACACTTAAGTTGACAACCGATATTTTTGGAAAACAGCAATCAGGAATTTTGTTTGGTTGGATATTGGCCGCACATCAATTAGGTGCTGCTGTGGCCGCTTACGGTGGAGGAGTCATTTATACCATGTTGAATAGTTACTTTATCATGTTTATCATTGCGGGAATATTTTGCTTGATTGCTTCTGTCATGGTTATGCGGATTGGAAGGAACGCGCTCACGGCGAGAATTTCCGGGAACATGTAGCGGTAAATATATCGATTGAAAGAAAAACACCCGAGTGGACACTAGATCACTCGGGTGTTAGTTTTCAGGCTGTGGATACAAGGGAAGGATGATGAGGAAAACAGCGCCGTGGAGTGGACCATTTTCTGCTTGGAGACGGCCGTGCGAACGTTCGATAATTGCTCGAGAAATAGCTAGCCCCAGTCCGACATCACCATTTTTTCCTTTCACAAAACGATGAAATAAATGGGGGAGGAGTTCTTCCGGGATGCCCTCACCATCATCTTGTACTTCTATTTGGAGCTGACGTTTGCCTGGTGTAATTTCGATCGTAATCTGATCCTTGGCATGGCGCAAAGCATTTCCAATGATATTCAACAAGGCTTGAAGAAACTTTCCTTCATCGACGTACACGACGTCATTGGTTTTCGTCGGACGTACTGAAATCGTTACATTGTGTTGGAGCTGTAAAGGGTGTAAACGCTCAATGGCCCGAGTCACCAGGTCAGTAGCGGAATGCCATGAGGGATCAAACAAATTCTCTTCGCCTTCAAGCTTGGCCAACAATATAATTTCTGTCACAATATGCTTTAATCGATTGGTTTCCTCTACGATGACATCAAAACCTTTTTCAGCAGCAGCATCAACAAAAATGCCATCGCGAATTCCCTCGGCATATCCTTGAATAGACATGAGAGGGGTTTTTAGCTCGTGGGAAGCGTTTTGTAAAAATTGCCTCTGGATTTCATGAAAGTGATCGAGCTCTTGTGCCATGGAGTAAACACTATTTGAGACTTCAGCAATTTCACCGCGAGCAGGAATGAGTTGGACTTCGGAAAAACGCCGTGCTTGAACCTTTTTAATTTCTCTCGTCAATTTATGGAGTGGCTGCACCATACTTCGCGTAATAAAAAAGCTGAGCAAAATCGTAGATACGGCTCCAATCAAAACGATGAGCAATATGTTATTCGTCATCTCCATACGAATGTCTTTTAGTCCACGTACAGGAGAGGCCAGAATCAGCCGTTGCTTCTCGTCGTTTTTAAAAGGCAAGTTAACGACCACGTAATCATCGCTGCCGACCATCCAAATGTTTCGGTTTTGCCTTTTCTCCGCTTTACGCTCTAGGGCATCCATCCACTCATTCAAATTGGAAGAAGGCAGGGACGTGTAGAGCACTTTTTTCTTTTTGCCTAAAAGTAAAACTTCTATCTTGCGATTGGAGACGAGAAGCTTTTCGAGTTCTGCGACTCCCTCTGTTTCAATCTTTATATTCGATTCGTTCATTTTTTCAATCCAGAATCGACCTTTTAGGTTTAATTCATTCTTTTGCTGCTCGATTAAATTATCCAGCAAAAACGAATTGATCAGGACAGCTGATACCCCCATGACAAGGCAGAGGAGAAGAGCGAACATCAACGTAATGCGAAATTGGATACTCATTCATCCTTCGTTCCTTCCAAAGATCGCAGGCGATACCCAAAGCCCCAGACGGTTTCGAGAGGGATCTTGTCCAACTTTTTCCGGATACGACGAATGAGATCATCAACCACTCGATCACTTCCAAAATAATCATATCCCCATATAAGAGAGAGCAGCTCATCGCGGGAAAAAGCCCGATTTGGATGCTCCGACAAAAGGCTGAGCACCTGAAACTCTTTCGAGGTCACCTCTACTTCCTCCCCAAAAGAATATACCAGACGTTTTTCCTTATCTAATACAAGAGCACTGTTAGCAGCCTCTTCCGGGTTTTTGTCTTTCGCAATGAAAGGGGAATCTTCCACATGGGATTTCATCTGCTTCCAACGCTGGAGTGCCCGATTCACGCGTGCCACTAATTCACGTGGACTAAAAGGTTTGGTGAGATAATCGTCACTTCCTAGCTCTAGTCCAAGAATCTTGTCTACTTCTTCGTCACGAGCAGAAACCATGATAATTGGCGTTTCTGAGCCAGCACGAATACGTCGGCAAAACTCATAGCCATTCATACCCGGCAGCATGATGTCCAATACCCATAGATCGGGAGGATTGTCTTGCTCTAATGTAATAGCCTCTTCGGCTGATTCAACGGCAGTTGTAACATAGCCTTCCTTTTGCAGATAGGCTTCGACAATCTGACGAATATTGATGTCATCGTCTACGATGGCAACGTGAAAGGTCTTCATAGGTTTCCTCCGCGAACCTTTAGATTCTCACTTTATTGTACATCTTCCAACGGACTTAAGGAGTTGTTGGGGGCATTTCCCACACATTTCCCATACTTTCCTACGTTTCTTACAAGAGTGTAAGGAAGTTGAAACCCAAATCGATAGGACGAACTATTCATTCCATGTAAAATCAAAGTACATTCAATAAACGGAGGGATACACCATGAGAAAACTACTACAGATGATCGCGATTACGTTCGGATTGTTAATCGATACGAAGACAATGATTCGCTTCTCCGAATTGGAAATGGTCGTGAAGCTGTAAAGATGATGATAAATACATGTAAAAAAACATGAAATTCTAGGCGCCAGAATGTAGGGGCCTTTTTTGTTTTGTGTGATGACCCAACGTAAAACAAAGCTGGGATATTTAGGAATATCAACAAAATTTGCGAGTTTACGTACAAAGTTGGAGGAAATCTGAGGAAATCGATTGATTCAACTGGTTTTTTTGGACGTCTCCTCTCTCTATATGGTATAATGAAGTATTGTGATAACCAGTTGGAGGTTTACCCTTTATGGCAGAAGAAACTGCTCGGTTTCCAAAAGTCGATATTAGCCACGAAATGAGAGAATCGTTCATTAGCTATGCGATGAGCGTTATCGTCAGTCGGGCTTTGCCTGACGTTCGCGATGGTTTGAAGCCTGTACACAGGCGTATTTTGTATGCCATGCACGATATGGGCCTTACTCCTGACAAGCCGTTCCGTAAATCGGCAAACGTTGTCGGGGAAGTAATGGCGAACTACCATCCGCATGGTGACTCTTCCATCTATGAAGCGATGGTACGTATGGCCCAAGATTTTAACATGCGCTACATGCTGGTTGAAGGGCAAGGGAACTTCGGTTCTGTAGACGGCGACCCGGCAGCGGCGATGCGTTATACGGAGTCGCGTTTTTCCAAGCTCGCGCTGGAGCTTTTGCGCGATATTGATAAAGAAACGGTCGATTTCACTCCTAACTACGACGGACGCAAAGAAGAGCCGGTTGTATTGCCTTCTCGTTTCCCGAACCTGCTTTTGAACGGGGCATCAGGGATTGCTGTAGGTATGGCTACCAATATTCCGCCGCATAACTTGACGGAAGTTGTTGATGGTGTCATTGCCATGATCGACAATCCTGATATTACGATTCAAGATTTGATGAAGATTATCAAAGGACCTGACTTCCCTACAGCAGGGGAGATTCTCGGTTACAGTGGTATTCGTCGTGCCTATGAAACAGGCCGTGGTTCCATTATTATGCGTGCCAAAACCCAGATTGAAGAGGATGGGAAAGGAAAACCGCGCATCATCGTAACAGAGATCCCATATCAGGTGAACAAAGCTAGACTCGTGGAAAAAATCGCGGAGCTCGTGCGCGAGAAAAAAATCGAAGGGATTACCGACCTTCGTGATGAGTCTGACCGCAAAGGAATGCGTATCGTCATGGAATTGCGCCGTGACGTTATTCCAAAGGTTGTATTGAACAACTTGTTTAAGCATACCCAAATGCAGTCTACATTTGGTGTGAATATGCTGGCACTCGTTGACAGTCGTCCGCGTGTATTGAATCTGCGTGACATGCTCTATTACTATTTGGAGCACCAACGCGTCATTATCCGCAGAAGGACCGAATACGATCTCAAGCAGGCAGAAGCTCGTGCGCATATTTTGGAAGGCTTGCGCATCGCGTTGGATCATATTGACGAGATTATCAGCTTGATTCGTTCTTCTCAAACCACGGAAGAAGCTCGCAACGGATTGATGGAAAATTACTCCTTGTCCTACGAGCAGGCACAGGCTATTCTCGATATGCGTCTGCAACGCCTGACTGGTTTGGAACGAGAAAAAATCGAGAACGAATACCAAGAGCTCATGGCAAAAATTGCAGAACTGCGTGCTATTCTTGCAGACGAAGGAAAAATCTACGCGATCATCCGGGAAGAGCTGGGTGAGATCAAAGAGAAGTTCGGAGACGCAAGACGTACTGCGATTACTTTCGATGAGAATCACATCGATGATGCTGATTTGATCCCAGAGGAAGATGTGGTCATTACCCTGACCCATGATGGTTATATCAAGCGTCTGCCTGTTTCCACCTACCGTTCGCAAAAACGTGGTGGACGTGGCGTGCAGGGTTTGGGAACCAAGGATGACGATTTTGTCGAGCATCTCTACATTACCAACTCGCATGATTACATCATGTTCTTCACGAGCAAAGGGAAGGCTTATCGCCTAAAAGGATTCGAGATCCCTGATCTGAGCCGGACAGCGAAAGGTACCCCAATCATCAATCTCATTCAGATTGAAAAAGGGGAGCGGGTGAGTGCGGTAATCCCTGTGAAGGAGTTTGATCAAGAACATTACCTGTTCTTTGCGACCAAGAAGGGGATTATTAAGAAAACCACGCTGGAGTCCTATGAAAATATTCGCAAAGGCGGACTGATTGCGGTTAACCTGCGCGAAGATGATGAGTTGATTGGTGTTCGTCTGACCGATGGCCAACAACAAATCATCATGGGTACTCACAAAGGCATGTCCGTCCGTTTCAATGAGGGAGACGTACGCACGATGGGACGTAACGCCACCGGTGTGAAGGGGATTACCCTTGACGACGATGATGATGTCATCGATATGGACGTTATCAAACCAAATGCAGAAGTGCTCATTGTAACGGCGAATGGTTACGGAAAACGGACTCCTGTCGATGAATACCGCATTCAATCTCGTGGCGGTAAAGGAATTAAGACACACAATGTAACGGATCGAAGCGGTCCGGTCGTCGGTCTGAAAGTCGTTGAGCCTGAAGAGGATCTGATGATTATTACCACTTCCGGTATCATCATTCGCACAGAAATGAAAGGTATTTCTGTGATGGGGCGTTACACGCAAGGTGTGAAACTGATCCGTTTGTCTGAAAATGAGCAAGTGGGATCAGTCGCCAAGTGTCCTCCAACTGAGGAAGAGGATATGTTGGATGAAGATACGGAAGAGAAAATTGAAGATCTGCAAGACGGAGAGACTGTCGAAGCAACCGAGCCTACCGAACCGACAGAGGAATAAAGAAAATCACGACGAAAGCGTCCCGCATAATGTGGGGCGTTTTTTCGTGTAAGTGCAGAAAGTTTGTCCTACCCAGTGCTTTTTTCCTGCAAATGGTTTGGGTTTGAAGTAAAATTGGGAAATGGATACTATATCATTAACAAGTTGGATCGGGTGGTGAGCAGGTTGCCCAATGTGGAAGTGAAACAACTGACTCTTGGAGCGAAATTGGCTGAAGACGTATTTACAGCATTGGGAGGCATTCTTTTTGCAAAAGGAACCCCTCTCTATGAAAGAGAAGTTCAATTTTTAGAAGCGTTCATGATTAAGCAGGTACAAGTAGAGGATTCAGGAGGGGCTGGGACTGACCAAGGTGAACCAACTGCAACTAAGGTAGATACGCCAGAAGCTTCTGAGAAGTTTACCCAAGCTAAACCTGTGTTTCAGGAGTCATTTGATAAAGCAGTGTCTACACTGAAAAATTTGATGACCCGCGTACAAGGCGGCAATAACATACCAGTAATGGAAGTCAGAGAAGTTGTTACGCCAATTATTTCTGAGTTTCAGCAGCAACCACAAGTTCTTCTCTCCCTTCGGCGCTTTTCAAGGTTGGATAGCTATGCCTACGAGCATGCCATAGCGGTTGGGATTATTTCTTATATGATTGCAAAATGGGTCAAGGTACCAGAAAAGGAATGGATGCAGGTCGCATTGGCGGGTACGTTGCTCGATATCGGAAAAACAAAGATTGATCGGCGGATTTTGCAAAAACCAGGGAAGCTTACGCCAGACGAGTTCGAAGAGATGAAAAAGCATACTGTTTATGGCTACCAAATCATTAAGTCATCCCATGGTTTAAGTGAAGGGGTAGCATTAGCGGCTTTGCAACATCATGAGCGAGAAGATGGTTCAGGTTATCCGCTAGGTTTGCCTGGTTCTAAACTTCATTTATACAGTAAAATTGTCGCTGTGGCTGATGTGTATCATGCAATGAGTTCGGACCGTGTGCACCAAAAGGCGTTGTCTCCATATCAAGTCGTGGAGCAATTAGTGCAGGATAGCTTCGGGAAACTTGATCCTACCATTGTTCGGACATTTGTGGAGGGGATCACTCAATTCGCTGTAGGAACGCTAGTTGAATTAAGTGATGGAACGATCGGGAAGATCGTATTTACAGATCGTAATCACCCAACGAGACCAATGGTTGAAACAGGTGGAAAAATCGTAAACTTAGTCGAAGCTCGACATTTATCTATTGTGAGAGTAATGGAACAGTAAAGGAGAGAGGCGAGTGATTCGCCTCTCTTTTAATATGATTAAAACAAATTTAATTTTATTATAAAAAACTCTTGTGCTGTTTAAAAATACGTGATAAGATATTTCTTGTCGCTTCGGTGGGAGCAACATATCAAGAAGAAAAGTTAAAAAAGATATTTACTTCTTGAGTATTGTTTGATAAAGTATTGAATTGTCGCCGCTAAGCGGAACAAGATTTTTTGAAAAAATATCTTGCAAAAGCCTAGATGGTATGATAAGATAGAAAAGTCGCCTCGAGAGAGACGAACAAAATGCTCTTTGAAAACTGAACAGCGAAAGCGTTAATGAGTCTATCATTAAATGATTTGCCAGCTTTGAACCAGTAACAAACTTTATTGGAG
>NZ_VFNO01000020.1:0-6867 GCF_006715575.1 Brevibacillus sp. AG162
ATGTATGCCAGACGTTCTTTCGGATAATCCGAATCGAGCGGTACATAAGCGCCACCAGCTTTGAGAATCCCAAGCACCCCGATCAGCATTTCGAGAGAACGCTTCACGCAGATACCGACGAGTGAACCTGCGCGAACGCCTTGTTTTTGCAGGTAGTTGGCTACTTGGTTGGATCGTGTCTCTAGCTGGGAGTATGTGAGACTCTGGTCTCCCGATACCACTGCAATGCGATTCGGGTAACGCATCGCGGTCTGCTTGAACAATTGATCCACGCGTTGATCCCGCGGGTAAGCCGTCGTGGTGTCGTTCCATTCCACCAGCAGCTGCTCCCGTTCTGCCTGAGGCAAAAACGGCAATTGGGTAATGGTCTTCTCCGGCATCTGAACGATGGCTTCGAGTAAGTGATGGAAGTGCTGTGACATGCGTACAATCGTCGTTTCATCAAACAGCGCTGTATTGTACTCAAACGTTGCGATCAATCCGTTTTGTTTTTCTGCCATCGTCAACGTCAGGTCGTATTTGGCCGTGACGAGGTGTTTGTCCATATCGAATTCCGATACGCGAATACCAGCCTTTTCGTCTAAGTCTAGCTGGAAGTTTTGGAGGACAAACATGACTTGGAACAGTGGCGAGTAGCTGAGACTACGCTCTAGCGCCAGTTCATCGACCAATTTTTCGAAAGGAAGATCCTGATGGGCATAGGCTTCTAGCGACGTCTCCTTTACTCTTGCCAGCAAGTCACGGAATGTCGGCTCCCCTGACATATCCGTACGCAGCACCAATGTATTAATGAAGAATCCAATCATTTGTTCCGTCTCTGGTCTATTGCGTCCTGCGACAGGGCTTCCGACGAGGATGTCTTCCTGTCCACTGTAGCGGTAGAGCAAAGTTTGGAAGGCTGCCAGCAAGGTCATGAACAGCGTCGATTCTTCTTTACGGCTAAGTGCTTGTAATTTGTCGAGAAGTTCACCTGCGAGCGTCGTTGAATAAATCGCTCCCTCGTACGTTTGTACAGCAGGACGTGAACGGTCTGTCGGCAAGGTGAGAAGCGGTTCCGCACCACTTAATTTTTCACTCCAGTACGAAAGCTGTTCGTCTAATACCGAACCCTGGAGCCACTCGCGTTGCCAAGCCGCGTAGTCAGCATATTGCACAGGTAAATCAATCAATGCTGGTATGTCGTTTTGGCTAATCGCTTCGTAGGTGGTGAACCATTCGCGAATGAATACTCCCATCGACCAACCGTCAGAGATGATGTGATGCATGTTCAAAAGGAAGACCGTTTCTTGCTCGCTTATGCGAATCAAGGTGGTACGGAACAACGGACCTTCGCTCAGGTTGAATGGCGTAGCTGCCTCTCTTCCTGCCAAACGCTGTGTTTCTGCTTCACACTCGTCCGCTGGTAGCTCCCGCAAGTCGATGACACGTAACTGCTGCTCTTGGTAAGGATGTATGATTTGCACGGCTTGCCCATCTACGTGGTCAAAGGTTGTCCGCAAGCTTTCATGGCGCTGGATCAGTACCTGCAAGCTCTTGTTCCAAGCCTCCATATTCAGGTCCCCGTGCAATCGAATCGCTAACGGGATGTTGTACAAGGCGCTGTCTGGCATCAGACGATCCAGGAACCACAGGCGCTGCTGTGCAAAGGACAGTGGTAGATGACCTTCCCGTGAAACAGGTTCGATCGAGGCACCTGTTTCTTGCAAAAAGCTACCGAGTGCTTCGGACAGTTCTGCAACGGTTGGGTTTTCGAACAGAGTCCGGATAGGTACTTCTCCTGCAAACATGTCACGAAGACGGGAAATAACCCGTGTCGCTAAGAGAGAATGTCCGCCAAGCTCGAAGAAGTTGTCATGAATCCCGACTTTTTCGATGCCGAGCACGTGCGACCAGATCGCGGCGACCAGCTCCTCTGTTTGGTTGCGTGGCGCTACATATTCTTGTGTAGAAACCATCTGCCCCCACTCCGGCTCTGGCAGTTGCTTCCGGTCGATCTTGCCGTTCGGTGTGAGCGGCATAGCTTCCAGCCAGACAAAGACGGATGGAACCATAAACTCCGGCAATTTTGCTTTTGCCCAGACAGCTAAGTCAGTAGCCTCTTCCCTATTTTCCTCTTTTGTCGTCACATACGCCGCCAGACGTTTGTCCCCCAACTGGTCTTCTCTTGCCGTCACCACAGCTTCCTTGACAGCCGGATGGGTGCGAAGGACAGCCTCCAACTCCCCTAACTCGATCCGATAGCCGCGAATCTTCACCTGATGGTCAATCCGGCCCAGATACTCGATTTGTCCATCTGGGAGATAACGGACCAAGTCACCGGTGCTGTACATCCGTGCATACGGGTCAGCGTGGAATGGATTGGACAAGAATCGTTCTGCTGTCAGCTCTGGACGATTCAGGTACTCGCGAGCCAATCCTTCCCCGCCAAGATACAGTTCCCCAGGTAAACCCAACGGTACAGGTTGCAGGTTGGCATCGAGAATATACGCTTGTGTGTTGGACAAAGGACGGCCAATCGTTGGTTCTGAAGTGGCGCCTTTGGTGACCTGCACATATGTGGAGTAGGTCGTATCTTCAGACGGACCATAGAGATTGAAGACTTTTTCCACATGCTCCAGTGCATATAGACTTTGCGCCAATGTGTTTGGCAGTGGCTCTCCAGCAAGGTTGACCACTCGTACCGTCGACGGGATCGCGTTCATCCGCACCAGTTCTTTGGCCGCCGATGGAACGGTATTGATTAAGGTCACCTCGTTGGCTGCTGGCAGGCTCGGTACATGCAAGGCGTTGTCAGCCAGGATGACTTTCCCGCCGAAGCTTAAGGTCACGAATATTTCATAGACAGACAGGTCGAAGCAGATAGAAGTAGAGGCGAGCACCCCACTCATTTCTTCAGCCGAAAAGACGGTTTTCGCCCAAGCGATAAAGGCAATGACACTACTGTGCTGAATCGCTACTCCTTTGGGCAGACCTGTCGAGCCCGAGGTGTAGATGACATAGGAAAGGTTCGTTGGCTCCACCAGATTAAGCAGGTTCTCTTCGCTTTGCTCCGCGATAGACTCCCAGTCACGATCCAGGCAGATCACTTGTGCGGTATGTTCAGGCAGCATCGGTAGCAGGCTTCCTTGGGTCAACAGGATTGCCGCTTGCGAATCCTCCAACGTATAGCCGATTCTCTCCTGTGGATACGCGGGATCAATTGGTACATACGCGCCGCCAGCTTTGAGAATTCCCATCATCGCTACGATCATCTCGGTTGTACGTTCCATGAGAACAGCGACCAAGACCTCTGGACCGATCCCTTGCACCCGCAGATAGTGAGCCAACTGGTTTGCTCGGCGGTTCAGCTCGGCGTACGTCAGTCTTTCTTCTCCGACGATTAAAGCCTCCGCATCCGGTGTAGCGGCGACTTGTGCTTCAAACAGCTGGTGCATCACCGCGTCACGAGTATATTCCGTTTCCGTCGCGTTCCATTCCACTAACAGCTTGTGGCGTTCCTCGTCCGTAATAAATGAAAGTGTACGCAACGGTTGTTCCGCTTGGGCAGTTAGGGCATGTAGAACCTGCGACATCTGTTCTAATACCTTACCAATCACTTCCGTATCAAAACGCCCTTGCTCATAGATCAATTTGAGAGCAAGTTCATCGCCAGGAGCCGCCACCAATGTCAAGGGGTAATTGGTTTGCTCCACTGCTTGGACTTCACTCAGCGACACTCCGGAATCTGAATCCTCACTTGTACTGTTCAGGTAGTTCTCAAAAACGAGAATACTGTCGAACAACGATTGTCCATGTGGGACCGCGCTCCAGCCTTGAACGTCTACAAGTGGTGTATATTCGTATTGGCGGATGTCTAATTGTGTCTTTTGCAAGTGTTGTAACCATTCCTGTATCGTTTGGCTTGGGTCAAACATGACGCGGACAGGTAGCGTATTAATAAAGAGTCCTACCATGTTTTCCACTCCTGGCAGGTCTGCTGGACGACCAGAAACTGTTGTTCCAAAGACAACATCGTCTGATCCGCTGTAACCTCTCAGGATGAGTGCCCATGCCCCTTGCACCAACGTATTTATCGTCAACTGCTGCTTGCGGGCAAAAGCTTGCAGGTGGGCCGTTACTTCCTTGGATAAGGAAACGGTTCGATCTCTGTAGGCTTTAGGCTGTATGGCATGACTGCCTGCTTTTCCCATAGCAAGTGGTGTTGGCTCGTAGAAGCCTTTTAACTGCTCGCGCCAATAGCGCTCCGCAACTTGTTTATCTTGCTTATTGAGCCATGCGATATAGCGGCTGAATGGTTGGACTGCTTCTAATTTTTCTTCTTCGCCTTTATCGATCGCTTGGTAACTTGCCTGCCAATCTTGCAAGACAAGTGGCATACTCCAGCCATCTAGCAAAATATGATGGAAGCTCCATAAGAAGCGATACGTATTGTCGTTCGTGCAAAACAATGTCCAACGCATCAATGGCGCCTTATTAAACGGGAAGTTTCGCACCCGGTCTTTTTCCATGTACGATTGAATTTCAGCTTCCTGCTTATCGACATCCACATGGCGTAGGTCGATTTTCTCTAAGCTCACTTTTACTTGTTTTCGAACGATTTGATGCGGTTGTTCCAATCCTTCCCAAATGAAGGAGGTACGAAGAATCGAATGGCGGTCGACTATTTTCTGCCATGCTTGCTCGAATACTTCCAAGCTAATATCTCGCACTGTCATGAGGAACTGTACAACATAATCGCCGCCCTCTTGTTCATACAGGGAGTGGAACAGCATCCCCTCTTGCAGTGGTGTCAGCGCGTATACACTTTCGATCTGCCGATCCGAAGCGATGTATTTGTCGATAGACTGCTGATTTAGGTTAGCCAGCGGGAAGTCTGACGGTGTGTAGCCGATTTCCTCTGCCGCTTGCGTGTAAGACATAATCTCCCGCAGTGCTTCCATGTAATCATCAGCAACCGCCGCAATCGTCTGTTCGTCATGGATGTTTTCGTTGTACAACCAGGTGACGTGCAGCTGATCTCCTGTAACCGCACTAATGATATCTAACAAGTTCTCCCGAATCGAATCAGGGGCAAGATTGGCTCCACTGCATTCAGACGCTATGCCAAACGTAGAGGAAACCGCCACCGTCTGATCAAATTGTCCAAGGTAGTTGAAGCTGATTTGCGGTTTCGGTTTGGCGTTCAGTCGGTGTTGTAGTTCAAGATCATCGCATAGATAGCGCAAAATTCCATAGCCGACACCCTTATTTGGAATCTGGCGGAGCTGTTCCTTGACTGCCTTCAGCGTATGTCCCCAAGGTTTTTCTTGCTCGGTAGAAATCTGTATCGGGTACATACTTGTGAACCAGCCAACCGTACGTGATAAATCTGCTCCCTCGATAATCTCCTCGCGTCCATGTCCTTCCAGAGTTACGACCATCGTCTCTTTTCCTGTCCAACGATTCAGCGCTTTTGCCAAGGAAGCAAGCAATACGTCATTGATTTGCAGACGGTAGGAAGGGAGCGTTTCGTGAAGCAAGTTGCGCGTCTCTTCGGCGGTCAGCGTCAGTGTAATCTGTTTCGTGGATGCCTCGGTGTTTTGAGCTGGCTCAAACGTACGGTCGACAGGAAGTGGATCCACTTCATACGCTTGATTTGCCCAGAAGGCTTTTTCCTTTTCAAGCGAATCGGACTTGGCATAAGCGTGTAACTGTTCCGCCCATGCTTTAAACGAGGTCGTTTTTGACGGGAATTGCACCGTCTGACCATTTACAGCTTGCTCATAGGCCAACTGCAAGTCATCCAGCAAAATGCGCCAAGATACCCCGTCGACTACCAAGTGATGAACAACGAGCAGGAGGCGTCCCGCGCGTTCTTTTCCAAGGTGGAAGTACACAGCTCGGAACAGAGGGCCTTCTGTGATGTTCAGACTCGCTTGCATCTCGCCTGCAATTTCTTCCAGTCGCGCGAATTGCTCCTCTGATGAGAGATCAGCCAAATCAACCAAATGGAAAGGTACAGGTTCGCCTAAGCCCTCGATGTGTTGTGACCATAAACCGTCGTTGTTGGTATAACGCATGCGTAAAGCATCATGGTGTGCAAGCAACTCGGTAATGGCACGCTCCAATGCGTTCGTATCAACCGGTTCCTCGACTGTCAACAAGAAGGATTGATTCCAGTGATGGATAGACGGTTGATTTGCGGCAAAGAACCACTTCTGAATTGGCGTAAGCAACACATTTCCGGTCACGAGGCCTTGTTCCGCCAGTTGAATAGCATTTTCCCCGTTTCCAGTTGTTGAAACGAGAGCTGCCAGTTCAGCGATTGTTTGGTTTTCAAAGATCTGTTTAGGTGTAAGACGAATCCCTGCTTGGTTAGCCCGAGAGACGATTTGGATACTCAGGATCGAGTCCCCTCCGAGTTCGAAGAAGTTGGAATGGATACTGATTTCTTCGATTCTGAGAACGTCTTGCCAAATCTCAGACAGTTTGCGTTCGATAAAGGTATGTGGTGCAACGTAGTCCCCATCACTTGTGTTCGCATAGTCAGGTTTTGGCAGGGCCCGGCGGTCTACTTTCCCGTTTGGCGTAAGCGGCAATTCATCCAGCATGACAAAAGCAGATGGCACCATATAATCCGGAACATGTGCTTTGAAGTGTTGGCGCAGTTCGGCTATGTCAACCTCTTGCTCCGCTTGCTTGACCGCGTAAGCGACGAGCTGTTTCTTGCCCGGTTCATCTTCGCGGACAATGACGACGGAGGCGGCAAGAGCGTGGTGTTTGGCTAAAACGAACTCTACTTCACTTAGCTCGATGCGGAATCCGCGGATTTTTACCTGATTGTCGATTCGGCCGATGAATTCGATCAGACCATCTGGCAGGTAACGA
>NZ_VFNO01000023.1:0-1172 GCF_006715575.1 Brevibacillus sp. AG162
AGCCAGCCGCCGAAGGTGGGGTAGATGACTGGGGTGAAGTCGTAACAAGGTATCCGTACCGGAAGGTGCGGATGGATCACCTCCTTTCTATGGAGATATGACCGTAACGCACAATTCGCTGTTCAGTTTTGAGGGAGCATCAACTCCCTGACGTATATAGAACTTTAAAGTGCCGCAGTTTTTGGCCTTTGGAGTAGTACGTCTTTTTTTGTGGCTTACGAGGGCCTATAGCTCAGTTGGTTAGAGCGCACGCCTGATAAGCGTGAGGTCGGCTGTTCGAGTCAGCCTAGGCCCACCACTAAATATTGCCCAGTATGGGGCTGTAGCTCAGTTGGGAGAGCGCCTGCCTTGCAAGCAGGAGGTCATCGGTTCGATCCCGTTCAGCTCCACCATTTTCTAAAAAATAACACTTGAATGTGATTAAGAAGATGTGATACATTGTTCTTCGTCACTTTTGAGAAATAGTAAAATTGTCTGGTGATGATGGCGGAGGGGACACACCCGTTCCCATGCCGAACACGGCCGTTAAGCCCTCCAGCGCCGATGGTACTTGCTCCGCAGGGAGCCGGGAGAGTAGGACGTTGCCAGGCAGTTACTCTTACGAGTAACTAGCAAAAGTAAAAAACGTCTCGACGTTTTTTATAAAACTTCAATATGACCGCTTGCGGTCAACAAAAACGAAGTTTTTGTTCCTTGAAAACTGGATACTGCATGAAATTGCTAAGATATTAACTGTAAGTACTTTTTAGTGCTAACCAATGTGGTTAAGTTACTAAGGGCACACGGTGGATGCCTTGGCGCTAGGAGCCGAAGAAGGACGCAGCGAACTGCGATAAGCCTCGGGGAGCGGTAAGCACGCTTTGATCCGGGGATCTCCGAATGGGGGAACCCACCATCTGTAATGGGATGGTATCCATCACTGAATACATAGGTGATGAGAAGGCAGACCCGGTGAACTGAAACATCTAAGTAGCCGGAGGAAGAGAAAACAATAGTGATTCCGTCAGTAGTGGCGAGCGAACGCGGAAGAGCCTAAACCGTCAGGTTTACCTGGCGGGGTTGTGGGGCGTCTCACATGGAGTTACAAAAGACGCGCGTAGGTGAACAGCTTGGGAAAGCTGACCATAGAGCGTGATAGTCGCGTAACCTAAACGCGCGTCTCTCCGAGACCA